>JBJOOR010000009.1:0-159440 GCA_046051225.1 Bacteroidota bacterium | reverse complement strand
AATTGTAACAAGTTGCCTGTTGCTTGAATGTCTGCTGTTGTCATTAGTTGTTTATGTGTTGTAAAAAAAATGGTTGTTCAATGCTCAAATGTTCAAAGTTGCACTGTCGCCCAAGGGTTGCCGCTAACTTGTATATACATGCCACGTTATGGCACTTATCCATCCATTTTTGGTTGGCTTTGTGCCATAAGCCATGTTCTTATTTTCAATACAAATTTATGTGTTTTATCTTTCATAGTGTATCAAATGGCGATATTATTTTCTGTAAACTTTTAGTGCTTACGTGGGTGTATATCTCGGTAGTTTTGCTGCTTTTGTGTCCTAATATTTCTTGTATGTAGCGTAGGTCGGTGCCAGCTTCCAACAAGTGTGTGGCGTAGCTATGGCGCAACCAATGCAGCGTTACGGGGCGGCGGATGTTTGTTTTTCCCAACGCTTGCGTTAATACATTCGATAGGCTTCGGGCATCATATTGTTCGCCAGTGTTTTGTCCTTCAAACAGCCATTGCTTAGGTTTATACAATTTATAATAATCTCGAAGCAGGGCTACTGTTTTATCGGATAGTGGTGCTATTCTATCTTTTTTGCCCTTGGCTGCTTTCAATATTAATACATTGCGCTTGCTATCTACATGTTCGGGTTTTAAATAAAGCAGTTCGCTGCGCCGCAATCCACAACTATAAATTAACGACAACATGGTGCGATGCTTAATATTAGAGTGTGCATTCAATATTTGTTTCACTTCCTCTTTACTCAATACATTGGGCAATAGTTTTGGCTTCTTGGGGCGATGTACCAAATCGGGGTTGAGCTTGGCATTCACAATTTTGGCGAAGAATAATTTTACCCCATTCACTATTTGGTTTTGATACGATGCCGATAATTTGTTTTTGATGATAAATTCATTATTGAAAACAATTAAATCTTGATTAGTGATTTCAGTGATGGGTTTGTGTTTATAAAAATTCAAAAACACTTTTAATGCTTCGGTATAGGTGTCGATGGTTGATTCGCTATAGCGTTTGCTTCGCATCCATTGTTTAAATTGTTGTATTTTTTCTAAAGCAGTGGTCGGTAATCGGTTATCAGTAATCAGCGATTTTTTATTTACTAAATACTGACCACTGCCATCTGATGACTGATTATTCAACCTCATCCCTAACCCTTCTCCTTTTGAGAAGGGAACTGCGGCAGGGCTTTGATGGGCTGTGTTTTGTAGAGACGGATAATTATCCGTCTGCAATTGGTTTTGAGACGGACAATCGTTAGACGGACAATCGTCCGTCTCTACCTGAAATCGCTTGCGATTTTCCGCCGTATCGGGCACATGCCAAGCTTTCAAAGTATTGCTCCATTGGGCATCGGGCAATTTTTTTATTCGGGCATTAAGGGCAGCAGTGTTTTCAAAATAAACAGCAATTCTGCTTTTGTTTTTGTGCGTAATAGGTTGGGCTGTCCATTGCATAATAATGTAAATATAGCAAGTGCTATTGCTGCACCATGGTTGGTTTTATACTATCCCATTGTTTTTAATTATACAAATATCATTCAATAATCCGAACAATCAAAAATTTTATTTTTGCCGCTTTTTGCTTTTTAAATCCTTTTTTTTATTTTCGCTTAGCTGTTTTTTACTGTTTTTCAACGTGATACCCCCTTTTAACATTTTAAAAGCCAACAATGAAAAATCAAAAATTGTGTAATTATATTCGCAAACCTTTGCGCAGCTTGGCTTCGCAAACCCAATCGAATGTGCAATTATTAAATAAAAAAGATGCCGAAATAGCCCTTTTGCATCGTTTTTTAACCCAGCATGGGCTGTTGCTAAAAATTATTTTTAGCGGCTACGAAAAATTTTTGATAGAAGAAAATTTGCCTCATTGCAAAGCCCATTATTTGCTACAGCATCAACTTACACCTACCGAAGAAAAACAGTTTCAAAGCCTATTGCAACGCAAATTCACTAATTTAAAATACCTGCATTTGTTGTATAAAAATAGCCAAATAGTGCCTCTACTATATGGGCTATGCATACCTCTTTTTTAATTTTTTTTGCCGCTATTTTATGCGCTATAGGGTAAGCCCACTTGCATCTTTGTATTGTTGCTAAAAATTAAGACTGCTATTTTAGCAATTAAACTTAATAGTTGCAGCATTTAACTTTGTAGTTTAAAGTTCGGAATAAGAAGTTTAAAGTCTTAAGTACGAAGTTTAAAGTTCGGAATAAGAAGTTTAAAGTCTTAAGTACGAAGTTTAAAGTCTTGAATAAGAAGTTTAAAGTCTTGAATAAGAAGTTTAAAGTCTTAAGTACGAAGTTTAAAGTTCGGAATAAGAAGTTTAAAGTCTTAAGTACGAAGTTTAAAGTCTTGAGTACAAAGTATAATTAATAAACTATAAAGTAAAATGGTTTAAGTATGGTTTTTAAGCCGTTGTAAAAGTTTGCTCGGTACAGCTAATTTATATCGCCCCGATGGGGCTTTAAGATGATTTTGCTCATTTGTTTCTACCCCTATTTAATCACTACGTGATTGTATTGCTGCTCCGTTAGGAGCATAATATTGGTAGAAAACAAAAAAGATAGGTACTTAAAGTTCCGTAGAAACGATATAGATAAAGGCTTTTGTAGCCGTTGTAGGAGTTTGTTCTCCGTCAACCCCAATTTGTCCTAGTTTGTAGTATAGCATTTGAGCATAGGAAACGAAAATGTAAGCGGCTAATCGGTTCAAACAATTAAACTACCTTATCCTCGTTGACTCGGCTCAAAACCAACGCCCCAAACGAGGACAAGCAGCTATTAATCATGAACCATTAATCATTAACAATTAACTATTAATCAAACAAACAATTACTTTCAAAAACAAATATTAACAATTAAAAATCAATTACTTATGCCTTACGAAGCAATCCCCCGTACCGATGCATCATTTGATGCTTTTCAAAACACCCTATTAACCGATGCTACCACCAATGCTACCCCATGGGGCATATTGGCAGCCGACTTAACAACCATGCACACCCTGCAAGGCGTTTGGAACAGCACTTGGGCTGTAGCCCGTGTAAAAAGTGGGCGTACGCCTGCCGATGTGCAAGCTAAAAACACGGCTAAAGCCAACTATGTAAGCTTTATGCGCCCGTTTATTCAACAATGGTTGCAAAACAACCCCAAAGTGTCGGCATCGGCAAAGGTGCACATGGGGCTTAAACCTCGAAGCCCTCATCGCACCCCTGTGCCAGCACCTCGTGAAGTGCCCGATATGGCTATTAATGCAGCGGCTGGGCATGTGGTAAAAATTAGTTTTCGCCCTCAACAAGGCATGGTGGGTGCTAAAAAACAGGGCAAACCCGATGGCGTAGCCTCGTTTAATGTAGCCTTTCGCATTGGCGAACCAGTGCCTGTAACAATTGATGATTATAACCGCAGCCAAATGGCAACCCGAACACCTCTAAGCATACAATGCAATATGGGCGAAGCTGGGCAGCGGCTATATATGATAGGCTGGTGGCAAAATGCCAGAGGCGAAAAAGGGCCTATTAGCGAAATGTTTGCAGTGCAAATAAGCTAATTAAATAGCATGAAACGCTTTAATCCCGACAGGTTTTGAAAACCTGTTGGGATTTTTTTAAACATCTCCTGCCATAGTTTGTGTACCCATGTACCATTCATTCCCTTCTTACATTATTGGGCAGCCACTTGCTACCCATGCATAGCGCTTTTTACAAAATTTTATTATTGCTAATTTCTTTTCTTATTTTTGTACAATATAATAGCAATTTTCTTACAAACTGCCATCAATAGCAGGTTTATCGCTATCCATTATAGCTATGGCAAGCACCAACATACAAAAAAACGCACCATGAAATCATTCAATGTACCTATCACTTATAGAAGCTCGTTAATTACCAATATCAAAAATCGCCGCAAGCAGGATGATAAATTAAAAAAAGATTTTTCGCCTACCGAATTAGATTTTGGCGCTGTAAAAATATTATTAGCTCGTCATTTTGGTTTTTGTTATGGAGTTGAAAATGCTATCGAAATCAGTTTTAGAGCCGTAGATGAAAACCCTGGCAAACGTGTTTATTTACTAAGCGAAATGATTCATAATCCGCAAGTAAATAATGATTTGTTGAACAAAGGTGTTACATTTTTGCAAGATACATCTGGCAAAGAAATAATAGCTATCGAAAGCCTTTCGGCAGATGATATTGTGATTATTCCTGCCTTTGGCACTACATTAGAAATTGAAAACCGATTGGCAAAAGCTGGCATAGAGCCGCATAAATACAATAGCACTTGCCCATTTGTAGAACGGGTATGGAACAAAGCCGAGCAAATAGGCGAAAAAGGTTATTCTATCATTATTCATGGCAAGCCCAATCATGAAGAAACCCGAGCCACCTTTAGCCATAGTAAATTTCATACCCCATCGGTAGTGGTAAAAGATATGAAGCAAACTATTGAATTGGCAAAATACATTACGGGCGAAAAAAATGCAACAGATTTTTATACCGAATTTAAAGGGCAGTATAGCCAAGGCTTTGATATTACTAAAGATGTACAAAAAATAGGTGTGGTAAATCAAACCACCATGTTGGCATCTGATACACAAGCTATTTCAGATTTTTTGAAAAATGTGATGATTAAACATTTTAATCTTACTACAGAAAATTTGGCTGAAAGATTTGCCGATACCCGTGATACCCTTTGCTATGCCACCAATGATAACCAAACGGCTGTAAGAGGCATGTTGGAATATGATGCCGATTTTGCAATAGTAGTAGGTGGTTATAATAGTAGCAATACATCGCATTTGGTAGAATTATGCGAAGAGCAATTGCCTACATTTTATATATCAAATGCCGATGAAATAATTTCGGCCGATGAAATACATCATTTCAATTTTCATGATAAGAAAAAAGAAACCACATTTGATTTTATGCCCCATAAAAAACAAACTACTATTATGCTTACCAGCGGTGCAAGCTGCCCCGATGCTGTGGTAGAAAGTGTGATACAAAAAATTACCAACTTGGTAGATGGTTGTAAAACATTAGAAAATGTGTTTTAAAAAATAAGAGCTATTGTATCCCCTAGCATGGCAAACCATTGGTAACCAAAAATATTATTTCTAAACATTTTAATTAAATATATTTGAGGTATTATTTTACATCTATCATCCATTTTTAAATTTATGCGCTACATTTATTTATTTGCCTTTGTTGTATTTATTTTATTGGGTTCTTGTGGTTCAAATAAATCATTACATAAGCATGCAACTATTACATTAAGAATTAATTCTACTACTCAAAAAGATTTTGAAAATACAATAGCAGTATTAAAAAACAGATTGAATAATTGCGACAATTTAACCGCCGAATTTGCAATAAATCAAAATGAAAAAACAATAATAATAAATGCTAAAGGAGATGAAAGCCTAAATAAAATAGACAATCTGTTGGTAAGCGGCAAATTAGAGTTTTCGGAAATGTACGACAATAGCGAATTTGCACCTTATTTATTGGCAATAAACAAAGCCGTACAAAAATTGAACGAACAAAATAAAACCACCCAAAAAATAGATTCGAGCAACTTGCTTGATGTAGCAAAATCGAAAACAGAAGATGGTGGTATTTTTAAATTAATGACACCAATGATTGACAACGAAGGCGTATTTACAATGCACACACCTTTAATTGGTTATGTATTGGAAAGCGATATAGATAAATTAAATACACTATTAAACTTGCCCAAAGTGCAACAGGAAATGCCCGAAGGCGCTGCCATAAAATATGGCAATAAGCGAAATTCATTTTTGAAAACAGATAAAGATATTTTTAGTGTGTATGCAGTAAAAAAATCGGAATATAATATGGTATCTACCCCCAATAATCAATTGGTTGAAAAAGCCAATGTGGAAATTACATCGCAAAAAGCCAACGAAATTTATTTTAAATTTAATGATAAAGCTGCTGCACAATGGCAAGCGCTTACCCAAAAAAATATAAAAAAAGCAATTGCCATCATGTTTGATAATAAAGTTTATTCGGCACCAACAGTACAAAATGTTATTACAGGCGGCAGATGCTCAATGACTGGCGATTTTACACTTCAAGAAGCAAAAGACATGGTAGTTGTATTAAATTCGGGCACACTGCCAGCACCTGTAAGTATTATTCAAAAAACGATTGAATAGTTTTCGAAAAAATAAACTTGTTAGAAAAAGAATTTATGTGTAATTTTCCAAATCAAAAAAAACTATTTGCACATGAAAAGAGCCTTACTTTTCATAACCTTACTTTTCATACTAATTTTATCTACCCAAGCTCAAAGTTGGGAGGTTGCTAACCATTCTGATTTAAAATTTATTGAAAATAAAAAACAATGGGAGCCCCATATTTTATTTAAAGCCGATTTGCCAAATGGCGCTGCTTTTTTCGAAAAAAATAAAATCACTTATTCATTTATCAATGAGCAAGATGCTGCCAAGTTTCATCATCCACACATCACAGCTAAAAAAGGCGATATAATTCATTTCCATTCTTTCAATCAAGAATTTGTAGGCGCTAATAAAAATGCAACTACAAATGGCAACCAAAAACTAACCGCTTACCACAATTATTTTTTGGGCAACGATTCGTCAAAATGGGCATCAAATGTAGGTTTGTATCAAGCCATCAACTACAACAATATTTACAATAATATCAATCTTTCCTTTAGTAGCATTGGCAAAAATTTGAAATACGAATTTGAAGTAATGCCCAATACCGATTATCATCAGATAAAAATTAAATACAATAATGCTGGCGAATTATTTTTAGAAAAAGGATTATTGCATATTAAAACATCTGCCAACGAAATAATTGAACAAGCACCTTATTGCTATCAAATAATTGATGGTATAAAAAAAATAATTGCTTCAAAATTTATTTTAAAAAATGATGAAGTAAGTTTTAAAATTGAAACGTATGATAAAGCTTTGCCATTAATCATCGACCCTACTTTTATTTTCTGTACTTATACAGGCAGCACTACAGATAATTGGGGCACATCGGCCACTTATGATAATGCTGGCAACTTATATGCAGCAGGTATTGCTAGTAGTGTATCAGGCTATTTGAATGGAATTGTATATGCCACTACAAGCGGATACCCTACAACTTTAGGAGCCTTTCAAACCACATTTGGCGGCGGAAGTGGCACAGCAGGTTGGAATCCATTTACAGGCGATATAGGTATTAGTAAATTTAATACCACAGGCACTACATTAATTTATTCTACTTTTTTAGGTGGTTCAAACAATGATTTTCCGAATAGCTTAATTGTAACAAATAATAATGAATTAATAGTTTTTGGTAGAAGTTATTCATCCGATTATCCAGTATCAAGCGGTTGTTTTCAAAACACTAATCATGGCAGCGCTGATATGATTATCACAAAATTTAATGCAGCAGGTAGTGCTTTGGTTGGCTCTACTTATGTAGGCGGAAGCGGCATGGATGGTGTAAATTATAGCGACCAAGAAAACACTTTGGGTTCGTTAAAAAGAAATTATGGCGATGATGCCCGTGGCGAAGTAAACCTTGATGCCAATGGAAATATTTATATAGCCAGCTGTTCTATGTCTAATGATTTTCCTGTTACGCTAGGTTGCTATCAACATACTTTTGCTGGTGGCAACGAAGATGGAGTGATATACAGAATGAACCCTACTTTATCAATAATGAAATGGGGAACATTTGTGGGCGGCAATTTGAATGATGCCTGTTATTCATTAGATATTGATAACACAAATAATTCGGCTTATGTAACAGGCGGAACAGAAAGTTCTAATTTCCCAACTACATTGGGTGCTTATCATACAGCCTATCAAGGCGGAGTTGCCGATGGATTTTTATTACATATTGATTCGAATGGAACTAATTTATTAGCCTCAACCTTTGTAGGCACAAATAGTTACGACCAATCTTATTTTGTAAAATTAGATAAAAATAATACGCCTTATATAATGGGGCAAACATCGGGCGCATACCCAGTTTCGGCTTTGGTTTATAAAAATAGTAATAGCGGACAATTCATTACAAAATTTAGTCCTTCATTAAATAATTTTCTTTTATCCACCGTAGTTGGCAATGGAAGCGGAACACCTAATTGTTCGCCAACAGCCTTTTCGGTAGATAATTGTGATAATGTTTTTTGGGCTGGTTGGGGTGGCGCTTTTGGCGGAAATTTTAGCCCTGGTCTTATCAATAATATGCCATTATCGGCTAATGCATTTCAAACCACAAATGATGGTGCCCAAAATTCTGATTTTTATATCATGGTACTAAATAGAAATTTTCAAAACCTAGTTTTTGGAACATATTATGGCGGCAACGGAAGTATTGAACATGTAGATGGTGGCACAAGTAGATTTGATAAAAATGGATATATATATGGCGCTATATGTGCTGGATGTGGTGGCAATTCTATACTGCAAGCAAGTGCAGGCGCATATTCAACAACTAACAAAAGTGCAAATTGCAATTTAGCTGCATTTAAAATGTATGTTGGTTCGCCTTTAGTTACTGCATCTGCTAATGCTTCCATTTCATTTGGCTGTATCAACGATCCAGTTTTTTTATTTACCACATCTATAGCACAACATTATTATTGGAATTTTGGCGATGGCACTACTTCTATTTTGCAAAATCCTACTCATCAATATACCACTATTGGCACATACAATATAAAATTAATTGTTGTTGATTCAACTACTTGCAACATTATTGATTCTACATTTTTACCTTTTACATTTTCAAATGATTCATTGCATGCTCATTTTAATATGACAACGCCAATTTTATGCCCAGGCGATTTTGCAAATTTTAATTCTACATCAACTGTTCATTCGCACACTAATTATTATTGGAATTTTGGCGATGGCTTTACATCAACACAAATAAATCCATCACACCAATATCTTAAAAGTGGAAATTTTATTGTAACACTAATTATTACCGACACCTTTACTTGCAATTATATTGATTCCATAAAATCAACAGTAAGTGTAGGTACATTTTTAGTTACCGATTCATTTACAGTAAATAAAACGTCTGGCTGTCCGCCACTAACTGCTAATTTTATAGGAGTTGTAACCAACTCAAATAGTTATAATTGGAATTTTGGCGATGGCTCCCCTATTGTTTCGGGCATATTAAACCCAACCCATATTTATACAAAAGTTGGAACATACATTGTAAAATTAAGAGCTCGAAATACCCTTACCTGCAATGATTCGGCAATATACTCTATCACTATTCATGTAGATACATCTTTTACTCATGCTGCTGCAAGTATTCCTTTTTGGTATGGTTGCACACCATTTACAGTTTCATTTTCAAACAACAGTTACCATACAAAAACGTATGCATGGAATTTTGGTGATGGCTCGGCAATAGTGAATACTACTGCACCTAAACATACCTACTCAACAACTGGCAATTTTACAATAACATTAATAACCATAGATTCAACCACTTGTAATATTGTAGATTCTACTCATTTATTAATAAAAACAGATACCAATAAAGTGCATGCTACAGCATTGGCAAATCCTACAAAAGGCTGCACACCATTAACGGTTCAGTTTAATGCATCCAACAATAATTCTACATCATTGCTATGGAATTTTGGTGATAAAAATAATACTTCATCAACTTTAACTAATCCATCTTTTATTTACACTGATACATTATTTTATCATGTAATACTAATTGCTACAGATACCACAACCTGCAATAGATATGATACTTCAAGAATTGATATTGATCCATACTTCACTTTTCCAATTGCACGTTTTGCTGTTTCCGATTCTTTTGCATGTTCAAAATTGAATGTAGGAATTACCAATCAAAGCATTGGTGCTAAACGATATGTTTGGAATTTTGGCGATAATACTTCGTCAACATTATTTCAACCACCTGTTCATTTGTATGATACAACTTACTTTAATCAAAACTTAAATATTTTTACTATTAAATTAAAAGTTTTTGATTCAACAAAATGTATTACTTCCGATTCTACATTTCATCATATTAGAATTTACAAAATGCCAATGGCATCGTTTTCAATATTGCCAAACATACTGTTGAAGCCCGATTCTATATTTTATTTTTTCAACAAAAGTTATAATGCCAATAATTATCAATGGATGATTGACGATCAAATTATTAATTCGCAACGTGATTTTCAAACATCGTGGTATGCACTAGGTTCGCATAAAGTTTGTTTAATTTCTTCATCCGATTTAGGTTGTGCCGATACTATTTGCAAAGAAGTGATGGTAGATGTTGAAACCTCCATTGGTGTTCCAAATGCATTTAGCCCCGATGGTGATGGACAGAATGATTATTTTAAAGTATATGGTTATGCCATCGACCAATTTGATTTTAGAGTATTTAATCGTTGGGGGCAATTAGTATTTCAAACCACCAATCGTCATGAAGGATGGGATGGTACTTTTAATGGCAAACAACAAGAAATGGATGTGTATGCTTGGACATTAAATGTTACATTTTTAACGGGCGAAAAAAGAAGATTAAAAGGCAATGTAACCTTGGTTAGATAGATGAAAAAATATATTTTCATATCGCTATTATTTTTTGTTGGAATAAAAAATATTTCAGCACAGGATATCCATTACTCACAATTTTTCACCTCCCCCATTTCATTAAACCCTGCCAAAACAGGCTTGTTTAATGGCGATTGGCGTTTTGGTGCTAATTATAAAAATCAATGGTATAGCATTCCTGTTACTTACAATACGGCTTCAGTTTTTGTAGATAAAGCAATTGGCAGCAAAAGAAATCAACAAATAAAAAAAGCTGGCGTAGGATTATTTGTGGCACAAGATATGGCAGGCGATGGAAATTTAGCAACTACAAAAATTCAGTTAAGTGGTGCTTATCATCAAGTGTTAGATTATGATGAACGATATTTTATATCGGGTGGTTTATCATTAGGATGGATACAGAAACAAATAAATTTTTCAAAATTATATTGGGGCAATCAATGGAATGGTGCTACGTTCGACAAGCAAATAGACCCTAACCAACCTATTCGAAAATCTGTTATTAATTATTTAGAAATAAATGCAGGCACTGAATTTACAGCCATTATAGATGCTGATAGATTTTTCCATGCAGGTGTTTCGCTATTTCATATCAACAAGCCTACCGAAACTTTTTATCAAAATAATAATTCGTTGGGCATGAAACCAATTGTAAATGTGGGGTACAGTTATCGAATAGATTATCAGTACGAAATATTTACCGAACTTTATTTTTCATATCAAAAAAAGGCAACTGAAAAAGTACTAAGTGTAATTGGTGGATACAATTTAATGCATTCAAGCTTGTACCATCAATATGTTTATTTTGGATTAATGTATAGGTATAAAGATGCTGTAATACCTATAATAGGCTATGCAAAAAACAATTATAAAACTTATTTAAACTATGATGTTAATTTATCAAAATTAACACGTGCAAGTATTGCTCAAGGCGGTATCGAACTTTCATTCCAATATACATTAAGCAACGAAAAACAAAAATTTAGAGCAAAAATTCCTTGCAGTGTTTTTTAACAAATAGGTTAATTTACTTACACTTTTCAGTCGATATACTCATTTTTTTTATAGCACACCTTCCTAGTTTTGTTGCATACAAAAAAATATTTTAATATGAAGTCGGCATTGCTATCGTTTCGCAATCAACAATTTATTCAACACCCTAATAGTGATGAAATTAATTCATCAAATGTGAATCTGGTATTAGGTTTTGGCGCAAAAAAAATATTGCAAGAATCTGATATTTATCATCAATTAAAGTTAAAATATCCATTGGCAAATATTGCTATATGCTCTACTGCTGGCGAAATATATGGCGATGAAGTATTTGATGATACAATTAGTGTTTCTGTTTTAGAATTCGAAAAAACAAAAATAAAAACAGCTACTATTAACATTGAAAATTTTGAAAATAGTGTAGAAGCTGGTATTGCATTAATCAATAAATTAGACAAAGAATCACTATCTCATATTTTAATATTATCAGATGGTGGATTGGTAAATGGCAGTCAATTAGTAGAAGGAATAAACAAGGTAGTTAAACACAAAATACCTGTTACAGGCGGATTAGCTGGCGATGGAAAAGATTTTAATTTTACATTAGTTGGATGCAACGATGTACCATCAATTGGCACAATAGCTGCCATTGGTTTTTATGGAAGTAATATTGAAATAACACATGGCACATTAGGCGGCTGGGAAATGTTTGGAACTGAAAAAAAAATCACTCAATCTATCAATAATAAACTAAGTGAAATTGACAACAACAATGCTTTAGATTTATACAAAACATATTTAGGTAAATATGCCGATGAATTGCCTGGCTCTGCTTTATTATTTCCATTAGCAGTAACGCTTCCCAACACTTCCGAACCTGTAGTTCGAACTATTTTATCAATTGATAATGTTACAAAAACAATGACGTTTGCAGGCGATGTACCCATTGGTTCAAAAGTACGATTTATGAAAGCAAATTTTGATCAATTAATAGAAGCCGCTAGCACAGCAGCTTTTCAATCAATCAAATTAAATGAAAACCGAAAACCGAAACTAGCGTTATTAATAAGTTGCGTTGGTAGAAAAATAATTTTAGATTCTAGAATTGATGAAGAAGTAGAGGCGGTAAAAGAAATATTTGGCGAAGAAACTTTATTGGCAGGCTTTTATTCCTATGGCGAAATATCGCCATTTAATGAACATGTAAATTGCTCGTTGCATAATCAAACTATGACCATCACCACTTTCAACGAAGCATAATTTTTCAAATCGTTTCAATAAAACACAATGAACTACAACAAATTATTATCCAGACAAATTAAAAAATATTTACCTGAAGAATGCCTTAAGAATCCTTCATTTAAGCATTTTATTAAAGCAATTAATGATTCTTACAACTCATTTGAACGAGATAAAGAATTGGCAAATCATGCATTTTCGATAAGCGAAATGGAATATATTGGTGTAAATAGTAAACTTAAATCAGAGGTATCGCAGAAAGAATTTTCTATCAAAAAATTAAAAGAAGCTATAAATGATATTGAAGGCAATGAAGCATCATTTAATGAAAATGAAAGTTTGCCCGAAATTATAAATTATCTACATCACCAAATTGATAAACGAAAAGAGGCCGAAAAAATATTGCAAGAATCGGAGTTAAGAATGCGCCATGCATTAGAAACAATAGGCGACAATGTGTGGGAGTATGATAAACGAACAGGTAAAATTTTCTTTTCTCAATGTGAAAATCTTTTACTAGGCTATATTTCAGGCGATTATAAAACAGATACAAAATTATGGTGGAAATGTATTTATAAAGAAGATAGAGCTAAAATTAAATTAAGAAACGAATTATACAGAAGTGGATTAGCCGAAACACATTCATTAGAATATAGATTACAGCATAAAGATGGTACATTAAAATGGGTGATGGACAGAGGTGGAATAATTGAAAAAGGATTAGATGGAAAACCATTAAGAATTATTGGAACACTTACTGACATTACGCATTTAAAAGAAATTGAATCGGAATTAAGTTCATCGGCTAATAGATTATCATATTTAATTTCGAGCTTACAAGAGGGGATTTTGGTAAGTGATGCCAACGGAAAAGTTCTTTTATCAAATGTTGAATTTTGCAAAATGTTTAGTATTGATGCGTCTCCAGAAGCATTGATTGGCTATAATTGCGTTAAAGGTGCTCAACAAGCAAAACATTTATTTGCTAACCCCGAAGCATTTATAAATAGAATGGATGAACTATTAGCAAAAAAAGAATTATGTATTGGTGAAGAATTAAATTTAACCGATGGAAAAATTTTTCAACGTGATTTTATTCCCATTTTCATACATAATACTTATAACGGGCATCTATGGAAATACACAGATATTACAGAACGAAAAAACACTGAATATAAAATTATTCGAAGCGAAGAAAAATACAGAAACATTATAGCCAATATGAATTTGGGATTAATTGAAGTTGATTTGAATGAGAATATTCAATTCGCAAATCAAAGTTTTTGCAATTTAAGTGGCTATACATTAAATGAATTAATCGGAGCCAATTCAGAAAATATTTTAGCTTCAGATTCATCAAGTGTTTTGATAAGCAAAAACGAATTACGTCGTGAAGGAAAATCGGATGCTTATGAAATGAAATTAAAAACTAAAAATGGAGATGAAAAATGGTGCCTTGTAAGTGGTGCTCCAAAATACAATGACAAAGGTGAACTAATAGGTTCAATCGGAATACATCTTGATATTTCAGAACAAAAGAAAATGGAAATTGATTTAATTGATGCTCGTGAAATGGCCGAACATTCTGCTCAAGCAAAAGAAATATTTTTAGCTAACATGAGCCATGAAGTAAGAACACCGATGAATGCAATTTTAGGAATGAGTAAACAATTGCAAAAAACATCGCTAACCGAAAAACAAAGTACATTGCTTAATATTATTGCATCTGCTGGAGAAAATTTATTAGTGGTAATAAACGATGTGTTAGACTTATCAAAAATTGAGGCAGGTAAATTAACTATTGAAAACATCGGTTTTAATTTACACGAAGTAGTATCACGAGCCATGCAAGTAATATCGCATCGAGCTGAAGAAAAAGGATTAAAACTTGTAGTTGATTTTGACAACAGAATAAATAAAATTTTAATTGGTGATCCTTATCGAACCAATCAAATATTATTAAATTTATTAAGCAATGCAGTAAAATTTACCGAAAAAGGATATGTGAAAATTGAGTGTAAATTATCTACTAACGAAAAAGACAATTATCAAACCATCAAATTAAAAGTAATTGATTCAGGCATTGGCATGGATGATGAATTTCAAAAAAAAATATTTCAAAAATTTGTACAAGAAGACAAAGCCATTGCCCGAAAATATGGTGGAACTGGTTTAGGAATGAGCATTTGCAAACAATTAATAGAATTAATGAATGGAACAATTTTGGTAAATAGCAAAAAAAATATTGGTACTACAATCGAATTAGAATTGGGTTTTGAAACTGGAAGTATTGTTGATTTACCAACAGAAATTTCAGATGTTATAAACAGCGAAGTGTTGCATTCTAAAAAAGTGTTATTAGTAGAAGATAATGAAATGAATCGCTTGGTGGCATCCGAAGCATTAAGCCATTATCATGTAAATATTACAGAGGCAATAAATGGATTAGAAGCAATTGAAATTTTAAAACGACAAGCATTTGATATCATTTTAATGGATGTTCAAATGCCAGTAATGGATGGTTATGAAGCAACCGACATGATTAGAAAAGTGTTAAAAATAAATACCCCAATTATTGCATTAACTGCTAATGCTATAAAAGGAGAAAGTACCAAATGTATAGAAGCTGGCATGAATGATTTTATTTCAAAGCCATTTGAAGAGGATGATTTGGTAAACATGATGGCAATTTGGATTTCAAAAAAACATTATACAAGTGTATTACCTAATAATTCCGAAGTCTATATTTCATCTGATTGTAAAACAATTTATAATCTTCAACATCTAAAAAAAATAAGTAGAGGTAATGAAGAATTTATTTTAAAAATGAAAAAATTATTTATTACTCAAATTCCTGTTTCAGTCAATGAAATTAAAAATGCATTTGCAGTTAAAAATTTTGAAGTAGTAAAAACTACTGCTCATAAAATAAAACCTATTATTGAAAATTTAGGCATTGAAGAATTGATTAGTGATATACGTGATATTGAAAAAATGGCATTAGAACAAAATGATAATAGCGAACTAGCCATTTTGATTGAAAAAGCTGGTTTTATACTTTCTTTGGCCGTGGAACAAATGAAAAAAGAAGTTTGAAATAAATAATACACAGCTTATTTATTTTCAATTAGCTTTACATCTTAATTTTTTATACATGCATAATTTACTTTATTTATGGTGGGTGCCTTTTCTATTACTTATAGCATTTACAGGCTTTGTAACAATTAATCAAGGTACAATTGGTGTTGTTACTATGTTTGGTAAGTTTCGTCGTGTATTAGCACCAGGCTTAAATTTCAAATTGCCTTTAGTTGAACAAGTTTACAAACGAGTGAGTATACAAAATCGTTCAGTAGAATTAGAGTTTCAGGCTGTAACCATTGACCAAGCGAATGTTTATTTTAAATCAATGTTGTTATATTCAGTATTAAATACTGCCGAAGAAACTATAAAAAATGTGGCTTTCAAATTTATCTCTGATAGAGATTTAATGCAAGCATTGGTAAGAACTGTTGAAGGAAGTATTCGTTCGTTCGTTGCTACAAAAAAACAAGCAGAAATATTAGTTCAACGCCGTGAAATTATTGAGTTTGTAAAAGAACAAATTGATGCAACATTAGAAACGTGGGGTTATCATTTGCAGGATTTGCAAATTAACGACATCACTTTTGATGAAGCCATCATGGCAAGTATGAGCAAGGTTGTTGCCAGCAACAATTTAAAAGCCGCCGCCGAAAATGAAGGACAAGCTTTATTGATTACAAAAACTAAAGCTGCCGAAGCCGAAGGGAATGCTATAAAAATTGCTGCCGAAGCTGAACGAATAGCAGCACAACTTCGTGGGCAAGGCGTTGCATTATTTCGTGAAGAGGTGGCAAAAGGTATGAGTCAAGCCGCCGAAGAAATGAAACAAGCTAATTTAGATACGAATGTTATCATGTTTAGCATGTGGACAGAGGCAATTAAAAACTTTGCAGAACTAGGAAAAGGTAATGTTATATTTTTAGATGGTAGCGCCGAAGGGATGCAAAAAACCATGAATCAAATTATGGGATTGAATAAAGTAAATTTGCCTCCCAACCAAGGAAGATAATATTTTATAAGTAATAAAGCCTTTCATAAAAAAATCCCGAACAAAAATTTTTGTTCGGGATTTTTTTTGAAATTATTTCTTTAAAAATTAACTCACTGTCCAAGTTTCTTTACCAGCAATTAATTTATCTAAATCAGCAGGTTTAGTCATAGCTGTAGCAATTTGTGCATGCATTACATCTTCGTAAACCAATCTATCGTTTTGATAGAAAACACCAAATGGTCGAGGCATTGCGCCTTCTTTTGCTGGGTCGTCAAACATACGAACCAACAACGATGCTTTCATCAATTCCGATTCTTCATGTATCCACAAATCATTCACTGAATTACCTTCATTTAAATTTACAATCACAGGTGTAAAACCATCTAATTTTATTCCCAATTCATTATTGTCACCAAAAATTAATGGCTTGCCATTTTCTACCAAAAGTGTGTGCATCTTTTTCGTTCCTTTTTCGGTAAATACCTCAAAAGCCCCGTCATTAAAGATGTTGCAGTTTTGATAAATTTCTACAAACGATGTTCCTTTGTGTGCATGCGCTCGTTTTAAAATTTCTTGCAAATGTTTTGGGTCTCTATCCACACTTCTTGCCACAAAGCTGGAATCAGCTCCCAGAGCCAACGCAGCAGGATTAAAAGGATGGTCGATAGAACCCATTGGCGAAGATTTTGTGATTTTATTTTCTTCGGATGTTGGTGAATATTGTCCTTTTGTTAAACCATAAATTTGATTGTTGAAAATCAAAAAATTTACGTTTAAATTTCTACGCAACAAATGAATGGTGTGTCCTGCGCCAATGCTCATGCTATCGCCATCGCCGCTTATAATCCATACATCCAAATCTGGTCGAGATGCTTTTAAACCACTTGCAATGGCTGTTGCACGACCATGAATCGTATGCAATCCATACGTGTTCATGTAGTATGGAAAACGGCTACTACAGCCAATTCCACTTACAAACACGGTGTTTTCCAACGATGCACCAATCTGTGGCAAAATGGTTTGCACTTGTTTTAAAATACTATAATCGCCACAACCAGGGCACCAACGAATATCTTGGTCGTTGGCAAAATCTTTACTTGTTAATGCTGCTTTTTCTATCGTTTCTGACATAATAATTTTATTTTTTTAGAACACTGATTAAATTGACTGAATGGATAAAAACGGATTTCATCTGTGTCAATCTGTTACATCCATCCAATCCGTGTTCTATTTATTTCGAATAATTTTGTTTGATAAAATCTTTCAATTCTGTTTTACTAATTGGTGTTCCTTGCGTTTTGTTATAACCTTTTGCATCTACTAAATATTTATCACGAACCACTTTAATGAATTGTCCGCTGTTGATTTCAGGAATAATCACGTGTTCAAAATTTTTCAACACATCGCCCAAATTTTTTGGCAACGGATTCATGTAGCGCACATGTGCATGGCTGATAGAATAACCTTCTTCAATCAAATCCAACACAGTTGATTTAATCGAACCATAAGTAGACCCCCAACCTAACACTAATATTTTTCCTTTTTCTGCACCTACTTCAATTTTTTGCAAAGGCATATAATCAGCCACTTTCTCCACTTTTGCAGCTCTCATTTTAATCATGAATTCATGATTTTCTGGGTCGTAACTTACGTTACCTGTTTCATGTTGTTTTTCCAAACCACCCAAACGGTGCATCAACTCTGGTGTTCCGGGTGTTACCCATGGTCGAGCTAATTTTTCATTTCGTTTATAAGGCAAAAATTTTGTTTCGCCTTCATCCAATTTTGTTTTGAATTTTACTTCGATAGGCGCAATATCACTGGCTTTTGGGAATTTCCAAGGCTCGGCACCATTAGCAATATAACCATCACTCAATAACATAACAGGCACCATGTGTTGCAATGCAATACGACATGCTTCAATCGTAACTTCAAAACAATCACTTGGCGTTGACGTAGAAATCACTACCATTGGGCATTCGCCGTTTCTACCATATAATGCTTGTAATAAATCTGCTTGTTCGGTTTTTGTTGGTAATCCAGTTGAAGGTCCACCACGTTGAATATTCACTACAACTAATGGCAATTCCATCATCACTGCCAAACCAATCGCTTCACCTTTTAAAGCAATACCAGGTCCTGAAGAAGTTGTGATGGCTAAGTTTCCGCCGTAAGCTGCTCCTATAGCGGCGCAGATTGATGCAATTTCATCTTCGCATTGCATAGTGCGTACGCCAAAGTTTTTATATTTTGATAAGTCGTGTAAAATATCTGATGCAGGTGTAATGGGATATGAAGCTAAGAATAAAGGCAAACCACTTTTTTGAGAAGCAGCCACAAAACCCATAGCCACAGCCTGATTGCCCATGATGCTGCGATAGGTTCCAGCTTCTACTTTTGCTTTAGGCACTTCAAATCGTGTCATGAAAGTTTCGGTAGTATCGCCATAATTATAACCAGCTTTCAACACTCGAATATTCGATTCTAAAATCTCTGGTTTTTTACCAAATTTATCTGTTAAGAAATTGATAGTAAAATCCATATTGCGATTATACATCCAATATAAAAAGCCCAACACGAACATATTTTTCGAGCGGTCTTTTTCTTTCATGCCCAAACCAGCCATGTCGGCTAATGCTTCACGAGTTAATTTCGTTACATCAATTTTGTACAATTTATAACCATCCAAAGTGCCGTCCTCTAAAGGATTTGCGCCTTCGGCATAATTTGCCAAGCGTAAATTTTTTGCATCAAATCCATTGGTATCAACAATGATAATTCCACCTTTTTTTAGGTTGAATAAATTTGATTTTACAGCCGCCGCATTCATGGCTACTAACACATCGCAATTATCACCCGGTGTATAAATTTCGTTTGAACTAAAATGTAATTGAAATCCCGAAACGCCTGGAATAGTGCCTTGTGGGGCACGAATTTCGGCAGGGAAATCAGGGAAAGTAGCCAAGTCGTTACCATACAACGCAGCAGCATTGGTAAACTGACCACCTGTTAACTGCATCCCATCGCCCGAATCGCCAGCGAATTTTATGACAACATCACTTAATTTTTCGATTGTAGCACTCATCTATAATTGATTGATTTTTTATTAAAAAATTGAATTGCTTTTGTTAAAAGCGGTGCAAAGGTAAATATGTAGAATTACTTTTTATAAAAAGATTTGCAATAGAAGTTAACATTTTAAAGTCACTAAGTTCATTTTTCATTAAACATAGGTAAATACATTTCTATTTGTTTTATAAGTTCAGGTAGTTTGTCAGTACTTTTTAAATTAATCATAAAGTCATAACAATAATCTTTGTCCTCTTTAAATTCACCCACCCTAAAAGATGATTTACTATTTGCCATAATATAATCTAATACTAATTCGCTTTGATTATTATTTGCTGTTAAATTAAAAAGTATATCAAAATGGCGCTGCATAAACTTGTCGACAACAGCATTTTGTGGTATTCCATACCAATTTACATCACTTGCTAAAAAATGATTAAACGGAATATTTTTTTGACCTAATTTTTTTTTCGAAAAATTGATAAACCCCAAAAAATCAATATCTTTTATTTTTAATCTATCGGCAAAATGTTCAATAGATGTGTATGAATATTCTTCCGTAGCATCGAAAAGAATTCCAACACTCTTACAATCATTTAAATCTATTTTTCTATGATTCACTTTTTTAGCTTCCTCTAAAACAGATTTAATTTTCTTTAGATAATAATATTTCCTTAATTGATTAATCACATTTATTTTTTTAGAATTTAATTTTCAATTACCTCACCCATTGAAGCAAATTTTTCAATCCTTTTATTAATTCTTTCATCTGCCGAAATTTTTGATAATTCACTAATGTGTTTTAAAATTTCAGATTTAATAGTTGTTGCCATTTCTTCAGGATTAGTATGAGCACCCCCTAATGGTTCATTAATTACGCCATCTACTAATCCAAAAGCACTCATATCTTTTGATGTTAGCTTCAATTGTTCGGCAGCTTTTTCTTTAAAATCCCAACTGCGCCATAAAATAGAACTACAATTTTCAGGTGAAATAACAGTGTACCAAGAGTTTTCAAGCATCAATACTTTATCGCCAATACCAATTCCCAAAGCACCACCCGAAGCCCCTTCGCCAATTATAATACAAATTACAGGCACTTTAAGATTTGTCATTTCAAATAAATTTCTTGCAATAGCTTCACCTTGCCCACGTTCTTCAGCCTCTAATCCTGGGTAAGCACCAGGTGTATCAATAAAAGTGACAATTGGCTTACCAAATTTTTCAGCCATTTTCATTAATCGCAAAGCTTTTCTATAGCCTTCAGGATTTGCCATTCCAAAATTTCTGTACTGACGTTGCTTTGTATTCGTTCCTTTTTGTTGCCCAATAATCATAACACTTTGCCCATCAATCATACCCAATCCACCTATCATCGCTTTATCATCTTTCACATTTCTATCGCCATGCAATTCAATAAATGAATCGCAAATTTGCTCAATGTAATAGAGCGTATATGGTCTTTCAGGATGGCGACTTAGTTGTACACGTTGCCATGGCGTAAGTTCGCTATAGATCTTTTTCCTTAAATCAACAATTTTTTCTTCCAATTCCTTCACAGTAGAATCCATATTTACTTTTGTTTTCTCTGCTATTTCCTTGGTTTTTTCTATTTGCTTATAAAGCTCTTCTATTGGTCTTTCGAAATCTAAAAAAGTCATAATTATTTATTTTTGAATGAGCCAAATTTACGAATGAAATTTATTTTTCACTAAATAATTTGATAATTAAAAAAAGTTTCTACTTTTGCAATCCCAAATTTTGATGTATGTCAAAATTAGGTGTGGTAGTTCAGTTGGTTAGAATGCCGCCCTGTCACGGCGGAGGTCGCGGGTTCGAGTCCCGTCCACACCGCTAAAAGGGACTTTTGATAATTTTTATCAAAAGTCCCTTTTTTATTTTCGGCTGTAAATCGCTTCCAATCAGCGATTTGAGCAAACATCAAATTTATTTTTGTGGTTCGAAATGTTCATATTGAAATTGTTTGGATTTTCTGAAATTGACGTAAATAAAAAATCATAGCAAGACCAATATTGCCTATAATAAAAATAAAAACTTTATGATAAGCGTATAATCTTAATTTTACCATTCTATAATTCATACTTTATCATCTATTGAAACACAAATTAATTTGGTTTATAATTCCCTTATTCTTGGCCATTAATATTTTTTTAAAAATAAATATTAGCCGTCAATCATCGTATTCGGGGTATAGCAATATGTTTAATTTTATGCAAGCTTGGCATCATCAATCGCCAGCCAGTTGTTATTTTAGCCCTACAAATACCTTTGAAAATAATGGCGATAAATTTGTACAATATTGGCCAGGCTTGGTAGATAGTAAAGGCAATTGTTACTACACATCGTTTCCACCCTTTAGTTTTCAGTTATGCTATTTATTGTGGTGGCTTACTAATTTTTCAAATTTAGAAATTGTATTTTTTGCTATCAATATTCTATTTCATTTTGCCACTGCTTTATTATGCATGCTTAGTGTAATAAAAATAATAGCAGCCCTACGGTATAAATCAAGTAAGTTGGCGGCTTTATTTACCTTTTCGGCAGTGCTATTTACCCCTATTACATTTTGGTTTTTTACCGATTACTTTTTTATTGAAAACGTAGCCTTATTGCTCACCGCCTTTTTTATTTATGCCATATCAAGGTATTATGCAAACAGTTCAATCTACAATTTCGGGATGGTGCTTTTTACTATAATTACATTGTGCTATACTGAAGCCATAGGATATTTTGCAGCCCTTACCTTTTTTGTCTTTATTTATACCGAACAAAAAAAATGGTTATCAACCAAAGCAATAGCATTGGTTTTTAGCTGTGGATTTATTTTGCTGCTTACCTTTTTTCAATATGGATTAATAGAAGGATGGCAACCGATGTTACACAATTTTGCAGTACGATTTATGGGCAGAAGCGGTTTTTTTGGTGCAGCAAAAACTGAAAATGGTGTTGGTATATTTTCAGTTGATTTATACATCTATGCATGGCATCTATTAAAGTTGGGCATGTTGGCTTTATTGCTGCTTTTTGCAGCTTTATTAATTTCATTTTTTGTACGAATAAAATCTAATGAAATTTCGAATGAATTAACGAAAAAGAAATTTTGGTGGTTTGTATCATTGCCTATTTTAATGCATTGTTTCATTTTTATAAATGCTAATGCATTGCACGACCAATTGATAGTAAAATTGGTTTTGCCCTTAAGTATTTTATGTGGTGTTTTGATTGGTATTTTTAGTCAACAAAAAAAATCGAGATGGGCTATTTATGGCTTTGCAGGATTATTGATAGGCATTATGTATTATCCTGTAATGTTTGCCGAAAGCATGGGTGATGAAGGTGTAGAACAAGCAGCAAAAAAGTTTATCCATCAATCATCGTCCAATAAATCAATGATAGTAATTTGCAATAAAAACCAGTTTTATCAAGCACCATCTTTATTTTATCATTCTAATCGAAATTATTTTTTATTGCTGGATACCCTTTTAATAAACGATGCCAAACAAAGATTAATTACTGATTCGAGTATTATATTTAAAGTAGATGCCAATTGGCAAGTAGAAAGTAGCAGCACTATAGCCAATCATTAATATTAAAAAAAATGCCAAGTAGCAATACTTGGCATGTTATAAAATCATTTAAAAGGCTTAGTTTATTAGTACAATGGAAAGTTTTTCATGTATTGATTTACTTCATTTTTAACAGCCGCTAATACAGTTTCATTTTCCGAATTCATAATTACTTTATTAATTGAATCGGCAATAAATTGCATATCGTTTTCTTTCAAACCTCTTGTAGTAATAGCTGGCACACCAATTCTTACGCCGCTTGTAACAAAGGCTGATTTATCATCAAACGGCACCATGTTTTTATTAGTAGTAATATCAGCTTTTTGTAAAGCTACTTCGGCTTTTTTACCACTAATGTTTTTATTTCGCAAATCAATTAACATTAAATGATTATCAGTGCCACCGCTTATAATGTTATAATCTTTAGCCATAAAACATTTTGACAATGCTTGTGCATTAGCAATTATTTGGCGGCAATATTCTGTAAATTCATCTGTTAAACATTCGCCAAAAGCCACAGCCTTAGCAGCTATCACATGTTCTAAAGGACCACCTTGTTGCCCAGGAAATACAGCGCTATCAATCAAACTGCTCATCATTCTGATTTCACCTTTTGGAGTTGTTAAGCCAAATGGATTTTCAAAATCTTTACCCATTAAAATAATTCCACCTCTTGGCCCACGTAAAGTTTTGTGTGTAGTTGATGTTACAAAATGACAATGATTTATTGGCGATGTTAAAAATCCTTTAGCAATTAATGCAGCAGGATGTGCGATATCAGCCATTAACAAAGCACCAACTTTATCGGCAATTTCACGAAAGCGTTTAAAATCCCAATCACGGCTATAAGCCGAAGCACCTGTTATGATTAATTTTGGTCGTTCTCTCATCACCGTTTCTTCTACTTTATTCAAATCAATTCTACCCGTTTCTTTTTCAACACCATAAAAACTGGTTTGATATAATTTACCAGAAAAATTAACAGGTGAACCATGCGTTAAATGCCCACCATGATTCAAATCTAATCCCAATATTTTATCGCCTGGTTTTATAATTGCACTCATCAATGCAGCGTTTGCCTGTGCGCCACTATGCGGTTGAACATTGGCATAAGCCGAACCAAATAATTCATTCACCCTATCAATGGCCAATTGTTCAACTTGGTCAACCACATCACAACCACCGTAATATCTTTTGCCTGGATAACCTTCAGCATATTTATTTGTTAAACAACTTCCCATAGCTTCCATTACTTGCTTGCTAGTAAAATTTTCAGATGCTATTAGTTCTAAACCTTCTTGTTGACGATGTAATTCTTTTTCAATTAAATTAAAAATGGCGGTATCTCTTTGCATGATTTTTTTATTTTAGTTGTACAAATGTAAAAATGCTTTCAGCAGAATTTATTTTCTTTACTAAAATTTTTAAACACCGATGGATAGAATTGAACGAATTAATGAAATGTTGAAACAAAATCCAAACGATAGTTTTTTGCTTTTTGCATTAGGATTAGAAAAAATAAAGTTGGGTAATGAAGATGAAGCATTGCGATTGTTTCAATCCATCACTTTGTCAAACCCCGATTATTCAGGTGTTTATTATCACTTAGGCAAATTATTAGAACGTAAAAACGAAACTGACAAGGCAATGGAAGTGTATGAAAAAGGAATGAAAGTTTGTAAAAAATTAAACGAACAACATAATTTTAACGAATTGCGAAATGCATTAGATATGTTGCTTTAAAAACCATAAATTAAACTGATGAATTCAACCCAAAAAATAAATTATATCAATATTGGCTTAATGCTTTTTTCGGCAATAGCAGCCATGATATTACCTTTTGAAGTATTTTTATTTGCTTATGCTTTTTTAGGGCCATTGCATTATTTAACCGAAATAAGCTGGCTACATGATAGAAACTATTATACCAAAGGAAAGTACGATGCCATTGTTTTGCTGTGCGTTGGCTTACTTTTATTAGCCGCACAATTAGATAGGCAATTTGAACAATTAGGATTGGGCTTAGCTAGCAATAATGATATTTTAAACAGAGGTATTTATATTGCTTTTTTAAGCTCTATTATTTTAGTATTTGTAAAAAATAAATGGTATAAAATATTAGGTGTAGCATTGGTTTGCATTACAATGTACATAGCCGACCATTGGGTACTATTTATTTCAGTTTTTTTGCCTACACTAGTTCATGTATTTGTATTTACGGCTTTGTTTTTATTATATGGTGCTTTAAAAAGCCGAAGTATAACAGGTATAATTTCGTTTGTTGTCATGTTGCTTTGCCCTGTGCTGCTATTTACTATTATGCCCGATAAAATTTTTATCCCAATCACTTCTTACGGATTAGGAGCGTATAAAAATTTCGAATTGCTAAATCAAATTTCATTGTTCAAATTCTTTAATATTCAACGACCAGATGAACAGCAAATTTATTTTTCGTCTACAGGTATTGTGTTGATGCGGTTTATAGCCTATGCCTATACTTATCATTATTTAAATTGGTTTTCGAAAACAGAAATCATTAAATGGCATGAAGTGCCAAAAAGCCGTTTTGCAGTAGTTATCTTACTATGGCTATTTTCAATTGGGTTATATTTAAAAGATTATAAGCTTGGCTTCGAATGGCTTTATTTTCTTAGCTTTTTGCATGTGTTGTTAGAGTTTCCTTTAAATTTTATTTCCATAACAGGCATTTATAAAGAAGTAAACAACATTATTTCGATACCTAAAAAATAAATACAAAGGCATAAAAAAAGGAAAGCGATAAATCACTTTCCTTTTTTATTTCAACAAAATATTGCTACAGCTTAGCTTTTAAAAAATTATTCGCCTACCAAACTTTTGTATTGTGCAGCAGTTAATAATTCAGCAATTTCTGCTTCGTTAGTTAATGTCATTTTAATCATCCAAC
Source organism: Bacteroidota bacterium (assembly GCA_046051225.1). Taxonomy (GTDB): domain Bacteria; phylum Bacteroidota; class Bacteroidia; order Chitinophagales; family CAIODY01; genus CAIODY01. The sequence goes on along the minus strand of JBJOOR010000009.1, from coordinate 132,941 downwards.
CATCGCCATAAGGGTCTTTGTTTACAGCTTCGGGTGCTGTATCTAAACCAGCATTTAACGATTCTACTTTGCCTGTTAATGGCAAAAACAAATCACTTACTGTTTTTACAGCTTCTACCGTACCAAAAACTTCTTCTTTGTTTAAAGATTTACCTACTGATGGTACATCTACAAAAACAATATCACCCAACTCACGTTGTGCAAAATCTGTAATTCCGATGATGGCACTTGTGCCTTCAATTTTAACCCATTCGTGGTCTTTGGTATAAAGAAGATTGTCTGGAAAATTCATTTTAAAATTTGTTTTTTTGTAAGACGCAAATGTAAAGTTTTATTTTAAATTTTAATGCAAAATTATACTTGGATGAATTTTATTTTCAGTTAAAAAAAATCCTTCATCAAATTAACGACGAAGGATTTTTTTATCAAACCAAATCTATAATGCAACAAGAAAATTTAATGTAGTTTTTTTCCAAAGGGTAATTTATAATGCAATCCCATTTCAATTCCGATAGTTACGTTTCTACTTTTTTGCAACGAATTGGTATTGAAAAAATTTCTTAAATTGCTACCATAAGTGGCTCTACCACCCATTGATACAAAGAAATTTTGATTTAAATAAATATCATAATTTATACCGCCTACTAAATCCCACTCGGTTAAGTTTACTTGTTTTTTTATGTAGCTATTGCCACTGCCATCAGTGGTAGATGCTAATGCCGAAACATCATCGCTTTTTAACCAACCATATTGCACACCTATTATGTAATCCATCACTACAGGTTTTTGTTCTACACCTTTTAATGGATGCCATTTAAATTTGAATAATAATGGTACGTGGCTATAATTTAATTTCAATCTAGTAGTTTTATCTTGTATGGTATATTGCGATGTTACTTCATAGCGTTGTGCTATTTGCGATACCAAATGATACTCTACTTGTAATCCAAATTTATTATTAAAATCATAACCAGCCAAAAAACCATAAGCTAAGCCTGCATCAATTTTATAATTAATTTGAGTAGATTGAGCTTTGGTAATACTTGATGGCTGCGTTACTAAAATCCATGTATTGTTAAATTCGCCTTTTACGCCTATATGAAATCCTTTTACAAAATATAATTGACGCTGCAATAATTCATCAATAAAAATAGTATTGCTTACTTTACTTTTTATGGTTCTATTATATTCATCTTCTAAATTGGCTATTAATGAAGGTTTAAATAGTTTCATTAATTCCATTGATACTTTATTTTTTGATGCAAATAAAACATTGTTGCTTTCTGTTCTGTTTAAAATCAATGTAGGCGCATTATCATCGGTAATTATACCATTATTGGTGTGGTTAGATTGTGCTATCAAATCTTTTGGTTTTAAAGATGATGAAGCAATGGCATTACACTGTTGACTTTGTTTTTTTATTATCGTATCTAATTTTGTGATTTCATTTATTATTGGAATCGAAATATTTTCAGATGTTATTTTCATACCCGATTCAGTAGTTTTTTTGATTGATTTTAACGTTGCAATTTCATGTTTTACAACTTCATTATTTTGCAAAATCAAATAGCTACTTATTGCCACCATACCACCAATAGCAGCAGCAATACCGTATTTAACCCAGCCCGAAAAAAAATATTTTTTTGGTTCGGGTAATTTATCTTCTATTTTATTCCAAAGGGTTGCATTGGGCAACATCGAGTGTTCGCCTAATGCATCTTTAAATATTTTATCTAAATTATTATTTTCCATATTCTGAAACTTCAACTGTACTTAATTTTTTTTTTGACGAATCTTCAATCATGTTTTGCAATAGCAATCGGGCTCTCGACATTTGCGATTTTGATGTACCCTCATTTATTCCCAACATAATTCCTATTTCTTTATGTGTAAATCCTTCGATGGCGTATAAATTAAAAACTGTTCTATAGCCTGTTGATAGGCTTTGCACCATTTTCAGTAATTCATCTGCGCTCATATTATCAATAGCATTTGAATTTATGTTTTGTACATCACGGGTTGGTGTAAGCTCAACTATTGGAAACATTTTAGCATTTTTTCTATAAATCTCAATAGCTGTATGCACAAATATTCTTCTAATCCATCCTTCAAACGAGCCTTCGCTACGATATTGTGTAATGTTTTTAAAAACCTTTGCAAATCCTTCTTGCATAATATCTTCAGCATCTTCGTGGGTATGAGCGTAGCGCAAACACACAGCAAACATTTTTCCGCAAAATGTTTGATATAGTTTTTCCTGAAATTTTCGATTGTTGTTTTTACAACCCTCAATTAGTTCAGAATAATCCTGTATGTTGTTGGTTTCCGTCATCTTTAGGTTTTAAAATTACAGACATTCCCACTTAATTCAATACATTATTTTAAGGTTTCTAACTACATAGTCGGTAAGATGCAACAAATGGTTGCAAGCAAGAAAGATTTTTTTTTACTTACTACTATCTTTTCATTATGGTATTAATTTTTTGAAATTGTTCAACAAAATTATTTTTTCTATAACTTACTTTTTCCAACACCAACTAGGCCACAATAATAAAAAGGACAATATTGAAAAACACATAAAAAATATAGCAAAAAACTTTGCCCAAGCTTTTGATGAATTAGCATTATGGTAATCTCATATTTCTCTGAATAATTTTGAATCAACAAAATATTTTTTATTGAAGTAAATAAGAGAATATGGAATTAACAATAAAATACTTGCAAAGAAAGTTATTAAATCTTTCGGACAACTTGTGCCATCTAACAAAAGTGCTATTTTCGAAATATTGCCTAATAATTGAACAAGAAAAAAACTAAATGCAATTGAAGCTTTATTTTCGTAGGAATCACCATGTGATTTCTTCCTAGTAACTAATACATAAAAACAATAATAGAGATAATGATATATTTTTTTCATGGCTAATGAAATGCTTGTTTTAAAGAATCAAATGAATCATTCATTATTTCAATCGCTTTTTTTCCTTCATCGCCCAAATCAATAGTAAATTCATTTACATATAAATCAATATGTTGGCGCATTACATCCTCTTGCATAGTTTGCGAATACTGTTTTACAAAATCAGAAATAAAAGGTTTTCGGTTCATCGCCCATTGTACACTTTGCTTTAATAAAGCATCTACTTTGTTTTTTACATCTTCGCCCAATCGCTTATGAATTACGATACCACCCAGCGGTATGGCGCATTGGGTATACGTTTCCCACCATTCGCCCATATCCATTATTTTTACTAATCCTTTTTGCTGATAAGTAAACCGATTTTCATGAATAATTAATCCAGCATCCACATCGCCATTTAATACAGCATCTTCAATACCCGAAAAAATTATTTCTTTCTTGTTTTTTAAATTCGGAAACCGAGCCGATAATAAAAAATTAGCCGTAGTGTATTTGCCAGGTATAGCCACTGATAGGTTTTCAATTTCAGCTACATCAATATTTTTTTTTGCAACTAATAATGGGCCACAACCTCTGCCCAATGCACTGCCACTATTTAATAAATCGTATTTGTCTTTTAAATAAAGCCACGTATGAAAGCTTAATTTAGTAATATCTAATTCTTCATTAAATGCTTTTCTGTTCAGCTCTTCTACATCAGCAATTACAGGTTTAAATTTGAAGTCATTAGTATACTTATTCGACAAATGCTTATTGCTGACCTCATCTTTATCTTCTCCAACAGAGAAGGATGGTATTTGCCCAAGAAGTATATCATTATTTTCTTGCAATAATTTTTCAAAAATAAAAGTATCATTGGGGCATGGGCTAAAACCAAGTGTAAGTTCCATGATGGCTTAATTTTTATCTTCAATCTTTTTTACTACGCCCGTATTTTCGCCAAACATATTAGCAAATGCTTTAAAATTTAAAGCCGCTTCTTCATTATTTGTTGAACGCTTTAACGTATCAGCCATAGTATGCAGCGTTTGATAAAAAAATAAATTCATTTCTTCTAAAGGCATATCCTTAGTCCACAAATCTATTTTTAAAGTTTGCTTTGCTTCAGCATCCCAAATAGAAACCAACATGGCTTTGCATGGTTCGGTTTTATTACCAGCTTGTGTAGCTTGCCAAGTAATGCTTTCGGGTGTTTTTTCAGCATCTAATTCGATATTGAAAATAATTTGATTGTTGTTCATCCTATTTTATAATTAAGTTTATTATTGTTAAACATCTTTCTATTAAAAACGTTTTACCTTCGCTTTCTTTTTTTTGAACCGCAAAAGTAACTTTTTACAAATGAAAATATTATTCCAATACCTAAAACCTTATAAATGGTTGGTAGTTTTAACATTAATCTTAGCAGCCATTAACACTGGTTTTAGTTTATGCGACCCAATAATATTGGGCAAATTAGTAAAATTGGCTTTTAAATATAAAGAAAATTATAATCTACACGGACAAGGTTATACCACTTATCATACATTTTTTTTAGAACATTATAATAGTGTAATATGGCTATTGCTTGCCTCAATAAGTGTAGCCATGATTAGCCGAATTGCTAAAAATTTTCAAGATTATTTTTTAACTAAAATTATACAAAAATTTGGTGCTAATGTTTTTACCGATGGCTTAAAACATGCCATGCGATTACCTTATCAAGATTTTGAAGACCAACGCAGCGGCGAAACTTTAAGTATTTTACAAAAAGTAAGAACCGATACCGAAAAATTAATGACCAGTTTTATCAATATACTTTTTGGCATATTGGTAGGTGTAATTTTTGTGTTTATATATGCCTCTATTTTCATTCATTGGTCGGTGCCCATTGTTTACATTGTTGGTATCGTTACACTTTCAACAGTTACCAGTTTATTAAGTAAAAAAATAAAACAGATACAAAAAAATATTGTTGGGCAAACCAATTCGTTGGCTGGTTCAACTACCGAATCGCTTAGAAATATTGAATTGGTAAAAAGTTTAGGACTTACCGACCAAGAAGTAAACCGATTAAACAGAAATACTTTTAAAATTTTAAATTTAGAATTAACAAAAGTAAAACGAATAAGAAGTTTAAATTTTTTGCAAGGCACTATGGTAAATACATTGCGCCAATTAATTTTATTTTTAATGATGTGGCTAATTTATGGTCGTATTATGGAACCCGATCAATTAGTAACGATGCAAATTTTCTCTTTCTTTGTATTTGGTCCATTACAAGAAATAGGCAATATTATTTTATCATATCGTGAAGCCGAAGCATCATTAAATAATTTTAATACATTGATGAATAAGCCACCCGAGCCACATCCAGCCGAACCAAAACATTTAAGCGAAATAAATAAATTAGAATTTAAAGAAGTAGAATTTAAACATAAAAGCGCACAACAAAACGCAATTGAACATATTTCATTTCAAGTAAAATTGGGCGAAACTATTGCATTTGTAGGACCTTCGGGCAGTGGCAAAACTACATTAATGAAATTATTGGTAGGGTTATATCGCCCACAAACAGGCAATATTTTATACAATGAATTAGATGAAACTTCAATTGATTTTAATGATTTAAGAAATCAAATAGGCTTTGTAACACAAGATACACAGCTATTTGCAGGCACTATAAAAGAAAATTTATTATTTGTACAACCCAATGCAACCGATGCTGATATTATGGAAGCCTTGAATAAAGCAAGCTGCCATAATTTATTAGCTAGAGCAGATAAAGGTATTGATAGTTTAATTGGCGAAGGCGGTGTAAAAGTAAGCGGTGGAGAAAAGCAGCGTTTATCAATAGCCAGAGCATTATTGCGCAAGCCACGATTGATGATTATGGATGAAGCTACATCGGCTTTAGATTCATTAACTGAAGAAGAAATAGCGGATACGATTAGAGAAATTAATTCGAAAAAGGACAAAATAACTGTATTGATTGCCCATAGATTAAGCACTATTATGCATGCTGATAAAATTTATGTTTTAGAAAAAGGTAATATTATTGAATCAGGCAAACATGATGAATTGTTGGCTGAAAAAGGTTTGTACTATGCTATGTGGCGCCAACAAATTGGCGAACGTAAAGCAGATATGGCTTTGAGCATGGCAAATAAAAAATAGTACTTTTGGAATAGAAATAAGTCAAGTTTTAAGCCTATTTCAAGCACTGTCAATAGCTGTGTACTACTATTTATCAACAGCTACAGCTTTTAAAAATTGTTAAATTCGGTTTTTATTAGTTTATAAATATATAAAAATCAATGATTTATAAAAATACAAAAAATACGTATTTGACACAAGCCGCAGTTATCAACATTTTTTTGCATACACACACTTGCAAACGCCCATTCTGCCTATATATTTGCCCTTACAAAAAATCAATTTTTTAACCAAAACAAAAAAATCTTTCAATCATGAACAAAGGAGATTTAATCACAAAAATCGCAGGAGATGCGAAAATTTCAAAAGCTCAAGCTGAATCAGCATTGAACTCATTTATGAAATCTACTGAAGACACTTTGAAAAAAGGTGGTAAAATTACTTTAGTTGGATTTGGTACTTACAGCGTATCTAAACGTGCAGCTCGTAATGGTCGCAATCCTCAAACTGGTAAACCAATTAAAATTTCTGCAAGAAACGTTGTGAAATTTAAAGCTGGTAAACAATTAGCTGGTAAAGTGAACAAAAAATAATTTTGTTGTTCATCAAAATAAAAAAGCAAGGTTGTGAAATCTTGCTTTTTTTATTTACTAACTTTGCCGAAGCAACATTTTAAAAATATTAATTAACTAAATAAAAATTAAACATCATGGGCAGAGGTGATCGCCGTACTACAAAAGGAAAAATTTCAGCTGGTTCTTTCGGAATTAGTCGTCCGCAAAAAGTAAAAAAAGCTGAAACAGCAACTGCTACCAAAGCAGCTACAAAAAAGAAATAATTTCTTTCTTAGAAATCAAAAAGCCATCTTCAATAATAAAGATGGCTTTTTATTTTTTAAGACTTTTGATAGCTTATTTTTTTAAAATTCTGAATACCATTTCGTTCATTTATCAATCAAACACTTTTCCATTTTAAAATGCGGAATACCAACTTCCAAAAATTCATCACCAATTATTTTATAGCCCAATTTTTCATAAAATTCAACTGCATATTTTCGAGCATTCATTTCTATTTTATTTACATTTTTTTGTAAAGCAAATTGTTCGGCAAATTGAATCAACCCCTTCCCTACTCCATTTTTTTGTAAATGATTTGCCACAGCCATTTGCCTTAATTTAAAAGTATTTTTATTAACTTGATGAAGAATGCAGCAGGCAATTATTTTATTTTCGGAAAATGCTGCTAACAAAAAATCAAATTCATCTTTTGCCAAATCATCAGCTGTATAGGTTAATCCTAAAGGCTTTCGTAATACATCAATTCTTAATTCAATCATCTGCTTATAATCAGTTGATGTATATTCTATTTGTTTGTAAATAAGGTTCATCATTTTTTTATATTTGCAAAATTCAATTTTGTATAGATAATAAATAAATGCCAAAAGTACTACGTATAATTAATCGATTAAATTTAGGTGGCCCTACTTATAATGCTGCTTATTTAACTAAATATCTATCGCCCGAGTTTGAAACTTTATTAATAGCAGGCAATAAAGATGAAACCGAAGCTAGTAGCGAATTTATTGTTGAAAGTTTAGGTTTAAAAGCAAGATATATAAATGGAATGTATCGTAGTTTAAATCCATTAAAAGATAGAAAAGCACTGAAAGAAATTAAACAAATTATAAAAGAATTTAAACCTGATATTGTACATACACATGCTGCCAAAGCAGGTGCTCTAGGTCGTTTTGCGGCTTGGCAAATGGGTGTGCCAGTAATTGTGCATACTTTTCATGGACATACTTTTCATTCGTATTTTAACTCTATTGCCAATAAAATATTTATTGGCATTGAAAGATTTTTGGGCAGAAAATCTACTGCTATTATTGCTATTAGCGAATTACAGAAAAAAGAATTGACTAAAGATTTTCAGATTTGTGATGCTGATAAAGTTCATGTAGTGCCATTAGGTTTTGATTTAGAAAGATTTCAAATCAATCAAATTGACAACAGAAAATGGTTTAGAGATTATTATGGTATTGATGAAAAAACAGTAGCCGTAGGCATTATAGGCAGATTAGTACCCATTAAAAATCATGAAATGTTTTTGCAAGTAGTAAAAAAAGTAAAAGCAGGCGTTCAGCAAAAAGTAAAATTTTTTATTATTGGCGATGGCGAAGACAGATTAAAAGTAGAGCAATTATGCAATGAAAATGGCCTATCATTTACTGCTCATCATTGGATAGAAAATAAAAATGATGGGTTAAAAAATGGATTGGATTTGGATAACAATTCAGATATTATTTTTTGTAGTTGGATGCAAAATATACCATTGGCAATGGCTGGTTTAGATATTGTAACTATGACATCTTTAAATGAAGGAACACCTGTAAGTTTGATTGAAGCACTGGCATCAAACAAGCCTGTAATAAGCACCAATGTAGGTGGTGTAGCCAATGTGGTAGAAGAAAATATAACAGGATTTTTAACCAAAGTAGGCGAAGTAGAAATATTTAGCCGACACTTAAAAAACCTAATTGCCAACAAAGGATTGAGAGAGCAAATGGGCAGAAAAGGATTTGATAGTGTAAACAAAAAATTTGGTCATGAAAGATTGGTAGAAGATGTAAGAAAATTATATCATCAGTTACTAAAAAAATAATAATTACTTTTGAAAATATAAATGCAACCTCATACCCTAAATACTAAACGACAAGAAATATTCATCAGGAATATGGTTTGCGATAGCTGTATAAAAGTGGTTAAATGGGAATTGGAACGAACAGGATTTATACAAGTTGAACATGTAGAATTGGGCAAAGCCATACTTCAATTTAACGAAGGTGTGATTAATTTAGATTTTATTAGTGCTATATTAAATAGAAATGGCTTCGACTTAATAAGTGATGAAGAAACAAAATTAGTAGAGCAGGTAAAAGCTGCTATGATTCAATTAATTATTTTTGGAAGTAATACCAATACAATACTTCGTAATTCAGATTTTTTGGCTCAAAAATTAGGTTATTCTTATAGCCATATCAGCAAAGTATTTAACAAGAAAGAAAGTACAACTTTAGAAAAATATATTATCCGACTAAAGATTGAAAAAGTAAAAGAATTAATTAGCTATGATGAACTTTCATTAAGCGAAATATCTTACCAAATGGGTTACAGCAGTGTTGCTCATTTATCGGCACAATTTAAGCAAGTAGCAGGACAAAGTGTACAGGATTACAAAAAAGACTCGAATCATTCGCCCAGAATGCCTTTAAATAAAATTTAACGCCCCAAATTTTTTAGATGTTGAACATGTGAAGCAAATGAACCGCTAAATGTAGGATGATTTACATAAGGCAAATTAAATTCATTACATGTTTGCTCTACTATTTTAGATATTTTGGTGTAATGAACATGACAAACACGAGGAAACAAATGATGCTCAATTTGAAAGTTTAACCCACCTACATACCAATTTAAAAAACGATTGTGAGTAGCAAAATTAGCAGTAGTACGTACTTGGTGAATTGCCCATTCTTCTTCTATTAAATTTACATCATTAGGAACCGGAAACTCCATTTCTTCAACACTATGAGCCAATTGAAAAATTAAAGATAAAGTATAACCTAATGAAATATGTACGAATAAAAAACCCAATAATGCATGTGTCCATCCTACAAAATACGCAGGGATGAAAATAGAAATAGAAATAGAAATAGCTTTAGTAAGCCAAAAAACTATTTTTTCTTGTGTATCCATTTTAGGCATGGTGGTATTTACAATTTTTCCAAAAAAATATTTATGATAATCATTATAAACCACCCATACAATTGAACTTAATGAATACATCGGAATCCAATATAAATATTGAAATTTATGAAACCATTTTAACTCTTGCACTGGGCTAAAACGAAATACAGGGTGCTTAGCTATATCATCATCATAGCCCTCAATATTGGTATAAGTGTGGTGATTAATATTATGCTTTACTTTCCAAATAAATGCATTACCACCTAAAATATTTAAAGTTAAACCTAGTAAATAGTTTACATTTTTATTGTTTGAGTATCCGCCGTGATTAGCATCGTGTTGCACTGAAAACCCAATACCTGCCATTATCATACCCAACAAAATACATAAAACAACCGAAAGCCATAATGGTAATACCACCCATACAATTGCAGCATAACAGGCAACTGCACTCGACAATAAAATAATAGTTTTAATTATCATTTCGGCATTTGCCTTATCGCTTACATTATTTTGGGTAAAATAATCATCAACTCTTTTTTTAAGCGTAGAATAAAATGCTGTATATGGTTTTTGAAAGCTTAATTTGTGTTCAATTGTTTTAGTAGCCATTGCTATAAATCGTATTGTTTATTAAGTCGCAAAATTACTCAAAAAAGCGCAATTATTCCAATTTACAACGAGGATTAGTTAGATAATGAAAACAAGATAGGCATGGTAAACATTACAGGCACTTTGCGTTGTGCTTGTTCGGCTGGTATCCAATTGGGCATTTTTCTAATAGCATCCATTGCTATTTCATCTAGCCCAAAACCTAAACTTCTTACTATTTTGCATTCAGTAATTTTTCCATTTTCATCAATAATAAAATTGATAATTACTTTGCCTTCTACCTCGTTCACTTTTGCTAAATTAGTGAAGTGAATATGGTTATTTAAATATTCTTGCATTGCCTCTTCACCACCTGGAAATTCTGCCATTTTCTGAACTCCAAACTCATTAAAAACTTTCGGCTTTTCATTCAAATTTGCAACAGATGATATACCTGTATTTGTTGTTGGAATAGCATCGGATGGATGTGGCACCCCTTTAGGGTCGCCTGATGTAATTGGTAAACTCGAACTAGTAGGAGTAGGTTCGGGTATAGGTTCGTTTGTAATTTGGGTAGGTAATGCACTTCCCAATTGTTGAGGAGCAGCTTGTTGTGGAATATTCAGTTTGGGCTTTTCAAATTCCAATTTAGGTTCTAAATAAATATCCGTAGTTTGTAGAATTGGACAAGTTATTGGTTTTGAAATTCTGCCTTTATTTAATTGAGAAATAAATGATATAGCACCCATCGAAATAAAAAGCAAAAGTACAAATGCAAAAGCTTTTCGAATATGGTTCTCATATTCATTACGCAGATAAAAAGCACCATAGCTTTGATTACGATTTTGAAACACAACTTGGTTCAAACTTTTTGATAAAATGATTTCTGACAACATAAAAATTAAAATTTAATTGGTTAATGATTAAAAGATGATGTTGTAGAAATTTTTCCATAATAAAGTTTAAATAATTAGTAGCAAAACCAACAAAAAGGGTTGCATCACAAAATAAAAATTTACATTTGCTATTATTCACATGTTAAAATTTTCAAGAAAAAATATTGTTGCTTCTTGCTTGTTGTTACTAATCTTATTGCCAACAACCGAGCAAATATTTCATGCTTGGAAACATAGGAATGAAGAGCATTGCAGCGTATTAAACGAAAAACATTTTCATGAATTAGAACACCATTGTTCATTTTGCGATTTTAATTTTGTTGATTCATTTTCAGCACCAAATTATTTTTCAAAATCAATTGCAACAACTAGCATTATTGAACTTTTTGGCATTGCAATTTATCATTTCACATCTTCAGTTTATTTTAAATTACAGGTTAGAGGTCCGCCATCAACTTTATCTATTTAGCATTTTATTGTTTTCAAATTCGTCATCAATTAACTGATGATGCATATTAATTTTCAAAAACTAAATCATGATAAAGCAAATTTATTTAATAGTATTATCTATGCTAATAAGCCAAATACTTTTAGCCAATTCAATCAAAACTTCACTAGCAGGAAAAATAATCGACAAAGAAAAAAACACCCCAATAGCCAATGCTACCATCTATTTCCCCGATTTAAAAACTGGCACTACATCAGCTATTGATGGTAGTTTTAAAATTGATAATTTACCCAAAACAAAAATTCTAATTCAAATTAGTTCGGTTGGATTTCAGAACATAATTGAAACCATCGATTTATCAATTAGCAAAGAAATTAATTTTGAATTAGAACCTGCCATTAAAGAAATTAACGAAGTAATAATTACTGGATTATCCAATTCATCCGAACGAAATAGAACACCAGTAACCATTTCAACAGTTTCACATCTTACACTTTTACAAAATTCATCCACCAATATTATTGATGCACTGGCCAAACAACCTGGCATTTCGCAGATAACAACAGGAAGCGGAATTTCGAAACCTGTAATTAGAGGATTAGGATTTAACCGGGTAGTGGTGGTTAATGATGGAATAAAACAAGAAGGGCAGCAATGGGGCGATGAACATGGAATTGAAATAGATGAATTTTCGGTAAATAAAGTTGAACTATTAAAAGGCCCTGCAAGCCTTAGCTATGGCTCGGATGCAATGGCTGGCGTAATTAATATGATTTCGTTTCCAACTTTACAACAAGGATTAATTAAAGGAAATTTACTAACTAATTATCAAACTAATAATGGCTTAATAGGTTGTTCAGCCAATGTTTCGGGCAATACAAATAACATTATTTGGGATGTAAGATTGAGCGAAAAAAATGCACATGCTTACCAAAATAAAAAAGATGGGTATGTTTTAAATTCTGGCTATACAGAAAGGAATTTCAGCAGCATTGTAGGTATAAATAAACATTGGGGATATTCGCATTTGCACATTAGTGCCTATGAATTAATACCTGGCATTGTAGAAGGTGAAAGGGATAGCACCACTGGAAAATTTGTGAAAGAAATAAAAATAAATGATTCTACATCTCAAAAAAGCATAGCTACAAATCGAGATTTTAAAAGTTATACAGCGATGGTTCCATTTCAAAAAGTAATGCATTATAAAGCTGTGTTGAATAATAATTTTTATATCCAAGGAAAATCGCTAAAGCTAACATTTGGTTTACAACAAAATAGAAGGCAAGAGTTTGCAAATGTGCTACAGCCAAGCAATTACGGTTTATTTTTTTTGATGAATACATTTAGTTATGATGCAAAATATAATGTTTATGAAAATGAAAAATCAAGCATATCAATAGGCTTAAATGGGATGTTTCAAAATTCAAAAAATAAAGGTTCGGAATTTTTAATTCCAGAATATAGCTTGTTTGATATTGGAAGTTATATCATCGCAAAAAAACAACTAGGTAAATTTGATATAGGCGGTGGTTTACGATTTGATAGTAGAAATGAAAATACAACTGCGCTTTGGCTAGATAAAAATGAAAAAATAAGTTCGGCAAGTAATCCGAATTCAATTCAAAAATTTCAATCTGCATCAAATAAATTTAGTGGTTATTCAGGCAGCTTAGGAGTAGCTTATAAAATTTCGAAAAACTATTATACAAAGCTAAATTTTTCGAAAGGATTTAGAGCGCCAAATATTGCTGAATTAGCTTCTAACGGCGTTCATGAAGGCACATTGAGATACGAATTAGGCGATGCGAATTTAAAGGCTGAAAGCAGTTTGCAAACCGATTATACACTTGGAATTAACTCGAAACATATTTCGGCAGAACTAAATTTGTTTGACAATTACATTCATAATTTCATTTTTTTAAGAAAATTAAATTCGGCTTTTGGAGGCGATAGTATTTTAAGCAGAGTACCTAGTTTTAAATTTCAGCAAGGCGATGCAAACCTTTGTGGTGGCGAAATTTCGGTTGATATTCATCCGCATCCATTAGATTGGTTGCATATAGAAAATTCATTTTCTTATGTAAGGGCGAAGCAATTAAAACAATCAGATTCAACTTCTAATTTGCCATTTATTCCTGCTCCTCGTTTTCAATCTGAAATAAAAATTGAGAAACAAAAATTCACAAAACATATTCGAAATGCTTATTTCAAAATTGGTTTCGAATATAATTTTGCACAAAACAAAATTTTTAAAGCTTATCAAACCGAAACTAAAACAAATAGCTATTCATTAATCAATACAGGTTTTGGAGCCGATATTCAAAGAAAAAATGAAACTTTATTATCAATCTATTTTAATGTAAATAATATTACCGATGTGGCTTACCAAAGTCATTTAAGTAGATTAAAATATGCACCTATTAATTACTCAACTAGCAATATTGGAATTTATAATATGGGTAGAAATATTAGTTTGAAAATTATTTTTCCTATCACCTTCAAAAAAATAAAATAAGGAATTTTTAAATAATTTCGGCTACTACAAAGTTGCTTCCAGTTACTAAAATTAAATCATAAGCTAAAGCATTTTGCTTGGCAGTATCTAATGCATTTTGAACTGTTAAAAAATGTTCGCCTTGTAAATTATGCTGCCTAGCAATTGCTTTAAGTTCCTCTACGGGTAAGGCTCGTGGCAAATCGGGCTGACAAAAATAATAGTTGGCTTGCTTAGGCAAAAGCGATAAAACTTTGCTTACATCCTTATCTTTTACCATTCCTAAAACAATGTGTAATGTATTGAATGATGTTAATTTTAGTTGTTCTAATACTTGCAAAATTCCAGCTTCATTATGTGCAATATCAGTTACAATTAAAGGTTCGGTTTGTATCACATCCCAACGTCCTTTTAAGCCCGTGATAGTTTTTACGTTTTTAAATCCAGCTAAAATTGCTTGCTCACTTATCTCCCACCCTTTTGTTTTTAATTGCTCAATGCATTCAATTACAGCAATGCTATTTTTGGTTTGATAAATTCCATTTAACTGATTTTGAAGATGATAATTTTTATATTCATTAAAAATATTCATCTCTAAAAATTCATTAGTTTGATTCAGTATTTCAGCTTTCCATTTTGTATCAGCAAATGAAATTAGGCTGTTATTTTCTTTAGCTTTATTGATAAAAACATTTGCAATTGCTGATGTTTCGCTAATTATAATAGGTGTATTTGGTTTAATAATTCCAGCTTTTTCAACAGCAATTTTTTCTACAGTATCGCCTAATAAATTAGTATGATCAAGGCTGATATTTGTTATCAATGAAAGTTCGGGCAAAACAACATTTGTACTATCTAATCTACCACCCAAGCCAGTTTCAATAATGGCAATATCAACTTTTTGTTTTGCAAAATAATCGAAACACAAGCCTACTGTAATTTCAAAAAATGAAGGCTCTACTTGTTCAATAAATTGTTTTGTATGAATAGTAAAATCAATTACATCTTGTTGGCTAATCATTTCGCCATTTATTCTAATTCGTTCTCTAAAATCTTTTAAATGTGGCGATGTATATAAGCCTGTTTTATAACCTGCGCTTTGAAAAACAGAAGCCAATAAATGCGATGATGAGCCTTTGCCATTTGTGCCAGCTACATGAATGGTTTTGAATTTATTTTCAGGATGATTCAAATGCTTCATCAACGCCAAAGTATTATTCAAATCGGCTTTGTAAGCTGCTGCGCCAATACGATGGAACATAGGCAATCGAGAAAAAAGATAATCTATAGTTTGTTGGTAATTCATGAAAAATTACTTTTCACGTTTCATTAATGAAGTAGCAAAATCAATTAAAACTTGTTTTTTTGTTTTATCAATTTCTAATCGTTCAACTGCTTGTAAAGCCTTGTTAAAATGAAGTTTCATTTGTTTTTCAGCTTCTTCTCTAACATTTAATTCATCATATAATCTCCTAACTGCTTCTACTTTTTCTGGTCGTTTTTTAGGCTCATTTTTCATCAACCAAAATATTAAATCGGTTAGTTGAGTTGGGTCGGCATGTTCGAAAGCAGTAAGCAATAAAAATGTTTTTTTATTTTGTAAAATATCGCCGCCTACTTGTTTGCCAAATGTTTTTTGGTCACCGTAAGTATCTAAAATATCATCTTGTAATTGAAAAGCTAAGCCAGTTTCCATTCCAAATTCATACATTAATTTTTGTTGTTTTTCATCAGCATCAGCCAACATGACTCCCATTTGAATGGCACAACCCAGCAACACAGCCGTTTTCAGCCTAATCATTTCTAAATAGTCAACCGTTGTAACTTTTTGTTTGGTTTCAAAAATCATATCCATCTGCTGCCCTTCGCAAACTTCTAAACTTGTTTTATTAAACAATTTAATAGCCGATTGTAATTTTTTTACTGGCAATTTCACCAACTCATCATAAGCCATTACCATAGCTGCATCGCCCGAAAGAATGGCTGTATCTAAATCATACTCTTCGTGCACAGTGGGTTTGCCACGGCGCAATGGTGCATGATCCATAATATCATCATGTATCAACGAAAAATTATGAAACAATTCGATAGCTGCTGCTGCTGGTAAAGCATTAAAAGCTTTGCCATCAAATAATTCGCAACCCATTAAAACCAAAGTTGGGCGAACACGTTTGCCACCCAATTTTAAAATATAATCAATGGCTTCGTATAAACCTTTTGGTTCTTTTTTAAATTGAATGGTGCTTAAATACGATTCAAATTGTATTTGTAAATCTGCAAATGAATTCATTAATTTTTATTTTGATTGATAAACCCTCCAAGCCATCGTAAGCCATCCTGCAATAAAGCATAAACCGCCAATGGGTGTAATTGGCCCTAACCATTTTGGTTGAGTAAATGTCATCAAATACAAAGAGCCACTAAAAAAAAATATGCCTGCTAAAAAAAGATAAACGGGTAAATTAAAATTTGTGTTGCTAAATTGATTCACCAAAATGCCAATAGTAAGAATGGCAAACGTATGATAGAACTGATATTTAACACCCTTTTCAAATATTTCGAGATAATAAGCATCTACCATTTTTTTTAAACCATGCGCTGCAAATGCACCTAATGCAACCGATAAAGCACCTAAAATACAGGCTATTAATAAAACTTGTTTTTGTGTCATTTTTTAGATTTAGATTTTAATTCATTCTTCACTTCAATCATTCTTAGAGCAGCTTCGGCACATTCTTTTCCTTTGTTGCCGTATTTTCCATTGGCTCTATCCAGCGCTTGTTTTTGAGTATTAACCGTTAACACTCCTAATATTATTGGAATATTTTGTTGAATATTTAATGTCATTAATGCATCTGTAACTGAATGCGCTAATACCACATCATGCATCGTTTCACCTTTTACTATTGTACCAAAACAAATTACTGCATCGTATTTATTTTGCAACATTTGTTTGGTAGCAAATGGTATTTCGAAACTGCCTGGCACTTTGATTCTATCTACTTTTTTAATGCCCAATATTTTTAATGTTTTTTCAGCATTAGCAAGCATTAAATTATTTACTTCTGCATTCCATTCGGCACATACAATTCCAATTTTATATTTTGAATAATTGCCTAACAGCGGACTAAATTTTTGCGCTAAATGATTTGCCATTTATTTAATTTTTATTTTACTTAACCAATGTGCTATTGCTATAAAGAACATCGGGACAAAAATCTAATGCGCCCATTTTTTGTGTCCCATCATAATCAATAAAAGGCATTTGATTTTCCCAACTTAATGTTTTAGCTAAAGCATCTATTTTAACTGTATTAAATACATTTGGCAACAAAATTTTATCCATCACATTGCTGTGTAAAGTTTCCTTTAAATCATAAAAATTGATGGTTCGAATCTCTCCATTTGTCCATTCACAAACAATTGCAAATGATGATATACTTATAATATTTTTAATTCGTGGTTGCATTAGTGTAAAGGTTCTATTTTAAAATATGAGGCATTTTCGCTAGTCAATAATTCAAAATTACGTTTTAATTCTTCTCTGTGCAATTCTGTCCAAGCCTGAACAATTCTAAGTTGTGATTTAGGAATATCACCTTGAATAATTTCGCCAGTTTCAATTGAAAACATAGCTTCATATTCAGCAAATACGGCATGAAAATGAGGTGGCATGTGATCTTTCAAATACATATAAATTATAACTCCATAAAATCTACTTATTTCGGGCATAGTAAAATCTATTTTATTTTTTCATTTACAATTTTCCAAATTTCATTTTCCATCAAATCGGCAGCAGTATTCATTTCTTCAGCTTTGGCTAATAATGGTTTTACTTCAGCATGTTCTTTTAAATCGCCTGCATTTATTTTCACATTTAAGTAAGCGCCTTTCACAGCAGCACGGGCACATAAAGCACCCACACCTGCATCGCTCACACTATTTGGGTTTCCAATTTCGGCCATTGCTTTTATTATTTCAAATGATTGAAACGAAACTTCCATGGTACGAAAAGGAATTTTGATTGCATTAATGGTAGCTGCATCAATCGCAGCTTTTCTTGCCGCTTTTTCAGTATCGTTTCCTTTTGGCAAACCAAATGCATTCATAATTTGATTAAAGGCTTCGGTATCTTCATCTACTAATTTCAACAATTCATCTTTCATTTGTTGCCCTTTTTCAGCATATTGGCTAAACTCGTTCCATCGTGCATCCCAACCTTTTTTATGCGATGATAAGTTAGCTACCATAGTTGCCAATGAAGCACCTAAAACGCCGCAAAAAGCAGCAATAGAGCCACCACCAGGTGCAGGCGATTCACTTGCTGTTTCATCGGCAAATGCTACTAAATTCATATTCACCAATTTCTTTTTGGTATTATCATTCATCACATATTCAATAATTTTTTTCTCTGGATGAAATGGCGTTAACTCATCTAAGCCTAAACTTTTTACTGCAATTTTTATCAATTCACTTTCGCTAACACCAACACTACGTTGTTGCTTTTCTAAAAAATATTTACCAGCATCTAGCATGGCTTTTAATGGCACTAAACCTACCAATTCGCTGCCTGTAACTCTCATTCCACGGGCAGTTGCACGTTCACAACATACATCAAATGCCTTATGCATAGATGTAATATTGATATTGGTAAGATTAATTGAAATTTGGGCAATGCCATATTCTTCAATAAACCAACCAATAGCTTTTACCGATTTTAATAAACCTGGTTCCCAAACATCTTTCATCACTTTACCATTTTCATCTGTTTTTTGTCTGCCTTTTTCTCTGATATCAAATGCCACAGAATTTGCTCTACGAGTTGATGTAGTATTTAAGTTTACATTATAGGCTACCAAAAAATCCCTTGCTCCAATTACAGTAGCGCCGCTGCGTTCATTAAATTTTGCTTCGCCAAAATCTGGTTTCCATTCGGGCTTTTGAATTTTAGCTGCAAAGCCTTCATATTCACCACTTCTAATATCAGCTAAATTTTTTCGAGCAGGATTTGATTGTGCATATTCATACAAATAAGTAGGAATAGAAAGTTCTTCACCAACTCGTTTTGCTAACATTTTTGCAAACTCTACCGTTTCGTCCATGGTAATATTTGCAATTGGAATTAACGGACAAACATCGGTAGCACCCATTCGTGGATGTTCACCTTTATGCGTACGCATATCAATTAATTCACCTGCTTTTTTAATGGCTTGATAGGCTGCTTCAATTACAGCATAAGGATTACCTACCAATGTTACCACCGTTCGGTTAGTGGCTTTGCCTGGGTCAACATCCAACAATTGAACACCTTCAATATTTTCAATTTCGTTGGTAATTTGTTTAATCAAATCCATGTTTACGCCTTCGCTAAAATTAGGCACACATTCAATAATTGCGTTTTTGAAATCTTTCATTTTAAATATAAAAAAATTGAGTGGTAAAAGTAGAAATAAAAAAGGCTGCCTTTATTTTAGCAGCAGCATTTTTTTTTACAAATTTAATTATACTAATCTTTTAATAAGCGATAATTGGTGTGTTAAAACATTTTCATCCTCATTCCAAATTCCATTTTCATTTAAGGTATCTATTCGCACATATCCACTACAATGAATAATTTCATTATTATTAATACAAATTCCTACATGCGATATTTTATTATTTTGATTTACAAAAAAAGCTAAATCGCCTGTTTGTTGTTTTCCAAACTGAATAGTATCACCCACTTCGGCTTGCTGATAAGCATCACGAGGCAAATAAAAATTATTTAATTTATAAACTAATTGTGTAAACCCCGAACAATCTATACCATACATCGATTTACCACCCCACAAATAAGGCACATTTAAAAACTGAACTGCATTTTGAAGAATGGCATCAACATTAATTTCAAAACCTAAATTTTTCAAAATGGTATGACCAGCAAAATCGAAAATTTTATTTCCAATAACTGATTCCTTATTTTTGTTTAAATAAATTTCCGAACCTGATACAATTCGATAAATATTTAATGATTTTTTTTCAATTAAATTACTTTCAGCTACTACAATATATCGTTTAAAATCAGTTAAAATATCATCCGAAATGGGTATCAGCGATTTTAATTCAACCCAACCTTCGTATCCATCATAGCTACAAGCTACTTTTATCCAATCATTTTGTTGATTTATTTGCAACACATTTTCGCCAAATAAAATTTGCGAAACCATTTCGGCTTTGTGGCTTGGTTCGGCTCTTAGTGGTGCTATGGTTACTTTGCAGCTATAATTCATATGGTATGTATTTTATTTTACCCAAAAATATTTTCGAAAGTTAGTAACGTTTTCCAAAAAATTGTTGTCTATGTATTGAAATCCTTTTAATTTCGTTGCAAGCAAATAAATTTTCAATTATGAAAACAAAATTACTTTTAGTAGTTATTTTAGTAAGCATTTTTTCACTTCGTGGTTCTGCACAAGATGTTCATTTCACACAATACAATGAATGTCCTATACTTTTAAACCCAGCCAACACTGGCTTTTTTAAAGGTATGTATCGTTTCACAGGTTGTTTTCGTAATCAATGGGATTATCGTTTTATCAACAACAATAGTGTAGCGGCTCGAAACACTGGCTATACTACATTTTCTGGTGGATTTGATATGAGTTTTAAAGGCAGCAAAACATCAAAAGATATGATTGGGGTAGGGTTATTATTTTTAAATGATAGGGCTGGCGAAGTAGCTTTAAGTACTACTTATGGTCAGTTAGCAGTATCGTATTGGAAATCTATTTCAAATTTAAAAAACAGATATGTGGTAGGTGGTTTTACAATGGGTTTTGTACAACGTAGGATTGATTATACAAACCTTCAATTACCCGATCAATATAACCCTCAAGACCCTTTTACCCCATTTTCGGTAGTAAGTGCCCCAGTTTTAAATAATTATATTTATGCCGATTTTAGTGTAGGTGTAAAATACTTTTGCCAAATTAACAAACGTAAATTTATCAATTATGGCTTTGCCATAAATCATATCAACCAACCTAAAAATTCATTCTTTTTTGGATTACCAAGCGATCAATTATATAGGAAATTTACAGGACATTTTGGAATGAAATATCCAATTGGCAAAAAATTAGATATTCTTCCTTCGTTAATGGTTTTGTACCAAGGCAGTTGGTACGAAATTAACGAAGGTGCTTATTTGCGCTTTCAATTAACCGAAGTAAAAGCTAAAGAATTAATGGCATTTAATATGGGGTTATGGTTTAGGCAAGCTAACAGAACTGGTGGTTTATTGCAAGATGCAATTAATCTTTCTACTAAATTAGAGTATAACCAATACACTTTAGGAATTAGTTACGACTTAAATGTTTCAAAACTTACTTCTACTACAAAATTAAAAGGAGGCGTTGAACTAACTCTTTCTTATCATGGCTTAATGGATGCATCATTAGGTAATAAGCGCCACCCTGTTTGCCCAGTATTTTAAATATAGATATACAAACCAAGCAAAAGTGTGAATTTTTCAGGGAAGGATGGTATTTTCCAAAGATTATATAGATAACTAGTGGTAATAAAAAAGCCCCGATAAAATTTATCGGGGCTTTTTTATTACCACCAAACCACACAAATAATTACTTTTGCAATCGTCATCATATCAATCACATGAAAATAATTGGCACACTAATTTTGTACATGATACCTATCAATTTATTGATGGCACAAGGTACTATTACAATAAAGGAAGACCCTTCATTGCCTAAATTAATAAGCCGCCATATTGATATGAATACCAGTATAAAACGGGTACAGGGCTGGCGTATTCAACTTTCATCAAATTCTGAACGTGCCGAAGTGATGAATATAAAAACTGAATTTTTAACCCTTTATCCTTCAGCTAAAACATATCTTACTTACCAACAACCTTATTTTAAATTAAGGGTGGGCGATTATGCCGATAAAAATGAAGCCTATAATTTTATGAAAGAAATTAATGATAAATTTAAAGGTATTTTTATAGTGCCCGATATTGTAAACGTATTGCCCGAAGGTGCTTCGGATGATAAATAAACCATTTAGCTAATGCTATCCAAAATACAACAACTTGCAGCTGCCTATTTTACCGAAATACAAACGATAAGGCATCATATTCATGCTCATCCCGAATTATCATTTCAAGAATTTGAAACATCGAAATTTGTACAACAAAAGCTTTCAGAATATGGCATTGCCTATCAAATAGATATTGCAAAAACAGGCGTAGTAGCCTTATTAAAAAGCAATACAAATGCTGATAAAAAAGTAATTGCCTTACGTAGCGAATTAGATGCATTGCCCATCAACGAAAAAAACACTTGCAGTTATGCTTCGCAAAATATAGGTGTGATGCATGCTTGTGGGCATGATGTACATACTGCTGTATTACTAGGCGCAGCCAAAATATTACATGAATTAAAAGATGAATGGCAAGGCACTATTAAATTAATATTTCAACCTAGTGAAGAAAAAGAACCAGGCGGTGCATCGGTAATGATTAAAGAAGGTGTTTTGGAAAATCCAAAGCCCGAAAAAATATTAGCATTGCATGTTCACCCAAGTATGACAGTGGGTAAAACTGGATTTAAATCAGGATTATACATGGCAAGTGCAGATGAAATTTATT
This sequence comes from Bacteroidota bacterium, assembly GCA_046051225.1. GTDB lineage: Bacteria > Bacteroidota > Bacteroidia > Chitinophagales > CAIODY01 > CAIODY01. The sequence goes on along the minus strand of JBJOOR010000009.1, from coordinate 110,067 downwards.
TAACCGTAAAAGGCAAAGGTGGGCATGGCGCATTGCCCCAAAATTGTGTAGATACGGTTTTAATAGCATCGCATATTATTGTAGCATTACAACAAATTGTTAGCCGCAATGCTTATCCAATTATACCTACTGTATTATCATTTGGTAAAATAATAGCCAATGGCGCTACTAATGTAATACCCGATGAAGTGCGTATTGAAGGCACATTAAGAACAATGGATGAATCTTGGCGCAAACAAGTGCATCAAAAAATTAATCAAATAGCAAAAGGATTGGCGCAAAGTATGGGGGGGGATTGTGTGGTTGAAATTTCAAATGGTTATCCATGTTTAACAAATGATACAACCACAACAGAGTTAAGTAGACAATTTGCAAAAGAATATTTAGGAAATAGCCAAGTTGAAGAATTAGATTTGCGAATGACAGCAGAAGACTTTTCATTTTATGCTGAAAAAATTCCTGCTTGTTTTTTTAGATTAGGTACAGCAAGCAAAGATGGAACAAACAGTAGCGCAGTTCATACGGGCACATTCAACATTGATGAAAAGGCTTTGGAACTAGGTGCAGGATTAATGGCATATCAAGCCATGCAACATTTACAAACAAATTAAACTCTATACAGTTAAACAATATAAACACATTAGATGGATTTATTTTCAAACGAAAACTCGATATACGTTTTCATCCTTTTTTTAATAGCTGTAATGCTTTCTACATTAATCAATGGATTATTTGTAAAATTTTCTAACAATTTAGGAATGCGTAATAGCCAAGATGGTAATGAACCAATTATACGTTGGGCATCTACTAGTAAACCAGCCTTTGGTGGTATTTCATTCTTTATTTTGTTTTTATTTTCATTTGCAGTTTTTGCCATCTTTCCATCAAAAGATAATGTATTAATAAACAAAGTACACTTAGCTGTTTTATTATGTTCTACCATTGGTTTTTTAATTGGCTTAGCCGATGATGCTTATAATACTAAGCCATTGCTAAAATTTTCAGGTCAGTTATTATGTGCCATTATTTTATTAGGTGCAGGCATCTGGATTGATATTTCACCATCAAGAATTTTCAATTACATCTTCACTATTTTTTGGGTAATAGGCATCATGAATTCTATTAATATGCTTGATAATATGGATGGTGTAGTAAGCTCTATTTCAATAGTAATTATTTTAGCTATACTTTCGGTATGTGCCTTATCGGGCATTTACGAACCATTCTTTTTTATTACAGGTTTAGGTGTGGTGGCTGCATTGCTAGGCTTTTTATGTTTTAATTGGCATCCATCAAAAATGTATATGGGCGATACAGGTAGCCAATTTTTAGGTGCATTTTTATCTGCCATGAGTATTCTATTTATTTGGAATTTAAGAGATATACACGGTCCACAATATCAAATCCGTCAGTTTGTAGCACCCATGCTTATTTTCATTGTTCCGTTAATTGATACAACTACAGTTTCGATACGCAGAATGATGAGAGGGCATTCGCCATTTGTAGGAGGCAGAGACCACATTACACATCATCTTGCCATGATGGGCGTTAAAGATTATTTTGTGTGTATGATATATATTTTTCTATCTGCTCTTAGTGTTGGTTTATTCTTGTTTCTACATTTTAATAATTATGAAACAAAATATTTAAACCCGATTGCTATAGGCTTTTTCATGGTATTGTTTATTGCTATACAATTAATGTATCAAAAAAATGCACATCGTCATGACGTTAAAAAAGATGAAGTGTAAATGAATAATCTAGCCATCTTATATGTGTTTGTTGGTGGTGGAATAGGCTCGGTGCTTCGATTTTGTATTGGATGGCTAATTGCATTAAAAAATTTCAACCCCATATTTTCTACTTTAATAGCTAATATAATAGCAAGTATTTTAATAGCCATTGTATGCACTATTTCATTTAATGATAAAAATTCAGCTACTCAAATATTTTGGGCTACAGGTTTTTGTGGTGGATTAAGTACCTTTTCTACATTTAGTTTTCAATCGTATCAATTATTTGAACAACAGCAATGGGGTTGGCTTGCATTCAATGTATCATCTAATTTAATACTTACATTTTTAGCCATTTGGGTAGGAATGAAAATGGCGAATGGTTAATCTCTAAATATTTTTTCTGCTATCTGCTGATAAGTTGTAGTTACTAATTTTGATAACTCGATTGCTAACAATTTAGCTTCAGCTTTTTTGCTATTTATTTTTTCGAACGAAATATCTGCCAACAAATTTTCTATTTGATGTTGAATAGATTCATCTGGATTTAAGCGCCAACCTGCACGTTGCAACATAAACCAATTATCGCTATTTTCATTTCCTAAAAATAAAATACTACCGCCTGCACATATCGAACTTACTGCTTTTGAAGGCACTGCGGCATGTGTCCATTTATCCATCAAACAAACTAAATGCACATCAATAAAATGCAACTGACTTCTTGGAACATTATCAACCAATATCACTCCATCTATATTTTTTAATTGCGCTTTTAAAGCTTCGGCTTTTACACCATACAATGCCAATATTAATTGATGTTTGGTAGAATTAATTGCTTTTGCTAATTCAACTACCGAACGTTCATCATGCGCCAATCCAATATTACCGCAATAGCCAAAATATATTTTCGAATCATCTGTTCGCCAAATAGGTTTTTCGTTATTAATATGTTGCTGCGTAATTACACCACATGGCAACACCAATGTTTCAACTGGTTTATTGTATTGTGCATTTATATATTCGGCTTGCTTATAACCCATAGCAATTAAGGCTTTGGGCTTAAAAGCATAACTTATTTTTTTAACTATTTTGTAAAATGAATTAGTGTTTGAAATTTTACCATCAGCATAAAACGATTCGGGAAATAAATCCATACTCCAAAAAAACCAAGGCACATTAAATAGTTTGAAAAATAAACCGCCCCAAAAGGCAAGCATTGGTGGGCTTGTCATACAAATGATAACGCCTTTTTTTCTAACACCTATTGCTTTTGCTAATAAACTAACGGAATCGAAAATGGCAGCTACAAACCTTATAGTTTCGTTTTTCCCTGTGTAAATAGAACTTACTTTATAAATAGTTCCAAATGGTTCACGGCGTTCGCCACCGCCTTCGGATGTACGATTAATATGAACAATTTGTACAGCAATATTTTTTGCATCTAAATATTTAGCCAAGTCCCAAGCCGCTTCACCAGTTATTCCTGGGTTGGGTGGGTAATGCCTATTAATAATTGTAACAACAGGTTTTTGCTGATTTACCATACTTTTTTATTCAAAAAAACTAAGCAGCTTTTAATTTATTTATCTGCTTGCCCGATAGTTTTGACTCGGCATAATCTAAGGTTAAAGTATATTCAGATAAATCTTTGCTTGGCAATTCAAACATCAAATCTTTCATCAATAATTCGCACATACTTCGTAATCCACGGGCTCCTAATTTATGTTCGAAAGCTTGATCAACAATAAAGTTCAACACTTCTTTTTCAACTGTAAGTTTAATGCCTTCTAATTCAAATAATTTTTCGTATTGTTTCATCAAAGCATTTTTTGGTTCGGTTAAAATAGAACGCAATGCTTTTTTATCCAACACATCTAAATGCACCACCACAGGCAATCGCCCAATTAATTCGGGTATTAAACCATATTTTTTTAAATCATGTTGATTAACGTATTGTAAAATATTATCTCTTTCGGCATCGCTCATTTCTTTGTTCGAACCATAACCAATAGAACGGGTAGTGATACGTTTGCCAATTATTTTTTCGATGCCATCAAATGCACCACCACATAAAAACAATATGTTTTTAGTGTTTAATTTAATAAATTTTTGTTCTGGGTGTTTTCTTCCACCTTGGGGCGGCACAAGAATTTCAGAGCCTTCTAACAATTTTAGTAATGCTTGTTGTGTACCTTCCTTTACATCACGAGTTAACGATGGATTATCGCCTTTTCTACCAATTTTATCTATTTCATCAATATACACAATGCCACGTTCGGCTTGTTCAACATTATAATCGCATACTTGTAATAAACGAGTTAAAATGCTTTCTACATCTTCGCCCACATAACCTGCTTCGGTAAACACAGTAGCATCAACAATAGTAAAAGGTAAATCTAAATATTTAGCAATGCTTCTTGCCAATAATGTTTTGCCCGTGCCCGTTTGCCCAATTACAATTACATTAGATTTTTCTATTTCAACTTCTGATGAATCTACAATCTGATTCACCCGTTTGTAATGATTATAAACCGCCACAGCCAATGTTTTTTTGGCTTCTACTTGTCCTATTACATAATCATCCAAGTATTTTTTTATATCAATAGGTTTAAATTTTTTGGTAGCAATTTTTGAGGTAGATGCTTGATTAGCATTCGATATTTTTGTTTCTTCTTCTACCAATTGATAAGCCCTAACTACACACTCATCGCAGATATAGATGCCCATACCGCCAATCATCAACTTTGTTTTTTCTTTTGGTTTGCCACAAAACGAACACTCCACTATTTCATTTTTCTTAGCCATTCTAATATTTATATTTTTTGCAAATTTAGGTAATACCGATGTGATTATGGGCTGAATTCAATTAAAAATAATTTAACCAACTCTTTGTATGTACTATATTCAGTATTAAAATTTCAAGTTTTCTACTTAACTATTTACGATATCGAACCCATACTAATTTACCATTTTCAATACCAATTTTGACTTATTAATTCAAAGAATAAACTAAACACCGTAAGGCTATCAAAATATTTCTATTAGTGGTTTAATAGATGAAAGCCCCTCATTTTCATGAAGGGCTTTTTTTAAAGAGCAAAGAAATTTGCTACACTAATACCATTAAAAACTATATTACAATTATAAAATTTACTTCCCATAGTTAGGAACGAAAAATCTAATTAAAATTAGAACAATTCTTTTTTCAATTTCCAGCGTTTGTGGCTCCACATCCAAGCTTCAGGCTGCTTACGAATAATGGATTCTAAAAATCTAGTTTGTGATTCGGTGATTGCAAATGGATGAACTAAGGTTGGTTCATCACAAATCATTTCAACTTTTAATTCATAATAACCTCGTTTTATTTTTACGGGATAAACAAAAATTACGGGTGCATTTAATTGAATAGAATAACGTTCAACACCTGTAAACACTGCTGTTTGTTGGTTTAAAAAATCTGTCCAATATAATTTCCCTTCCTTTCGTGGGCTTTGGTCGGCTACAAATCCAAAGGCATATTTTTCGGTTAATAATTGGTTGATAAAATTTTTAATTTCTTTTGAAGCAACCATTATAGCACCAAATCGGGAACGATTTTTTAAAATAAATGTATTGAAATATGAATTAGATAAAGGTGTAAATAAACCCACCACTTTTATTTTTTCATTTAATGAAATGCGCTGTGCTCCCCATTCAAAATTATTGTAATGACCTGCAGCCATTATAATATGTTTGTTTTCTACGTAATACGAATTCCATTTTTCTTCATCCGTAAATTTCATTCGTTGCTTCAATTCAGCTTCCGAAATACTGAATAATTTAATAGTTTCAATTATCCAATCGCAAAGGTTGTGGTAATATTTTTTTTCAATCGAAATTATTTCTGCAATTGTTTTTTCGGGAAATGAATTTACTAAGTTTTGCCTCACCACTTTTTTTCTATAACCCACTATTTTGTATATAACTAAATACAAAAAATCACTAAAAAGATAGAGCACTTTTAATGGTAAATAAGAAAATGGAATAGCAAAAATTAAAAACAAAATATAACCTATAAGCTTCATCAGTAATGAGTTTTAAGATTAACGAATATCCATTTCGAATGGCAAACGAGCCTGAACACCATTCCATTTTTTGATGAATTGTAATTGTTCAAATACTTGATAATATTCGCCCAATTCGGCTTTTATATACGATTGTTTTTTGCTTTCGCCCATTTGATATAAAATTTCTTTTACACCAAATTCACGACTTGGATAATTTGTTACCGAAAAATCTTTAACCTTTGCAGCCCTTACTGCGCAAGCAATTGCCGCATCTAAATTTCCTAATTTATCTACCAAACCAATTGATATTGCTTTTTCACCACTCCAAACTCTGCCTTGTGCAATGCTGTCAATTTCGGCTTTTGTTTTATGACGACCTTGAGCCACACGATTTAAAAAATCGCTATAAATAGTATCAACGCCAGCTTGAATAATTCGTTTTTCATCATCATTTAAATGACGGGTTAAGTTAGGCATATCGCTGTATTTACCTGTTTTTACACCATCGTGTGTAATGCCCAATTTATCATGTAAGAAATTTTCCATACATGGCAAAATGCCAAATACACCAATTGAACCTGTTAAAGTATTAGGCTCGGTAAAAATTGAATCGGCAGCGCAAGAAATATAATAGCCGCCACTTGCAGCATAATTGCCCATACTGATTACAACAGGCATTTTCTTTTTAGCCAACATAATTTCTCTCCACATAATATCGCTTGCCAATGCGCTTCCACCTGGCGAATTAACACGAATTACCAGCGCTTTTACTTTTTCATCTTGGCGTATTTTACGAATCATTTCGGCAAATTTTTCGCCACCAATATTATCGTCATCACCTTGCCCATCAACAATATCGCCTTCGGCATATACCACCGCAATTTTATTTTTTGATGAACTAAATTTTTCGCCACCATTCATATTATCATAGTTTTCAATCGAAACAAATTTTGGATTTTTTTCATCCGTACCCGATGTTTTTTTCAACTCTGCTAATACTTCATCATAATATTTTAAGCCATCTACTAAGCCATATTTTAAGGCTGATGCAGGGTTACGAACCAATAATTCTTTACTAATATTATCTAATGAATCGTAATTCATTTTGCGACTATCAGCAATATTTTTCATAAAATGTGAGTAGAACGAATTGATAAATTCTGTTGTCTGCAATCTATTGGCATCACTCATTTTTGTTAAACGCAAAGGCTCGGTAGCACTTTTAAATTTACCACAATAAAATATTTGAGGTTCAATTCCTAATTTATCTAATGTGCCTTTTAAGAACATAATATTTACACTCATGCCCGAAAATTCCATTAATCCACTTGGGTTTAAATACACCTTATCGGCTACACTGGCTATGTAGTAGCTTTTTTGCGTCATCACTTCGCCATAAGCAATAATAAATTTTTTAGATTTTTTGAATTCAATTAATTCACGTCTTAAAGCTTCTAAAGTAGCCCAACCCGATTCAACCATTCTGGTATCAATAAAAATTCCGCTTATAAATTCATCATTTTTTGCTTTGCGAATATTGGCTGTAAGTTCTTTTAATCCTAAATTTTTTGCCGTAGCTAAATTTGAAATGGAGCTAAAATTAATATCCGAATAATCCATGCGTTCGGCAATTGGTTTATTCAAATTAATGGTTAAAACCGAATGCGGTTCGGCTTCTGATTGTTCAGATTTTTTACTGCTCAAAATAATGGCAGCAATAATGATGAACATTAAAATGGTAAATAATCCTGCGGCAACAATAAAACCTACCATGCTGCCTAATACGATTTTGAAAAACTGTTTCATATAATTTTATAAATTTTTATTTTGATAAGATTTAATTGTGTTCAGCATCAAAGCCGCTATGGTCATTAATCCTACACCACCTGGTACTGGCGTTATGTACGAACATTTAGGCGCTACATTTTCAAAATCAACATCGCCATAAATTTTCTTTTCGCCTGCTATTCTGTTAATGCCCACATCAATTATTACAGCTCCATCTTTAACCATATCTGCCGTTACGAAATTCTTTTTACCAATGGCTGCCACAATTATATCAGCCGATTGACATATTTCCTTTAAATTTTTTGTTGATGAATGACATAGAGTAACTGTACAGTTGCCAGGATTTGTATTTCTTGAAAGCAACAATGAAATTGGAGTTCCAACTATATTGCTTCTTCCAATTACAACAGCATTTTTACCCTTGGTTTCAATTTGATAACGCTTTAACATTTCCATTATTCCCATAGGTGTTGCTGGAATAAATGTGTCTTCACCCAACATTAATTTACCTAAGTTGATTGGATGGAAACCATCTACATCTTTATCAGGTGCAATGGCTTCAATGATCTTTTTTTCTGAAATATGTTTTGGTAATGGAAGTTGAACAATAAATCCATCAACTGCCTTATCCATATTTAATTCAGAAATCACATTAAATAATTCAGCTTCAGAAATATTTTCGGGCAATGTTTTTACAGAAGATTGCATTCCAACAGCATCACAGTTTTTTGCTTTGCTGGCTACATAAGTTTGTGATGCAGGATTATCACCAACAATTACAGCAACCAAATTAGGCACTCGTTTACCTTCAGATTTCAAACCATCAATCTGCAATTTGATTTCTTCTTTTATTTGTGCTGATAAAAATTTTCCGTCGAGCAATTCCATTAATTATTTTTTTTATTAACCACAGAAGCACTTCCGAACGTTCGGAAGTGCCTCTGTGGTTAATTATGCTTTAATCCAACTTCAATACCGCCATAAATGCTGATTGTGGCACTTCTACCGAACCAATCTGTTTCATTTTTTTCTTACCTTCTTTTTGTTTTTCTAATAATTTTCGTTTACGAGAAATATCACCACCATAACATTTAGCAGTTACATCTTTTCGCATTGCCGATATGGTTTCACGAGCAATAACTTTTGCGCCAATGGCTGCTTGAATAGCAATTTGAAATTGCTGACGTGGCAATAATTCTTTCAACTTTTCACAAATTTGTTTGCCAAAAGCATGCGCTCTTGAATGGTGAATTAATGCTGATAATGGGTCAACTGGTTCGCCATTTAATTTCAAATCCATTCTTACAATATCAGCAGTTCGATAATCTAATGGATGATAGTCAAACGAAGCATAGCCGCGGCTTATAGACTTTAATTTATCATAAAAATCGAAAACGATTTCTGCCAAAGGCAATTCAAAAATCATTTCAATTCTTGTCGTAGTTAAGTAAGTTTGATTCATCAAAATGCCACGTTTATCCATGCACAATTTCATAATCGCACCAATATATTCGGGCTTTGAAATAATAGATGCTTTGATGAAAGGCTCTTCGCAATAATCAAGTTTACTAGGGTCAGGAAATTCGGATGGATTGTTGACGATATGCTTTTTTCCATCGCTGGTGTATGCGATGTAGCTTACGTTTGGAATGGTTGTAATCACCGTCATGTTAAATTCACGTTCTAATCTTTCTTGCACAATTTCCATGTGCAGCAATCCTAAAAATCCGCAACGGAATCCAAAGCCAAGCGCAGCACTACTTTCAGGCTCGTAAGTTAATGATGCATCATTCAATCTTAATTTATCAATGCTTTCACGAAGCTCTTGATAATCATCAGTGTCAATCGGGTAAACACCTGCAAACACCATTGGCTTCACGTTTTCAAAGCCATCAATTCCTTTTTCGCAAGGATTATTTACAACAGTAATCGTATCGCCAACTTTTACTTCGTGGCTATCTTTTATGCCAGTGATAATATAGCCTACATCGCCTGCACTCAATTGTGGTTGAGGCGAAAGCTTCATTCTTAAAACACCCACTTCATCGCAAAAATATTCCATGTCGGTATTTACAAATTTCACTTTGTCACCTTTTTTCAACGTACCATTCATGATTTTGAAATAGGCAATAATGCCACGAAAAGAATTGTACACCGAATCAAATATCAAAGCTTGCAAAGGTGCATCTACATTGCCTTTTGGCGAAGGAATACGAGCCACAATGGCTTCTAAAATTTCAGGAACACCCAAACCAGTTTTGCCGCTGGCTGTCATAATTAAATCTCTGTCGCAACCAATTAAATCAACAATTTGGTCTTTCACTTCTTCAATCATCGCACCATCCATGTCAATTTTATTGATGACAGGAATTATCTCCAAACCACTATCCATAGCCAGATACAGGTTGCTGATAGTTTGCGCTTGAATGCCTTGTGTGGCATCCACCAACAACAATGCGCCTTCGCAAGCAGCAATGGCACGGCTCACTTCATAACTGAAATCAACATGACCGGGCGTATCAATTAAATTGAGAACATATTTTTCGCCTCTCAACACCAAATCCATTTGAATAGCATGGCTTTTAATGGTGATGCCACGTTCTTTTTCCAAGTCCATATCATCCAACACTTGGGCTTGCATCTCCCGTTGGGTAACGGTTTTGGTAGTTTCTAATAATCTATCGGCAAGCGTACTTTTGCCGTGGTCAATATGTGCAATGATGCAGAAATTTCTTATGTTTTTCATTCGGGCGCAAAGATAGATTTTTGAAGCAAATTTTGTTGAATTGGGATAGGTTATTTGTAATCAATTTTAATGAAATGATAGCTGAACCTTTCAAATTCACAAATAAAAAATTTACCTTTGCCGCCATTATGAAATTAATTGACGATTATAGAAAGCTTTTATCAGTAACAAAAGACGCAGAATTAAAGGAGTTAAAAACCATTTATCGAAATGCAATGAAGGATTGCCATCCTGATAAATTTGCAAATGATGAACCTGGAAAATTGGCAGCCGAGGAGAAAAGTAAGCTAATAATTGAGGCGTATCATTTTTTGGTAAGCATAGCACCCGAAACTATTGCAGCAGGTTTAGAGCAATATAATCAAACAATTAATGTGGCTGGCATTGAAGATTTTCAATTAAAAAGTCAAAAATTAACTGTAACATTTACCGATGGAAATAGTTATGAATATTTTGACGTACCTAAAGCTATTTATGTAAAATTGGTGAATGCGCCTGCACAAGCTCGTTTTGCCCGTCGTCATATTTTTACCGAATTTGTTTATCGTAGTGTAAATAAATTAGTAACAGAATAATTTATCGGTACTATTTCAACACAAACTGAATGGTATGTCGTGATTTTTGTTCTACCAAAATTTCTTTTCCGCTGATTAATTCTGCAATTGTTGAATCGTTGTAATGCCTAATGGTAGCCAATTCTAAACCTTCATTAAGCAATACTTTAAATTCAAAATGTAAAGCATCTACCGCTTCGTTTATTCTGTCGTTGGCATCAACGCAGCAACTAAAGCTGATAGCACCATTTTGCATCACATTCATTCTAATACGGTAAGTAGCAAATACTTCGAATATTTTTTGTAAATGTTTTTCACCAATAAATGAAAAATCACGGGTTTGAATACTCATCAAAACCTGATTTTCTTTTAAAACTTTAATAGCTGGATAAGGAATAAATTTATCCGTTTCAGAAATGATAGTTCCCATTTTATCCGTATCAATAAACGATCTTACATGTAATGGAATTTTTTTATTCTGAATTGGTTTTATGGTTTTGGGGTGTATCACTTTTGCTCCATAAAATGTCATTTCTATCGATTCGTAATAGCTTAATTCTGAAATAATTTCAGCATCAGCAAATTGTTTAGGGTCGGCATTCATCACCCCTGGTACATCTTTCCAAATGCTCATTGATTCAGCATTTAAGCAATAACTAAAAATGGAAGCTGAATAATCCGAGCCTTCTCTGCCCAATGTAGTGCTGAAATTTTCTTTGGTTGAACCTATAAAACCTTGTGTGATAATAATTTTATTTTCATTTAATAAAGGCAACAAATTATGGGTTACATTTTTTTCGGTTTCTGTCCATAAAATATTTACATCACGATAGTTAGCATCCGTTTTTATTAATGTTCTTGCATCCATCCAATGCGCATTAATACTGCATTTTTGCAGATATGCTGTTACAATTGTGGTAGATAATAATTCGCCAAAACTTACCATTTGGTCGTAATAAAAATCGTAGATAGTAAATGGCGATTGATTTAATTTATCTTCCAATTGTTTACATAAATCATCAATAATGGTTTCATCTAATTCCAAATCTTTTATTATTTGAAGATGAGTTTGCTTTAATTGCTGTAACAATACAATGGCAGTTGTGGTATCTTTTTTAAACCAATGTTGCGTTATTTTTTCAATAGCATTGGTTGTTTTACCTAATGCCGAGACTACTACTAATAAAGGTTTTGAAGAATATTTTGAAATAATGGAGGATACATTTTTTATACTATTTGCATCCCTAACCGAAGCCCCCCCGAATTTAAAAACTTGAATCATTTTGTTTTTCCCCCGAATTAAAATTTTATAGAACTATTTTTTTGCAAAGATAATTTAATTGAATCAACTGAATATTAAAGGCTTTAAATTTTTTATTCCACTTTCTGAAATTATCTTTGAAAACAAAGAAACTTTTTAATGCAAATTTTACTTACAACCCTTAATGCCAAATACATTCATATTAATTTAGCGATTAGATTAATGTATCAATTAAATAAAAACCATGAAGGATTGGCTTGGAAAGAATTTACGATAAATGAAGATAGAGACAAAATAGCCGAGCAATGCAAAGCCTTTGATCTAGTATGTTTCAGCTGTTATATATGGAATATTACACCAACTTTAGAAGTAGCCCGAAAAATAAAAGCATTAAATCCTGCTATAAAAATTATGCTGGGTGGCCCCGAAGTGAGCTACGAATGGCAAGAAATTATTACCAATGAAAATATTGATTTTATTATAACTGGCGAAGGCGAAATTCCGTTTTCCGATTTTTTAAAATCATATCCCGATGTAAAAAATGTACCTAATTTAATTTCGAAAACAGATGGCGAAGTGCATTACAATCCTCAAAATGTAATGTTTGAATTAGAAAATTATGCTTCGATAAACCCTTATATTGATGATAAACCTGAAGAATTAAAAAACAGAGTTTTATATATCGAAACATCTCGTGGATGCCCCTATAAATGTGAGTTTTGCTTGGCCAGCTTAGATAATAAAGTTAGGTATTTGCCCATCGAAAATATAAAATCGAATTTATTTTATTTGATGAAACATGGCAGAGTAATTAAATTTTTGGATAGAACATTTAATGTGAAACGTGATTTTACGATTGATATTTTTCAATTTATTTTAGATAATCATAGCCCCGAAAATGTTTTTCAATTTGAAATTACTGCCGATATTTTACACCCAGATATCATGCAGTTTATTCATGATAAAATTCCGAAAGGATTATTTAGGTTTGAAATTGGTATTCAAACAGTAAATCAAAAAGCAAATTTAGAAGTAAGCCGAAAGCAAAATTTTGATAAAACAAAAGGTGTAATTTTGAACTTGAAAGACAAGATTGAAATGCATTTAGATTTAATTGTGGGCTTGCCTTTAGATTATTGGGAAGATATAAAATACAGCTTTGAAGAGGTTTTTAAGCTATATCCACCCGAATTGCAATTAGGATTTTTGAAATTTTTAAAAGGTACACCAGTACGCCAAAAACATACACAGCATGATTATGTTTTCGACCCAATGCCACCTTATCAAATTATTAAAAGCAAATATTTATCCGAACATGAATTGCAGCAAGTAACCGTTGCCGAAAATGCTTTAGAAATTTATTGGAATAAAAAACGGATTGTAAACACACTTAAATATGTTACCGAAAATTACAGCATTTTCGATTTTTTATTAGGCTTAGGCAATTATTTTGCTACACAAAAAAGCTTTCATAAATATTCGTTGAAAGATATTTATGATATCGTTTTTCATTATGCAACCACCAATTTTGCTGAAGACAAAATACTGAAAGAGCTGATTGCTATTGATTATTATTTGCAAAACAAAGTAAAACCACAAATTTTATATATAGAAGATTTGCCAAAAAATGAAAAAAATATTTTAATACATCAACTCCATTTAAATTTGCATAAATTTAGATTTATTGCAATTCCAATATCATTTAATTACAATGAATTAATTGAAAACAATAAAATTGAATGGGGTAATTTTAATCTTATTTTTCAATATGATGGAGTAAATAAGCCAATTGTGATAGTTGATGAGATAACCTTAAAAAAAGCTGTATAATTTCATTATACAAAATTTGAAAAGGTGATGATCAAATAGCGTTTTATTTTACTCCATTCTTTTAATAAAAAAATGAAGGCCAATATTTGCACTTAAACTTTTATAAAAATATTTTCCATCAGTAACAATAATTGATTTATCATACACTGAAAATAGTTGATAATTAACTTTTGTGCCAGCTGTAATGGCAAAACGACTACCAAACATTTTACCAAAGCCTACTTCGGCAGTTGGGCTAATTTTTAACGATGGCGAATATTTGAAATTAAATTTAAAATTACTTAAATCAATATTTGTATTATCTGTATTTGCTTTATCATTCCACGATAAAAAAACAGAAGGCGTTACACCTAATTTTGTATAAATGAAAAACTTTCCACCCGTTTTAAAACCTACAATTAATGGTACAGAAATATAAGATGAGGTAGTAGTAATTTCGGCGTTTGGAATTACATTTCCTTGTGGGTCGGTTATTAATTTACTGATTACAGCAGCTTTATCTAATGCTAAACCTGTTTCAAAAAACACATATTTGTTTTTATATTTTTGAATCGTAATAGCAAAATTATTTGATAACGCTGGCGATAAATTAAATGGTGAATACATATTGCTATAATTCATGCCGCCTTGTATGCCAATGCTTTTGGGCTTTGCCCCAGCGCTTAGTGTAGCTATGCATAATGCCACACATACTATTTTTTTAATCATAATCATGTAGAATAATATTATACTTCTTCGAAAAATGCTTATAGAATGACCTCATTTTTATCTTCTCCTTCCCGAACGTTCGGGAGAGAAGAATGGTATTTTTCGAAGAAGTTGATTTATCGAATTGCTTCGTCGTAAGTGGGCACATCATTATAATGCCATTTTTTAATTACAATTCCATTTTTCATTAGCATAATACCTGGGCTACTTCTCATCATGGTCTTTACAAATTTATCATCGCCTGCATAATAAAACGGAAATGCTGCTTGCACATCGTGCCTAAATGGTTCGGCAGTTTTATAATCGCTATGGGTTAAACCAATTACTGGAATATGCTGTGCATCGCAATTTTTTACCAATGCATTTATTTTTGTAAAACATGATTTGTTGGCATCTGTAACATCATATACCACCACCCAAAAACAATAAGTAGGAATGCTTAATAAACTATCTTGCACTTGGCGGTTGTTATCATCAAATATCACAAAGTCATGTATTTCGGGCTTATCACCTTGTTGAATTACTTTATCTTTTCTATCCATGTAATCGTAATCTTGATATTTTTTTACATAATCTTCCGAAGCCATTTCTTCAACAGCGCCTGTTTTTTTATTCTTACAAATGAATACAGTTTTTACAATAGTTTGTTTTGCATTAGGTGGCAAAGTCATTTTTTCTTTAATATTATTACCAGGTTTATAAGCCAACATATCTATCACAGGCAAATGCATAAACGCCCATATTGGCAAAAAGAAAGATGCACCAACTAACAACACCAAAACAAAATTATTCCATTTGCCAGCAAACAATGGTTTAATGGTATCTCTGCCCAACAATAACACAATTGATAAAACTAGTAATACAATATCTTTATAAAATGATGTGGTAGGTTCAAGGTGAATAAAATCGCCAAAGCAGCCACAGTCGGTTACTTTACCTGTCATGGCAGAGTAGCCAGTAAGCCAAGTAAAAAATATAATCAAGCCCGTTAATGCTAACGTAGTTATGCGACTAAATGCACCTATTAACAAAGCAAAACCTAAAGCTATTTCTAATCCACAAAATGCAATTGAAAGATAATCGGTAATGCCATTTAAAAAACCCATGTGGAATACGGTAAAATATTCTTGCAGTTTATAACTCGTACCCATTGGGTCGTTGGCTTTAATAGCGCCGCTGAATAAAAACAATGCGCCTACTATTATTCTAAAAAATTGAATGATGAATCTCATGGTAAAAAGTTATTGGTTAATGGTTACTTGTTATTAGTTTAAAACTTTATTCGTATTCGAAGCACAGCTTCCTCTGTTTTCTATCTTTTCTTATTTCAAATTTATTGTAAAACAAAAAATTACCACAACATTAATTCAACGTTCTTCAATAAAACCTATGTGGTAAAAATGTATTTGTATTACTTCTCTTCACTCATCAATATCAAAGCAAAAATGGCGTAATTAATAATATCAAAATACGATGCATCAATGCCTTCGCTAATTAATGTTTTGCCTTTATTGTCTTCAATTTGGCGTATGCGATAAATTTTCATCAATATCAAATCTGTAATACTGCTTACTCTCATGCTGCGCCAAGCTTCCCCATAATCAGTATTTTTATTATTCATTAATGATTTTGCATCATCAATTACTTTATTAAATCGTTGTTCAACTTCGGCATAAGGCAATTCCATTCTTTCTTCACTTTTCATTTCTAACTGCATCAATCCAATCACAGCATAATTTACAATACCCACAAATTCAGATTCAATTCCTTCATTAATTTTTTGTTCGCCATTTTCTTGAATAGTACGAATGCGATTGGCTTTAATAAAAATTTGGTCGGTAATGCTTGATGTACGAAGTATGCGCCAAGCAGTGCCATAATCTTTTGTTTTTAATAAAAATATCTTTGCGCAATCGCCAACAGCCTTATTATATTGTTGAATTGTTTTTTCCATTAATTAGGTTGCTAATATTTAGCTTTGCCAAAGATATATAACAGATTTATTAAAAATAGAATGTTGCACAATTCATTAACTAATTATTCAAAAACTTTATCCTGTAATGGTAAAACACTATGGCTGCAAAAGCCTGTGGTAATGGGCATTTTGAATATTACACCCGATTCGTTTTATGAAAATAGTAGAGTGGGCGATGATAAAGAATATTTATCAGTAGCCGAAAAAATGATACAAGATGGTGCTGCTATTATTGATATTGGTGGGCAATCAACCCGACCAAATGCCGAATTAATTTTGGTAGATGATGAATTAAAAAGAGTATTGCCTGTAGTTAAAAATATCAGAAAACAATTTCCTGAAATTATTATTTCGGTAGATACTTTTTATTCGAAAGTAGCACAAGCAACTATTGATTGCGGCGCAAATATGATTAATGACATTTCGGGTGGAAGTATGGATGCTGACATGTTTAAAACCATTGCTAACACAAAAGCAGCTTATGTGTTGATGCATAGCCGAGGCACACCACAAACTATGCAATCATTTACAACTTACGATAATTTGGTAGATGATATATTACATTATTTTCATCAAAAGATAAATGAATTAAAACAACTTGATTTTGAAAATATAATTATTGATTTGGGTTTTGGTTTTGCAAAAACTACAGAACAAAATTTTGAATTATTAAAATGCATGAAAGAATTTGAAGTACTAAATAAACCTATTTTAGCAGGGCTTTCACGAAAATCAATGATTTACAAAACGTTACAAACCACAGCCGATAAGGCATTAAATGGAACTACAGTTTTAAACACTATTGCATTACAAAATGGCGCAAACATTTTAAGAGTGCATGATGTAAAAGAAACTGTGGAAACGATAATGCTTTGGGAAAAAGTGAATGTTATAGATATATAATTATCTTCGATACTAACCGTTACAATAGTTTGTTCTACAAATGAATAAAAAATGGAGTAGTGAATTAAAAGCTCTTCAAGCGAACACCATCCTTGGCTAAACCGTGCACAAACCAAATTACTAAATCACAAATTGGGCGACTACCGTATTAGCAATAGTTGCCATTTCGATAGCATCAAGCTTTAAAGTAGGATTGGCAAAATTCATATCGCTGGCATCATTCATTGGTATTAAATGAATATGTGTATGTGGTACCTCAAATCCAATTACTGCCATACCAATTCGCTTACAAACCATACTTTTTTTAAGCGCAATTGCCACTCGTTTTGAAAATAAATGTAAAGCCAATAACGAAGTATCATCTAAATCAAAAATATAATCATTCTCGGTTTTTGTAATTACCAAGGTATGCCCTTTAGCTAAAGGGTTAATATCTAAAAAAGCTAAATGATTTTCATCTTCGGCTATTTTATAACAAGGTATTTCACCCTTAATTATTTTCGAAAAAATAGTTGCCATTGGATTATTTTATAATAGATTGATTAAAATCTCTATCAAATGTATTACCCACGTTTTTATTATACGTATTGTTATCTAAATCTGTATTGGCAGGTAAGTTTTGAATTTTGGATAGCCAATCAGGATCGCCCACTTCACCCCTTTTATTGCTATATGCCAGTTCATAATCATTTGTAGAACGGTCTTTGGCATAAAATACAAATTTTACATTTTTTTGATTACCGATAGCATAATATTCCCAAATTTCATACGGCAGCATATCGCTTGATTGGGTAGATTTATTAATAGAATTAGGAGCGCCATATTGCAAATACACCCTCCCCCTTGATGTTTCAAAACCATATTTAAAAGATAATCCAAAAGCATTGTTTACCAGCATTAATTGCGTTTCATATTCGGTATAGGCAGCAATCGGATTTTCGGGATTACGATTTACCCAAAAATTGTAATAAAACATTTTCATATTGTTTTCTTTCTTATCTTTTAAAAGATTATCAATATAACCCGTTTCGGCAGCATTAGCAACTGGGTATAAAGTAGTTAGCCGCTTTTGAATTTCATCCATCGTAAATTGATTTACAAAAGTATTTTGCACATCCGTTTTAGATACCATAGCCAATGTATCATTTAGTTGCCAATTCAAATTTCTATTTAATTTACTACGTTGAAAATTGATAGATGCCTTAGCCAATATCTCATTGCCACGGCTTAAAGCTTGAATTTGAAATTCATAATTACCACTTTGCAATTTCGAAATATCAACCGAGTTAAGTATGGGTGTTAAATTTGCCATTTCAACAGCAAACGAGTTTGAAAACTCATCCATAACTTTACCATTTTCTTTTTTCACAATAGCATATTGAAGCAATATTTTGCCCTTAATTTCAGCACCTTTTGGCGAATATAATTCAGTATAAAAATGCATCTGATTTTTAAACGAAGGAAAATAATTAATTACAGATGGTATTAAATCAACATTGCCACGACTAAAAGCAGATATAGTTTTATTTTCATAAAATGTATCTAAAAGTTCAATATTCGAAAATGAATATTTTGTTTCGTTTAATTCTATTTTCAATTTTTCAGAAGCCGATGTAGTAAGTTTATCATTTACCACTTCAATATCAATAGTGTAATTACCTTTTGCCAAAGCATTGCGCCGTTCGCTTAAAAATGCTTGTTCATCAGCCGCAATAGCCGATATAGTTTTATACTTTGGCGATTTAAGTTCAAATTTATCAAAATGAATAATTTCATTTTTTTCATTTTTAAAAAGCATTGTAATAATTAAACTAGCCTGATATGATGAATCACTTTGCTTTTTATAAGATAATGTTTGCGGATTAATTGAAAAATACGATTCAACATAGCTTTCATTACTAGATGGGCGATGAAACACAGCATGAGTTACATGAACTTCAACCAAAGCAGCATTTGCTTTAAAACCAAAGCAAATAAAAACAGCAGAAACTAAAAGTAAAAATCTTGTTGTCATTTTTTAAGATTTAGAATTGTAAAATTAGCATTTTTGCATGCAATGAATAATATTATTTTAATAGAGCCTCAATATTTACCACCCATTACTTTTTTTAAGATGATAAAAAATAGCAAAGGGTTGCAAATAGAACAATATGAACATTACATAAAATCAACTTACAGAAATAGATGTTACATAGCTGGACCTAATGGCGTTATATTATTAAGCATACCATTAAAAAAAGGAAAATATCAACAGCATACTGCCGTAAAAGATGTACATATTAGCTATGAAAATAATTGGCAAAAAGAACATTGGAAAACTATAATGTTTTCATATCGCAGCTCACCTTATTTTGAATATTATGAAGAAAGTTTTAAAACTATTTATTCAACTAAATACGAAAAACTGATAGACTTGAATATGGATTTATTGCACCTTATCATTAAGCATTTACAATTAAACATTGAAATAAATTATACCACCAGCTACGAAAAAGCAAATGCAAATATGGATGATAAACGTAATTTTTTAAAACCAAATTCAGCAGTCGAAAATACATTTATACTGCCCAAATATTACCAAGTATTCGAATCAAAAACAGGTTTTTTGCCAAATATGAGTATTATTGATTTACTTTTTGCCGAAGGAAACAATGCTAGTAGTTTTCTTTAAATATATTCAATAATTATTTTTATATAATTGATAATCATATATTTATAAATATTTACTAATGTTATTATTAAAGTATTAAAAGAAGATAACCCAAAAGTGTGAATAAATTATTTTTGAATAAAGCAACCAAAACAAATTCAAAAGTGCATATATTTGCCTCACACAAATAACAAATAGAAATTAATGCGTTTTAATAAATACCATATTGCAATAGTAGGAATAATGATTGCGGCAATTATTTTCAGATTGTTCAATTCTAATTTTCAATGGTTGGCTAATTTTTCGCCAATAGCTGCCATAGCATTATTTGGTTCAGCAAATTTTAAAAACAAAACATTAGGTTTTATCATTCCATTTTGCATCATGTTGATTAGCGATTGTTTTTTACAATTTCATTCTACCATGATTTTTACTTATGGAAGCTTTGCATTAATATGTTTGCTTGGTTCTTCATTTTTACGTAATAAAATATCTGTTTATAAAATAATTGGAGCAAGCATAGTATCATCAATTATATTTTTTGTAGTTACCAATTTTGGAGTTTGGGTAATGCAAAATATGTATACGAAAGATTTAAATGGCTTAATTACTTGTTATGTATCAGCTATTCCATTCTTAAGAAATACAATGATAAGCGATTTATTTTTTAGTGCTGTATTCTTTAGTGCTTTTGAATATATTAAACAAACTAATTGGTTGGTTAAAGCCAAAGTATAATATTATAAGCAGTTTTCACACACTGCAAAGAGATGGTTTTTTTGGTTAAAGTGTGAATTAAGGTGGAGCAGTTGATGGTTACTGTCTCCACCTTTTCCTTTTTAAAAAATTAAAATTTAATGGCAGATAAATATTTTGAGCTTACCATAAAAGCTAATTCAGATTTACAAGAAATACTAATAGCCGAATTAGCCGAATACGATTTTGAAGGCTTTGTACAAAACGACAATGAGCTACTAGCCTACTCCACTTCCACAACTTTTAGTGAGCATGTAATTACAGAATTGCTAACTAATTATTCTTTGAAAAAAGAAGATTGGATAATTGCCGAACAGCAAAATCAGAATTGGAACAAAACATGGGAAAGCAATTTTGAGCCTATCGTAATTGCAGATAAAATATATTTACGAGCATTATTTCATCCTGAAAGAAATGATATACAACATACCATTACTATTCAACCCAAAATGAGTTTTGGAACGGGGCATCATAGCACTACTAAACTAATGTTGGAAGAACTATTGCAAATAGATGTAGCTAATAAATCGGTATTAGATATGGGCTGCGGTACGGCTGTATTGGCAATTTATACCGAGTTGGCAAATGCCAAAAAAATTATAGCCATTGATAATGATAGTTGGGCCTACGAAAATTCAATTGAAAATTGTGAAGCAAACAATTGTACTAAAATAACTGTAAAATTAGGCGATGAAAAATTGCTACACAAGGATGAAAAATTTGATATTATTATTTCAAACATTACTAAAAATTTCAATTTAGCTAATCTTCCATTGTATACTACCTTGTTAAATAAAAATGGCAAAATATTGTTAAGTGGATTCTATGAATCGGATGCCAATGATTTTATTAAATTAGCTAATCAGTTAGGCTTACAACTTATTCATCAAATGGTAGATAAAAATTGGACAATGCTTCATTTTAGTAACTAATTTAGCGGCCGCTTATATTTTAAAGTATGCATAATTATTATTACTATTGAAATCCTTTATTTTCAAATATACTTTTCAGCTACTTCTTTTAATTGGTATATGTACCATTGCAAGTATTGAGTGGAGCAACAATACAGTAACCATTCAAACTCAAGTTCAATCTATCGAAAAAATAATTGAATTAAATTTTAACACCGAGCAAAAAATAATTTCGAAACTTGAAACATCACCATCCTCAATTGCTGAAATTGAAACTGGATTTTATTATGGTATTTATAAAGGCGATAGTTTGATACAATGGAATAATCCTGAATTTATTATAACCGATAATATTACTTCAATAAAAGATGGTAAAAGTTTTCAACGATTTTCAAACGGCTTTTATTTAGTTTGTAAAAAAACATCTGCATCAAAAAAAATGATTTATGCAGTTTTTAAGCCTATTTATTCGCATTATAGTTTTACAAATAAATTTTTAAAAAATGAATGGCTAATAAATTTTGCAAAAAAAGATGAGTTAGAAATTGCCGAGCAACCCAATAAAAATAATATTGCCGTAAAAGGTATTTCTTCTGAAATCTATTTCTATCTCCGTTCATCTTTAAACAATAATTTCAGTAAGCTAAATTTATATTATTCCGTATTATTTTTTTTTGCTTTAATACTTTTATTAATCAATATTACAGAATTATTAAACTGGCTAACCTTAAAAACAAATTCGCCTTGGGTATTGCTTATATCAAATATTGTTTTGTTTGGTATAATTTATTTTACTGTATTCAAATTTAATTTTCAAGTTTCAATTTTTCATTCCGAATTATTTAATCCCGAAATTTATGCATCAAAATATTTCGAATCGTTGGGGCATCTTTTATTTTTTTCAATTCTATTTTGTTGGAGTTTTATTTTGTTATCCATTAAAGCCAATACATTTTTAAATCGTGCTTTTTACCAACACATTTTCTACTTTCTATTATTCTTTATTACTACAATAATTATTCGGTTTACTATCTTTAGTTTGGTAAACGATTCAAGCATCAGCTTTTCGGTATTTGATAGAGCAGCAATTAATTTATTCTCGTTTATCGGTATTTTTATTTTAGCTATTCAACTATGTGTATTGCTCTTTATTGTTAGAATTTGGTTTAAAAAATTCAATTCAATAATCTATTCCATTGCTTTTATTGCAGCATTGTCTGCCATTTCAGGTATCTATTTTAATTCAAAATTGGAAAACAAAGAATTAGAGTTAAGAAAAATATTAGCCAAAAAATTAAGCGATGAGAAAGATAAAGCTACCGAATTTTTATTTAAAGAATCGTATGATAAAATTCAGAAAGACAATTATCTAAAAAACTTTTTACAACAAAATAATTTTAAGAAAAACGAATTCATAAAATTTTTTAAACAACGATATTTTAAAGGTTATTTCGAAAAATATAATATCGAAGTATTTGTATTGCGAAAACATTGGCAAGTGGCCGATTTGCAATTCAAAACTTTAGATTCTATCTGTATTTTGCAAAATAAAATAACAGATGGATTGTATTATTTAGAAAACAAAAAAGCTGAAAACCAATATTATTCAAAGATTTTAATAGTTGATTCTAACTCGGTTATTGCCACAATTTTTATTTCATTTAATTCGAAATCATTTAAAAAAGATAAAATATATCCATCGCTTATTGTTGAACAAAAAGCTAATTCGAATGATTTTTTAGAACAAATTGATTTTGCTATTTACAACAACAATCAATTAATTAGGCAATCGGGCAATTATGCATTTCCATTAGAATTAGCCAACAATAAAAATTTAAAAATTGATTCGGTTATTATTTTTAATAGCAGCAATGCCGAAAATTTAATATTAAAATCCGATTCGGGTAAGGTGATTTGGATTATAGATTACAATAAAGATTTGTTTCAGTTTCTTTCTTTATTCGGGGTTATTTTAATTTTATTATTCGCAATTGGTATCATAGGAATTGTGTGTATGCAATTCAAAACCTTATCGCTTAAAGATTTTTCGTTTCGTAATAAAGTATTGATGGCAATATGCTTTATTACTTTTCTGGTTTTAATTTCAACAGGATGTTTATTTTCAATTTTTTATGCAAGGCAATACGATGATTTGCTACGAATAAATTTAACAAATAAAATAAACAACGTTCAAAAAGATTTGATGTTGAATTTAGAAAATCGAGTTTATAAAAAAATATTCCATTTAGTTGATGAAAGTTCGATTGATGAATTGATTCAACATTTATCTGAAGTACACGACGTAGATATTAATTTATTTAACGCCAAAGGCAATTTAATAAATTCATCGCAAGCTTTGATTTATGAAAATGGAATTTTGAATCCGAAAATTAATTACAGTATTTTAAATTCAATTATTAACGAAAAAAAATCGCTAATAATTAATGATGAAACGATTGGGAAATTAAATTTCAAAGCCGCTTATTTGCCTATTACCAGCGAAAAAAATGAGTTAAAATATATCCTTTCAGTGCCTTATTTTTTTAGAGAAAAAGAACTGACTGACAATTTTAATAACTTAATTATTATATTAGTAAATGTATATCTACTGCTAATTTTAGTAGCTTTTATTATTGCCATTTTTATTAGCAATAATCTTACAAAATCATTTAAAATAATTAAAGAAAAATTAGCTGCTTTAAAACTTGGAAAGCGCAACGAACCCATTATTTGGAAGGCGAATGACGAAATTGGAGCTTTGGTAAACGAATACAATAAAATGATTGCTGAATTAGAAATTAATACTTCGAAATTGGCACAAACTGAACGTGAATCGGCTTGGAGAGAGATGGCAAGGCAGGTGGCGCACGAAATAAAAAACCCATTGACGCCAATGAAATTAAGTATTCAATTGTTAGAACGGGCAATAAAAGATAAACGAGATGATGCTAATGAAATGACTATTAAAGTATCGAAAACATTAATTGAACAGATTGATAATTTAACACAAATAGCTACCCAATTTTCGCAATTTGCACGAATTAGTTCTGCTGATTTTGAAGTATTTGATATAAATGAAATATTGAAAAACGTGGTTGAATTATTTAGCAACCAGAATGAATCAATTAAAATTATGTTGGATTTAGATTCAGATAAATCATTAATTAGAGCCGATAAAAATCAATTTATTAGTGTGTTTAATAATTTGATTTTAAATGCCATTCAAGCTATTGGTGATAATAAAGATGGTAAAATAATAGTACATCAATTTAATGAAAACGATAAATGCCTGATTGCCATTAGCGATAATGGATGCGGTATTGATGAGGACAAACTAGAACGTATTTTTGAACCAAATTTCACCACCAAATCATCAGGTACTGGCTTAGGATTAGCCATTGCGAAAACTATTATTGAAAATGCTAATGGTACAATAAAAGTTAAAAGCAAGATAAACGAAGGAACTACCTTTACCATTAGTTTTTAATCTTTTGGAAAAATAGTAGAAGCTAAATTAAATTCACTTAAATTATAACTGTTTTAAATCGGCAATAGTTTGCATTGGATTAACCGAACCGAAAACAGTATTACCAGCTACTAAAACAGTTGCACCATTCTCAATAATTTTTTTTGCATTTAGCAAATCTACACCGCCGTCCACCTCAATAACTGCCGATGAATTTTTATGCTGAATTAAAGCTTTACAGTCGGCTATTTTCGAGTAAGTATGTTCAATAAATTTTTGTCCACCAAAACCTGGGTTTACGCTCATCAATAATACCACATCTACATCAGTAATAATATCATTTAATACAGTAATTGATGTATGTGGATTTAATGCCACACCAGCCTTCATACCAGCCTTTTTAATGGCTTGTATAGAGCGATGCAGATGAATACTGTTTTCGAAATGAATAGTTAATCCATCAGCGCCACCATCTCTAAATTCATTGATATAAGCATCATATTTATCAATCATCAAATGCACATCAATATACTTTTTAGTTGCTTTTCGTACTGCCTTTAAAATAGGAAACCCAAAGCTAATATTAGGCACATAAACGCCATCCATTACATCAAAATGAAACCAGTCGGCTTGGCTATTGTTAATCATTTCAATATCTTTTCCTAATTCTAAAAAATTGGCTGATAAAAGTGATGGGGCAATAATTGTTGGCATAAAATAAATAGTGAATTACAAAATTACAATAATAAAATCCGAATTTTACATTTGATGATTAATGAAAATTATACGCATGAATTTATTTCAACTTTACACCAAAGCACTTAGCAAAATATATGATATCGAAGAAGCAAAAGCAATATCAAAACTGGTATTTGAATTTGTGTTTAAAGCTGATAATAAACGCTTATCATTGATGCAAATAGAAGAGCTAAAAGAAACAAAATACTTTGCATTGCTTCAACATATTTTATTTAGATTACTTTGCGATGAGCCTATACAGCATATTATTGGTAAAGTGTGTTTTAGTGGCTGCACATTCAAAGTAAATAGAAATGTATTAATACCCCGACCCGAAACTGAAGAATTAATATATTTAATTTCGAAAAGCATAGATAAAAATGCATCATTTAATATAATAGATTTTTGTACAGGAAGTGGCTGTATAGCTATTTCGCTAGCCAAAAAATTTACATCTTCAAAATTATTTGCTGTTGAAAAAAGTGAAAAAGCGGTTGAATTAGCTGCTCAAAATTCAATACTAAATAATGTGGGTATTGAAATTTATAAGGCAGATATTTTTAGTTGGCAATCTGTTTTACAATTCGATTTTATGGTAAGTAATCCGCCCTATATTAAAGAAACTGAAAAACAAACGATGGGTAAAAATGTATTGCTCCACGAACCTTCAATTGCTCTATTTGTAGATGATTCAGCGCCTTTATTGTTTTATCATCAAATAAAAAAAATAGCCTTAACAAATTTAAAAAGGGGGGGGGGAATTTATTTAGAAATAAATGCTTTATTAGCAAAAGAAACTTGTAGTTTGTTTGATGATGAAAATTTTTCGGCTGAAATAATAAATGATATGTATGGCAAACAACGATTTGTTTTTGCCACTAAAAAATAAATTCTACCAATTACTTTTAATGATATTTAGAATAGCCGATTCGATAGGCTTGTCGGTTGTTTCTTCTATTTTTCCAATCATTCTACCATTTCTAAAAACAACAAATGTTGGAATTTTATCAATATGTAATGCTTGTGCAACGCCATCTTCAGTAGTTTTGTCTCTATCAACCAAATATAAAGTTACATCGTTTCCTGTAAATTCGGCTTCCGACATGGCTTTATAAAATTTGGGTAATAATACTTTTGTATCATCGCACCAAGTGCCTGCAAATGCAAAAATATAAATATCGTTTTTCCATTTTTTTAATTCTTTAATCGTGTCTTCATTTGGTACATAATCTTCAAAGCCAGTTCTGAACCAAAACAAATCTTCTCTATCAAATAATATTTGATTATTACCACCTTTGCCCACATAAACTGTGTTGCCTTTAGTATCCGTTTTTTCAATAAATGAAGTTTCGGGACCACAAGCTGATAAAGCCATTGAGGTAATTAATGTTAAAATAAATAAATATTTTTTTATCATGGTTTTCTTTTTGAGTTGAATATTTCTTTGATTCAAAAAGTGAATTCAAAGTTATATCATTTTTTTCAATTGGTTAAAATCCATAAGCATTTTGCTCAATCATTTTTGCAGCTATTCTTCTTCGTGCATCTTTTGTATTAAATGCATCCATTTTTGTAAATCGTTTTAAACCTAAAAGCATCATTCTTAACTCATCGCCTTCGGTAAATGATGTAACGGCATGCTTGCCATGCAAATACATTTTTTCGCAAGCATCGCTCATATAGGTTCTTAAAATATCTAATTGAATAGTTGCTTCAGCTTCGCCTTTGGTTTGAATCAATTTTTCAACTCTTAGCAATAAACATTCGCAGATGTACATTTCAATCAACATATCAGCGCAGTTCATCAATATTTCTTGTTCTTTAGTTAAGGTCATCATCAACTTTTGAACAGCAGCGCCAGCAGTTAGCAATACTGCTTTTTTCATATTTGCTAATACTTTTTTCTCGGCAGCTAACAATCCTTCATTCGATTCAGAAAAATCTGGAATGCTCATCAGTTCTTTTTGAACAGCAGTGGCTGGCGTCATTAAATCTAATTCGCCTTTCATTGCTTTTTTCAACAACATATCTACGCTTAGCAATCTGTTTATTTCATTTGTACCTTCAAAAATTCTGTTAATTCTTGAATCACGATACGAACGAGCTAACGGATATTCTTCGCTAAAGCCATATCCACCAAATATTTGCACACCTTCATCTACTACATAATCTAAAGTTTCGCTACCAAATACTTTTAAAATAGCGCATTCAACTGCATACTCTTCAGATGCTTTTAATAATGCACTTGATATATCCATTCCGCCTTTATGCAATTCATTTTCCATTTCAGAAATTAATGAAGCCGTACGATACAAAGCCGTTTCGGATGCATAAATTAATATCGCCATTTCGGCCAATTTATGACGAATGGCGCCAAATTTTGCAATTGGTAAATTAAATTGTTGACGAGTAAGTGCATAGTGCAATGATAGATTGGCGCTACGTTTTGCACCGCCTAATGTAGCCGCACATAATTTCAATCTGCCAATATTTAAAATATCAAATGCTATTTTATGCCCCTTCCCTATTTCTCCCAAAACATTTTCAACTGGCACTTTACAGTTATTAAAAAATACCTGACGAGTGCTACTACCCTTAATCCCCATTTTATATTCTTCTTCGCCAAAACTCACACCTTCGTAGCCACGTTCAACTACAAAGCCAGTAAATTTATCGCCATCAATTTTTGCAAAAACCGAAAACACATCAGCAAAACCTGCGTTGGTAATCCACATTTTTTGTCCATTTAAAATATAATGTTTTCCATCAGCAGATAAATCGGCTCTGGTTTTTGCAGCTAGTGCATCGCTGCCGCTGCCTGGTTCAGTAAGGCAATAAGCACCTTTCCATTCTCCTGTAGCTAATTTTGGTAAATATTTTTGTTTCACTTCTTCTGTTCCAAAATATAAAATTGGTAATGAACCAATGCCTGTATGACAAGCGCTTGCTACCGCAAATGAATGCCCAGCACCTAATGTTTCATTAATTAAAGTACCTGTAATAAAATCTTCGCCCAAGCCACCATATTGCTCTGGAATGGCTGCGCCCAACAATCCTAATTCGCCACATTTATTTAGCAAATCAACCATTATATTATTTTCTTGCTTATCAATTTTATCTAAATTTGGAAACACTTCGGCTTCCAAAAATTGATTACAAGTTTGTACAATTAAGTTTTGTTCTTCACTAAAACTTTCTGGTGTGTAAGTATTTTCTGCTATTGAATTTTTAACAACAAATTCGCCACCTTTTAAATTTCCCATAAAATAGATTTGATTGAAATATTGTGCAATAAAAGTAAAATTAATTTTATTGTTGGAAATAAAAAAATGAGTTTTAAATAACTCGAAAATTGTTGGTTGTCTATTAAAATTGAATAGGTGTTGATGATTATTTGAATGTACTATTTACAAAGTATGTACGTTTGTATGCAAATAAAATTAAGTTTTGTTTTAAACCACTAATGAAAAGAATCTGGCTACTACTATTCGGGTTCATTTTTTTTACATCTGCATCATTTGCCAATGATACATTGAAAGTTTATGCCGTAATTATTAAAGGCGATACTTTTCCTGCAAAATATTTACGAACAGTTTTTATTACCGATTTCCGTCCGTTTAAAGATTACGAACAACAACGATTATACAAAAATTTGGTGTCGGATGTAGCCATTGTTTATCCTTATGCAAAAAGAACTGCATCATTGCTTAATCAAATAAAAAATGAATTAACCAACTGCCATACAAGAAAAGAAAGAAGGCAATATTTGAAAAGTAAAGAAGACGAATTGAACAAACAATTTAAAGATCAATTGGTGAATATGACAACGCATCAAGGTAGATTATTGATTTTGCTTATCAATAGAGAAACAGGAAGTAGTTGCTATGATGTGATTAAAGAATTTAAAGGTGGGCTAAAAACATTTGCTTATAATTTAATGATGAGTACTTATGATGATGATTTGAATATGAAAAGAAAATACAATGCCGATGAGCAATTTTTATTAGAAAGGGCCATTGCAGAAATCGAATTTTCAAAAGCTAAAAAATAAACTTCTTTTACTGCCTTCCTTGGTTATTTTTGCAATTCATTAAAATTTCATATAACTAATAAATGACCGATTTAACTTTCAATAAAAACGATGATGCCATGCGTTTGCTTTTAAGCGAAGCAAAAAAACGATTTGAAAAAATTCAATTAGGCGGCGGACAAAAAAGCATTGACAAATTGCACGAAAAAGGAAAATTAACTGCAAGAGAAAGAATAGAATTGTTGCTCGACAAAAACAAACCGCAGTTTGAAATGGGTGCATTTGTGGGTTATGAAATGTATGCCGAACATGGCGGATGCCCTGCTGGTGGCGTAATTTCGGTGTTGGGTTATATCGAAGGCAGACAATGTTTAGTGGTAGCAAATGATGCGACTGTAAAGAGTGGTGCATGGTTTCCCATCACTGGTAAAAAGAATTTAAGAGCGCAAGAAATTGCGATGGAAAATTTTATTCCGATAATTTATTTGGTGGATAGCGCAGGAATTTATTTGCCATTGCAAGAAGATATTTTTGCTGATAAAGAACACTTCGGCAGAATGTTTAGAAACAATGCAGTGATGAGCAGCAAAGGCATTCCGCAGATTTCAGCTATCATGGGTGCATGTGTGGCAGGTGGTGCCTACTTGCCAATTATGAGTGATGAAGCATTGATTGTAGAAGGCACTGGAAGTATTTTCTTAGCTGGTCCGTTTTTGGTAAAGGCTGCAATAGGCGAAAATATTGATGTAGAAACGCTTGGCGGTGCAACTACTACAACAGAAATTAGTGGTGTAACGGATTACAAAATGAAAAATGATGAAGAGTGTTTGAAACAAATTCGCCGATTAGTAAACAAGATGGGACGCAGAGGCAATGCAGGTTTCGACCGCATTGAAAGTGTGAAACCATTGAAAGATGAAAAAGAAATTTACGGTTTATTTCCTGCCGATGGCAAACCTTACGACATGAGAGAAATCATCGAGCGAATGGTAGATAATAGTGAGCTGGATGAATACAAACAAAATTATGGCAAAACAATTATTTGCGGCTATGCCCGAATTGATGGCTGGAGTGTGGGCATTGTGGCGAATAACAGAATTGTAACCAAAAGTGCAAAAGGCGAAATGCAGATGGGTGGCGTTATCTACAGCGATTCGGCAGATAAAGCAGCTCGATTTATTATGAATTGCAATCAGAAAAATATTCCGTTGGTGTTCTTGCAAGATGCTACAGGCTTTATGGTGGGCAGCCGCAGCGAACATGGTGGCATTATTAAAGATGGTGCAAAACTGGTGAATGCCATGAGCAATTCTGTTGTACCGAAATTTACTGTGGTAGTTGGAAATAGCTATGGTGCAGCCAACTACGCCATGTGTGGTAAAGCTTACGACCCACGATTAATTGTAGCATGGCCTACTGCAAAAATTGCGGTGATGGGCGGCGAACAAGCAGCTAAAACTTTATTGCAAATACAAGTGGCAAGCATGAAAGCTAAAGGAAAAGAAATCACACCCGAAGAAGAAAAGGAAATGCTGAAAACCATTACCGACCGTTACAACAGCCAGACAACGCCTTATTACGCTGCTTCACGATTGTGGGTAGATGCTATTATTGACCCATTAGATACCCGAAAAATTTTATCAATGGGCATTGAAATGGCAAACCACAACCCCGAAGTGAAACGCTATAATGTTGGTGTGATGCAGGTGTGATGGGAGTTAATCAGAAACTTTACTCAAATAAACATTTTGTTCCCCGATTTTATTATTGAATGAAAACTCTGTAAAAAATGCTTTTCCTTTAATGTTTTCATACTGAAAAATTATTTTTTCTGTTGCTAAAATTTCAGGTGTATTACTTTGAGTATTAACTATATTTTCTTTTGTACTATTATTTACCTTTTTGTAAAACTCAATGTCAAAAGTTGCTTTTTCAATTGGTTTTATTGATTTCAACTCATCGATAAAAGATTTTTAAGTAAATATTTCATTCTCTTTAGGTCGAATAATTTTTAATTTATGTGCAGAATGTTCGGAATTGTTATAAACCTCAATTTGATATTTCCATGTGATTTTTGAGAAAACATTATTTGGGAAAATAAGCGAATTAGAACCTGAAAAAAATACAAACCTAAAATCTAATTTAGGTTGAGAAAAATATTTTTTCCTAATTGATGTAATTACTGGTTCAAGTATTTTACCAGCAAATGAAAGAATTGCAGCTATTGTCATTTTTTTTTACAAAATTACACCAAATAATCAACTCCAATATTGCATAAAATTGTAAAAATGGAAATTAAGTATATTTGGTATTTTAAACTTAATACTTTTCGTTTTCATTAGGAAAATCTTCGGATTTTACATCTTCAATATAATTGCCAACCGCTGTTTTTATTTCATCATACAAATTTAAATAGCGGCGCAAAAATCGTGGCGAAAAGCCTTGGTTAATGCCCAACATATCGTGTAATACTAATACTTGTCCATCCACATCAGCACCAGCACCAATGCCTATTACAGGTATTTTTAATTGCTTGCTTACTTCGGCAGCTAAAGCCGCTGGTATTTTTTCAAGCACAATACTAAAGCATCCTAATTCTTCTAATAATAAGGCATCTTCAATTAATTTTTTGGCTTCTTTTTCTTCTGTAGCTCTTACAGTATAAGTACCAAATTTATTAATAGATTGTGGCGTTAAACCCAAATGCCCCATTACTGGTACACCTGCCGATAATATTCTTACTATTGATTCTTTTATCTCAACACCGCCTTCCATTTTTACAGCATGTGCGCCACTTTCTTTCATGATACGAATAGATGATTGAAGTGCCTCTTTCGAATTGCCTTGATATGAACCAAAAGGTAAATCTACCACTACTAATGCACGTTTTACGGCTCGATTTACCGATGATGCATGATATATCATTTGGTCTAAAGTGATAGGCAATGTGGTATCGTAGCCAGCCATTACATTACTTGCCGAATCGCCTACCAATATCACATCAATACCTGCTGCATCCACAATTTTTGCTAACGAATAATCGTACGAAGTAAGCATGCTTATTTTTTCGCCACGTTCTTTCATAGCTTGTAAAACATGCGTAGTAACTTTATTTACATTCATTCTTCTTTCGGTACTCATAAAATTATTTTTTATAAAAATTTACGATTTATTAATTCTTTAAAATGTTCTGAAATTTCTTCGTTTTCATTCCATTTATTTTGATTTGAAAGTTCGGTTATTAATTGTTCGGCTTCGGCTTTAGAAGTAAACGAATTGAGTTGGTCAACTGCCATTTTATAAGCTGCATCATTGCCTGCAAACAAATTTTGTATAAAACTAAATTTATCATTAAAGCCAATGGTTGCTTTTAAATCCTTTATGGGTGAATGTTCCAGCTTATCAGCCAATTCTGTTTTTCTGTTTTTATTTAAAATATCGTTTAAACTTTCTGTATTTAATTCGTGTTTTGCAGTTTCTGTTTTTACAGTTTCTTCAATAGGAAAGTTCGAACCTCTTTCATCATTTATTTTTATAACCTCAACTTTATCCTCTCCAACAGGATAGGAATTTGTATGATGAAAGATGTTCTGCGGTATTTCCTGAAAAAGTCTATCTTTTTCAATTTGATGTTCAACTATTTTATGAGTTGATAAAGCGCTGATTTCTTCATACAATTTTCTTGTTTTTTGCAATGCAATATCCTTATCAATTAGTGATAAAGATTGGGCTTGAATGATGGTTTGAATATCAGTTAATAGCTGTTGAATTGAGTTCATCTAAAAATATTATTAAAGAATTAATTGTGCTAAAACATAATCGCTAAATAAAATAAAAATACAACTCCATACTACTGATTTTGTACTGCTGTTGCCTATTTCGAAAGCGCCGCCTTCGGTATAATAACCATAATAACAAGCAATAGTTGAAATTAAAAACGCAAACGTAAATGCTTTTATTAAACTGAATGTAACATTAAAGCCCACAAACGAATCGTGTAAGCCATAAATATATTGTTCGGGTGTAAGTATGCTGGTAAAAAGTGTAACAAAATAGCCACCAAAAATAGTAACGGCTGTAGATATAATTACTAAAGATGGAATGGCAACTAAAGCGCCTAATATTTTGGGTAAAATTAAATACGATTTACTATTTACACCCATTATTTCTAAAGCATCAATTTGTTCGCTAATGCGCATGGT
The DNA here is from genome assembly GCA_046051225.1 of Bacteroidota bacterium. Lineage (GTDB taxonomy): Bacteria > Bacteroidota > Bacteroidia > Chitinophagales > CAIODY01 > CAIODY01. The sequence continues at coordinate 75,770 of JBJOOR010000009.1, read as the reverse complement.
GCCTAATTCGGAAGCCAAATTGCTACCAATTTTACCAGCCAATACTAAAGATATAACGGTTACCGATAATTCTAAAATTGATGAATCACGAACGATAGAAGCAATTACATATAATGGTACTAATGGCGATACTAATTGATAGGCTGTTTGCACTGTGGTAACAGCGCCCAAAAAAAATGAAATTACGCATACAATACCCAATGAGCCTATGCCCATTGAAACTATCTGGCGAAGAATTTCACGGCTATACATTCTGCGGTTTTCGGGGCGGCTGAATGTGGCATTTAGCATCATTAAATATCTTCCAAAATGAAATAATGGTTGCATTAATTGTATTAATTATTGGCTTCAAATATAGATAAATAAATTATGCATGGATGAGTTATTAGCTTTTAGTAATTAGTTACTATCAACTAAAAACTGATAACTATTTACTTTAAGTTTTATCACGTATCAATTTGCAAGATGATACTGATGCGAAAGGGCTATGGCTGCTTATATCTTTGTATCATCAATCGAAAGAAAAAATTGATAACACAAAACACAAGAAAACATAAATTATAACCCAACATCATGTTAAGAAAAATTTCATTCCTGTCATTAGGAAGTATGGCTATGGTATTTTGCTTTTTAATAAGCTTTGCTACAATGGCTTCAGATAAATCAGCAAAACATAAAATTAAATCGAGCAGCATTTTTGGCTCAATAAATCAAATGTCAATGATAGCCGAATTGTATGTAAATTTTGCTTACACTTATTTTCCCGTCAATAATTCCAGCTCATTACAAGCCATTCAACAAACGCAAAAACATCCTGAATTATTAGAGAAAAAAGATGCTAATAAAATAATGGTTACTAAAGATGATTATCATTATTATTTCAAAAAAGATAAAGAATTGTTTTCGTTTTTATATGCCGTGAAAGATAACAACATACCGCTATACGATGGATTTGAATATGAAAGCGAAACAAAAATATTGGTAGGGCAGCAGATATTTTGCTTTACAATGCTTAATGGCCGACCAGTTGGTTTATTACATCAAACCAATACCTTATCTCAAAATTAAATTAAACCCATTTTATTGCGACAACAATCGCCAAATCAAAATTAGCGAAACAAAAAAACTTTGCTTCACCAAAACTATTAACCCTATTATTTAACCTAAATCAAATTATAAGCAACTACAATTGCTGCATCTAAAACATGAAAGAAACGTAACGAATTTAGTAATCAGAAAATCTATTTTAACCTTTTAAAACAACCTTACATACATGCAATAAAAAAAATAATTTAAGTGAACAAAAAAACTGAAACCCAATTTTTGATTTAACCCAAACTATAGTATAGCGGCTACAATCGCTAAAATATGGAAGCAAGAAATTTATGAATAGTAGGTAATCATTAAAATAAAAATGGCGACAACAATCGCTACCAAAAATTAGAAATACAATTTTGAAAAACCAAACACACACAAAACACACAACACAATAACACAACCCAAAATAATTAATAACCTATTAAAATTGAAAAGTGGCGACAACAATCGTTAATCAAAAATCAGAAAATGAAAATTAAAAACTAACAACAAATACACAAACACAACTTACTCTATAAAACACACAACCGTTAACATTTATACATTGTAAGCTCTTAAGCCCAAAATCCCACAGTAAATTTTTAATATAGCTACTATTGAAGTAGGCTGATATTAAAAAACAAAAAAGCGAAGTCAAACTTTTAAGTTGCCTTCGCTTTTTTGTTTTTAAAAATATTTGATAGAATTATACAGGCTTTTTAATCAACACTTCATCAATCATTCCATATTCTTTGGCTTCATCAGCTGTCATCCAATAATCTCTATCGCTATTTTTTTCAACATCTTTATATGTTTTGCCTGAATGATTAGCAATAATATCGTACAACTCCTTTTTCAATTTCAAAATTTCACGAGCAGTAATTTCAATATCACTTGCTTGTCCTTCGGCACCGCCTAATGGCTGATGAATCATTACACGGCTATGTTTTAATGCTGTGCGTTTTTTAGGTGCACCGGCACACAATAAAACAGCCGCCATAGAAGCCGCCAAACCTGTACAAATAGTAGCTACATCTGGATTAATATATTGCATAGTATCATAAATACCTAAACCAGCATAAACCGAACCACCAGGGCTATTTACATAAATTTGAATATCACGTTTAGCGTCAGTAGATTCTAAAAACAACAATTGCGCTTGAATAATATTAGCAACATAATCATTAATACCTTCGCCCATAAAAATAATTCTATCCATCATTAATCGGCTAAAAACGTCCATTGTAGCTACATTTAATGGTCGTTCTTCTATAATGTATGGTGTAAGATTAGTTACAGATTTCTTCATATAACTATCAATTGTGTTGCCGCTCATATTTAAATTATGGACTGCATACTTTCTGAATTCTGATTGAATTTTCATATTTAATTTGTTTTTATTTTAATTTAATATTTCCGAAATGTAGAACAAAAGTATTTTAAAAAGGTTTTTTCGTTACATAATTTCACTAACATGGTAATTGTGAATTTTAGTTTTTCATAAAGTATTACTTATCATTTTAATTCTATACTTTTTTTATTTTCTTTGCGAAAATTAACTTTCATTCATATTCAATATAGATGTCGTCAACAAATATTAAAGTAAAATTTACAAAGAATAATAATTCAGATTTCATGAAAACCTTAAAAACAAGGTTAGATGAATATTTTAAAAATAAACCAAATGGCTATTTAGCCGATGGCAGAATGTGGTTTAAAATTGCTTTCTGGATGATAACATGGGCTGCTACATGGTTTGCAATAATGTTTCTAAACTTGCCTACCTACATAAAATTAATGTTAGCATTTGCACATTTATTTACCCATTTATTTATTGCATTTAATATTGCTCATGATGCTAATCATGGCGCTGTAAGCAAACAAAAATGGGTTAATAATTTACTCTCCTTTTCATTAGATTTAATTGGCGTAAACTCATACTTGTGGCGCTATTCGCATAACACAGCACACCATAGTTATGTAAATATTGATGGTGCAGATACAAGTAGCGAAGGGCATGGCATTTTACGATTTACGATGGAAGACAAATGGAAACCAGCCTTTAAATATCAATATTTATATGCCCCTTTGATTTATAGTGTACTTACCATCAACTATGTTTTTTCGAAAGATTTTTGGATTTTTTCTCATCTAAAAAATTATCAAACAGGCATGAAACCTACAGCTGCCGAATGGTTTAAACTGATCAGCACTAAATTATTTTATTATTCCTACACCTTAATACTTCCAACCCTACTACTACCCTACTCATTTTGGCAAATTCTTGCTGTATTTTTATTAGGTCATGCTATGTTGGGTATGATGTTGGCTTTCACATTTCAAACAGGGCATTTAACCGAAGGCACAAGCTTTCCGCACAAAAATGAAGATGGAAATGTTGAAAAAAATTGGGCTATTCACATCGTTGAAACTACTGGCGATTTTGCCCGAAAAAGTAAATTTTGGTGTTGGATGTTGGGCGGAATAAATGTGCATGTAATACATCATTTGTTTCCGAAAATTTGCCATACACACTATGCGGAAGTAGCACCAATAGTGCAAAAAACTGCCGAAGAATATGGATTGGAATATAGAAATATCGAACATTTTACAACCGCCATAGCTTCGCATTTTAAATTATTAAAACAATTGGGCGAAAAGCCTACAAACCAAGCAGCATAACATGATGGCATTTTCATTTTCCTATATGTGGCTTATTCTAGGTATTACCATTTTGGCTTCATTAATTGCATTCGGAAATGAAACTTTTTTCAATAAAAATAAATTTGTTCCTTACTTAATAAATCGCAATCCTTTAGAATGGTTTCGGTTTATTTCATCAGGCTTTATTCATGCCGATTTTATGCATCTGTTTTTAAATATGTTTGTGTTTTATTCATTTGGTTCAAATTTGAATTATTATTTCAACGATATGTTTGGTGCAAAAGGAAATTTGTATTTTTTATTTCTGTACATTTCTGCTATTGCTGTTTCGGAAATTCCTACTTATATTAAAAACAGAAACAATCCGTATTATGCATCAATAGGCGCAAGTGGTGCAGTAGCAGCCATTACATTTGCTAATATTTTAATTTCGCCCACATCAGATATTTTAATGATGGGTATTAGAATGCCAGCGATAGTTTTTGGTGTAATTTATTTAGCTGCCGAATATTTTTTAGGAAAACGAAAAGGAGATAATATTAACCATGATGCGCATTTTTGGGGTGCTGTTTATGGATTTGTATTTACAGGATTATTACAGCCTAATTTATTTTTATTATTTGTTGAAAAAGTAAAACACATTATTTAAAAATGAAAATATTAATGTTGCTCGAAAACCATATCTACAATGATAGACGAGCCAGAAATGAAATTTTTTCATTACGTGATAATGGATTTGAATTAACGCTAATTCATAAAATAGAAACCAATAAACCTACCGAAGATACATTTGAAAGCATACCATTACACAGGCTTTTAGATGGCGCTGCACTGCACGACCCAAAGAATTTTACAGCCCGAAAACAAATAGTAAAAACGCTAATTAACCAATTTGAATTTGATGTATTGTATTGCCATAATCAACTAAATTATCATATTGGCAAAGAAATAAAAAAGTTGAAACCAAATGTGATATTAGTTTACGAATCACGAGAATTGTTTCATGCTTGGCCGCTAAATGTATCATCTTATAGCAGCAAATGGTTGATGATAAAATCGTATTTGGTTAGAAAATATGAAATTATTAGAGAAAGAAAAAATGCAAATTTAACGGACTATGTAATAACCGTTTGTAAATCATTAGCCGACAATTTAAACGAATACTTGCAGTTAAAAAACAAAGCCGTTGTATTACGAAATATACCAGCAAAATCAGCATCAATAAACGAGTCGAACAATTATTTTCGAAAACATTTTAACTTGCCTGATTCAACAAAAATTTTAATTTTTATTGGCGGTAGTGTTTATCTTAAAACTTTAAATTTAGAACAAGTAATTGATGAATTTGGCAATCAACCCAATATTGCTTTCATTATGATGGCAAGCGATAATGATGGCAAAAAAGGAATTTTTAATTATGTGGCTACAAAGGGATATTCCAATATTTTTTATCATCCTTATGTACCATTACAAAAAGTACCTGAAACGTTGGCATCGGCAGATGTGGGGTTAGTACCTACTTGGAATAAAAGTGATTTATCGTATTGGTATGCTTTAGATAATAAATTGTTCGATTATATTATATCGGGTATTCCAATTTTAGCCACCCAACAGCCCGAATATATTAATATTGTAGAACCTTACCATGTTGGCATTTGTGTAAACCCCGACGAAAAAAATGCTTACCTTAATGGCTTTAATAAAATAATGGCTACCCATATTTGGAAAGAAAATTTGCAAAAAGCAAAAGAAGAATTGAATTGGGAAAACGAACAAAAAAAATTGATTTCGCTTTTTAGTGAAATAAAACAAAACCACTTTTCTGAATAACGATTAGAATATTACTAAATGATTGACATCAAAATAACTGAAAACAAACCACTTGACGAAGCAGCATGGAATGAATTAGCCAAATCGAACGGCAATTTAATTCAGGCTACTTATAGCGATGAGGTACAGCAATTTTTTCAACATCAATCTATCTATTTACATCTAATTGAAAATGGCAAATTAATAGCTGCTTATAAATTTTATAAATGGGAAAGTAAACGCCTACCAACTTTTATTAGAAGCATTAGCCAAAGCATTAGCTTTATTGGCGAACCTATTATTTTGCTTGAAATAATGAATACTAGAAAAGATGAAATTAAGAACATAATAGAAGCCGAATTAAAAAAATATGTTGCGGCATCAAACCCAGCAACAGCAATACATGGCAACTATTATGGCCGACCAATCACACTAAATAGTTTATTTAATCCTACTACTAAAAAAGAATATAATATTGCCATTGTAGATTTATCGAAAACAAAAGAAGAATTGTGGAATAATGTGCATGCTAAACATCGCAATCACATTAGAAAAGGTGAAAAAGAAGGTGTAAAATTAATTCAAGTTAATGATATTGAACTATTCATTTCGCTTTTAAAAAACACATATAGTCATCAAGAAAAAAATGGTCCTAATTACGATTTTATTAAATTTTATTATTCAAAGTTATCCAGCTTTAATGCGGTTGAACTTTATATTGCTTATCACAATGAAATTCCATTGTTTGGTGCATTTGTAACCGTATACGGCAATACAGCTTATTATGCATTTGCTGGCTCTTTAAAAAATTCGGTTGGAGCAGGCAATTATACCCAATGGCAGCTTATTCAAATTTATAAGGATAGGGGATTTCTATTTTATAATTTAGGGCAAACATCAAAAGATGAAAGCAATGGCGATGCAAAATTTATTGAAGGCATATCTAGTTTTAAACGCCGATTTGGTGTATTCGAATTGTCTGGTGTTTCCGAAAAATATATTCTGCGCCCATTTGCAAATCAAGTATGGAATTTATTAGTAAAAGTTTTTATAAAAAAATAACTTTGCATTATTCAATATCAAAAAAATAAAATGATCAACAAGCGAATTTTAGTTTTAGCACCACATACTGATGATGGCGAATTAGGTTGTGGAGGCACTATTAATAAATTAATAGCAGAAGGCAACGAAGTATTTTATGTAGCCTTTTCTACTTGCGAAGAATCGGTGCCAGCAGGGTTTCCAAAAAATGCGTTAGAACTTGAAGTAAAAGACGCTACAAAAGTATTAGGCATTAAGCCCGAAAACTTAATTATAATGCCTTATAAAGTTAGAAAATTTAGTAGCGTAAGGCAAGAAATATTAGAAGATATGGTAAGGCTACGTAGCGAACTAAAGCCTGATATTATTTTTATGCCTTGCTCAAATGCTTTGCATCAAGATCATCATGCAATTTATAGCGAAGGAATTAGAGCTTACAAGCACCTAACTATTTATGGTTATGATTTACCGTGGGATACGGTTGAATTTAGAACCACTTCATTTTTTAAATTAGAAAAAGAAAATGTAGACAAAAAAGCAGAAGCTATGCGATGCTATAAAACACAAAATTTCAGAAGCTATGTAGATGATGAATTTATATTTGGCTTGGCAAGAGTAAGAGGTGCGCAAATAGCAACCAGATATGCCGAAGCATTTGAAATGATTAGAATAATTCAATAAAATAATAACACATTATGATTGGAAGAATAACTTATTTAAGAGCTATGGAAGAATCGGACATTTCGATGATTAGAGATTGGAATTTTGACCCCGAAATTAGAGTTTCATTTGTGAATAGTTTTCCTGTAAGTATGTTCGAACAGAAAAAATGGTACGAAAAGCAAATGACAGATAATTCAAAAAAGAAATTAGTGATTTGCGATAAAGAAACAAATGAGGCTATTGGAGTTATTTCGGCAATGAAAATTGATCATATAAATAAAAATTGTGAAGTTGGTTGGACAATTGGAAATAAAAATTTCTGGGGAAAAGGTCATGCAGTTGATGCCATTTTTTCTTTTTGCGATTTATTGTTTCAACAATTTAATATGCACATGATGTATGGTTATGTTTTATCAACAAATGAAAAAACTTTACATTTCGATCAAAATAAAATTGGCTTCGAAGTAACAGGCAGATACAAAGAATCTTTATTTAAAGATGGTGTTTATATTGATAATATGATTGTATGTTTATTCAAAGAAAATTTTTATAAAAAATTTGAAGAATATAAATCGAAATGGAAGTAAGCAAATTTAATATTGGTGATACATTTAGCTTTCAAAAGAAAATTTTGAAAACAGATGTAGAATTATATGGTAAAGTTACGGGTGATTACAATCCAATTCATTTTGATGAAGAATATGCTAAAACAACACGATTCAAAAAAAACATTGTTCATGGAATGTTTATTTTAGGATTAATTTCTAATGCGATTGGCAATCATTTACCTGGTATAGGGAGTATCTATGCTGCACAACAAATCAAATTTACTCTTCCTGTTTTTATAGATGATACGATTACTGTTATGATTACCATAAAAGAAATTGAAATTGATAAATTTAAATTCATTTTATCTACTACATGCACCAATCAAAATAATGAAATTGTACTTGATGGAGAAGCTAAAATTTACAATTACGATATATAAAAATACCAATAAATGATAGCAGCCATTCATCAACCCAATTTTGTGCCTTGGATTGGATATTTTTATAAAATTGAAAAAGCAGATATTTTTGTATTATTGGATGATGTACAATTTACAAAAAACAGTTTCATTAATCGAAATCAAATTAAAACACCACAAGGTGCTCAATGGCTTACACTGCCTGCATTACAAACTGGTAAATTTGGGCAAAACATTAATGAAGTAGGCATTGTTCAATTTGAACATAACATAAAAAAAGTGTTAAAAACAGTAGAAGGCAACTATAAAAAAGCCCCTTTTTATAATGATTATTTTCCCCAGTTTGAAAACTGTTTATTGCACAGCGGCGAAAATATGGCAGCAATAAATATTGCTTTAATAAAATTTGTTTGCCATGTTTTAGAAATAAATACGCCACTAATTATTTCTTCCGAAATAAAAGCAGAAGGCGAATCAACCATACGATTAATAAATATTTGTAAGCAAATTAATGCCACAAAATATCTATCGGGATTTGGGGGAAATAATTATCAAGAAGCTGAATTATACAACCAACATAATATTGAATTAACCATTACAAATTTCAAACATCCACAATACAAGCAACTTTGGGGCGATTTTGTTCCTAATATGTCAATCATAGATTTATTGTTTAACTGCGGCAAAGAAGCTTCAGCAATTGTAAAAAATGCATTTTAAATGAGTATGAAAAAAAAAATAATATCTGTGGTTGGTGCCCGACCGCAATTCATAAAACTAGCACCTTTATCGAAAGCAATACGTAAAGAATTTGATGAAATAATTATTCATACTGGGCAACATTATGACGCAGGTATGAGTGGAAATATTTTTAAAGAATTAGGAATACCCAACCCCGATTATAATTTAGGAATTGGCTCGGATACACCATGTAGGCAGATTGCACGAATGCTGATTGAAATGGAAGATATTTTTTTGAAAGAAAAACCCGATTGTGTAATTGTATTTGGCGATACAAATTCTACTGCGGCGGCTTCTATTGCAGCCATCAAAACAAAATCAAAATTAGCACATATTGAAGCTGGATTAAGAGAGTTTAATAAATATATTCCTGAAGAATCTAACAAATTAATCACCGATATTTTATCCGATTTTTATTTTTGTCCTACGCCCAAAGCCATTGACATTTTAAAAAGTATGGGTATAACGCAGCACGTTTATAATGTAGGCGATGTGATGATTGATATAATCGAACAAAATATTCCTGAAATTGAAGCCAACCAATATTCAATATTTGAAAAATACGGAATAAAGAAAAAAGAATTTATTTTTATGACTTGCCATCGGGCTTCAAACACTGATGATGTGGGGAATTTACGAAATATTTTGGAAGCCATTCAAAATTTTAAAGAAATGGTAATTTTTCCTATTCATCCACGAACATTAAAAGTGGTAAAAGAAAATGGAATGGAAAACTTAATTAATCAACCCAATATTATTTTAACCGAACCATTGGGGTATATTGATTCGCAAACATTAATCCGTTTTGCAAAATTTGTTTATACAGATTCGGGTGGCATTACCAAAGAAGCTTATTTTCATCATACCCCAGGTATACTAACCGATACCCAAACTGAATGGGTAGAAACCGTGCAAGAAGGCTGGAATCAGCAGGCTGGACCATTAAAACATAATATCATCGAAGCTTATCATAATATTAAAATACCAACTTTAAATTCAAATTGTTTGGGTGATGGTATAGCTTCTGAAAAAATCACTGCCATTTTAAAACAGTATTTGTAATCTTGTTGGTATGGAAAATTTTTCGAACGATGAAATTGCTGACCAATTAAAATTGATTAGTAAGTTGATGGATTTGCATGATGAAAATTCATTCAAAGCAAAATCATTTTCTGCTGCTTCGTTTCAAATTGATAAATGGAAAACGTCATTAACCGAAATGAGCGATGATGCTATTTTAAAAATTCCTGCCGTTGGCAATTCTGTTTTATCGACCATTAAAGAATACCTTAATAAAGGCTCGATTGAGGCATTGCAAACGCTATTGAATAAAACACCAGTTGGGTTGTTAGAGATGATGAGGATTAAAGGAATTGGTCCTAAAAAACTAAGAACAATTTGGATAGAATTAGAAATTGAAGATGTAGGTGAATTATTATATGCCTGCAACGAAAACAGACTGATTGAATTAAAAGGATTTGGCGAAAAAACACAGAACGAAATCATCAAGCAAATTCAATTTATTAATATAAACAAGCATAAGTTTTTTTATGCCGAAGGATTAATTGTTGCCCAACATTTGTTGGATATTTTAAATCAAAATTTTGATGAACGATTTGAATTTACTGGCAATATCAGAAGAAAAAATATTGTATTAGAAAGCATTGAATTAATTACAACCCTGCAAAATGAAATGGAATTAATTGAATGTTTAGAAAGCTTAGAAGAAATTAGCAATGTAGCTTTTGATGAAGAAAATTTAATCGTAAGCTGTAATTATTTAACTCGATTTCCTATTCAAATAATTTTATCTGAAGCGCAATATTTCGAATTTAATTGGTTTAACTCATCTTCATCTTTTGCCCATCTTCAACTATTAGAAAAAATTGAATTAGCTGAATATGAAAACGAAGCAGAAATTTATGAATCAATTAATTTACCATTTATCGAACCAGAATTAAGAGAAGGAACAATTGAGGTAGATTTAGCGATTGAAAATAATCTTCCTACATTAATTGAAGAAAGAGATATTAGAGGCATTATTCATTGCCATTCAAAATATAGCGATGGCAAAAATACAATCAAAGAATTAGCTGAAGCCTGCATAAATAAAGGGTTTGAATACTTGTGTATGAGCGACCATTCGCAATCAGCCACGTATGCTGATGGATTAAAAGCAGAAATAATTTTTCAGCAACATCAGGAAATAGATGCATTAAATTCTTCATACAACAACTTTAAAATATTTAAAGGAATTGAATCTGATATTTTATATAATGGCGATTTAGATTACTCGGAAGATATTTTAAAAACGTTTGATTTTGTAATTGCATCAATTCATTCAACATTACGAATGAATGAAGAAACAGCTATGAAACGATTGATAAAAGCCATTGAAAATCCTTATACAACAATACTTGGTCATCCTACGGGTAGATTATTATTAAGTCGTGAAGGATATCCTATCAATCACAAAAAAATAATTGATGCTTGTGCAACCAATAACGTTATCATTGAATTAAATGCAAGTCCATACCGTTTAGATATGGATTGGAAATGGATTCCATATGCCATTGAAAAAGATGTAATGATTTCAATAAATCCAGATGCACATGATTTAAAAGGATTAGACGATATAAAATTTGGAATTGCATCAGCACGTAAAGGATTTTTAACGGCCACACAATGCTTTAATAGCAAGGATTTGAAGGAAATAGAAAATTATTTTTCTAAAAATAAAAAATAAAGATTAAAAACTATTTGCAAAATTAAAATCTGGGTGTATTTTTGCAGCCGCTTAAAAAAGCAACGAGGTAGTAAAATACTTTGTGATGATTCCGTAGCTCAGCTGGTAGAGCATAACACTTTTAATGTTGGGGTCCTGGGTTCGAGTCCCAGCGGGATCACTTAGTAAGTTTCACTAAAACAAAAAAGCCTTTCAAATCAAGTATTTGAAAGGCTTTTTTGTTTTTTATAATTTCATACTATTTCACTTTTCGTCGGTTTTTGGTTCACTAATGTTTCACCAAAATCTATTTGTTTCACCAAAAATTAAAAAAATGAAACCGACACTAATTATTTTTCCCTATCCTTCAAAAAAATGTAAGAAGAGAAAACTCATTCCAATTTATTTCAGAGTTATTCACCACCTTAATGATAAACGATTAATAAATCTAACACCCCCTATTGAAAAATATTCCTTGCAAAAAACTTCTTACTTTATAGTTTTAAATTATTTTTGTTGCATCAAATAAAAAATATTTATGAGTCATTCAAATCACACATCAGAAAGTAATAAACCAACCAACTATCTTTTTAGAATAGCATTAGCTTTTGTTTTTGTAATCAGCATAGCATGTTTGTTACGAATAGTAATAGGCAGGCAACAATGTGCACATTGCAGCATTTGCGCCACATGTCAAAAATGCGAAGAAGATAAAATAGAAAATATTGAGCAGCAGCAATTATGGGGTGCTGAAACTGGTAAAGGCGAATGTGAGGGCTGCAATGAAGGCGAAGAAAAAGCTTGTTGTAAAAAGAAAGATAAATGTGAACAAGAAAACGATAAAGCCGAAACAAAAAATGAGGAAAGCGAAGAACATGCTAATGAAAAAAATGAAGAAACAGCCAACCATAAATAAATTACAATTAATAAACCAATTGAAAAATCCTAAAGCGATACTAAGCATTTAGGATTTTTTTTTATCATTTCATTAATCCCCAAAAAAATGAGCACCAAAGAATTTAACACAATCGTATATGAAGTTGAAAACAATATTGCCACCATTACATTAAATCGCCCCGATGTATTTAATGCATTTAATGACGAGATGAGTTTTGAATTACAAGACGCCTTAAAATTGGCTACCAACGATGTTATGGTAAGAGTGATAGTATTTACAGGCAATGGCAAAGCATTTTGTAGTGGACAAGATTTAAAAGCTATAAAAGATATGACGGGCAAACGAGATTTAAGCGAATCTTTATACAAGCGATACAACCCTATTGTACGATTAATGCGTATGATGCCTAAACCAATCATTTGTAAATTAAATGGTGTAGCGGCTGGTGCCGGTTGCAGTTTAGCCATTGCATCTGATATTATTGTGGCTGCCGAAAATGCCAGTTTGATAGAAGTATTTGTAAATGTAGGATTGGTTTTAGATAGTGGCTCATCGTATTTCTTACCACGAATAGTGGGAAGTACAAAAGCATTTGAAATGAGTACCATGGGCACAAAAGTATCGGCAAATGAAGCTTTACAATTGGGCTTGGTAAACAAAGTAGTACCCATGGAACAACTGGATGAAACAGTAAAATTTTATACCGATTATTATTCAACGGCACCTACCAAAGCAATTGGGATGATGAAGAAAATGCTAAATAAATCATTTCATTCCGATTTAGAAACCATGCTTGAATATGAAGCCTATTGCCAAAAAATAGCAGGCTATAGCAATGATTATGCTGAAGGCATAACAGCATTTAATGAAAAAAGAAAACCCCAATTTAAAGGAGCATAAATGATGGTTAAAGCTAAATTAATTACTATTTTAGGATTGTTTATATTAGTAAGCTGCAGGCATGTTAACACCCTTGTAGTAAAAAATTATTGGCATAATGATTCTAGCAAATTAAAAGAGCAATTTGAAGTTTTACAATCTAAACCATCTACTAAAGACGGGCTTTATCAATCATTTTATGAAAATGGAAATAAAGAATTCATAAAACATTATAGTAATAATTTATTGACCGATTCAATGCTTCATTATAATTCAGATAATACTTTAATCGAAAAAGCATTTTATAAAAACAATTTGTTAGAAGGCACAAGAATACTTTATTTCAACAATAATAAAAATCAATTAATAGAGCATTATAAAAACAATTTGTTAGAAGGCGAAGCACTACAATATTATGAAAATGGCAACTTACTAGAAAAAGGAAAATTTATTCATGATAAACGAGAAGGCAGTTGGATATTTTATTACGAAAATGGCAAAACAAAAGAAATAGTAGAATTCAAAAATGGTTCGGAGAATGGCAATTACCAAGGCTTTTATAATTCGGGTACAAAAAAATCAACAGGTTTTTATAAAGATGAATTGGAAGATAGCACATGGTATAACTACTACGAAAGTGGCAAATTAATGGAGATTGTAAATTATAAATTTGGTAAAGAAGAAGGCATTACAAAAGTATTTTCGAAAGATAGTGTGCTAGTTAAAGAAATAACGTACCACCTAGGCTTCCCGATTGAGTACCATGATTACATTACTGGCAAACAAAGTAAACACATGTATGATTTTTTAGATAAAAAGCCTACCAAAATATCTACAAATGAGTAAACGAAATAATTAATTTATTCTTTTACAAATTTGCCATTCATCACATTGCTATTAGCATCGGTAATTTTTAGTATATAAATACCGCTTGGCAATGATTCAATATTTACGATTTCAGATTTTTGATGTGCTATCAATATACAAGTTCTACCCAAAATATCTTTTACCTCAATTCTATTCCCAATTAGCGAATAACCATTAACCAATAACTTATCTGAACAAGGATTAGGATACACTATTATTTTATTACCTCCTAATCTTACGTTAGCAATTCCGCCTACCGAAAAACTATCTACTACACAATCGGTAGTAGCAATACAATTGTTGGCAGTAAAAATAGCTGCATATACACCCGATACTTTTGGTATAAAATAATTTGAATTTGCACCAGCTATTTGCAAATTACTATCGCATCTAATCCATTGAATAGCACCAATGCCTGTGGCAAATAGTGTATCGTGCATTTGCACAATAACTGGGCTTAGATCAGTTACTGATAAATGGAGCATTAAGGATGAATCGCAGCCAAATTGATTTTGTAGTATAAATCCATAATCGCCAGCCGATGTAAATGAAGAACCAGCAAAATTAAATGGCACATCTTTACAAGTGGTATCATACACATCTGAAAATAATGCTGCTGGACGAACGAATAAATAAAGTGTCACTATTGAATCACAAGAATTACCAAATGCAGGAATGGTATCTACATAAGTGCCTGCAACAGTTATTAAATTACCATTAAACTGAAATGAATTACCATAGCAAATAGTATCATAGGTAAAGCCTGGTGGAATAGGATTAAGTACTACTACATTTAATGCAATAATTGAATCGCAACCTATTGAAGATGTTAAGGTATCAAAATATGTTCCTGTAGCTCTAATAGTATCGCCATAAAAAATTTGATACTGCCCATAACATAGGGTTGATGTATAGTACACTGAAACTTGAGCACCATTATACTTTAATTTTAATTGTACTAACGAATCGCATCCAGCAAATGAAACTAAGGTATCTAAATAATTACCAGCTGCTGTTAACACTGTATTATTAAATGTGTATGGTGTGCCGCTACATAAATTTACGCTATACGAATACATGGGTGGTGTTTGAAAAAAAGTGATATCAAGATTTACTATTGAATCGCAAGCATCTACACTTTGTAGGGTATCAATATAATGCCCTGTGGCGGTTACTGATTTTTGACCAAAATGATATGTTGTTCCTAAACAATTATTGGATACTATACTTGTGTTTATTGGATTGCTTAATATGGCTACACAATTAGTAAATGAATCTATTGGACCTTGTCCTTGTGCGGCATTAAACAAATAAATGGTAACGGAATAAGAGCCATTTATGCTTACAGGAAAATTAATTGAGCTTTTTGCATTGCTGCCACCAAAACCTATGTAAGTACTTTGTGTTGGGTTTAAACAATCAAAAGTTGCAGAATAATTTATTCGCCATGATACTGAATCAAAATTACCAGTAGAGCAATTATCCAATACTACGTTGTAGGGTATGCATTTTACTATTGGAAATACAATTTTTTTATTTGTGGTATCTGTAAAACAGGCAGATGAATGTTTTTGAGCTTGTATTTGTGTGCAAAATAAAATGGCTATTAATAGTAAAAATGGCTTTATGAATTTCATGCTAAAAATTATTTGTATAATAAGTAAGAGATATAATGAACACTAATCGTTGCATCATTATTTTTCATTATCTAAAAAATGATGGAAAGTATCGCTGCGCAAACCTATGCGTAATGTTTCAACAGGTATTACATCATTGGGGGCAATATTTCCTAAATTTACATTTGCGCCACATAATTTTATAAACCATGTTTGTTGCGCTTTTTGAGGTGCTTCCCAAATAATTTTTTCTTTTTTTATTTTGGTTAATATTTCTTGTACTAAGCCTTCACGTACTTCGCCATTGCCTCTATAAATGCCCATATTGCCTGCTTCTCGGGCTTCGGCTATTACTTTATAAGCGCCTGCATTTAATTCGGTTTGCATCAACTCGATCCATTGATATGGTGGAAATATTTTTTCAGCATCTTTGCTACCCACTTCACTTAAAACTTTTAACCCTTTTTTGGCTAAAATTTCAATGTATTTCATTTTTTTAGAATGTGGTATTTCAAGTGAGCCATCGCTTACTTCTACAAATTCCATTTCGTATTTATCTAATACTTTTATATAATCGTTAAACTGATTTCGGGCTATAAATGCTTCGAACAATGTACCGCCAAAATAAAATGGTATATGATGTCTGCGATATACGGCTAATTTTTCATCTAAATTCATGGTTACATAAGCAGTACCAAAGCCTAGCTTTACTACATCGGTATAATGCGATGCTATGTTTAAAAAATTTTCTACTTCGGGGGTGCTTAATCCTTTATCCATTACCATGGTAAAGCCACTATTTCGTGGTTTTACTGTGCGCTTTGGTAATCCTTTTAATTCAAAGTTCTGTGTTTTTAAATTTGTTTTACTCATGGTGTAAAATTAAGATTATATAGTGATAAATTTTATAAAAATATTCATACCAAAATGTGTGTAACCTTATATAAAATTGGGTGTTAGTTTTTCGAATAATATGGAGGGCATATCTACTCGTTTCATATCCATGGATGATACGAATACAAGCGTTACTATGCCTTGGTTTAGCAATTCGTTTTTATCATTAAATATTTCGGAATGAAATCTTACTTTAGATTTGTTTAGCTCCGTTAGTGTGGTTTTAATGGTTAATAAATCATCGTATAATGCTGGGCGAAAATATCTAATATTCATTTCTACTACGGGCATCATTATGCCTATATCTTCCAATTGCTTGTACGTAAATCCTATTTCTCTTATGGCTTCGGCTCTGCCTACTTCATAATATTGCGGATAGTTGCCATAATATACGTAGCGCATTTGGTCGGTTTCGGCATATCTTACTCGTATTTGTGTGGTGGTGGTAAACATGGTATTGGATGATGATTATTATTCAGTTGCATAAATATCTGTTGATTTTGCTATACCATACATATACTTTTCTATTTTTTTATTGTGATATTAAGCTATAGTATATTTTTGATAAGGATTAAATGATTAGCCTAATGTTTTAAAATTTATTGAATCTTTTAGATTTGACAAATTGTGCTGACATTTTTTCTATATTTAGTACATTCCTATTTCTAAAATGCTCCCATACAAGTGTTTTTATGTGTTTTTTAAAATAAAATGCTTCGCCACAGCTGTAGCAGTGTGTTTTTTATTATAAAAATGGTAAAAACGAAACTTTTAGCCAAGCATAATTCATATTGCAATAGATGTGAAATATTATTGTTTTACTAAGCGATTAAAGGTAGTAAACACTCGTTGGTTTTGCTTGCTGTATAGAGCTTGACGAAGGCTTTGTTTTTCTTTAGCTGTAAGATGAAAGCTTAACGAGGCACGTTCGGTAGCATTGGCTGGTGTATATTCAAACCTTAATACATACATATTTTTAGGAAACGAATTGCTCATTAAATACAATAAATCGTTTTGATTAAAATATTGAAACTCGGGCAGGTTTGAAAACACATTGCCAATAGGATTAGTCATTTGTTCTAAAGCCGTTTCTTCATTATCTTCTAAGTTTAAATTGCTGCGGTTAAAATCGGTAATTTGAATAAAGATTAATCCAGCCGTGTTTTCTTTAATCCATTCTTTAAATCCATTAATAAATCTAATACTGGTTTGAAAGCCATAATTATCTCTAATGCCAGCATCCATTACATCTAACTTGGGCTTGGTAGGCAAACTAATGCTAGGCAATACATACGGAAACGTGCAATTAACCCTTAAAGCGCTTGAAAATCGTAAACTATCGGCTTGCTTTGTTTTAAAAAAATACCGAAAATCAATAGCATCAATTTTAGGATCGGATATTCGATGCTCATTATAATTAGGTCTAACCATATAGTTTAATGGCTGTGGCGACATCATTAGCAATCTGCCATCGTTAATAATAGTACCATTTAAAATCATCATGGGTATTGTGCTGCTATATTCGGGCTGATAATAATCCATTATTTTTTTATCCATCATTTGCAAAGTGTTTTCATTCCATTGCTTTTCGAATACATAGCCCCTATCTTTTTTATAACTTTTATTAGCATAAGTAAAACTTTGCCATGGCAAAAACAAATCGTTTACAGCAATAGATGTAGTTACAGGATTAAGTAAATCGCTACCAATAGCATTGCGCCATTGGGCAGCATTCAAATTTATTTGTTTAGGATGCAATTGTTTTTGATAAAATAATTCTCTAAAAAACGAAGCGCCCAGCATGCCCCCACTACCGCCCGTAATTAATTGAGTTTGTTTCATCATTCTGCCATTGGTAAGGCTATCAAGGTATTGCAATACATTAAAAGTCCAATAACTACTGCGCAATCCACCCCCACTTACATTTAATAAAATCATGTAAGGCTTTTGGTTTACACTATCATTCTTAAATTTCGATTTCCAATTATTTAAAATAGCAATGGTATGATTTCTAGCTTCATTAATATGATTCGAATCTGCCATTTCGCTTAATGTTTCTGCCGTATAGGGTAAAGGTTTATCGCTATAGTTTACGCCATAAAATTTATTCTTCGTATCAGTAATATCAAATTTCGAAAAAATATTAAGCATTACAAAAAAGAAAATAAACATAGTAGTTCGCCAGCCCCTAAGCCAATAACTAAAAGCACCAATTAAAATACTAATAACCGAAAAACAAAGAAACACACTAGAGCCAGCTGGAATACGAAAGAAAGGATAATCCATCAACAAACTAAAAGCTAGCATAATACCAATAGTACCAATTTCGATAAATAACATATTAAAATAATGCTGCTTATACACCGCCGATATTAATTCGGGACGATAATGATCAACTGAACGAGTATGTCTAATTTTAAAAGGTGTATTAAAATAATAATCTACTTTAATGTTTTTTTGGTCCTTATCACTATCATGGTCTTTAAAAAATAACGGGTTGATAGAAGTAGATTTTATTTTAACATTTCTACCAAATATCGATTTGGGGTTTTTAAATATAGATAATGCATTGCGATTGGTACTAAAAAAATAAGTAAAGGTGATTAACGAAATCAAAATAGCGCCACCAGCAAACGAACCAATAAAAGCAAACTTGGCGAAATGCAAACCTATTTCTGTATCTTGCTGAAAGGTATATATTTTAACAAAATACAACGCAATAAATACACTAGGCAATACCGAATTATTTAAACAAAATTTTATAAAAGGCTCACGAATAGAAGCTAAAAACGGAAATCGCCAGGCATGCAATACATAAGTAGTAATTTGCCAAATCATAATAAAACCACCAGCCGCAAATCCTAAAATAAAAAAACTAAATACACTTACGCTGCCCAAGTATTCGGGGTCGAGCATTAAATAGGGCAAGCCAAATCTTCTACCAAATGATGAAGTAATCATTCCAAACAGAATTAACCAAAACAGCATTAATATTTGATGCTTTTTAAAATGCAACAACATCAATTGAAATGGAAAAGAATAAAATATTGTTCTTAATAACTTCATGCTACAACTTATATTTTTTGTTTGCATGAAAATAAGAAGAATATAAATGCATCAACTTTAAGTTGTAAACAGCAAATATAGATGTGTAATAAAAAATTATCAATTTAGCAAGGCATTAAATTAAGAATAAAGCTTTTGTGTAACTAAATTACAGAGTAGCTAATTTCAAAAACTAACAACATTGTTAGTTACAACATTGTTAGTTTTAGGAATGAAGATGATAAATTTGTTTGAAGTAAATTTCAAAAGCTGGGTCAGCAAATTCGATACTTTTCCCTGTTTTATTAATAATCTCTTTATCCTCCAAAGCGCTTATCACACGTGGAATATTGGCTGATGTGCCAATGCCATATTGATGTAAAACTTTTTGCGATGAAAAACTTGTTTCGCCGCTAGTAAGTGCCTTTAAAAAATTTATTTGCGTTTCACTTAGCAATTCAAAATCGCGTTGAAATAAAGAATTATTGCGTTCAATTAAATCTTGCAAAGAGTCAGTAATGATAGCATCTGTTACTTTTTTATCAGTATTCAACCAAACTAACTGACACAGTTGTTGTACATAATACGGATGCATATTCATTAACTCTACAATCTTTTCGCTTTGTTGTGAGGTTATGGATTTTTTAGTTTCTACAAATTGTTTTTCGATAAAAGGCAGCCAGTGTTCTTTCTTTATTTTTTCTAAATAAAACACATCGCCAAATTTGAAAAACGGCATCGAAGCCGATTCAAACAAATGCATCATCATGTGGCGTTTGCTGCCATACAAACAATAAACTACATGCTGTTGCAATTGCCATTGTGCTCTTAATTTTTTTTGCAAAGCCACATGTTCTTTTGTAAAGCGTTCGATGTTTTGAAACTCGTCAATACACACTAAAATGGTGATGCCTTTTTCTTTGGCAATAGCCTCGGGCAAATCCAAAATATCTTTGTAGTTTTTTTTGATTTCGGGCAAATGCAATTGCAATTCTACTTCAGCGCCTGGCACATCGCCGAATGAAACAGATGGTTTTAGCCTACTTAAATATTGTCGAGCTGTATGCAGCCATTCTTCCATTTTGTTGGAAGTGGCTTTGATGACCTGATAAGCAAACTCTTTATAAAATTCATCTTCATTCAGCACATTGAATAAATCAATGTAAACCACTTTGTATTTTTTGTTTTTGCGGATTAATTTATCGGCAGTATTTTTTACCAAAGATGATTTTCCCCACCGACGTGGCGATATTAAAACAGTGTTGGTTTGATTGATGAAGTTTTGTTCCAATCGCTTCATTTCTTTGGTGCGATTGGTGAAGTAAGCGCCTTCTATTACTTTGCCGAAATTAAATGGGGCTTTCATTTATTTTAATTTTCAACAAAGATAACTAACAAAGTTGTAACTAACAAGGTTGTTAGTTTTTAAAATTGTTTCATTTTTTTTGAACCAAGCAATGCCAGAGCACAGATTCTCTATAACTATTATTCTTGCTTCAATGTTTTTAAACTCCATCTTATTCCATAAAAAAGATAACGAAGCAAAAACAAAACAATAATTGAAATCACAAAAGTCCAATTTGAAATTTGTTTTGCTTCTTGTTGGGAAATTTCAGTGATTTCAATCTTTTCTTTCTCTAATTTTTTTATTTCCTTTTCGATAATTTGTTGTTTTCTGATAATTGCAAAATCCTTTTCATTAAACAAATTACTAACTACAAAATCTCTTAATTTTTCAGGTGTTTCAAATCCTAAAGAGGTCAAAAAAGATTTTAATTCTGGCGTATAAATTTTATGATAACGAATAACAAAACTATCACGTCTAAGTTGCATTAAATTCCAAAAAGAATCAATGGTTAAATCGCCATAATATTTTCTGTTTGCATTATAAAACCAATTCCTTTGATTTCTTTTTTCCAAAATTATTCCCGACCCCAAACTATCAACCAGCAATTTCTTTGCACTTATTTGAACTTCAATTTTCTGAACTCTTTTTTCTTGAATAAAATTGTACAAATAAGTTCCTCCAAAAACAACCAATGCAATTGCCATTGATAAAATCAAAAGCAAAAATTCACGAGCGATAATTTTTTTAGTTTGAAGTTGCATGTTTCTTATTTTATTAAGTCTTTGGAAAAAAGATTTTCTACTTTATGTAGTTTTTGTAAATCTTTAAAAAGCTGTACTTCAATTTTTTTTCTTGTTTTCCTAAGGTCATCAAGATGCTTCATTCCGAGATTTTTCAATGCCGCATCTTTGTCTTTTTCTATTTTTGCTTTAGTAATGATATTGTGAATTAGTACATTAAATTCAGTTATTAATTCACCAACCTCTTTACTCAACCAAAAGCTATTTTTTGTGGACTCAAAAAACATAATCATTTTTGCTTCAGCATCAACGACACCTTGACCAAAAAAGAATGGAGAAACTTTATCATCATCATGAATAAGAACTTTGAATTGAACTATGAATTCATAAACTTCTTCAAATGCAAGTAATCTTTTGTCAATTATCTTTTTAAAGTACTCATTTTTGTAATTAATTTGAGTTAGAAAGTAATTTGCGAAAGATGTCAATATTGATGCAATTACCGAACTTGATAAAATTATTATTATCAGCTTAGTTGTAGTTATTGTTTCTGTTGCTTCCATTTTTTTCAAAAGCTAAATTTTGCAATTAATTATTTAAGCATTTTCCCCAACATAAATCTCACTTCCCTTTTCTTTAAACTCTTTTGATTTTTCCATCATTGCATTCGCAATCTGCTCTGCATCGAGGTTGGCGGCGTATTCACGAACTTGTTGCGTAATTTCCATCGAACAGAATTTTGGTCCACACATGCTGCAAAAGTGTGCCACCTTTGCATTATCGCTTGGCAAAGTAGCATCATGAAATTCACGGGCTGTATCAGGGTCAAGCGACAAATTAAATTGGTCTTGCCAACGGAAATCAAATCGTGCCTGCGATAATAAATTATCTCTCAATTGCGCAGCAGGAAATCCTTTCGCCAAATCAGCCGCATGTGCAGCCAGTTTATAAGTGATTACGCCATCTTTCACATCTTTTTTATTCGGCAATCCTAAGTGTTCTTTTGGTGTAACATAACACAACATCGCACAGCCAAACCAACCAATCATCGCAGCACCAATGCCGCTGGTGATGTGGTCGTAGCCCGGTGCAATATCTGTAGTCAATGGTCCTAAAGTATAAAATGGCGCTTCATGGCATTCTTTCAATTGCTTATCCATGTTCTCTTTTATCAAATGCATAGGCACATGTCCTGGTCCTTCAATCATCGTTTGTACATCATGCTTCCAAGCAATTTTAGTGAGTTCGCCTAATGTTTCTAATTCAGCAAATTGTGCTGCATCATTAGCATCGGCAATACTTCCAGGGCGTAAGCCATCACCTAATGAGAAGGCAACATCATACGCTTTCATAATTTCGCAAATCTCTTCAAAGTGAGTGTACAAGAAATTTTCTTTGTGATGCGCCAAACACCATTTCGCCATAATCGAGCCACCACGGCTCACTATACCAGTTACACGATTAGCAGTCAAAGGCACATAACGCAGCAACACACCAGCATGAATGGTGAAATAATCAACGCCTTGTTCAGCTTGTTCAATCAAAGTATCACGGTAAATTTCCCATGTCAATTCTTCTGCTTTGCCAACTTTTTCCAATGCTTGATAAATCGGCACGGTTCCAATTGGCACAGGAGAATTTCTTAAAATCCATTCACGGGTTTCATGAATATTTTTTCCGGTTGACAAATCCATAATCGTATCAGCACCCCAACGACAAGCCCACACAGCTTTTTCCACTTCTTCTTCAATGCTCGATGTAACAGCACTGTTACCAATGTTCGCATTTATTTTCACCAAAAAATTTCTACCAATAATCATCGGTTCGCTTTCAGGGTGATTGATATTGTTAGGAATAATCGCCCTGCCTTTTGCAATTTCATCTCTTACAAATTCAGGCGTAACAATGGTTGGAATGTTTGCGCCATAATTTTCGCCTTTATGAAAATTAGCATGCGCAGCAAATTGTTTTTGCATTTCTTCCATGCGTTGATTTTCACGAATGGCAATGTATTCCATTTCAGGTGTGATGATGCCTTGTTTTGCGTAATGCAATTGCGAAACATTTTTTCCTGCCTTTGCTCTTAATGGCTTCGGAATATTTTTGAAACGAATATCCAAAGTTGATTTATCGTTTTCTCTTTCATGTGTATAAGCAGCACTGAAATCATTTAATTGCTCAACATCGCCACGTTTTAAAATCCAGTCACGGCGCAGCTTTGGCAAGCCTTCGTGAATGTTGATTGTAGCGTTCGGGTCGGTATAAGCACCCGAAGTATCATAAACCGTTAATGATTTTTTATCGGTTGATTCAACCAATTGTCCGTTGACTCTGGCAGCACTGGTGCCAATTTCAATTTCTCTCATAGCAACACTGATGTCGTGTAATTTTCCTTTTACATAAATCTTTTTCGACTTCGGAAATGGTGTGGTGGTGATGATATTTTCTTGCATTTTCGTTATTTGTTGAGTTGATGATTTAATGATTTGTTGATTCGAATTAGTAAGTTGTTTTTAATCAATAAATCAACAACTCACTAATTCAATAAATGTTTTATCCTCCTTGTGTAGCCTGTATTACAAGCACTTTATCGTTTTCTTTTAAAATTGTTTCAGTCCATTTTGATTTCGGTACAACCGTATTATTAATTGCCAAAGCATAACCATTTGTGTTTGGAATCTGCAATAGTTCAAATACTTGTTGCGCTGAAAAATTTTCAGTTATCGTTTTTATTTCGTTGTTAATTTCTATTTGCATAATAGAACGCCGATGACGCTGATTTTTATAATTAACACTGATAAAATAAAACAGAAAATTGTTGGGAAAGAAAGAGCTTGTATTTAATTAGCATATCATCACATTAGCTCATTGTCGTTCTTTTCCTTTCGCCAGCATTACCTGTTTCAAGTTCTAAGGGTTCATCTCAGGCATTTCATAATTAGCAGATTAGCACATTATCCAATTAGCAAATTATTTTCGCCGCCCCTAAAGTTTCATGTAAAAGTAAAGTTGAATTGCCGAATAACAAATTTTAATTGCTAATTTTATTTACATCTAACTATCATTTCTTCTACTGTATTGCCTTGATTAGCTAAATAATTTGAAATGGATTTTTGCATCAATTCAGTTTGATGTTGTAGGTATAATTTATCGGTAATTAGTTTTTCAATTAAGGTTAATAATTCAAGTTCCGATTCGGCTTTTAATGTAAGATTATCATTACTGAAATCAATAAATCTTTCAAAGCTAGGATGCTTTAGCTGAACCATCAACACATTAGCCATAGCCGATTCGAACATAATAGCTGAATCAACTGTAATTCCAATCATAGTTTCTGACAGCACTTTATCCAAACTTTCACGGCTTGTTTTTATGTCTTTATTTATAAATGGATAGAAGCTTTCATTATCTAATTGATGCCATTTAATTAGCAATTGTTTGTCATGCTTTTTAGCTGCTATTTCTAATGATAGAAACCATTTCACAACTTGCTCATACAATCCATCGCCTAAAGCTTTGTATTTAAAATATGGCTGGGTAAAAAATGTGATGTACTTTTTTTCTTCCGCATTTATTTGCCGATTAACCTTGTTTGCAAAGGCATCAAAATGAGCACTACCGACAATTTCAATTTCATTTTCATCAGCTAAAAATTGCTGCGTCATTACATCAAAATCATGCTTGCCCCAAACCCAATATTTTTTAGCTAACATGGGGTAATTAAATTCGCCCATTAATCCATGCTGGGCTACAATGCTTGTACAAGGTGTATTTTGTGCTTCTAAATAAAAAATCGAATCCCAAAACCAATGGTCACCAGCTCCAATTAAATATTTTTCATTGGCTAAATATGTATGTATTTGCTTTTGATAAAAACGTTGATGAAATGCATATTGCCACACATTGGCTACTAAAAATAATTTCTTTTTTACATTAGCAAACAACCATTTTAAAACATCTATTTTCGATAAAAAAGTAGCATTTATAAATGCATTAAAATAATGGGAAGGAAGAAAATCGGAATCGGTAATAATATTTTGAAGTAGAATATTTTCTTGTTGCAATCGTTCAATAACTTTTGAATAATTTTTTTGTGGAATAAATACATCAAACCCCAAACCTTTATCACTCATCGCTTTGCAAAGTGGCAACAACGCATTTAAATAGGCTGTATTAAAATCTAAAAAGAAAACAATCTTGTTGTTTGAAAATTTTGCTTTCTGTTTTTTTCGAAACAACAAAGCAAAATGATGTAGATAAAAAAACACAGCTTCAACCCAAAAACTGATTTGCAGTTTTAATCCATTTTTAAAATTACGTTTGAAAGAAAAATAATAAGGATGACGTAAACGATTTGCCCATGGCAACTTTGCAGATAATTGCTGCATAGCTTCGATGGTATGTTTCCATTGTGGGTCGTTAAATTTTCTTTCGTTTATATTCATTTCAACTGTATTAATGGGTTGAAATATTAATCGCCAAGTAGCAAACTTTGGTCGGCAATGGTAACCGTAATTTCTTTATTATCTTCTAACAAAACACATTGACAAGCCAAGCGGCTATTCAGTTTTGGGCTTTTAGCTCTATCAATAAAATCTTCTTCCCTATCTGATAATTCTTCTAAAAAATCCATCCCTTTTTCAACATAAATATGGCAAGTGCTACAAGCACATACGCCGCCACAATTATGATGTAAACCCAAATCATTTTGCAATGTTATTTCTAAAATAGATTCACCTTGGGGGCAATCTAACACGATAGGTTCTTTTCCTTTTTCTTCAAATAAAAATGTAATCTTATTCATTTTAAATCTTAAATCAATTAATGTTTAAATCCTTTATAAATCATGTATGCGCCAAAAATCAACATCCCTATTCCACTCAATTTGTTTACTAAATGTATCACAGATGGCTTTAACCATTGGTCTTTTAATTTTTGTGCCGAATAGGCTTTGCCAATATCAGTTGAAACTACAATTAAAACGGCTGCACCAAAAAAAGCAAATTTTTGATTCACAGTAAATTCTTCGTTTTGCACATGAACAGCAGCAGCAGCCCAAAATAATATTACGCCAGGCGCTGTGGTATTGATTAACCAGCCTTTGCCAAATGATTTTACTAAATCGCCTTTTTTAACTTCTACATGTTCAACTTCATCTTTTTGCTTTTTCATCAGCATAATAATACCAATTATTAATAGCACCACACCACCCACTAAATACACTGCTGTAATACGCTGTGTAAGCAATTGTGTAGCGCCTAAATTGGTAAGGCAGATATAAGTAATATCGCTAAGCCAAACACCAAATGTAAAATACAATGCCGTTCGGAAACCCTTATTAATGCTGGTATCTATCACCGCAAAAAACGCAGGCCCTACCGACAGCATTAAAACCAAACCCAATAAAAATCCTTTTAATAATGCTTCTAACATGTGTGGCAAGATAAAACAGAATGTTGAATTTTTTGTTTAACAACTACCGAAAAAATATTTCAGTAGCACCAAATCCATACAATGGATGGAATTCATTTTTAAAACTTCTTACCGCATTATACTCTTTAATAATCAACCAAATGTCGGCTCTTAATTTGCCTTTGCCAATGCCATGAATTACTGTAAATTTAGTTAGTTTATGAATCATTGCTTCTTCAAAACATTTTCTGAAATGCTGTAATTGAATTTTAATAATTTCAGCATTGGTCATGCCTGCATGGCTATCAATCAAGTTTTCGATATGCAAATCAATCGTATCATCAATATAAAAATGTTTGTGTTTTTCGGGTTGTGGTTTCTTGAAATTTTCTTTTATTTTTCGTTCCACATGTTTTACTAAAGTGGTATTAATTTCAATTTCTTTATTTCTGCTTTCTGATTGATTTAGTAATAATCCTAATTGATAATTATAAGCCGATTCGTTTAAAATTGGCGTTGATGATAAATCTTTAAAGAATGATTTTGGTTTTAGTTTTATTGTTTTTGATAATTGAAATAATGGATGCGAATTATGTTCGATAGTAATTTCAATTAATGGATTTTCATTTAATTCATCAAAAGCCAAATCGCCCAAACGATAGATATATCGCCTATTTAACCGATTTTTTAAATGCATATACAATTCATTATTCAGGCTTAATTTTATTTGAAATTGTACATCATCATTGGTATCATTTACCAATATCATTTCAAAAAAATGTTGCTCATCAATTTCAACAGGCAAAAATGAAAGATGTAAACCAGTTTCAATATTGTTTTGATTTTTGATAAAGTACAATTCCGCTTCAGATAGTATTTGTTTCGAATCAACCATTTCGGGTTCTGATTGCACTGCATCTTGCTCTTTATACAACTCTAAATCATCTATAAATACAGGAACAATATTTTGTTCATCCAATTGAATTTTAAGCATGTGCATATTCACAAAGTCTTTCACAATGCCAATTTCGGCAGTATGTATCAACCATACTTTGTCATCAATTTTATATTTAAAGGCTGTCTTTTTCATGAATGATAATTGCAAAAATAGTTTAGCATTACTTATTTTTATACTCATCTATCAATTTTAAAATGTTTGTTTTTACATTTGTTTTATGATGCATAAAGATTCACACTTAATAATAGAACAAACCCATCAATTCATTAAGCATCCTGCAAATGCTGATACTATAAATGCTTTGAAAGATGTGCTTCGCTTTCACGAACATCGTTATTATGTTTTAGATGAGCCATTGATAAGTGATTTTGAGTACGATACTTTGTTTGATCAATTGAAAGAAATTGAAAAAAATCATCCCGAATTAATTACACCCGATTCGCCTACACAACGTGTGGCTGTGGGCTTGAGCGATGATTTTACAGAAGTGAAACACATCGTACCAATGTTGAGTTTGGAAAATAGTTATGACGAAAATGATTTGAAAGATTGGGACAGAAAAGTTAAAGAATTTATTGAAGCCGATGAAGTGGAATATGTTGTTGAGCCAAAATTTGATGGCGGTGGAATCTCGATAATTTTTGAAAATAATATTTTCACTCGTGGGGCTACACGTGGCGATGGCAGCGTAGGCGAAGAGATTACGAACAATTTAAAACAGCTTCGCAGCATTCCACTTTCGGCAGATTTTTCGAAAAATAAAATTCGCAAAATTGAAATTCGTGGCGAAGTAATTATTCCGAATGAAAAATTTAAAAAGATAAATCAGCAACGAGTTGAAAATAATTTACCGCCGTTTGCAAACCCCCGAAATGCTGCCACTGGCGGCTTGCGGATGAAAGACCCAAAAGAAGTGGCGCAACGTGGCATGGAAGCATTTTTGTATCACGTAAGTTTTTGTGAAGATGAAAATGGCAATGATGCACTTCGTAAAATCATAACGCATCATTCACAAGCCATCGAAACCATTGATAAATTGGGCATTCGCAGCTCTTTTTCTGTTTTGAGTGTTTGCAAAAATATTGATGAAGTAATTGCAAAATGCAACGAATGGGAAGCAAAACGCAACTCATTAGATTATGAAATTGATGGCATGGTGGTGAAAGTAAATTCATTAATTCTTCAAGAAAAATGTGGTTACACAGCTCATCATCCGCGATGGGCGATAGCTTATAAATTTGCTGCAAAGCAAGCTACATCAACGCTTTTGAACATCGAATATCAAGTGGGCAGAACAGGTGCAATTACACCTGTTGCCAAAATTGAACCCGTGCCTTTAGCTGGTGTAACGATTTCATCCATTTCACTTTTTAATGAAGATGTGATTCGTGAAAAAGATTTGATGATTGGCGACAAAGTGTTGATTGAACGCAGCGGCGATGTGATTCCTTACATCGTGAAATCGTTAGCTGATGCTCGAAATGGCAGCGAACAAAAAAATATTTTTCCTACGAATTGTCCATCATGTAATTCAATTTTAACAAAACCCGAAGAAGAAGCAGTATGGCGGTGTGTGAATGTAAATTGCCCTGCACAAAGCGTTGAACGCATTATTCATTTTGTATCAAAAGATGCAATGGATGTGAAAGGATTGGGCGAAGCGAATATTCGTAAGTTTTACGAAATGGGCATCATTACTGATATTCCAAGCATTTTTAAAATTGATTTTGAAAAAATTTCTTCGCTCGATGGCTTTGGTGAAAAATCAATTCAAATTTTAAAAGACGGAATTGAGGAATGCAAAAAGTTACCACTGCATAGATTAATTTTTGCTCTAGGAATTAGATATGTTGGTGAGGGAACAGCCAAATCTTTAGAGCGTAGTATCCACCAATTTGACGATATAAAAAACATTGTAGAACTTAAAAAGGAAATAAAAGTAGAAGATGTCGAAAAGAAATTAATGAAGTTTCAAGATATTGGAAAGAAAAGTGCGCAATCATTAATTGAATATTTCAGCAATGAAAACAATCTAAAAATGTTGGAGGAATTGAAAAATTTAGGATTGAATTTTGAAGCAAAGGTTGCTGAAAATTCTTTGTCAAAAAAATTCAGTGAATTGACATTTTTATTCACAGGTACATTACCTACATTGGGTAGAAGCAAAGCAGAAGCAATTGTTGAAGAACATGGTGGAACTGTATTGGGAAGCATCAACAAAAAATTAAACTACTTAATTGTGGGTGCCGATGCTGGTAGCAAATTAGAAAAAGCTCAAAAAATTGCTTCGATAAAAATTATTGATGAAGCAGAATTTCTGAAAATGGTGAATGAATAAAAAAGCCCTAAAAATCATTTATAAATTTCAGGGCTTTTAAGAGGATTTTTAATTGAATTACAAATGTAATTTCAATTTAGCTTCAATTACCGATTTTGGTGCTGCGCCTACTTGTTTATCAACTACTTCACCATTTTTGATAAATAAAATTGCTGGAATATTTCTAATTCCAAATTGCATTGATACATTAGGATTTTCATCCACATTCAATTTGCCAATTTTAGCTTTTCCTTCATATTCGGTAGCCAATTGCTCCACTGAAGGACCAATCATGCGGCATGGTCCACACCATTCTGCCCAAAAATCAACTAAAGCAACTTTGTCGCCTTTCATTACTTCGCTATCGAAGTTTGCATCTGTAAATACTAGTGCCATTTTATTAATTATTTTATTTGTTTAAAATTTATTCCGACAAAATTAGTTGTAAAATTCATTTGCCAAAATTTAATAATAAACACTTTTTAGTTTTAAATGTTCATTGGTTTTGTTTTTAAGCAACTACTTTTGCAAAGTGCATTTTAATCAACTTCAAATTATTCAGTTTAAAAACCATACCCAAACCCATTTTCGGTTTAGCAAAGCCATAGTATGCTTTACAGGGTTGAATGGTGTGGGCAAAACCAATATTTTAGACGCCATTTATTATCTATGTATATCAAAAAGCTATTTTAATAGCAATGATAATTTTAATGTACAGCATGAACACGATTTTTTCAGACTTCAAGGAAAATTGCTTAGCAAAGACAAAGAAACCACTGAAATTACTTGTAAACAACCACTAAATGGTAAAAAAGAATTTTTGCTTAACAATAGTAATTATGAAAAAATAAGCGACCATATTGGAAAATTTCCTGCTGTAATGATAACGCCTTATGATAACGAATTGATTTTAGAAGGTGGTGAATTGCGACGTAAATTTTTAGATAATTTAATTTCGCAAACTAATAATCAATACTTAGAAAAATTGATGTTGTATAATAAATTGCTTTTACAAAGAAATACATTGTTGAAGCAATTTGCTAAGCAGCAAAAACAAAATTTAAGTTTGTTGCAAACTTATGATGAACAATTGGCTTCTATTGCACCATTTATTTTTACTATTCGAAATGAAACCATTCCTTTAATTGAAGCTTATTCAAAAAAAATTTATGCTAAGCTAAGCAGCGACAAAGAAATAGTATCTATCAAATATGAAAGCGATTTAAGTGGCAATAATTTCAAAGAACTATTGCAGCAAAATCTTCAAAAAGATTTGATTACACAACGCACCAATATTGGCATTCATAAAGATGATTTAGTATTTGAAATGAATCAACAGTCCATCAAAAAATATGGTTCGCAGGGGCAACAAAAATCATTTATAATTAGCTTAAAAATAGCTCAATTTTATTTCATTCAAAAGCAATTAAACAAAAATCCATTTTTATTAATTGATGATTTTTTTGATAGGCTGGATGAAGAACGAGCTGATGCATTGATGAGTATTTTACCTACCGATGCTCAAATTTTTATCAGCGATACCGATAAAAATAGATTGGAAAAATCGCTAAGAAAAGTAAATAAAGATTTTGAAATTTTTGAATTAGAAAAAGGAAAAATTGTTGCTTTGCATCAATCATAAAACAAATTATTTCTCTACTTTATTTTCCACCACTTTAAATGTTGTACGTCTGTTTTGCTGATGTTCTTCATCGCTACAATCAACACCATTTGTACAACGATTAATAATTTGAGTTTCTCCATATCCTTTGGCAATCAATCTTTCACGGTTAATTCCTTTTGATATTAAATAATCAACCACGGCATCAGCCCGTTTTTGACTAAGCGTTAAATTATAATCATCATTTCCTCTTGAATCTGTATGCGAACCTAATTCAAATTGTAAAGTTGGATTTTCAATCATAATGGGCAATACCAAAGTATCCAATACAGCAGCGGCATCCACTCGAATATTCCATTTATCTACATCATAAAAAATGTTCGGAATTTCAATTTGCTTATCCTTAAATATTTTTTCAATTCGTAAATCTTTATAAGCAAAAGCTTTACTTTCATCGCCTTTTGGCGAAAGATTTTTAGTAAGCACTATATCCGATTTATTAAAATATCCTTTTTTCGAAACTACAATTTTATACTCTTTATTGTTTTCAATCTGAAACATATAATCACCTGTAACATCTGATGTATCAGTATCTACAAGGTGTTGCATACCAGTTTGTTTATTGGTTTCAAATAATTGCACCACAGCTTTTTGTACAAATATTGTATCTATTACTTTGCTCTTAGGATCATTTTCATCTTCATATTTATTTTCAGAAATTGCACCACTTAACCAATATGTAATTACTTTTTCTTTCTTCAATTCAAATTTATAAATATCATCGCCACCTTTCCCTCCTACCCTATTTGATGAAATATAGCCATAGCCCTGCAATGTATCAGGTAAATTTTTCGATTCGAATTGTACAAATGAAAATCCTAAATCATCTGCTCCACTATTTAATGGTGATTTTAAATTAAATGGCTGACCATATTTATTGCCATTTTTCATACACATAAAAATATCCAAACCTCCCATACCACCATGCCCGTTGGATGAAAAAAACAAAGTGCCATCTTTGCGTACATAAGGAAAGACATCATCGCCATTGCTGTTAATGGTAGCTCCTAAATTTCGAGGCTTACCCCAACCACCATTTATTTTATTACATACATATAAATCTTTACCGCCAAATCCGCCAGCTTGGTCGCTGCTGAAATATAAAGCTTTGCCATCATCGCTTAAAAATGGCTGACCAATATTTTGCAATGTATCTTCGGCACCAAATAAAAATAATCGTGATGCATCGCCCCATTCGCCATCATTTTGGCGTTCGCTGATGTATAATTGACAAAAATCATCAGTCGAATTTTCGCTACCGCAACGGGTAAAAATAATGGCTGTATAATTTCTTGTAAATGTGCAAGTACCTTCATGCACAGCGGTATTAATTACCGAGCTAAATTTTTTAGGTCGTTGATATTTACCATCTTTTATTTCGCTGTAAAATAAATCGCTAAATTTTTCACCAGTCCAGCCATACTTTTCTTCGCCAGTTGCTGCAATTCTATCCGATGTAAAAACGAGTTTGTTTTTTTCGTACGATACAGGTGCATATTCATTTCTGAAAGTATTTATGCTATCAATTTTTTTAATAGCATACATTGATTTAGAAGTTAGCCATTGCTCTGCATCAGTACATTGCTGTATTTCGTAAGCTGCTTTTAATTTTTCTGTAGGATTTTCTTTTATAAATTCTTTTAAATCTTTAACACATTCAGCATAATTATTGGTTGCTTTTTGTTGCTCAATAAACTTGTAGAAATAAGATGGCTCTTTTGAAATTTCGTAATAACTTTTATACCATGTAGCAGCATCTTTATTTTTGTTAGCGGCATCAAAACTTTGTGCAATTTTAAGCGTTTTATCAGCCACTTCTTTTTTATCACAAGTTTTAATTTCTTCTTGCAATAGCTTGGCTGCCACAGCAAATTGTTTTTGCTCAAAAGCTCTATCACCAGTTAATTCAATTTCTTTGCCTGCATCACACGAAGCAAAAAAAACTGATAACAAAATACAGAAAATATAAAGTAGATTTTTGTTCATAGTTTTAATTAACGAAACAAAGATAAATTTTATTTGAACACCATTTTACTTCACCGCCACCATTCCGTTTTCCATTTTTAGTTTAGCAATTGGATTTTTTAAATCATGAAAAAATAAAAATGTATAATCATTTTCTATTCCTTCCTTGGTATAATCTAATCGAAGCTGAGCACTTTGCTTGCCATCAAAATCATACTTAGCTACAAACTTACGCTGCATTTGCCCTAACTGCGGCGCTACATCGCCACCAAAAAAATATTTTTCACCATTCGCCTCTATTGTATACACCTGATGAAAAGGCGTATGACCACCGCTAATTTTGTAATGAATAAAACCATCAATTGTTCCACTTCCATCTAATAACTCCAATTGATTACTCCATTTCAAAACATCCAAAGCATCGGCATCATAAGAGTTTCCACTATGCTGAATGGCATAATCCCATTCGCCTTGTTGCACAAAATAAGTGGCATTCGGAAAAGCAGTTTTCATTTTTGAAGCATCTAATTCATCCTTCATTACTGCACCGCCTAAATGGTCTTTATGCAAATGCGATAATAAAACTTTACTGATTTGTTCGGGCTGAATATGATGTTTTAAAAGCAATTGATGAATAATCAATTCGCCATTGTCAGCATAAAATCCTAAACCTGTATCTAATAAAATATTTTCTTTTTCGGTAATCAATAGAAAGGGTTGAATCTCTACCAACAACGATGCTGGTCGGTCGGTCATGCTATCAACAGCAGGATTAAATGGTTTAAAAAATTTATCCCAACCAATGGTATAACAGCCTTCGCTTAAAGGATAAACACCAAGTTTATTAATCATTGATTTGAAATAATTTTTTGGCGTTTGCGGTTGTAATTTCGGCTACCTGTTTAATAGGCATATTCATAATTTCAGCAATCATGCTACCTACTAATGGAATATAACTACTTTCATTTCTTTTACCACGATGTGGCACTGGTGGCAAATAAGGCGCATCGGTTTCTAACACAATTTTATCCAATCCAATTTTTGGTAACACATCTACCAATCCTGAATTTTTGTAAGTAACCGTACCACCAATACCTAAATAAAAATTTTGTTTTAAAGCTTCTTTTGCTTCCTCATAGCTGCCACTAAAACAATGAAACACCCCACTTAAATTTCCTTTCTGATTTAATTTCACTAATTCTACCGAATCGTAAAATGAGCTTCGGCTGTGAATTACAACCGGTTTATTGTATTTATTTCCTAATTGCAATTGAAAATCAAAAGCCTCTTTTTGTTGTGGAATAAATGTTTTATCCCAATGATAATCCAAACCACATTCGCCTACAGCTGTAAATGTTCTTTTATTCCACCAATCTTCTACCCATTGCAAATCTTGTTTGTAATTTTCTTTTACGCTGCATGGATGCAAACCCATAGTAGCCAAACAAACCGAAGGATAATCTGCTTCTAATTGCAACATTCCATTGATGGTTTCATCATCCACATTTTGAATAATGATTTTATGAACACCTTGTTTTACAGCCCTTTCAATTGTTTCTTTTCTATCTGCATCAAATGCATTTTCGTACAAGTGTGCATGTGTATCAATCCAATAATTCATTTAATTAATTTATTTTGAAAATAATCGTAAAGCTATAATGATAGCTGCTACTAAAAACACTACTATCGAAATTCGGTTCATGCCATGCATCAATTTAATATTGATATTATCGGGGTTTGATGTATCCTTTTTTTTAAGAAAAAGATACTGGGCGATTTGTGAAAATAATGACTTCATATTATTGATTAAAATAAAAAAAACGCCTATGCTCAAAAATTTATGGGATATGTATCAACTAATTACTTAATTAAAAAAGGTTGGCTATACTGCTCCAAAATATTTGAAATATTTTTTACAAATTAGATTTAAAGTATTCGGTAATCTTAGTAAGTAGATGAATTCTGTCTTTACCAATTACGTTATGCAAATGCCCTGGATAACAGAAATAATCTATCTGCTTATTTCTATCTATACATTTTTTTAAATATATTAATGAATGTTGCCACACCACCACATCATCGCTTGTACCATGTATCATCAACAATTTTCCCTTCAAATTATCTACATAATTTAATAAGTTATTTTTTTTGTACCCATCAGGATTTTCGGCTGGTGTATCCATATATCTTTCGGTATACATTATTTCATAATAACTCCAATCTATAACAGGTCCACCACATACGCCTACTTTGTATTTGCCTGGTGTTCGGGTCATTAATGATGTCGTCATAAAGCCGCCATAGCTCCATCCATGTATGCCTAATCGGGCTGTATCAATATATTTAAGGCTTCGTAAATAATCGTTGCCTTTTAATTGGTCGGCTATTTCGGCAGTGCCTAATTGACGATGAATTATTTTTTCAAAATCAAATCCTCTATTGCCGCTGCCTCTACCATCAACTGTAAATACAATAAATCCTTCTTGGGCTAAATAATGAAACCATAAATCTGCACCATTTAGCCATGTATTATTGATAAGCTGTACATGTGGGCCATTATATACATAAGTAATACAAGGATATTTTTTTGTACTATCAAAATTGGCAGGATAAATCATTCGAGCGTACAATGGTGTTTTATCTTCGGCCTGAATAGTAAATACTTTTGTTTGCCCAAGTTTATAATCTTTTAATGGGTTTTCGGCTAATAAAATATTGCTTCTTAATTTTCCTTTTTTATCATAAATTGATGAAATACGGGGAATGGTATTGCTTCCAAAAATATCTAAATAATCGCCCGAATACTCGTTTAAACAAATGGTATGAAAGCCTGATTCGTGGCTTAATTGCTGCATCGCATTATAACCATTAATTTCAACAGCACATACTTGTTGGTCTAAAGGCGAAGTGGTGGTAGCAGTAAAAAATATTTTGCTTTTACCATAACTTATTCCAGCTACATCAATTACATCCCAATTGCCTTTTGTAAGTGTCTTTATTTCGTTGCCATTTATATCGTATAAGTATAAATGATTGTGCCCCGTACGTTGGCTTTGCCAAATAAATAAATTATTGCTGCTAGGTAAAAACTGAATGGCTTCGGCTGGTTCAACCCATTTATTGTTTTGCTCTTCAATAATTGTTTTTGTAAAATTGCCTGTGTTCGCATCGTATTCATTTAACCATAAATGGTCGGTTGTTCTATTTAAAACAATCACATAAATTCTCTTTTCATCGTTGCTCCAAGCTATATTGGTAAGGTATTGGTCGTTAGCTCCATTTATATTTAACCAAATTGTTTTTTGATTAGATGGATTAAAAATTCCAATTTTTACTTCGTGGCTTTTCATGCCAGCCATCGGATATTTTATATCATGTTCTTTAGATGGGCGATTTTCTAAATCGAAAATAGGATAGTTGGTTACCATGCTTTGATCCATTTTATAAAATGCTAATAAGCTTCCTTTTGGGCTCCAAAAAGTTCCTTTCTTAATGCCATATTCATTTCTATGAACGCTTTTACCATACACCAAATCGGCGCTACCATCATTGCTTACATTTATCGTTTTTCCATCCAATGTTTTTACCACCAAATTATTATCAATAGTAAAAGCAACATTGTTGGTAGATTTAGCAATGTCAATATTTTCAGCACTTTTATCAATTAATAAAGCCAACACAATTGAATCTTTACGCCAATCATATCTAATCAAAATATTATTTTCATTTACAAACTGGAAATATTCTGGAGTGGCTTTTAAAATAATAGGAATTTTTTTTAAAGTATCCAATTTCTTTTTTCTAAAAGCATCATTAAATTTAGCTAAACTCCATGCAGTAGTAGATGGTTTTTTTTTGTAATCGTATTTATATAATCGCTCAATGCCATTTATTTTTCTAGTATAAATCAATGCCGTACGAGCTTCTATCCATATTGGCTGATTCAATTTTTCGGGGGCTAAAACTGTTTTGCCTTTTAATACACAATCTTCAATAGTTAGCTTTTTGGTTTGAGCCGATAATTGAAATGAAATTAAAAACAGAACAAAAATGTAGAGGTATCGCATTTGAATAATTAATATGAATTGAAATATTTTTTAAATGTAATAAAAAGAATTTTTATCTACGACCAACCGAAATCACTTTTCCTTTTATAAATAGTTTTTTCTCTTTTTCAGTAGCATTCGAAAAAATAGTGATTGATTTATACATAGAGCCACTATTGCCTGCACTTTTATAAATTACTTTCACAAATCCTTTTGTATTAGGCATTACAGGTTGTTTCGAAAATTCGGAAATAGTGCAACTGCATTCTGTTTCAACATTTTCAATAATTAATGGTGCATTGCCAATATTTATAAATTCAAACACTTGTATAGCCTCATAGCCTTCTTTCATTAATCCAAAATCTTTTGTTGTAATGGCAAATTGAAAAACTGCTGAATCATTTTTTAATTTCATACTAGATGAAATTTTTGGAGAACAAGAATAATGAGCTAATGCCATGACAAGCATTAACAAGAGAAATAATATTTTTAGCAAATTCATTTTCATTTTGTAATACATTTCCATAATAAACTTATATCCTCAAACACAGTATAATTTTTAGCATATACAAATCGTAAATGCTGTAAAGTAGATTCATCAAAGGTTTTGGGTGCAGCATCGGCTAATGTAAAAACTGCTGGTAGCAAATGTGGCAATTGAATATTTTCTTGTGCAATATTTTTTTGATACCCCATCCATGTTTTTTTTCTAAACAAAACAGGCAAAATTCCATTCCATATTTTTGTTTTTGTTGAGGCAATAAATAACCAAAATGGCAGCGTAATAATAAACCCAATGGAGATAAAATAATCTATCAACATTTTATTTCGTTTGCCAAATGGCGTTGATATACTAAAGCTAAAATCCATTGCATATAAATCGCCCGAAGTATCTTTGCTATTGCTTCCTACTATGCTCATGCCTGCTTCGCCTACTATTTTAAAGCTTACCTGCGATTGAATATTTGTCATCCAATAAATAATTTGTTGTGCCGAAATATCACGGGCACAAAAAATTATTTCGTTTACTTTAAAAAGTTTTACTACTTCTTTTAAATTAAAAATAGCTGATAAATATTCGCTTTCATGTTCGGATGAATTGGGATGAATTATACCCACCCATTCATGATTAATGCCCAATTTTGTTATCATTTTTTGCACCCTATAAGCTTCATCTTTTTTACCTATTGCTATAATTCTTCTATCCTCATTAGCATTATTATTTTGCGATGAAGTCCATTTTAATATTTGCCTAATGCTAATCATAGCTGCTAATGAAAAAGCTGAACCTAATAAAATGATGGCTCTTGAAAATCGTACCCAATCGGGCAAAAATGCATAAACAGAAGAAATAAAAACAGAACCAATAAGCACACCTCGAACTACTCGTTTAAATTTTAAAGGTTTATCATAAGCACCTGCAAAATAACTGCAAACAAGCCATATTAAAGTATAACATGGTATTACAACATAAGTAAAAGTTGATGGATATTTAAAATTATCGGCGGTAATAATATTTTTTTCCCAAAATGATTTAATAAAATATAAGCCCCAAAAAATAACAATTGCATCGGCTAATGGCAATAGCATTTTACCAAATAAATTTTTAACATAAGCTACAAATCCTTTTAGATAAATGGCAATTTGTAAAAACAAAATAAGCCAAGTTGCATTTTTTGAATAATGTTTTTTAGCAAATATTATCATAGCCTGATAAAAATGCTTCACATAATTAAAGGTAGCTTTTTTAGTGCTTTCGCCTTTGTAATGAATAATTTGTGTTTCGGGAAAATAATAATTTTTATAGCCAGCCTGAATAATGCGC
Source organism: Bacteroidota bacterium (assembly GCA_046051225.1). GTDB lineage: Bacteria > Bacteroidota > Bacteroidia > Chitinophagales > CAIODY01 > CAIODY01. Next base: position 35,592 of record JBJOOR010000009.1, on the reverse strand, counting down.
CAGCTTAAATCAATGTCTTCGCCATACATAAAAAATGTTTCATCTAGCAATCCTACTTTATCTAAAGCCATTTTACGAATAAACATAAATGCACCTGCTAATACTTCTACCTCATTTGTGGCATCAATAGCCAAATGCCCAGCATGGTATTGATTAAATTTTTTGGAACTGCTAAATAGCCTGCTTAATCCACTCATTTTAAAAATAGCAGCCGATGGCGATGGAAAGCCACGTTTTGATTCGGGTAAAAATTTGCCTGTGCCATCTACCATTTTTATGCCCAAAGCACCAGCATTGGCATGGTGTAGCATAAATTGAATACATTTTTCAAGTGTATCTTCCTGCACCACTGTATCGGGGTTCAGCAATAAAATAAATTCGCCTTTTGCTATTTTGATAGCTTGATTATTGGCTTTCGAAAATCCTACATTTTCGGTGTTTGCTATTAATGTAACATCTGTAAATTTTTCTTTCAACCATTCTACAGAGCCATCTACCGAGTTATTATCTACTACAAAAATTTCGGCATCTATATTTTTTATTGCACGGCGAACCGATTGCAAACATTCTTCTAAAAAATATTTTACATTATAGTTTACAATAATGATGGAAAGCTGTGGCATTGTTTTTTTTACTTACAGGTATTACAAAATTCTCTTTTGATTAATGGATTTTCTAATACTTGAATAGATAAATATGGATCGGCAAATAAGGTACAATAGCGCTTACTGTTTAATTCACGAGCCTTTGATAATGCAAATCTAAAATCGGGTGTAAACCAGTTTTCTTGAAAACGGGCAGCACAGCTGATGTAAGTAAAAATTAATTTTTCTTCTACATCTTGGTCTCGTAAAAATGGAGTAAGTAGCTGCATGGCATATTTATAATCATTATGACGAATAAAAACTTCTGCTAGTTTTAATCCGTTTTCCCATTTTTTTCCATTAGTGCCAATGGCAAATAAATTCTTTATTCTATCCATTGCATTGGCCGCTATGCGCTTTGCATTGGCTGTTTCGAGGGTATCATAAGCATCTATTATTTTAAATTGCAATTCTAAACTTAACGCATCTATTAAATTACGGGGCAATTTTGATTTTTTTAAATTTTCAATTCTATTGGTTATTTCTTCTACTTTAAAATCATCTTTAAAATAGCCAGCATTTATAAATGAAACCAATTGATTGTATCTGATATACAGATTATCGGGGTCTAATTTTTCTAATTCATTTAATTTTTGTTGCATTTCATAGGTTACTGAATCATCACGTAAGAATCTGCTTTCTAGAAATAGATTGTTTAATATCATGCTTACATAATCTTTTTTCAGGGGTATATTAGCAATGGATATTAATTTAATGGGGCTGTATTTTCCTCTCATGGCTTCGGCAATGGCATAGTGTTGTAAGCGTTTGGCTCGTTGGGGTTGGTCGTGTTCAATTGCTTTTTTCATGGAGTGAATAATGAAATCTAATTCATCATCGCCTTGTGTGGCATAGGTTACTTTCATGGTTACTAATGTTACCCTTTCGGCTTCTAATATTTCAGCAAAATCTTCTCTCATTTTTTTGCTGCTGTTTAGTGTATCTATTAGTTTTTGTTTTGGTATTAATGCATACATATATCTTTCGGTTGCTGATACTTGTTGTTTAAACATATCGTAGGCATCAAACGTTTCAATATTGTTTACAATATCGCCTCGGTTAATTTTTTCTAAGGCTTCGATAATTGTTTTGGCTCGTTTTATTTGTAGTAATGCATTTTTGGTTGAATCGCCTTCGAGGCTGGTATAGGCTATTACATTTATTTCGTTGATGGTGTATTTTGGTTCGTTTAATGTATTTAAAATAGGCTCTAAATCACGGGTTCGATATTCTGATTTGTTTTTATCAAACGGTATTTTGAATGATAACACTTTTGATGTGCTATCTAATACATAATCGTCTTCTATTTTACAATCTATGCAGTTGTTGGCAGTATCTGGGAATAGGGATACGGACTTTAACTTATCGGTAATATTGGCTTCAGTAAATGTTCGGGTTATTCTTCGGCAAAATTTTCCTTTTTGAATGATGTTTACGTTTATTTCGTATTGGTCGCCAAGGTTTTTCAATACTTTTTTGGGTACATCGGCTATGTAGCCACTAAAGCGGTTATTGCGTTCGGGTTCGGTATTTTTGCTCCATAGATTTTTTGCATATACGGGCTTTATTAATATGCCTCGGTTTTGTTTTTCGGCATCAAAAATATTGAATGTATCGCATGGGTATTGCGATTTTTGAATAATATCGATGGCTATTGCATCGTCATTGGTCATTAATAATTTACGTAGTTTTCTTAGGTTTGGATATTCTAATAATACTTTGCCGCCTTGCAGGCTTATTCCTTTTTGCAGGGCAATATAATCATCAAATCTATCGCAGTTGCGGCATTCTTTGGCATTGCCCCTTGCTACGCCATAGCTTTTGGTGGTATATTTTAAGGATAGTAGTTTGCGTAATCGTTTGCCTTCATTTACCGATTCTAAACCGCCTATTACTATGGATACATATATTTTTTTGCCCGTTTTATCTAATGATGCGCCTATGCCTGCATAGAATGATTTGGGGTTTGATACTATTTCAGAATATTTTTTTGATTTAGCTATTTTGGCTAATAGTTCGTCTATTACTAATCCGTAGGTATAAAATGTTTTTACGTCTTTGCCAATGGTGGTGCTTTGTGCTATTTCTTGCCCCGATGTGGCGCCACCATAGTATTTTATTCTATCGCCTGTGGTTCGTTTGCTATGGCTGCTGCCTTCCAAATTTGTTTTTTTGGTTTTTGCCATATATTCGCTTTGGTCAGTGGCGGCTTTTTCTAATATTTCATGCCTAAATAATAAATCTTTGTTTTGTGCTATTCGTACATCATTTATTTTTTTTATAAATATGGTGTTGAATAAATCGTAGTTAAATTCATCGGGATTGATGACAGCATCTTCTTGCTGCGCCAATAATACTGTGGGTGCAACCAATAGAAAAGTGATGAATAATAATAGGGTACTTAATTTTCGAAAAAACATGATTAGCACAAAGTTAAAAAATACTTACAATTATAGTAGTGTTCTTTGTTAAATGCATATTCATTACCTTTTCTTTATCCAAACAGACGGTTTGCATATCTCAACGAGTGGTTGGTAGCTTGCTAATTCAAAAACCAAAAAAATAAGAATGCCGAACATTAAGTTTCGGTTTGTGCGTTGCAATTTTATCTTTGCATTTTAAATAAAAATAGAATAGATGAATAAAAAAATTGTGCTGCCAATTATTTTGGCTTTATGTATAATAGTAGGTGTGATGATTGGTTTGCGAATTAATAAAGAAGCTCGTTATAATAAACCATTTTTATTCAATAATCATCCCGATAAATACCAAAGTATATTAAATTTTATATCGGCAAATTATGTAGATTCGGTAGATGTAAATAAAATAAGCGAAAGCGGCTATCAGCATTTGCTACAACAGCTAGACCCCCATAGCACCTACATCCCTGCATCCGAATATACAGCCGTAAACGAACCCCTACAAGGCAATTTTAAGGGCGTAGGAATAGAATTTTTTATAGTAAACGATACCGTGATGGTAATGAATGTAATAAGCGGCGGCCCATCTGAAAAAGCAGGCATAAAAGATGGCGATAAAATATTAGCCATAGATGATACCCTAATAGCAGGTAAAAAAATAACATCCGAAAAAATATTTAAAAAATTAAGAGGCGAAGAAAATACCAAAGTAAAAGTAACTATGCTACGAGATGGCAAAAAAATAAACCTAATCATAAACCGAGGCGAAGTAAAAATAAACAGTGTAGAAGCAGCCTACATGGTAGATAAGCAAACAGGCTATATAAAAATAAACACATTTGGTGCTAATACCTATATAGATTTTATGGAGAATATAGATAGAATGATAAATAAAGAAGGCATGAAAAAAATGGTAATTGATTTGCGCCAAAATGGTGGAGGCTATTTAGATGCAGCCACCAATATATTAGATGAACTATTAAGCGATTCGAAAACAATAGTATACACCGAAAGCCGCAACCATAGCCGTCATAACTATAATTGCAGCAAAGATGGAATGTTTGAAGATGGCAAAATATGTTTATTAGTAGATGAAGGAAGCGCCAGTGCCAGCGAAATATTTGCAGGTGCATTGCAAGATTGGGATAGAGCCACCATTATAGGCAGACGCACATTTGGCAAAGGCTTGGTACAACAAGAATATATGCTAGCAGATTCATCAGCCATACGAATTACAGTGGCTCGATACTATACCCCAAGCGGCAGATGTATTCAAAAATCGTATAAAAACGGTCAAGATGATTACGAAATGGATATCTATAAAAGATACAAGCATGGCGAATTTCAGCATGCCGATTCGATAAAATATGCCGATACCACAAAATATTATACAGCCAAAGGCAAAATAGTATATGGCGGCGGTGGCATAAAACCCGATATATTTATACCAGCCGATACACAAGGCGTAAACCAATTTAGCAACGACTGTTTTAGCAAAACATTAGTGCAGCAATTTGCCTATCAATATGTAGCTACTCATAAAAATGAAATAAACAAATATCCATCAGCTAATGATTTCAATCAGCACTTTACAATGGATAAAAGCATATTCGAATCATTTGTAGATTATGCAAAAAAGAATGGCATAAAATCTACACAGCCCAATTTAATTAATGGTTCGGCTAAATATTTGCAAAACGAAATAAAAGCATTTATAGCCAAAGCAAAATGGAAAATGCAAGGCTATTATACCGTTACACATCAACAAGATAAAGCATTTCAAAAAGCACTAAGCATATTAAAATAAAAGAAAAGCATAGTATAGAAAAAGTAAAATGTAATGGAATAATAAAGTTGGCATAGCACTTGAAATTATGCCAACAAGAAACAATTTATTATAACCATTAAATCATACTAAAATGAAAAAGCATTTACTTTTAGCCGCAGCCTTAATAACTTGTATTAGTAGCCAAACAATTGCTCAATATCATCATCATCACAACAATCATTATAGCGAAAACCATTATCATGACGATGGCTATTATCAACCCCGTCAAAATAGTTTTTCAGTATTAAAATTCTCTATTCAAAATGCCTGTAGAACCATTGCCATTATCGATGGGCAAAACTATGGCACCATCCAAAGTTTATATACTGGCATCAATTTATCAGCAGGCAATCATTATATTCAATTATATAAAAAAGCTAATTGCCACAGTTCAGTAGTAATTTTTAATGGCGAAGTATGGTTAAAACCAAACTATACCGCCATAGCTACATTCGATTATTATAATGGGTTAATAGTAAATCAACAACCAATGTATAACACCACTTGCCATACCGATGATGAATACAGCAACTATAATCAACCCTGTACAACACCCATTACAAGTGCCGTAGATGAACACACATTTTGTATATTTAAAAATATAGTTAAAAATGCTTGGTTTGACAGCGATAAACAAACATTGATTTACAATTTTTTAAGCCGAAATTATATAAACAGTAATCAATTAGAACAACTATTAATGTTGGTAGATTTTGAAAGCACTAAAATGGCAATAGCTAAAGAAGCATATAGTAAAGTAATAGACAATTCAAATTATTAAGGCATGCATACAGTACTTTTTAAAATGCAACAATTCATATCAATACATACGCAATATTCAACATGTATTTCCATTATCAACCCAACATTAAACTAAACAAATCAATATATCACAGCTAAGCAAATTAATTGTTCGCCTTTTATCAAAATATTACTTGAATAATTTTAATTTTGCATACAATTTTTGAAACTTGATTTTTCGTAGATTTTACAACCTTTATATTTCGCCCGACAAACAATTTACCCATTCTTTAGTGGCTGTAATTGGCTTTTGTCCAAAAAATCTTTCAGTATATCATTTAGCATTTAGGCACAGTAGCACCAATAATAATTTAGATGGTAATAATAACGAACGCTTAGAAATGCTGGGTGATAGTGTGCTAAGTTTTGTAGTAGCAGATTATTTATTTAAAAAATTTCCATCTCGTAGAGAAGGCTTTTTAACCGAAATGCGAAGCAAAATGGTAAGCCGCCAAAGTATGAACGAAATTGCCAACGATATGACTTTGCAAAACTTTATCAGATTCGGTAACAATATAAAATCAATAAAAGATAATGATATTTTAGGAAATGCACTAGAAGCATTGATTGGTGCTGTATATTTAGATAAAGGATATGATGCGGCTCAAACATTTATTTTAGAAAAATTCATTCGCCCACATATTGATATTTACGAATTAGAAAAAACAGAATTTAACTTTAAAAGCAAACTATTAAACTGGGCACAATTAAATCGTCATACAGTTGAGTTTAGAATATTAGAAGAACGAAAAGTAAAAAACCGAACACTTTATTCGTGTGGTGTTTTTGTAAACAACGAGATGAAAGGTAAAGGCGAAAACTTTAATAAAAAACAAGCCGAAAAGCAAGCTGCCGAAAATGCTTGTAAAGAAATAGCCATTTAATATTACAAATAAATTCTACCTTATTTTACCCACATTTCATTAAAATGTTGTGTAAAAAATATCTTCATTTTTTCGCAAAAATACAAGCGATATTTTATACTTTTATCAAATCAAAAAAGCATCGAAAAATCAATGTTTTTAGCATTGTAAACAATTCATTTTTTAACAAAAAATAATCAACACAAATTTTAAATGGACGAATTAAAAGAAGTTCCGGCTACGGGTGGATATGGTGCCGACAGTATTCAGGTTTTAGAAGGTTTAGAAGCCGTTAGAAAACGCCCTGCCATGTACATTGGCGATGTGGGCTCAAAAGGCTTGCATCATTTGGTATATGAAGTAATTGACAACTCGATTGATGAGGCTTTGGCTGGGCATTGTAAAAACATTTCTGTTCGTATTCACGAAGGTAATTCCATCACTGTAAAAGATGATGGACGTGGTATTCCAACAGGAATTCATACCAAAGAAAATCGTTCGGCATTAGAAGTGGTAATGACTGTATTGCATGCTGGTGGCAAGTTTGATAAAGACAGCTACAAAGTATCAGGCGGTTTGCATGGTGTGGGTGTAAGTTGTGTAAATGCACTTTCTACTGATTTGAAAGTTAGAGTTTATGGCGAAGGAAAAATTTGGCAACAAGAATATAAAGAAGGCAAACCCCAATACGCTGTTAAAGTCGTTGGCGAAACCGACCAACGTGGTACAGAAGTATGGTTTCAGCCTGATTTGACTATTTTCATCACTGGCGAATACAAATACGAAACTTTAGAAAGCCGCATTCGTGAATTATCATTTTTGAATAAAGGCGTTGCGATTACATTGATTGATGAACGTGAAAAAGATGCCGAAGGAAATTTCAAACAAGAAACATTTCATAGTCAAGGTGGATTGGTGGAGTTTGTGAAATTTGTTGATGGAAGCCGCATTCCGTTGATTCCTGAACCAATTTATGCTGAAGCAACTAAGGATATGGTTTCTGTAGAAATTGCATTGCAATACAATGATTCGTACACCGAAAATGTTTGCAGTTATGTAAATAATATTAACACGATTGAAGGTGGAACGCATGTGGCTGGTATGCGCCGTGCATTAACTCGTTCGTTTAAATCGTACGCTGATAAAAATAAATTGTTTGACAAAGTAAACTTTGAAATTGCAGGTGATGATTTCCGTGAAGGCTTATCAGTTGTGCTTTCGGTGAAAGTTCCTGAACCACAATTTGAAGGACAAACCAAAACAAAATTGGGCAACAATGAAGTGTTGGGTGTGGTTGACCAATGCGTTGGTGAAATGTTGAACAACTATTTAGAAGAGCATCCGAAAGAAGCAAAAATTATTGTTCAAAAAGTGATTTTAGCAGCAACTGCTCGTCATGCAGCTCGTAAGGCTCGTGAAATGGTACAACGCAAAAGTGTGATTGGTAGCGGCTTGCCGGGCAAATTGGCTGATTGTCAAGATAGCGACCCTGCTGTTTCAGAAATATTTTTGGTCGAAGGAGATTCGGCTGGTGGAACTGCTAAGCAAGGTAGAAACCGCAAGTATCAAGCTATTCTGCCGCTTCGTGGTAAGATTTTGAATGTTGAAAAAGCGATGGAACACAAAATTTACGACAACGAAGAAATCAAAAATATGTTCACTGCTTTGGGTGTAAGCATTGGCACAGTGGAAGATAACAAGGCTTTAAATATTGATAAATTGCGTTACCACAAAATCGTTATCATGACGGATGCCGATGTGGATGGCTCACACATTTCAACTTTGATTTTAACTTTCTTTTTCCGCTACATGAAAGAATTGGTTGAACGTGGTTATGTGTACATTGCTACGCCGCCATTGTATTTGGTGAAAAAAGGAAAAGAATTTCAATATGCTTGGAATGATGTGGATAGAAAAGAAGCGGTTACAAGAATTGGAAATGGCAAAGATGATTCAGTAAATATTCAACGCTATAAAGGTTTGGGTGAAATGAACGCTGAACAATTATGGGAAACAACGATGAATCCTGAAACAAGAACTTTGCGCCAAGTAACCATTGAATCAGCCGCTGAAGCGGATAGAATTTTCAGTATGTTGATGGGCGATGAAGTGCCGCCACGTAGGGCTTTCATCGAATCGCATGCGAAATATGCTAAGATTGATGTGTAAGAAAATTTTTATAAATTGGCGAACCTAATCAGTTCGCCAATTTTAAATATAGCTATTGTTCAGATTTTTTTTTCAAAAAAACATTAAAACAGAAACAAAATGATTCCTTTTTCGCCACCCTATATGCATGAAGATGTAATTGCCGAAGTAGTTTCAGCATTACGAAGTGGATGGATAACAACAGGGCCTAAAACAAAAACTTTAGAAAAAATTGTAGCCAACTATGTAGGCGCAACTACCGTTTTATGTTTGAATTCGGCAACTGCTGGATTAGAATTGATGCTCCGTTGGTATGGTGTAAAAGAGGGTGATGAAGTAATTGTGCCTGCCTATACTTATTGTGCTACAGCTAATGTGGTGATGCATTGCGGAGCTAAACCAATAATGGTAGATGTAAATGAAAATGATTTTAATATATCTATTGATAATATTAAAAAGGCAATTACATCTAAAACCAAAGTTATTATGCCTGTTGATTTTGCAGGCTTTCCTTGTGATTATGATACTATCAATACATTGATTAATGCTACTGAAATTAAATCTTTATTTGTTGCTAATAATCAACAGCAAAAAGATTTGGGTAGAATTATGGTATTGAGTGATGCTGCACATTCTTTAGGAGCTGTATATAAAGGCAAACGAACAGGAACATTATGCGATGCTACTGTATTTTCATTTCATGCTGTAAAAAATTTAACCACCGCTGAAGGCGGTGCCTTGTGTATCAACCTACCCTCTCCTATCAATAACGAAGATATTTATAAATCACTATACATTAAATCACTTCATGGGCAAACAAAAGATGCTTTAGCAAAAACGCAAAAAGGTGCATGGGAATATGACGTACTTGAAGCAGGTTACAAATGCAACATGCCTGATATTTGCGCTGCTGTAGGTATTGCTCAATTTAAACATTATGAACCATTAATAATACCAAGAAGAAAAGAAATATTTGATGCATATACACAAGCATTTAGTCAATTTGATTGGGCCGTTACGCCGAAATATTTTGATGGCGAAACCATTTCTTCATATCATGTTTATCCTTTAAGAATTAAAAACATAAGTATTGAACAACGGAATGAAATTATTCAAAAAATATTTGATAAAGATGTTTCGGTAAACGTGCACTTTAAACCATTACCACTACTTAGCGTTTATAAAAATGAAGGATATAAAATTGAAAACTATCCTATTGCGATGCAATTATTTTCTTCCGAAATATCATTACCAGTTTTTTATGATTTAAATAATGATTTGCTGCAAACTGTTATCAATGCAGTAATTACAAGTGTTGATGAAGTATTAAAGCAACCTTAGGCTTCGTCCTGAAAAACTGCACCAAGTCTTAATGGTGTCTTGATTATTAATTTTTCAATTGCACATTTATTATTGATGTCAAAATGTTGGCGGTTTAGAATCATATTTTCTTTTTCTTCTTTGCAGCTTTCGCTTTGCTGTTAAAATCCAACGAAAGATTTATCCAGTAATCAAATTCCTTTTTTGATTTCATACCAGTATCGTCAATCATTACATAACCTTTCATAGGTCGCTTGGTAAAATCCATTGTTCGGCAACCAGTTCGTTCAATACACTGTTCATGCATATTTGGGTCAATGCGGCACATCATTTCATCTTTAATAATGCCCACACACATTTTGTCATTCACCATAAATGTTAAACCACCCATCATTTCCTTTTCTTCCAATTTTATTTTTGGAATAATAGAAAGTGTTTCACGAATACGATTTGCTAATTTTTCGTTGTATGCCATGTTTTATCTTACTGAATTGGTTAACAAATAGAAACTGTTCCGCCATTTTGTTTCAACAAACTTTTATCAATTTCAACTACTAATGTATATTGTTCGGGGATGCTTCCTGTATCCTTAATTCCAAAATTTGAAATAGACTGAAAACCAAATTTACCATAATAATTTGGTTCACCAACTAAAAAAACAGCTTTAAAACCATGCTGCAAGGCTGCTTTCAGACTATGTTGAATTAAAGCTGCACCAATTCCTTTTTTCCTATACTCAAATTTTACGCAAACAGGAGATAACAATAAAGCCACCCAATTTTCAATATCAGTTGAAACAATTGTTTTAGTCAACATGATATGACCAATAAGTTCATTTCCTTCTTTTGCTATAAAGGCAAGTTCAGGAATATATCTATCAGTTTTTCTCAATTCGGTAACATAATCTTGTTCATTACCATCCGCATGTTCGGCTGTTTGAAATGCAATTTTTACAAGGTTGTAGATTTCTGAAAAATCCTTTTCAGATTCTGTTTCAATTATCATAAAGTTCATTAATTGTTTTGTTCAACATACGATTTTAGTCCTGCAAAAAACTTTTTTATTCCACTGTCTGATTGTTTACGAATCATCAAAGCATCCATCAATTTACCAAACAAGCCAAACTTCACGGTATATTCCATTACTTGTTTCACCTTTGTTTGGTTGCCTATTCTTTCAAAGCTGTAACTGTGTTGCAATCCTTTGATTGGAAACGAACAATCAGTCAATTGATATGTCAACGCTTCATTTGGTTTGAACACGGTTACTTTTTCATCAAACCAATTTTTTCCGTCAAGCATCAACACTTTTCTTTTTGCGTTCAATCCACTTTTATTTTCTGAAATTGCTGTTGACTGTTTTACTGTCGGGTCATATTTGTCAAGCATTTCAATATTTGCCAATGCTTCCCAAATTTTTTCAACGCTTGCGTTGATGGTAATTTCGTTGTGAATTGTTGCCATGCGTTTTTATCCGTTTTAGTTTGTTTTAAAAAAATACTTGCATTTTGAAAGTACAAATGTAAAACAATTTACTTGTATTATGCAAGTTGTTTTGTATTTTTGTGGAGTGAAAAATAAAAAAATAAAATTTCGTTCCGATTGTCCTATTAGCACTGCTTTAGATATTTTTGGCGATAAGTGGTCGTTGCTTATTGTTAGAGATATGATGTTTAAAGGATTAAACACCTATGGAGATTTTTTGAATGCTGGCGAAAAAATTGCTACCAACATTTTGGCTGATAGATTAATGATGCTAGAAGCAGGTGAAATTATTTCAAAACACAAACATCCCGACAGCAAAGCCAAAGTGCTTTATAAACTTACTGCAAAAGGGATTGATTTAGTGCCAGCTTTAACAGAAATTATTTTGTGGAGTGAGAAACATCACGAAGTTCACCCTTTCGCAACACAATTTACTAAGCAGATAAAAAAAGACAAGACAAGAACGATTAAACAAATTAGAACAGGCTTAAAGAATAATTTCAAAAATTCATCTACCCTTTAGTTACCGAAGATTGATGCTAGATGGTGAAATTAAATCATCGGATTACAAAGAAATCAAAGAAGAATATGAACCCAAAATCCATGAATTAACTCAAAAAATTAAGGACTATCAATAAACCGATTTGAATTTGAATGAATACTTTAAATTTTAGTTTAGCCAAAACCCTTGATAAGCAGTACTTACAGATGGATTTGGAAGGAAAACAACAATTAATTAGTTCGATGTACCCCAAAAATATTGTTTTTAAAAAAGAGAATTCTCGAACTAACGAAATGAATTATGCTATCGGCTTGCTTCGCAGTACAGACGTGCGTTTCAAGAAAATAAAAAGCGGACAAGAAGCAAAAATTTGCAACTTGTCCGCTCTTGTAGTCGCAAGCGGCATGAAGTCGAACGATTTTTATAATGGAATTGTTAGTGCAGTTCTTTTTTTCAAAGAATTAAAAACAGCTTAATTCTTGCTTGATATTCAAAACTGATTTTTAAACCACATTTCGTCTATTTTTTAATGAAATTTATATGTAAAATATTTATAGTCTTTATAAACCGATTACTTAAGAAGAGTTGAATGGTATTATAATCCTTTTTATAAACGACATCAAATTATACATTAAGAATTCAACCCAAATAGAACCTTTCTAAAGGCTGACTTTACAGGAATCCTACTTGTCATTAAAAACATAAATGTTTCTTCTTTAATTTACAAATTGAAAGTGTTACAAGTACAACAAGTACAGTAAATAAAATTAAAGACGAACCAATAGTTCCAAAATTCAATCCACCTTTTTGATGTGTTTTAGTGAGTAGGTCGCCAAAGGTTGCACCGAATGGTCTTGTGAGAATAAAGGCTAACCAAAACAAAATTACATGAGATACTTTTGTGAAGTAGAAAAGCAAGACAATAACTGCTAATAAACTTCCAATTAGAATTGCACCGCCAGCAAAGCCAAGCCCTGAATTGTCGGCTAGGAAATCGCCTAATGCTGTGCCTAATGTGTTTGAAAAAAGTATGACTGTCCAATAAAATATTTCGCCTCGAATAGATTTGATATTAGTAACTGACAATGATTTTTCTGTTGATTTCCAAACTATCAATGTTATTATTAATAATGAAACTAAAATGATAGAGCCTGTAGCATAACCAAGGTGTAAGGTTCTATCAATAAAATCGGACATGGTGGTACCTGCTGTGCTGGTGGCTAAAATAACTGCCCAATAAATTAAAGGGTTATATTTTTTTGAAAATAATTGAATTAATAAAGTGGTAAGGAAGAAACTTAAAAGTATAGCTGAACTAACGGCATATCCAACTTTCAGGGTCATTGATAATAAATCGCCAGCGGTTTCGCCTAATGTGGTGGCACATATTTTCATTATCCAAAATGAAATTGTTATTGCTGGTAGTTTATTCATTGGTGTTAGCTTGTTTTTATTTAATAAATTTCTTGTTGTATCATTCATAAATAATATTTTGATAGATGATGCTGTATTTATTTATAAAATTAAAGTGATTGTGCCTGCAATGATTAATAAAGCTCCTATTGCTGTTTTGATGGTTAAGGCTTCTTTAAGAAAAACGACTGATAAAATAATTACGAGAGCAACACTTAATTTATCAACTGGTGCAACTTGTGAAACTTTACCTAATTGTAATGCTTTGAAATAAAATATCCATGAAAGCCCTGTTGCAATACCTGATAGTGAAATAAAAATCCAATTAGTTTTAGTTAGTGTTGTATTTGCCGTGATGCTTCCTTTAAAAAACACAATCATCCATGCCATGATTAAAATAATAATTGTTCGGATGGCAGTGGCTAAATCAGGGTTCACATTTTTGATTCCAACTTTGGCGAAGATGGCTGTGAGTGCAGCAAATAGAGCAGATAATAAAGCGTAGATGTACCACATAATTGAAGATGATTTTAACTATTCAGGATAAACAAATAACACACTATCGCTAATGCTGTAAGCACCAAAGCAACCGAAAGCATCTTTGAATTGTGTAGGTTTTAAATAACTGGGTTCAACAAAGGGATTGAATTGTGCTAATTTTTGACGGTCTAATTGGTCGTAATAATCAAAGGTGTTTTTATCCATTGTTTGCAACCGAATGTAAGTGGTATCGCCCAGTTTATGTTTGTATGCTGGCTCTAATGTGATGGTAGAGTTTTGTCCGTTTGAAATGGCATCGCTAAAAATTGTTCTGCCTATTTCATGTGCTTCCACTTTCTTTTCGGTAAGGCAGGGGCTTTTGCCATTGGTGGTTAGATTAGCTTTGTAATTGCTGCTATCAATCATACGTTTCATATCATAGCGATAATATTGCCCCGAGGTTGAAGGGTCGGTGTAATGAATAACTACGCCTTCATGTTCGCCATATAAATCTTTAAAAACTTTTACATACCCAATGCTATCGATGGCTACAATAGGTTGCGAAGTATTACAAGTGGCTGTATAATTTTTGCCTTCAAAAAAAATAGTTAGAGTGTAGCTGGAGTTGGCAGCTATTGTAGTGTTGCCTTTGTAATAATAAATATAATCGCACTGTAGTAAAGTAAATATACTATCAGGCACAAATGTAATAGTGCCAGCACTGGAAGTAATAGTAACGGTTGCATTACGGGCAAAGAAAGAATTGTTGAAGGCTTTGCCAGTAAGGTATGGGACAGTTTTGTTCAAATAAACTTTGGGCAACTGATTGGGTGTAATTAAACATTCGATACTTAGTTTAGAATCGTAAGGCAATTGTTTTAGTTTGATTTCTTTTTGGCAACTAACTACAATTCCAATTAATAAAATGGCACCGATTATTAAAATATTGTTTTTCATTTTGATTAAAATTTAAAATTAAAACTCACACTTGGAATAATGGGCAGTAAAGAAATTTCAGTTGCCACAGGTGCTTTGGTAATAGGGTCGGTAGATAGCACAATGAAATATGGATTGCGGCGGCTGTATAAATTATAGATGCTAAACACCCATTCGCTTTCATACACTTTGCCAAATATTTTTCTGTTTTTATGATAGACGGCACTTACATCTAAACGGTGGTAAGGTCGATAACGATAATTATTTCGAGTTGTGTAATCATAGTAAATCCCATCATACAAAGTACCACCTGAAAACACAGGTATTTTGCCCACAGGCAAAGTGAACGCTGCACCACTAGTGAAAATAAAATCTGCACTAAAAGTCCATTTTTTATTTAATTCAAAACTGGCTACCACATTTAAGTTGTGCCGCTTATCATACGTAAACGGAAATGAATTGCCATAATTTAAGCTATCAAACTGTTGTATGGTTTTGCTTAAAGTGTAAGCTACCCAACCTGTTAATTTTCCAAAATTCTTTTTTACAAAAAACTCGGCACCATAACTATTTCCATTTCCAAATACTAATAGTTTGTTGATGTCGTTGCTCAACAATGGTTGAGTACCTTCTTTAAATAGCACTTGATTTTTCATGTCTTTGTAATAAAACTCAACACTTGTTTCAATTGCATTTTGTTTAAAGTTTTTAAAAACACCTAAGGCATATTGTTTGCTTTTTTGTGGCTTCACAAAGTTGCTGCTGCTAATCCAAATATCGGTGGGAAGTGAAGCGGTGCTACTTGGTACTAAATGAATAAACTGATTCATTTCGGTATAAGCGGCTTTGATTGATGTAGCATCATTGATGCTGAACTTTAATGTGGCTCGGGGTTCTATAAATGTATATTGTGAATTTGGTTTAATAAAAACAGGAACTCTAATTCCAATATCGGCACTCCATCTATCGCTAAAAGTAATTTCATCTTTGGCATAAAACGAAACTAATGACGAATACTGATGAGGAATACTATCTGGTTTGATGGTGGTTATTTTTCCACTCTTCGGAATTTTTGCTGATACACTTGCAGGAGAAAAAATGCTATAAGAATAATTTACACCTACTTTAATTTTGTTTTTATTATTTAAGAAGTAATCAAAATCGGTTTTAACATTCCAATCGCTAATGCCCGAATAAACTTGAGCTACATATTTATTTTGAATGGTGCTTAAACTTAAATGATAATCGTTGTAGATGATGGAAGTGTTGCTAAATAATTTTGAATTAAATTGATGATTGAAACGAAGTGTAGCCGTTTTGTTTCCAAAATTAATTCCATAGTTCAACGCATTAGCACCAGTGTATTCGGCTTTATCTAATCCTTTGAAGATGCTTAAATACAAGCGGTTTTTATCATTTAGTTTGAAATTGATTTTAGCATTTACATCATAAAAATAATACAAAGTTTTGTTGCCATTCTTTGGTAAAAATGGTCTTGCTAAAAGGTCGGCATAACTTCTTCGACCCGAAATAATAAACGAACATTTATCTTTTATGATAGGTCCTTCTAAAGTTAAATTGCTGCTCAACAAACCAATACCACCTGCACCCGAAAACTTTTTGTTGTTGCCTTCTTTCATTTGCACATCTAAAATAGAACTTAATCTACCACCATAATTTGCAGGAAATCCACCTTTAATTAATTGCACATTTTTAATTGCATTAATATTGAATGTGCTAAACAAACCAAACAAATGATTGGGGTTGTAAACCGTGGCTTCATCTAATTGAATTAAGTTTTGGTCGGCACTGCCACCCCGAACAAAGAAGCCAGTAGTGCCTTCTTGTCCGCTTTGTACACCTGGTAATAGTTGCACAATCTTCATCAAATCTCTTTCGCCAGCAATGGCAGGTAACGTTTTAATTAATTGAATGGGCACATCAATAACGCCCATTTGTGGTTTTGCCACATTGTTATTATTTCTGTTTGCACTTACGGTAACTTCTTTAAGACTTGCATTTTTTTCACTCATAAA
Source organism: Bacteroidota bacterium (assembly GCA_046051225.1). GTDB lineage: Bacteria > Bacteroidota > Bacteroidia > Chitinophagales > CAIODY01 > CAIODY01. The sequence continues at coordinate 18,717 of JBJOOR010000009.1, read as the reverse complement.
AATATTCAACACCACATTTTCTTTGGCAACTAATTTTTTAATTTGAGTTTCAAATCCTAAATAAGAATAGACTAAACCAATTGTGTCGGAGGTGGGAACTGTTAACGAATAGAAACCGTATAGATTGCTGTTTACGCCATTTTTGGAATTGGTATTGTAAACAGTAACGCCGATGAGGCTTTCGCCACTTCTAACATCTTTAACATAACCACTAATGGTTATTTTTTGTGCATCGGCGATTACTGCTACAAAACAAAGAATTACTAACACTAAAAGGCATTTATACTTTTTCATTGACCTAAAAATTTAAAGAATTAAAAAAAGTAGCAACAAACTATTGCATATTGACTTTGCTTTTTTGTTGCATAGTGAGGTAAGCAACTAAACCAATAATTGTAATTAGAAATGCTGCACTAATAATGGAAGTGCTAATGCCCAAACCACCATCGGCAGGGGCTTGTGTAAGCAAATCACCACACGATGCACCCAAAGGTCGGGTAAGAATATAGGCAACCCAAAAAGCAAAGATGCTATTGAGATTTAAAAAGTAAAAACCAATGGTGGCTGCTGCAATGCCTGTAACAAAAACTAATGCAGATAATCCAAAACCCCAACCTAAACCTTCTGCCAGTAAATCGCCAGCGGCTGTGCCAAATGCAAATGTGAAAAGAATGGCAGCCCAATAAAACAGTTCACGTTTGGTTGTAAAAATAGAATGGATAGAAAGCGTTTTTTCTTTTGCATACCAAACTATAAATGATAGAGCCAATGCACAACCAAAAATGATGGTAGTTACTTTTAATGGGATACCAAAATTATCAACCATATCATCGGTAATTAAAGTGCCAACGATGCTTATTAAAATAACTGTGAGCCAATAAATCCACGGAACATATTGCTTGCTACGAAATTGAATAACTAATGAAACAAGCAGCAAAGCAGCCATGATAAGCGATGTACCTGTTAAGCCTACATGCAAATTGAAAGAAAGAAAATCAGCCGCCGTTTCGCCAACTGTAGTACCCAGCACTTTTATAATCCAAAACACTATTGTTATTTGAGGTACTTTACTTAGCAAATTAGACGGTTGATTTTCCATGTTGATGTTGTTTGTTTTTTTGATAAAAATTATTTTATAAAGTTTCCATTTTCATCAAATACATAATCTTTACCACCTACTTCGGCTTCATATTTTTTTATACCTTTTGCATCAATAATGATTGAAGCTTCTTTGATTTTTTTATCCCCTAAATTTGTTTTTACATAAGCTGCAACTTTTGTAGGTAAAGCACTAACAGCAATTTCAGTTTCAGTTTCAATGATGCTGCCTTGTGGTGTAATTAATACCGAAGTTTCTACATCGTTTAAATCGAAACCTGCTTCATAATTTCCATTTTCTAATTCCCATTTTGTTTTTTCAACTTTAGGATATTTTGCTTTGAAAGCAGCTACTACATTAGCAGGTACTTTATCTGCTGAAATGTGTTGTGCACAGGCTTGCAATGTAAAAATGAATGCAAGTGATAACGAAAGAATGATTGTTTTTTTCATTGTTTATTTGTTTTGAATTGTTATTTAAAATTGTTAGAAATTAATGTTTATCGCTGCCTGCTATTTCACATTCGCAACCTGATTCATTATGCTGCTGTCCGTCTTGATGGTTACCTTTTACTTCTTCGCTTACAAAATTTCCTGCATTGTCAAACAATGCTTTTGCTTCAATACCGTTGTTGGTGAATGCTGCACAAAAGCCTGTATTATCTTTGTTAAACCAAGTAATGGCAGTAGCGGCAGGGTATTTTGCAGCAAAGGCTGTGGTAACAGCAGAGGGTACTTGCTCGGCAATAACTACGGGGCAAAGTGTTTCTGCTTTGTCTTTTTTATCAAAAGGGTTTAAGTCTTTAATTTTTTGGCAAGAAGCAAAAGCAATAATTACGGTGGAGATTAAAAATAATTTTTTCATTTGATTTTATTTTTGTGAATTAATCATGTAAAAGTAGTAGGCGATTTTGTAGAGAAACTGAATTTTAAAAAAATTAAAACACCAATGTAACTGTGGTATAAATTCCAAAACGGGTTAATGCTTGCTTATTATTGAATTGTGAAAGACGCCAAATAGCATCTAATGAAAGTACATTAAAAATGTTGCCAATGCCAACACCTGCTTCGCTATACGGTTTTAAACCTGTTGTTTTAATAGGGTTGATACTATTAAAATCTCGATTAGATTTACTCATTACCCCCATGTAATTATTAAAAGTAAATCGTTCTCTTAAATTCAATTTATTGATGAAAGGAATTTTATTTAGCAGTAATCCTCCCATGTTGTATCGCAGCATTAAACTTGCAAAACGGTCGGCAGCAAATTCGTAAGGCAACATATTATTAAAGGTGTATTTGTTAGCCACATAATATGCATTGCCATTAGGAGCAAACAATAAAAGGGCTGGCACAGTGCCAAACAATTGCCCTGCGGTGGCAGAATAAAAGAGGCTTCCTTTTACAGGCAGCGTAACTTCTTGTGTAAGGTTGGCTACTAATTTTTGGTACTCGAAAAAATTGTTATTGGTTATTTCAAAACCATTTATGTAGTTTAAAGTAAAGACTGGGAAGGCTGATGTAATACGAATTTTATCATAATTAAAAATAGTTGTTCGTTCGTTGTGAGCATACCTTAACGAAATGGCAAACTCATTAACAGCAATTTTTTTTAAGGGTGTGAAATCAGTAATTTCATCTTCATGATTTAACTTGTAGTAAGAATAATCAAAAGTTGGGTTAAGTGTTTTGGTGCATACTGATGCCTTAACAGACCAGTTATTATTTACATCAATTTCTTGCAACAATTTTATTTGCCGAATGAAAGTTTGATAGGCAGGAATATTTTTACGAAGTGCTAAAGTGAAAATATTATCGGCATCTAACACATCATCAAAATCTAAAATTAAATCATAATCGCTTCGGGCCAACAACTCTGTTTTCATATAGTGTTTGGTAGTGGGAACGTACTTAATACCTAAGCCGCCTTTGGTTGTATTATCTTTAAAGCCATGTGCTATGTAGCCATTAAAATTAAAAGTTTTGCTTACGCAAGGCAATGTCCAAAATCCGGAACGCAATCGCAAGCCTTCAATTTGATTAGTGCTCACCAAACTGGAATAAGGACCTACTCTATGTTTGCAACCGAAATCATAATAGCCAGTAGCAATTACAGAAGTTAGTTTTGTTTCGCTTACAAATTTTCTATTGTGTTTAAGCGAATCAAATGTGTTGTAAATGGCTTGTTCTTTTGAAGATAATTTTTCAATTCTATATACATCGTCAAAAGTTGAAATTGAATTTGATTTAACGCCACTGCTATCAACTGTTTTAGAAGTATTGTAAAAATTATTAGCGTTTAAGTTTTCTGAATTAATAATGTAATCATTGAAAATACTTGAATTAGTTAAACGAATTTTTTGAGCAGATGAATCGCCTTTAATGGGAATGCCAATTAAATCTAAACCGTTATTAAACTCAATAGTGGTGCTGTAATTATTCGGAATCCAAATATTAGCTTTTGATTCTATTTTATTAGCGATAGAGATAAAATTTTCTTTGATGCTAATGTTATCTACAAAATTAATGTTGCTGCCTTTGCTGGTTTTAATATCAAATTGAGTGATGGCAAATGTTTTATCTTCTACATATAATACACCTGTAAACGTATTTTCATTTTTTACTTTTGGAATTATGGTAACTTTGATATAACGATTGTCGCCTACTTCAACCGTATCAGACGGAATAAAATGATAGTAAGACAATCCTAATTTGGAAACAGGACTTAAGAAAGAAGTTTTTAAAATAGGAATAATGGCATCGTAAATATTTATTTTAAATTCAAATTTATCCAACTTATTACCCAGTTTATCGGTTGATAAACCTAATTGTTTGGTGCTTACTAAATGCTCAATGTTTGTTTGTAGATTATTGGAATGATAGGTTCTAAAAAACTTTTCAGTAAAATAGATTGGGGCTACAGTGCTTGTTGAATCATTGTTATAGCTATTGTAAATCTTGGCAATGTTTTTAAAAAAACCGCTACGGCTTTTAGTATCTAAATTGTAAATATCAATTTCGGTTTTTCGATATTCATTAAACACACTGTTGTCGAATCGCTTTAAATCATTTTTTGTTTTGTTATCAATTACCATTTGCATCAAATGCTTGCCTGGGTCTTTAAAGAAAACAACCGATACTTCATGAAGTTGTTGTAAGTTTTGTTCAATGGCTATATTTATTTTTTCTTTTGGCTGTGTTGCCAAAAATATTTTGACGGTTTTGTAACCCACAAAAGAAGTTATAAGCGTATCGGGAAAGGTTGTAGTCTTAATAGTAAACCCCCCATTTTCATCTGTGTTGTCGCCCGTTTGAGCTTTCATTAAATAGATAGTAACAAACTGTAATTTTTCACCTGTTTTAGCATCGGTTACTTTTCCAATAAGAGTAGTGGTTTGTGCGGTGGCAACAAAGACAAAGCAAAATGCTATAACTAAAAGATACACACTCTTTTGAAAATTCATAAACAAGTATTTTAATTATTTGTTTGTTTCGGGCAATTTTGCATTTGTATATTTTGTGAAAATAATTGTGCTACTTAAAAATCGAAAGCCTACATAACCAGTTACAATTAATGAGTTGTCGCAACCCATTTGAATATAAGCAGTGTATGTTTTTCCATTTCGTAAATTCTTAATCGTTCCGCTATTCCATTCGTTGGTATCAAAAACAAAATCTTTCATTACAACGGTATTCAGCCATGTAGATTCAGGAATTTCTACCATGTCGTTTGGGTCATTTGGGTACACATGAAACCATACAATTTTTGCAAAGTATTTATCGCCTTGTTTAAAACATTCTACAATTAAATCTTTATTAGTATTAATCCATCTACCTAAAATAAGGTCGGCTGAAAGCGGCTGAGCAAACAAAATATTAATGAACACGGAAATAAAAATAGTGGCAATTATCTTCTTCATTTAACTCCTATTTTTAGTAATTTTTTGACTGTCGGTATTTGCCAAACGGCACTTTCAACAACTGAATGAAGTTTGCGTTCTCTTTCTTATCAAAATAAGTATCAACACCAAAAACCAATTCACTTGCTGTGGCTGTTGTAAACGTTCCAAACATTCTATCCCAAATACTTAACACATCGCCATAGTTTTTATCGGTGTGGGGTTGTTGAAAATGATGATGCACTTGGTGCATGTTGGGCGTTACGAAAAGTATAGAAACTACTTTGTCCACTCTTTCGTTTATTCTAAAATTAGCATGAACAAATACATTGGAGGCGATTTGAAAAAATAATCGAAATAATAAAGCCCAAAATGGAATGCCTGAAAAAAATACCCAAACAATAAGAAACAAAAGCCTAATGCCAGTTTCAAAAGGATGCTCTCTTAATGTTGTAGAAACTGTTAAATCAAGGTCGGAATGATGCACCAAATGACACATCCAAAGTCGCTTTACTTTGTGCATGGTAATGTGATAAGCATATTCGCCTAAATCGAGCAAAACAAATCCTAATAGTAATACACCAAAATTGTTTAGGTGAAGTGGCAACCAATTTAAAATACCAAAATGATGAAGTGAAGTAAATCTTAAATCGGAAAGTAAAAGCAAACCCAAAGCAATTTGAACAGGGGCGGCAGGTAGCATAAACAAAGCATTGGTAAGAATATGCTTTAGTTTATTGTCGGTGCTTTTAAAAGAAAACAATGTTTCAATATATCCAAATAGAAAAAGTGCTGCTGTTAATAAATAAATTCGGTGTGAATCGGGTACGTTCGAAAAATAGTTTACAATGGAATTCATTAATCTAAAAATTTAATTCCAAAACAAACACTCAAATTTGTAGAGAATCTGAATTTTAAAATTTCTTTACAATAGTGATGGTGTGAAAACCTGCGTTTTCGGAATAGGAAATTGAAAGCCGATTTAGTGAACAAATTTCATGAACGATAGACAAACCTAAACCAGTACCATGTGAGGAGGCATTATTCCTTTCAAACCTATTAAACATTTCTTCGGCAGGTTTGTATAATGATAAGCCCGAATTTTGAATGATTAATTTGTCGGCTGTAGTTGTAATTTTAATAAAGCCGTTTTCGATGTTATGTTTAATTGCGTTGTTTAAAAGATTATCAATTAAAATAGTGGCTACCTCTTTATTTATTTTCAATGAAAATATTTCGTGAAATGAAGTTTCCATATTTAACTCATTAAGAAATCCAAATTGAGTGTAATATTCCACCTTAGCATTAAGCAATTCGGATAAATTACATTCCACTTCTGTATTAAAACTTTTATTCTCTAATCTTGATAGCAACAATAATGTTTCGTTTGTCTTTTTCATTTGCTGCACTGTTTCAAAAATTTCATATAATTCACTTTTAGTTTTTTCATCTGCTAATGAATTTTCTAAAATAGATTCAATGCGATTGCTCACAATTGCAATTGGTGTTTGTAATTCGTGTGAAGCATTGTCAGTAAACTGAGATACTTTTTTGTATTCTTTTCGTAAATTAGAATCAAAATCATTTAGTGTTTTATTGAGCAAAGTAAATTCTTCTACCCTTGTTTTAGGAAGCTGTAAAGGTTCTTTTGAAAATGTTTTATGCTGTTTAATTCTTTCGATAGTATTAAAAAACGGACCAAATAAATTTGATGATATTTTTCGATTAAGAAAATATAGAATAATGCAAAAAAGAATAAAAATGAAAATGATAACTACAATTAAAGTATAAAGTAAATCAGATTCTTCAATAGTGGATTTACGAACCGTGAACTTTATAAAATTATTTCCATTTGCTTTATAAAAAATGATTTCCTGAAAAGGAGTGTACTCCTTTTCTTTATAATCATAATATTGTGTTTTTTTTATTGAATCAGCCCCTTTCTTATTAGCTATTTCTGAAAAAACTCCTTCAATAGGCAATGGCGTTGGTGGATTAATAAAAGTATATGGATGCGTAATCAATTGCAATTTTTGAAATTGCATTTGTTCGTTTAATTCTTCAGCAAATAAATAAGTAAATAAAAAATAGATAACCACACTGCCTACAATTAAAAGCAGTGCAACTATTCTTAAAAACCAATTGTTGTAGCGTTTAAATAATTTCATTGATTTGTAAATTTATAACCCATTGCGTAAATGGTTTTGATGTAGTCTGTAGCACCTGCATCAATTAATTTTTTTCTTAGGTTTTTGATATGGGAATAAATTAAATCGTAGGAGTTTAACTCATCGCCTGCTGCTCCTAATAGATGGTCGGCTAAGGCTTGTTTTGTTACCAGTCTATTTTTGTTCACTACAAAATATAAAAGAATATCGTACTCCGATTTAGTAATGTTTATATCAGTGGTATTTACTCTAACACTTTTATCAGCTGGTGAAATAGTAATTTCTTCAAACTGGATTATTGATAAATTTTGATGCTGTCGGCGACGAATAACTGATTTAACTCTTGCATTTATTTCAGTTAAAAAAAATGGTTTCGTGATGTAATCATCCGCTCCTAAATCCAATCCATTTATTTTATCATCTACCGAATTTTTTGCAGAGATTATTAGGATACCAGTTTGAGGATGTTGTTGTTTAGTAATGGGAATTAAATCAAGCCCATTGCCCATTGGCAAAGTAATATCTAACAAAACAATATCGTATTGTGCTGAAAGTATTTTGTCTTCTGCCTCGGCATAGGAAAATGCAGTATCGCATTTATATCCTTCGGGTTTTAAATAATTAACAATATCGGTTGAAATAGATTTTTCATCTTCTACAATTAAAATTCTCATGCTGCAAATTACGAAATCAATTTTGTAGAGAAATTGGAGAATAGTAATATTAAATTGATTGAACTATTTTCAACTAAATTCCACTTACGCCTCAATAAAACAATGTTTATACTTTTTTTCGTAAAAAAATTACCTATTAAGCCCTTTCACCATTTTTTCAAAGCCGCTCAAACCTATTTTTAAATTAGCAATAATTTCTTTTGCCAAAATATCAGGATGAGGAAGATTATCTAAATCGCTCAAGCTATCATCTTTCAACCAAAAAATATCAAGGCTGGTTTTATCACGAGTAATAATTTCTTTGTAGGTGTATTTTTTGAATCGTTCTGTTTCTTTACGCTTGTGGCGATTATCGGGATTGTAGCAATCAACAAAATCTTGCAAATCAGCTAACTGCAAGGTGTTTGTTTTGAGTGTGTGTTTAATATTTGTACGATAATCATAAATCCAAATATCCTTTGTCCATGCAGTTTTTGAAGCAGGTTTGTTATCAAAGAAAATTACATTTGCTTTTACACCTTGCGCATAAAAAATTCCAGTTGGCAATCGTAAAATAGTATGCAAATCGCAAGTTTCTAATAATCGCTTACGCACCGTTTCACCAGCTCCACCCTCAAACAAGACATTATCAGGTACTACAACCGCAGCCATTCCGTCAATCTTTAGCATGCTGCGAATGTGTTGCACAAAATTTAATTGCTTGTTGCTGGTAGTTGCCCAAAAATCCTGACGCTGATAAGTGAGTGTATCTTTTTCTAATTCGCCATCTTCATTAGTAACTGTAGTGCTGCTTTTTTTGCCGAATGGTGGATTGGCTAATACATAATCAAAATGCTCATTGGGCTGACTAATCAAGCTATCACTGCGTTCAACAGGTGGCTGACTATTTATATCGCCGATGTTGTGCAGAAACAAATTCATTAACGCTAATCGAGTTGTGTTGCCTACAATTTCCCAACCTTTAAAAGTGCTATAACGCAAAAATTCTTTTTCTTCTTTATTCAGTTTTTGTTTGCTCAAATAATCATACGCTGCCAAAAAGAAACCTCCTGTACCGCAACTTGGGTCGGCAATTGTTTTCATAGGTTTGGGTTGCACACACAACACCATTGCTTGTATCAAAGCTCGTGGAGTGAAATATTGCCCTGCACCGCTTTTAGTGTCTTCGGCATTTTTTTCTAACAAGCCTTCATAAATATCACCTTTCACATCAGCATCTAAACCCACCCATGTTTCGGCATTAATAAGCTGTACCAATTTATACAACTTGGCTGGGTCGCTGATTTTGTTTTGTGCTTTGAAAAATATTTGCCCAAGCAAGCCTTTTTCTTTGGCTAAATTTTCTAACAAAACTTTATAATGGTCTTCTAATGCTGCGCCGTTTTTGCCCAACATACTTTCCCAATCAAACCCAACGGGAATAACAGTTTTACGCTTAAACGGCGGCTTGCTATATTCATCAGCCATTTTTAAAAACAACAAAAAAGTAAGTTGCTCTAAATAATCGCCATAGCCCACACCATCATCACGAAGAGTGTTGCAGAAGTTCCATATTTTTTGAATGATTGCGTTGGTGCTCATTTGTTTTTATAGCTTATTATGCTGTTTATTAAAATTTTATCATTAAAACTGTTGTTAGAAGAGTTCTTTCTAATCATTGCATTCATATTTCTAATTTGTGTCATCCTTGGATCAGCCCATTTAAAAAACCAAATAGTATAGATGCCTTTTAATGAACATGTATCCCAATCGAAAAAAATTCGATCGTTATCAGTAAATACAATTTCATTGTCGGTATTATCAAAGTAAGGATGAACAATTTTAAATTCATTTTCTGAATAGTTTTTTTTTACTGGGCTGTTAATTGTTGGTTTATCACCTTTTCTTGCTTTAGAATTACAGTGACCACAGATGTAAAAAAGATTTGTTGGATTGAATGAAAATTCTGGAGTAACTGATTTTGGAGAAAAATGGTCTATTTGATTTCCCTGGATTATTAAGGAACCTTCACAGTATGCACAATTAAGAAAGTGAGTAGAAAGTAATTTTTTTGAAATTTCATTTTTTACTTTTTTATTTATTTCATCCCAAGAACTTGTAGAAAGTTGTCCATTTTTTATTAGAAACTTTTTAATTGTTCTTTTTGACTTTTTTGAAAGACTAATTCTTTGATTAATGTTTATCATTAGCTAGTAGATACTCATTTGTTTTAATTAATAAGATTTGCATTGGGTCAAACTCTGAATATTTTAATTTTTCAAATTTTTTATATAGGTTACGAATAGTCTCATAATCTTTAGACTGAGAATTAATTAGCATTATTAGCCTATTTAAATCAACTTCAAAATAAAAATTTCGAGTTGTTCTTAAATTAAAAATGTCATAAAGTACATTTTCAGCAGACCAACCATATGTATCAGTGTTAGAAGGTAATTCAATTGTTTTAATTTCATTCATCACTCTTTTTAACCCAATTATTTTTGAAAATCCACCTTTTAAATCAGAAACCAAAAAATGCGAATGAGATGTAATAATGAACTGGCAGGAAGAAAATTCTGAAAAATTATTGTAGATAAAATTAAAATATCTCATTTGCCAATTCGGATGCAGACTCACTTCTGGCTCATCTATCAATACTAAAGAATTATCCTCAATTAATGAAGCAATAGCAGTCATATTAGAGAGAAAATGTGATTCGCCAGAACTACTATCAGAAATTTCAAACCATCTCCCATTTTTTTGAACTGATACACTTGGTGAAGAAATTATATCTAATCTATTGAGTTCTGCTAATTTTTTTATTCTCGATTTCAATTCAGAGTTTTCGAAGACATTAAACTCAAAATACTTTGAGAACTTTTTATCTTCTATAGTATCAAGTTCCTTGCTAATCATGTTACACTCGTCAACTAATTTATTGAGCAAAACCTTATCCTTTTTTATTGTATCATATCTGTTCTTATACCATGGAATGTAGCTTGTTGTAATCTTAGTGTATTCAGTATAATTCTCAAAAAAATGTTCAAACTTTTCTAACGTTAAATTTCCTTTAAAAAAAATGTGCTTTCGCTTTGGAGTATAGCTAATATAAAATGCTTTATCGTATTCTAAAAAAGAAAGCATTGATTCAAGTTTAGAAATAAATTTAGGTTTATCAATATTATCTGCAACACAATCAACAATCCTCTTTATGTAAGTTCTAGTTCCTGCAACTGAGTTTGATGTCAAATTTCTTACGCCTAAGTAATTATAAAATTGAAATGGTTGACTTGCAGGAAATCTATCAGTAAGCATAATTGATGATGCAAGAAGCTTTTTAGGTAATTGAACTTGTGAATAATTTGCCTCTCTGACACCATTTTTATAAAATCGGATATTTTTCTTGTCATCAGGAAATACAATTTCTTCATCTTCAAAATCTTCCAATTCTTTTAATGTCGTTAAAATATAATTAAAACCATCAACCGTGTAATTTATTCTAAATTGACTTGTTTTGAATTTAGCATTTTCACCATTCTCTCGAAATGTTTCTAAATCAAAAACAATATCAATAATTAATCGAAGCAAATAACTTTTGCCTGTCCCATTGGAGCCAATTAATAAAGAGATATAAGGAGATTTAGGGTTTTCAGTTAATTTCTCAATATCATCACCGTCAACAAATGAGATTTCAAAATCTCCAAAAATTTTATGTCCCTTTAATTTTAATGAATTGACTTTAAAACCGCTATAATTGTAATACATATGTTTCTTTTTTTATTTTAATTCCCCCTCAAACGCTTGCCTCAAAATACTTTGCCGCAAGGTTTCGGATTGTTGTAAACTTTCATTGATTGCTAATTCCATTTTTTCAGCAGCAGCAAAACGGGTTTCGATTTCTGAAACGATTTTTAGTTGTTCTTCTGTTGAAGTTAATGGTACAGGGAAATTTTTCAAATCATCTAAATTTAATCCAGCCTTAACTGCTCCTTTTCTACTTAGGTTTAAATAATGAATACCCCCAGATTGTGAAATAATCCAATAGCCAACAAATTTTTTGATGAAATTATCTTTTGGTCGGCACAGACAAACATGCTGATTTACATAGGCATCTTCTAATTTTGGTGCTATTGCAAACATTCCTAAATACCCAGTAATAGAAAATAAAAAATCACCCTCTTGAATTTTCGTCCTATTGCCTTCAGAATTCGATGGAGGACTTACATACTGTATTTTACCATCACTTAAATCTAATTTTAAAGTATTAAAATTCATGTTTGTTATTCTAACAAACACAGCACCGCTAGTTGAATAATATTTTGCCCAACCTCTTGAACCACTTGTTACAAATGAAAATAATTCACCGCTTTTTACCCATTTCCACCCTTTCGGCAATTCACCATCTTTTACATTTTCATTCGTCAATTTTCCTTCAAATGCCCATTTCAACACACTCTGCTTATACAATTTTAATTGCTCTTTAGCGGTTTGCAAAGCGGCAATGCTTTTATCTAAGTCGGCAAATAAAGTTTCAATTTTTGCAACAATGGCTTGTTGGGTTTTTAAATCGGGAATAATTAATTCAGCATTCCATAAAAGCGAAGGTTCAACATGTGGTATTCCAACTCCTCGTGGGTTTGTATTTATTAGTCGGTAAATAGATTGCAGAAAATAAAAAAGATAATTTTTTTCAACAAAATCTTTTGGTTCAATCTTCATAAGTGTTGAGCCAATTGCACCCTTTTTTGCTTTGCCCGAAAAACCTGCTCTTGCACCATCCCACACCATTAACAAATCACCGTCATTACAGAGATTGCATTTGTTGCCATCAGTGTACTCATCATAAATTCCTTTTTCAAATGCTTTGATATTGATGTACGGAATATTGATTTTACCTGAAATCTCAGTTGACAAAACCGAAGGCTTTTTCCCTTTGGAATGAGTGCAAACTCCACCTAATTTATATGTTTTCCAGTTGTTGTTCAATTGCAGTTTTAGGTTATCTATTTAAAAATCCTTACTCTTTGTTTTTTAGCTTATTGATAGCTCATTTTTACTTCAGTCAAATAAGCATCAAATAAAAAAGTGCTTGTTTGTCAATAGTTTTGGTCAAATTTTGGTTCAGTTTTTTATTGTCAGTCAAATAAACTTTCAAAGTGCTTTGTGGATAACTTCATGTTTCAGTCAAACAACCGTCAAATAAACAAAACATTGATAATCAATTACTTAAATCATTTTTAGAGTTGTCCTTTTTTATTCAGTCAAATAAAGCTATGCCCATACAGGAATATACCTTACAAATTTTCTTGATTTATTTTCAGGGTCAGCTTCTTTAATAAAGCCAGCCTCAAATGTATCGCTCAATATTCGGCTAACCATAGCTGCATTTTCATCAGCAATCTTAAATCGCTCCCTCAAGCTTTGGTTAGTCATTTTATCATTTGTAATATATTTTAAACAAGCATGTTGGTAGCAGGCTCTTATTCTATCTTTTTTATCCATGTCGGCAAACTCTTGATAAGCATATAAAATCACCTTCGTATGTTTTTCTTGTGTTTGCACATCCAAAGCAGGGAGTTGAAATAATTCGATATTGAAAATTACTTTATCAATACCACTTCCTTTTTCTTCACAAATTCTAAATCTGCGCATTATTCCAGCCAAATCTTCATTTCGGCTTTGATATTCATCAATAAACCTGAATGGAGTTATTAGTGGTAATCCTGGATTAGATATTTCAATTCTATCAACATAAATTTCAATCATTGGACCTGTGCCTCTTTCATCAAAATCTTGATGAATTAGCGCATTAGCTACCAACTCTCTAATAGCAATTTCAGGATACATAGTTTTGGTATCTCGTAAGGCTTGCCCAATAATTTCATTGCTTGGTAAAAGGCTATTGATAAATGCAATTAATCTTTCAAACCCAACAGCATAGCCAAATTTTCCAAGCTGGTCTTTCAGTGTATTTAATTTATTTTTACCAGCATATTGTATTACTCGTGGTGACTTTCGTTTTACTGCATCAAAAGCATTAATGTCTTTAGCAAATAATAATGCGCCTAAATTAGTAATGGCGTAACCTTGCGAATTGGATTTAATAAATTTTTCGCTTTCAAATTTTTCAATCACTCCATCCCGAGTTGAAGGATAAGGGATTTTCAAAAGGTCAAAATAACATTGCGTATCAAGTAGTGCAATTACTTCTTCAGCTGAGTTTACTTGGTAAGCAATTGCTTTTTCAAAAAAGTGCTTGGTAGATTTTGTCCAGATTTTTTTTTCTTTTTCAGGAAAATCTTTTAACGACCTTGTAATACTTCCTACTCTAATAAAATCTTGATTAGTAAAACAAGTAGGCTGCCCATGTGCTGCCTGAATTTGAAATAAACTTAAATATTTGCCATTAAAAATTGTTTCAAAAATACCAACTTCAACCCTAGGCGATAATCGTTGCATTAACCAATGTTCCAATTCTTCATTCCCAACTTTATGCATTTTGGGTTTGAAGGTTGTGCCTTCAGGAATAAGTGTTTCATTATTAATTCCAAAAACTAAATAGCCATATTGTTCATTTTGCAAACAAGCTCCATTACTCAAAGCCGAAATATATTTACCAATTTCTTCTTCAGTTTTAAGATTAAATTTAAACTCAGCCCATTCGCATTCTTTAGGAAGTTTAATTAATCTTTCAATTATACTATGTAGTTCTTGTTCATCCATTTTTAATAAAAATATCTACCTAAATAGAAATTACTTTGTGTTCCAAATTTTAAATTACTTTGGTGGGCATATTTTATTTTCAGCCCTTTTTCTCGGTTACATAAAACAATATTAGGTTAAAACCTGTTAAAATCAAATTATTAGGTTAAAACCTATTAAAGTTAAATTATTAGGTTTTAGCCTAATAGTAATTACGCCGCCAATTCAGCATTTATTTCTTCTAAAATCTTTTCATAATCGCTGCCAAATAATTGATAGAACTTCATCAATCCACCTTTATCTACAAATGGACTAAGCGATTCAATAGCATCAGCATCAACATGAAAACTATTGGCTACATAATCTCTAATCATTCGTAGCCATTCCATTTGTTCGTCATTAAATCTATTGTGCTGCCCAGCATTTTTTGTTAAAATCCATTTCTGAAAATTTCGGTTCACCACATTTTCGTAAGGGGTTAGTGTAGCATCAATTTCTAACACTCTTCTAATTAATGAAACTAACGCAATCAATTCATTTTGTGGCTGACCTTCTACTTTCTCCAGCTGTCGGTAGGCTTGCCAAATATGCAATGGTGCAAGCGTTGGCTTATCGGCTTTTAGTTTATCACACAAATCTTTTATCATGCTAAATGTAAGTTCACGGCGGCGATAGGGTTGCGAATAAAAAATTTGCAACGCTGTTAAAGTATCTTTATGTTCTTCTAAATAATTTTTAAAATCTTGAATTGTTTGCGTTGAATTTTCGGTAGAAAGTGCATCCCAATTGGCTTGCTGCACTTCATCTAAATTTACCAAATCAATTATTTGCTGATGATTTTTTCTTGCTACTTCAATATAATTTCGCAAATCAGGTTTGTTAAAAATAGCAGTTGCCTCCAACAAAATATTTTGATGACTTTCATTTTCAGCTAATGTTTCGCTGCCACCAATGCTTTCAATCATATCAGGGTCATAAGCATTCAATAAATCTTTCACCACCTGATTAATTGTTTTGCCTTCGGCTAATTCAGTGAAGCGTTGCTTTTCCTTCGGTTCTAATTGTTTTTCTAATCTTGTTAATCTGTTAGCTAATGATGTTAATGTGTCTTCATCATGATTTCCCATCACCACATTCATCATTAAATCTTTTAGGCTTACACCAGATTTTCTTTCTAACGAACGGCTATCAGTTTTTACACTTTTGCAAACACCAATCGCATCAACAATTACAAAATGGGTTTTATTTCCTTCTGCGCTTGGTGTTACTTTTTTCAAATCATCACCGCCAAATGTTCGAGTGCCTCTGCCTTTCATTTGCTCAAAATAATTTCGGCTTTTTACATCTCTCATAAAAAGTAAACACTCAATAGCTTTTACATCTGTGCCAGTCGCAATCATGTCCACAGTAACAGCAATCCTCGGATTGTAAAGCGTTCGGAATTGTTGTAGCACTTCGGATGCTTTTTCTTCGGTATTGCCATAAGTTACTTTTTTGCAAAATGCATTTCCCTCATTAAATTCTTCACGAACAATTTTAATGATGTCCTCTGCATGGCTATCAGTTTTTGCAAAGATTAATGTTTTAGGAACTTCCTTTCTTGTCGGAAATATTTCGGTGAACATTTTTTCTTTGAAGGTTCTGATGATGGTTCGTATCTGGTTGGGATTTACAACATCTCTATCCAATTGCGTATTGGTGTAAGCAATATCTTCATCTAATTGTTCCCAAGTTTTTTTCCTTGTTTGTCTATCTCGTTTATCCACCCATTCTTTTGCTTCAATCACAGCACCTTTGGCAGTAATTTTAGTTTCGATGTTGTACACATCATAGCCTACGTTCACTCCATCTGCTACTGCCTGTTCATGTGTATATTGACTTACAATATTGTTGTCAAAATATGCGTAAGTGTGTTGCGATGGTGTAGCGGTAAGTCCTATTAAATAAGCATCAAAGTAATCCAACACTTGCTTCCATAAATTATAAATGCTCCGATGACACTCATCAATAATGATGAAATCAAAAGTTTCAATCGGGATAGTTTTATTATATACAACTTCAACAGGTTGCTTGATTTGTTGGTCTTCGTTCAATGATTTTTCTTCATCGAAAATCATTTCTTCATCGCCTCTTAAAATTGAATACATGCGCTGAATGGTGCTGATACAAACCTGTGCATCTTTATCAATGAACGAACTTTGCAAGCGTTGCACATTGTATAATTCAGTAAATTTTCTTTTATCGTCAATGGGTGAAAAAGATTGAAATTCTTGTTCGGCTTGAACACCCAAGTTTTTTGTATCCACCAAAAATAAAATTCTTTTTGCACCACCAAATTTCAATAAGCGATAAATAGAATTGATAGCCGTAAATGTTTTACCAGCTCCAGTAGCCATTTGTATCAATGCTTTTGGCTTGTTGTTGGCAAATGACTTATCTAAATTAGTAATGGCAGTTATTTGACAATCACGTAACCCTGAAATATCCAATGGAGGTATTTTGTTTGCTAAACGATATCGTAAAGTTGTATCTTCTTTCAACCAATTCCTTAAAGTTTCAGGCTGATGAAAATTAAAAATTTCTCTTGCTCTTGGGTTCGGGTCAGCCGTATTTGTGAACCGAGTTTCAACGCCAGTAGATTCATATAAAAATCTCAAAGGCTGATTATCAGCTTTCCACTTTATTTTGCTGGTTGAATAACGAGCAGTTTGTTCTTCTACCATCGAAAGGGGAGTTCCTGTTTTTTTTGCTTCAATCACCCCAATTGCCTTCCTGTCAATAAAAAGCATATAATCTACAAATCCATTTTCAACAGGAAATTCCCGAACCGCAATACCAATAGAAGCCGCTGGATTCAGATTTTTAAAATCTTGAATCGTCCAACCCGACTGGGTTAGCAGTTTGTCGATATTTTCACGAGCTTTTTGCTCTGGAAGCATTTGGCTAAAGTAAAGAAAAATAAATATTCTATTACATAAAATAAAAGGCTGTCTCTCCTTTTATTTTTTATTTTTTCATAATTCCATATTTCACAGCCTTACTCAAGTGCATTGAAAAATATTTTTTAGGATTGTTGGCGTATTTCAAATTGTCATCCAATTCAGAAGTTGATTCAGTTATTTCATTTACGTCATCATCTGCTTTTGTTTGGCATCATTGTCCAACATTGTTCAAGCATTTTAAAGCTTTGTCAAACCTTTGTTTTAGAAAAAAATGGAAGTGGAATTTTTACATAGAATCAGGAAAAATCAATTTTTGTTTAGCCATATCTACTAAAAGTTACCAAGCAGTTTTTTTACTCCTCTCATTTTTGTAAAAAATAATATTAATCGAAACAGAGCAACGGAAAAAGATGCCTAAAGATGGAAAAAGATGTACTATGTTCTACCTAATTCTACCATAAAATGCAAAGGTGGAAAAAGTTGGTAACCCATGTCAAACACTCATCATAGCTTTGTTGCGTCAACAAACCTATAAATGAAATGAAACAAGAATTAACGTCATTTTTTTTTCGCAAAACAACTTTTTATAACAACAAAAAAAACATACCCAATCGAAGAGAATTTATACCCAATCAAAGTTTGTTTGGCAGATTCGTGGCAAACCCATCCAAATCGCCGAAGCATGTCAAACTCTTATCAGACCTTTGTAAAAGCAAATAACAAATCATAACAATTACGTCAATTAACGCAACATCAACCAAATATATACAACAATGGAAAATCAAACAACAACATCAGAAAAAACAGAAGAAAAACAAGCAGAAGAAACGAATACCTCTACCTCCAAATTTAATTGGGGAGCAATGGCATTAGCTGCCTTAGCAGGCGGAGCTATTGGTTATTTATTAAGTAATCAATCATCAAAAAAAGAAACAGCAGTAAATGACGACTTAGAAATTGACGATAGTGATAGAGTGGAAAGATGGGAATTACAAAAACAAAAACAGGAAAAGAAAATAAAAGAAGAAAAAAGTATCGCAGTAGAAAAACAAGCAGAAGAAACGAATCGGCAATCACATCCATTACATCAAGAAAAACTAATTAAAAAAACTGAAAAGAAAATAGCACCACCACAAAAAAAATCAAGCACCTACATTCAAATCAAATAAAAAAAAATAACATGAATCATTACATGAAAACAAAAACAGTAGAAGTTCCCATTGACTTATTAATGGAAGTAGCAGAGCAGTTAGAT
>JBJOOR010000008.1:0-164256 GCA_046051225.1 Bacteroidota bacterium | reverse complement strand
ACGTCTTGGGGCTACCATCTATCCCTACCCATTGGTTACGATAGTGTACCGTCGTACTCAAACATTCTCGACTACCTGCATAGCCTGGGTTTATCGCCAACTGATTGAACATATACATCGTATACTGTGGATCTTGTTGAGCATAACTGCTTAATCCCAACACAATTAAAACAATTGATAAAACGATTTTTTTCATTTTACTAAAAATTATATTAAACTATATGCAGCTACAACATGGTAACTGCATATAGTTTGGTTTATAAAAAATTAACGTTGAATAACTATAAAACCTGATTTAGCTTTATTTACACCATCATTGTACTTGAATACATAATAGTAAGTACCATCAGGTAAATCTTGACCTCGATAAGTACCATCCCATTCACCGTTATATCCATCTTTTTTGTGATATACTTCATTACCCCAACGATTAAAGATTAACATTTCCGATTTATTGTAAGCGCCAGTACAATACAAAGTATAGTAATCATTAATTCCATCACCATTTGGAGAGAATCCTTCAGGGAATTTACATGGGTCGTTAGGACAATCTACTTTAAATATTACTGTAGCCGTATCGCTTAATCCATTTATTGTAATAGAATATGTAAGGGTATCCTTTCCTTTATAACCCAATGTAGGTTTGTAAGCAATCGTATTTCCTAAACGAGTTGCTTCACCATGATTTGGTTGGTCAAGAATTTTTATATCAACCACATAGCCAATTCCTAAACTATCATTTGCTGTAATATTAGCCGATACACCATCACAAGTAACAGGAATACTATCGGTACCTAATGTATCAGGATTAGCCATAGGGCGAATAGCAATAATAACCATTGCTGTATCGCAATATGCTTGAGTAAATAATGTATCACATAGCGAATAGATTAATGTATCGTATCCAATATAACCATAAGATGGTGTATAAACTACTTGATGAGAACCATTCACATAAGCACCACCATGGTTTGGATTATCCACAATAGTTACATTAGTATTAGTATTCAAATTGATAGATGAATAATCATTGCCTAACACATTAACTATTGCTGTAGTGTTGGTATTCGTAAATGCATGATCGGTATTAGCTAATACATGAGGTAATGTATCAGAACATATAGAAACTATAACTGAATCACGAGAAGTACAACCATTTAAGGATACTGCCACAATATAAGTAGTAGTAGCAATAGGCGAAGCTACTGGATTAGCAATGGTATCTAAATTTAAACCAGTTGAAGGTGACCAGAAGAACGAAGTTCCGCCAGTAGCATTCAATTGAACTGAATTATTGCCTTGCACTGGGCAAATAGTTACATCTGCACCAGCATTAGCTTTAGGTGCTTTATGCACAATTACTGATTGTGCTATACTAAACGTACAACCATTTTGAGTATATATATATGTAATGGTTAATGGTGTATCAGTTAATGCTAATAAAGGTGAAAATTCGTATCCAGCAGGTTGTAATGAAACCCCATTACCTGTAAATACACCACCAGCAGGCAATGCCTTCAACACAATAGGATCAACATTATTGCAATAAATTGAATCAATTAATGTAAACGATAATGTTGGTGCTGCTAAGATTGTTACTGATACGGTATCAACAGCAGTACAACCTGTTGAGATATCAGATACTACAACTTTATATGTGGTAGTAACAGTTGGTGTTACATTTGGATTAGCCACATTAGCAATAGTATCTAACACATTTGTTGAAGACCAAGTATAAGAATAGTTTCCAGAGCCACCAAATCCAGTAGCAGGCGAACCACCAATGTTTATACTATTGCCTAAACATACAGTTTGATAAACACCAGCATCTGCTTGCAATGTACAAGTTGGGATATTAATAAATACCCATGCAGTATCACAATAATTAGGTGCTCCACCATCACATACAATGTATTGGAACGAATCTACCAAGCCTGTACCTGTAAATCCACCAATTGGTGTCCAAGTAAATGTTCCATTACCATTGTTTACTACAGTTCCGTTTTGCGCTTGTGCAATACCTGAATTAGTACTAACAGTAGCTCCAGGACCATCAACATCTATATCATTTAAAGTTACATTTTGAGATGTTACAGGCGAACCAACAGTTCCATTCACAGTATCATTTACGGCTATTATTGGATCATTAACAGGTAATATTGTAATAAACACAATAGCTGTATCGCACAGTGAACTGTTTTTGATACAATAACTATAAACAAAAGTATCTACTCCATTAAAGTTTAAGTTTGGTGTATATACAGCGGTATTACCTACCAATACCACCGTACCATGATTGGTTGGTGTAGTAATATTATTTATGATTGAGCTTACTGGCGAACTATCGTTTGTATTTATAGCAATAGTAACAGGAGTATCTTCAAGAGTAGAATCTACATCGTAATTAGCAATAGGCGAAATAACCCCCATTAATACATATACTGTAGCTGTATCACATAATGTAGGAATACCATTATCGCAAATTACATATTGGAATGTATCGTTACTTGTAGAGCCTGAATTAGGAATATAAGTAATCGTTCCATTTGTATTCAATGAAATAGTACCATGACTTGGTTGAGTTAACGAACCCGATGATGGTAAGCTTACCGTTAAGATATTGCCTTCAGGAGAATTGTTTGTTAAATCAGGGTCAGAATCATTTGACAATACAGTAATTACAACTGGTGTATTAGTTTGTGTTGAAGCCACATCATCAATAGCTACAGGCTTATCATTTACAGGTGTTACTGTAACAATTACAATGGCTGTATCACAAATCGCAGTTGATTGATAACACAATGTATAAATTAAGGTATCCTTACCATTAAAGCCCGAATTTGGTGTATAACTTACTGTATTGTTTGAATTCAGTATAGCCGTACCATGTTTTGGCGTAATAGTAATGGTTGTATTTGTTGCAAAACTACTTGTTACATCGTTTATTAAAATTGGAATAGTAACAGGTACTTCTTCAACAGTAGTTGCATAGTCAGGATTAGCTACCAATGGCGGAGCTGGATTAACTGTGATAATTACAAACCCTGTATCAGCTAATACATTTGGAGTTAATAACGATGTATCGTTGATGATATATTGAATTGTGTCCAAACCTACAAATCCAGGAATTGGTGTGTAAGTGATTGTTCCATTTACATTCAATACCGCGGTACCATGATTTGGTGTACCCAAAATACCAGTAGTATGAATTGGGTTAAAATCAGGATCATTATCATTTGCAATTTGATTTACTGTAACAGCAGTATTCATTGTAGTTACAGCTATATCAACATTAGCTTCTGGTGGATTGTTATGTAATGAATCTTTCACCAATACATACACAGTGGCTACATCACACAATACATGAGGTAGTAATGCTGATGTATCGCAAATAGTATAAGTGAATGAATCTAAACCTGTATAGTTTGCATTTGGTGTATAGATAATCGTATTGTTTGCACCCACAGTTACAGTACCATGAATTGGCGATGTTGTATTGGTTACATGAATAGGATTATTATCAGGATCATTATCATTAATCATTACAGATATTAACTGCGATTGATTTTTAGCAGTAGCAGTAATATCATTGTTAGCCACTGGCGGATGATTGAATGGAGCAACAGTTACATAAACTGAAGCTGTAGCACAACATCCTGTAGCAGAACAAACAGTATAATCAAAATGATCGGCACCAGAGAACCCAGCAGCAGGGGTATAAGTAACTGAACCTGATGGATCGATTGAAGCTGTACCATGTTGCGGTGCAGAAACAAATGTTGTAGTTAATGTTGAACCTTTATCATTTCCTAAAACTTTAATACTTGTAGCTCCGCTAATGTTTAATGCAGTATCATTAAGAGCAGTAGGCGGTGTTGTACAGTTTACAACTGTTACATAAACCCAAGCCGTAGCTGTTAATGGTTGAGGATTAACTGATGTTACATCATGAATTTCATATTGGAAGCTATCAGTACCGCTAAACGAACCATTTGGAATATAAGTAATTGTATTTCCACTATTAATTACCACTGTACCATGTAATGGATTAGTAATAATTGAATCTGTTACAATTGGGTTTCCATCAGGGTCGCTATCATTTGATTGAACATTTACAACCGATGATGTACTAGTAACTGTAACTACATCATTATTAGCCACTGGCGGATGATTAACAGGATTAACAGTTACATATACAGTAGCAACATCACATAATGATGGAGTACCATTATCGCAAATAGTATAAGTAAATACATCTGTACCTACAAATCCTGTATTTGGAGTATAAGTTAATACGCCACCTACATTTGTAACAGTACCATTATTAGCTTGAGTATATTGAGTAACAGTAATTACATCGCCATCAGGGTCGCTATCATTATTCATTACTGTAATAGCTACTGGTGTATCTTGTAATGTAGTAGTGGTATCGTTTACAGCTACTGGTGGGTTATTTTTATTATAATTAGTTACTAAAACATGAACCCAAGCTGTGCTCGATAATACATGCGGTGCATATACACTTGTATCGTTAATTACATATTGGAAGCTATCCATACCTACGTAATTTGAATTTGGTGTGTACACAAAATTATTGCCTACTTGTACTACCGAACCATGCGTAGCAGCGGTAGTTACACCAGCTGTATGTATAGGGTCAGAATCAGGGTCAGTATCATTATTCAATACATGAATAGTTACCGATTGATTATTGGTAATAGTTGTATCATCATTATTAGCCACTGGCGGATTGTTTGCCTTGGTAGGATCGATGATTACATAAACCATAGCTGTATCGCATAATGATGGAATACCATTATCACAAATTACATATTGGAAGCTATCAGTACCTGTAAAGCCAGGGTAAGGTAAATAAGTAACATCTTTAGTATTCGGATTTACATTTACAGTACCATGATTTGGTGTAGTTAAGCCCGATGGTAAACTTGTAGTTAATGCATTGCCATCAACATCCTTATCGTTTAATTGTACAGATACAATTACCGAATTATTCATAGCCGTTTTAACGTTATCGTTATTAGCTACTGGCGGATGATTTACTATAGATGGTTGAACGGTAATCATTACGATTGCGGTATCAAAGCAAGTAGCATTTGCACCCAATGTGTAAACAAATTGGTCGTTGCCGCTATAATTTGCCGAAGGCGTATATTCAATTACATTACCATTAATTACTGCTGTACCATGCATCGGCGAACTTACATTTTGAATAGTTCCTGTTGAAGGAATATCATTTGTAATAACCGCTACCGATACCATTTGATTGGCATTTGTAGTTGCTACATCATAGTTTGCATTTGGAATGATAGCACATACAGTACCTGTAACTGTTACATAAACTTTTGCAGTAGCACATAATGGATGCGGTGCAACAATTGTTGAATCGCAAACTCTATAAGTAAACGAATCTAAACCTGTATAATTTGCCGAAGGCGTATAATCAATAGTTCCGTTAGGATTGATTACTGTAGTACCATGTGCAGGAGTTGTAACAACTGCTTTAGTAATTAACGGATTATTATCAGGGTCGTTATCATTGCTTTGAACCGTAACTTTTACAGTAGTATTTACCGAAGTAGTTACTACATCTGTATTGGCAACAGGCGGATTGTTAACAGGCGTAACATTAATATAAACGTTAGCTTGAGAACACATTACTGGAATGCCATTATCACAAATTGTATAAGTAAATACATCTGTACCATAGAATCCTGCATTTGGTGTATAAGTAACTGTTCCGTTAGGATTCAATACTGCTGTACCATTTACAGGCTGGCTGATATTGGTAACATGAATTGTATTATTTCCATCAGGATCGCTATCATTATTCAACACAGTAATTACAACTGGTGTAGCTTCTGGTGTTGATGTAGTATCATTTACAGCCAATGGCGGATGATTAAGATTATTGCTAATCACATTTACATAAACCCAAGCTTGCGATGATAATACATGTGGCAAATAAGCGCTTGTATCTTTAATTTCATATACAAAACTATCTAAGCCTGTATAACCATTTGTAGGTGTATAGGTAATAGTTCCGTTTGAATTTAATACAGCCGTACCATGTGTTGGAGCTGTTACTACACTTGATGTATGAATAGGATCTGTATCAGGATCAGTATCATCATTCAACACAGCAATTGTTACAGGTTGATTATTGTAAGTAGTTGTATCATCTGTATTAGCAATAGGTGCATGATTAATAGGTGTAGATGTTACTAATACATAAACCATTGCAGTATCACATAATGATGGAATACCATTATCGCAAATTCTGTATTGGAAGCTATCAGTACCTGTAAAGCCATTAGTTGGAACATAAGTAACTGTACCATTTGAATTAACTGTAACTGTACCTTGTGTTGGAGGCGTTAATCCACTTGGAATACTTGTAGTGATTGAATTTCCATCAGGGTCGTTATCATTTAATTGTACCGATACAATTACTGATTGATTTTTACCTGTTTGTACATTATCATTATTTGCCACTGGCGGATTATTATTTACCGAAGGCATTACATTGATAAATACAATTGCAGTATCAAAACATCCTGCGCTTGCGCTAATTGTGTAAACAAATGCATCAGCACCTGTATAACCCGTTGCTGGTGTGTAATCAATATTGCCACCATTAATTGTAACAGAGCCATGTGCAGGACTTGATGTAAACGCTACTACCGAAGCAGCAGGTGTATCATTATTTGTAGCATTAATAGTTACTAATGTATTTTTTGTAGTAGATACATAATCATCATTAGCTACAGGAATAACAGCACATACAGTTCCGTTAACTGTTACATAAACCCAAGCTGTACTTTGCAATGGTTGAGGATTTACAGTTGTAATATCTTCAATTACATATTCAAAGCTATCAATACCGCTAAAGTTAGAATTAGGCGCATAAGTAACTGTTCCGTTAGCATTAATAGTTGCTGTACCATTTACAGGCGCAGTTAATATTTGCGTTGTTGCAATTGGATTGTTATCCGGATCAGAATCATTGTTTTGAACAACAACTAATACATTAGTATTAATAGAAGTTGTAGCAATGTCATTATGAGCTACAGGCGGATCGTTTACTGGTGTTACATTAATATAAACATTAGCTTGAGAACATAATGGATGAGGATCGATAGTAGTTACATCGCAAATAGTATAAGTAAATACATCAATGCCATGGAAATTAGGATTTGGTGTATAAGTTACTGTACCATTTGGATTTAATACAATTGTACCATTTACGGGCTGACCAACAGCTGTAACCACAATTGGATTTCCATCAGGGTCGCTATCATTAGCCATTACAGTAATAGTTTTCGAACCATCTTCTTTTACAGTTACGGTATCGTTAACTGCTATTGGTGCATCATTAATAGGGCTTATATATATAACCGATATTGCGGTATCACACAAACTTGGTATTCCATCATCACAAATCACATAGGTAAATGTATCTGTTCCGAAGAAGTTTTTATTTGGCACATACGTAACAACACCCGTTGTAGTATTTACTGTTGACGTACCATGTTTAGAAGTTGAAATGATATTTGGAATAGTTAAATTATTTCCATCAGGATCGCTATCATTTCCTCTTACATTAATATGAACTGGCACATCTTCGCCCGTAATAGTGTGGTCGTCAACAGCCACAGGTGGTTGGTTTGGTATTACCGTAGTATCACCACTTACATAGATAACACCAATAGCAGTATCACATAATGAAGGCGAACCATTATCACAAATTTTGTATGTAAAAGTATCGTAACCAATAAATTTATTGGTAGGAATATAAGTTACTGTACCTGTTGATGTTACTGTAGAAGTACCATGTTTAGTGGTTGATAAAATTACAGGATTTGTTAATGTTGAATCTCCATTAGGATCATGATCATTTGCTTTTACAATTAATGTAGTAGGCTTGTTTTTAGGCGTACTTGTATAATCGTTTTTAGCAATTGGTGGTAAATTAGGTATCACATCAGGATAAACAGTTACGGTAATAGTAGCTGTATCGCATAATGGTTGAGGCAATACATTAGTAATATCACAAACTGAATAAGGAATAGTAATAGTACCAATAAAGTTAGCTGGCGGCGTAACCACAATAGCACCAATGCTTGTTGTAGTAACTGTTGTACCTAATACTGAAGGTACACCATAGTAGAAGTTTAATGGGTCACCATCAGGGTCGCCAGTTGCACTACTTACGTTAACACCAATCGGCGTATTTTTAGTTGTGAATACATTAATGTTATCAGCCGTTGGAGGATCGTTTACAGCACATATATAGAAGTATACTGTATTGGTATCGCATTGGTTTAAGCATTGCTTATCGCAAATCATATATACCAATGTATCAAATCCATTCTGATTAAAGAATGATGTATAAGTAATAGTTTGGTTAGAATTAACTACCGCTGTACCAATTTTTGGAGCCGTAATAATGGTTACTTTTCCTTTATTGTGTTCAGGGTCAGTATCATTATTGGTTGGATCAAATTCAGTAATTACATCTTCACAAGTTTTAATTGTATCAGCATTTGCAGTAGGATTTAAGTTTCTATGAACCCAAACCGTATCACGATTTAAGCAACCATAAATATTTGTTCCTACAATATGATACATATTATCACCACCTGTTGGAGTAACAGTTATCGGTAATAATCCACTGGCAATTGGCGTAGTATTATTTCCTTTAAACCAGTTGATACCAATAGTTTGAAAATCATAAATAGTTACTAATTGAACTGTTTGACCAGCACATACTGTATCATGCGAAGTGCTTAAACTTAAGCTTGGTAATGGATTAATAGTAACATTTACAACCGTAGGCGAACTCTTACAACCATTTACAGTTTGTGTTACCGCATAAGTACCACTCATGGCATTTGTTGCTGGCGAACGAGTAATTGTGCTACCTGTTCCTGAATAACTATTTGGACCAACCCAATCAAATGTAGCTGTTGGTGCTCCACTTGCCGTTAATGAAATGGTAGAACCCACACACACTGTTGTTGTACCTGTTAAACTTGGTATAGCTGGCGAAGTTGGATCAACTAAGAACAATGCGCCAACACCTGCCGAAGTACAACTTCCTGCACCTACAGTAATATTATTGTAAATACCCGAACTTAAACCTTTAATTGTAATCTGCCCTACACCATTAGATGTATCATTACGAGTAACTGTACCCGATGGCCCATTATAATTAGTAACATATGCAGTATTAGCAGTTAAGCCAGATAATGTTATAGTACCATCTAACGCCGAACACTTAGTAGGATTAGTAGATGTAAAGCTTGTAATAGTTGGAGTTTGATTAACTGTTACATTAACACAACCTTGAGCACTTGTACAACCATTGTAAGTTTGCGTTACACAATAATTTCCATTATGTGTTAATGCAACACCCGAAATAGATGGGCTTGGTTGAATACTTGTAAAGCCATTAGGTCCATTCCAAGAGAATGTTGCACCTAATATTCCGTTTGCGAATAATGACAATGTACCACCTGTACATACAGGGTTTGAAGCTGTAGGAACTGGAGTTGCTGGTGGAGCTGGATTAAATAATGTATCAGCACCAATAGGTAAACTTGTACAATTATTTCGTGTAGCACTAATTCCTTTATAAATACCAATACATAAGCCTGTTAAAATAATCTTACCAGCTGTATCAGTAGTTAAATTAGCAGTAGTAATACCACCTGGCCCGTTATAACTAATTGAAAAACTTTGATTAGGTGTACCTAAAACTAATGTTAATTTACCATCGCAGAAACCACAACCTGTAGGGTTAGTAGTAATTACTTTTGAAATAGTTGGTGTTGGATTAATAACCATAGTTATTAATGCAGCTGGCGATGTACAATTATTTTTAGTTTGTGTTACTGAATAAGTACCTGTCATGGCTGCTGTTGAATTTACTAAATTCAATGTAGTAGCAGTTAATGTTGTATCTAAACCATTTGGCCCAGTCCAATGATAAACTGCACCAGATAAACCACTTGCTTGCAATACCAATGTTTGACCACTACATACTGGTGATACACCACTTGCACCAGGAGCTACTGGAGGAGTTGGGTCAGATAATGTAATAGGCCCAACTGC
Organism: Bacteroidota bacterium; assembly: GCA_046051225.1. Taxonomy (GTDB): domain Bacteria; phylum Bacteroidota; class Bacteroidia; order Chitinophagales; family CAIODY01; genus CAIODY01. The sequence continues at coordinate 154,122 of JBJOOR010000008.1, read as the reverse complement.
TGGAGATGTACAACTGAATGATGCAACTGTAATTGTATTATAATTTCCTGCATTCAAATTTGTAATCGTTAATTGTCCGCCGCCATTTGTAGTAACCGATGTTGAAACCGAACCTACATTGCTAATATAATTAACTGTATAAACCGTATTTGCATTTAATCCAGATAAAGTAATAAATCCTTCATGACCGCCACATGTAGTAGGATTAGAACCTACAGCAGTAGCAATGATTGGAGTTGGATTAACTACCACAGTGAAACAAGTATCAGGGCCAATACATCCGCCAACAATTTGATGAACACAATATGTTCCTGAATTGATAGCACTCATTCCATTAATTACTGGATTAGCCGATGTAGAAGTAAATCCTGCAGGGCCAGTCCATTGGAAGCTTGCGCCCAAAGCACCTGTTACAAATAAACTTAATGAACCACTTGAACATACAGGGCTATTGCTTCCTGCTGTTGGTTTGCTTGGTGCATTAGGATCTGAAAGAATTATCTGACCAGGTATTAATGTTAAACAACCATTTTGTGAAACTGTAATATTGCTATAAGTACCTGTACATAAATTCGGAATCGTTATCTGACCATTTGAATTAGTTGAGATTAATGCTGATGCAGCACCACTCGGACCTGTATAAGTAATTGTATATCCTTGATTTTTATTTAAACCATTTATAGTAATTGAACCATTGCAAATACCACATGATGTTGGACTAAATCCGTTAACCGAAACTGGTGTTGGTTTTGGATTAACCGTAATAACATAAGTAGATGTAAATGGAATACAAGGACCAGCACCATCAGGGTCAAACGTAGTGAAACTAATGGTTATGTTGGTTTGTGATTTTACTGATGTATCAGGCGTAAATACTGTATTACATCCTGTAGCAAAACATGAATCGGTACTTAAACTTCCTGTACCCGATACAATTGCCCAAACACCACCTGTTGTATTGGTGAAGTTAGATGTTAAGTTTACTACTTGGTCTGAACAAGTAACCGAAGCACCTGAAATATTTGCTGTTGGCAAGTTTAAGCAATTACAAACTACAGTAAATGCAGTTGCGTTAGATGTACATGATGAACCTTGTACTCTCGACGTTGCCGTATGACTACCTGCTGCAATATTTGCAAATACATTTGATGTTTGATAAGCACTTCCATCAACCGAATATTCTAATAATGCATTTGGATTTACCGAAGCATTTACCGTAACCGAAGCTAAACCTGCTGTACAAGCTGTTTGCGATACACTATTGATTACAGGTACACCAATTACATTAATTGTTTTGGTTAATGTAGATGTACATAATGTAGCCAAATTAGTAACCACCACTTGTATTGAACCTGCGCCGGTACCTGTGAAAGCAAAATTAGTTGTGCTATCATTAGGTGTAATTGCAATGCCCGAAGAACTGCTCCAAGCATAACCACAAGTATCGCAATTTGCTAAACTTGTAACACTATATAAACCATTAGTTGTACCATTACAAACTGGTGTAATACCCGAAACTAATCCTACTGGAGTTAATGGATCAACCAATGTATAAGGTCCAACAATTGTAGTTGAGGCACATCCTGTTTTTGTAATAACTATTGATGAATAAGTTCCTGAAGTTAAATTCGGAATAGTAATTACACCACCAATTGTTGAAGCTGTAATACTTTGAGGAACCGAATTTTTAGAATACGTAATTGTATAATTTCCTGCTGGTGCAACACCTATTAATTCGATGCTTCCATCAGCACCCGAACAAGTAATAGGATTGTTAGCAACTGCTCCACCTACTGTAGGTGTAGCATTTATTATTAAATTAAATAATGCTGTATCAGCATCACATGGGCCAACACCATCAGGATCATTTGTTACAAAACGAATAACAGCTGTACCTGCAAGGGTTGGTGTAAATGTAGTTGTACAACCATTTGTAGTACAATTAGTAGCACTTAATGAACCACCACTACTAACTATTGACCATGTACCACTTGATGCATTTATCAATGATGCAGATAATACAACTGGTGTATTGCTACAAGTTGTAGTATTGCCTGTAATGTTTGCTGCCGCTGGATTCGAACAAGCACAATTCACATTAAATGTAAATGGCGGAGTAGAAGTACAAACACTTCCTACCACTCTTGCTGTTACAAAATGAGAACCATTTATAACTGAATCGAACACATTTGATAATTGATATGAACCACCATCTAAAGCATATTCTAAAACTGCTGTTGGCGATACTGTTGCATTAACTGTAACACTTGCGGCAAAGCCTGTACAAGCGCCTTGAACCACACCTGTGATAGTTGGAATACCATTTACATTTACGGTTGATGTTAAAGTAGCTGTACAATTAGTGGTAGTACTTGTAACAACAGCTTGTATGGGTTGATTACCACCTGATGTAAATAAGAAATTAGTAGTAGCAGAGTTTGCATTGCTTGCTGCACCACCTGTTGAACTCCATTGGTATGTATAACCAACTGGATTTCCTAATCCTGTAATAGAATATAAACCATTTAATACACCATAACATGCATTAGCTGGTCCAACAATATTTCCAATTGGTAAAGCTGGGTCAGTTAAAATGAATGGTCCGATTAATGGATTTGAAATACATCCATTTATTGAAATTACAATGTTATTATAAGTAGCTGCTTCTAAGGCAACAATTTCTAATACACCAGCAGTAGCAAAAATATTTGCTGATTGCGGCGTACCATTTTTAGTATACGTTACATTAAAGAAGCCTGTACTTGGCGATAAACCTCTTAAAATAATTTTTCCATTATTTCCACCACAAATAGTAGGGTTTACTAAACTATCGCTACCAATTGTTGGTGCATCAGGATTATGTAAAATTACTGTAGTTGATAATGAAATACTTGAACAACTATTAAATGTAACGATGAATCCTGTATAAGTACCTGCACACAAGTTATTAATAGTTAATGAACCTGTAGCCGATGTTAAAATATTTGCACTTGCTAATCCAGATGGGCCTTGATAACTGATGTTAACCGTTTTGTTAATCATGTTGGTGTTCAATGTTATTGAACCATCGCATGAACCACAAGAAGTTGGATTAGTAGAAGATACAAAACTTACTGTTGGTGTAGGGTTAATTACAATTGTATAGTAAGATGTAGCTGCTGTACATGGACCAACACCATCAGGATCATCTGAAGTGAAGGCAATAATATTAGTAACTGGAACATTGAATGCTGTTGCATTTGCAGTAAATGTAGCTGAACATAAACCACCTGAACAAGCTCCAGGAACAAATGATAATGATGTACCACTAATGATAGACCAAGTACCATTGCTTACATTAGTTAAACTTGCTACCAATGTAGTTGAGCTTCCTTGGCATATTGTGCTGATGCCACTAATAGTAACATTTGCTGGTGCAACGCAAGCACAATTTACAGTAAATGTAAATGCTGCTGATTCACAAGTTGTATGTTTAATTCTTGCAGTAGCTGTATGTGTGCCATTAGAAATAGAAGCAAATACATTTGATGATTGATATGTTCCACCATCAATTGCATATTCCAATGTATCCGCAGGACTAACTGTTGCATTAACCGTAACTGTAGTTGCAAAGCCAACGCAAGCACCTAAAGCCACATTGTTTACAACAGGAATACCTTTCACATTTACATTACCCGAAATTGTATTTGTACAACCTGTTAATGTATTGGTTAATACAACACTTACTGTTTGAGCACCAATACCTACAAATGTAAAGTTAGTAGTATCTGCCGCAGGCGTAATTGCTGTTGCTGCTGATGAACTCCAAGAATAACCACAAGTTGCGCAATCTGTTAATGATGTTACCCTGTAAACGCCACTTGTTGCTGCATCACAAACTGGAGATGGACCTGATACAGTTCCATTAGGATTAGCTGGGTCTTCTAAAATAAATGGTCCAGCCACTGTATTAGATGAACAACCATAATTTGAGAACGTAAAGTTTGCATAAGTGCCTGCTGTTAAATTACCAATAGTAATTAAACTAGCAACCGCTGTTGCGTTATAAATTTGAGGAATACCATTTTTTGTATAACTAATTGAATAGTTTCCGTTAGGTGAAATATTGAATACAATAGTACCATCATTGCCACTACAAGTTGTAGGGTTAGTAATTGTATTATTTGATACAATTGGTGCAGATGGATTACTTAATGTAATGCTTGGATAAGCCGCACTTGTACAACCATTAGCTGTTACAGTAATATTGCTATAAGTACCTACACATAAATTTGGTACCGTAATCTGACCACCTGCATTTGATGATAATAAAGTTGAAGAAACACCACCTGGACCTGTATAACTTACAGTATAACCTTGGTTGGCATTCAATCCACTAATAGTAAATGAACCATTGCAACCACCACAAGTTGTAGGGTTTGAACCCGTAACTGTATCAATAGCTGGTTGAGGATAAACTACTAAAATATGATTGGTAGTAGATGGCGAACAAGGGCCAACACCATCAGGATCATTTGTAGTAATTGAAATATTTACATTTACTGGCGATAAAATTCCTGTTGCTGGAGTGTAAATAGTTACACAACCACCACCCGAACATGTTGTAGTGCTTAATGAACCACCACCACTTACAATTGCCCAAGTACCACTTGTAGCATTTACAAAGTTTGCTGATAAAATTACTTGATTGTATTCGCAAGTAGATGTATTAGCTGTAATTGTTGCTGATGGAGGATTTGAACAAGCACATAATACAGTGAATGTATAAGCATTTGAAGCACATAAAGTTCCTACCACTCTTGCATACGCTGTATGTGTGCCATTAGCCACACCCACAAATATGTTTGAAGTTTGATATGTTCCACCATCAATTGAATATTCTAAATTATCATTAGGTGCTACACTTGCATTTACAGTTACAGTAGCTGCAAAGCCTACACAAGCTCCTTGTGTAACACTCGAAACTGTTGGTATTCCTTTTACAATAATTGATTTAGAAATAGTAGTAGCACAATTTGTAGTACCACTTGTAATTACTACTTGAACTGATTGCGAACCTGTTGAACTGAAACTAAAGTTTGTTGAATCGATATTTGGCGTAGTTGCAACACCTGCACCACTACTCCATATATAGCTACAATTATTACAATTTGTTAATGATGCAATTTTGTAGAATCCATCAATACTTCCATTACAAACCGTTGCTGGTCCTGTAACTGTTCCTGATGGAGCAGATGGATCAACCAATACAAATGGCCCAGCTAATGTAGCTGATGGGCAACTTGATTGTGTAATAATAATATTGGCATATGTACCTGCACTTAATCCTGCAATAATTAATGTATCGCTTGATGCAGTAATCGATGTAGTTTGAGGTACTCCATTTTTAGTATATGATACTGAATATAATCCATTTGGATTTACACCACTTAATAAAATACTTCCATCATTACCACCACAAGTTGTTGGGTTGATAACTGTTGAAGCCGTAATTACTGGTGTTGGATTTACTAATAAACTAAAATCAAAAGTATCTGGTTCACATGGGCCAGTACCATCATTATCATTTGTAATAATTCTGATTACTTTATTGCCCGATGTAGTAGGCGTATAAATACTTGTGCAACCTGATGAAGCACAATTTGTAGAACTTAAATTGCCACCACCACTCAATATAGACCAAGTAGCTGATGTTGCATTAGTATAAAGTGCTGTTAATGTTACTGGTGTATTTTTACAAGTTACATTATTACCACCAATACTTACCGCTGTAACATTTGTACAAACACAATTTTCAGTAAAGTTAAATGCTGCTGATTCGCAAGCTGTACCTACAACTTTTGCAGTTATAGAATGTGAGCCATTAGCAACAAATGCAAATACATTTGAATTTTGATAAGCTCCGCCATCTAATGAATATTGTAATGTAGCAGTTGGTGTTACAGTTGCACTAACCGTTACACTTGAACCAAAGCCAATACAAGTTCCGAAAGTAACGCCTGTTACTAAAGGAATTCCAGCTACATCAACACTCTTAGTTAATGTAGTTGAACACAATGCCGAATTTGTAATTATTGTTTGAACAGTTTGTGTTCCTGTTGTATTAAATATAAATGTTGAAGTTGATGCACTAGCAGTATTTGCTGTACCACCTAATGAACTCCAGCTATATGTACAAGCATTACAATTTGTTAATCCTGTAATTGAGTAAGCTGTTGTAACAACTCCATTACAAGCCGCTGAAGGGCCTGCAATAGTACCAGATGGTTTTGCAGGGTCAACTAAATTAACAATTGTATTTAATGTATTCGAAGGACAATTATCTTTTGTAACAATATATGCAGTATAAGTTCCAGCTGTTAATCCTGAAATAATAATGGTATCATTTGAAGCTGTTAATGTAGTGGCTACATTGCTACCATTTTTAGTATAATTAACCAAGAATGTTGAATTCATTGGCGTTACACCCGTTAAAATAATACTACCATCACTACCACCACAAGTTGTAGGGTTGGTTCCTGTAGCACCTGTAACAGTTGGAGTTGGATTTACATTAATCGTAAATATTGCTGTATCTGCTTCACATGGGCCAGCAGCGTCAGGGTCGTTAGTAATTAATCTAACCACTTTAATACCTGAAGATGCAGGCGTATAAGCAGTTGTACAACCTGTACCGCTACATGATGGAGCACTTAACGAACCACCACCACTTACAATTTGCCAAGTACCTGTTGATGCATTTGCAATAGTTCCTGTTAATGTAGCTGTTGAATTTGAACAGATAGTTGAAGTACCTGTAATATTTGCTGATGCTGGCGATGCACAAGAACAATTTACATTAAATGTAAATGATGTACTAGTACAAGTTGTGCCTACCACACGGGCAGTTACACCATGATTGCCATTAACAACCGAAGTAAATACATTTAATAATTGATAAGCTCCGCCATCTAACGAATATTCTAAAGTAGCTGATGGAGAAACTGATGCATTAACTGTAATATCACGAGCAAAGCCTGTACAAGTTGCTTGCGATACACTGGCAATGGATGGAATACCATTTACAAATACGTTAGTGCTAACTGTTGAGCTACATAATGCCGAATTAGTTAATGTAACATTTACTGTTTGATTGCCTAAAGCTGTAAACGTGAATGATGTTGAACCACCTGTTGGCGATGCCGCAGTACCACCTGTGCTGCTCCATTGATATGAACAAGCACTACAATTAGTTACACTTGATAAAGTAAATAATCCTGAAGGTGTATTATGACAAATAGCCAATGCAGGAATTGTAATAGTTGCCGAAGGTGATGCTGGATTTGATAAAATAATTGGACCAGAGAAAGTAGCCGAACTACAACCATTAGCTGTAATTACAAAGTTAGTATAAGAACCAATTGTTAATCCTGAAATAGTGAATGTACCACTTGCAACCGTTACAGTTGTATTTACATTTGTAACACCATTTTTTAAATAAGATAACGAGTAAGTTCCATCAGGTGATACACCTCTAAAAGTTATTGAACCATCGTTGCCACCACATGTAGTAGGGTTAGAAGTAGTATCACTTGTAATAGTTGGAATAGCATAAACTGTAATCGTATAATTAGCCGTATCAGGTGTACAAGGCCCTACTCCATCTTCATCATTAGTAATAAATCTGATAGTTTTTGAACCTGCTGAAGCCGCTGTATAAACTGTTGAGCAACCTGTGCCCGAACAAGCCGTAGTGCTTAACGAACCACCACCACTTACAATTGACCAATTACCATTGCTTGCATTAAATATTGTTGCAGTTAATGTAGTTGACGAATTATTACAGATAGTATTATTTCCGCTAATGCTTGCCGATGCAGGATTTGTACAAGAACAATTTAATGTAAATGAATATGATGCTGATGTACAAGCTGTGTTTAACACTTTTGCTGTAACTGTATGATTGCCATTAGCAACCGAAACAAACACATTTGATGTTTGATAAGCACCACCATCTAATGAATATTGTAATGTAGCTGCTGGAATAACCGAAGCATTTACAGTAACAGAAGATGAGAAGCCAACACAAGTACCTTGAATTATTCCTGCAATTACAGGAATACCCGATACATTAGTTGTTTTAGATATAGTTGACGAACATAAAGTTGTTCCGCTTGTAATTGTAGCTTGAACTGTTTGTGTTCCCGTAGCCGAGAAAGTAAATGTTGTTGCAACTGATGATGGCGAATTAGCCGTTCCACCTGTTGAACTCCAAGCATATAAACATGCATTGCAATTAGTTTGACTAGTAACTGTAAATACACCTGAAGGAACGCCTAAACAAGCACTTGTTGGACCTGTGATAGTTCCATTTGGCGGTGTAGGTTCAGTTACAATAAATGGCCCTGCAATTACATTTGATAAACAACTATTTCTTGAAATTACAAAGTTGCCATAGCTACCTGCTGCCAAATTTGGAATAACTAAACTGCCGCCAACAGCCACACCAACATAAGTTTGAGGTAAGCCATTGAAAGTATAAGTAACTGTGTATGCACCCGAATTAGGTACAATACCTGTTAAAGTAATTTTACCATCTGTACCGCCACAAGTGGTGGTACTATCTGGTGTAACACCTGTAAATACTGGTGCTGTAGGATTATTTAAAGTTACAGGTCCAGCAATTGCGCTTGGGCAACCATTTAATGTAACTACTATATTACTATAAGTTCCCGTGCATAAGCTTGATACTGTAATCTGACCGTTAATATTTGAAGTTAGGAAAGCAGAAGCTGCTCCGCCTGGCCCTTGGTAACTAACCGAGTATCCTTTGCTTGCTTGCAATCCACTAATAGTAAATGAACCATCGCAACCACCACAAGTTGTAGGGTCAAATTTAGAAACAGATGAAATGACTGGTTGAGGATTTACAGTAATAATAAATGTAGTATATGCTGGATTACATGGACCAACGCCATCAGGATCATCAGTTAAGAATCCGATAGTCATATTGGTTGCTGTAGTTAAATTAGTTGGCGGTGTGTAAATAGTTACACATCCCGTAGCCGAACAACTTGTAGTGCTTAATGAACCTGTACCTGATGCTATTGACCAAGTACCGCTATTTGCATTTGTAAAGTTTGAAGACAATACAACTGTTGAATTGCTACAAGTAGTTGAATTGCCTGTAATTGTTGCCGAAGGCGGATTTACACAAATACAAGATATTGCAAATGCAAATGGATTTGAAGCACAAGTAGTTCCTACTACTCTTGCATAAGCATTATAATTTCCGTTTGCTAAGTTTGCAAATGTACTTGATGATTGATAAGTGATTCCATCTAATGAATATTCTAATGTTGCATTAGGAGTTACACTTGCATTGATAGTTGCATCAGCACTTGAGCCAATACAAGAACCTTGTGTAACGCCATTTACAACTGGAATACCGTTTACTACAACAGTCTTAGTTAATGTATTACTACAATTGGTAACACCATTTGTAATAATTACTTGCATGGTTTGAGTACCAGTTGCATTTACATTAAATGAAGTAGTTGCTCCTGTAGCATTGGTTGGTGTTCCACCTGTGCTGCTCCATAAATAGGTACAAGAATTACAATTGGTTAATGAAGAAATTGAATATGCTGAAGTTGTTGTTCCGTTACATATTGGCGTTGGTCCAGAAATAGTTCCACTTGGTGGAGTTGGATCAACTAATGTAAATGGTCCTGCAACTGCATTTGAACCACAAGATGATTGTGATAAAATAATATTTGCATAAACGCCTGCTGTTAAACCAGTAATGGTTAATGTTGAACCAACTGAAGTAATAGTAGTAGTTTGCGGAATACTATTTTTTGTATAAGATACCGTGTAAGTGCCTGTTGGGCTTACACCTGATAATGTAATAAATCCATCGCTACCCAAACACGTTGTTGGATTGCTTTGCGAAGTACCACCAACTGTTGGTGTAGGATTAACTGTAATTGAGAATATTGCTGTATCAGCATCACATGGGCCAACGCCATCAGGGTCGTTAGTAACCGCTCTGATAACTTTACTTCCCGAAGTTGAAGGAGTGTATATTGTTGTGCAACCTGTTCCGCTGCAAACAGTAGAACTTAATGAACCACCACCGCTAACAATTGACCAAGTAGCTGTTGAAGCATTTGCAACAGTTGCAGTTAATGTTGTTGTTTGATTACTACAAATAACACCATTGCCCGAAATTGATATTGAAGCAGGGTTTGTACAAGTACAATTAATATTAAATGTGAATGTTGATGAAGCACATGCTGTTCCTACCACTCTTGCCGTTACTGAATGATTACCATTTGCAACTGATGCAAAAACATTTGATGATTGATATGTTCCACCATCTAATGAATATTCTAATGTTGCAGTTGGATTAACCGTTGCATTAACTGTAATTGGTGCCGCAAAACCCGTACAAGTACCTTGTGAAATACCTGTAACTACAGGAACACCTGATACTGTTACATTTTTAGAAATTGTGCTTGCACAATTTGTAGTACCACTGGTAATAATTACTTGCGCAGTTTGAGTTCCTGTACCTGTAAATGTGAATGTTGTTGTTGTGCCAGTTGGTGTAGTTGCAGTTCCATTTGATGAACTCCAGCTATAAGAACAGCTTGAACAATTGGTTAAACTACTTACCGAGAAGGCAGTTGTAGCAACTCCTTGACAAGCAACACTAGGACCTGAAACTATTCCAGTTGGAGGTGTTGGGTCGCTGATTGTAAATGGTCCAGCTAATGTATTCGAGTTACAACCATTTATCGAAATAGAAATATTTGTATAAGTTCCTGCTGTTAATCCTGAAATAATGATTGAACCTGCTGTTGCAGATGCAGTTGTTGATTGCGGAACGCCATTTTTAGTATAGTTAACTGTATAAGTACCTGTTGTTGGTACAACACCTGTAATGGTGAAACTACCTGTTGAACCACCACAAGTTGCAGTGCCATTAGTTGTAACACCAGTAATAGTTGGCGTTTGGTTTACTGTAATAGTTTTGAATGCTGTATCAGGTTGACAAGGACCAACACCATCAGCATCATCTGAAATAAATCTTACTACTGTTGTTCCTGCTAATGCAGATGTGAATGTAGTAACACAACCCGAAGCCGAACAATTTGTAGGGCTTACACTTCCCGAACCACTAAATACTGACCAAGTTCCATTATTTGCATTAGCAATAATAGCAGTTAATGAAATGGTTGAACCACCCGAACAAACTGAATTTGCACCAGTAATAGTTACTGATGCTAAATTAGCACATGAACAATTTACTGTAAATGTATAATTTGATGATGCACAAGCAGTTCCTACTACTCTTGCTGTAACCGTATGGCTGCCATTTGCTACACTTGCAAATACATTTGATGATTGATAAGCTCCACCATCTAACGAATATTCTAAAGTGGCACTTGGCGATACAGATGCATTAACTGTAATAGATGCACTTGTACCAATACATGAACCTTGAGTAACACTGTTAACAGTTGGAATACCGTTAACTGTTACATTATATGATAATGAACCGCTACATAATGTAGTTGTATTTGTAATATTTACATTTACTGTTTGAGCACCTAAGCTACTAAAATTAAATGTAGTTGAAGATGCTGATGCAGTAGTTGCATTTCCACCAGTACTGCTCCATAAATATGAACATGAAGAGCAGTTTAATAAATTATTTATTGAATAAGCTGTAGTAACAACGCCGTTACAAGCCGAAGTTGGCCCAGTGATAGAACCAGATGGTGCTGTTGGGTCAACCAATGTTATAGGGCCAGCCAATGTAGCAGAGCCACAATTATTTTGTGTAATTGTAAAGTTTGTATAAGTACCAGCCGATAATCCTGTTATAGTTAAACTTGTTCCGATAACTGTTACAGTTGCACTTTGCGGAATTGAATTTTTACTATATGTAATAGTATATGTTCCTAAAGCAGGCGTAATTCCTGTTAATGTTATAGAGCCATCGCTTCCACCACATGTTGAAGGATTTGAACTACTGCTTCCACCTATTGTTGGCGTTGGATTTACTAATAAATTAAATGTTGCTGTATCTGGTTCACATGGGCCTACGCCATCAGGATCATTTGTAATAAATCTGATAACTTTTGTGCCTGATGTACCTGATGTTGGTGTGTAAACTGTTGTACAGCCTGATGTTGAACATGATGTTGTGCTTAATGCGCCACCACCACTTACTATACTCCATGTGCCTGTTGATGCATTATTTATTGTAGCAGTTAATGTTACTAGCGTATTACTACATGTAGTTGAATTGCCCGTAATTGATGCTGATGCTGGTGATGTACATGTACAGTTTACTGTAAATGAATAAGATGATGATGTACAATTTGATGTTTGTGTTCTTGCTGTTACTGTATGATTTCCATTAGCTACACTTGCAAATACATTTGATGTTTGATATGTTCCGCCATCTAATGAATATTCTAATGTAGTATTTGGTGATACTGTTGCATTCACCGTTACACTTGATGCAAAACCTACACATGTTCCAAATGTTACTCCTGTTACTACAGGTATGCCTACTACATTTACTGATGTTGAAATAGTTGATGAACAACTATTGCTTCCAGTTAAAGTTAAACTTACTGTTTGGCTGCCTGTTGTATTAAATGTGATATTTGTTGTTGAACCTGATGGTGATGATGCCGAACCATTTGGAATACTCCATGAATAAGTACAGCCTGTACAATTTGTTACTGAACCTACACCATAAGCGCCTGTTGATATTGTATTACATGCTGTTGTTGGGCCAGTGATACTTCCACTTGGCGGCGTTGGATCAACTAATGTGATTGGACCTGCTAATGTTGCAGAGCCGCAATTGTTTTGTGTTACTACAAAATTTGCATAAGTACCTGATGTTAATCCTATTAGTGTTAAACTGCCTGCACTTGCAGTGGCTGTTGCACTTTGTGGATTTCCGTTTTTAGTATATGCTATTGAATAACTGCCTGTTGCTGGTACTAAGCCTGTTAAGGTAATTGTGCCGTTACTTCCTAAACAAGTTGTTGGATTTGTAGAACTACTTCCACCAATTGTTGGTGTTGGATTTACTAATAAATTAAATGTCGCTGTATCTGGTTCACATGGGCCTACACCATCAGGATCATTTGTAATGAATCTGATAACTTTTGTACCTGATGTGCCTGATACTGGTGTGTAAACTGTTGTACAGCCTGAACTTGCACACACTGTTGAACTTAATGCACCACCACCACTTACTATACTCCATGTACCTGTTGATGCATTTGTTAATGCTGCTGTTAATGTTACTGGTGTATTACTACATGTAGTTGAATTACCTGTAACAGTTGCCGATGCTGGTGTTGAACAAGAACAATTTACTGTAAATGTTGAAGCTGCTGATGTGCAATTTACAGTTTGAATTCTGGCAACAACATTATGTGTACCATTTGCTACTCCACTGAAAATATTTGATGTTTGATACGTTCCACCATCTAATGAATACTCTAAAGTAGCCGATGGAGTAACAGTTGCATTTACAGTAATAGTAGTTGTAAACCCAACACATGCGCCATCTGTAACACTTGTGATAGTTGGTATTCCAGAAACATTTACAGATTTTGTTAATGTTGAAGAACAATTATTTGAAGCAGTTAAAATCACTTGAACTGTTTGTGCTCCGGTTGAATTAAATGTAAATGTTGATGTAGTTGCAGTTGGTGTCGTTGCTGAACCACCACCCGAACTCCAAGCATATGTACATCCACTACAATTGGTTAATGAAGTAATGCTGAAAGAAGTTGCTGTAACTACACTTTGACAAGCTGTAGACGAACCACTAACTGTTCCACTTGGTGGCGTTGGGTCGTTTATTGTAAACGGACCTGCTAATGTGTTTGATACGCAACCATTGATGGTGATGAATATATTGGTATAAGTTCCTGCTGTTAATCCAGTAACTGATATTGTTCCTGCTACCGCTGTTGCTGTTGTTGATAATGGTGTTCCGTTCTTAGTATAATTTACTGTATACGTTCCTGTTGTTGGTGTTACGCCTGTGATTGATAATGAACCATTTGAACCACCACATGATAATGTTGTATTTGGTGTTACGCCTGTGATTACAGGAGTTGAATTTACCGTTATTGAATAATCTGCTGTATCTCTTGCACAAGGACCTACGCCATCAGGGTCATTTGTTATAAATCTTACTACTACTGTTCCTGCTGCTCCACTTGTATAAACTGTTGTACAACCACTAGCACTACATGCTGTTGGTGATACCGAACCTGCTCCACTCAATACACTCCAAGTTCCTGATGATGCATTTGATATCGTTGATGTTAATGTTATTGTTGCTCCACCCGAACATACTGATGTTGGGCCACTTATTGTTGCAACTGCTGGTGTAGAACAAGTACAATTTAATGTAAAGCTAAATGATGTTGATGTACAGTTTGATGTTTGTGTTCTTGCTGTAACGGTATGATTTCCATTGGCTACACTATTAAATGTGCTTGAGGTTTGATAAGTACCGCCATCTAATGAATATTCTAATGTTGCTGTTGGTGTTACTGATGCATTTACGGTTACACTTGATGTAAACCCTACACATGAACCTTGTGTGATTCCACTTACTACTGGTATGCCTGCAACATTAGTTGAACCTGTTAAGGTTGAGCTACATCCATTACTTGCTGTTAATATCACCTGTACATTTTGTGTTCCTGTTGAATTAAATGTAAATGTTGATGTGGTTCCTGTTGGTGTTGTAGATGTTCCGCCTGCTGAACTCCATGCATAGGTACACCCACTACAATTGGTTAAACTCGTTACACCGAATGATGTTGGAGTTACTACTCCTTGACATGCTGTTGTTGGTCCTGATACTGTGCCACTTGGTGCAGTTGGGTCGTTTATTGTAAATGGACCTGCTAATGTGTTTGATACACAACCATTGATTGATATAACAAAGTTTGCATAAGAGCCTGCCGTTAATCCAGCAATAACAATACTTCCTGCTGTTGCAGTAGCTGTAGTCGATTGAGCAGAACCATTTTTTGTATAAGTTATTGTATAGCTTCCTGTTGTTGGTGTTACGCCTGTTAAAGTAATGCTACCATTCGAACCACCACAAGCAGTAGTGCTTGCAGGAGTTGCTCCAGTAATTGTAGGAATCGGATTTATCGTAATTGATTTTGTAGTTGTAGCAGCAACACATGGACCAACTCCATCAGGATCATTTGTAGTAAATGAAATAACTGCAGGTGTTGTAGTTGATGCTGTATATGTTGTAGTACAGCTATTACCTGAACAAGTAGTTGTACTTAACGAACCGCCACCACTTGTAATTGACCAAGTACCTGATGTTGCACCAGTAATTGTAGCCGTTAATATTGTTGATGAATTTGCACAAATTGCTGTTGCACCTCCAATCGATGCAGTTGGAACTGCAGCACATGTACAATTTACATTAAATGAAAATGCAGAAGAAGCACATGTTGAGCCTACAACTCTGGCAATTACTGTATGGGCGCCATTTGCAACAGCTGTAAATACGCTTGATGATTGATAAGTTGCACTACCATCTAAAGCATACTCTAAAGTAGCAGTTGGCGATACAGATGCATTAATAGTAACATCAGCAGCAGAGCCAATACAACTTGCTTGTGTTATACTTGATATGGTTGGAATGCCAATTATAGAAACTGTTTTAGTTAATGTAGTGCTACAATTACCACTATTTGTAATGATTACTTGTGCTGTTTGAGTTCCTCCTACTGTAAATGTAATATTAGTAGTACTAGCTGATGGTGTTGCTGCCGTACCATTTCCTCCTTGAACACTCCACAAATAAGTACAACCACTACAATTTGTTAAACCCGTTACAGAATATGCACCCAAAACAGTATTAATACATCCACTTGCTGGGCCAGCTAACGTTCCTGTAGGACCTGCAGGGTCAGATAATGTTAAACTTGTAGTATTTGTGGTTGAAGGACAACCACTTAATGTTAGAGAAAAATTAGAATATGTTCCAGCACCTAAACCACTTATTGTAATCACACCTGCAGTTGCCGTTGTTGTTAAACTTTGTGCCGAACCATTTTTTGTATAGTTAACTGTATAAGAACCAGTTGTAGGAACAACACCTGAAATACTTATTGAACCATTGCTTCCACCACATGTAGTTAAATTACTTCCAATAGCTACTGTTGTAAATGTTGGCGTTGGGTTAACTGTAATAATTTGTGAAGCCGTTCCCGTACAACCTTTGGTATCGGTAGCAGTTAATATGTATGTAGTTGTAGTTAATGGCGAAACCGTTTTTGGTGAACCAGCCGTTACGCCGTTATTCCAAGTAAATGTATAAGGTGTGGCAGTACTCCCAGAAGCGGATGCTGTTAATGTAGTTGAGTTCCCAGAACAAATAGTTGTGGTTGGTGATACAGCAATTGATGCTGTAATTGTAGGACAATTAAACAATACTAGATAATCTTCGATTTCACCATATTGACCAATAGATGTTGCCGATTGGGCTGCGATAACAGAGGCATCAGTAGTTAATCGCAAACGCAATGCACTTGTATCTGGAACACCAGATGCAATAGCAAATGTGGGCCAAGTTAATGTAGCTGTAGTTGAACCCGAAACTGAACTTGCTACTGATGTAGAAGCATATTCGCCCGAATCAAATACACCATTTCCATTAAAATCTAACCATCCCATTAAAGTAGCTGCCGAACCAGTATTGTTTGTTACAGTAATAGTTGGTGTGCTATAAGAAGTAGCTAATCTACTAATGGATATAGCTGTTCCTGAAATACCATCCTCATCATCACTAGTAGTTAAATCATCTTTATTGGCTCTCTTTCCTGGATTGGTTGGATGTTGATCTTCTGGATCAATCAATGAACCAATTTTTAATTTGCCATTAGGTACAATGGTTTGACGTGGCGTACCATAAGAAACTGGTGCATCACCAAAATCATAACTAGTTAAAGATTTAATTCCCCATGAAAATATAAAGTGAGAATCATTGCTTGTATTACTTTTTAATGTATCAAATAGCGGTGGAGTAATACCTTGACCAACGCCACCAGCACCCAAACCAATAAATTTAGGTTGGTAAGTTGATGGAGTTTGGCTATGCATAGTAGAACCTACAATAATAGTAGAATCGCCAATTACTTTAAACTGATTTGAACCACGTGGCAAGCCAGTTGCACCCAAATAATCATTTGCAGTACCACCTACATATGTTCCAAAATACTGGGTTTTTAAATCCGTACCAACTGCAAAGAAAATTACATCATAACCACCTTGATTGGTTGAACTATAAAATGAACTATCTGTTCCATTATTCAAATTTCTTGTTGGGAAACCACCATTTTGGTTTTCTCCAAACATTAATAATAATGAGCTTGTATAGTTTCTTAACGTATTACCAATTGTACTTCCAGCCGTTCCTATATAAGTAGCAGCCCATGGATCAGTAGCACCTGTTTTACCAACTTTTGGTATTTTGCAAATAATGGCATCTTGTGTTCCACCAAATGTAAATTGAAAACGGTTGGCAGCTGAAGCACTAGTTCCTAATGGAAAATTATTACTAAAAGTATAACCTGTAAGAAAAATAGTATCTTGAGCAGGGTTTAACGACGCTCCAAAAAAGGCATCATCAGCAGTTCCACCAATTTTACTTAATGTAGAAAACGAACCACCACCTGTTGGAATTACACCCACTACCCCATCCTTATCTGCACCAGTACTGGCTGAACCAGCAGCAAAATTTAAAGCACTAAATCCAGTATTGCCATTTGTTTCACCCGTAAATACTACCGAGCCATCATTAAATACTTGAACATCGTTCAACATATCATTACCAGCACCACCAACATAAGTACCATAAGTAAGTGTATTGTAGTTTGTAAATTTAGCTACGTACATTTCCCAACCGCCTGCATAACTATTATCAGCAGCATTTACAATATAATTTGGTGATGATGTAGTTAATGCTGCTTCAACTGTAGCACCTACTACAAAACTATTGTTACTAGTAGCTACTACCGAATAAACAGCTTCGTTTGAATTCAAATCACTTGAACCTGTTCCTGTAACAGTAGTACCAGCCGAGCTACCTATTAAAGTGTAATAATTTAATGTAGTTAAAGTAGCTGCATCAAATGCCGCTACGAAGCCATCATAAGTACCCCCAACAAATGCAGAAGCAAATGCTGTAGCTGCTGGTGTACCTGCAGGTGTAATAGCAGCACCAACTGAACCACCTATAAATACCGTAGACTTATCTGGTGATAAACTAATAGCATAACCATTATCAGCCGCTGTTGTACCAAAATAAGTAATAAATGGAATTGTTTTACCATTTGCTGAAATCTTATATAAAATAACATCTCTGCTACCATTAAAACTATTGTCATAACCATAAGCACCAAAATATCCTGTAGATGGCAACGCAGTTCCTGTTTTACCAACACAATAAACATTTCTCGAATTATCATAATCAACACCAAATAAATATTCATCAAAACCAGTAGTATTGTTATCCATAAAAATACCCCAATTCAATACTGGATCAATAATCAAAGGTAATTTAGTATCAATAAAATCTTTGGTAGAAAATTTTACATGGTTATCAGTAACTGAAAAATTAAATTTTTTCTGAATTTTAATACCATTATTTATTTGATATGTTTGAGGAATATTAAAATTAATATTTTGAAATTCAAGAGGCACTTTTAAACTTCCGTTTTCGTTAGCCGAAACTTTATCAGTTCCAATAAATTCAACATCAATATCCTTGTAATTAGCACCAGCATTAACTATCCAGTCAAATTCTATATCTCCATTTTCTTTACTGTAAATTCTTAAATCAATATTATTATAAATATTTTTTAATTTAATTTCATCATAAGCCATTACGTTTGAACGGTATGCCGAAGCATCACCAACCATGTAATTACGCTTGGTTTCAAAAGCCGAACCATGAATTACTTCAAAATTTGGGTTCTGACCATTAAATCTCATCGCCCATTTTTGAACAGCCGAAGTTGATTTTTGCTCATTAAATTTTATAGCAGGATCTTTGGTTACAAAAAATATCTCATTTTTCTTTACCACCACCTGACCAATAGGCGAAGCACCACCAAACAAAATTTCCTTATTTGCCCATTGACCTTTGTTTTCAATAAACTCAATTCGTCTTGCTGTTTGCTTCAACAATTCATTTGCAATTGGCAAATCAATTGGTTGTTTTAATTGTGCAAATGCAACCGTGTTAAGGGTTACAAATGCTACAGCCGTTAAACAAATTGTTTTAACTTTTTTAAGTAAAGAAAAATTCATCATGTATAATTTTTTAAAAAATTGGGTTGTTCTAACTTTATTTTTCGTGTTTCATCTAACAATGTAACTATGGTTACATTCCGACTTTGAAGAACAAAAATATAAAAAAATGCCGAATTTAAAAGCCATCGCTTAAACATTTTAACATTTGCGAATACGAATTGTACACTTTAGTTTACTTTGCATTATAATTTTCAGAAATCATTTTAGTTAAAATGAAAATCATTTATTTTTTTATATTGATTTGCTGCCTATCTGTTTGTTGCATTTTTGGTTCATTTACAACCAAAAACAACAATAACTATAAGCTACTTTACAAAGCAAGGATTGATTCGCTTAGTATTTCAATTTTCGATTTTAATAAATTGTTATCGCACAATAATTATGCTACCTCAAATGTTAAGTCGGACATTATAGTTTCATTTAAACAAACCCGATTAAAATTAAAATCAGCCGATTTTTGGCTTAGATATGTAGAAGCCGAAAATTATGCCCTTATAAACGGCGCCATAAAAACAGAATGGGAAAACGAAGTATTTGCAAAATTTAAACCTGCTTACAAAAAAGAAGGCTTCGGAATTTATCTTGCCGAACAAGAATTACTAAAACCAAATTATAACTCATCAAAAATTTTAGAGTTATTAAATCCTACATTAATTGAATTAGAAAAATTAAAATCCGATTCGGTTTTAAAATTGATAAATAATCCAGCCAGTTTTTACAAAGCCAATAGATTATTTTTATTAAATCTTGCTACCATTTATACCACAGGTTTTGAGTGCAATAATAAAAATGAAATCATCAACGAACTTCAAACTATTTTACATTCAACTCATGAAATTTATCAAACATTTGATAACAGCTATCCTGAATATTCTTTATCAAAAAAATATATTCAAATTTTCGATTCAACTATTTTATTGGTTGATGAATCATCAAGAAATTACACCCAATTCAATCATTATTTATTTATCAAAAAATATGTAAACAGATTGTATGCAGAAAATGCTAAGCAAATCATTTTATACAAATTCTATGAATCAAAAAATCTGAATGATTTTTCTTTAAATAATAATGTTTATTCTATTTTTGATAAGCATTTATTTAAAGCACAAAACGAAAAAGGAATTTATCAAAACATTACCGATTCAAATTTAATTTCGGAAATAAAACACATCGGTAAATTACTTTTCTACGACCCAATTTTATCTGGCAATAATCAACGCAGTTGTGCATCATGCCACAAGCCATCAGTTTTTTTTACAGATACAATTGCCACCACTTTAGCATTTAATCAAACTTCAAAATTGGCAAGAAATACGCCATCACTAATCAATGTAATGCATCAACAAATGTTGATGTTAGATGGCAAACATAATACGTTGCACAATCAGGCATTGGATGTAATAACAAATGCTGCTGAAATGAACAGCGAATTAAATACTGCTTTGCAAAAAATTATGAGCTGCAAAACGTACCATTCATTTTTCAATAAAATGAAAAAATATTCAGGACGAAAAAAAAATATTTCGATGGAAGATGTAATATCGGCACTAACTTTTTATTATGCCGATGCAAGTTTTTATACATCAAAATTTGATGATGCTATAAATTATAAAACAACGGAATTAGAAAAAAAAACGATGGATGGATTTAATATTTTTATGAGCAAAGCACAATGCGGCACTTGTCATTTTGTGCCCATTTTTAATGGTGTAAAAGCACCCTATAACAATTCCGAATTTGAAATAATTGGCGTACCTAACGATTTAACGTATACCAATATCAGCAAAGATTCGGGGCGATTTTATAATGCTCCATCACCCGAAAATATTCATAGTTTTCGAACGCCTACTTTACGCAATATTGCATACACAAAACCATACATGCACAATGGTATTTTTAAAACCATCGACCAAGTGATTGAATTTTATAATTCGGGCGGTGGCGTAGGCAAAAAAATGGATATCGATAATCAAACTTTATCATCCGATTCATTGCATTTAACCACCATCGAAATTGATAATTTAAAATTATTTATCGAATCATTAAATGAAAATATTCCTGCATCAAATCCACCATCAGAATTACCTTTATCAAAAAATAAAAAACTAAATACTCGTAAAGTTTCGGGTGTTTATTAATATCATTTTATGAAAATATTTTTTGTATTTTTTTCTATACTTTTTCTATTTATACAATGCGGAAACAAAAGCGTAAAACCTGTGTTTCCGCAAGACATGTCGGACAAACGAAAAGCAGAATATACCATTCGATTTAACGAAGGATTAGACTTGTATAAATCAAACTGTTCTGCCTGCCATGGCTTGTTTCATAAAGGCAAATTAAATGTGCCAAATTTTAGCAAACAACAATTAGATGCATACAATGCTAAATTAAATATGAATGATACAACCAATCATGCAGTAGCAAAAAAATTAAGCGAAAACGAATTAAATAATGTGTTGCTTTTTTTACATTATTTAAGAAAAGAAAATGATACGAAATAAATTTTAGAAAAATAAAATTCTACAAATATTACCATCCAAATTTCAAAAATCAGTTTATTATTTTTCTTTTGTTTTGATACAAAAAACAATCAGAATGTTTGGAGCAGACATCCAAAACTTAAATTAAAAAATGCTATGGTCTGATTTCTTATTGAACCGATTCAACTAAAAACAAATTACTACATTTACGCAATGAAAGAAACGCTAAAAAAAACAGGCAGATTTGTTCTAAAATTCTTTATGTGGTTTTTAATAATTACCATTTCGTGGGTAATTTTTTATCGGTTTATAAATCCGCCAATTACACCATTGATGGGCATTAGATGGTTTCAAACAAAATTTGACGATGATAAAACCAATGATAAAATTTATACAGAGTGGAAAGATTTAGAAGACATATCTCCTTATATGCCATTGGCCGTAATGGCAAGTGAAGACCAACATTTTTTAATACATCATGGGTTTGATTTTGATGCCATTAAAACAGCTATGGAATACAACAAAACACACAAGAAAAAAATTGGTGCCAGCACCATTTCACAGCAAGTAGCTAAAAATGTTTTTCTGTTTCCACAACGCAATTTTTTGCGCAAAGGATTGGAAGTTTACTTTACTTGCTTAATTGAAATATGTTGGAGTAAGCGCCGCATTATGGAAGTATATTTAAATGTAATTGAATTAAATAAAAACCGATTCGGCGTTGAACAAGGTGGCTTGTATGCTTTTAACCGCAATGCAAAAAATCTTACACAAGGGCAATGCGCTTTGATTGCTGCCATTTTACCAGGACCAAAATTATTTTCGGCTAAATATCCATCAGGATATATTATGATGCGACAAGCACAAATAATTCCGCAAATGAGTTTTTTAGGAATTGATGTAAGAAAAGAGTTTGGGTATAAATAAAACAACATGAAGACAAATAAATTATTATTGCTTTTTTTATTTGCATTCATTGAATGCAATTTGCCAAAGAAAATAGAAAACTTAAATTCAACATCTTTTCCGAATTATTATAAATTGACCTTCAAAAAAAAATAAAATCTATTTTATGGATAGATGTTGATAGCTTTAAATATGTAAATACCAAAATCTATCAACTTGATACTCTCTTTAAAATTGAAAGTCATAGAATTTTTAAACGAGATACTCAGTTGTAATAGATAATGAAATCAAACAATAAAGTTTATAAATATATATTGTTTTTTAGCAACAAAAAGTCTTCTTCTTATACTGGTATGCGTTGGATAAATGACACTACAAAACTTTGTCCAATTTTTCGAACTGATAGATGTGCAGGAGTAACTTTAGATAATGGGGAAAGCAAAAAAACAGAGGGTGAAATGCATAAATTTGTAGATACTATCAATAAATAATAGCCTCAGATCACAAACAGGAAAATAACAAAATTAATGCAACCCCATTTGTTAATGTGATGAGTGAGTACATTTATCTAAGCGAAATATTTTTTTTACTGCACAATCCATTTTTTAATAGAACCATAATTTGAAGAATTGTCTGTAAGTTTAGCAGAATATAGCCCTCTACTTAAGTTTACTTGAATAGGAATATTGGAAGGGCAATTTTTATAGTAAATCACTTTTCGTCCTAATATATCAAATACTTCTAAAGTACTTGATTCATAATGATGCGAAAGTGTAATAAAGTTGCCAATTGAAGGATTAGGGAATAAAATCCAATCATTTCTATTTTGATTGCAAAATCGAAAAGTAGAAGCATAATCAGGCCGAAGATTCAAATCATTATAAATGGTATCAACATCAGCAATTAACCAATGCAATGGGTCAAATTCTATTTTCTTTGATTCATTAATTTTATCCGAAAAGCAAAAATAAAAAGTGTCTGTTTTGCTTTTCAATGAGAGTCTTAATGTTGTATCTTTTTGAAATCCGTTAAACTCACAATCAATATCCATTTTAAAGAAAGGAATTATAGTATCCTGCTTATTTGTTTGTGACACAATCAACATTACTTTTTCTTTTTGTTGATTCCAACGCATTGATAAAACAGGATATTCAACTCCATAATACCATTCATCAAAAAAATATTGATAATCTTTTTTTGTAACCTCATTTATACTTTGAATCAAATTACTAACTGATGCTGTTTTATATGCAAAATCAGTTTGAAATTTCCGAATAGCATTAAAAAATAATTCATCATTATTGATTTCATACCGAAGTGCATGAATTATTGCAGCCCCCTTCTGATAGGTTATTTCAGGCGAAAATATACGACTTGGATTAATAGCATTTTTTATATAAACAGGTGTAAAACCAAATATTTTTGCTACCTTCTGAAACTTATTCATCAATTGCAAAGCCGAAGATTCTCCTCTGAATTGTTTACAAAACAAATATTCAGTATAAGAAGCAAAGCCTTCATTTAACCATATATCACCCCAAGAGCCGCATGTAACTTTATCTCCAAACCACGAGTGCCCTAATTCATGAGCCATCATTTGCATATTCGTCAACGAGTATATAGTAGTCATGGTTTGGTTTTCCATCCCTCCGTTAATTGGAGCCATACAGTGTCCATATTTTTCATTTGCAAAAGGGTATTCACCAAACAAAGTTGAATAATAATTTAGCAACATTGCCACAGTATCTAGATAAGATTTACTGTTAGATAAAATTGTTGGTGAGTATTCATAAATATAATTTTGAATCATCATTTTTTTTCCATTCGGCAGTTGAGTGGAAAATGAATAATCAATATACTTTCCAGCGGCTATTGCAATTAAATAATAAGCGGTTGGATAATTAGTTTTCCAATTAAACTTAAGTTTGTGATTAGGTAGCGTATCAATTTTTTTCAGTATGCCATTTGCACAAGCTTTTAAGGAGTCATCAACTGTAATTGCAATATCCATTGAGTCAATTTTATTTTCCAACACTTGTTTGCAAGGCAACCAATAAGATGTAAAAAATGGTTCGGAATTGGATGCAGTACAAATCCCTATTTGGGTTAACATTCCACAGGTACTTCTATCCGAAATTATATTCGTAGAAGAGCAATAATAAAATACTTGAAAATTAAAATACTTAAAATTTTGAATTGAATTAGAGAGATTTATTTCTCTTAAATTTTTGTTGGTAATTGCATTCTCTTTCTTTCCATTTACAAAGACTGAATCAATCACCGCTCCCTGCTGCAATTCAAAAACAATCTTACCTAAGGATGCGATTTTCGATTTAGCGCTTATAAGAACATTCCCTTTTATTGAATTATTTTGAACACCAATTTCTGCATCTAACTTAATATAATTAATATCATAATTTAACAAATCAGTATTTATAATTTTCGATTTTTCATGAACTGCTTGATAAGACTTTAACGAAGAACAATTGTAAACTATTTGAGCATTCACAAATGATGTGAGTACCATAATCTGCAATAGAACGAAAAGATACTTTTTCATTAATCAATTATAAATTTTATTTGTGAATTAAAATTATATCCTACAACTTTCATAATATAAATACCTGATGGATAATCTTTAAAATTAATATTGCAATTATTTTTTCCTAATAGCAAACTCCGATTTTCAATCCATTTCCTTTCACCTAAGTTATTAAAAATTTCAATCTGTACATTTTCGATATTTTTTAAAGAATATATTACTAAAGTTTCTTCTTGATTTTTTCTTACTGGATTTGGATAAATACGAATAGACTTTTTTTCATCTTTTATTGTTTCAAATCCAGTATAAGCAGAAGCTATGAATATGGCTTGTGTACTGCTAAAATTCTCACATAGATTACCCTTTGCTACTGGTTTTATTCTCCATCTATAAGCTACGCCAACATTTAAATCATTGCCTTGATAAATAAAAAAAGTATCCGCGGTTGGTGTAATTAAATCAAACCCATAATCAACTTTAATTACATAATGTTCGGCATTGGCAACTTTACGCCATCTGAATACAATATAATTGCCTGTTACAGAAACCAAAGTATCAGGCGATAATGGTTTTGCTGAACCTAAATTTACTGCATTAATTGTAGATGAACAACTAGTTGAGGATGTAATCCCACTGAACTTAAATCAGCATTAATAGCAGCAATTTGCTCATTCGAAAACCTAGTACCACAATTTGATAATGACATGATTAAAGTTGAATCAGATGTAATTAATACACTATCTGCATCACGATAATGACAATAGTTAGTACAAAACCCATTATCATAATAATCAGGAGGTGTATCACAAAATTTATCAGCTACGGCATAACAATTACTCCCATCCATTTTCTCATAACTTACTGGAGCTACCGTATTGCCTGAACAATCAGCGAATGATTGTCCTTGAGATGTATGGGGTAATGAAAACAAATGCCCAACATTATGAGCTAAATTATAACCCAAAGCACAGGCTTGGGTAATTACTACTGCATCATTTATTGTATTGTAATAGCCACATGCGCCAGGATAATTTACATAATAAATATTTAAAGCATTATTGACATTATGCATTCCCATTATTGAGGTTGTATTCCAACTATTTGGTGTTGGCATATTATAGAATATAGTGTTATAAATTCTATCAATAGTTGGTAGTAGATAAAACTGTATATGTGCTGAATCAAAAGCAATATTCAAATCGCAAATACTCAATAAAACAGTTTGAAGTTCTATCAAAGTAGTACTATCATCTTGATGTGTAATGTGTGCTTTAACTGGAATATACTTAACTCCACTTTTGGTTTTAAACAAAGCATCATTTCGTTGATAATTATCTAACCAATCCAATTGTTTTTGGCTTAAAACAGTTTGGCATTGGGAGCTTTGGGCTAAAACATTTTTTGAAATCCAAATAGATATTATTAGAAGAAATATGTTTTTCATAATCTAAATGATGCATTTTACTAATTAAAGGTTGTATTCCAGCATTTAAAAATACAAAATGTAATTCTCTATTTTTCTATAAATTTTTAATCAATCAAATTACAAATAATAACTATTGGAACTAACATTAAAAACCAAGTCCAAAAAACGATAACAGCCTTGCGATGTTGCTTTATAATTTTTTTAGTGAACTCATCTTCAGCTTCAACATTAATAAAAAAAGTAAAATCATATTTCATATTCCATGCGCCCCACATAATTCCAAACTCATATTCTTTATTATCAATTGCTGTTAAATAATTTGAATAATACATCATAGCTGCCAATATTGAAATAAACAAACCTATGAAATAAGTTATTATAATCGTATGTATAATTGTATCATTGGTAATCATCTCAATATTGAAATTTAAAACTCAATCTGATAAAAATTCTACAAAAACTTATCACCTTTCATTCTCTTTACATCCGCTGTAAAATCTTTTATTTTTTGCTCTTGTGTTTTTTCGCAAATCAATAAAGCATCGGGTGTATCTACTACTATATAATTATCCAAACCTTGTAAAATCACTAATTTTTTATCAGGCACATTTACAATATTATTTTGAGCATCATACATCATCACATTTTTACCCGATACCGAATTGCCATGATAATCATGTTCTGTCAATTCATATAACGAAGCCCAAGTGCCTACATCGCTCCAACCAAAGCTGGCAGGTATTACACGTACATTAGATGCTTTTTCCATCACACCTACATCAATAGATACATTGGTGCAAAGTGTATAAGCATTTTCAATAAATTTCTTTTCATCTTTTGTGTATAGCTTTTTTTCATACCCTGCAAAAGCTTCAAATACTTCGGGCAGCAATTGTTCAAAAGCTTTAATGATAGATTTTACATTAAAAATAAACATACCGCTATTCCATAAAAATTCACCCGTTTTAATAAACTGAATAGCTAAATCTTTATCAGGTTTTTCGAAAAATGTTTTTACTTTATGTACTCCATTTTCATTTTCTTCCATGTATTGTATGTAGCCATACCCAGTATCGGGGCGGCTTGGCTGAATACCTAGTGTAACCAAATGATTATGCTTGGCTACATGTTCTAATCCTTTTCGTACCACTTCGTGATAAATATTTTCTTTTAAGATAACATGGTCGGCGGCAGCTACAATAATATTTGCTTTTGGATTTTTTAACGAAATTTTTAGCGACGCATAGGCAATACAAGGCGCAGTGTTCTTGCGCATTGGTTCGTACAATACTTGTTCATCTTTAAAATCAGGTAACTGCGCTTTTATTAAATCAGCATAAATTTCATTGGTTACAATATACACTTGTTCAGGCGGACATAAAGCTGCATAACGCTCAACGGTAAGCTGCAACAACGATTTGCCTGTGCCTAAAAAATCTAAAAATTGTTTGGGGTGATTATTTCTACTTACTGGCCAAAAGCGACTTCCTATGCCACCAGCCATTATAATCACATAATTATTTGCATTCATGATGTTGCAAAAATAGTTAAAGAATTGAAGTATTAAGCGGCTATTTATTTACTTAATTTATCGAATAAAAAAAGCACCTTAAAAGGTGCTTTAAAATATCAGTGGTTTAAATTTATTTCACGTTATCATATCTATGCTCTATTTCTTCTTCTTCTTCTTCAGCTGCTATCATGTTATCATAATAAGCTATGGCAGCCAATAGCACAAACACACCGGCTGGTGGCAATATTTTCAGCATATCAAATCCAGCCCCTATTTCTGAACCAATTGCACCTACTACTAAAAGTATCAGCAAAAAACTAATGGTGGCTCTTGACGATGGAATTAATAATCCAATTGCACCAGCAATTTCTAATATACCAATTACGATAGCAGCTATTCTCGAAAAATTCATTTTGGCTAAAAAATCTACCATTTCAAATAGATTTAATATTTTGCACACTCCATTAAAAATGAATAAAGCCGCTGCAATGTAGGCTAAGATTACTACTAATGATTTCTTGGATTTCATATTGGCAAAAAGATTTTTGTTTTACAAAAACAAATAAAAGTTATAGAAAAATTAATCCGAAAAGTAGCCTAAAAATTTAATGTTTTTTCGCCTTTCAACTTTCAAGATACAAACTATGTTATGTTAATTTGTATCCTGACACAATTCAATCAAAACACCATTTGAAGATTTAGGATGGATAAAACACACTAACTTATTATCAGCTCCTAATTTTGGTTCTTCATTTAATAATAGACAGCCTTCTGCCTTTAAGCGTTGCATTTCGGCTTTTATATCTTTTACACCAAATGCTATATGATGAATTCCTTCGCCTTTTTTTTCTAAAAACTTTGCAATGGGGCTATCAGCATGGGTTGCTTCCAGCAATTCAATTTTATTTTCGCCTGTTTTAAAAAAAGATGTTCTAACACCTTCCGATGTTACTTCTTCGGTTTTATAATGTTCGGTATTTAATATTTTAGCAAAAAGCTGATTACTAATTTCTAAATTTTTTACGGCAATGCCTATATGTTCTATTTTATCAAATGTGCTCATGTTTTTTATTTTTATTGATAATAGGTAAAAACAGAAACGATAAAAAGCCACCAATAATAATGGCAATTTGCCCTACGCCCCAATTTACCCAAGCCGATGCTAAACCAATTCCTTCAGGAATATTATACAATTTTAAAACTTGTGGAATAATGGCATGATAACCACCTAAACCGCCTTGTGTGGGTAGTATAAAGCCAAAGCTACCCAACGTCATACAGCTTAGTGCTGCAAAAATATTTAAGTGCGATGTTTCTTTTACGCATAATAGACCTAAGTATTGGGTAAGTAAATATGTACTCCAAATTAAAATAGTGTAAAAAATAAAAATACCTTTTCGTTTCAAATTTAAAATGGCTTTTAAGCCGCTTACTAAGCCTTCAACAAATCCTTTAATTTTATTATTTTTTGAAATTATTTTTTTAATTATCATAATGCCAACTACTGCTCCAATCATCAACACAGCAATAATTATCCATTTCATGTTTCCTGCATTTTGAAATTTGGCTACTGCCGAATCAACTATTGTAGTTTTAAAATAGGCATACATTCTATCAAACTCTATTAGTACTGTAATAGCTACTAAAAAAAGCCAACAAGCCATATCAAAAATGCGTTCGGCTATCACCGTTCCGAAGCTTTTTTCAAACGGAATATTTTCGTATTTTGTAAGCACACCACATCGCGATACTTCACCTAATCTTGGAAAAGCCAAATTAGCTAAATAGCCTATCAACACAGCAGCATAAGTATTTGCTACGGTGGATTTATAGCCCATTGGCTCCATTAATATTTTCCAACGCAATGCTCTAATAAAATGTGCCATCAATCCACAACAAAAAGCTAATATAATTAAAAATGGATTTGCATTTAGCAAAGCATTTTTGCATTGTGCAATTTGTTCATCGCTCATATTATGAAATATAAACCACACAATCCCGATTCCTAATATCAGAAAAGCTGAAAACTGAATAACTGATTTTGCAGTTTTATTCATTTTAAATTTTATTTTTTGAATCAGGAAAAATTACAGAGGGCTTAAATTGTTTTGCCATTTCAAAATCCATTAAAGCATAACCAACAATGATAACAACATCACCAGGCTGAACTTTACGGGCTGCGGCACCATTCAAACAAATTACACCACTATTGCGTTCGCCTTTAATTACGTAGGTTTCAAGGCGTTCGCCGTTATTATTATTAACCACTTGCACTTTTTCGTTTTCAATTAAATTAGCGGCTTCCATTAGCGCTTCATCAATTGTAATACTACCTACATAATTCAAATTAGCGTCGGTTACGGTTGCTCTATGAATCTTCGATTTTAAAATTTCTATTTGCATAAAATATTGATACGCTTCAAAGATAGGTTAATAATTTAAATCGATTTATGCCTTTTATAAATCCATACAAAATCGGCTAATAAAAGTATTTCGGCTATGGCAAATACATACCAATTATAATGCTGTGGTATAAACTCGAAACCCATAGTGTTTATTGCATGATTACCTGAAATAAACCATTGTATAAATTCAAAAGTGAATGAGACAATAAAAATTAAACTAGCACAAATCATCATCAACCAATCGAAGCGGTTAAATTTTATGGCAATATTTTTTTGTTGCAAATGAATGATTAAAAAAGTAAAACAAATCATCGTAATTGAAATAATGCATGGTGCTAAAACTGGCCCATACCAAGGCATTGGCAATAAAAATAAAATATCCCATGTGAAAAATGAGGCTGGCCAATTCAATAAATATTTTAAAAAAATGTAGTAAAATAAATCCCAAATGGCAAAGCTGTACAAAAAGAAAACAAAGCGTTGAGCAAAGTTTTTTCCAGCCAAAATTCCTATTGTAAGCAACATTATTAAAGTTGCAAATTCACGAAGTAATTCTGTTTTTAAAACTAAATTACTGGTTTCAATCATCGGGAAATTAAATCCATTAGGGTAATACAATGCCCGTAAATACACAACCACAGCAGTTTCTAAAAAACCCATGGCAATGGCGAATAAGGTTAAAGTTAGAATAGTTTTATTGATGGTTTTCATAATATTTTTTAATTTGATTTAATTGTTTAGAAATGAAAATCATTGAAAGAATTAAGAAGTATACTGAATAAAATTAGGACGATTAGAATAAAAGACGAAAGAAAAATTATAAATGACATCAATAAGCAATAAATGCCAACACCAAAATCTTTTACTTTTGATTCAATGGTTTTTAAAGAATAATTTTGG
The DNA here is from genome assembly GCA_046051225.1 of Bacteroidota bacterium. Taxonomy (GTDB): domain Bacteria; phylum Bacteroidota; class Bacteroidia; order Chitinophagales; family CAIODY01; genus CAIODY01. The sequence continues at coordinate 122,564 of JBJOOR010000008.1, read as the reverse complement.
TTCATAACTGTTTAATTTTTTTGTGAACAATTAATAATGGAATGATGCCAAACACACCAAATGAGCAATCAATTAATTGCCAATACAATGGAATGTGGCGAATGTATCCGCAAATAAATGCTAATGGAAAAACACAGATGCAGGCAATCATACCAAACTCTATTATCCAAATATTTTTTACAGGATTGCGATAAACACCAATGAATAAAATGGTAAGCATAACATGAGCAAATGCTAACCAATCGCAGCCATAAGCTAAAAAAGGATAATGCAAATTTGTTTCAATTACAGCATTGCAAACCATTTGTAAAAATGCTGCAATGCTTGTTGGTAGGTAGATGGAGAACTGCATCAACCATTTTAATTCTGCTTCAACAGGAAATGCAGTAATGCCACTTAAGAATAATCCTATCATAAAAATCATTACCCAAATTTTTATTTCACGTTCGTTTTTTTGTGTTTTATTTTTCATTTTCAACTAATTTAAAAGTACTTTGAATTTCAAAGTTTATGAGTAAAAAAATATTATTTAGTTTGTTTCAATAATTTTTCAAGCGCATCAATGTGTTGCTTAAATGCTACTTTGCCTAATTTTGTGGCGGCAAAATTTGTGTTCGGTTTTTTGCCTACAAATGTTTTTTTTATAGCAATAAAATCAGCTTTTTCTAATGCTGCAATATGACTTGCTAAATTACCATCAGTAGTTTTTAATACTTCTTTTAAGGCATTAAAATCTATCGAATCGTTTACTATTAATATCGACATAATGCCCAATCTGATGCGGCTTTCAAAAGCTTTATTTAATTTATCAATCTGTATTTTCATTACTTCAACACATTTGATTCGTATTTAAAATACATCATAATGCCATATACTATATGCATCAACCCAAAGCCAAAAGCCCAGCAGATTAAGCCTTCTTCAACAAAAAATGAAGCTATTAATCCTACCGCAATTTCTATTATCCCTAAATATCTAACATCTCGATAGGTATAATTGCTGCTGTTTAATAATGCCATTCCATAAAAAATTAACATAGTGGGTGCTATTAATTGTACTTGCAAATGATACAATAATACCAAGCAAAATAATCCACCAGCTACCAATGGAATCATCATGTTTATTAATAATCGCTTGGCTGTTTTATCGTACAGACTAATTTTTTCTTTTCGTGCTTTTTGAATGGTAAGCCACATGCTAATTAAAAACGAACACAACAAAACACTTGCTGCTACTATAAAATAAAAAGCAAGTACAGGCAAATACAAATGATTATCTTTTATCAATAAAGCAAAATATGGAACATTAGTTTTTAAATCTCCATTATTTACTTGTGTATAAGCCGTTAAAATGCCTACACCAATCAAGGCAAACAAGCCTACAAATACGCCCGAAAAACCATTTAATGAAACAAATTTTGATGAACGTTCCATCATGTTTCTAATATCTTGTAATGCTTCTAATTGATTTTTTGCTTCGTTCATTTTTAAAAGTACTTTGTACTGCAAAGTTATAATTGAAATTTGAATTACAAACTATTTTTTTGTTTTTTTTAAAATCAGTGAACCCAAAATTTTTAAAATAAAAAACCCCGATAAGATTTATCGGGGTTTTTATTTTCTAATTATCTTAATAAATTATACACAACCTGTAGTAGTACCGCAGTTTAAACATTTATAACATGTGCCACTACGTACAGTTGTATGCCCACAAGTAGTACATGCTGGTGCATCGCCTACTGAATGTTTTACCAATTTAATGGGTTTCATTCCATTGGTTGATTTTACAAATGAAGCTGTTTCTACTGCAGGTGTGCTAATAGCTGTGGCTTCAAAGTTTCCTTCAGCTTGCATTTCACGTACAAATTCGTTTTCTACTTCGGTTTGTACATGTACTAAATCTGTACGCTGCAAATATTCATATCCTAATAAGCGGAAGATGAAATCAACTACCGATGTACCGCTTTTAATGTTCGGATGGTCAATTCTGCCAGCAGGTTCAAAACGTGTGAATGTAAATTTATCTACAAATTCTTCCAATGGCACACCATATTGCAAACCTACCGAAACGGCTATAGCAAAGCAATTTAGCATACTGCGAAAGGCTGCACCTTCTTTATGCATATCAATAAATAATTCGCCTAATGTACCATCGCTATATTCGCCAGTACGAACAAATACTGCTTGTCCGTCAATTTTAGCTTTGTGTGTGTATCCATGACGTTTAGATGGTAATGATTTGCGTTCTACTACTCTTGCCAATGCACGTTTTAGCTGTGTATCGGGGCTTGCTTGTACACGTTTAGTTACTTCTTCTAATAATTCATCAACCGTTAACGAACTCATTTCTAATGGCGCTGAACCATTTTCAGATTTTTTATCATCTTTTTTATTATTTAATGGTTGACTCATTTTGCTACCATCACGATATACAGCATTTGCTTTTAAGCATTGCTCCCAGCTTAATTTGTAGCAGCTTTGAATATCTTCTAATGTTGCTTCATTAGGCAAATTAATAGTTTTTGAAATAGCGCCACTAATGAAAGGTTGTACACTACCCATCATACGTATATGACCATGTGCATGAATGAATCTTGTACCTGTAACGCCACATTTATTGGCTGTATCAAATACAGGCAAATGTTCTTCTTTTAAGAATGGAGCACCTTCTACGGTCATTGTTCCGCATACATAAATATTGGCTTCGTTTATTTGCAGTTCGTTAAAGCCTAACGCTTCTAATAAATGAAAATTAGGATGACTATATATTTCTTTACTAAAGCCTAAACGTTGCATAGTTTCTTCGCCCAATGTATAGGTATTAATAGCAAAACCAATATCAAAAGCACCTGGCAAACCATTTTCAATTTTCTCAATATCTTTTTCATTCAGTCCTTTATTGCGCAATGCATCTAAAGAGATAGCTTTGCAGCCATTTAAAGTACCATGACCTTTAGCATAATTTACAATAACTTCTACTTGGTCAGCTGTATATCCTAAAGTTCTTAATGCCCAAGGCACTGATTGATTGATGATTTTGAAATAACCACCACCAGATAATTTTTTAAATTTTACCAAAGCAAAATCAGGTTCAACGCCTGTTGTGTCGCAATCCATTACCAACCCAATAGTTCCAGTAGGAGCAATTACAGTAGTTTGAGCATTTCTATATCCATATTTTTCGCCCAATTGTAAAGCGTCATCCCATGCTTTGCAAGCAGCATTCAATAGATAATCGGGACAAAATTTAGCGTCAATCCCTTGTGGTTTAATGCTTAAGCCTTCGTAGTTTTCTTTTGAATCGTAAGCAGCATAACGATGATTGCGCATTACTTTCAACATATCATCTTTATTCTCTTCGTATCTTGGAAAAGCACCTAAATGTTGAGCCAATTCAGCCGATGTTTTATACGAAACCCCTGTCATTACAGCGCTTAAAGCACCAGCAATACTTCTTGCTTTATCGCTATCATAAGGAATGCCCATTACCATTAAGCAGGCGCCTAAATTGGCAAAGCCTAATCCTAATGTGCGATATTCGTAAGATAATTGTGCTACTTCTTTTGATGGAAATTGAGCCATCAATACAGATATTTCTAATACAGTAGTCCATAAACGATTAACATGTTCGTATCCTTTAATATCAAATGTTAGGTTGATTGGGTCTAACAATTTCATTAGATTTACAGAAGCTAAATTACAGGCTGTATTATCTAAAAACATGTATTCGCTACATGGGTTTGATGCTCTAATAGCACCGCCTTGTGGACAAGTGTGCCATTCGTTAATGGTTGTATCATATTGTACACCAGGGTCAGCACAACGCCAAGCAGCATAAGCTATCTTATCCCATAGTTCAGTAGCAGGAATAGTGCTCATTACTTCGCCATTCGAACGAGCTTTAAATTCCCAATCAGCATTTTGTTCTAATTTTTCGAAAAATGAATTTGGAATACGAACCGAGTTATTACTGTTTTGTCCGCTAATAGTTCTGTATGCTTCGCCTTCATAATGGCTATCGTATCCAGCAGCAATTAATGCGGCTACTTTCTTTTCTTCTTCAACTTTCCAATCAATAAATTTTAATGCTTCGGGATGATCTAAATCTAAACAAACCATTTTAGCAGCTCTTCGAGTTGTACCACCAGATTTAATAGCACCTGCCGAACGATCACCAATTTTCAAGAAACTCATTAAGCCACTTGAAGTACCACCGCCGCTTAATTTTTCGCCTTCGCCACGAATGTTAGAAAAGTTTGTTCCTACGCCCGAACCATATTTAAAAATACGAGCTTCACGAACCCATAAATCCATTATACCGCCTTCGTTTACCAAATCATCATCTACGCTTAATATAAAGCAAGCATGTGGTTGAGGGCGTTCGTATGCCGAAGTAGATTTTTTTAATTTACGATCAATAGGGTCAACATAATAGTGACCTTGAGGTTTGCCTGTAATGCCATAACTTTCATACAAACCTGTATTAAACCATTGTGGTGAGTTTGGCGCTGCAAATTGACCAACTATTGAATACACTAATTCATCATAGAATACTTGTGCATCTTGTTCAGTAGCAAAATAACCATACTTTTCTCCCCATACTCTCCAACAATGAGCCATACGGTGTGCTACTTGCTTAATGGATTTTTCTGGGCCCGATGTTCCATCAGATTGAGGTACACCAGCTTTGCGAAAATATTTTTGTGCTAAAATATCAGTTGCTGTTTGGCTCCACTGTTTCGGAACTTCAACACCTGTCATTTCAAATACATTTTTGCCATTGGTGTCTTTAATTACCGAAGTACGCAAATCGTATTCAAACATATCGAATACATTGATGCCGTCAACAGTATAATAGCGGTTGTATTTCATTCCGCTGTTTACATTTTCTTTTTCTTTTTTACTCATGTTGGTAAAAGGTTTTAATGGTTTGTTCTATATTTTTTCAGCAAAGCCAATTCAGAAAAGTACAAAGGATACAATTTCCTGCCGGGCTTTACCAGCTTTTGTTTTGTGTTCTAGGCTTAATTAAAAAAAATTAATTAAATGAAGCACTAATATAATTTTGAATTCCCCAATTGCTTTAATTTTTTGCGAAGATGTGATTATGGTCTTTTCAGTTCTCAATTTCTAATGATGGTTTTATTTCGCAAAAAACTTTTTGAGAGGGACGACAAATATATATCCAAACTTAGCCCCAAAAGAAGCCTAAAACATTTTTAATTTTTACACATCATGTGGATAAGAAACACTTGACAATCGAAACGCTTTTGTGTGTTGAGTTACAGCCCGAAACGCTGATTTGAAAAGCGCTTCAATCATTTTTGTGGATTAAATGTGGGTAAAAAAATATTGCCCTATTGGATACAAAAAGATACATGCCACATTTTAATATATAAATTAAATTACATGAATGATAGTGGGGTTGATTTAGAAGCTAAATTAATGTGAATTTGCTTTTGATTTCAATCTATCCTTAAACACTTTTTCAAATTTATCCTTTTTAGGTTTGATAACATAAGCGCAGTAGGCTTGTTCGGGATTTTGATTAAAATAATTTTGATGATAATCTTCGGCAGGGTAAAATTTTGTAAATGCTGATACTTCGGTAACTATTAGCTGTTCATAAGCCTTTGCAGCATTTAATTCGGCAATTATTTTTAACGATTCTTGTTTTTGAAATTCATCATGATAAAATATGGCCGACCTATATTGTGTGCCTTCATCATTGCCTTGGCGATTAAGTTGTGTAGGGTCGTGGGTTACAAAAAATGCTTTTAATAATTCGGCAAACGAAATTTTTGTGGTATCAAAATAAACTTGGCAAACTTCTGCATGGCCTGTTGTGCCGGTACATACATCTTTATAAGTTGGATTTTCTACCTGCCCACCACTATACCCCGAAACCACTGTATCTACGCCTTGCAATTGCATCAATTGCGTTTCTACACACCAAAAACAGCCAGCGCCAAATGTGGCTACACTTAATTTTTTATCTTTTGCGTATTGTTCCATTTTATCCATTTTGGTTGATATTTTTTTTGATTGATTTTTGTTTTGAGCACAAGCTTGAAACACAATAAAGCCACACAAAAGTAAGCAACCAATTGCTATTGATTTTAAATTGAACATCATTTTTAATTATTTAAAGAACATAAACGTAAAAGCAAATGAAATGGTTTTTATCTTTACTAAATTTTATTAAAACAATTCGATTATGACCAACTCAATACCTGTAGTAAATCTTGCCGATTTTGTATCGGGCAATGATGAATCAAGAAAAAATTTTATTGCCGAATTAGGCAAAGCTTATAGCGAAATTGGTTTTGTGGCTGTGGTAAATCATGGCATCAGCAATACCACAATTAGTAAATTATACGAAGAAGCAAAACGCTTTTTTTCATTACCCGATGATACAAAACGAAAATACGAAATTGAAGGTTTGGCTGGTCAACGGGGCTATACATCTTTCGGAAAAGAAAAAGCCAAACAAAGCATAATAGCCGATTTGAAAGAGTTTTATCAATTTGGACAAACTGTGCAAGATGGCGATGCAATAAAAAACGAATATCCCGATAATGTGAATGATAGCGATTTAGAACAAATGAATAAATCGTTTTTTGAAGCTTACCGTGCTTTTGAAAAAAGTGGAAGTGCTTTGCTAAAAGCTATTGCATTATATTTAGAATTGGATGAAAATTATTTTGAGCCACATATTCATAATGGCAATAGTATTTTACGGGCTATTCATTATCCACCAATTACTAACGAACCTGCAAGTGCCATACGAGCCGAGCAGCATGAAGATATTAATTTAATTACTTTATTAGTAGGTGCATCGGCTGATGGTTTAGAGGTGTTAAGGCACGATGGGCAGTGGTTAGCCGTTCGTTCATCGCCCGAACAAATTGTAGTAAATGTGGGCGATATGTTGCAGCGATTAACCAATAATAAATTAAAAAGCACAACACATCGGGTAGTAAATCCGCCTCGTGAATTATGGCATACATCACGTTTTTCGATGCCATTTTTTTTACATCCACGAAGCGATATGCGGTTAAATTGTTTGCCATCATGTATTACAACTGAAAACAAAATACAGTACGAACCTATTACTGCTGGCGATTATTTAGATGAAAGATTAATTGAAATTGGATTGAAGAAAAAATAAAAATGGCAAAACATAAACTAAAAAGATTTGCAGAATTAAACACATTTAATAATGTGATGCAATTTGGATTAACCAACAAAATTAATTTTGAACATAAAGGAAAATGGGCTACCGATTATTTTAAAAATAATAACCCAATTGTTTTAGAATTGGCTTGTGGCAAGGGCGAATACGCTTTGGGGTTAGCACAAATTAATGCCGATAGAAATTATATTGGCATTGATATGAAAGGCAACAGAATATGGAAAGGAGCTAAAACCGCTATCGAACAAAATCTTACGCAAGTTGCATTTTTAAGAACTTATATTGAATGGTTAGATGAGTTTTTTGCCGAAGGCGAAGTAGATGAAATTTGGATAACATTTAGCGACCCATTTCTATCTACCACAAAAGCACAAAAACGATTAACATCACCACGATATTTAGCTATTTATGCAAAAATTTTAAAGCATGGCGCTACACTTAATTTAAAAACAGATGATAATACTTTGTATCAATACACATTAGATGTTTTAGCAGGTAAAGAAGCTATTGAAAAATATCCATGCGATGTATCAAAATTCAAATTGATAGAGAGTAGAAACGATATTTATAATGATGGAAAAGAAGTAAATGAAGCCTTGCAAATAAAAACCTATTATGAGCAAAAACATTTGCAAATAGGCAAGAAAATCAAATATGTAAAAATGCAATTTCAACCAGCATGAAACCTGCTATTTTAAGACGTGAACGCAAACAAGGAGAAGGCGAATTTTTTGAAAAAGTGTATGAAGTGGTTCGTCAAATTCCGAAAGGAAAAGTTACATCGTATGGTGCAATTGCCGAATTTTTAGGAACAAGATTATCGGCAAGAGTGGTTGGGTATGCTATGAATGCAGCTCATGTAGCCATGCCACCAGTGCCTGCTCATCGGGTGGTAAATAGAAATGGATTGCTAACGGGCAAACATCATTTTTCGCCACCAAGTATTATGCAGGAATTATTAGAAATGGAAGGATTAGAAATTATTGACGACCAAATTCAGCATTTTGAAAAGCATTTTTGGAAACCAGAATTTTAATAGCAAAAAAAATATTTGTTAGCATTATTTTAGAATAAATCAATGACAGAAAAATTAATATTAGTTGTAAACGATGATGGCGTAACGGCTCCAGGCATTAAGGCTTTAGCAAATGCAGTAGCAGGATTAGGAAAAGTAGTAGTTGTAGCACCCGATTCGCCACAAAGCGGAATGGGGCATGCTATAACTATTGGCAGCCCATTACGATTAGAAAAAGTGAATGTGGTTGATAATATTGAATGGTATCAATGCAGCGGTACGCCTGTAGATTGTGTAAAATTAGCAGTTGATAAAGTGCTACATCGCAAACCCGATTTGTGTGTAAGCGGCATTAATCATGGCAGCAATTCATCTATTAATGTAATTTATAGTGGTACGATGAGCGCCGCTATGGAAGCAGCAATTGAAGGTATTCCAGCCGTTGGATTTTCATTATTAGATTATGATTTTGATGCTGATTTTTCGGCATCGGCATATTATGCAAAAGTTATTGCCGAAAAAATATTACTGAATGGATTGCCGCATGCTTCATTATTAAATGTAAATATTCCGAAATTAAAATTAGAAGCCATAAAAGGCATGAAAGTTTGTCGCCAATCTATTGCAAAATGGGTAGAAGAATTTGATGAACGCCGTGACCCAAGAGGTAAAAAATATTTTTGGTTAACTGGTAAATTTGAAAACAATGATCATGGCAATGATACCGATGAATGGGCTTTGGCAAATGATTATGTATCGGTAGTGCCCGTTCAGTTTGATTTAACAGCACATCAACATATTCAACAAATTCAAAAAATTATTTTATAACAAAATGGAATTTTTCAAAAAAGATAAAGCTTGGTTTGGTTTTTTGTTGGGGCTTTTGTTTCCAATACTTGGATTTATATTTTTTACCGAATTTAATGAATTCATAAAAGGTAGGTGGCTGCCTAGTTATTCGGGCTTTTCGGTAAGACTTATTTTTATAGTAAGTGTAATGTGCAATTTACTTCCATTTTCTGTGGCACGAAAAAACAGATTAGATTTTCAAATGCAGGGTATAGTAGGTGCTACTTTATTATGTGGTATTTTATTTATGGCTTATATGCTGTTACCTCACCACTTTTTCAACGTTTAAACATCAACCCGAAAAGCTTTATCCACAAAGGCTTTAATTTTTGTTTATAAAACTGTTGATTTCTTTATATTTGTATGCAACATTTTAAAACAAGGCTTTGTCTATCTAATTATGCTAACCGAACAAGAAGTATATCAACAATGTGTAGCAGGCAATAGAAGTGCTCAAAAAGAACTATTCGATCGCTTTTCGCCCCGAATGTTGGGTGTATGTTATAGATATACTAAATCGATTCAGGAAGCAGAAGATATTTTGCAAGATGTATTTATTAAAGTATTTCAAAACTTACAATACTTTAAAGGTGATGGGAGTTTAGAGGGTTGGATTAGAAAAATAGCCATCAATACATCATTAAATCATCTTAAAAAAAACAAAAGAATAAGCGCCGAGTTAGAGATAGATTCAGCAATAAAAATTGAAGGTTCGATTGATATTACTATTGAAAATTATGATAGTAAATTAATTTGGCAAAGTATAGAAAGTTTACCAGAAGGATATAAGATAATTTTAAACATGTTTGCTGTTGAAGGGTACAGCCACAAAGAAATTGCCGACCAATTAGGAATTGCAGAAGGAACAAGTCGTAGTCAATTTTTAAGAGCAAAAGCACATCTAAAAAAATTATTAGAAAAACAAAGTATCCCTATTGATTATTAAAACCACTTTAAAATTAAACTATATTAAAAAAACATTTTTAAATTATGGGACAACGCCCTTTTATTTCATTCGAAGAAAATTTACAAAAAAGCGCCGAGCAGCTTGAAATTAAACCATCTGCCAAAGTATGGCAAAGTGTAGAGAGCAACTTAAATAGCAATGCTATTGGTGGCGCAACTGGTATTAGCTCAATTGCAAAATCTTTGCTTAGCAATTGGATTTTAAATATTGCCGTACCTGCTGTGGTATTAGTAGGTGGCGGAAGTATTTTTTATGCCAACTATCATCATGCTAACAATGCTGAAGCAACTAATAATACTATTAATGAAGCTAATTCATCGGTTATCAATACAGATAAAAATTCGTATGCTGATGCTGCAACTACGGTGCTTAATAATAAGAAAGCAACTGATACAAAAACAACTAGCAACGAAGCCATTGTTAATGACAATAGTAATACTGTTGACAACAACAAAAGCCAAGCTAATGCAACCAATTTTGTATTAGGTATGGGTTCAAAAAATACAACTTCAAAAAACAATACATCAAGTAGTTTACTTACTGCTAATAAATCAGCTGCAAGTATTGATAGTGATCAGTTTAGCAATGCATCGGGCTCGGTATTTACACCATCTGATATTGATAAAATAGCTAAAAAAGAAACCGAAAAAATTGGTAAAATTGAATATAAAGAACGTAATAATAAATCTATTGATTTTACAGAGTAATTACATTTAATAAAAATTTAACTGAAAGGTTATTCAAAGTAAAACTTGAATAACCTTTTTTATTAAACAGTAGAAGCAAATATTGCTAAAAAGCCGCTTAACACAGAAATGCTAAGCGACTTTTTTTATCTCTAAATTCCAAATTTTCTTAAAATGGTGGCTCTTCGCCATTCAAATCATAATCTATTTTTGCTTCATTTGATGAGACATCGGTGCTATTCATTTTACTTGAAACTGTAGTGAACGCTTGTGGGTCGACCCTGCTATAACCATCTGGCACAGCCACATCATCCCACTCTTCAAATTTAGCCAAATTGTGTACAAATTTAATCGGTACAGTTTCAAGCGAACCATTACGATGCTTGGCAATAATTACTTCGGTTTTACCTTTAATAGGCTGGTTATTTTCATCTACTTCAATACCATAATAATCGCCACGGTATAAGAATATTACCATATCGGCATCTTGCTCAATAGCACCCGATTCACGTAAATCGCTTAATTGCGGTCGCTTAGTACCACCACGGGTTTCAACAGCACGGCTTAATTGCGATAATGCAATTACAGGTATATCTAATTCTTTGGCAATGTTTTTTAATGACCTTGAAATAGTGCTAATTTCTTGTTCTCTATTTCCACCACGGCTATTATCGCCGCCGCCACTCATCAATTGTAAGTAATCTATAATAATCATCGAAATGCCATGTTGCATTTTCAATCGTCGGGCTTTTGCTCGTAGTTCAAAAATATTTAAGGCTGGTGTATCATCAATAAAAATAGGCGCATCAGATAGTTCACGAACTTTTGATTCTAATTGTGCCAATTCATATTGCGCTAAATTTCCTTTTCTTAATTTTTCGATGGGCAATGATGCTTCGGCTGCCATTAAACGGGTAGTTAATTGCAACGAACTCATCTCTAACGAAAATAAGGCAACAGGTTTATTAGCCATCATGGCTGCATTCCTAGCCATACTTAATACAAATGATGTTTTACCCATACCTGGTCGGGCAGCTACTATCACTAAATCGCTGCGTTGCCAACCACCTGTAATTCTATCTAAATTAATAAAACCCGAAGCTACACCTGTAAGTTTATCTTGATGCTGTGCAGCGGCTAAAATTTCTTTAGTGGCTTGTTCCATTAACGAACCCACATCAGCATACCCACGGCGCATATTTTGGTTGGTAATATCAAATAAACTTTTTTCGCTTTTATCTAATAATTCAAATACATCGGTTGTGTCTTCATAAGCATCACGAACTATTTCGGTAGATGTTCTTATTAATTCACGTTGAATAAACTTTTGAGAAATAATACGAGCATGAAACTCAACATTGGCTGCTGTGGCTACTCTGTTGGTTAATTCGGTTACATAATAAGCACCGCCTACTACATCGAGTTCTCCTGTTTTTCTAAGTTCTTCGGCTACTGTTAAAATATCAACGGGTTGCGATTTATCAAATAATCTTAAAATAGCTTTATAAATAAGTTGATGTGCTTCAACATAAAAAGCTTCGGGTTTTAAAAAATCTACAAATGAAGGTAATGCATCTTTTTCAAGCATTACAGCGCCCAACACGGCTTCTTCTAAATCACGAGCTTGTGGTGGCACTTTGCCAAACACAAATTGCGATAAGTTAGCATCCGCATTTTTATATTGCTTAAATCGGGTATTCGGGTTTTTAGTATCGGTGTTTTTTTCTGCCATAATATACTATTGCAAATTAATCTTTATTTAATTCATTTAAAAATCAAAATCAGGTTTTTGGTTTTATTAAAGTGAAAACAAGCCCATCGAAAATTGTTTATTTTTTTCGAATATTGTTTTACCATAAAATTTGGGAACCTTTTTTGAAGAACAAAAATATTGATTAGGCACAAAATGCAGCAAAATCAATGCTTTCCAATTGTTCGTACAGCAAAGAAGAAGAATTTAACCTTAATTTAAAACTGTTTTATCTATTTTATTTTTACACACCCTTACCAACGTTTCACACACATTTCACATCATGCCTTTTTCAAATTAAAGGTTTATGTACATGATGTTGAAAGATTTTTTTTCTTAGTTTATTGAATTGTGGTTTCAAAAATTATCTTTGTTTTTTACTACAAAATAAATCCATAATGAAATTCATTGTATCAACCACTGCCTTATTAAAACAGCTACAAAGTATTAGTGGCGCATTAGCTGGCAATAAAGTATTGCCTATATTAGATAGCTTTTTATTCGATATTCAAAAATCGAATCTTACGCTTTGCAGCAGCGATTTAGAAACTAGTATGATTACATCGTTAGATATTGAATGTAAAGACAATATTAAAGTAGCTATTGAAGGCAAGCAATTAATTGATGTATTAAAAAATTTAAGTGAGCAACCGCTAACTTTTAATATTGATGCCGAAAATTATTCGGTTGAAATAAACTCTGATAATGGTATTTATAAATTGAATGGCGAAGATGGCGACAATTTTCCTAAAGTGCCAAAAATGAATACTGATGCTACACCTATAACAATGGCTGGCAGCACATTAGCGCATATTATTGGCAGCACATTTTTTGCCATTGGTACCGAAGAGTTGCGCCCTGCCATGACAGGTTTATTCTTTCAGTTAAATGCTGATGGATCGAGCTTTGTAGGTACAGATGCACACAAATTAGTTTGTATAAAACGCAGCGATATTACCTATAATGATTCAATAAGTTTTATCGTGCCACGTAAATCGATAGGCATTGTTAAAAATATTTTGCCAAATGATTTAACAATAATATCAATTACCTACGATAAGAATAATGCCTATTTTGATTGTGGTAAAATTCAATTAGTATGCAGATTAATTGATGCTAAATATCCTGATTACGAAGCTGTAATTCCTACCGAAAATCCGAATCAATTATTTATATCGAAAGATGATTTGTTGGGTGCTTTAAAACGGGTTTGTATTTTTAGTAATAAAACAACTAACCAAGTAGCATTAAAATTAAAAGGTAGTGCATTACATATAGAGGGGCAAGATTTAGATTTTAGTAATGAAGCTAATGAATCATTGGCATGTAACTATAATGGCGCTGATATGGAAATAGGATTTAATGGTAAATTTTTAATTGATATGCTTGCTGCTATTAATGCTGATAATATTAAATTAGAAATGAGTACCCCATCACGAGCTGGTATTATTTTACCCGAAAATCAAACCGAAAACGAACAATTATTGATGTTGATTATGCCAATAATGTTGAGCGGTAGCTATGATTAAAACGACGGAATAAAATAAAAAAGCCTCGACAATGTTGAGGCTTTTTTTATAAAAAATGCTGTCAATTATCATCAATACCTTGTTTGAAAAGCGTACCGAAAAAATCTTGAAACGAATGCCGCTCTCTAGAGTTGCGCATAACTTTCTAATTGTAATATGTAAGTGTAGAATGCCATAAATAAAAAAAGCCCAACTATTAAGTTGAGCTTTTGAAAAGTCGAGGTGGCAAGATTCAATTTGACCTTCCCGATACCAGTCGGGACGCTATATCCAAGCTACGTTACACCATTTTCATTCATCCATTTTTGTAAATAAATAGAACTTTTAAACGACTTCAATTTTTTTTCTAAAGCCATTGCTTCGCTACGTGTTGCAAATTGTTTTGTGAAAACAAATCCCCACGGACCTTTATTTTTTGTCGCTAAATTTTGATTTGAATTATGACGAAATAATCGGTCATCTAAATTATTAGTTTGACCAATGTAGAATTTATTCGATGTTGTTGATTGTAATACGTAAGTGTAGAATGCCATAAATAAAAAAAGCCCAACTATTAAGTTGAGCTTTTGAAAAGTCGAGGTGGCAAGATTCGAACTTGCGACCTCCTGGTCCCAAACCAGGCGCGATAACCAAGCTACGCTACACCTCGAATCTGAATCTATTTAATTCAAATCCCGTTTTAAGGGACGGCAAAGATAATAGTTTCATTTACTAATAAAATAATTTTTGCGAAAATATTTTATTTACAACTGCTTTTAAAGTTTTTCAACACCTCTTCATAGTAACTTTCGTACTTCGGCAATATTTTACTCAACTCAAATTGTTTGGCTTGTTCAAGCGCATTTTCTTTAAATTCATTTAATAAATTTTTATCGCTTAGTAGTTTTATAGCGTATTCACTCATAGCATCCACATCGCCTACATTGGCCGTAAATCCTGTTTTGCCATGAATATTTACTTCGGGCAAACCACCAGCATTGCTGCTTATTACGGGAACTTTACAAGCCATTGCTTCTAATGCCACTAATCCAAAACTTTCATATTCGCTTGGTAAAATAAATAAATCAGCCAATGCTAATAATTCTTCCAAAGCATCTTGTTTTCCTAAAAAACGAATATGGTCGCATAAATCTAAACTTCTACAAAGCTGTTCAATATGATGGCGTTCAGGACCATCGCCTACCAACAATAATTTTGCAGGAATTTTTTCTACCACATTTTCAAACATATATACCACATCTTCTACTCGTTTTACTTTTCTAAAATTAGAAGTGTGTATTAATATTTTTTCATCATTTGGAGCAATTGCTTTTCTGAAATGCTCTTTATTGCTGGTTTTAAAGCGTTTTAAATCAATAAAATTCGGAATCACTTTTATCTCTTTATTGATATCGAAATTTTTAAAAGTTTCTTTTTTTAAATCTTCCGAAACGGCTGTAATACCATTCGATTCATTTATCGAAAATGCGACCAAAGGCCCGAAAGTTTCATCCTTGCCAACTAATGTTATATCTGTTCCATGAAGTGTTGTAATGTATGGAATACATTTGTTTTTAGATGCCAATATGCGCTGTGCCATATAAGCCGCAGCCGCATGTGGTATGGCATAATGCACATGTAAAATATCTAATTTTTCATGTTCAATAACATCCACTAATTTACCAGCTAATGCCGATTCATAAGGCGGATAATCAAACAACGGATAATTATTTACAGATACTTCATGATAAAAAATTCGTTCATGAAATGATTCTAATCTGGCTGGTTGTTTATAGGAAATAAAGTGAACAAAATGTCCTTTATCTGCTAATGCTTTTCCTAACTCTGTTGCTACAACGCCGCTTCCGCCGTAAGTAGGATAACATACTATTCCAATTTTCATTTTCTTTTTTTATTAATTATTTTTTTTTGAATGATGCGAATTGGCTTGTGTTATGGGCGTAACCACCAAATCATTTATACAAACATGAGCTGGTTGATGGGCGCAAAACCAAACAATATCAGCAATATTATCGGCATATAATGGAGTGAAACCTTCATAAATTGATTTTGCTTTTTGCTCATCGCCTTTAAATCTTACTAATGAAAATTCGGTTTCGGCAGCACCTGGATGAACCGCTGTAACTTTAATATTAAATGGCAATAAATCAATTCGCATGGCTTCGTTAAGCGCATTCACAGCATGTTTGGTGGCGCAATACACATTTCCTTTTGGGTAAACATATTTGCCAGCAATAGAACCAATATTAAAAATATAACCTTGTTTTCGTTCTATCATTAATGGACTGATGAGCCTTGTAACATAAAGCAATCCTTTTAAATTAGTATCAATCATAGCATCCCAATCATCAAAATCGCCATTTTGAATTTCGCTTAATCCTGCTGCTAATCCAGCATTATTTACTAAAATATCAATCGCCTTCCATTCGGTAGGAATGGCTTCAATAGCAGCCTTCACGTCATTTCTATTTTGAATATCATAGCATGATGTTAAAACTTTTATGTGATGCTTGGCTTCTAAATCGTGCTTCATGGCATCCAATCTTTCATTCCGTCTGCCACAAATAATTAGATTGTATTTTGCAGCAGCAAATTTTTCAGCAATGGCTTTACCAAAGCCCGATGTAGCGCCTGTGATGTAAATTATTTTATTACTCATTTAGTATTAATTTCTTTTTTGTTGAAAAAATTTTTTCATTAAATCAGCGCATTCATTTTGTAACACAAATTTTGTGATTAATGTTTTAGGATGCAGTATGTTTTTTTCTAATCGTGTAAATCCAAATTTTTCTTCGGCTGCGCCATATACCACACGGCTCACTTGTGTCCAAGCCGATGCGCCTGCACACATTACACAGGGTTCAACGGTTACATACAAGGTGCAATCGTGTAAATATTTATTACCCAAATAATTTTCGGCGGCTGTAATCGCAATCATTTCGGCATGTGCTGTAGCATCTTTCAATCGTTCGGTTTGATTATATCCTTTTCCAATTATTGTGTTATTGCAAACCACCACAGCGCCAATCGGCACTTCATCATCATCAAAAGCCTTCATGGCTTCACGTAATGCTTGTTGCATAAAATATTCGTCGGTCATTTTTTTGTTTTTTTTCAGATGCAAATAACGCAAATCACATTTCTTTTAAATTAAATTTTTCTATTTACTTTGTAAAAAAATAATTTATGCGTTGGCATCCTACATCTTATCACGAATATATACAAAGCAAATTTTTATCGGTCGAAAATTTAGATAAAACTTTGTTTCTATGGCGTTTTAAAAGCAATCCCATCATTTTCACAAATGGATGTTTTGATTTATTGCATGATGGGCATTTAGATTTATTATGCAAAGCAAAGCAACTACAGGGCAAATTAATTGTAGGTGTAAATAGCGATGCATCAGTAAAAAGATTAAAAGGCGAAAGCCGCCCCATTAAAAATGAACAATCGAGGATGTTGCAATTAGCTGCATTGCACATGGTTGATGGTGTAATTTTATTTGAAGAAGATACACCATTAGAATTAATAAAAACTATACAGCCCGATATTTTAGTAAAAGGTGGTGATTATACCGAAAGCAGCATTGTAGGTGCTTCAGAAGTAAAACAACATGGTGGCAGAATTGAAATTATTAATTTAGTTGAAGGATTTTCAACAACTAATTTGATTGAAAAAATGAAGCACTAATTTTTTATGCACCGATTCAAAAAAAACTAAACTACATCAACCCAAAAGTATTTTTAACTTTGCTTTCTCATTATCTTATTATACAACATGAACATATTTAAAGGAACTGGTGTGGCCTTAGTAACACCTTTTAAAGCCGATAAAACGATTGATTTTATTGCCTTAGAAAAACTAATTAATCATTGCATTAACAATGGCGTAGATTATTTCGTGGTATTGGGTACTACTGGCGAAACACCCGTTTTATCTAAAAACGAAAAAAATGAAGTGTGGGAATTTGTAGCCAAAATAAATAATAATCGTTTGCCCTTAGTGGCTGGTATGGGTAGCAACAATACCGCTGAATTAATACACGAAATGCAAAGCTTTAAATTTAAGCAGCAATACCAAGCTTTTTTATCGGTTACACCCTATTATACCAAACCATCGCAAGCAGCTTTGTATCAGCATTACAAAGCAATAGCAGCCTTGTCGCCATTGCCTATTATATTGTATAATGTGCCTGGTCGAACAGGCATTAATATGTTGCCAGTCACCACACTAAAATTAGCTAATGAATGCAAAAATATTATTGGCGTAAAAGAGGCAAGTGGTAGTATGCCAGCTTGTTTTGAATTAGTGAAAAATAAACCAACCAATTTTCTAGTGCTTAGTGGCGATGATGATTTAGTAATGCCACAAATGGCAATTGGTATGGATGGTGTAATATCAGTAGCAGCACAATGTTATACTGCTGAATTTTGCAATATGGTAAAATCGGCTATGAATAAAGACTTCGACACATCCAAAGCATTGCATTATAAATTAATTGATGGCATAAATTTATTATTTAAAGAAGGTAATCCTGCAGGGGTAAAATCAGCTTTACATATTTTAGGTATTGTAGAAAACGAACTTCGCCTGCCTTTAATTGTAGCATCTGATGAATTGTATAATCAGATAAAAACTTTTATAAATTCATTATGATTCAGATAGATGATAAATTAATAAGTGAAGATATTTTAACCGAGCAGTTTGTTTGCAATTTAGATAAATGCAAAGGCGAATGCTGTGTAGCTGGCGATATTGGAGCACCTATCAACAAAGAGGAAACAGCTATTTTAGAAAAAATTTACCCCATAGTTAAACCCTATTTAACTCAAAAAGGTATTGATGCCATTGAACAACAAGGCACTTGGGTGATGGACATAGAAGATGATTTTGCAACACCCATGATTGGCAATGGCGGTGCATGTGCTTACACCATATTTGAAAATGGTACAGCCAAATGTGGCATCGAAAAAGCATATTTAGAGAAA
The DNA here is from genome assembly GCA_046051225.1 of Bacteroidota bacterium. Lineage (GTDB taxonomy): Bacteria > Bacteroidota > Bacteroidia > Chitinophagales > CAIODY01 > CAIODY01. The sequence goes on along the minus strand of JBJOOR010000008.1, from coordinate 103,586 downwards.
AAAATTGATTGGAAAAAGCCAATAAGTTGTCATTTGTATCCTATCCGAATTTCGAAAAATAAATTTCACGAAAAATTAAATTACCATCGTTGGGATATTTGTGGCGATGCATGTACAAATGGCAAAAAATTAAAAGTGCCAGTTTATAAATTTTTGAAAGATGCTATTGTTAGAAAATATGGTAATGAATTTTACAATCAGCTAGAAGCATCGGCTAATTATCTAAAACAGAAATAAAATTGTTGATTAATTTTTTTAGTTAAATACTTGGCAGTATTAAATATCATCTTTATTTTTAAAGTAAATTTAAAACCTTAAAAATAATCAAATGAGAAAAGCTACCTTACTTTTTTTATTGATGATGTTTTTTTTCACATCGTCATTCTCTCAAGTTATTAGTATCATTAATAAAGATACTGCTGTTTGCGCTGGTAATCCAATTTTATTAAGCGCTAACACAACTAATTTGCCACTGCTTAGCAATACCTATTTGATAAACCAAGCCATCTACTCTCCTGATGCCTATATAGGCAGCCATATTATTCATTTGAACGATGATGACCAAACATTACCCATTCCATTACCATTCAAATTTTGTTTTTTTGGATTAAGCTATTCAAAAATAATTATTGCATCAAATGGATGGGTAGGATTTAGTACTGGGCAGCCCAATAATTGGGCTGGCACTTTAGTACCGAATAGCAGTGGGGCTTTGCCTATGAATTGTATCATGGCACCATTTCAAGATTTAGATCCACATTCTGGCGGCACAGTAAGTTATGATGTGTATGGCACAGCTCCAAACAGAAGATTTGTAGTATCATACAACAATGTACCATATTATCAAAACTATAATCAAATACCACCACCACCACCTTGCAATGCAAGATTTACAGGACAAATAAAACTATTTGAATCATCTAACATTATTGAAACCCATTTTCAAAACAAGCCTTTTTGTAGTTGGAATAGTGGCACAGCCACTCATGCCTTACATGATGCAACAGGCACAAACGCAGTAGTTGTTAGCGGCAGAAATTTTACTACCTGGACAGCATCAAACGATGCCTATTCATTTTCGCCAAGTGGAATAAGCACTGGCATAATTAGTTGGTATTGTGGCACTACTTTTTTAGGTAATGGAAGTTCGATAAATTATACACCAACACAAAATTGCAGTATTTATGCAGTAATTAACTATGGCTGCGGCACTACTGGCGAAGACACTTCTCAATTAGTTAGCATTACAGTTTCTAATTTAGGATTTTCGATGCCCGATTTTTTAATAACTCCCATTTCTTGTAATGGCTTATCGGATGGGGCATTAAAAGCAAATGTTGCTAATGGAATTGGTTCAATTTCATACCAGTGGAATAATTTATCTACCAATCAAAGCATTACAAATTTATCAAAAGGAAATTATTCTTGTGCTATAAAAGATGCAACAGGATGCAGCATACAACGTACAGTTAATTTAACTGAACCCAAACAATTAAGTATTGAAGCAAGTGAAATAGTTTTTCCAAAATGCTCTTACTCATTTGATGGAAAAATAGAAGTAGAAGCAAAGGGTGGCACACTGCCTTATTTATACAAATGGAATAATGGAAATTATAACCAACAAATTGGAAATTTATGCAATGGCAATTATTCTGTAATCGTTCAAGATGCACATCATTGCATTGATTCAATTAGCATTTCTATTTTCACTCCAGAAGTAAAAATAAGTGCTGGTCCTGATAGAAATATTGGACCAAATGAAACCACCATACTACATGCCGAAGTTTCGCCACAAGGTTCTTATGGATATATTTGGCTGCCTAATTATCAATTAAGTGCTAATAATACACCATTTGTAAATGCAAATCCTCATAAGCCAACCCAATACTTGCTTACTGTAACCAATAACAATGGTTGTGTTTACAAAGATAGCGTTTTAATAAAAGTTAGATTTGATGAAAATCTAGTTATTTATAATGCTTTTACACCTAATAACGATGGGCAAAATGATTTATTTACTTTAAAGAAATATAGTGATTTATTTGTGCTTGAAAGCTTAACTATTTTTAATCGTTGGGGCAAACAAGTTTATGCTACCAACGATATTAATCAAGGCTGGGATGGCACTTGGAATGGGCAGCCACAAGAAATAGGCAGTTATATGTATCAGGCCGAAGTGAAAGATTATGATGGACAACAGCATCTTTTAAAAGGCAACATTTCGCTAATTAGATAACCCCAATAAATTTTTCTTGAAAAAGATTTGTATTTAATTTAAAAATACTACATCTTTGCACTCCTTTTAAAAAAAGCAAAACCAAAGTTGTATGCCACGTATATGTGATTTAACCGGAAAAGGACCAATGTTTGGTCATAATGTAAGCCATTCTAACATCAAAACTAAGCGTAAGTTTTTACCAAACTTGCAGCATAAAAAATTCTTTGTACCAGAATTTGGTCAATGGATTCAGTTGAGAGTATCAACTTCGGCTTTAAGAACAATTAATAAAAAAGGAATTTATCAATACATAAAAGAGATTCAGAAAAAAGAAATGCAATAATTTTTTTTGAAAATTTAAAATTTATCAATCATGGCAAAAAAAGGAAGCAGAATACAAGTAATTTTAGAATGTACCGAACACAAAAATAGTGGTTTGGCAGGTACAAGTCGTTACATTACTGTAAAAAATAAAAAAAACGATCCAGAACGTATGGAGTTGAAAAAATACAACGCCATTATGCGTAAATATACTATTCATAAAGAAATTAAATAATTTTGAATCATGGCAAAACAAGCAAAAACAGCGATAAAATCGAAAAGTTCAATTGACCCTAATGCTAAAGCATTTACTAAATTAATTAGATGCGAACGCAGTCCTAAAACTGGAGCTTATATCTTTAAAGAATCAATAGTTCATAAAGATAACTTAGCTGCCGCTATGAAGTAATTGTAATAAATTTATTATACAATATAATAGTAAAAGCCTTTCAAATTCATGATTTGAAAGGCTTTTACTATTATATTCAAATGATACAACACGAAGACCTATTTTATATTTGCATTTAAAAATGAACAATACAACTATTGAAATTTTATCAACCAAAAAAATTGATGCAGAATTAAAACAATTTGCATTTAAAAATGGTATAAATATAGTTGATTATAATTTTTTGGAGTATACTTATTTAGATACTAAAGAAATAGTATTGGCTATTGCCGAGAATAAAAATCCTTTCGTTTTCACGAGCCAACATGCAGTAAATGCCGTAACTATTTTAATCAATAAATACAACATTTCATTACTCAATAAAACTTGTTTTACTATAAACGGTGCAACGACTCATCTGGCTTTAGCTAATGGTTTTGAAGTGATAGATACAGCTACCAACTCAATTGCATTAGCCGAAAAAATAATTCACAAAAAAAAGCAACAGGTTTTATTTTGCTGCGGCAATATTCGATTGCAACACTTAAATGAAATACTTACTAAAAACAGTATTTTAATTGCCGAAATTGAAGTTTATAGAAAGATACTAATGCCAATTAAAATTGATGGAAAAATAGATGGGATACTATTCTTTAGCCCATCGCAAATAGATGCATTTATGCTGAAAAATAGTTTACCATTAGATACACCTGCATTTTGTATTGGCGATACAACAGCAAAATATTTACAGCTTAAGAATCATTTAAATTTCATGATTGCAAAAAGTCAATCAGTAACCAATGTTATTAAAACTGCTATTGATTATTATGCATCACTTTAATTGAGTCATCAATTAATTGCAATTCATCTTGGTTTATTTGAATGCCGGCATTTATCAATTTTTTAGCTACTATTTTTGCTTTTTGATAATGATGCAAACTTAATGAAAGGTTGTACAGACTTTTAGATGCGTCAATATTTTGACCGCTTAATGAAACACATTTTTCTAAGTTTTTTTCTTCAGCAATAAAATCATTTTCATAAAAATTAATTTGCGCTAAAGCAATATATAAATCCGAAAAATTTGGCGTTTCTTTTTTTGATTTTTCAATATAATATTTAGCTAAAGCCAATTTTTTTTCTGGAATATAAACCGTTCTGGCTAAATAGAACCCAACATATTTTTCGGTTGAATCAATAGCAAATGCTCTTTTGAAATTGATAATTGCTTCTGTATTTTTTCCTGCATCTAATTGCCTTGAACCTAAGCTTACTAAAGCAAAAGCCGTATTAGAAGAATGATTGACCGCATTAGACCAAAATGATTCGGCATCATTAAATGCTTTTGCATAATTATTTATAACTACAAAACTAATCATTACAAACCCAATCACAAAACACCTTTTAACCCATATTAAATTTTCTTTTTTAAAAATCACACTTTCATTTAATAAAAATAGGATACCAATAAATGGTAAATACAACCGATGCTCGTACTCAATAATATTTTTTTTATTATGTGTGTGTACGGCCCAAATCATCATAAACAAAATTAAAAACCAAGCCATCCCAAAAACAATATTTTGCTTATTCGCAACCTTGTTTAGATAAATTAAGATAACAACAACTACTATTGATAATAATCCAATCCAATTTGCAACATCTTCGGAAGTAGGCACCGTTGTTAGGTTTATTGGCAAAATTGCTTTCCCAAAATAATGTGCAATTGCCATAATTCTTATCAAGAAATCATGTCTATAATCAATCCCTAATTCGGCATCAGCTTTTAAAATTGGCTTTCGCATAAAGTACCAAATAGCTAAGCCTACAATGGTAAATACAGCAACGGAAATTATTTTATTAAGATTAATTTTATTAAAATAATTTTTAAGCCAAAGGATTAGCAATCCTGCAAAAGGTAAAAAAACTGCATTTTCTTTGGTGAAAAATGCTATCCATAAAAACAGAATTAGAATAATTGCATAAACAATTTTCGATGTTTCTAAATATTTAATTAATGCCAAAAAATATATCATGGCAAACATCATCAGCAATAAATCATTTACACCTGGCACCCACGAAACAGCCATGGTAAAGGCTGGATGAATTGCAAAAATTAAAGTTAGCAAAAAAGCATTTTCTTTATTTAGAATTATTTTTTGTAAAAACTTAAATACCAACAATACATTTATAGTATGAATTAACACACTTAAAAAGTGATAAGGCATCATTGATTCTGTACCAAAAATATAATTTGTGATAAAAAAATAAATAGATAAAATGGGGCGATAGTACACATCTTTATCATGAAAACAACCTACCTTGAAAAGATGAAAAATATTTTTCCAATCGGAAGCTAAATATTCTCTATTGCCAATTAATATGGCATCATCCAATTGTGTTAACCCTAAATTGATAGATGAAAACCAGCAAGCAATTGAAACAAAAATCAAAATTACCCAACCATATTTCAACCAAATAGGTTCGATAGCAAAAGCGTTTGACAGCTTATCTTTCGGATTGTTTTTTTTACTCAAAGCAATTTATTTTAAAAACACTTATGAATATTTTTTTTCACGAATATAGTTGAACGTAATACCGATAAATACAATTAAAATTAATGGTAGCAAAATGTTTATCAATTGCCATTTAGTTTTTTCTTCTTTCACTTTTGGTTCGTCTAATAATCGCAATTTGATTTCTTTTGCACGGGCATCAATTACACCTGTTTCATCTGTTAAATATTTCATGCAATTCAACACAAAATCTTTATTAGCAAATGTTTGCTTTGTAAATGGATAATAACCACAAGGATATTGAAAATCTTTTTTACCAATCGGATTTTTAATAATATCACCATCGGCTACTATTATCATTTTATTGAATTCACTTCTTTCTTTAAATATAATGTGCAGCGAATCAAGTGTAGCAGCCATTATTGGCGATATTCTGCCAGCATAGGGCGAACTAAATTTACCTTCTAATAATACAGAAATGATTTGATTAGGCTTGTTAAAATATTCGGGTTTAGGTTGCATTTTCATCATGCGTATATCTACACTTACTGGCGAATACACAACACGACTGTACTTTGAGCTTTGCAACAAAACAGATTTTTTAATTCTAGAATTTCCAACGGTATCAATGCAAGAAGGAAACATGGTTAAAATTGCATCCAAATTTTTTGAAATAGGATGATTACTGCTGCTCATAATTACAGGAAAATAGAGCCATGGATACATTTGAAATTGCGGTTGATTATTTACATAACCATTTACCATTGGCAATGGTGCACAGCTATAATCTTGCACAAATGCTTTATTAATTCTAACACCATAAGCAAATAACAAATCATCAATATTAAGTGGAAAATCTGGCGCTATATATTCTTTTCGTGTTCGTAGCGAATCAATATCACCATCCAACATATCTACTAACCACAATACTTTGCCGCCATTCATCACAAATTGGTCTATCTTAAATTTTTCTTGTTCAGTAAATTCTTTTGATGGTTTTGGGATAATTAATGCATCTACTTTTTCATTCGGAATTCGTGCTATTTTATTCAAATCAACAGGGGCAGCATCATAATCCTTAACAATAGTATTTAAAAAATCAATCATATTGGCAGTTGGCATTTCGCCATTGCCTGATGAAACTGCCACGGTTTTTTTTCTGGTTTCTTTAGCTTTATCTATTGCGGCTACCAAATTATATTCTAACAATGCTACCGAATTATTTAATTGTTCGCTTGGACTTTTTCCTATTTGATTATTTAAAATAATAACTGGAATTTCTTTGTCCTTATAGGTTATAAGACACCAAGGATAAATAATTTGTTCTTTAAAATTATCTTCAGATTGAACATTTAATTTTATTGGATTAATTCCTTTTTGCTCTAATTGAGTTCTTAAATCCTTTTGTTGCTGTTCGTTTCTTCCTTCTTTTACATCAATAAATTCATATCTAAATTTTTTACCAGCCACATTCGAAAATTCATCCAACATCTCTTTAGTTGATTGTTGCAATTTCATAAATCCAGCAGGAAAATCGCCTTTTAAATAACATTTTACATATACATAATCATCAAGACTAGTTAATATTTTTTTTGTTGAAGGCGATAGTGTATAACGCTTTTCGGCTGTTAAATCTAATCGCATATTATGAAAAAAATAATTTGCAGCCACATTTATCAAAATCAATACAGCTAAAATTGCCGCAATGATGGTGATAGATTTTTGAACTTTATTTGTTTTTTTATTTACCATTTTCTTGAATTCATTACTGTTTTAGTTCCAAAAAGAAATAATACAATTACCGATAAAAAATAAATTACATCTCTAACATCAATCACACCATAGCTTACAGCCGTATAATGCGAATTGATACCGATTTGTTGAACATAAAAATCGAACTTGCCAAATATGCCTGGCAGCTTTGCTATGTAATCAAAACTCATGTACATAATAAAACAAAAACTTAAAGCTGTAATAAATGCAACTACTTGATTAGAGGTAAGCGATGATGAAAAAATGCCAATAGCTGTAAATGTAGCACCCAACATAAACAACCCGAAGTAAGAGCCGATTAATGCACCATTATCAATGTTGCCAACGGGTTGAGCTAAATGATAAACCGAGTAATAATAAACCAATGTAGGCAATAAACTAATGGCGTATAAAGCCAATGCAGCTAAATATTTTCCTGTAATAATTTGCCAATCGGTTAATGGTCTTGTGGTTAATAATTCAATGGTTCCGTTTTTATTTTCTTCGGCTAACGAACGCATGGTAATAGCTGGAATTAAAAATAAAAGTATTAATGGTGCTGTGGTAAACAATGCATCAATATTGGCGTAGCCGCTTTGCAATACGCTGCTTTCGGTAAATAGCCATACGAACAAACCCAGCGCAATTAAAAAAACGCCCATGGTAATATAACCAATCAGGGAACTAAAAAATACCGTAATTTCTTTTCTGAAAATGGCTAACATTTATTTTGAAATTAATTTTATTAAGCAAAGAAAAATAAAATAATCGAACGCTGATTACACTGATGTAAAAGATTTTGCACCGATAACATTCTGTTGTGAAAAGTATTGTACTAAATGATTGTAAAATTTATTTGATGCAAATAAGTATTCTACAACTTATCAAAATATTTCAACTCACAATTAGTTCCATCAAACACCGCATAGCTATTGTATTTAAGCCAATCGCCTAAATTAATATAGCGGCTATTATTTTTCAACTGTACATTTAATGGTAAATGACGATGACCGAAAATAAAATAATCGTAATGATTTGATTCTAATTTGCGGTTAGCATATTGCACCAACCATTCATCGTTGCCAAAATTTTTTTCATCAGCAATACCAGTTGCACTGCGGCTTTTACGACTAAAATAATTTGCCATCCCCACACCAATATCAGGATGAATCCATCTAAACAACCATTGGCAAAAAGGATTGGTAAATATTTTTTTCATCCATTTATATCCTTTATCGCCAGGGCCTAAGCCATCGCCATGACCAATAAAAAATTTCTTATTATCAATATCAATTTGAATGGGTTTAAAATGAACAGGAATTTGCAATTCGGTTTCAAAATAATCTTGCATCCATAAATCGTGATTGCCTGTGAATACTACAACTTCAATTCCTTTTTCTTTCAGCATTACTAATCTTGAAAAAAAACGCAAAAACCCTTTAGGTACAACAGTTTTGTATTCGAACCAAAAATCGAAAATATCACCTACTAAATAAATTGTTTTTGCATCATCGGCAATTGAATCTAAAAATTTGCAAAGCAATTTTTCACGTTCAAGGCTTGCTTGAACATTGGGTGTTCCTAAGTGAAAATCGGAAAGAAAGTATGTTTTAGTGGCTGTCAATTATTCGGGTAACTTAATATCCTTTGCAGGTATTTTTACAACTTTACCATTTTCAGAAACGATTAAAAATTCATCATTTTTGATTTTCTCTTTCAACATATTCTTGTAAGAAAGTTGTAAAGCTTTTTCTATTTTATCTATATACTGCTGAAATGTTGAACTCATAAAATTATTTGATTGATTTTATTTTATTCCAAGTTTCAAAGTTAAATATTTTTTGAACTTCATCAAACTCTCCAGAGGCAATCATTTCTGAATGATGTTTATTTGAATTGTTAAATACTAACCAAGCATTACAAATTGGTATATATAAATTAGTAAGATTTTGTATTCCTCTAAAGTATCGTCTTTCAATGTCATTTTTTGGAATATTGTGTCCACCCTCTATTACCCTTTGCTCTACACGGCTCACAGCCATTTCGAAGCTATTTAGCCAAAAATAAAACAACTCAATTTTATAACCAATAGCACTACAATTTTTAATGAATGATAAATAGCTTTTAGATGATAAAGTAGTTTCAATAGCAAACGTTTTTTTTTGAGAAGCTAAAAAATTAATTCGTTCAATCATTATTTTCCCTGCTTGAATTGATACTTCCTCGGGGTGATATGGTGAAATACCACGAGCAATTAAATCAGCATTTACAAACTCATCGCAATTAAATAATTGTGGTAATAAAGTTTTAGCTACTGTTGTTTTACCAGCACCATTACAACCTGCTAATATGTATAATGTGGGCATTTCAAAAAATTAATTTATCGAACATTTATCATGATAATTTATCAACTCGATATTTGTTTTTGGAAATTCGTAGCCAGCATATTTTGTTGCAATTTCATCTAATGTAGCATTAATTTCTTCGCCATCCATCAGCGTTACAAGCTTTAATCTGTAATCTTTAATATGTGGCAATCCTTTTAAGTAATTGGTATAATGTCGACGCATTTCAAAAATACCAAGTAATGGTCCTTTCCATTCTAACGAACGTTTTAAATGTTTTTTACAAACCGAAATTCGTTCTTCCATAGTTGGTGGCGGCAACAATTCGCCTGTTTTTGCATAGTGTTTTATTTCTCTAAAAATCCATGGGTAGCCTATGGCAGCTCTGCCAATCATCACACCATCTACACCATAACGGTTTTTATATTCCACTGCTTTTTGTGCCGAATCAATATCGCCATTACCAAAAATTGGTATTTTAATTCGTGGGTTATTTTTCACTTTTCCAATCAAAGTCCAATCTGCCGAGCCTTTGTACATCTGCGCTCTGGTGCGTCCGTGAATTGCTAAAGCCTGAATACCCACATCCTGCAAGCGTTCTGCCACTTCTTCAATGTTGAAACTATTTTCATCCCAGCCTAATCTTGTCTTTACAGTTACAGGCAATTTAGTTGATTTAACAACAGCTTCGGTTAATCGCACCATCAAATCAACATCTTTCAAAACGCCTGCCCCTGCGCCTTTCAGCGCCACTTTTTTTACTGGGCAACCAAAATTAATATCTAATAAATCAGGATTTGTTGCATCTACAATACGTGCAGCCATTGCCAAACTATCTTCATCGCCACCAAAAATTTGAATACCCACAGGTTTTTCATAATCGAAAATATCCAACTTTTGTCGGCTCTTTATGGCATCACGAATTAATCCTTCGCTGCTGATAAATTCAGTATACATTAAATCAGCGCCATTGTCTTTACACACGGCTCTAAAAGGAGGATCGCTAACATCTTCCATTGGTGCTAACAATAATGGAGAATCGGGTAGTTCTATGGTTCCTATTTTAATCAATTCCTTTTTATTTGTGATTTTAGATTTATGGATTATGATTGGGAGACTCTTTTATAAAGTGTTTTCTAATTTATTTTGAATCCGATTTTTAACTTCACTCCAAGGCGAACCCAAGGTTGGATTATTTTCATAAGCCTCTAATCGTTCATTAATAAGTTGTTTTTGCGATTCAGTTAAATCACTAATCGCATCTTTTTCTATACTATCCCAAATGGTTTCAACCATGTGAATACGCTCATCAACACTCAATTGTAGTATTTCTTTTAAATGATTCATGGTAAAATATTTTTGTAAAATTAAATGATTTTTACGCCAACAATATTTCAGCTGGAATACCTAATTGTTGATGAAATATTTTTGCTATTTGTAAAGTTAGTGGTTTGCGTTTATTTAACAATGATGATACATAACTTTTAGTACCAATAATATTTACCAAATCCTGATTACGCATCCCTTTTTCTTTCATTTTTATTTTTACGGCATCAATGGCTTCGGGCATCGGAATTGGGAAATGAGCATCTTCATATTGTTTGATTAACAACAAAGCTACTTGCAATTTTTCTCCTTGAGGTGTATTTGGTTTTACACTTTTATCAAATTGTATATCCACCCAATCTAAATATTGTTGGTAGGTTTTATTGTTTTTAATTGGCTTAAGTTCGATGTTCATTTTTTCTTAAATTTAATAGTAGCAACATTTATTTTATCATATTCAGCATGCGTTCCAAACCATTTTATTTGAATAGTTTTATATTCAAAAACTACACGTACAACTAATCTATAATGATTACTCAACACATTAAATATTACTCGGTTATCTTGAATAATACTAGCATTTGGGTAAACATTTTTTAATTCATTATAATTTTTAAATTTCCCATTTAGCAACTCGTAATACAATTCTTGTAACGCTGTAGATGCTTGAGGATATTTTTTACAATAGTCTAATAAAGTTTTTCGGGCAATGATATTATACACGATACAAAAGTATAAAGTTTTCTATTAGAAAACAAATCAAAATCAACAATCCACATCTACATCCGCTACTACTTGCCCAAAACCTTTCACTGTTGGCATTTCAGCTAAACATTGACGAAGCAAAGTTTTAGTTTCTTTCAATCCACTTTGATTTCTATTTATTTTAATTAGCAATTCACGGCGGTAATAATTTTTAACTCTATCAATTGCTGGTACCGATGGACCTAAAACAAATTTACCCAATGCTGGTAATAATTTTTGATGTAGCCAATTAGCAGCAGCCACAGCAGTTTCAGCTTTTCTATGTTTTATTTCAACATGAATTAATCTGGCAAATGGTGGATATAAAAGTGTTTGCCTAAACTTCAATTCTTCATCATAAAAAGCATCAATATCTTGCCGTAAAAACCATTGCAATGTTGAGTTTTTAATATTCAAAGCCTGTATCATCACTGCACCATTATTGTTTTTTCGTCCCGTTCTACCACTTACTTGATGCAAGGTTTGATAGGCTCTTTCATTCACTCTAAAATCAGGAAAACTCATTAAAGCATCGGCACTTAAAACGCCTACCAATCCAATATTTTCAAAATCTAATCCTTTTGTAATCATCTGCGTTCCAACCAATACATCAATTTCGCCTTTTTCAAATTTATCCATCATGCGTTGATGCCCATCATTGCCTCTCACCGTGTCTGCATCCATTCTTGCTATGCGTAATTCAGGTAATAAAATTTTTAATTCGTCTTCTACTTTTTCAGTTCCTACGCCCTGAATTTTCATATTGCTTTCGCCACATCGTGGGCATGATTGAATAACTCTTCTTGTAAAATTGCAATAATGACAACTCAAAGAATCGGAATATTTATGATACGTTAATTTTACCGAACAGTTGTTGCATTCGGGTATCCAGCCGCAAACACCACAATATAATGATGGCGAATAACCTCTTCTATTTTGAAACAATAAAACTTGTTTTTTATCAGCTACTGTTTTTTGTATGGCTTCAAATAATTTCCATGAAAAACTTCCCTTCATGGTTTTCATTCTGTTGGCTTCTCGTAAATCAATTAATTCGATTTTAGTTGATTTGCTTTTTTCAGAATCGGCTACACCGTACTTCTCTTTTAATTTTACTAAACCATATTTTTGCTGATAGGCATTTTGCCATGTTTCCAACGATGGTGTTGCACTTCCTAAAATTGTTTTTGCTTTAAAAATATGAGCCAGATAAATTGCTGCATCACGAGCATGATAATGTGGCTGACGCTGCGATTGCTTAAATGAAGCATCGTGTTCTTCATCAATTATAATTAATCCTAAATTGCTGAATGGAAGAAAAATTGCCGAACGTGCACCTACCACTACTTTGTATTTTTTTTGCATCACAGCATTCCAAATTTCAACACGTTGATTGTCATTATATCTGCTGTGATACACTGCAATTTCTTCGCCTAACCAATGTTTTAATTTAGTAATTAAATGTTCGGTTAATGTAATTTCGGGTAATAAAAACAAAACCTGTTCGCCTTTGCTGATGGCTTGTTTTATCAACTCAACATACAATAAAGTTTTGCCGCTTCCTGTTTCGCCATGTAATAAAACCACATCTTTTTGCTGCAATTGTTTTTCTAAATTTTCAAAAGCCAGTTGCTGTGCATTTGTAAATTGATAAGTATTATTATTGCCACCTTTAAACTTCAATCGGCTAACTTCCATCTTTTTCGATTGCAAAATTTCTTTATCAATCAAAGCATTTATAACCGATGAATTGCTGGCCGATTTTTTTATTAATTCTGTTTGATTTACCCAAATCAATTCATCACTTTCTACCACTTGCTCTTCTTTTTTTATCATCATAAAATAAGAAAGCAAAGTGTTCGATTGTCTTACAGCTTTTTTTTCTAAATCCTGAAACACTTGCTGTAAAAGCGCTTCATTGTTTACTAATCGAGGATGAATGGAAATAAAACAATCATAAAGATTTTTATATTTTTCAACTAATTCTTCATCAATTAAAACAATCTGTTTTTCTTGAAGTCTTTCAAGCATCACAAAACAATCAACAATTGATATTTTTTTCTCAATTCTTTTAGTTTCATTTTCGCCAAAAAGATTTGTTCGATTACTAAAATTCTTAGAATCTAATATCAATAAAATATCATCAATACTAAGTTCTTCATTATTTGAAATTGCTTCAACTATTGTAAATTCCTCTCCATCTAATTCAGAATAATCATGATTAAATTCAGGATGCAAAACAATTTTAGTTTCGCTTTTTAATTTCAATCCTGATGGCAAAGCTTCCATCAATATTTCACCTGTGGTGCTCATGTAATAATCGGCAATCCAGCGCCAAAACTGAATCTGAACTGGCGTTACTAATGAGTTTTCATCCAATACATTGCTGATGGGTTTTACTTTGTATTCCAATGGTTCACGGTCGTGTATTTCGGATACAATGGCAGAGTACACTTTCTTTTTCCCAATTTGCACCTCTACACGGCTACCTATTTTTATAGCATTAGAAAGCGCCAACGGAATAGCATACGTTAGTTCTTTTAAAGCCAATGGTAATATTACTTGTGCAAATTTCAAATGATACAAGGTTGAAATGCAAAGATGTAAAGATTTGATTTACTCTTTTACAAACTTTCCAATTTTCACATTGCCTTTGGTATCAGTAGCTTTTATAAAATAAATTCCCGAAGGCAAGTTTTCAGTAGTAAGTTGGCAGTTTTCCGTTGTTAATTTTTCAACTTTTACATTTTGTTGCTGACCTAGTAGATTAGTTACCTCTATTGTATTTACGCTCCCGAACGTTCGCGACTGATTACCGATAACAGTTAACTGATTAATCACAGGATTAGGAAATACTTTTAGTTTTTCATTTGTCGTTATTTTTTCGATGCCGCTGCTTGTATCTTCTACTAATGATAAATCATCAATAAAAAAAACTGCTGCGCCTATTACACCTGTTGCATAGATATGCGGTTGACTTATAGTATCAATTTTACATTGATAATCGTGCATAAAATTCCCAATAGTAATATATTCATAAGCCGAATCGGCAATAAAGGTTTGGCTTAACTCTGTCCAATTTGCCGTATCTTTTACAACTTGGGTAAAAAGTAATTGAGGTTTAATATAAATTGGGTTACTTATGCTTGTATGATTGAAAAATGCTTTCCAAGTTGAAAAAAATACTCCAACATTATTACAGGCAAAAACCATACTTTGCCCCCCACTGCCGTCAAACTCCATGGAATCTGCTAAATTAACATACATTTTAAAACTATATTTTTTTCCTATTATTAAGTGTTGTGTAAACTTTGTCTGGATGTATTGATGATAATCAGTAGTATCTGATGCATTTTTAGCTATCATGCTGATACCCACGTAAGCATTTCCATCTTTAGCTGCTTGATATGCCCCTCCGCTTAATGGAGTTCTGTAGTTTGAATCAGCATTACATGGATTGAAGTATTGCGTAAAATTATCAATAGGGTCAGTCCAATTAACTACACAAGAATCTATACTATTATACTGATTGATTGCAAATAAACAGTTTTGGTTCTGTTCAAAACTTGGATTTGGAATTAGATTTTGCGCATTCGCATTTTTATTTACCAATGCAAAAAAGCAAATCAAAATAAAAAATCGGGAAATTATTTTTCTCATAGGCATTATTCATTTGAATTATTAGTTAACAAATATAACAAGCAACTGAATTAGTTTTTCAGCAAATTTGTCATTCAGTTTTTGTTAGAATACAATTTGAAAAATCAAACTACAAAACAAATTATTTTATTGCGGAGCTAATGTAAATCTTACTTTTATACCAGCCTTTACAGCCGTAATAGGGAAACTGGCAGATGTAGCAGGTATGGTGCGGCGGTAATCATAAAACAAGCGAATGTTTACACGGTTGTTTACCACATAATCTATATAAGGTGCTATGCCTATACTTTTCATGCCTCGGGTAAAGCCTTGTATATTTTGGTCTAATTTATAGTTGGCCGTTTTATCATTCCGATACGAAAAATCGAACCTAAAGGTAAGATCGTTATCTAGTTTCACTTTTTTCTTTCCGTTTTTAAAAGGCAGCGTTATTCCTTTTCGTTTGTAGCCCATGCCCACGGTAATTTCTTGCCCTCTAGTTTCGCTTAATTGATAATCTACAAAACTCATGTTCAAGGTTCTGTTTCGTTTATAATCTACTTTGGTAGTAATGTTGTTTTTCCAAGTAATATCAACACCAATTAATGGAGCAAATTGTTCGGTAATGCTAATCATTGGAATATTGAGATACGAAATAAAATTATGATTTAATGAATCAATAGCATAAGGCCACATCATGCTATTTTGAAATGTGCCAAGTATATAATCGGGGTTAGTCATAAAGCTACCTACATTAAATGTTGAGTTGTAAGCATGGTTAATATTGGCTTGTGTCATCAATCGTTTTAAGCCAGGCAATTTAGATAAGCCTGTGTAGCTTACTCTCCAATTGGGTTTGGGCAATAGCTTAAATAATTGATCAACAGTGCTATTAGCCAATTTAGGACTAGCATAGGTAGATAAAAATGCAGGAATCATTACCGATTGTGAATAAGGGCCATAGCCTTGATAATAGCCAGGCAACGAATCAATTTCTTTTCCACTATAAGGGTTTTGAGTGCCCAATGTTTTAGATATCTCTTTTCGCTTGGCTTCAAATTGTTTAAACAATCCCGAAAAACCATCTTTATCTGTTTTATCAAAAAAAGTATTTAAGGCTATAAACGATACCGTCATGCTACCGTTTACCACTTTGCTTAATGCAGCAAAATTGCTATTGCTATCTGGTCGCTTATAATTTTCAGATAAGTTTCGGGTATAGGTTCGGTTTATGGTTAAATCTATTCTCATATCCGTAATAGGTTCTAATTGGGCTGTAATATTCCATGTTTCGGTGCTGCGTTGTGTAAATGGAGTAAACAATTTTGTATCGCCCGATAAAGCATTTATTTGTACAGATGAAAGTGTATTCAAATAATTAGGCGAAATTTGTTGACCAGTTAAAAATTCCCAACCTGGTTGTTGCCATGATGAATCCATACCCAAAAATCTTGTACGGCGCATATAACCAGGCATCACAGTACCATTATCTTGCGATAAGTTTACTGATATTCTTTTCAAACTCATCATAGGTTTTAAAAGCGTATATACTATGGGGTTTAATTTAGGTTCATCGTTTTTCTTTTTCACCTTTCCTTTTGCATCTACTTCGGTAGTTGCTTTCTTCGGTCCTTTCTGCGATTCATCATCTTTGGGTGCAGTTTCGGCAGCTTTGTTTTTGTTTTGCTGCATCAATGTTTTGGTATTGTATCGTTTTAAAAATTTTATTTTATTGTATAAATTATTAAAGTTAAAATCGGTGTTTAATTGTTGGTTTTGTGTGTTTTGCAATGTGTTGCCAAGGCTTTCGTAAGTTAATGGTGCTGTAGCCCAAGTATAAGTAGATGCATAAGTGGCTTTCATGGTTATCCAATCGGTAAGCGGAAATTTGCTAAGCGGCACCATATAGTTTGCATTAAGCGAATGGTTGTAGCCAATAGTTCGTTTTAATTGTTTAATACGATTAATGATAGTATCTTTTTCTGCTTTGGTATCAATGCGACCATAAGGCTCATCAATTCTAGAATTATTGGTAGCATTAAAATCAACAGAAATACTTCTGGTTACATCCCATCGCATAGAGTAATTACGCATCATAGTAAAATACTTATTATAGGTAGGTGGCAGCGGAATTTCATCGGTGCTAAATCGGCGCAAATGTGTTTCGCCATATTGCCTATCGGCATCGGCTTTAAAGCTTAAGCTGCTTGGTAAAATATTAAAATTAAAATCGCGAATAAGGGCTAAATACTTACCTCCAAATTTCACAAAACTAAATGGGGTAATATATTTCTGTTTGATAATATAATTATAGCCAATACCGCCTTTGTATTTTTTCAACACATCGCTTTCATAGGTAGGATTGTGCTTAAATGTTTCGGTAAATGAGTAACTTACATTAAAGTTTTCAATGTTAGTAGGCAAATTAAGTTTGCCCAGCCTTGTTTTTTTAGGGCGATTTATTCTTACATTGGTTAAGTTCCAACTTTTAATGCCTACATAATCTTGTGCAATGTATTTTAATGAATCGGCATATTTTTTACCTCTCAATACATTGGCTTGCGCTAATTCATCTTTTAATTTCACATCCAACTGATAAGGGTCGTATTGTGGATTACTAAATTGTTCGCTTACACTGGCATACAAAGGCAATTTTAAACCTAATGCTTCGGGCAGTAATTTTCCTAATTCTAAATTGCCCGATACATTGTATTGGTAAAAATTATCTTTAAATCGTTGGGCTAGCTTTTGTTCTAATGAGCCATAGCCAATAGTATGCATAGTACCCGATGCAGATATAGTTCCTAAATCTGCCAATTTAATATCGGTTCTTATTAGTGCTGCATAGCCGCCATTTTCATCAAAGCCACTTAATCGTAATTCATCAAACCATATTTCGCCACATTTATTTTGTCCATCATCTACATCAGTAGTGCTGCCTCGTTGCGGATTACGAACCCCCATCATACACGTTTTTACTAATCCTAAATCGGGTGTTCCTTTTACAGTTAATATAATTCCATTAGCCAATGTAACTTTAAAAGGCGCATATTGTGGCTTGTTTTGGGCAATTCGTTTTTGTTTTAATGCTGTAAGCGAATCTAAAAATAAATCAACTGTATTGGCATCGGGCCATACGGCGTAAGGGTCTGTAGCAGCTGTACCTGTTATTTTTAATGGCACTGAATACTCGTAATAGTTATCCGTAAAATCGGTACCAAAGCGAATAAAGCCATACAAATCATTATCTTTTAAAGCCGTTTGCCCAACAGTAGATTCAGCATGAATAAAGAATTTTACTTCTTTATAAGTTCGCATATCCAAATTCAATGTTTTATAAACTGCTCTTGCATCGCCATCTTTTAAGCCGCAAACTTGCAATGAAATAGATTGTTCGTTTGCCAGTACATTGGCTTGTGTGGTTAATACATTAGTACGTTCAATGCCTGGAGGCAATACATAACCCACAGGTTGCTTAGATGCATTTTCTTCCAAGTTTACCGATGTTACATTAAAATAAGTTCCAGTATTATGGTCATCAACTAGTTGTTCGCCAGCTGATTCTAATGAGAATGGATAACGGCGCCATTGATTACGAGTCATTTGCAATTTTGCAAATCTACAAATTACCGAATCCGAAAAACCATTCAAATACATTCTGATAAATCGAATAGATTTAAAATCGTTAATCGTTCCTACTTTTTTTTCATAGCTGTTGATAGGAATTTTAAATTGATAATATTTAGCTGTGGCTGTAGAACCATCTTTTAATTTTATAGGTGCTTCACGAATATTATTTACAAAGTTCGAACCTATTTGTAAATTAGGTTGCATATGCACTCTATACTGAAAATAATTTTCAGATTCGCTTAATGAATTATCTTTATTAATGTCTTCGCTTTCAGGAATATTGGTAGCTGCCGTTGAATATTTTTCAGGCGATTGTCCATCGGTAGGCGAATTGCCTTGTGCATTATTATATCTTTTATAACGTTCTAAAATGGGAGTAACGGCATTATCAAAATCAGTTCCTCTATAAAAATGGTAGTTATCGTTAGATGGATCTGCTTGAACACTAGCCACAGTTGAAGCTGCAAAAGGTTTACCATCGGCGGCTGTAGCAGCTGTAGATACATTTCCTACATATCGGGCAAATGCAGTTCTTTCTAAATCATCTGTACATCCATCATAGCCTACATCTTGTATGGCTCTTACATTTTGATCGTTATCAAATGCATTGGTAATAGGTTGTTGATTGGTAGGTACAAAGCCCCAAGTGGTGGCTTGTTTGGCGCTTATATCATTAGCATCACGTGGCAAACCATTTTCATAAAACTTACGATGATCTTTTAAAATATCTTCTGATACGGTTCCTAAATTAAAATACAAATCACCTGTATTGCTGGTAGATGCGCCATTTGTGCTATATGGGTCTAGCATCCAAAATTCAATAAACTCAATATTAGCTGTTTCAAAATCGCTGTATTCAATGCTTCGTGTAATACCTCCCCAGCGTTTTGTAGGATAAGCCAACGACCCATCGCTGTTCATTCCTTTATAATCAAAATTGTATGGTCCTTTTCGTTTAGGATTAAAAAACACATCGAATGATGTAAGCGTTAATGGTGTACCTGGCGCTAATTGTTTATCAGGAAACAATTCTTTTTCTTCAATTTCACGAATAAATAAATTTGATTGTTCGGTATTGCTGGTAAGATTAGATGCAAAGCCATTTGCTGCTCGGGTAAAATAAGGGTCGATATTATACCAAGCTAATTTACCACGATTAAAGCCATAATTTAATGAATCGGAATGTGATTCGGGAAATAATTCTTGCCCTGCCGCACCACGGCTTGCATTCTGTGGTGTACTAGCAATAGCCCAGCTTGTAAGCGGAAATTTTAAATCGTAATTACTTTGTGCACCTTCAAAATCATCAATATAAACTTGCCCTGCTGTGCCAATAGCTTTGCTATGCCCTGGTATTAATTTAGCTGCTTCAATAGTTAAATTAATGTTCGATTTTTCCTTCGATTCATATATCGGTAGCTTATTTAAAACCTTAGTAATAAATCCGCTTTTTTGCGAATAATGAATATCGCCACCTATTACGCCATTACTAATTGGATCATCGCCCACTAATACTTTTTGTGTAAAAGGTCGTTCGCTAAGATGCAACCATGTAGCACCCAAATTCAAATGTTCATTTACATAATAATCAAATCTATTTCCAATAAAAGTTTTTACTTGCCCCAATCCTGCAAAGGCATTGTTTTCAAATTTTACTTTAATCGGTTGCCCACTATTCATTATGCCTTCGTTCAATATTTTTACCCTGCCCAAATTGTAATCAACCGAATAGTCAATATTCTCTTTTAAATCTTGCCCACCGCTGCTGACTTTTACCGAACCCTGTGGCAAATTAAATGCACCCAAATAAATTTCGCTTGCCGAGTTAGATTTATAACTGCCTTTAATATTAAATCTATTTTTTTCGGGATATTGTTGAGCTTCAGTTTTTGTTTTATCATACAATTCCTGATACATATATTTTGCTGCTATAAATTGGTCGTCTTGTGTATTCTGAAATTTTGCTTTCAAGTCATTTCCAAAAGGTTCAATTACAGGAAATATTAATCTACCACTTTGTGGAATGATGGTAATGTTAGGAATGAAATCGAAAATACCATCGGGCGTTGGATCATTTTGAGTATTTAATCTATCTAAATTTAATAATCTAATTAATGGCACACCCATCACCGAACCATCTGTTAAATAACGCTTTTCGCCGCCACCCGATGTTAAATAAGTTACATCCAATTTAAAATCAGTTGGCGATATTTGATAAGCGCCTAATGAATAAATATTTTTCATCATCAACTTCCATAGTGGCAAAGTAGTATTAGCAATTTGCGATTTTAATAATTTCAAAAACAATACATTTTGCGATGTGGCAGTTGGTGTACCAGTTGTTCCTGTAGTAGCACCAGCACCATTTACCGTAGGAATATCTTCCGAAAATTCGCCCACTTTATACGTTCTACCATTATAAGTATATTCATAAGCCACCGCCAATACATCACTCGAATTTAAAGTTTGCTGCAACGATATAAATCCTAATTGAGGATACAATACATATTCGGTAGCCGTTAATTTACGAGCAAATGTTTTTTCATAAATTAATGGATTAGGATCGTTTATAAAAACACCAGTGGTAATAGAACTTACTACCGTATTTGTGTTTCTACATCTTGCATCATTTTTTAATGAAGAATACAAGCTATTGTTTTCATTCTTGGGCAATTTATCCGAATTAGATTTTTGCCAACGAGTTTGGTAAGGTGAATATTCTGCCAAATCCATTGTGCCTACTATATCCCTAACATTTTCGGTAACACCTGTTTTGTTCGTAATCCAAACCTCAACCCTTGTAATATTTATTCCAGACTGAACAATAGGCAATTTTTTTAGCCAAGTATTATAATTATCTCTAAAAAATTGAGATAAAAAAAAGTGCTTATTGTCTTCGTATTGGTCGGCTTGTATGGAATAGGTTTGAGTTTGAGCACCACCTTGAATATTTATTTCTTCCGATTTTGATTTTTGTTGAGATAAAACAGTAGTTACGTTTAATCGTCCAAATTTCATTTTTGTTTTAATACCAAACAAGCTTTGGTTACCTGATATTAATGAGTTATTAAGCGGTAGGCTTACATTACCGGCCCCTATGCTTTGTATTATTTCATCATCATGCCCTGTATATTCTAATTTAATTTGGTTTTCAAAATCGAATGTAGCTTGCGTATTGTAATTAGTAGTCAGCTTCATTTTATCGCCAATTTTACCTACCAAATTCATATTAATATTCATATCGAAATCAAATCCGCCTTGTTTTTTGGCAGCTTGAATTAAGGTAGGATTTTCTACTTTTTGACGATTGATACCAAATGTTAATTCAACATTGCCCGATGGACGAATATCTACACCACCTGGCCCAAACAATCTATCAATCATTTGATTGTTGGCAGCCAATTTTGGCAAAGCGCTTTTATTTTCAATTAAATTGTTGGCATTGTTTCTTTGCTTCCAATATTCTGTTTGATCTTTTTGATATTGGTATTTCAAAAACTCATCAAACGTCATGTAGGTAGGGCTTCTATAAAATTTACCACCAATTGTTTCAGTTAAAATATAGCGTTGCGATGCAGGATCGTAATCAACTTTTTGTTCAATATTAGATGGATTTTTTAAATCTATATTATCCGCAGGTTTATCGTTTATAAAATCGCCACTTTGATCTTGAATTGGATAATGCAATTTAATAGAATCTTCCTGCGGCAAATAATTATCTGTAATAATAATTGGCTCGGCAACAAACATGGCCCTACTGCTATAAATAACTAGCAATAGCGCCATCATAAAACATATTCGAAATACTTTTTTCAACTACTTGTTTAAGGTTTTATTTTATCTTTTTCGGTTCATAAATTCAGGTTTATAATTATATATCAAACCTACTACATTGCTTTCAAAGCCTCTTTAATTAATATTTCCACTGTATTTATATCAGGTTTAGTTTTTGTTATTTTTGCTACCGCATTATCGGCTTGGGCTTTATTAAATCCTAAAGCCATCAATGCTGATAACGCTTCTGCTTGAATATTATTGTATGCAAAATTATTAGCAGGCATATTTTTCAAATCGGCTGTTTTTAGCATTTTATCTTTCAGTTCTAAAATCATTCGCTTAGCTGTTTTAGGACCGATACCTTTTATTCGTTCTAGCAGTTTTTCATTTTCTTGAATAATGGCTTGTTGAATTTCGTTGGGCTGAATAGATGATAAAATTATTCGAGCCGTAGAACAGCCCACACCACTTACACTTATTAATTGTTGGAATAAAATTTTTTCCGATTCATCGGCAAAGCCATACAATGCATGAGCATCTTCGGTAATTTGTTGATGAACATGCAGCAAAACAATCTTCTCGTTTTGAATTTTTGAATAGCAATTTAATGAAATATTGATGAGATAACCCACACCATTATTTTCTACAATTACCGAGGCTGGGTTCTTTTTGGTAAGCTCCCCTTTTATATATGCAAACATAGATTGATAACTAAATTAATTGACAAGATAAAAAACTCTGATTATTATTTTTGCTGTACCAGATAATTTTTGAAAAGGCTACTTTTTAACCCAAATTATAGTACCACTAAATTCAGTTTCAAAATCCAAACATTTTCCATCGCCGCCTTTTATCATTCCACCGTTTGGATGGCAAATTAATTCGCCTTTAGCATTTCGCAAATCATTTAATTGGTCGCAACAAGGCGATATAATATAATATGCCACTTCGCCATGATACTTGCCTTGCATCACTTTTTGAATAGATTGATTGCTGGGTATTTTCTCATTACTTGCAATTTTTTCGACAAGCCAATTAGGTAATTTTGTATTCGATTCAACTTTTTTTGATGAATGACAAGCCATCATAAAAACGACACCTATTGCAATTAATAAACTATTTATTTTATTCATAATGGTTAAAAGTAAGGGTAATTCAATTAAAATAAAAAACCCCGATGAAGAAAACTTGCATCGGGGTTAAAATCAACTACTATTCACCCTAAGTCAAAAGTAATGCAACCCACATTTTTTACTCAAAAAATACGTATATCTTTTTTATACAATAAATGTGGATTGTATGCTGAAATACACAAAACAAATATTGTTAAATAAATTAGCTGAATAATAAATTTGAAGCAAATTAATTTTCTGTAGAATTATGTAAACAAATACACAAAATTTACATACCTTTGCCCTCCTTTTAAAAAGCGGTGGAAAAAGAATTGAGATTATATGATATTCATTACGTTGGTTTAACAATCGGCGAACACGTTTTCAATTATGAAATCAACGATTCTTTTTTTAAAATAATTGAAGAGTCGCCATTGCAAAAAGGAAATTGTAATGTGAAGCTTGTTTTTGAAAAAGAAGCTACACATTTTGTTCTTAGTTTTAGTGTTGAAGGAAATGTAGAAGTAGAATGTGATAGATGCACAGCCGATATTAAATATCCAATTTATAATAATTTTAAATTGTATATTAAGTTTGATGACGAACGTGATACAGGCACAAGCGAAGATGATGATGAAATTATCTACATTCCAAGAAGCGATTCGAATATTAATGTAGCACAGTACATATATGAATACATTAGTTTGAGTATTCCGATGGTTAGAAATTGTGATTTTTTAGAACAGAAATATAAAAATTGCAATCAGGAAATTTTAAAAAAACTAAACAATGAATCTACCGAGCATGAAACAGATGCAAGGTGGGAAAAATTAAAAAACATAAAGCTTAAGTAACATTAAGTTTAACAATAATAATTAACATTTAACTATTTTTAAGTTATGCCAAATCCTAAAAGACGACATTCAGCATCAAGACGTGATAAACGCCGTACGCATTACAAAGCCGTAGCACCTACAATTGCTACTGATAAAAATACTGGCGAAGTATATTTAAGTCATCGTGCTTATTGGAGCACTGATGGTAAATTAATATACAACGGACAAACAGTAATGGAAAAATCTTCTAAATAGATTTTTCTTAGCAACAATATTTTTCGAAAAAATCCGAGTAAAAGTTTTATCCAAATTGTATATTTGGCTGAAAATTTTTGCTTGGATTTTTTATTTCAGCAAATTTCAAAACAACCAACATGATAAAAATAGGTATTGATATGATGGGTGGCGATTTTGCCCCACAAGCTACTGCAAAAGGTGTTGCTATGGCTCAAGCCGAATTAGCTGCTGATAATCATTTGGTGCTTATTGGCAACCAAGATATTATTAAAGCCGAATTGCAAAATGCTGGTGCTGATGCTTCAAAGTTTACTATTGTGCATGCACCCGATATAATTGAAATGGGCGAACATCCTGCTAAAGCATTTCAACAAAAGCCGCATTCTTCTATTAGCATTGGCTTTCATTTATTAAAAGAAAATAAGATTGATGTATTTGCAAGTGCCGGTAATACAGGCGCTATGTTAGTAGGCACCTTGTTTAGCGTAAAAGCTATTGAAGGCATTAGCCGCCCTTGTATTGCATCGGTTGCACCCAAATTAAATGGTAGCACTGGCGTAATATTAGATGTAGGCGCTAATGCTGATGTAAAACCCGAACACTTAAACCAGTTTGCATTATTAGGAAGCATATATGCCGAAGCAGTTTTAAAATGCAATAGCCCTAAAGTGGGTTTATTAAATTTGGGCGAAGAAGAAGGAAAGGGCAATTTGATTTTACAAGCTGCTTATCCATTATTAAAAGAAAATAATAAGATTAATTTTATTGGCAATATTGAAGGTAGAGATATATTTAATGATAAAGCCGATGTAATTGTATGCGATGGCTATGTAGGCAATGTGGTATTGAAAATGGGTGAAAATATTTATGATATTTTAATAGAACAAAATGCTATTACACCATTTTTTGAACGAGTAAATTACGAAAACTATGGCGGTATGCCTATTTTAGGCGCTAATGCTGCTGTGGTAATTGGGCATGGTGTATCAAATGCTAAAGCAATAAAAAATATGATTTTACATAGCCGTGATATTGCAGCATCAGGTATGGTGCAATTAATTAAAAATGCAATAGCTTAAGCAATGCGATTATGATACTAAAAAAAGCGGCTTTCAGAAATCTGAAAGTCGCTTTTTTATTTGATAGCTTTTTTTTATTAAGCAAAAACGGATTAATGAATGCTATCTATACCCTAGTTGTTTAAGTCTAAAACCGTTTACACAATCTAGTTTACACTCTCATTTAGTGGTGCAAATTAATTCCATTCATTTACCACACCATATAAAGTATCACGTTCAACCGCTGTTCTACCTACTTGCTGAATCATTTTCACTAATTCTTCAGTAGTTAAACTTGGATTTTTTTCTTCCGAACCAGCCATCGAATATATCTTAGTTGAATCATCAATTGTTCCGTCTAAATCATCTACTCCAAAAGCTAAACTTAGTTGTGCAGTTTGTCTGCCAATCATTGGCCAGTAAGCCTTTATGTGATTAAAATTATCTAAATAAATTCGACTAATGGCATAATTGCGTAAGTCTTCAACAATCGTTACTTCATTAGCATAATTCATTTCATTATTTTCTTTTCTGAATTTTAATGGAATAAAAGTGTTGAAACCATTTGTTTCATCTTGCAAATTTCTTAACCTACTCATGTGGTCAACACGATGTTCAAACTTTTCGATATGTCCGTACAACATAGTAGCATTGCTATGCATACCAATTTGATGAGCAGCTTGATGAATGCCCAACCACTCTTCGGCGTTGGCTTTATCGGGGCAAATTTCATTACGTATTTCATCTGCAAAAATTTCGGCACCACCACCTGGTATTGAATCTAAGCCATGTTTATTCAAATATTTCATGCCATCGGTATAACTCATTTTTGCTTTGCGAAACATATATTCCAACTCAACGGCTGTAAATCCTTTGATATGTAAATCGGGGCGAATAGTTTTTATTTTTTGCAATACTTCAGCAAACCATTCTACTGTTAATTTTGGATGAACACCGCCAACGATGTGAACTTCAGTAACTGGTTGGTCTTTATATTTTTCAACTATATGAAGCATTTGTTCTTGCGTCATAAACCAACCATCGCCTTCTTCTTTCAAAGTGCGACTATAACTACAAAACTTGCAATGAAACACACATAAGTTAGTAGGCTCAATATGAAAATTGCGGTTAAAATAAACACGATTTCCGTTTTTGCGTTCACGAACTATACTGGCTAACCAGCCCAAAAAGCCCAGCTCTGCTTCATTATAAAGCGTTAAACATTCAGCATCGGTAATGCGAATTTGATTGATTACTTTTTCTGCAATAGCAATTAATGAGGCTGAAATATTGGATTGTTGTAAGGTAGATAAATTCATAATGATGATTAATCGGCTGCGAATGTACTCCACAAATTATTAATCTTAAACAAGATTGAAATCATGTTTGTTTAGAATAGGTGAAATTTATTTGCTAATAAAGTTAAATCATATTGATTCCAAATGTTCTTATTAACTAAATGCGAAAAAAATAAGCCAAGCTATTGTTTGTTGAATCGAAACTTTGGTTTGGAGCTATGTATACCTTTTGCATTGGTAGGCAAACCTATATGCAACAGAATTGACAAAGGCTTAGTCTTACTGATGAAATCATTCTATTAAAGTATTAATAATATTGTATTTTAGCCTCGTACATGAAAATAATTAGCCACGTATTTTTATTGTTAATCATCTGTTGCTTTTTTGAAGTAAAGGCGCAAGCACCTGTGGCATGTTTTAGTGCAGCATCGGGCCAATCATTTCCTATAACACAGTGCGGACCTTTCTTTTTACCGCTTACTAATTGCTCAACAGGCACTTACGATTCTGTAGTATGGGAAATGCAAATCAGTTCGTCGTTTGGTTGCAATGGCCCTTGGGGGCTAACATTTTTAACTACAAAAGTAGGTGCATTGGCACATACCAATACAGGCTATTCGCTTACGGTAGCAGGGTCGTATAAAGTGTGTTTGTATATTTTCAATCGTCAAACCGGCGCTCGAGATTCTACTTGTACATGTGTGGCTATTTCGTATCCATTTCCTGTTTTAAATTTTGCTGCCAGCGATACATTAAATTGTGGCAACTTAACCACCATATTTACACCTAATATTGTGTCGGGCACAGCCCCTTATGGACCTATCAATTGGTTTTTTGGAGATAATACTACAGCTACTACATCTGGTGCAACACCTATTACACATAGCTATACATGCAAAACCACATCGCCGCCTTGTTATACC
Source organism: Bacteroidota bacterium (assembly GCA_046051225.1). Taxonomy (GTDB): domain Bacteria; phylum Bacteroidota; class Bacteroidia; order Chitinophagales; family CAIODY01; genus CAIODY01. The sequence goes on along the minus strand of JBJOOR010000008.1, from coordinate 75,466 downwards.
ATAACCATGTCGGCTACGGATGCTCATGGCTGCTCGAAAGTAATTACAAAGCCTTGTTATATTAATGTACCTTGTGCACCGCATCCTACAGCATTAGTAACAGGTGGCAGCTTATGTACGCTACCAGCTACTGTAAATTTTAGTGTATCGGCTACCCCATTAATAGGCACAGGTATTTATAAAATATGGTTTCCGCCATTAAATGCACCACCAGCCGCACCCTTGATTGGGCCTACATCACAATCTACTTTTTCGCATACTTATAATAACTATGGATGTTATAATTTGATTGTAGAAGTTACCGATTCGTTAAGTGGTTGTAAGGGAAAAGATACATTGGTAAATGCAGTTTGTTTGCAAACTATTGTGGTAGATAGTTTAGTATCTCATACGCCAAAAATATGTTGTGGGCAAGCATTTAATATTAAACTAGTTGCACATTATAATCCTAATCTTAATCAGCCTTGTATCATTAGCGGTGCATTGGTGGCTACACCTGTAGGCGGTGGTGCATCTATTCAATTGCCAGGTATTACGGCTAATTCCAATCAATATATTACCATGCCTTGTGGTACTATTACTACACCTACCACTTATAATATATGTTTTGCAGGTGGTTTAATAGGCAATAGCTGCAATAATTGTACAACCAACTTTTCGGGCTGTGTGCAAGTAACAGTATATCCTACACCTACGGCTAATATTATGCAATCTGTTATTGATACAGTGCATTGTTCAACCTTACATAATTTCTGTTTTCAAGCTAATCAAGCACCTACTAATACAGGCTGTTTATACTCTTGGTATGTAAATAATCCTTCAGGGTCGCCTATATCTTATACCACATCGGCATGCACATCATTTGCTAATTTTGGCAGACAAACAGTTTATTTAAAAGTATGTCAAAGTGCAACTAACGGAGGCTGTTGTAGCAATGATGTAGTTACTATGTCGCAATGGAAACAATTTGGCGATTTTAGTATAACTCAACCACCACAAAGCTGCGGCAGCAGTTGTGCTACCATAACTATTATTGGCTTAGCCACCGATACTTTATACCCTCAACCCGATTCGGCATATATATATCTATTTGGCGATGGCACAGCACCTTTTCACTCTAATCTTACCACTGTTACACATTGTTATACCAGTACCATTGATACTTGTTTTAAAGTAAAAGTAATTCATATTACACACAGCATGGGCGGTGCTTTTTGTGCCGATACGATGGCAAACACAGGCTATGTAACTATAGGGCATCATGTAGTGCCTAATGCAAATTATTTTCCATTAGAACAATGTTTAGTAAAAAAGGATGCTTGTTTTACGGTTGTACCTACGCAGCATATCAACAGTAAAACAAATGGTAATTGTACTATTAATTGTCATTGGTTTTTTTCGCAAAGCGGTACACTAAAACCATCAGCCGAAATATATAGTTGCGATACAGCTATTGTTTGTATTAGCGATATTGGTCAGTTTGATGCTCATTATCAGATTAACAATAATGGTTGTATTGATACAGGTTTTTATGTTCATAATGCCGTTACGGTAAAAGGTATTATTGGTTCAATAGGCGTTAAATATTCATGCAATTACACCAATGGATATTGTGTACAAATATCTCCTACTTATAAAATATTTCCAGCCCAATCTGCACCCACTCATATCAAAGTAATTATAGACCAAACACCTTGCGGAGCACCGCAAGTATATAACTTTAATGTATCTACAGGCAATCAACCCAACCCTATTAATTTTTGTTTTTGTAATACTGGCACTTATAAAGTAACTATGATTTCGAGCAATGATTCATTGCATTGTCCGCCTGATACTGTTTTTCAATATATTTCGCCTATTGCTTACAAAGCCGTGTTAGAGCTTAATCCTACCAATACTATTCATAAACAATGTAACACAAAAACTTGGTGCTTCTCATCAGCGCATTCAAAACCTGGCAGACCATACAACTATGATATTGTTTGGGATTATGGCGATGGTATAAAAGATACCATGCTAAGAGGTTCGGTAGATACATCATTGGTTCGCCCATGCCATACCTACGCTAATTGTGGCATATATATTATCAAGCTAAAAATTATTGGTAGCTGTGTAGATTCGGCAGTGGATACTATAACCATCAGAGAAATAAAACCCAATATTTTTATTACACCCTTATCGGCTAATTGCGCCTTGTGTTTAATATTTCATAACAATACTATTTATTGTGGTGACACTGCCGATTCTACTTATTTATATTTAGGCAATAGCACTTTTAAAACCTATAAAGGCAATTGGACATTAGATACTATATGTTATAATGTACCGCCCAATAGCAATGCATTTTATAAATTATTTAGTAAAGGTAAGTGTTACGCTGATGGATATATTAGTACGCCAAACATTATAGGTGTGCATGCATGTGCATCGCCATTGCCCGATACGGTAGTATGCCAAGGCAAAACCATTACATTCAATAATTGCTCGGGGGGGTTTGTTACCAATGCTTGTTGGAAAGTAGATAATGTGGCTTGTAATCAAAGTGCCACATGTACGTCAAATGTGCTGGGCAATTTTAATTATACATTTAGTAATCTGGGCTATTATTATTTGAATTTGCAAGTAAGTAATTTTTATGGCTGTGTTGATGATACCTGTATTCGAATTCACGTAGCAAATCCTCATGCCAATTTCTTTGGTCGTGATACACTTTCATGCCCTGGCATTTTCGATTCATTAGTTAATTTATCTACTGGCGCTTATGATAAAATAACAGTTACCATGTCATCAGCACCATTACATTTTTTTACATCATTTGTATATTCCATCAACGACCCTGGCGGTTTGCCCAAAAAAGTTGGAATACCCATCGGTTACCCTGGCGATTATGTAATTTGTTGGAAGATAACTAGCATTACAGGTTGTGCCGATTCTATTTGCAAAACCTTGCATGTACAAGGCCCATTGGGGCATTTAGCTTGTAGCAATGTATATGGTTGCTTAGGCGACACTATTTGCTGTGCCTTAAATACCAATTCGGTATTAAGCCCTATCATTCAATATCCCGATGGCACATTCGATTTATTGAATCATAATTCTTCGGGCGTATATAATTTTTGTCATGCCTATAATGTGCTAGGGCATAAATTAGTACAAGCCACTATTGATGATGGAATAGGATGTAGCTATCCATTAAGCGATACTGTACATATTGATGGCGCAATAGCTGATTTTACTTGGACACCACATATAACAGATTTTTGCAACAAAGCCGATGTGATAATGAATGATTTATCTATTAAAGGCATTTATGATTTAGATACCACTAAATATAAATGGATAATAAAAAATAGCTCGGGCAATGTATTTGCCATTTATTCGCATCAAAGCCCACATGTAATTATTACTACACCAGGTAGTTATACCATGATGTTGATTGTAAAAACAATTTTTGGTTGTGTTGATACCGTTGAAAAACCATTTGTAAAAGTTCATTCCAATCCATTAGCTCAATTTATCAGTTCGCCTGATACTATTTGTGTTAATGATTGTGTATCGTTTGCCAATACATCCATTAATACCGACCCTGCAAAAAACTATACATGGTTTTTTGATTGGAATAATCCTACACCTATAGCCCACACTTTTAATGCACAATATTGCTACACCATACCTGGTAATTACAATGTGGTTTTATTAGATAGCTCTATTTATAATTGTATAGATACCAGCTCAAAACATTTGGTAGTAGTACTTTCGGGCATTAATATTTCATTTACACAAGATAAAGATACCGTATGTGGCAATGGCACTAATGTACATTTTAACAGTACCACTTCGCCATCTGTTGGGGTTACACAACAATGGTTTTTTGGCGATGGCACATCAACGCCAGCAGGCAATTTTTTACAAGTAAATCATAGTTATATTTTACCACCTACTAAAGCTGATACTTGTTATCAAGTATTGCTTATCGTTCGTACCATTTCGGGTTGTGCCGATTCGTTAACCAAGCAAGTTTGCTTAGCTGCCGTACCACAGCCTGCTTTAATCAATAATCTTGCTGTAAGTTGTTCACCTTTGATTACTTTATTTTCGAATAATGTATTAAACAATATTCCTATCACTAATTATACTATCGATTTTGGTGATGGCTCTGCAAATTATAATAGCACATTACCGCCCAATAATTTTATCAAAAAATATACTAATACTAGCCATACCAATATGGCTACCTACATTGCTAATTATACCATCACATCCAATTTTAATTGCTCGGCGTCTATTAGCGATTCATTTAAGGTATATCCACTGCCTGTGGCATGTGTGGGTAATAATGATACTGTATGCCCAGGCGTAAATGCTTTGGTAGGTTGTCCGCCATTGCCAGGCTATCATTATCATTGGTTTCATCCTTTAAAACCTAATACTTTTAAGCCAGGCCCATTTGTAGCCCAGCCTAGTATCAATATTTATCAGCCCGATAGTTTTGCATTAGCTGTATCTAATCAATTTGGCTGCTTTGATACCAACAGAATTACGGTACATGTTCGCCCATTAATAGTGCCCGATGCTGGGCATGATACCACCGTATGTTATGGCGATACTATTCATTTGTATGCACATGGTGGCGAAGCATACATCTGGAAAAACATGACTACCAACGAAATTATATCTACCCATGCTGATGTGTATGTAGCAGCCACCGATTCAACCAATTATAGATTACTAATTTTAGGAAAATGCAATAACGATAGCACCACCATTATTCATATCAATATTTTTAAACCTAAGCCATACATCATTATCGACCCCGATAATGCAAAGATTTTTGCTGGGCAACACTATATTATTAAGCCTAATACTAATGCAGCTTTATTGCATTGGTCGCCCAATTATTTTATCAATTGCGATACTTGTCATGTGGTTGATGTATCGCCCGATGTAAATACTACTTACCATGTAATTACTGAAGATTTGCACGGCTGCACCGATTCAACTACATTTAAAATAAAAGTATTATGCGATAAAGAAAACTCATTATTTATTCCGAATGGATTTGAGCCAAAAGTAAATGCCAAATACGAAAACAGATTTTTTTATGTACAAGGCAAAGGCATTAAAGAATTAGAATTTATTAGAATCTATAATCGTTGGGGCAGCGAAGTATATAGCCGCGAACATATACCCATCAACAAGCCCGAAGTAGGCTGGGATGGATACTTTAATGGCAAACCATGCACCTGCGATATATACATGTATCAAATGCAAGTAATATGCGCCGATGGAACTATTTTTCCTATTTCGGGCAATATGACTTTAATTAGATAATTGATATTATTTTACAAATTTCCCATTCATCATATTCCCATTTTCATCTGTTACTTTAATAAAATAAACACCAGCAGAAAAACCGCTAACATCAATTATTTGCAGAGTAGTTGGAGTAACGATATGTAGATTAAATAATTCTTCCCCTATAATATTTGAGATACTAACACTTTTAATTTTAAAATCATCAGTTTTAATATGTAATACAGATGCTGTTGGGTTAGGATAAATTGATAATCCCATCACTTGTTGGTTTGATATTTTAGTAATACCTGTGTAACCTAAAGTGTCGAGAGTATATTCAAAATTGGTTTTTAAATAACCACCTTGAATTAAACTACTGTAACCTGCTATAAAATATCCTGTATCATTTATCGAAAATGGAGTAGTTGCAGAGAGTTTATAAGAAATGTTAGTTTTTATTACCCATGCATCATATTTAGGAAAGTATTGCCAAAAATCATCCACATCTGCCACTCCATTTGGCGAATTTACCCCTCCCCCCCTAAAAATAATTTTCCATTAATATTTAATCCTAAAGCGAAGTTTCGTGATGTGCCAGGGAAATTATTTTTTTGTAACCATGCATCTATTGTAGGATTATATTCATACCAATCATTTTTCCATGTTTCAAAAAAATCAGTCCCTAATCCTACATATCCTTTTGTAGAAGATGCAAATGCTGTTGCTGTCATTCTGCTTGTTCCAATAAAATTAGCCTTTTGCTGCCAAATATTTGTGGTAGTATTATATGCCCAAAAATCACTTAATGGATTTCCTGCTGCTGATTCACCTGTACCTACATAACCTATGGTATCTATCAAAAAGCTAGCTGCGTATCTTCTCCCTAAACCTGGGAAATTAGCCTTTTGTGTCCAAGTATCTGTAATTGGTTCATATTCCCATAAATCAGTATATAATGAATCGAAATATAAAGTATCTTGTCCTAAGCCAACATAACCTTTTCCATTGCAACTAAAACTGATTCCTAAAGCTCTTTTACCAAATGGCAAATCATTTTTTCTTGTCCAAGTATCAGTAGCAGGGTCATACTCCCAAAAATCTTTTAAAAAAGTTTGCCAGCCATTATTAAACCCACCACCCAAATAACCTTTATTGCCAATACTAAAAGCAAAAGCACCTGCCCTGCCTGTATCGGGCAAGCTGGCTTTTTGTAGCCATGTGTTAGGTGTTTGGGCGGTAGCGGTGTGGCAAATGCAAACCACTACCAATACAATAAATAATTTTAGTAAACGCATGTGGGTAAAAAATAGTAAGCGTAAACATAATACCTAAATAGGCTTAAAAAAAACGTAGCTTCTTCAAAGATTGTATTTGTTTTTTAACTACTCTACCACAAATGCAGTTTGATAAAAATTATTTACCGCAGCAATGGGTTTTAATTTAATATAGCAGGTTTGTGTAAATTCATCAAAGGCTTTAAATTCGTGGGTAGGCACCGAAAATTCATCAAAGAAAATCAAATCGCCTTTTTGTAAATAAGGATACAATTGCATCAACACAAATAAAGTAGCAGTGTATAAATCGGCATCTAAATGAATAATTTTAGGTTGTTGTAATTCAGCTTTATGTTGCTCAATAAACGATGGCAAAGTATCTTGAAACAAGCCTTTCAAAAACATAGCTCGTTTATCATCAATACTAGGTACACCATGCGCCAAATCGCCTTTTACATAAAAGCTACCCCAGTTTTCGGGCAAACCTTCAAAAGTATCAAAGCCATAAAATTTCGAATTTTGATGGGCGTTATGATTCAACCACCATTTAAATGATAAAGCCGAGGCTACACCAAATTCTAAATATACTAATTCAGTATTATTTTTTTGATGCGCCAACGATACCTTTTCATACAATGTATAGCGCTTGTTATAATCACGTTTCGAAACATAAAAATCATTTAGTAATAATCCGTTTTTATGCAGTTGTACAAATGTGGTTAATCGATTAAAATAATACAGCGTATGAAACAAATTGCTAAAAGGCTTGAATATGCTAAGCAATTGAGTGTACAACAAAAATTCTTTAAGCTTGATAACGTATTTTATCATTTCGGTTTTATTTATTACAGATAATTTTTAACTTATTTTTTCAATCAATACTACTGCATAAGCACACACACCTTCTTCTCTGCCTACAAAGCCAAGCTTTTCGGATGTAGTAGCTTTAATCGAAACATTTTCTATTTCGGTTTGTAAAATTTGGGCAATGCAAGTTTGCATTTTTAAAATATGAGGGGCAATTTTTGGTCGTTCTAAAGTAAGCGAACAATCAATATTTCCAATTCTAAAATTCATTTTTGTCATCAATTCAAAAACACTTTTCAATAATATTTTGCTATCAATATTTTTGAATTGCTTATCCGTATCAGGAAAATGTTTGCCAATATCGCCCACATTTAATGCACCTAAAATGGCATCACAAATAGCATGAAGAATTACATCTGCATCGCTATGCCCTAATGCGCCTTTTGAATGCTCAAGTTTAACGCCCCCTAGCCAAAGCTCTCTACCTTCTTGCAATTGATGTACATCATATCCAAATCCTATTTTAATTTTCATTGCTTTTTTTTGTTTTACTATTTACAAAAACTACTAATTTATTGTTGCTTATTTTCTTTTATCAACGATACTAAAATTGACCCACCTAATACCGCTACAATAATGGCTAATGATAAGGCAGTGGGTATTTCGAAATGAAATAATTTTAAATCGTTAAATAATTCAAGCATCATTTTTAAACCAATAAAAATCAGAATAAATGAAATGCCTTGTTGCAAATAATCAAAGCGCTTAATAATATTACTCAACAAAAAAAACATCGACCTTAAACCCATCACAGCAAAAATATTGCTCGAAAATATTACTAGCTTATTTTGCGTAATGCTAAATACAGCTGGAATACTATCAATGGCAAACAACACATCGGTAGTAGCAATCATGCATATTACGAAAAACAAAGGTGTATAAATTCGTTTGTTATTTTGCTTTAACCACATTTGTGTTGCTGATACATCATCGCTAAAAGGCAAATATTTTTTCATGAATTTATACATGAAATTTTGTTCAGGTTTAAAACCATCATCTTCGCCTTCATCACTTTTTTCAAAAAATATTTTCACACCTGTGTAAATCAATATAGCACCAAAGATGTAAAGTATCCAATGAAAGTTGGCTACCAATGTGCTTCCTAGTGAAATAAAAATAATTCGAAAAATAATAGCGCCTATTATGCCCCAAAACAATACCCGTTGATGGGATGTTTCGGGCATTTGAAAAAAATTAAGCAATAAAATAAACACAAAAATATTATCGGCCGATAATGACCATTCCATTAAATAACCACTAAAAAATTGTGCGCCAGTTTCATGTCCTTTTATCAACCATAAAGCAGCGCCAAACATACAAGCAATGGCAAACCAAAAACTGGTTTGCAGCAATGTGTTTTTAAAAGTAGGTGTATGTTGTTTTTTTTGAAATAATCCTATATCGAAAATAATTACAACAAGCATTACTATGCCAAAGGCAATGTACAAATTAGTTTCATTAAATGCAGAAGCTGAAAACATGAATTAAAATTGGTTCACAAGTTATTAAACAAATCATTCAGTTTTTCTTTCTTCAAAATCTTTTGTCCCTGTTCGCCAGTGGCAATAATTCTATTACCCACTTTTGCAATAAATTTACAAACCACACTATTTTTTTCTTGCAGAATTATTTCGGCTTCAAACTCAACTATCGAATTTACTAAAGCCGGCGATTGATGTTGTACTTTAATAAAAGTGCCTATGCCTTCTTCATCGGCTTCTTTCATTTCTAATACAAATAATCTACAACACCATTCGGCATCTCTTGCCAATGCAAATGTGCTATACACTGGATGCACATTACCCGATGCAAATGTGGCAGCATCAATTGTTTGAACTATATGCTGATAATATTTTTTATCTCCGATAATAAATTTTGTAATCATATTAATTTTGAAAAAATAGCTGCTTCATTTATTTCTTATCTTGTTTATCTAACCATAGCAATAAACAAGGCAACAAGGTTAAATTAGTAATCATAGATAAAATCAATGTTAGTGATGTAAGTAATCCTAAAGCAACAATACCTCCAAAACCACTGATACAGAAGATAAAAAAGCCTGCAAATAAAATTAGCGATGTATAAATAATGCTTACACCTGTTTCATGTACTGTATGCTTTACAGTGGTTGGAATATCGAAATGATGCGTAGCTAATTCTTGTTTATAATTTACCAAAAACCTAATCGTAACATCGATAGCAATACCTAATGAGATGCTGAATATCAGTACTGTTGATGGTTTTAGAGCTATGCCCATCCAACCCATAACACCTGCTGTGATAATGATGGGCAAAATATTTGGCACTAATGAAATTAATAAAATACGCCACGAACGGAACAACCAAATCATACAAAATATAATAGAAAGAAAAGCTAATATTAAACTATCACGTAAGCCATTTACAATAAATTTTGTGCCTTCTAAAAATGTAACACTTGTGCCCGTAAAAGTTACTTTATATTTTGCTGTATCAAATATTTTATCAACCTGTGGGCGAAGGCTATCAATGATAGCAGGTAAGCGTTTGCTGCCTACATCCATCATGCTTATACTTACTCTTGTTGTTTGTTTTGTTGAATCAATAAATGATGCCAACATCGAATTCATTTGGTTTCCTTTGCCTTTGTTTTTCAGTAAAGCACCATACACAAATGCTTGTTCAAACTCATCGGTTGGAATACGAAATTGCGAAGCATCGCCATTGTAATAAGCTTGTGTAGCAAACTTTACGCCTTGTGCTAAACTTAATGGTTTTGAAAATGCTGAATATTTGGCTAATACTTTTTCGAGTTGTGCTATTTTGATAAATGTTTTTGGCGATGTGGCTTGCTTTTTCTTTTTGCAATCAATCACAATTTCAAAAGGCATAATGCCTTTAAAATTGGTTTCAAAAAATTTTAAATCGGTGTACAATACATCTTTTTTTGGTAAATCATCTATAATAAAACTTAAAGCCTGAAGCCTCAAAATGCCTACTATTCCTACTATTGCAAAGCCTAACGAAATTAAATAAACTTTTATACGATGATTAAAAACCCAATTTTCAATTTTATCTAACACGGTCGTTAACCATTTATTATCCATATAATCTGTGTGCTTATCAGATGGCGTAGGCAAATAGCTAAACACACATGGAATAAAAATCAAAGAGATAATGAAAATTAAAATGATATTGATGCCAGCCACCATTCCAAACTCGAATAAGATGGCGCTTTTAGTAAATACAAAAACCCCAAAACCTATGGCAGCCGTAAGATTGGTAAACAAAGTAACTACGCCCATTTTTTCAATTACATTATGCAGCGCTTTCATTTTATCTAATCCTTTATTTAATTCGGTATGATATTTATTGATGAGATAAACGCAATTCGGAATGCCAATTACCACAATTAATGTAGGCGCTAATGCGGTAAGCAATGATATTTTATAACCCAATAAAACAATAGTGCCTAACGAAAATATTACGCCAATAAAAACAGTAATTAACGAATAAAACATAGCAGCAAACGAACGGAAGAAAACCAGTAAAATTAATGCTGTAAGTGCTAATGAAACAATGGTAAACAAGGTGCTTTCTTTCGAAATCTTTTTTGCAATTAAGGTTCTTAATAAAGGCAATCCGCTAAGGTGTGTTTCAATATTTTTAATTGATGCAAATGCATTTATTTTGGTTTGAATTTGATTTACCAATGCTTCACGTTTGGGCGTATTCATCACATTTTTATCAATCGTAATAGCCATCAACACAGCATTGTTGGTATCGTTGTATAATAATCCTTTGTAAAATGGCAACGATTTAAAAACAGTAAAACAACTATCTAATTCGTGTTGCGATGAGGCTTGATTAGGAAAAACATTTTGAGTAAAAAATTTATTCGTAGCTGTATCTTTTATCACATTAATGGCTTTGCTAAATACTAGTACATTTTTTACAGCATCAATTTTTTTTATCGAATCTGATAATAATTGAAATGCATTAAAAAAATCTTTTTGAAAAATTTTATCTGTTTTAAAGCCTACCACCATTATGTTTCCATCTTCGCCAAATTTATTTTTAAAATTTAGGTATTCAATATATTTAGGATTATCGGTAGGAATGCTCTTATTAAATTCATTCGTGATTTTAACTTTTGATGCAAAAAATCCCATTACTATGGTTGATACGCCAAGCAATATCAATAATAGCAATCGTTGTTTTAAAATAAATTCGGCTATTTTATTCCAGCTATTCATTAATTATTTTTTTTGCAAAGATAATTTCTTTGTGTTTTTAAAGTTGATATTAAATGGGAATAACGTAGAACATTTTATTTTTGTATTTTGCAGCAGCAAACTGACGACATGAAACAACAAATTGTAATTATTTTTTTATTGATAACAACTTGCTTTTTTTTATCGAAAAAAGTAGTTGCACAAGCCGATGCACAGTTTTCACATTCGCCATATTTATCATCGGTATTTAATCCATCATTAGCTGGCAGCTATAATGGATTGGCTGCTGGCGGCTCATTTCGTAGCCAATGGACCTTGTTTAAAGGGCAACCATTTTCGCAAGCTTTATATGTTCATTTGCCCAACAATAAATTAAAAGGTGGCTTAGGATTATCAATCATTAATGATTTTGCGGCAGTACATCGCAGCACAAATGTGCAACTACAATATGCTTTTAAAAAAAGAATAAACGCAGGATATTTTAATGCTGGCATTCAAGCAGGATTGATTCAATATAGTTTGTATGGCGATAAATTACGAGCATCGGAAGGTGATTATGATAATGGAAACATCAATCACAATGATGCATCATTGCCCACATCTACTATCAATGCGATAAAGCCCGATATAGGAATTGGAACAAGTTTGCTAAAAGAAAACTATTCGGTTTCATTATCGTTGAATCATTTATTGCCAATGCCTTTAAAATTCAGTACAGCCACAGGTTCGGGCATTGTTCAATATTCGCCAACATTATATTTTCAAACCCAATATCAAAAAGAAATTAATTCAAATTTAAAATTTACACCTTCAGTATTTATAAAATCTGATTTTAAAAAAACTACAACTGATATTATGGCTATAGCTATATATAAAAAAAATATGTCGATAGGATTAGGCTTTAGAGGCTTTTCTAAAACCACTGCCGATGGCGTAATATTTTTATTTGCTTATCAAATTAAACCCGAATTGTTGATGGTTTATTCTTATGATGCTAGCATTTCGCAAATTCGTAAAACATCAATAGGCAGCAATGAAATAGGCTTACATTATCGTTTTATTGCACCGCCACCGCCACCACGTGGCAAAATAATTTATAGCCCAAGGTTTTTATGATTTCTATTTTCATGAAATAATAAAAATAAACTGCTATACATAATCATCTATTAAGTAGTTAAAGTATAGCCCAAAAAACTTTCATGCTATTGAACTTACAATAGTGTTGAAATATAAAAAAATGTTGTAAAACTAGTTTACAACGGGAATTGCATAGCCATACATCATTTCATAATTTTCCATTATTTCTTCTTCCGATTTATATTTTTTAGCATCCCATTTTTCGTTTAAATTTAATCCATTTACAATAGCTGTGGTTTCGTACATAGCAGCCCTAACGGGGTTTTTAATATCTTTTAAAACTTGATATACGCTATTTCCTGTTTCTCTATTTATCAATAAAATCAATAGTTTGCCTTGCGTATCATATAAGTTTTTTAGTGGGTCTTCAAATCGTACACGAAGCTCTTCTTCTTTTTGTTTAATAAATTTTCGGCGTTCTCTATTGGTTAATGTGGGTAATTTTTCTTTTACCTCGTTTACAATTCTACCAGCCTCTTTTACATACGGAAACACAACTTTAATATTGTATTTAAGTTGATTGTATTGATATCTTTCTAAATCAGTAGCAAACTTTTTTTTATCAATACACCATACTGTATGCAATGTATAAATGTAAAAAGTATCTTTTCCCGATATATAATATTGCAGTTTCTTATTATCTATATCCTGCGCCTGTATTGCTTTTGCAAAGCACATTGCAATAACCAACAACAATAATATTTTACGTATTAAGTTTTTCATTTTGTGTTTATTTAGCCTTTAATAAAAAATAATTTTTCTTTCCTTTTTGAAACAATAAATATTTGCCGCCAATTAAATTATCAGCATTAATAATTTGCGAAGTGTTGTTTATTTTTTCTTTGTTTAATAATACACCGCCAGCTTCTATCATTTTTTTCGCTTCGCCTTTTGATGAAAAAACAGAAGTTGTTTCGGCTAATAACGAAACAACATTAATGCCATCGGCTAAATTATTTTTATTGATTTCAAATTGTGGTACGCCTGTAAATATTTCAGTCCATTCGTTTTCATTCAAGTTTTTTAATACATCAATATTTGCATTGCCAAATAAAATATCGCTGGTTTTTAAAGCAATGTTTACATCATTGGCAGAATGCACAATTGTTGTAACCTCTTTAGCCAATTGGGTTTGCAGCAATCTTTCATGTGGTGCTTTGCTATGTTCGGTTACAATTTCGTTGATGGTTTTTTCATCTAAAAACGAAAATATTTTTAAATATTTAGCAGCGTCTTCATCGCTTGCATTTATCCAAAATTGAAAAAATTGATAAGGCGTAGTTAAGTTTCTATCTAACCAAATAGCACCACTTTCGCTTTTGCCAAATTTTGTTCCATCGGCTTTTGTAATTAATGGCGCAGTTACTAAATGTGCATCATCGCCACCATTCATGCGGCGTATTAATTCTAAGCCTGTGGTCATATTACCCCATTGGTCGCTGCCAGCCATTTGCACTCGGCAGCCTTTGTTTTTATACAACCATTGATAATCGTAGCCTTGAATTAATTGGTAACTGAATTCGGTAAACGAAATTCCATTTTCTAATCTGTTTTGTACTGAATCCTTCGACATCATATAGTTTACGGTAATGTGTTTGCCAATATCACGAAGAAAAGTAAACACATCCATATCTTTAAACCAATCATAATTGTTTACTAATTCGGCTTTATTGCTGCCCGAATCAAAATCTAAATATTTCGATAATTGAGTTTTGAAAGCGGCTACATTGGCTTCTAATTTATCAACGGATAATAAATTTCTTTCAGCCGATTTGCCAGATGGGTCGCCAATTAAACCTGTGGCGCCGCCTACCAATGCAATGGGTTTATGTCCGCATTTTTGAAACCGCATTAATAACATAATGGGTACAAAATTGCCAATCGTCATGGATGATGCAGTAGGGTCGAAACCACAGTAGCCACTGGTTTTATTTTCGGCTAAAAATTTTTCGGCTTCGGGTGTAAATTGATGAAGCTGTCCTCTCCATCTTAGTTCTTCAATAAAATTCATGTAAAATTATTTGTGGCTACAAAAGTAATTTTGAATTTTAAAAGTTTATTGTTTTGGGGTAAAAACAAAAAATATAATTTCGTAAAAAATGAATTGAAAAAAGTAATATCGCAACTATTATGAATAGTGATATTGACAAGATATTACCCAAATAGTATTTTCTTTTACTTCATATACCAAGCGGTGTTCATCATTTATCCTTCGACTCCATTTTCCTTTTAAATCATGTTTTAATGCTTCTGGCTTTCCAATTCCTTCAAATGGAGTATTTGCGGTTTCAACTAATAACGAAATTATTTTCGATAATAATTTAGGGTTGCCTTTTTTATAATTTTCCATTTGTAATAAAGCATCAGGGCTGATGGTTATTGTTCTCATTTATTGGGCTACAAATTTTTTAAGTTGAGCCGCTGTAAATTCTTTTCCTTTACCCTTTTGTAAATCAGAAGTGGATTTTTGCAAATGTTTTTTATTGGCTTCGGATGCTAATAAATAATCCGTAGCATCTATTTCTTCGGTAATAGAAACCGTTAAGTTTTTATTTTTAAAAAGCGCTTTAATGGTTTTTAAAAACTCAATCGTAAGTTCTTTTTCCGAAATATGATAAGTAGAATTCATTAGGCAAAAATAAATATTTTTTACTTAAATCGTACAAAACAATTTTTCAATTAAAAACTTAATTTCTGTAAACCTTCCAGTTTTTTGGTTGTTGTTTAGGAATAATATATTTTTGCAGCCTGAAATAATAAAAATAAAAATCAAATAATAAAATGAGTACAATGACAAAAACATCAATCGACTTCGATTTGAAGTACAAAGTAGCAGATTTCAGCTTAGCTGAATGGGGACGTAAAGAAATTAAATTAGCCGAAGCTGAAATGCCAGGTTTAATGTCTATTCGTGAAGAATATGGTCCATCGCAACCTTTAAAAGGTGCACGTATTGCTGGCTGCTTACACATGACTATTCAAACAGCTGTGTTAATTGAAACATTAACAGCTTTAGGTGCCGAAGTAAAATGGAGTTCGTGTAATATATTTTCAACACAAGACCAAGCTGCTGCTGCTATTGCTGCTGCTGGCATTGGTGTATATGCTTGGAAAGGACAAACACAAGAAGAAGCTGATTGGTGTATTGAACAAACTTTGTTCTTTGGTAGTGCTGATAGACCTTTGAATATGATTTTGGATGATGGTGGCGATTTAACAAACATTGTGTTTGATAAATATCCTGAATTGATTCAACACGTAAAAGGTTTGAGCGAAGAAACTACAACTGGTGTTCATCGTTTATACGAAAGAATGCAAAAAGGCACATTGCCAATTCCTGCATTTAATGTAAACGATTCTGTTACTAAATCTAAATTCGATAATAAATACGGTTGTAAAGAATCTTTGGTTGATGCAATTCGTCGTGCTACGGATGTGATGATGGCTGGAAAGGTTGCTGTTGTTGGTTCTTATGGCGATGTGGGTAAAGGTTCGGCTGCTTCATTAAAAGGTGCAGGTTGTCGTGTAATTGTTACCGAAATCGATCCTATCTGTGCATTACAAGCTGCTATGGATGGCTTTGAAGTAAAACGTATGATTGATGCTGTAAAAGAAGCCGACATCATTGTTACTGCTTCGGGTTGCAGAGATTTGATTACTGAAAAACATTTCAGATTAATGAAAGATAAAGCTATCGTTTGTAATATCGGTCACTTCGATATTGAAATTGATATGGCTTGGTTGAATGGTGCTTATGGTAACACAAAAAACACTATCAAACCGCAAGTGGATATGTACACTATCGAAGGTAAAGATGTGATTGTATTGGCAGAAGGCAGATTGGTAAACTTAGGTTGTGCCACTGGTCATCCTTCGTTTGTAATGAGTAATTCATTCAGCAATCAAACATTGGCACAAATTGAATTGTGGTGCAATCCAGGTAAATACGAAAACAAAGTTTATGTATTACCAAAAGTATTAGATGAAAAAGTTGCTCGTTTGCATTTAGCTAAAATTGGCGTTGTGTTAGATGAATTAACTACAGCACAAGCTGACTATTTAGGATTGCCGAAAGAAGGTCCTTTCAAACCAGAAGCTTATAGATACTAAGTTAAAGACGGATAATTATCCGTCTATACAAAAAAAACCTCAACATTAATTTGTTGAGGTTTTTTTTATGGCATTATCGTATTAGTGAAATATCACCCTTTTTTATTATTTTTTTTTCATTTGCCGAATGCTTATAACTAATCAAATAATCATATACACCTACTTCTTGTTCTTTTTTTTTAAAATTTCCATCCCAGCTTTCATCAATGTTTGAAGTGGTAAAAACTAATTGCCCCCAACGATTATAAATTGAAAAAACATAATCAATTGGTAATGGATTACATTCTATCACTGGTTTAATAGTTTCATTTAATCCATCATGATTGGGCGAAAATGCATTGGGCATATACATATTGCAATCACAATTTTCAGTAACAATAAATATACTATCTAACACGGGTTTGCATGGCGGAAAAGTGGCTGTAACAATGTATAATCCGCCACTGCTAATTTCTGTAGTTGCTATGCCTACACCATTATTCCAACTAAAACTACCTCCAATTAAATTGTTAGGATTTGCATTTAGCGTTATTGTTTTATCATCGCACATTAATACATCACTGCCCAAATCAATTTTAAATTTAGGCAGCATATTTATCACTGTATGAATGGTACTATCGCAACCTAAATAATTAGGAATGGTAGAAAAATAATTGCCCCCAAATGTAGTAATAGAGCCATCGGACAAATGAAATGTATCGCCTTGACAAATAAAAATAGTTTGATTAACGGTTGTATTATTCAGCGCTTTTAGTTGTACAATTATTGTGCTATCGCAACCCAAATAGTTAGTATATTTAATAGTGTAATTGCCACCACTATTAACAATAGAGCCATTGGGCAATGTATAATTTTTGCCATTGCAAATAGCAGCATTAATAATTTTTAATGATGAATCTTTAGTTTGTAATTGAATGGTGATGATGCTATCGCAATTTCTATAATTCAAAATTGTATCGTTATAAACACCAGCATTTACAAGTATTTTGCCACTTGGTGTTATAAAATTTTTGCCTTTACAAATAGTAGTATTTACTGAAGCTGTGCTTTTATTTTTTACTGATAAATTAATGGTAATAATACTATCACAGCCAAAATGGTTGGGAATAGTATCATGATAAGTGTTAGCAGTAGAAACAATTTTACCACTTGGTAAAGTGTAAGTATTGCCTTGGCAAATAGAAACATTGAGTGCAGCAAATGTTTTTGAATTTACATTAATAATAAATGTATCTCGGCTAAAACAATGATTCACCGAATCGGTAGCAATGTATGTGGTATTGCTTGATGGATAAGCCTTTGGAGCTACACAATTAGTACATGACAAATTAGTAGTTGGATTCCAATTAATATATTGAGCTGATGAATTTAATTGTAAAGTTGCTGTATCATTTTGGCAAATAGAAATAGTTTGAGATGATGACGGATTGCTAAGTGAAAAATAAGTATTACAAAAATTTGATTGATTAATATTTCCAAAATTTGTTAATAGTTGAATATTGTGATTGCCACTTGTTGAATATTGAACCGATGGATTTACAGCAAATGAAAGCGGCAAAGTATTTCCTATTGGTGCAATATCAATTCGTGTAACATTTGAATCAACAGGATTAAAAGTGAAAAAATGAAAAGCATTATTGCTCCAAAAAGTATTAGATGTCATATTCCAAAAATCATCATTGCCGCCATAGTTTCCTAAGTTGGTGGTGGTAATAGGGCTTGTAATTCCGTTTTGAAAATTTAACAACACAATATGCCCAGGATAGCCCAATGTAGGGCTTTTCTGACTACTAACTAATCCAAATAATTGATTGCAACTTTTAAATAATTTTATTGCTCTTGGTGCATCCAACATCCCTCCTACATTTCCTAAATTAGTAACTGTGGGTGCATTATTTAAAATGTTGGTGCCAAAATTTAATATCCGTAAATCACCAGGAACAGTATTGGTTGAAATCATCATATACCAATTTCCGTTTTCTTGTTCCATAGCAAATCCAACGCTTGGATTAAATGAAGAATAAACAGTTGTTATAGTTGGTGTATTGGTTATTGATGTTCCAAAATTTACTCGTTGCACATCGCCATTGGTTCGGCAAACTACAAAGCCAATATAATTTGAACCATTTTTAAAAATTTCCAATTGATGTGGCCAATTACCTAAAACTGGAACGGCTAATGGAATCACAGTAGGTGATGTGTTTGTGATTGATACGCCAAAATTTAATCTGCTCATAAAAGCTGAGCTGTTAAGCCCACCATCAACAATTGCATACCAACTTCCACTTTCTTTAAAAAATTGAACTGCTTCATTATGCCCACCTGGCAAAACATTTGAAATAATAGTTGTACTTAATGGAATTGTATTTAATGGATTAGTTCCTAAATCACATCTAATCAAATCAGTTGTAAAAGAATTTGTAATAAACAAATAGTAATTGCCTCCATCTTCAACCAAAGTGCCTGCTGTTGTTGAATTTAAAGCGCTGTTTAAAACACCAAGATTAACTGATGATTTTACACCGTTAATATTTAAAGAATCAAAACTCCAACAATTGGTTACATTATTCGAGCTTGTATTTGTAATGCTAATTGGGTAATTTGTACAAAATGAATCTATAAATTGAAATGATGCATGCGAAGATGTATTTGTACAAGCCGAAAGTTGAATAGTAATAATGCTATCACAACTATTATGGTTTATGATTGTATCATAATAAGTTCCTATTGCAGCATATTGTTTGCCACTTGGGGCAATAAAAATATTGCCTTGACATATTGAATCGCTTAGAGTTGAAAATGTTTTAAGATTTACTTTAACAATAAATGTATCTCGATTAAAACAATGATTCACCGAATCGGTAACAATATAGGTTGTAGTACTTGTTGGATAAGCCTTTGGAGCTACACAATTACTGCAAGATAAATTAGTAGTTGGCAACCAATTAATATATTGAGCCGATGAATTTAATTGCAAAGTGGCTGTATCATTTTGGCAAATGGAAAGAGTTTGGGATGAGTTAAGTGGATAATTTATGGCAGTTGAAAAATTATATAAAATACCACCCATGCAGCCATCAGTTTCTAAACTATTATTTCCATTACATAAACCTTGTAAACCTCCATTTACATTAATGGAAACTCCAGTTGGAGTAGATGCATTTCTAAAAATAATAACGCCACCGCCACCGCCGCCACCTGGTCCATGATAGTATTGAAGATAATTTGCAGAATTTCCTCCATGACCACCCATTGCATTTATAGAAAGTAAACCGCTATAAGTTTGAATATTTAAAAGAATACATCCACCACCACCACCACCTGCTGCTCCATCAATACCCGATGCTTGTACTCCGTTTCCATTAGCATTAATCATTTTATTATTACCAATAATTAAGTTGGCATTAATGATAATAATGCCACCACCATCACCACCATCAAAAGATTGATTGTCATCTGACTGCCCAGCCCCACCGCCACCACCTGAAAATAATTTCAAAGCGCTTACATTGTAAGTTAGTCCATAACCTCCAACACCTTGAGCTAAAACAGGACTTCCTGGATATGTACTATAATTAAAACCTTGCCCACCTAAACCCCCACAACCATAATTGCCACCACCACCACCACCAGCATTTACAGAATTACCACCGCCACCACCATTTATTGGTGCTCCTCTTCCTGATGTTAATAATCCAAAACCATAACCTCCAATTCCTTCTCCTTTATTTGAAAAATAACTTGGGTTATTAAATGCTCTGTAATCTGTTTGATGATTTATTTGTGTAGTACCATATTGTACTAAAGCACCTCTGAAACCTTTTGACGAAACAGTTAAACTATCATTTAAAGTTACCGTTCCTATTGCATCTAGTGCAAGTACACCACCCGTTGTACCATTCCATTTTTTGCAAGTTAGAATACCTGTAATAGTAGGATTGTTGTATTGTGGTACTCTGATTAATTGAACTTTTCCTGTTGAAGTATTATACGTTTTTGTGAATAGAGATTTTAATGTGATTGTTGTTCCTACTATAGCTTGAATTTTTACAAACTCAAAATTTCCTGTTGAATTAAAATTTTGCAATGTACCATAGCTTGCTGTATTAGTAGTATCAAATGTTGCACCTTGCATTTGTATAATAAGTACTAAATCATTAGGTTGAAAATTCAAGATAGAATCAACAGTTATTCTAGAATAACAGCCAATTGTATTAATTGAGTTTACTTTTGAATAAGTATTTATAATGCCCGAAATATTGGGTGAACCATCACTACCACTTCCAATACCTTGTCCATGAAGTTTACTTTGAAAAAGTACAAATAGTAATATGTAAATGATTTTTTTCAATTAGCATTTTTTTTCCAAGAATATAAAATGGAAACCCCAAAAGGCAATTTGATTTTATTTTTTAAAAATAAATTTTCAGAGTACATCAAATTAAATAATAAAGTATTTGCTAATCCAGGATTAAAAGCACCAAAATCACTACCTGAACCTTTGCGTTTTAAAATTCCTTTTAGCAAGTTAGATATTTTTCTAAAAAATAAAATGGGTAGAAATAAATAGAAATTAAAGTAGGTGCTAAAAAGTTCGGAACCATTACCGATAGTATCTTTATATAGATTTTTTATTTCAAATAATCTATATCTTCTAAAGTGATGATTAACTTCATCATGCTCACCCCAATGGCTCATAAAAGCAGGAATAGTAATAAGATTAACTCCATTTGTTTTACAAACTCGTTTCATTTCTTCCACCCCTTTTTTATGGTCTTCAACATGTTCAATTACATCAAAAGCACAAACCAAATCAAACTCATTATCTGCAAAAGGTAATTCAGTTATTGAACCATTTATAATTTTCAAACCCGTTTTTGCTGTTGTAAATTCACAACAAAATTTATCATATTCTAAGGATGTAACTTCTCCAAATTGTGATAAGTATTCGCTGCTTCTTCCCGTTCCACATCCAATATTTAAAATCTTTAAATTCTCTTTTGGTAAGTTGCTTTGTGTTTGCATTAATTTAATTTGCGTCATGATTATTTTTTCA
Source organism: Bacteroidota bacterium (assembly GCA_046051225.1). GTDB lineage: Bacteria > Bacteroidota > Bacteroidia > Chitinophagales > CAIODY01 > CAIODY01. The sequence continues at coordinate 53,513 of JBJOOR010000008.1, read as the reverse complement.
CGAGCTACAAACCACCAATGACCCCTTTCTAAATCAAAATATTCTTTATAGTATTCTAATTCCATTACGCTGTTGTTTTGTTTTTTATTATTTTATCAGTAATAAATATTGGTCGTTGTTTTACCTGCTCATATATTCTTAAAACATATTCGCCAATTAATCCAATTGAAATTAATTGAACCCCACAGAACAATGAGATTAAGAAAATAATCATAGTAAATCCTTCGGGTACTAATTCTGGATGAACGATTCTTTTATATAATGTAAATCCAAAATAAACTAATGAAAATAGAATGGTAACCATTCCTAATCTTGTAATAAATTTTACAGGAAATTCACTAAAATTAAATATTCCACTATGTGCTAAACGATAAAGCATTTTAAAAGAATATTTACTTTCGCCAGCTTCACGTTCACTACGTTCGTATTCATAGCCTATTTGCTTATAGCCTACCCAACTACGCATACCACGTATATATCTATTACGTTCGGGCATTGCATTTATTTGGTTTAATACTCGGCGGCTCATCATACAAAAATCGCCACTATCTAATGGAATATTGATAGATGAAATATTGTTCATGATGCGGTAATAAGTCCAATACAATATTCGTTTTATAATGCCTTCTTTTCTTTTTTTTCGGATGGCATATACCACATCATTACCCTCATTAATCAGTTTATAAAATTCGGTAACCAATTCGGGTGGGTCTTGCAAATCGCCATCTAAAACCATTATGGCTTTTGTGCCACGACAATGTTGCATGCCTGCCGTAAGTGCAAATTGATGTCCGTAATTTCTACTCAAAAAAACACATTGAAATCTATCATCATCCAATGCAATCTGCTCCATTAATAATGGTGTATTATCTTGGCTGCCATCATTAATCAAAACTACTTCGGTTGCCACATCAAATGTGTGCAATACATTTTTTATCCGTTCAATTAATTTCGGAAAAGTTTCTTGTTCGTTATAAAGTGGTATTAATAAAGATACTTCAAACTCTTTTTCCATCTAATTTCTGTGATTTATTATTAAGGTCAAATATATCTAATTATTTTTGGGCAAATGAAAAACGAAAAAACATTTTTACAGATTGCCTTTATTACATTTATTGCAACACTTATTTCTCATTCGATATTGCTAACAAATAATGGCGCTATGTGGGATAGTTTGCTGTTAGTTAATGCAAAACAGTTTGGATATAACTCAGCCATGAAGAATTGCATTTTCAATACTGGTAGAAGAATGGAATATTACATTGCACTTTTTGTTTTCCATTTTCCAAATTATGTTTTAGCTATGAAAATTATTTCATTTTTAATGATTTGGTTTTGCAGTATTGCTATTTATAAAATTTCAAATTTCTTTTTCAGCAATAACTTTTTTGTAAATTTTGGAATTGCAACTTTATCAATTTCATTCCCAATTTATAGTTTATGGTTTGAACCAATTATGTTTAGCTATACATTTTGCATGCTCCTCTTCTTCTCTGCCATTTTATTATATCTCAATACGTATTCATCGCCATCTGTTATTAAAAAAAGTATTAGTTTTTTAGTAGTAGCCGTTTTACTTTTTTGGAGTTTCGAGATTCAATCTTTTTATGTGTTTATTTATGCGGTGTTGTTTGCTTTGTTTGTGAAAGAATATAGTAAAACGTTAAGGTTTGTGTCTTCACTAACAGTACATAATAAGGTTAGTGAGGACACTAACCTCGGCGATAGAATAGTACATGATGTTAGTAAAGGCACTAACCTCGGCAGCGAAAAAAAGGGAGCAATACCTATTTTTATAATGAATGTAGTTGCATTTTGCAAACAACATTTTTTCATTATTTTATTTCCTATATTTTCATTTTGGTTGTGGAATAAATTGTTTCCTATAAGTGGCATGGCAAAAATATATGGCTATAATCAAATTAGTTTTTCGATAAAAGGCATGGTGTATCATTTTGCATTTTCATGTTTTAAATTATTTGTTATGTTGCCGTATTTGTTGACTCAATTAGCTTTTCATAATCCAATTACATCAATAATAAGTATTGCAGTTTCGGTTTTGGCGGCTTGGTATTTTTTTAAAAACATCGACTCAAAAAATATGGTTAGTGGGTACACTATCCATGGCGATAAAGACCTCACCCCCAACTCCTCTCCAACAGCGAAGGAAGGAATACAAATGAAATTTTGGGTAATAGCATTAGTTTCAATTGTGTTTTTTGTTGCAGCATTTTTGCCCTACAATATGGTGGGTAAAGATTATGGTGCATTAAACCGTAATTGCCGCAATGGATTGTTGGCTGGTTTTGGTATTGTTATTTTCTTAGTTTTATCCATTCATCATTTAATAAAAAAAGAAAAATATCGGCAATGGATTTTTACCGTATTGTTTGTATTGTTTGCTTTAGGTAGCAATTTAAGTTATTTGTTTTGGCAAAATTATTTTGTGCGATTTCAAAAAACAGAACAACTTTTTACCGAGCATTTATCAGCTATAAAAACAAATTATATGGTAATACATGAAGATTGTAAAAACCCTATGCATCAGTATTTTGTATTTTACGAATACAACTTTATGTGTAAAGAAGCTTGTGGCAGTGAAAAGTATTTAGCGTTAGATAAGCACTCGGGTTGGGATACTAAAATTGATACGTTTATAAAAAATACTGAATTGTATAAACCCATTTTTATGTTTAGTAAATTTAATAATAAGGTGGATAGTGTTACGCAAATTCATTTAGTATCGCCACCCAATATTTTATTTGATGCCGAAAAAAATGTGTGGCATTATTGGATGAATAATTGCAATGCTAAAGATTATCCCATGCAATTTGTAGCCACAAATTAAGCCGAATATTTTTCCATTAATTGCTTTAATGAAAGATAAGTAGCAGTAATAAAATGCTTCATTTCATTTTTCGGAACCCATTTTGCAGCCGTAATATTTTCGTTGGCTTGTGGTATTAATGCATTGGCTGATGACCCTTTCATTTCAAACCAATGATTTATTTTTAAAATTTTATCATCGGCTTCTTTATAAGTATGATAAGTAATGCAAATGGGTTGATTAATAGTTACATCCATTAATCCTGTTTCTTCTTGTACTTCTCGTACAGCAGTTTGTTCAATAGTTTCATTGGCTTCGGCTTTGCCTTTTGGCAAATCCCATTTGCCTTTTCGTTCAATCAATAATACTTCGTTTTTTTCATTCAATACCACACCACCAGCAGCATTAGATATTACATGCAAATTCCAAAACATTTTTTTTAATTCATCAATCGAATTATTAAACATTAAAGCCGTTTCTAATTTTTCATCCTTTTCGCAAATAGTAATGATGCGTTTTATATCTTCTTCGGTTTTTGCTTTGCAATACACATAGCTTTTATAATGAACCGGTGGCGGCGCAAAATAAATTTCTTCATCATCTGTTAGCATAACAGGTTTTTCGTTGATATAAATTGTAATAGCCGACATTAATTTATGATTGAAGTGAAATTAATTATGCAAAAAATGTTTTTAAAATCAATTAGTTTTGGGGCATGATAAACAATGAATCTACTGCCGAAAAATTAGCTGAATATTTATTACAAATAAACGCAATAAAGCTAAATCCGCAAACACCTTTTACATGGGCAAGCGGTTGGAAATCCCCAATCTATTGTGATAATAGGCTTACTTTGTCCTATCCAATAGTCAGACAGTGTATTAAAGTCGAATTTTTAGCTGCTTTAAAAAAACAGTTCCCCGATGTACAAGCTATAGCAGGTGTTGCTACAGCTGGCATTCCGCATGGGGCTTTATTGGCCGATGCTGCCGAGTTACCTTTTTTATATGTTCGTAGTGCGCCTAAGCAACATGGCTTAAGCAATCAAATAGAAGGTAAAATAAATGCTGGCGATAAAGTGGTGGTAATTGAAGATTTAATATCAACAGGTAAAAGCAGTTTAGAAGCTGTGGCGGCTTTACGCAATGCTGGTGCCGATGTGTTGGGTATGATGGCAATATTTACCTATGGTTTTGCTAAAGCCGATGAAGCATTTGCTAATGCCAATTGCAAATACATAACCTTATCCGATTATCATCATTTAATTAAATTAGCAGTTGCCAAAAATCTTGTTCCATCTAATCAGATTGAAACCTTACAGCAATGGCGCAAATCGCCTGATACTTGGGGTATTTAATCATGGAAAATATTTATTGTATTAGTGGTTTAGGAGCTGATAAAAGAGCATTTCAATATCTTAAAATTGATGGCTATCAATTGCATTTTATTGATTGGATTATTCCGTTTTCTAGCGAAACGATAGAACATTATGCTGGGCGATTATTAGCTCAAATAAATTCGCCAAAACCAATTTTGATAGGCTTATCGTTTGGCGGAATAATAGCCATTGAAATGGCAAAGCAGATTGAAACAGAAAAAGTAATTCTGATTTCATCAGTAAAAACAAAATACGAAATACCATTATTTTATAGGCTGTTGGCTGGCATTGGTTTGCATCATGTGTTTCCATTAAAGCAATTAAAGTATGCCTACAAAATTGCTTTTTGGTTTTTTGGAATTAGCAACGAAAAAGAAAGAAAATTTTTAAAAACTATTTTGGTTGATACTAATGCCGATTTATTTGCATGGTCTATAAAGCAGGCGGTAAGTTGGCGCAACACTCTTGTGCCTTATAATGTAAAACATATTCATGGCAATAAGGATAAAATTTTTCCAATAAAGCCCATTAAAGCCGATTATGAGTTGAACAATGGTGGGCATTTTATGATTGTAAACAAAGCCGCCGAAATTTCGAAAGTGTTGAATAGATGGTTGCAACAAATCTAATCAAACCCTTTGTTCATCAGCTCTTCATAAGTAGTTCTTATTCCTTGTTCTAATTCAATAGTATGTTTCCAACCTAATTGATACAGCTTATTCATAGCTAATAGTTTACGTAGTGTTCCATCTGGTTTTGTGGTATCAAATTTTATTTTGCCTGTGTATCCTACTATTTTTTTTATTAAATAAGCTATATCCGAAATCGAAATATCGCTGCCTATACCAACATTGATGGGCTGTATATCATCATAATTTTTCATTAAAAATATACAAGCATTGGCTGCATCATTTACATGCATAAATTCACGTAAAGGTTTGCCCGTACCCCATACTATTACTTCATCCGCATGGTTTGTTTTTGCTTCTATAAATTTGCGCAGCAAAGCAGGCAATACATGCGAATTATTTAAATCATAATAATCATTAGTGCCATACAAATTAGTGGGTAAGGCTGTTATAAAATTGCAGCCATGCTGTGTTCTGTATGCTTCACACATTTTTATACCTGCTATTTTTGCAACGGCATAAGGCTCGTTTGTATATTCCAATGCACCTGTTAAAAGATAATTTTCGTGCAAGGGCTGTGGTGCTAATTTTGGATAAATACAAGACGAACCAATGAACAATAATTTTTTGACTTTATGTATAAACGATGCATGAATGATATTGCTTTGCATCATTAAATTATCGTAGATAAAATCGGCTCTATTAACATTGTTTGCCATAATGCCACCTACTTTTGCAGCGGCTATAAATACATATTCGGGTTGGTGGTTTTCGAAGAAGGTATTTACCAATTGTTGGTTTCGTAAATCTAACTGTGATGATGTTTGTAGTAGTAAATTAGTATATCCATTTGCCGTTAATTGCCTTACAATTGCCGAACCTAGCATACCTGTATGCCCAGCTACATATATTTTGTCAGTAGTTTTCATGTTGATAGTTGTATCATTAATCAATCAAATCTATGGTTTAATTTTTTATTACAAATACTGTATTTATATTTCAACATAAAAAAACATTTTATTTTTGTTTTCGAAAAATATTTTACTTTTACGGCAGTGTTTTCATAAAAGGTAAAGTTCTGATTGGGTTTGAGGAACTTTACGAACCCCGACTTTTCAAAGTCGGGGTTTTGTGTTTTATAACCCTCCCAAATTTGTTGTTTGATATATTTGAATTATCAATTTCACAAAGCAATTAGCTATCTTTCAGCCATCAATAATTAACTTATTTCATGCAGTTTAATCAAGTAATTGGTCAGCATTCGTTAAAGCAAAATTTTATTAGCAGTGTAAAATCGGGCATGATACCGCATGCACAATTATTTGTAGGCAATGAAGGTACTGGCGCTTTGCCATTGGCTTTGGCATACATTCAATATATAGTATGCGAAGAAAAAACAGATTTTGATTCGTGTGGTAAATGTAGCGGATGCAAAAAAGTACAAAAACTAATTCATCCCGATATTCATTTTACAATGCCTGTAACCAAGCATCCTGATAAAGAATATAAGGCTGGCGAAACGCCTTATAGTATTGAATGGATAAAAGAATGGCGAAAAATGGTAACTGAAAATGCATATTTCAATTTTATAGATTGGATGAAACTACAAGCTGGCGAAACCAATACACATGGCAACATTAATGCACACGAATGTAGCGATATACTTAATTTTTTATCGCTTAAAAGTTTTGAAAGCGGCTATAAGTTTGTAATAATTTGGATGGCAGAATATTTGGGCAACGATGGTAATAGATTATTAAAACAGATTGAAGAACCCGAAGAAAAAACACTTATTATTTTAATAGCCGAAAACTACGAACAGATTTTAGGCACCATTCAATCTAGAACACAGTTGGTAAAAATTGCACCTTTACTAATCCATGATGTCAACAACGGATTGATAGAATTAAAACAAATTGATGAGCAAAAAGCAATAACCATAGCCACCTTAGCCGATGGTAATTTTAGATTAGCGCTGCAACTATTAGAAGAAAAGGATGATGAAACAGAAAAATTGTTTTTAGATTGGATGCAAATTATCATTAAAAAAGATAAACGAAATTGGAGCTCATTTAACGAGCAAATTGTAAAACTAAAACGTGATAACCAAAAGTATTTTGTAAAGTATGGATTGCATTTAGTTAGAGAATCGTTTTTAAATAAAGAGAATAATTATACATCGGCAGCTTGGAATGATAGAGAAAAAGCTTTTTGCCCTTATGTGGCACAACGCTTATCAATAGATGGTTTTAACCAATTAGCTGATATATTAAACCAGCTATATTTTCATATCGAACGAAATGCAAACACTAAAATATTATTTATGCATAATTGCTTTTTGATTTCAAATTTATTTTAAAATGAAAAAACGAATTGTAGTATTAACAGGTGCTGGAATAAGCGCCGAAAGCGGCATACAAACATTTAGAGATAGCGATGGCTTGTGGGAAAACCACAACATTGAAGATGTGGCTACACCCCAAGCCTTTGAACGAAATCCAGCATTGGTGTTAAATTTTTATAACCACAGAAGGCAACAAGTATTAAATGCTAAACCAAATATAGCACATAAAATATTGGTTGAAATGGAAAGCAAATACGATGTACATATCATTACACAAAACATTGATGATTTGCACGAACGAGCTGGCAGCAAAAATGTAATGCATCTGCATGGCGAAATAGCTTTGTGTAGAACCACAAACCCCACCAAACCCAAATTCTATGAATATAACAGCAATTTAAAAGTGGGCGATAAAGGCGAAGATGGCTTTCAACTGCGCCCACATATTGTATGGTTTGGCGAAGATGTGCCGATGATACAGCCAGCATCTACACTAGTTGCTACGGCTGATGTATTTATTATTGTAGGTACTTCGTTGGCAGTATACCCTGCTGCTAATTTAATTCATTCTATTAAATATAACACACCGCTTTATGTAGTAGATAAAAAATTACCCAACCTGCCTACCTTAAAAAATTTAACAGCTATCGAACAGTCAGCTACCATTGGTATGCAACAGTTAATGAAGCTTTTGTAATTAATAATTTTATTCTTTCATATACTTGCCAATACTTTCATTATTGTTTGCATCAATAGCATTAATGAGAGTATTTGCCACTTGGAATGCTTACACATCAATCTTTAATCTCTTTTGGTAGCCACTGTATTACTTATTTCATATACAATATTGGTAGTTTCAAAAATATAAGCATCTTTCTTTAATGCCTTAAACCAATTTTTCATTTTATTGGTTTTATTCGAATCAGCTTCTATCAATGATTTGTCGTCAGCTGTCCATTCAAAATTCATATCATATTCTGTTTTAGTAAGCTCTTCTAATTTTTTCGAACGCTCTCTGTTTTCATTTTGTTCTTGTACAAATTTTGCAAAATTTAAAGTTGATTTATTATCATCTTGTTGCTTTTTCAAACGCTGTGCATTTTTATCAATGGCAGTAAAATATTCGTTGTTTTGTAAGCGCTGCTTACTGCTTTTTTTCAACTCATCTAAATTAAAACAACCCGATATTGGTGTGTAAATAGCTGGTTGAATTTGCGACCATTTCATCGGGTGGTCTTCCTTCTTTTCGCCATATTCAATGTATTCTAAATTATCAGGCAATATAATATCGCTTGCCACACCTTTTAATTGTGTAGCACCGCCATTTATTCTAAAAAATTTTTGATTGGTTAATTTAATAGTGCCCAACGGACGAATATCAGCAGGTGCTGTCATGTTGTACATATCTAAATCATAAAACCGCTGAACACTGCCTTTGCCAAAGGTTGTAGGGCTTCCAATAATAATTCCACGATGATAATCTTGAATAGCCGCAGCTAAAATTTCCGAAGCGCTGGCACTAAATTCATTTACCATAATGGCTAATGGCCCATCATATACCACATCATTATCTTTATCAGGATATACATAAGGCATACCTTCGCGGCTTTTTACTTGCACAATTGGTCCACCTTTTATAAACAATCCTGCTATATCAACCACATCATTCAATGAGCCACCAGTATTGTTTCTTAGGTCAATCATTATTCCATCTACTTTATCTTTTTTTAATTTTTCAACTTCAATGCGCATATCTTTTCCGCATCTTCTACCAGTGGGGTTATTAAAATCTGCATAAAATTCGGGTAGATTAATCAACCCAATTCGTTTACCCTTATAATTGATGATTGAACTTTTTGCAAATGTTTCATCCATCACTACCACATCACGAGTTATTTCAACTTCTTCTGTATTGCCATCAGCATGTTTCACAAATAATCGTACAATAGTTCCTTTCTTACCTCTTATGTGCTTTACAGCATCATCCACTCTTACATCTTCTAATGCAAACCAATCTTTATCATCCTTTTCAGCCGCTTTCATAATTAAATCTTCGGCTTTTAATTTTCCATTTTTCCATGCAGGGCCACCTACCACAAGGCTCGTTATTTTTATAAACCCGTCTTTTTCTTGCAGCGTAGCACCAATGCCTTCCAGCCTTCCACTCATTCGTATATCAAAATTTTCTTTATCCTTTGGTGGAAAAAAATCGGTATGTGGGTCCAATACACTAGTAATAGTATTTACATATAAAGTAAAATAATCATCAGCTTCAGTTTTATTTAATCGTGCAAAAAAATCTTCGTTGCTTTTTAATATTTTCTTTCTTGCATCCTCTTCTAACTCGGCAAATGTTTTTACTTTTTTCAAAGTAGTATCTTTCTTTTCAATTTGCTTGTCTTGCGTTTCTTTTAATTCAAATACCCTTGCCATTACTTGATACTTCAAACTCTTACGCCAAGCTTCTTTTAGCTCATCTATATTTTTTGCATACACTAATTTTTTACCATCCAATATAATGTCTTCATTGGCAGCTAAATCAAATGGTTTATCTAAAAATGATTTATAAAAACCTTCCGCATCAGTGGCCCGTTGTTTAAATATTTTAATAGTGGCTTCATAAAATTCGGTTGATGGATTATTTATTTCATCATCAATTTTTGATTTATATTTTTTCAAATCATCAATATCTGATTGTAAAAAAAACTTTTTATTGTAATCCATTCTTTGCAAAAAAAGATTGAAAACATCAGCTGAAAAATCATCATTAATTTCTTTGGGTTGAAAGTGTTGGTCTTTCACACTTTCTATAACTGCTTGAATAATTGCTTTTTGTTTTTGCGGATTTGATGGTGTTTCGGTACTAAATGCAAACACATACGGGATAAGTGCAATTAATAAAACGAAGGATAATTTTTTCATAAAAATATGTTGTAAAATGTTTACGCAATTTACAACCCAAGTAGTTTAATAAGCAATCTATTTATACATAATAATTTGTGAATTGAAATTTAAAAGCATAAAACAGATGATGCACATTAAAAAGATAAGTGCTGATAAGATTTTATTTTTCCTATTCTATATTTGCCTTATGAAAAAAATAAGTTTCACAAACTACCAAGCGCCTGCTTTTACATTTAAAAACAGAACTATTGTAAAACAATGGTTAGCAAAAATAATGCATGAATATGGCCATACAAGTTTTGAAATGGCATATATTTTTTCAAACGATGATTACGTTTTAGGCATCAACCAACAATTTTTACAACACGATTTTTATACAGATATTATTACATTCGATTATTCAACAAAACAAAAAATTGAAAGCGAAATTTACATCAGCATTGATAGAATAAAAGAAAATGCTACTCAACTTTCATTAGCATTTAATGAAGAGTTGCACCGTGTAATAGCCCATGGCGCATTGCATCTATGCGGCTTAAAAGATAAAACCAAAGCACAACAAGCCGAAATGCGCCATGCCGAAAACAATGCATTATCGTTACTAAAAAAAATGTTATCGAAAAAATAAAACTTTACCAACTACATTAGCAAAAAATATTTATCCAATAAAAATATATCATCATGAATTTTGAATTTATTATAGTAGATACACAAATAGAAAAACATATTGCTTTAATACAATTAAATCGCCCTAAAGAATTAAATGCTTTAAACCTACAACTGATGGGCGAATTAAGGGATGCATTAAAAATATTAGATAATGATGATGATGTACGATGCATAATTATTACTGGCAACGAAAAAGCATTTGCAGCTGGTGCCGATATAAAACAAATGGCTGGTAAAACAGCAATTGATATGCTAAACATAGACCAATTTAGTACTTGGGATGGCATCAAAAAAACAAAAAAACCTATCATTGCCGCAGTAAGTGGTTTTGCATTAGGTGGCGGTTGCGAATTAGTAATGACTTGTGATATGGTGGTGGCAAGCGAAACTGCAAAATTTGGGCAACCCGAAATTAAAATTGGCGTAATGCCTGGTGCTGGCGGCACACAGCGATTAACAAAAGCAGTAGGCAAAGCATTAGCAATGGAAATGGTATTAACCGGAAAATTTATTTCGGCAGATGAAGCCTTGAAAAATGGATTGATAAACCGAGTTGTGCCTGTTGAATTATACTTAAGCGAAGCCATTAATTTAGCCAAAGAAATTGCTGCTCAATCGCCTATAGCCGTGCGATTAGCTAAAGAAAGTGTGTTGAATGCATTTAACTCAACATTAGATGAAGGCTTAGTCTTTGAACGAAAAAATTTCTATCTATTATTTGCCAGCGATGATCAAAAAGAAGGCATGAATGCATTTGTAGAAAAACGTAAGCCCGATTTTAAAGGAAAATAAGCATTTATCAAAATGCCTAATTTGGCTAATACACCACAAATGCTCGGAAGATATTGCAAGCTATATTTGGATAATGCCTCTCTGGAGCTTTGTAAATTAATTTCGCTAGATTCACTATTAACAATAGCTGCCTATATTGTGTTACGAATTTTGTTTTGCAATAAAATATACCCGTCAGCATCAGCTCCTAAATCCTTGGTAAATTAAAATGCATTTTATGTGCTACACTTTTAGGCAATACAGCTACCGTATGCCTCACAATACACATCAATTTATCATTCTCATCCGTTATTTTTATTTCCCATATTTGAGTAGATTGCCCAATATGAATAGGCAAAGCTGTGGCATATACCCAGCCATCGTGTTTTGTACGAATATGATTGGCATTAATCTCTAATCCTACTGCATAAAAACTATCTTGGTCTACACAAAAGTTAGCAGCCAAGCTACCAATACTTTCGGCCAAGGTTACATTAGCGCCACCATGCAGCAAGCCTGCCGATTGTCTAGTTCGATGGTCAACAGGCATTTTTGCTTTCAAATAATTATCGCCCACATCAATACATTCAATACCTAATAAGCCTATCATATTATCTTTCATAAATTGATGGGTAATAGTATCAGCATCAAATTTATATTTCCAAATCATATTAATAAGTAGTTTAAATGTTTTAATAAATAAAAAAGCGAAGTTGAAATTCAACTTCGCTTTTTTGTATTCTTTAATTTTTAATTATTGAGCAGGAATAATATCAACTCTTCTGTTCAATTCATCGTTTGGCGATTTAAGCATATGTTTACCATTCGATTTGATATTAATTTTATCAGCAGGAACAGAGAAACGCATAATTAAAATATCAGCTACTGCTTTAGCACGACGCATACCCAATTTTTCGTTATAATCATCAGTATGATGTTTATCTGTATTACCAATGATATCAATTTTCATAGTAGGATTAGCATACATTTGCATAGCGCAACGTTGTAAATCAACCATAAATTCTTTTTTCACAATGGCTTTATCATTATCAAAATATACAGTAGGTAAATTAAATTCGCCGCCCCAATGTGCTTTTTCGTCTTTAGGGCAAACACCATGTGTATCAACTTTGCAACCAGCTGGTGAGTTAACTTCCCAATCTGTATTATCTAAAACACCATCACCATCAGTATCGGGTATTTGAGCTACACCATTAGCATCTACTGGGTATCCAGCTGGAGATAATCTTTCTCTATCTTTACAATCAACTACGCCATCACCATCAGTATCTAATGCTCTACCACTACCATCTACACGACAACCAGCAGGTGTGTTAGCTTCCTTATCTAATAAATCAGCTACACCATCACCATCAGCATCAGCTAATATTTCAGAGGCCGTTGGTACTTTAACATCGGCTCTATCAGTTAATGGATTGCACCATTCAATATTTTCAGCCAATGGATTTGAACCTACAAAATTGTAAGTTAAAGCAATACTTGCAAAACCGTATTTATCATTAGTGCCTTGACGTAACCATATAGTAGATTGATTACTAGCAAGTGCATCTAATTTATCAGATAATACATTGTTCAATCTGTATTCAACACCAATATTAATTTTGTTATTCAATTTATATTTAACACCTAATCCTACAGGTACTACTGATTCTAAAGATTTGCCTGAAACACCACTTAGATAAGTTGTAAAAGCTGAATCTTTTTTAAGTGTGCGAATTGTAGAATTAAAATGCATTAACCCAATACCAACATAAGAATAAACAGCAATCTTTCTTTTTGCTAAGTTTCCTTTACGAGCATTAAATAATGTAGCGCCCAAATTATTCAAATCAAAATAAACACTAGTAGATGCTTGCCAAAAATTTGTTTTAAAATAAACGCCATCTCTCATTGTTCTTTGGTTTGGTCCCCATAAGGTTTGAGCCAATTGCGAAAGATAGATTTCGTGTTCTGTTTTTCCAGGAATTTTGCTTGAAGCTTGTCTAGCTTCGCCTAAAATACTACCAAAAGCAAAATCGCCTTGAGCACCTACCACAGATGAAAACATTTTTCTAACTCCTAAATCCATTCCGAATCTGTATTCGCTTTTAGAATTAAAAGTATGCATATATTGATACTGATTCAAATCAGTATAAGGCATTGTTGCGCCTAAGTTACCATACAAAGACCATCCTTTGTATAAATCAGATCCAGCTGGTGCTGCTGGTTTGTTTTGAGCAAACACATTTACAGTAATCAATGTTACTAATGCTACAATCGAAAGTTTTAATTTGTTCATATACTAATTTGTAAGTTGTTGTTTTTATTTTATTCGGCTAAAAGAATATCTACACGACGGTTAGGTCTGTGATCATTTGAAATAGGATGCATTTTACCATTGCTTTCAATTACTTTAATTCTTGTAGCATCTATTTTAAAGTTTTTACGTAAATAATTAGCTACTGCTTCAGCACGTTTTCTACCTAAATCATTATTTAATTCGTCATTGCCTCTAACATCGCAATTACCATAAATATTTACTTTAATATCTTGATATTTTATCAAGCTTCTAGCAGCATCAGATAAGATATCATAATATTGTGGACGAATGTATGAAGAATTTAAATCAAAATAAACTGAAGGGAAGATAAACAATGGTTTGTCTTCGGTGCTTTTAGGTGATGTTACTTCTCTTGAGCCTATTGTTACACCTCTAAAGTTTACCAATGCATTAGCTTTTGTATTAGGTTCTAAATCTTTTACATCTGGCACACCATCATTATCAGCATCGGCTGCTATACCGTTTTCGTTTACTGTAGCTCCTTTAGGAGAGAAAGGTTCGTCATCTTTATAATCTGCTACGCCATCACCATCTACATCTAATGCCTGACCAGCACCATCTACTTTTACACCTGCTGGAGTATTTGGTTCTTTATCAAATGCATCGCTTACACCATCTTTATCACCATCATTTAATAATGAACGTAATTTGCCCATTTCGGCATCTACGCTTCTCAACATTACTTCTTGTGGGTCTGTCCATTCTAAATTGCTATTTGAAACTTTACAAGTACCTAATTTATAATTAACTTTTACGCCTAAATAAGCATATTTATCGTATGCATACCCTTGGTAGCGGCTTGTAGATAAAGTGGTTTTATTAGTTACTATTGGTGTAGCCAAAAAATTTGCCCCATAGGTTTGAGCTATTTGATCGTTTACGGCATCAAATTTATCTGATGCTACAAAACGCACTGAAGCTTCAATACCTAAATCTATACATTTACTTAAATTATATTTTAAGCCTACTGCTGTAGGGAAAACTAAATCGGTAGTATGAAACAATCCTTTTTTATTGCTTATCATTCCATGCATATAAAAAGTTTCTTTATCTATTATTGCTTGTTGATTAGCTACCAATGCATATACATGTGCATCATAAGTAACCATACCAACACCTGCATAACCATAAAAACCTAATTTACGTGGTTTCATAGTTTTGCTATTACTATTTTTTGTTAACCAAGCTAAATTTGTAAAGTTTACATAAAAATTGATAGATGCATCTAACATGGTAGTTCTAGAATAAATCTGACGAGAAAATCCTAAACGTTGGTATAATGCATAATCATCCGAATTAGCATGAGAAGTATAAGCACCAAATATATTTTTAGCTCCTGTTGCACCACCATTTCTGTTGTACATTATGCCTTGCACATGACCATAGTTTACATCAGCATAAACGCCTATAACATGCGAAAACATGTGTAAACCATTTACACCAACATAAGGTTGGTATTCGCTTCTACCTGCTGTGCTTAAGGTACGAAAATATTGATGTGAACGGATATCAGTATATGGCGATGTAGTACCAAATTGAACACCGATTGAATTAGTTACATATTTTGATTGTGCATTTGCAGCATTAAAGCCCAATACAGCAAGCATTACTATCAAAACTATTTTGTTAATCATTTTCATTTTACTAAATTAATTTATTCTGTAGTCGAGGTTTTATTTTGAAACGCAAAAATAATTCTATTTATCAAATATCATAACATTTGAATAGAAAAAAATATTTGTTTGCTACAACGTTACTAGTGTAGCAGCTTTTAATTGGCTACAAATTTTATATCTTTCGTCTTTGGTATCGTTATAAATGGCTGATAACACTTGATATACATTTTGTGTTCCTATTTTATTTGCCCATTCAAATGGGCCATAAGGATAGTTGGTGCCTAGGCGCATAGAGGTATCAATATCGGCTTGGGTGGCAGTTTTTTCTTGTAGGGTATAATAGGCTTCGTTAATGATCATGCATATCACCCGTGGAGTAAGCATGCCTACTCTATTTTCTACTATTTCGTAGTGCCAGTTTAGCTGTTCAAATACTTTATGTATAATCGCTTTATGCTCTGTTTTGTGTATGCATATTTCGGCTTTGGGCAAATTGATAAATGATGGCAATGCATTGATTCCTACAAAAATACTTTTTGAAGCAGCTATGATGGCATGAAACTGAAGTAATGAATGTGTAACTGCATGGAGTATTACAACTCGGTTTTGTAGCAATGCATATTGTTGAATGGCTTCTATATCGCCATCAAAATTCAAATCAATAATTACTTCGTAAGATTGCATTTCGGCGGCAACTATTTCTTTGCCAGCTTCGGCATATGCTACTTGCTGAACCGATAATGTGCTTAATTTTTCTTGAAATTCTAATCGGCGTATTTCATCGGCTATTACTAATATTTTCATGCTGCTTTACTAATTTTTATCAAATATAGTAATTGCTATTTTATTTCAAATTAAATAGTTGCTATTTATTAATAATTGAATAAAACAGGAATGGCGAATCTTAATTTTTGGTAATGTTTAATATTTGCATATTTAGGTTAAATACATTTTGCCACTCACGAAGCTTTGGGATATATACTCCTGTTTCAATATTCCAACCGCTCGTTGCAATATTCCTTTTTGAAATACTAATATAGAAACCATCCGTTCTTAGTTTCCTTTTTAAATTATCATGTTAGAAACCACCCGTTTCTAGTTTCCTTTTCAAATTATCATGCTAGAAACCACCCGTTTCTAGTTTCCTTTTTAAATTATCATGCTAAAAATCATCCGTTTCTAGTTTCCTTTTCAAATTATCATGCTAGAAATCATCCGTTTCTAGTTTCCTTTTTAATGTAAGTTGCTTGTTGGCTATATTATTGAAAACTGTTTATCAATTATTTTTTACCAATATAATAGTCGCTACGCAACTGAATTATAAACCATCTTTTATCCGTTGTTGGTGTTTTTTACCAACAACTCCATTTCTGTTTAAAAAATGATTGTAGAAACGCACAATTAAGCGTTTCTATCAAAAAAAAAACGAAGCATCGTTATTGATACTTCGCTTTTTTTAGTGGTATGGGTTATCGTTTTTTAATCGGCGTTAGCATATTTTTTTGCACTACGCTTTCTGTCTTCTTCATTCAATTCTAATTTACGCATACGGATAGATTTTGGAGTAACTTCAATAGCTTCATCAATATCTACATATTCCATACATTCTTCTAAACTAAACAAACGCTTTGGGGTAACACGGCTTGTGCCATCCGTTCCGCTTGCTCTCATGTTGGTTAATTTTTTTCCTACAATTGGATTGATAACTAAATCCATCGGGCGAATATGTTCGCCAATAATCATTCCTTCATAAATCGCTTCACCTGGGTCAACAAAAAACGAACCACGGTCTTGTAATTTATCAATAGAATAAGCAGTAGTATCGCCAGCTTCTTTGGCAATCAACACACCCATTTGTCTGCCCGGAATATTTCCTTTCCATGGCGCAAACTCAACAAAGCGATGAGCCATGATTGCTTCGCCAGCAGTTGCTGTCAACATATTATTTCTCAATCCAATCAAACCACGAGATGGAATATTAAATTCTAAATGTTGCATATCGCCTTTAGCTTCAATAGAAACTAATTCACCTTTGCGCATGGTTACTAATTCAATGGCTTTGCCCGAAAATTCTTGCGGCACGTCAATTACCAAACTTTCATAAGGTTCGCATTTTACTCCATCAATATGTTTTACCAAAACTTGCGGCTGACCAACTTGCAATTCGTATCCTTCACGGCGCATAGTTTCAATCAAAATTCCTAAATGCAAAATACCACGACCATATACTAAATAAGAATCTGGAGAATCTGTTTCTTCTACTTTCAATGCTAAATTCTTTTCAATTTCTTTATACAATCTATCACGTAAATGACGAGATGTAACAAACTTACCTTCTTTACCAAAGAATGGTGAAGTGTTAATCGTGAACAACATATTCATGGTTGGTTCATCAATTTTTGTCAATGGCATTCCTTCAGGATTTTCAAAATCAGCAATCGTATCGCCAATAGAAAAATTTTCAATACCGACAACAGCGCAGATGTCACCGCCTTGTACTTCGCTAACTTTCTTTTTACCCAATGCTTCAAAAGTGTGCAATTCTTTTACACGTTGTTTTAAAATAGTGCCATCGCCTTTTACTAAAGAAATCGGCTGACCTTCTTTTATCGAACCACGAGTTAATTTACCCACTGCAATACGACCTGTGAAAGTTGAATAATCTAAAGAAGTGATTTGCAATTGCAAATTTCCTTCAGGCACAACAGGCGCAGGTACGTAATCAATTACGGTATCCAACAATGCTGTAATATCAGTAGTTGGTTTTTTCCAATCCAAACTCATCCAACCTTGTTTTGATGAACCATATACGGTTGGGAAATTCAATTGCTCTTCAGTTGCATCCAATTGGAAGAACAAATCAAAAACTGATTCGTGTACTTCATCGGGTCTGCAATTTTCTTTATCTACTTTATTGATAACCACAATTGGTTTCAAACCTAAATTCAATGCTTTTTGCAACACGAATCGAGTTTGCGGCATTGCACCTTCAAAGGCATCCACCAACAAAACCACACCATCAGCCATTCTTAACACACGTTCTACTTCGCCGCCAAAATCACTGTGACCAGGAGTATCAATGATATTAATTTTTACATCTTTATAAGTAACTGATGCATTTTTTGAAAAGATAGTGATACCACGTTCACGTTCCAAATCGTTGCTGTCCATAATCAAATCGCCTGTATCCTGATTGCTTCGGAACACATTGGTTTGATGTAAAATTTTATCTACTAAGGTTGTTTTGCCATGATCTACGTGGGCAATAATGGCGATGTTTCTGATATTCATGATAATTGTTAGATGACTTCTTCAAACTAAAAAAGTGCGCAAAGGTACTTTTTATAAGGCATAAAACCTTATAAAAATCAAATAAAAAATTATTAACCTTGTATTTAGAATCTGAAACCTAATATGGTTTCAAAATATTCGGCTTGCCCAAGATGTGTTTTAAGTTGCACACCAGCGAATATTTCATTTTGTTTCATCTTATTGTATCGCCATAAAACATACTGTACGCCAAGAGTTTGAAATGTTTTTTGACTACCCCCATTATTAAAAATAAAATACCCACACGAACCCGTTAAACTCAATTTGCCAAAAACAAATTCATCGCCCAACGTTAAAGCGGCTGTATTTGTAAAATTGCCAATATCGCTTCGGTCTTCATAAAATTGCAATTGATGTTTGTAGCCCTTATCATATTGATACCATAACCCTAACGACCAACGATTATTATAACACCATCGTTTATTAATGCCAAAATAGGTGGTATAATATGGATTTTTAGGACCACCATTTAATTGATTTTCATTTCGAGCATAGCCCACATGAGCATCAAATCGTACTTTTTTATTCACCACAATATCATCTACCGTTCTGAAATTGGAAGGTGTTTTTGTAATAAACAATTGATAACCCAAATTTAAACTATATACATTAATACCCAAATTAGGCGATGTGAATTTTGCATTTGAATAATGCTGAAACCCAATGGCAGAAGTGAGTACACCTTTATTTTTAAAAGTATGGTTTAACCCAAATTTGAATTGCGATGTTTCATTAATTACCGAGCCAATTACATTATTTGTTGAATCAGAAAATCTATCATAATGCTTAGTGAGATATGCCAAACCTGTAGCATACGAAAAATAACCTTGCGTATTTTTTATGGTAAATAATTTTAGTTGGAAGAATGGCAACAAGCTAATGCCCTTGCCCAAAACGGGATTACCATAATCAGCATAATTTAATTTTAATCCTACCAATGGAAAATTATAATGCCTATGCCAATCCTTGCTGCCAAAGGTTTGGCGAATAATACTTAATTCAAATCCTTTAACTAAATTATCGGGGTTGGGTTTAAAATTAGGCGTATGCTTATAAATTTTACCTACATACAAATCGCCTTCCAATTTCAAATTGCCAAGCAAAGCAGTTTTTTGAGCCATGCTCAAAAAGGGCTGCGTTAAGATAATGAATAAAAAAAAGATTTTGCTTTTCATTTTTTCAGAATGCGAACTTACTAAATTAAAATAAACCACATAGCACATCGAAATAAAAAAAGGATTACTTACATTTAGTTAATCCAATAATAGTTTAATGCTTCTCATCATTCCTATGATGCTATGTGGTTTAAAGTTGTATTTTCGTACTTTATATTTCAATTCGATTTTATCATGACAAAAAAATTTATCAATTATTTTCTTCAAGGGCTTTTTATTGTTGGCCCTATCAGCATTACCATTGCAGCCTTGCTATGGCTTTTTAATAAGATTGATAACATCATTCCTATCAATGATATTACCGAAAGATTTTTTAATTTTTCGGCACCAGGCATAGGCTTTATTTTATTTATTTCATTAATTATTATGATTGGCTATTTCAGTACCAATTTCTTTTTAAATAAAATAATTGGTGTGATGGAGAAATTAATTAATCGCTCAAAATTTTTAAAATTTGTATACGGCAGTATTAAAGATTTAATAGGCGCATTTGCTGGCGAACAAAAAAGATTTGATACACCAGTATTGGTTACCATTGATAAAACAAACCAAATACAACGTATGGGCTTTATTACACAAAGCGATTTAGAAGATATAGGTGCCGTAAACAAAGTGGCGGTTTATTGCCCCATGAGTTATAGTTTTGCTGGCGATTTATTAATTGTACCCAAAGAAAATGTAACCATAGTATCGGGCATTACAGCCGCCGAAGCCATGAAATTTATTGTAAGTGGTGGTGTTACAAAACTGGATGATTGAAAACATTAAATGAATAAACAACCTCACATAATTATTATAGGTGCTGGGCCTGGCGGTGCTACAGCGGCGCTGCAACTAAGCTATCATGGCATACCCTGCACATTAATTGATAAAGAAATTTTTCCAAGAGATAAAATTTGTGGCGATGCCATTAGTGGTAAATCATTTACAATTTTAAACAGAATTAATCCCGATATTTTAATACGATTATACAACAGTTCGTTTATTGAAAAATCGTGGGGCGGAAAATTTGTAGCACCCAATCAAAAGCATTTTACAATTGCCTGTGCCGATGAAATTATTAACAGCAATAAAAATGCTCCAGGATTAATTATTAGAAGAGAATATTTTGACAACTTTTTAATTGCTGAAGTAAAAAGCAGGGCTAATATTAAATTGATAGAGGGTGTAAATATTGATAGTTTTGAAAAAATAAATGATGGTTATTTAATTCAATCAAAAGATAAAAAATATAATGCTACTGCTCAATTATTAATTGTTGCAAATGGCGCACAATCAACATTTTCGAGAAAAATAGCAGGCTTTGAAGTAGAGCCTAATCATTATTGCGCTGGGCTTCGTACTTACATAAAAAATATAGAAGGCATTGATGAAAAAAAATTAATTGAATTGCATTTTATAAAAGAAACCTTGCCTGGTTATTTTTGGATTTTCCCCATGCAAAATAAAGAAGCCAATGTTGGAATAGGAATGCTAAAATCTTCTATCAGCAACAAAAAAATTAATCTTAAAAAAACATTTAATGATTTAATTGCAACACATCCAGCTTTAAAAGATAGGTTTAAAAATGCTACACATATTACACCATTAGAAGGATTTGGATTGCCACTAGGCTCAAAAAAAAGAAAACTGTATGGCGATAATTATATGCTAATCGGCGATGCAGCCCACTTAATTGACCCACTAACTGGCGAAGGTATTGGCAATGCCATGTATAGCGGTTGGTTGGCTGCCGAACAAGCAAAAATTTGTATGGCAAAAAATGATTTTTCGGAACAGCAATTAATCAATTATGATAACCGTGTAAGCCGAACCATGCGCAAAGAATTAATGCTAAGCACATGGATTCAAAAATTAGTGCATTATCCAAATCTGTTTAATTTTATTATGAACCGAGCTTGCTCGAATAAAAAATTTATGGATAAAATTTCGGCTATGCTTTTAAATGATGATGAAAAAGAGAAATTATTAAATCCATGGTTTTTAATAAAAGCTTTACGATAAATGAAACTTAAAAAAAATATTGTTGTCGGCTTGGTTATAATTGCTGCCATTGTATTCACTTTTCAACAATCAAAAAGTTGGGGCTTTTGGGCGCATCAACGCATTAACCGAATGGCGGTAATGTGTTTGCCAGAAGACATGATGCCGCTCTATAAACCCAATATTGAATTCTTAACACAACATGCCGTTGACCCTGATAAACGCCGCAATGTAAATGCAGATGAAGGCATTAGGCATTATATTGATTTAGATCATTATGGCAAATATCCTGATGTAAATATGCCGCACAAATGGAAGGATGCCGAAAAAAAATATTCGGCTGATACATTGAATGCGTATGGCATTGTGCCTTGGTATGTTCAAAAAATGATGTATAGATTAACGGATGCATTTAAACGAAAAGATAAAAAGAAAATTCTTTCCGTATCGGCTGATATTGGGCATTATATTGCCGATGCACATGTGCCGCTACACACCAGCGAAAACTATAATGGGCAAATGACTAATCAAATTGGCATTCATTCATTTTGGGAAAGCAGAGTGCCTGAATTATTGGGCGAAAATTATGATTATTTTGTAGGCAAAGCACAGTACATTGAAAACACTCAAGAGTATATTTGGAAAATCATTATGGAAAGTAATTCAGAATTAGATTCGGTACTTACATTTGAAAAGCAACTTACGAAAGAATTGGGTGAGGACAAAAAATACGGAATCGAAACAATTAATTCGCAATCGGTAAAAGTTTATTCTCGTGATTTTGCCATTGCTTACAATGCTAAATTAAACAACATGGCTGAAAGAAGATTGCGAACTGCGATTATTAATGTAGCTTCGTTTTGGTACACAGCATGGGTTAATGCAGGGCAGCCCGATTTAATGAATATGCCCGAAGAACCGATGAAAGAAGAAAAATCAGACACTACAGATTTATTTAAAAACAGAGTAAAAATTATTCGACCACATTAATGAAAATTTCAGCATCAATATATTCCGACAACAAACGAAACATCAAAGAAATAATTGAAACTTTAGATGAATTAGAAATTGATTTATTGCATGTTGATTGCAATGATGATGAAAAAGTATTTGATGATATTGCGTTGATAAAAACTATTTCATCAACACCTATTGATTTGCATATTATATCATCAACGCCCGAAAAGTATTTTGATACAATTGAAAAAAACAAGGTTGACTTATGTGCTTTTCAGTTTGAAAATTTTAATTCAAAAATTTCATTTCCAACATTTTCAAAAACAAAAATTGGCTTGGCAATAATGGCTGATACTGGCATTGAAGTTTTTGAACAGTATAAATCTGTATGTGATTTTATATTATTAATGACTACCACACCAGGCAAAAGTGGTGGCACTTTTAATACCAATACTTTTCAAAAAATTCGTCAATTCAAAAAACAATACCCCGATAAAAAAATCCATGTTGATGGTGGTGTAAATAATGAAGTATCATTTATTCTTCGTGATTTGGGCGTATATGCCAGTGTATCGGGCAGTTATTTAATGCGTCATAAAAATATGGGTTCGGCTTTATTAAAATTAAAAAGCGAACAAGCATCATCCAATTTTTTAGTGAAAGATTTTATGATACAACAAAATGAATTGCCCATTTTATCAATTACAAAAACTGATTTTAAAGAAGCCGTAACCATTATGGAAGATTATAAATTAGGATTTGTATTGTATACTGATGAAAAAAATAAAATGGCTGGAATAAGCAGCAATGCTGATTTGCGTAAGGCAATCTTGAAAAATATAAATCAATTAGATAAAATAGAATTGATGGATATGATAAATAAAAATCCGATTACGATTAATGAAAATAAAACTATTGCGCAGATGTTGAGTTTTGTAAAATCATTTTCGTTTCCTATTTTATTTTTACCAGTAGTAAATAATGAAAACGAAATTACTGGTGCACTTACATTCAACAATTTAATTAAAGGCGAAGCATGATTAAAAATAAAAACATAAAATTATTAGTATTAGATGTAGATGGAACGCTTACTGATGGTGGTGTTTACATTACCGAAAAAGGCGATGAGTTTAAAAAATTTAATACTAAAGATGGATTGGCAATTAGATATTTAACCAAAAACAATTTTCAAGTAGGCATTATTTCAGCAAGTATTAGCAAAGAAATAGTGAAGTATCGAGCTAATATGTTGGGCATTCAACACTTGTACATTGGCGAAAAAAACAAGCTCGAAATATTAACTGAATGGATAAAAAATTTAAACATCAATTTTGAAAATGTGGCTTATGTGGGCGATGATGTAAATGATTTATCAGTGATTCAAAAAGTAGCTTTATCAGCTTGCCCTGCCGATGCTGTAGATGCTGTAAAAAAACAATGCCATATTGTTTTACAACGCAATGGCGGCGATGCTTGTGTAAGAGAATTTATTGAAAAAGAAATTGCTGATATTGGTTAATCTATCGTAGCAATACACTTAATTTCGATGGCTATGGGTGTAGGCAAACTATTTATTTCTAAGGTTGTTCGGCAAGGTTGAGCATCTTTAAAATATTCGGCATACACTTTATTATAGGTATAAAAATCACGTTTCATATTCACTAAAAATACAGTTACATCAACTAACTTATCCCAACTGCTGCCGCTTTCTTCTAATACAATTTTAACATTTTCAAACACATTGCGACATTGAGCTTCGAAATCAAACTCAATAAAATTTCCGTTTTTATCAAGCTTCAATCCTGGTATTTCATCCGTTACAGTTCGTGGGCCTATGCCACTTAAAAATAATAAATTTCCTACTTTACGTGCATGTGGATATAAGCCTACGGGCTTAGGCGCTTTGTTTGTTGTAATTTTTTCTGAACTCATTGTATGATATCTTTTATTGAATAATTAAATCCCAATTGAACAATTTGATGAAATCTTAAATTAGCTGAATATTGAATTTCTGCGGTTGCAATCAAGTTTGGTTTAACAGCATATTTTAATCCCGTAGCTACTAATAATGATGATAGCGAATGCCTTATTATTATTTTTGAAGTTGAAGGCACACTAGAAGCATCATAGTTTAGAGCTGTATAAAAATTTGTTACACAAAATGGTGATAACCCTATGTAATACCCCCATTTTCCACTTGTTCCAGCATATTGCCCCCATAATCTGTTTTCAAATATTTGTTTGTTTGGAGTAACAAATGCAAGATTACTTGAAGTATTATAATTAAACAAATAAAATATTCTATACGCTGAAAAAGTTGATGCCGTAACACCAAAATTTAAGTATTGGTTATCATCAAATTCAAATTGGTACATAGCCTTAATACCTATTGATGGCGAAACATTAAAATAAACAGTACTAGTTCCACTATTTATTGTTTGACTAACTTTTTCAATTTGATAATTTAAAAAACCCGAATAAACACCCAATTCAATGCTTGCATCTTCGAATGGCTTAGAAGTAGATTTAGTGATAACTTCGTTTTCTTCTTGAGCAAATACACTTAAGAAGGATAAAACTGTAAATAAAAAAGTTAAAATTGTTTTCATTGTATTAATTAATTTAATTTCCATTCCAATTCATTATCCCAATTAGGTTTTACCATTATTTCTTTAGGATAATAGATATACATTTCGGGTTGATGATGTTTGAAATAATTGCCTGTACTCCAATCCGCATCATCATTTTCATCTACCAAAATTCTAATTGTATAAGCACCAGGTGGCATATTTTTCCAACTAATATGATTGCGCTTTACATTTTCTTTTGCCACAATTTGCTTGGCAGAATTTAATAATTCGGCATAATAATTTTGATGAAAATTAGAATCGGAAAGTTGAATAAAAATATTTCCAAAATGCTTTTGTGCTGCATAAACAAATTTAATATGAAATGAATCGCTTCGCAAATTACATACATCTGTAAATTGATTTTTACGACCTATCAGTTCATAAGTATGATCTTCTTTAAATGGATAAATAATTTTTGCATGAAGCTGAAATGCTTTATTATCATAAGCTTCAACCTTTGCAATAGTTTTTAATTTGCCTGTATCTTCAATTAAAATAAATTGTGTTGGCAAATTTTCGGTAGCTATTGGGTGACTAAAATTCAACACTAAACTGCTGCCATAATTCAACACATTATTGATAACTGGCTTTACACTTTTGGTTGATGATTCCGATAATTTTCGTTTGTCATTTATCGAATTTGGTGCTTGAAAATTGGCTACTACAAACAATCTACTTCGCTTCATCATGGTTGAATCATATTTGGTTTCAACTTTTAAAATGGTATCTACTTCGGCTTTTGGAAGAGTAATCAAAACAGAATCTTGTGTGGGTTTTTGTTTGGTATAAAATAAAATAGAATCGCCCGAAACTATCTTCACAAAAGAGTTTGAAGCCATGTTTTCTTCTGTAAATGCTGCCTTCAATTTTTTGTCAAACCTAACTACATAGCTAAATACATCGCTTCTTGTAACAGCTTTTATCTTTTGTTTTTTGATAGTATAGTTTTCAAACAAACTTAAATTAACACTTCTATTATTTTTTGAAACAGTAATTAATGTATCGCTGTATGCAATTTTTTCGTTAGCTAAATCGAACAGCAGATTAAAATTTTCATCTTTCAAAGCAAATATTTTATATCTGCCTTCTTTTAAATAACTAAAATGAAAACTGCCCGAAACATCTGTTTTAGTAAAGTAATAAGGTTTTTGTTTGCACACAATCGAGTCGGAATTTTCTTTGTACAACATTACAGCAATTTTTTCAGTGCCTTTACTAGTAACAGCATCAGTAACTATTCCAGATAATTCTAATGTATCAATTACATTGCCTGTGCTAAAAACATATTTAAAATTCGAATACGGATTTCCTTCGGTATAATCAACAATATTTTCACCAAAATTAAACGTGTACGTTGTATTTGGTTTTAAAGTATCTGTCCATTTTACATCAATATATTTTCCTTTTTGTTTAATTTTTGGTTCTCTATTTAATGGCGGCGATACAATAATATCTTGCTCTTTTAATTTTATAAATTCATTAAAAATAATCCTAAAACTATTGGTACTAACATTTGTAGAAGCATTAGCTGGTGAGGCTTTTACAATCTTTGGCGCTTCGTTATCTTTCAAACCACCTTCGGGTGCAACTACGTTGGCGCAGCTTGCAAGCAGCATTGCAAATTGCAAATTGATAATTGCAAATTTAATTTTACGAGAAATATTATAAGGAAAATGTTTCAATGTGATAATTAGAAATTTCTCTTTCCCTTAACCCAAACCTTTATATAATCGGCAATGTCGGAAGTATTAGTTCCTGGCGGAAATAATTTGCCTACACCCATTTCATTTAATTTTCTTGCATCATCATCGGGTATAATACCACCACCTGTTAAAAGCACATCGCCCATTTCACGTTCTTTCATCAACTCAATTAATTTTGGAAAAACAGTATTGTGTGCACCACTTAAAATGCTTACGCCAATAGCATCCACATCTTCTTGCAAAGCAGCATTCACAACCATTTCGGGGGTTTGGCGCAGGCCTGTATAAATCACTTCCATACCTGCATCACGTAATGCCGATGCAATTACTTTGGCTCCTCTATCATGCCCATCTAATCCAACTTTAGCTACTAAAACTCTTATTGGTCGCATATAATTGTTTTATTTATTACCCAACAAAAATAATTTTTTATTGAACAACAATAGTAATAAATTAAGATTTAGTAATTTTGATTAAGAAAATTTTTCAATCTCATGTTTTTATCACAAGAAAATACCAGCCAGATACAACAATATTTTTCAAGCCGCCCAATCAACAAAGCATACTTGTTTGGTTCGTTTGCTCGTGGCGATGCAGATGAAAAAAGTGATGTTGATTTATTGGTTGAGTTAGATTGCAATCAACATATTGGATTAAATTTTTTCGATTATAAATTTGATTTAGAAAAATCATTAAACAGAAAAGTAGATTTAATTTCTTTCGATGGGCTTTCGCCTATTATTGCTTCGATAGTAAATGCTGAAAAAAAATTAATTTATGCGAAGTAATCAATCACAACAGCGATTGCAACACGTTTTAAATTCAATTATCGAAATTGAAAATTACTTTAAATCAATTTCAACTTATGAAGAATTTAAAAACAACAGCTTAGTTTTATTTGCCAGCATCAAGCAATTAGAGATTATTGGCGAAGCAGTTAACCATATAGATACAGAGGTTTTATTGCAACAAAATCATATTGCTTGGAATAAAATTATTAGCATGAGAAATATGTTAGTACATGAATATTTTGGAGTAAACCCTGAAGTTATTTTTACAGTTATAAAATTCGATTTACCTGCATTAAAATTGCTATCGAAAATTTAATTTCAGCCAACTAATGCAATTAAAATATATTTTAATCAATCTCATTTCGCCCATTATTCCTACCGATTATTTTTCGAAAAAATATCCTGTAAGTGTAAAAGGAATTATTGAAATAAAAGGGAAATATATTTTATTAAAAAACGAACGCAATGAATGGGAATTACCTGGCGGAAAACTTGAACCTGATGAAACTGCCGAACAATGCGTAGTTAGAGAGATTGAAGAAGAGCTGAATTTAAAAACCGAAATAGAAAAAATTGTAGATGTGTGGCTGTATGATATTAAAGGCAAAGTAAAAGTTTTGATTATAACTTATAAATGCAAACACAAATATTCATCAACTGAGGAAATAAAAATAAGCCACGAACACAAAGAAGTTGGGTTGTTTACTGCAGAAGAAATTAAAAATCTGAATATGCCTGATGGATACAAAAACTCAATTAATAATTTGCTAAAGTGATAATATGCTAATTTAAAACAATCTTCTGATTTTTCTTTTGAAGCGTTGCCAAGGCGTTGGGTTTTCATAATATCCTGCTATTGACCCTGCTTTAACCAAATCATTTATATCCCTAATTGGTAATTTTTTTATTTCAGTTTCTTTTAATGTATCCATCTTCAATGAATCATTTTTCAATGTTTGCGTTTGTTCTGTTTTTACTTCATTTTTATTTTGAGCAAATACAGGCAATTGCAATAATGAAAATAAAATAGAAGCCGCTGCCGATAATTTTGGAATGCTAAACCAATCGTAAGTTTTTGTAGGCTCTATTAAATTACGATTTAATTGTGTTTCTAAAAATCTGCCACAAGTTTTGCTGGATGAGGCTTTTAAGTGATTAATAATTTCAGCATCGGTCATTATTGTAAAATCTGTAACTACAGTTTTACAAGCTTCACAATGTCTGCCCTTTTGTTCAGGCAACATTTTGTTCCAATCTTCATGGCATGGTTGCGGTATATTGATGCTGTATTTCATTTCTTTCGAATTAAATTTCAAAAATTAATTCAACATAAAGATGGATGAATAAGTAAAGTGAAAGGTTGCATCCTAATTATTTAGCACCATTTAAAATTTCAATACCGCTTGATGTACCAATACGGTTTGCACCTGCTTCAATAAATGCAAGGGCTTGTTCGTAGGTTTTAATGCCGCCGCTTGCTTTAATAAAAATATTTTTGGGTAATGATTTTCGCATTAAAGATACTGCTTCGATAGTAGCATGTTTTTCGGCATAACCTGTTGATGTTTTTACAAAATTTACACCTGCATCGGCACAAAGTTTACATGCTGTAATGATTTGTTCATCAGTTAAAATACCTGATTCAATAATCACCTTTACAATTGTATTGCTATCAAAACAAATTTCATTCAAAAAGCATAATTCATTTAATACAAAATTGGTATTGCCATTTATTAAATCACCAATATTCATTACTATATCCAACTCATCAGCGCCGCTACCAATAGCCATTTCAACTTCTGTTGCTTTGGCTTCGGTATGATTATAACCAAACGGAAAACCAATTACCGTACACACTTTTATGCCCGATTTTTCGGTTTCGGTTTTTGCCAACTCAACATAACTTGGCGGAATACAAACTGATGCAAACCGATGTTGATTGGCTTCTTCGCATAACTTTTTAATTTGCTCAATACTGGCAGTAGGTTTCAATAAAGTATGGTCGATGTATCTGGCTAAAAGAGATGATGTCATAAAAAATATTATGTTTTAAAATGTGTTGTAAAGGTAAGCTTGGTTTTAATTTATTTTGATTGAATGCCAATATTAACGCCGCATTGTAAAGAATACATGAACATTTTTCGAATCAATACATTTCCAGCTCTATAATATTCATACGGTAAATTTCCATCATAAATTAGAGTAGGAATAGTAGAAGCGGAATTCATAATAATTTCCGAAGACCTACCTCTAAGACCAAACCCAAAATATATATCAAAAAAAATATTTCCTCTTTCTAATCTGTTTACACCAAGTATTTGAAAACAAAATATTTTATTTTTTCCAGCAAAATTATAGCCTTTAATTAGTTGTTGGAAATTGAGAGATGAATTTGAAAAATCTTTTGTGTCTTCTAAGTAATGATAAAAGCCCAGCACTTCAATATAAGTACGTTTGATAGAAGGCACTTCAATCAAACAACCTGTACCAATTTTAAAATTATTTTTTCCAAAATATTTTCCTGAATTCAAATCTCCTCTTCCACCTAATGCATAAAAGAATTGTAACGAAGGGATATAATATGAGCCGAAAAATTCTATTGAAGTTTTAGGCGAAATCCTTTTTTCAGTCCCTAACCTGAACTCTCCAATTGTAAATGGTTGTAATGCGTTTATCTTCAATGCCCAACCACTCTCTGTTGAAAAATCAGAAGCCACAGAATCTTGCTTGTTTATCTTATTTGATTGACAAAAAGCAGATAAATCAACCAGGCAAAAAAGTAGAAATAATAAATGTTTTTTCATTATGCTTTATTTTGATTGAATACCAATATTAACACCGAGTTGTAAAGATGGGCAAATACCTAATGCTCCAGGTGCTAAATGCCATTGAGAATATGTATTAAAGTTGTTTGAATTAAAACTTTTTAAAAATCGAACTCTCATTCCAGCTCCACAATAAAATTCACATATAAATCTTTTTAACTCAATTTTTTTTCCTTCGCTCCATTGCAAACAAAAAGAATTATAATAGTCATACTCATTATAATTTGCTGGATAAGAAGAATTAAAAGGGGTGGTAGAAATTCCGTAATTAGCTCGTTCGAAATATTTATAAAAAAACTCGAATGTAGTAACATGAGGATTTTTATTGCGGCTATACATTTTGTACCCAACACCTATTTTTCGAGCATAGTTTAAATATCCTAAACCTAATCGTTCTACCCAATAAAAATCTGCTAACGAGTAATCAGCATAATAATAAGAGCCAAACACTTCTACACTTGTATTTTTTGTAATCTTCTTTTCTAAATATATTCTACATTCATATTCTGTTAGCAATTGCAAAGCATTTATTTTTAAAGCCCAACCATTTTTTATTGAAAAATGATATGGTACAGAATCTTGCTTGTTTATCTTATTTGATTGACAAAAAGCAGATAAATCAATCAAGCAAAAAAGTAGAAATAATAAATATTTTTTCATTATTCCAATTTTTTAATTTCATTCCACATCGCATCCATTTCGGTTAAAGTCATTTCGGCTAAATTCTTGCCAGCCTTATTGGCTGCGGTTTCCATCTTGCTAAATCGGTTAATAAATTTTCTGTTGGTTCGTTCTAAAGCAGTTTCCGAATCGAGGTTTAAAAATCTTGCGTAATTAATAAATGAAAATAAAACATCCCCCATTTCATTTTCCATTTCATCTATATTATTGTTAGCCACAGCTTCTTTTAGTTCGGCTATTTCTTCTTCAATTTTATCCCATACTTGTTCTCTGGTATCCCATTCAAAACCCACTTGCTTTGCTTTTTCTTGAATGCGATGTGCTTTTACCATAGCAGGCAATCCTTTAGGTACGCCACCCAATACAGATTTGCTGCCTTCTTTCAATTTTATTTGCTCCCAATTTTTCTTTACATCATTTTCGTCATTCACTTTTACATCGCCATAAATATGCGGATGACGAACAATTAATTTTTCGCATAATTGATTTATCATTTCAGCCACTGTAAATTTATTTTCCTCTTTTGCTATTCGAGCATAAAAAACAATATGCAACAATACATCGCCTAATTCCTTTTTAATATTATCCCAATCATCGTTTAATATTGCATCTGTTAATTCATACATCTCTTCAATGGTAAGCGTACGAAGGGTTTGAATGGTTTGCTTTTTATCCCACGGACATTTTTCTCTTAACTCGTCCATCACGGTTAATAATCTATCAAAAGCAATTTGTGCATCAGTCATTACAAAATATTTTATGCGAACTTAGTGAATACAAAATACATTGAATACAGTTTTAACACATAGTTTTTTTGTTTAACATTTTTAAAATGATGTTTAATTTTAATCTTCTTTCAATAAAATAATTTTCGAAATAAGAAAAGATAGCGAACATAGTATTGCATTGTAGTTTAAAATTTCTCTGTGTCTTCATGGCTCTGTGGTTCAAATATTTTTCCATTCTTTATCAATAAAACGTTTTATTTTGTAATCCAATGAAATCATTTTTATTCTCTCTCATCATTTTAATTTTTATATCAAAGCATACAAATGCTGATGATATAAAAATATATAAAGATTTTGCTTTTGATAGCAATATCAAAACAGCTAAATTTCAATTAAATGATTTGCTACTTTCTGAACCCATTATTGGTTTGAATGGTGGCGACCAATTGGTTTTATCTTTTGATGATTTGAATGAAGATACAAGGTCGTTTAATTATTCTTTTCAGCTTTGTAATAATGATTGGACGCCTAATACAGCGCTTACGCCAATGGATTTTTTGCAGGGCTTTGCCGAAAATCCGATGTTAGATTACAAGCGTTCGTTTAATACCGAACAAAAATATACACACTTCAAATTAGCGTTGCCAAACGAAAATATTCATTTCAAAAAATCGGGTAATTATGCTGTAATAATTAAAGATAATAATACAGGCGAAATTGTATTAACCAAGCGATTTATGGTAAATGATAATCAAGCTGCCATCACAGGTGGATGGCTTCGCCCACGAAATTTAGAATTAGCAAATACCAATCAACAGTTAGATATTCAAATTGATTGCAAAGGCATTAATGTAAACAATCCATTTGATGAAATTAAAGTTGTGGTTATTCAAAATGATAGATGGGATAATGCTTTAACGGGCATTCAACCCAACTTTGTGCAAGATAATATTTTGAAATATAATGGTGATGTTGATTTGCTTTTTCCTGGCACAAAAGAATTCAGAAAAATAGATTTACGAACCACAAGATTACGAACAGCACGAATTGATAGAATAAATAATGATAGCAGCATTTCGCATTTTTATGTTACTGCCGAGCCTATGCGTTCATTCAAAAGTTATTATTATGAAAAAGATTGGAACGGCGATTATGTAGTTGAAAAACAAGAAGCCGTAAACCAAGATGTAGAGGCAGATTATGTGTGGGTGCATTGGCGATTGCCTTTTAGTACAAGACTTATTGGTGGCGATTTTTATATCTGTGGAAAAATTTCTAATTGGGATACCATACCCGAATTTAAAATGAATTACAATTTTAAAAATCAATCGTACGAAGCCAAAGCCCTTTTAAAACAAGGATTTTATGAATATTTAATTGGCTACTACGAAGCCGAAAATAAAAAATTTGATATGACGCCAGTGGAAGGAAATTGGTACGAAACCGAAAATCAATATACTGTTTTAGTTTATTACAAACCCTTTGCAGGGCGCTATGATCAACTGATTGGCGTTACTACAATTCATACCATGAAATGATTTTCTACAAAAAAAATATTCCACTTTTTATCACCTTTTTGCTATCAGTTTTTGTAGCCATCATTTTCTGTAATGATAGTTTTATGTGGGATAATGTTGTTATTCCATCAGCCACTGCCAGTTTTTTTTATTACAAAGGCTTTCACATTTTTTCGATGGGTAATTTTTTAGATTGTGGTCATCCACCGCCCATCAGTTTATATTTAGCAATAATTTGGAAACTGTTTGGTAGAAATTTATTAGTAAGTCATCTTTCGCAAATTCCATTTGTGTGGTTGCTAATTCATCAATTATATATTTGTTCAACCCAATTATTTTCAACCGAAATAAAGCGCTGGGCTTTACTCTTCAGCCTTATTTTGTTTTTTGCTGATACAACAATAATATCGCAATTAGCACAAGTAGGTTACGAAATTCCGATGGTAGCATTTTGCTTATTAGCCATTAATTTATGTTGGAAAAAAATGAGCAATACTAATTTTAAAACACAGCATGAAATTTTATTATGGTTCAGCATTTTAATTTTGCCTTTTATACAATTACGCAGCATTCCGCTTTTGCTATCGTTTGCATTTGCATTATTGATATTTCAATTTTTTCAAAATAAAATTTCAATAAAAAATACGGCTAAAATTCTAACGCCATTTATAGTAGCAGCAGCATTGTTTTTATGTTGGTTAATCATTCATTTTAAAAATGTAGGTTATTGGATTAGCGACCCCAATAGCACTTGGGGCAAAGATAATGTTGGCATTGCTTCCTTGCAGCAAATGATTAAAAATGCAGGCATTGTTACCATTCGGTTTTATGATAATGGTCATGCATTAAATGTGTTGATGATGATTGTAGTGTTGGTTTATTTTTTTAATCATACTAATTTCAAAAACAAAAATTACTACACTTTTTTATTATGGATTTGGTTGATAGCAACGGTTGGTTTGAGCTTAAATTTCATCATCATGAGTAAACCTATTTGCCATCGTTATTTTTTACCATCATTTATTTTGATTCCTGTTTTTTTAAGTCATTTTATTTTAACGCAATTATCAAAGTGGAAATTTATTTCTTTAATAATTCTTTTGGCCGTTTTGATTTCAGCCAATTTTATTTTGCCATTTAAAAAATACGGAATCGGCTGGGATAGCACTTTGGCGCATTTGCCTTACAATCAATTAAGAAAAAATGCATTTGATTATCTGCAAAAAAATAACATCAATGGCAATTCATGTGGCACTCGTTTTCCGTTTGATGTTTCAGATTCGTTAGTGTTTTTAAATTCATCTACTGTGCAATTATCAACTATTACGCAAAGTAATATGGAGGCTTTTGATTACGTTTTGCAAAGCAATATTTCAACATCGTTTACACCCCAACAAATTAATTTATTGCATCAAAATTATAAAATGGAAAAAATGTGGAATAAAGGCTTGGTTGAAATTCGACTTTACAAAAAGGTTCATTAATTTTGCCATTCAAATAATTTTTAAAAATGTCAACAACAACTGCTTATTCATCCAGACCAAATGAAAATACAGCCGCCGATTTTTTACCCTTAAAAGGCACTGATTATATTGAACTTTATGTGGGCAATGCCAAGCAATCGGCTTTGTATTATCAATATGTTTTTGGCTTTCAACCTGTGGCTTATGCAGGTTTAGAAACGGGCTTACGTGATAAATGTTCGTACGTTTTGCAACAAGGAAAAATACGATTGGTATTAACTTCATCATTAACGCCCGATTCATTTATTGCTAAGCATCACAACAAGCATGGCGATGGTGTACATGTATTAGCATTATGGGTAGATGATGCTGAAAAAGCATTTAACGAAACCGTTAAACGTGGCGCTAAGCCTTATTTACAGCCTGTTACCGAAAGTGATGAATTTGGCGAAGTGAAAAAAAGTGGTATTCATTTATATGGCGATGTAGTTCATATTTTTATTGAACGAACTAATTATAACGGCGCATTTTTACCAGGTTATAAACCTTGGACAAACGTAGCAAAAGTGGCTGATGTAGGTTTGTTATACGTTGATCATTGTGTAGGCAATGTGGGTTGGAACGAGATGAATACGTGGGTGAAATTTTATGAAGAAGTAATGGGTTTTTATAATTTACTATCATTTGATGATAAAGATATTTCAACCGAATATTCAGCATTGATGAGTAAAGTAATGAGCAATGGAAATGGGTTTATTAAATTTCCAATTAACGAACCTGCCGAAGGAAAAAAGAAATCGCAGATTGAAGAGTATTTAGATTTTTATCAAGGGCAAGGCGTACAACACATAGCCGTAGCTACTTTAGATATTGTTGCTACCGTTACTGAATTAACAAACAGAGGTGTTGAATTTTTAAAAGTGCCCGATAGTTATTATGAAGAACTAACGGAAAGAGTTGGGAATATTGATGAAGAAATAGCGCCGCTAAAAAAATTAGGAATATTAGTAGATAGAGATGATGAAGGATATTTATTACAAATATTTACTAAACCTGTGCAAGACAGACCAACCATGTTCTTCGAAATTATACAACGCAAAGGAGCTAAATCATTTGGCAAAGGCAACTTTAAAGCCTTGTTCGAATCAATAGAAAGAGAGCAAGCATTAAGAGGAAATTTATAATGCTATACTCATTTATGGCAATAAAAAAGCCGATTCAAATTTGAATCGGCTTTTTTTAGTATACCAATATTTTAATTAAGGCATTACAGGCGGTGCTTCATCGGCTTTTAATGCATCTAAATCGAATAATAAACTAAAGCGCAAAGTATTATCTAATGGGCTTCTTCCGTTTACAGTGTTTCTACGAAAAGCAGGAACTAGATACGAAAAATTCATTCCAAATACATTGTATTTTACACCTACACCAAGTGTGGCATACATTCTATTGCCTTTGGTAGGGTCTTCATAAAATATACCCGTACGAACTGCAAATTGTTTATTATACCAATATTCAGCCCCAAACGACATATATACTTCTTTCAATTCTTCTTTCATCCCACCAGGTGCATCGCTCCATGATTTTATAGCACCTTCTAATGGAGAATATTTTTTATATTCTTGTGTTGCAGTGGTATCGGGCGTTGGTACTAATAATTTATTAATATCAAATGCCAATTCTAATGAATTATATTTATCAAAATCCATTTTCAATGCAGTGCCTATTCCAAAATTAGCAGGCAAATAATCTTTGTTTGTTGCCGATTTGGTATAGGTAATTTTAGTTCCTAAATTAGAAATATTTGCACCTAAAGCCCAAACGCCTTTTGTTTGTTTACCTAATTTTACATTCTTTCTATAATACATTCCTACATCTGCTGCAGCACCTTTAGCAGCATTTATTTGCACACCACTTACTTCGAAACCAGAAGCTAAATTTGAAAATATATATCTGCCTGTAACCGATACTGATAAATGTTTTGAAAGCAATCGAGCATACGATACATCCCAAGCAAATTCTTTTGGCGAATAGTTTGAAAGGTTGTTGCCTTGTGCATCAGTAAATTGGATAGAGCCTAAAGAAAAATAGCGTAATGATGTGGCTAAAGTTTGATTCTTATCAATTTTTTTATAAAAACTTAAATGAGCTAAATAAATATCGTTTACCAATTGCTTTAACCATGGCGTATAGGTAATAGATACACCCATATTTTTTTCAGCAAAAGCTAATTTTGATGCGTTCCAATAGGTAGCGCTTGCATCGGGCGATAGTGCAATACCTACATCGCCCATAGCGCCCGAACGGGCATCGGGTGATATACGTAAAAATGGAACTGCCGTATTAATGGTATTAATATCTGATGTTTTGATTTGTGCCGAAGCCGCTCCAAAACTTAGCAATGCGATTGAGGTTGATAAAAAAAACTTTTTCACTTTGAAAATATTTTTGTGGTTATTGAGATTGTAAAAATACTAATTCTTTTTTATTGATATTACCGAAGTACTCGTATTTATATCAGTACTTCAACGTAATTATTTTATAGAACTACTAATTTCTCCATTTTAGTATTTGAAAGCCCCGAATTATTTTTTACAGTAAGTTTATAAAAATATACTCCTCTGCCTATTTTATCGCCAAAATCATCTAGCCCATCCCATTCAATACTATCGCTTCTAAATCCATCTGTGGTTACATATTGCCGAATAGTTTTAATGGCTTTGCCTGTAATGGTATATATTGTAATGCTTACTTGTAGCTGTTGCCCAGGCATATTATGTTCGAATAAAAATTTGGTATGTGTTGTAAATGGATTAGGATAATTTAACACATGCGTTAATGCCATTTCAGTTTTTTCGGTTACTGTAAATTCAATTTCTGTTTCGTTTGAATTGTCATAAACATCCCAAGCTTTTATGCGCAAAGTGTGTTTGCCAATGGCTAAATTTTTAAATGGATAATGTAAACTTCCTTTTTGATAACTATCTAAATCACCTTCATAAAAATCATTTAATGAAATTGTATTTTTTGTATCATTATCAATTACAGCCGTAATATCATGCCCTATTCCAATACCAGCCGTGTTTATTCCGCTTGCATCTTGCAGTTTTAAAATTAATGTTGGATTAGTATTGGTGGTGCCTCCGTTTGCAAATTTCAAATCGTTCATATACACTTTTATTACTGGCCCTTGTTTATCTTTAATAACCGAATCAGCATAGCTACCTACATTTAATGAGCCATCAAAGCCCATAGCATCATAAGTTGCATCATTTGCATAATAACTAAATTTACCTTTACCTACCGAGTATGAAATATCTTTTGGAACAATAAATGTGTAATTAAAATATCCATTCTTTACGCTGGCTTTACCTTTATATACTGCATTTTTTTGCAATGCATAATTTTTGATTTTACTGCCACTTGGGTATTGTGGATATGGGTCGTTGGCAAGTGTGGTAACAATTTGTGTTTTATCAAAAATAGTGGGGTACACAATACCATTAAAACTACTTAATAAATTATTTTGCAAATCAGTTACTTTGCCTGTAATAGTATATTTTCCAAATGCTTTAAGTGTATCATTATTCATACTTTTTTTATTGATGGTAAGATTGCTGATTTTATACTCTGGAAAATTTAATACTAATGCTGGGTCGCCGAGCAATGTAAATTTTCTATTGTTTTCATCTGTAGTTGTTGCATTTTTTGCTAGCCTAAATACTTCGCCAATTGATAGATGTGTGCCATCACTATTTTTTTTGAAAAAGTATTTATAAATATTGCCATTTATTTCTTCGTTGCCACCAGTGTATACTAACCTTACGGTGGTAAGCAATGCAATAGCACCACCTTTTGGATTTAGCAATAATGCTTCGCCGCCTGTTACCATTTCAGGAATATCGAATCGGCTAAATTCGCAAGTAGCCGTTACAAATAATGCCAGCTTATTTTCATTTTCCAAATTATTAATATCTGGTGTTTCAAATACACGTTCATGCGCCCATCCGCCTTCGCCGCCATGCCCAGTATAATTCATCACAAAAGTTCCATTTTCAATTCTTCTAATAATGGCATCGTGTACTTCAGGATATCTTGAACCTGATGAAGATTCAACTTGCTTATAAGAATCGAAATAAATTTTATCTAAATTAATTTCGGGATGCGTAATTGAAATTGAATTTGCAAAATTATCAGCCGCATCTATATGTGTATTTTGGTCTTCATCATCAGCCACAAAAGTTATTTCATTTCGCCAATTACCAAATGAAGCCGCCGATTTATAGCTTATTATTTTATTTACTACTTCAGTAGCTTCTTGTAATGATTTGCATGGTATTCGCCCTACCGAAATATCTAAATATTGAATACCACTTTCAATACTTTCGCCTTCATTATTGCTAAGCAATCCATAAAAATCATCAGATGTAAATGAGCTTGCTTTTGCAATACTACTGCTACTTTCGTAGGTTGGTATATAAGCTGTATTGCCCGAAATAATATTTCTATTATCATACGAACCATCGCCTACTAACAATAAATATTTTGGCATCTT
Organism: Bacteroidota bacterium; assembly: GCA_046051225.1. Lineage (GTDB taxonomy): Bacteria > Bacteroidota > Bacteroidia > Chitinophagales > CAIODY01 > CAIODY01. The sequence goes on along the minus strand of JBJOOR010000008.1, from coordinate 13,696 downwards.
AGATGTATCGTTTCCTGCCGCATCATAAAATGTTTTCATCATATCTCGTATAGCTCCAATATCGGGTCTGCCACTTCCAAATTCATGATATACTTGTGTGGTTGATACCAATAAAGTTTTTTGATGTAATGTATTTTGATGAAACGCAGCCAATTGCGAAGCTGCCGACATAAAATCGGGATAGGAAACAATTATTAATTCGGGCGAATTATTTATTTGTGCATGAATATCTTGATTAGCAACAGCACCAATTAAAACAGGTGCTAAAAATGAATTACCATTAAATGAAATAAATTGATGCAATGTATCAGTAGGTATTGTAAATGAAAATTGGCTACCATTATAATTGCCCTGTTGTACAAATGGTTCAAGCGGATTTAAAATATCCCAAATAGTATTGCCACTTGCATTGCTAACTATAAAATCAGAAATATTACCTACCCCTACACTTCTTGCATCTTTAAAAATCATTTGATTGCCGCTCATTATTAATTGCCTACGAGCCTGCACACTAATATAATCAATCCAAGCTGTACCAGCAATATTTGAATTTTTTGAAAAAGAAAGTTGAACAGAAATATTATCGCCACCTGATGTAACAATTTTTTGCAACGCATCCGTTGTAGCTACTGGTTGGTCGTAGCCAGGTGCATAAGCTCCAAAATTTAATGTGCCAATATTATTACTATTAAAAAATACCGACATCGCTGTGGGCGCTACACTTTGCGCTGCTACATAAGTGGCAAAATTTATATTTTCAGAGGTAATAAGATTGTTGAAAACAAACCCATAATTGCGAACAGGTGTGTTGTCAAAATCGTTAGCATTAAACCATCCTCTGCCTGTATGTGCCAAATTTATTCCATCTTCATCATTGTATTGATAATCATCAAATGATGTAACAGTTTTATTTGCCCCCGTTGTTGATGCTTGATTTGTAATTCGTTTGCCTGCTCCTAAATCGGCAGTGATATAGTAAAATGTTTTATTTGAATATAAATTTTTTTCATGATAAAATAATTTTGAAGTATTGTTATAAAACACATTATCGGGCTGCTGACCATAAAACAAAATATAATCACCGCTATCAAAACTATTATCATTTTCGCCTACCACTTGTATGGCTAATTCAGTTAAATCATCAGGTCGGTTTATTGAATTTGATTCGGGAATATTGCCACCACCATTGCTATAAATTCTAATATTTTTAGGATTAATTGTTGAAGTATTAATACCCATTAGCTGTAATGTTGATGCATCAATTTTATATATTCCATCAGCCGTTGTAGCAAACTGATACCAGCTTCCAGAAGCTAAAACAGAATGATTGATATTTTTTTTATTGGCTACATTTTTTTGTTTAAAAAATTTATTGGCTGTAGTGGCTGTGCATTGTAATGCAAATTGATTTAGTTTTTCTAATTGCCCATTTACATTGCGTTTTAATGGTAATACGTAGGCTGTTAAAAAATACTTGCCTCGTTCTTCGGCTACACCATATTTTATTTCAAAATTATTTGCAATCATACTTTTAGCATATACATCGGTAGCCAAATCAGTTTGTTCGGATATTATTTTTATATCATAATTATAAATACCCGAAACCTCTTGTTTAAAAAAATAATACGGCAGATTTGCATTACCACTATTTTTTAAAACAGCATCATCAAATTTTAAATACTGAATAGCTAAGCCACCATCGGTATTTACAGTAATAGGGCTTTGCCATTTTAATTGAATGGCGGCCGAATTAAAATTTTGTGCAGTAGCAACATTTGTAATGATAGTAATTGCAATAACTATGATAAAAGTTGTAGTCCGTTTCATAATACTATAGTACGATAAAAAAATGAAATTAGTATTTGTATGATTAAAATTATAAAAGTAATTTAAGTTAAAAAAACACGTTGTATTATTGCATATTGTATAATCACAATTTTCTTGAAAAAAATATATTTCTATATCGCTTTATTATGTGTGTGTTTTAATAGCAAAGCACAAGATGTGCATTTTAGTCAATATTTTAATTTGCCATTATTCACAAATCCTGCTTATGCAGGCATTCATCAAAATACAAAAGTAGGTTTAATTTATAGAAATCAATATCAATCAATGCCAGCAGCGTATGTAAATTATGGTATTGTTGCCGATTTTTATACACCTAAAATTCATGGCGGCGTTGGATTAAAAATTGTTAAAGATGATGAAGCCGATGGCATTATTCAAAACCAAGAAGCAGCCATTTCGTATGCATATCAAAATCAAATCAATAAAAAGGTTGCTTTCAGATTTGGAATGGAAGCATCCTACCATATCAACCAACTTAATGTTTCAAAAATAGTAGTGTATGATATGATTGATCCAAAAACAGGATTGGTTTATCAACCCTTACAATCGGCCGAAACAAATATTCCACACAGTAGCAAACAGTTTTTTGATGTAAATTCGGGATTGATATTTTACAATAAAGATTTTTATACAGCATTAGGTGTTTTACATTTAGCTAAGCCCGATGATGGTTTTGGCAAATCTCATTCATTGCCATTAGCCATTAATTTTCAAACAGGTTATATTTTCAGAACCAATCAAAAAATAAAATCGGCTGATGATTGGTACTTTTCACCCAATTTATTTTTTTCATCACAAAATAAAATGAAAGAAATTTATGTCAATGCTTTGGCTGGTTTAGGAAATGCGCAAGCAGGATTAGGATTGCGCAACTCGGGCAAAAACAGAGATGCCTTGATATTTTATTTAGGATTTTCAAATGGCACTTTAAAAGCAGGATATAGCTATGACTTAAATATTTCATCAACCTATTTTTACCTGCGCAATGGTCATGAAATAAGCATTCAGTATATGTTTCAAAAAAAGAAACATGCTCAAGGAGGAAATGATTGGGGCGGAAATGAAACAAAATCGAAAAACAGGCGTATAAAATGCCCGAATTTCTTTAGATAATATAAGGATTTTTGCTTTATATTTGCCTGAATAGTTTATAACCAAACAATTTTTAATTAATAGAATAATTATGAAATTAAAATTTCAGATTTTATTGTTAGCTGCAATAACTACTGTATTAGCTTCTTGTGGAGGTGGCGACAAAGGTCAATCAAGCACTACAGGATGGAAATACAACGACCCAAAATGGGGTGGCTTTGAAGACCATGCTTATGATGGACAAGAAACTGGGCCAGGTTTAGTGTTTATTGAGGGTGGTACATTTACCATGGGCTCTGTAGAACAGGATGTAACGATGGATTTCAATAACATTCCGCATCGTGTTACCGTTTCATCATTTTATATGGATGAAACAGAAGTTAGCAATAAACAATATCGTGAATATTTATTTTGGCTTACACACACTTATGCTGAATATCCAGAGGTAATGTTGAAAGCATTGCCCGATACATTAGTATGGCGTAATAAATTATCATACAACGAGCCATTTGTTGAATATTATTTCCGTCATCCTGCTTACCAAGATTATCCAGTAGTTGGTATTAATTGGTTGCAAGCATCTGATTTTTGTAAATGGAGAGGCAATCGTGTAAACGAATATATTATGATTCGTGATGGAATTTTAGACCACAGCCCAGCTACATCGCAAGACAATTTTCAATCTGAAGCATATTTATATGGTCAATATACAGGCAATGTAAAAGTAGGGCGTAGAGATTATACACAAGAAGATGGAAAAGCAGTAAGAGCTGTAAAAATGGAAGATGGAATTTTACTGCCTGATTATCGTTTGCCAACCGAAGCCGAATGGGAATATGCAGCATTATCAAGCATTGGCAATAACCCAGCAAAAGGCGAAGAAAATGATTTGCATAGAAAAATTTATTCATGGAATGGATATAGCTTAAGAAGTTCGGGCGATGGTGGCGAACAATGGCATGGTGCCATGTTAGCCAACTTTAAACGTGGCGCAGGTGATTTGATGGGTGTGGCTGGAGGATTAAATGATAATGCCGATTATACAGCCCCTGTAAAATCGTATATGCCAAATGATTTTGGTTTATATAATATGGCTGGTAATGTAAGCGAATGGACAATGGATGTTTATCGTGCTGTTTCGCCATTAGATGTTAGCGATGAAAACAGTTTCCGTGGTAACGTTTACACGACCAAGAAAAAGAAAGATGATGGCTCTTTAGAAGACAAAGATTCATTGGGTAGAATACAATATCGTGCAGTTAGTGATAGCGAATTATTAACCAGAAGAAATTACAACAAAGGAAATAATATTAACTTTAATGATGGTGACAAAAATTCTGATGCTACCTATAACTACCAAGTATCATCATTGGTAAACGATAATACAAGAGTTTATAAAGGTGGGTCGTGGAATGATAGAGCATACTTTTTAGCACCAGGTACTCGTAGATTTTTAGAAGAAGACCAAGCTACTGCTACTATTGGTTTCCGTTGTGTAATGGCTCGTTTAGGCAGCCCTGAAGGCAATGGATTTCAAGCTGGTAAATCATTTAGAAGTAACAAAAGAAAATAAAGTAATTAACTCAGAATTAATACTAAAGCCTTATCGAAATTTTCGGTAAGGCTTTTTTTATTTTTATAAATTTAATAAGATTAATTAACATTGCAAATGCAAAACAGAATCACACAATTATTCAATATTAAATATCCAATTATTCAAGCTGGTATGATTTGGTGTAGCGGCTGGGAATTAGCCGCAGCCGTAAGTAATGCAGGCGGATTAGGATTAATAGGCAGCGGAAGCATGTACCCAGAGGTATTAAGAGAACATATTCAAAAATGTAAAAAGGCTACCGATAAACCTTTTGGCGTAAATGTACCTTTACTTTATCCCGATATTGAAAAACATATTCAAATAATTATAGAAGAAAAAGTGCCCATTGTTTTTACATCGGCAGGCAATCCAAAAACATGGACATCTATTTTAAAACAAAACGGAATTAAAGTGGTGCATGTGGTTAGCAGCGCCAAATTTGCTAAAAAAAGTGAAGAAGCTGGTGTTGATGCAATTGTAGCCGAAGGCTTTGAAGCAGGCGGACATAATGGTAGAGAAGAAACCACTACGATGTGTTTAATACCATCGGTTACAAAAAATATAACCATCCCTATTATAGCAGCAGGCGGAATTGCTACGGGCAAAACCATGCTGGCAGCAATGGTTTTGGGTGCCGAAGGGGTACAAGTAGGAACAAGATTTGTGGCAAGCAATGAATCATCGGCACATATTGATTTTAAGAAAAAAGTAATTGAAACCAAAGAAGGCGATACCATGTTAGCATTAAAAAAATTGACGCCTGTAAGACTGATTAAAAATAATTTTTTTAATGAAGCGTTTACTGCCGAACAGAATGGCGCTGATGCCGAAACATTGCAACATATTTTGGGCAGAGCCCGTGCAAAAAAAGGAATGTTTGAAGGCGATATGAATGAAGGCGAATTGGAGATTGGACAAATTGCATCGCTAGTAAAAGAAATAAAACCAGCGGCTGAAATTGTGAAAGAAATATGGAGTGAATTTGAGTTGGCAAAAAATGAAATATTAAAATTTTAAAAAAGAATTTTTAGGCAAATGAAAAAATATTTAACAATATTAATTTGTGCATTGATTAGTTGGAGTTGTAATTCTTGTAATTCAAAAACAGATACACCAAATGAAATTACAGTTGCTGCAAAGCCCGACTACACAAAGCTTCCACAGTTTAATGAAGATTCGTGTTATCACTTTGTAGCCAAGCAAGTTTCGTTTGGTGTTCGAATTCCTAATACAACGGGGCATATAAACTGTGGTAATTATTTAGTGAAATATTTTACTAAATATGCCGATACAGTTTATGTTCAAACTACCACCGTAAAATCATTTGATGGTAAACAATTAAAAATAAAAAACATTATTGCTTCGTTTTTGCCACAGCAAAAAGAAAACAGATTATTGATTTGTGCGCATTGGGATAGCCGCCCATTTGCCGACCAAGAAACTGATTTAGCAAAAATGAAACAACCCATTTTAGCAGCCGATGATGCAGGTAGTGGTGTGGCTGTGATGATGGAATTAGCAAAAATTTTACAACAAAATAAACCCGATAGAGGTATTGATTTAGTGATGTTAGATGCCGAAGATTATGGTTGCCCATCACCAGGTTCGCCATTGCTTAAAGGCGAATATGATGAAAACTCGTATTGTCTTGGAACGCAGTATTGGTGTCACAATCCTCATGTAGCCAACTACACAGCCACAGCAGGAATATTGCTGGATATGGTGGGTGCCCGAGGTGCAACTTTTGGATTAGAAAGCGTATCGATGCAATATGCGCCAGGCTTGATGAATGAAGTTTGGACAACTGCTAATGATATTGGTTATAGTGGTCATTTTATCAATCAAACTATTAGTGGCATTACAGATGATCATACTTACATTAATTCTATTTTAAAAGTACCAACTATTGATATTATTTATCATGATTTTACTGGACAAAAATGGTTTGCACCGCATTGGCATACATTAAATGATAACATGGAAATTATTGATAAATCAACATTAAAGGCTGTTGGACAAACTTTAATTACTTATATTTATAAAAATAAATTAAGCTAATAATTGATTTGGCATCATGATTGTTTTTTAAATAATATTCTTAATCAGATTAAACAAGTTTAAAAAAAATCAGTCAATTAAATTAAAATCATTAGTTATGAAACAAAAACATTTATTCGTTTTACTGTTAGCCATTGCTTTTACAGCTTTATTAGCTAACACTTCTAATGCTCATCCACACAGATATTTTAATAACTGCTATCATGAGCATTATGGAAATTACAATGGCGGTTACTATGACTACAGATACATGCCACCACCGCCGCCGCCAATGATGTATTATAGTTATCATGCACCACGATATTTTTACCACAGACCATTTTACCATGGATGTGGTGGTAGAAGACGTTGGTAGAGCCAATTAAAATCATGAGCAAAGCACTGTACTGAACAGTTGATATTTGCTCATGATTTTTTATCAAAAAAACCTTACACTTGTATATGCGATTAAGAAATATTTTGTTGCTCATTTTATTATTGCCCTTTATTGGCAAAGCCCAAACGCCTGTTGGGCTGCTGAATACAGATGATTTAGATAGTTTATCCAATCATCAAAAACGATTTTCGCCAAGTCTATATTTTGGTGTAAACTATTATCCTGAAAGGCATTTAATGTCGGCTTATAACCAAAAACGCAACATTAGCGACACATCATTTCAATATTCTCGTTACGAATTTTCAACCACTGTGCCTTTAATAAGATGGCAAAAGCCCGAAGGTTCGCATCAAATAAATGCTTTTATCAGTGGCTCGTGGAATGACTTTGTGATGGATAGTATTTTTCAACATGTACATAGTTTGTATAGCGCCAATGTGGGTTTGCAATACATGTATTATCAACCCAAAGAAAATTTACTTTTATTTCATATTACCGTAGGGTTTGCAAACGACCAATATTATTTGAATGAAGAAATTGGATTGCGTTATTCTACTTTGCTTTTATATTATCGTTTGAAAAATCCAAAATTTCAATATTTTGTAGGAATGGCTACTACTACGGCTTTCAACCTTACACAGTATGTGCCATTAGTGGGTGCAAAAATAAAAATAACGCCAAAAGATTTTGTACGAATATCATTTCCGCTTCGAGATAAAATTGAATATTATCCTGTTCGGTTTGCGTATTATCATCCATTAAGCAAGCGCACTATGGTTTTTGGGCAAATAGAAAATACAGGAAATACATATCGCTTATATTCGGCAAATGAAGAAATTAATGCCAATACAGCCTCTATTTTGTTTCGTGAATCGGGCAGAACGGTTGGACTAGGCGTAAGATATTTATTGAAAAACAACATTCGTTTTCAGTTTGAAATAAATAATTATTACAGAAATAATCAAGTAGTATCAATAAGTGATAGAGATGCTGATATTACCAAAGACAAACCCTTGTATCAAACACGAGTGCAAAGCGGTTTGCTATTGCAAGGCAGCTTGGTATGGAACATTAATAAAGCAGCATCAAAATCAAAATCGCCAAGGGTTGATTATTTAGATATTCAGAACATTGATGTAGAAGATTTGCCAGATGATTTACAGTAGTTTATTAATGAATAATTAATGCTCATGAAACTAAAATTTCTTTTCCTGTTTTTATTCATCTCTAAAATTTGTGTAGCGCAAAATCAATTGCAATTTTTAAAGGTTCATTATTCGGGTAACCCAATATCTAAAGCTACTTTTGATTCAACCTCAAAGCAATATTTTGTAAATGAAAATGAAGAAGTGAGATTAGAATATTATGATGTAACAAGTAATCAATTTTATGAAGAATACGGTGCAATAAGAAATATAACCGATTCAACTCTTACAATCAACAACGAAGTAATTAGAATTACCTCTATCACAGCAATTGCTTTTGATAAAAGTATAAATTCAAAATATAGAAGAAGAATGGGGCGAAAATTATTAATTCCTCAAGCCATTGTAGCTGCAGGATTTACTACTGGATTTATTGGGTCGTTTACAAAATGGAATGATAATGGCAGAGGAGGATATGGCAGAGCTCCATTTGGATTTATGTTTGTTGGTTTCTTGCTAACCGCATTGTATTTACCAATTGATATTATTGCATTAAGCACAATGTCATTTACAAGGCATCATTTAAAATTTATTGCAAAAGAAAATGAAAGTACTTGGGTGATTCGAGTTATGCATAAAACAAAATAGAATGCTGAAACTAAAATTCTTTTTCCTGTTTTTATTCATCGCCAATTTTTGTGTGGCGCAAAATCAGTTAATGGTTACAAAAAACACTTCCTACTTTTTACATGAAAAACAAGACGCAAAAATTCGATTTGTAAATTCATTTCAAAAAGACCAATTTTTAAAAGGAAAAGTAGATACGATTGCAGATTCATTTTTAGTTATCAATGGACAAAAAATATTTTACAGTTCAATCACTCGAATTCCATTCAACAAAAATAACAACGAAAAACAAATTATTCAGAATGGTATTTACGCGTTCATTCCACCTGCAATTGGTGCTTTGCTAATATCATCAAGTGCAATCTTAAAGGTTGGTCATGGCTTATCGCCGTTAATTATTTTAGGAGCGATATTGATAACAACGACTTTCCCTGTTGCTTTAATTGGAACAGGTTTAATCATTTTTAGAAAAAAGAATTTCTATGTTCTCCAAAATAATTCTTCCTCAAAAAATATTTACAAAATGAGTGTTATCCATCCTTCACTCATAAAATAATTTTCCCAAAAAATTTCTTCTCCTCTTCATGCCTTTGTGGCTAATGAAATTTTTACTTTTGCCTTAATGAATTATTTAGACGAATTAAACGAACCACAGCGCAATGCCGTGGAATGTATCAACGGACCAGTGATGATTATTGCAGGCGCAGGCTCGGGCAAAACTCGTGTGCTCACGTATCGCATTGTACACATGATTCAAAATGGCATCGACCCTTTTAATATTTTGTCGCTTACGTTTACCAATAAAGCTGCGGCTGAAATGAAAGAGCGAATTATGAAACTCGTTGGCAACGAAGGCAAAAACCTTTGGATGGGAACCTTTCACAGCATATTTGCTCGTGTGTTACGCATTGAAGCAGAGAAATTAGGTTATCCCAGCAACTTCACTATTTATGATACCGATGATGCAAAATCGCTCATCAAAAATATTGTTAAAGAACAAAACCTGAACGATACACTTTACAAACCCAACACAGTTTTAAATAGAATTTCTTCGGCAAAAAATTCGCTCATCACTTGGCAAATGTATAACGGCAGTGTTGATTTGGTGAATGAAGATAGAATGGCACATCGCCCTGCGATGGGCAAGCTGTATGAGTTGTATGCCAAACGATGTTTTCAAAGTGGTGCGATGGACTTTGATGATTTGCTGATGAAGATGCATGAATTGTTGGAACGCTTTCCTGAAGTGTGTTACAAGTATCAACAGAAGTTTAAGTATGTGATGGTAGATGAGTTTCAGGACACCAACTATGCACAATATTCTATCGTGAAAAAACTATCGGCGGTGAATGAAAACATTTGTGTGGTAGGCGATGATGCACAAAGTATTTATGCTTTTCGTGGTGCTACGATTGCCAACATTTTAAATTTTGAAAAAGATTACCCCGACTTAAATATTTTTAAACTCGAACAAAATTATCGCAGCACACAAAACATTGTAAACGCTGCCAACAAAGTGATTGCGGTAAACAAAGCGCAAATAAAAAAAGAAACTTTTACCACCAATGCCGAAGGCGAAAAAATAAAAGTGGTGCAAGTAGCTACTGATAATGATGAAGGAAAATATGTGGCTGATAATATTTTCGAAATGCGGATGCGCCACCAATTGCACAACAAAGAGTTTGCAATTTTATATCGTACCAACAGCCAGAGCCGTGCATTTGAAGAAGCTTTGAGAAGAATGGATATTCCTTACAGAGTGTATGGCGGTATCAGTTTTTATCAACGCAAAGAGGTGAAAGATTTCTTGTGTTATTTAAGATTAACGGTGAATTTTAATGATGAAGAAGCATTACGTCGTGTAATTAATTATCCAACCAGAGGCATTGGTAAAACAACGCTGGAACGAGCTACAGTAGCCATGAATGAGGCAGGCAAAGGTTTGTGGGAAGTGTTGGAAAATGCGCCGCTGTACGGCATCAAAGCTGGCAAACCTGTGGAAGATTTTATGTGGATGATGAAAAGTTTCAACGCCATGTTAGCCACACACAATGCGTATGATTTGGCGCAACACATCGGCAAGCAAACAGGCATCATGAAAGAGTTGTACGAAGATAAAACGGTTGAAGGTGTGAGCCGATATGAAAATTTGCAAGCACTTTTAAACTCGATAAAAGAATTTACGGATGAAACCAAAGTGAATGAAGACACGGGCGAAGTGGTAGATAAAACTTTGGGTAGTTATTTACAAACCGTTACTTTATTAACCAATGCCGATGACGACAAAGGCGATGATAACAAAGTGAAATTGATGACGGTGCATTCGGCAAAAGGTTTGGAGTTTCATACAGTTTTTGTTGTTGGAATGGAAGAAGAATTATTTCCATCAAACATGAGTACCGATGATAGAAATGCGTTGGAAGAAGAACGCCGATTATTTTATGTGGCGGTTACCCGAGCTAAAACAAATTTGTTTCTCACTTATGCTTTGAATCGTTATCGCTTTGGCAGATTGATTTATTGCGAACCAAGTCGCTTTATTGATGAAGTGCCCGAAGATTACAGCACGTTTGTTGGGCTTCGCAAACCTTCGATGCCACAAGGTTTTGGCAATGTGAGTGGTTTTAAAACTTTAGATAGTGCATTTGGAAATAACAATAATAACCGAAATAATTTTCAGCGAAAAACAGAAAAACCTTTTGAAGGAAATTCAATTTCAAAACCATCAGTGTTGAATAAACCTGCGGTGAATATTGCTCCAATGCCTGATTTCAAGGCATCGCCGAACAGTGCTTTGCAAGTTGGGCAAACAGTTTATCATGAAAAATTTGGCAAAGGCAAACTAACAATTCTTGAAGGCAACGGCGACAACAGTTTTGCAACAATTGATTTTGAACAACTGGGTCAAAAGAAAATAATGTTGAAATTTGCGAAGTTGATGATTGGGGAAAATTAGAAAATGAGAAGATTTGAAAATTGAAATACAGATGCTTCGTTCCTCGGCATGACAGACAACTCGAAGCCGTCATCTTGAGCGATAGCGAAGGAACTAAAATTTTAAAAAAAATACGCTGATGGAAAATCCCGAAAAAATAGCGAAAGAATTTATAGACAAATTGTTTGAAAAAGGCGAACCACGAAACAACATGTGTTTTGCAACATGTTTGCCTTTATCAATTTTATTGACAAGAAATGGAATTAAAAATTCATTGAAAGTGGGACTTTATAAGGGTGCAGAAGAAGGTACTCATTTCTGGATTTCTTTTGGAGATAATAAAGATAAAGAATTAATTCTTGACCCAACAATTAGTCAATTTTCAGACCTTTCGAACATAACAGAAATTATTTTTGATAAGAGCTGGTTTGGAAAATATTTTGAAGAACAAACAAATTATTCTTTCCAAAATTGGTTTATAAATAGTTGTTTAGATTTGATAGATCCAAAATTGATTTGGATAGATTATAAATACGACACAGAGGAAAAGAAGGGGGAATATGCAGAAAAGAATGAGCAAACGTTAAAAATCAGCGAACAAGTCCAATCCAAAATTCTTTTTATTTCGCCAATTCTTGAAGCAGAACTTGCCAAACTTGAATTTGATGAATCTAACTTAACAGAACAAGAACAGTTGATTAGATGTCGTTATAATGAAGTTGTAATGAAACTCGTATTTGCGCAAATCCATAACTCAAGCCGCTTGGCGTTAATGATTGGAGGTAAGCAATAAAACTTCTCCGTGTCCCTCCGTGTTTGCTCTGTGCCACTTCGTAAAATAATTCTTACTAAAGTTTTTAGTTTTACATCAATGAAATCACGTTCAATAATTTTTATTGCGCTGTTTTTTTCGCTTGCTGCATTTGCTGAAAATCATTATATCTGCTACAATTGCACCACTAATAAAAAATTGCAAATCTGCATTTGCTTTGAAAACAACAACGCCATTTGGATAAAACATAAAGGGCAACTCGATTCTATTCCATTATTTTTTGTAAATCGAAATTGGTCGGGCAATGAAATAGAGATAGCATACACCCGAAAAAGAGATAGCAATTAGTTTACAGCTCTGCTTCTAAACTCTAACTACTTGTACAATTATTGTTTTATCAATTTGCTTTCAGTAATTCCTTTTTCTGAAATAATTTTTGCAATATAAATTCCTTGGTTCAATTCTGAAATATCAATCGTAGTTTGATTGCTGGTAAATGTTTTTTGAAGCATCAATCTGCCTGTTGCATCTATCAAAATTAATTTCTTTTCTTCATTATAATTGTATCCTTTTAATTTAATAGAAACATTGTTGGTAGCAGGATTTGGAATAATTGATTGTGATAAATTTTGAATAGATACATTGTTTATTCCATTAGGTTTATTGTATAAAACGATGGAAGAATCTGCTACTACATTTGCCGAAATCATTGAACCATCTACTTTTAAAATAGTAACATTATCTACCGAACAATGCAGCTGATATTTTTTATTGTAAGCCGCCAATGCATCTTCTCTACCAATAATATTTCCTGTTGTAATATCAATAGTAACGGTTACTACATCGCCAAAACCCGATTTGCTGATATGATTATTTCGAACCAAACCTACATCAACTCTTGTAGCAGATTTTGATAATTTATAAATTTGAAAATGGTCGGTAGGATTATTAAACAGCCATGATGAAGGCGCAGTAATGCTTATAGAGTTGGTATCAATAGCTGTTGGGTCAACATTAAACGAAAATGCTACTCCATAAACACTATCTATTGGCAAGGCTGCTGTACCCAATCCGATATGGATAGTGGCTGTTGTGTTTTGATACAAGGTATCTGGCCCAACGGTAAGTGTCATTAAATCGGCACCACTTTTTTTACGCAAATGTGTTAAGCCATAATTTTGTAAAATGGCTGTAGTATCATTGCCATCAATTATTCCATCGCCATTACAATCTGCATGTTTGGCATCAA
>JBJOOR010000007.1:0-178466 GCA_046051225.1 Bacteroidota bacterium | reverse complement strand
AATTGTAACAAGTTGCCTGTTGCTTGAATGTCTGCTGTTGTCATTAGTTGTTTATGTGTTGTAAAAAAAATGGTTGTTCAATGCTCAAATGTTCAAAGTTGCACTGTCGCCCAAGGGTTGCCGCTAATGTTTCTGGGCTTTGCTGCATGGGCGGCTTGGTGTTCCGTCTGCCGTCTGCCTGCATAAAGGTAATAGAAACTACAACAAGTTGGCGTTGCCCGTCAACCGCCAATGAAGCAAGCCCATGTTGGCGGCTGGGCAATTGTTCATGGCTCGTCTTGTCAATTTATTGCTTTACTAATTTAGTACGCCAAACATTGTCAGCTTGCCTAATTTCTACAAAGTAAATACCTTGTGCTTGCTGTGAAATTTCCAAGTTGAAATGGTCGCCTGTTTGATTTTGTTTTTCAATAATTATTTGTCCTGTCAAATTGATAAGTTTGATAGTTGCGTTGTCAATTGGTTTCGTCAAAGTGATTGTTGTTGCAGTGTTTGTTGGGTTGGGAAAAATTGGTAATTCAGTTTTTAATTCTTCTTCTATTCCAAGTGGAAATCCATAACGTGCTACGTAATTTTTATGTGTAGGGAAATTAAAACAAGAAGCGTAAATATTGTTATTGGCATCAATAAAAAAGTCGCCAATTATAGCATTCATATGTCCATACGAAAACCCATTTCCAATGCTGAATAGATTAAGGTTGTTATGGTCAAATAGATAAACATTTCCAGCCTTATCAGTACGAATTGCAACGATAGGGTCTACATTTATTACATCAAAAAAATCATTCCATGCTGAACCATTCCATTTAGCAACATAATAGTTAACGCTTGTGTTTGTGAAAAGTCCGCCAGCATAAATGTTTCCTGCTAAATCACAGCAAATGGTATTGATACGGCTATTTGCAGATAAACCATTTAATCCACCAAGTTCACCCCATGTTGAACCATTCCATTTAGCAACATAATTTTTAGCACTCACATTCCAAAAATCACCAGCAGCATAAATATTCCCTGCTGCATCGGAGCAAATACTAAGAATCTGGTCATTAGCATCTAAAGCATTAAAACCACTTAATTCATTCCATGTTGTCCCATTCCATTTAGCAACGTAATGTTTACCATTTGAATTTGTAAATTGCCCAGCAACATAAATATTCCCGTTACTATCTGCGAACATACTATTTATCTTGCCATTTGCTGATAAATTATTTGAACCACCCAACTCATTCCATTTAGCACCATTCCATTTAGCAACGTAATATTTGCCACTTGAATTGGTAAAACTACCAGCAGCATAAATATTGCCATTGAAATAACAAACTACTTGAATTGTCCCATTTGCAGATAAGCTATTGCTATCTTCTAATTCATTCCAAAGATTTGTTGAATTGTCCCATTTTGCTACATATCTCAAACCACTTGAATTGGTAAAATCACCAGCAGCATAAATGTTGCCTGCTGAATCATTACATATACTATTGATAGTGTTGTTTGCTTGTAAGCTATCATTAGTAGTTGCTAACTCGTACCATGTTTGAGCCTTTGTTGTATTTGCAAAAAAGAGAAAACAGAGAATTGTAATTGCTTGTTTCATTTACCAATCATTTGTTTTTTTAAGATTAGATGCCATTGCTGTTTTTAAACTTTTAATAACCTCATCAACACCTTCATAGATTTGTTGATTTACATATTTTGTAAGTTTAGGATAATTTACAATTGTCTTATAGACGCTTTCTAATGTCATTTTTGTTTTGCCATCGTCGCCTGTTAAATCTGAAATTACATATTTGTATTTGCCTTCCTTAATGTAAATTGTTATGTTGTAAAAATGATTTGTTGTAGAAGTTTTACCTTCACGACCGTTATAAGTTTTTGTAAACATTCCTTCTTTAGTAAGCCGCCCTGCTTCTTTATCGTTAATTGAAAACTGGTCGCTTTTATAATAATTAATCATCCATGCTTTTGCTCTTTCGTATAATTGTTCTTTTGAAACACCATTCGTTAAAACTACATCTGTAAAGGTTATTTTATTAGTAGTTGTATCAATCGGCAAATTTTCTGGAACATTAGGATTAGGTGGTAAATTATTCCAATTGGGTTCTTCGGGTACTGCAATTTTGTTTTTGTCATTGAAATCAAAAAAGCATACAAATTTTTCGAGCATTTTATTTCCTTTTTTTTCTCGTATATTTTTCTGAATATTAACACCGCCTGATAAAGCAACTCTAACTGCATCAATTGGTGAAGTAGTTAAAACTGATTTTATCTTTTCTAAATCTTCTGTTTTAATATAAGAAGATAAGGTAACAGTAGTTACTAATCCGAACACATCACTAACTTTACTCTCATTATTTACTTCATCAGCAGTAAACACCAAAGGAGTTCCTCCTTTAGTGCCAAGAACGAATTGATTGCCTTTTACAGCATGGTATGCAGATTCAAAAGTTGCTTTATTTTTTGAATCCTCCTCCTTAACAATAGTGAGACTAATGGCATTTACACTACCATAACGACCAATACTAAGGTTTAAAAAAATCTTTTCGGGGTCTACAAATGCATCCCCCAAAGTAACATGATAAAATTCATCAAATTTCCAAACAACATTTTGGGTTTTAGTAATTTTATCAACTTTTGAATAATCTGGTTTACAATCTTGTCCGTTGGTTAATAATGGGAAAACAGCAATTAGCAGCAGAATAAGTTTTTTCATTTTTTGATTTTTATTTTGTTTGCGATTTATGTTTTGAAGATTGACTTGTGAAATAACAAAAAAATATTAGCTGCGAAGCAGCTTTTTATTTTTGTTTTTCTTTTTGTCTATCGTTTTTTTGTCCGTCTATTATGCAATTTCGGAAGCTCGTCATGCCTTGCCGCCAACGGTTTTGGGCTATCAAGCATCGGCGGATTAAGTGCCGTTTGCTGTCGGCAAAGATAGAACTTTTTAGAAACAACAAAGAGAAATGTTACCCGTCTGCCGCCGTTGCTTGAAGCCCATGTTAGCTGCCGCCCAAACTTCAATGGTGGGGTTTTGTCAAGTTGGATTGTGCTTTGATGATATGACTGTGGCAAAAAGCGTTGGTGTTTCATACTCTTGTAATAGGTTTGGTTTTGGCGGCTGGTTTTGCGCCTATTACAAGTGTATGAAACTGTGGTGCGATTTGGATAATGTCTGCTTGGATTAAAATAGGATTATCTTGGTGGAAAATATTGTGTGCTGGGTGCAGCATACTGTTGGTTTGAATGAAAATAATGGTCGCTTAACTGACAATACTGCTGTCTTGGCTGACAATAATGCTTGCTTGAATGAGCATAATATTTGCTTCGATAAGCATACAATTATCTTGAATGAAAATACAGTTTGCTGGGGCGAAGAGGGGCTTGTTCCCGTTGAAGAATAGCTGCTGTTGTATTGCTAATCCCAGTTATGTTATTAAATACACCTACTAAAAGACCATCAACTTGAGTTTGACCTGTTGCAGAATTTGTGAAATGTGCCCAAGCAGGTAGTAAAGGATTTGCTGCTGTCCCATTATCATGAATATGCAACTTATAAGTATTAGTTTGAGTACCAATATTAAAATAGCAATCATCAAAATTACCAATAGTACGCCCGAAATTTAATATCCCATTAGAACAGGTGATGTTGTTTGAGGTACCAGAAGTTGTTGTTCCTCCAAATGTACCCGAACCAATTGTTATTGAACTATCACCAATATGCAATGTTCTAAATCTACCGCTATCAGCTTGAATAAATCCATGTCCCAATTTTATGCTATCAAAAATTGCAGTGCCTTTAAACTGAATAGTGTCATGTGTGGTAACAATAATTCTATTCTGATTATTGGTTTTGATATTAACAGGGTAATTAGTATTTGTGCCAACTGTGCTTGGTGCTGAAACATCGTTGCCACCGATATTCCATGTAGATTGTGCGTTACTGATAAAAGATTGAGAGCAGAAAATAATGATAACCAATATCATTATTGATTTGATTGTGTTTGTAATGTTTTTCATGATTTTTGTTTTTTGTTTGTTTAATAATTTGAATCATTGTTGTTTAATAAATTTGATTGTTTGTGAAAAATTGTTTGTTTTGATTGTTAAAAAATATAAGCCGTTTGGGAATGATGAAATATCTTTCGTGTAATTGACAATATTAGGCTCTATCTTGTCCCAGTAAATCTTTTGCCCAAGTATATCACTAATAGTAATACTCTGTGTTTCCATTGGCAATGAAAATGATATTGTTTTTGAAGCAGGGTTGGGGAAAATATTATTTCTTTCAGCAGATTTATTTATAGCATTAATTCCATCACTAATTTTACACCCATTAGAATCCGCAGAAACGCAGATGTCATCCAAATAATAGTAAGAATAACATCTATTTAAGGACGAAATTACATTGCCATATAATACTGTAGAATCAGTATTTGCATTTGTAAAAAAATTACCGATTATAATATACCTGTATGCTGAATCAGCTACAAACGAACCCGAAATAATTACCCAATTTGAAGTATCAGATAAAATAGAAGAAGAATAAATTTTAGAAGAGTTTTTAATTGGAAAAGGAAGTGTATCATTATATGCCGTAGTTGAAAATGTTACTCCAATTTTATTTGAAGCGCAAATTGACCCTTCACTAAGGCTAACTTTAATACTTACGTAATACTTTGTCCCAATTGTTAAATTTGAACTTAATTGTCGCCCAATTAACTCTCTATAATTATCTGGGTAATACGCATAAAAGCCACAATAGCCGTGCCCTGTTGCTGGTAACTGATAGCCAAATGCATTTGTTGGTACTCCTACAATATTAATTCCATTATCACAAGAGTCAAAATAATCGGGAGTGCCATACTTTGTTCCAAAAGGAGACCAACCATTTGCAAATGATACTGTTTGATAAAAATAATTTGCAATACCATGGGGACAAGAGTCATACAATTCAAAACTTGGATTTGGCACAAGATTGACTTGTGCATTGCAAAACTTTTCACAAAACGGGATAAGTAAAAGTAAAATGAATAGATGTTTCATTGTTTAATAAATTTAATTGTTTGTGAAAAATTTTTTGTTTTGATTGTTAAAAAATATAAGCCATTTGGAAATAATGAAACATCTTTTGAATAACTTTTTGTGCTGGGTTCTATTTTTTCAATTAGTACCTTTTGCCCAATAATATTTTCAATTTCAATACTTTTAGTTTCATCAGGCAAAGTGCATGAAATTGAATGTGTAGTAGGGTTTGGTTGAATACTAATTTCATTGATATTTTTGTTGACTTCATTTATACCTGTATAAACATAATTAAAAGCATAAATTGAATCTGTTGAAACACAAATGTCATCCACATAGTAGTAGGCATCTCTTAATAGTTGACTATGAGAATGTGTTAATAAAAAACTTGTTTGATTGTCAGTAAAAAAATTACCTAAAACCAAATATTCATAAATAGAATCTGCAACAAAAGAACCTGTTATTCTTGTCCAATTTGAAGTGTCAGAAATAATCTGATGGCTATAAACTATAGATTTATTATTTGGTAAAATTGGGTTTGATAAACTATGTGAAAACTTTGTAAAACTTATTCCTATTTTATTTGAGGAAAACCAGCTACTATCAGCTAAACTTATTTTAAATGAAACGTAATATTTTGTTCCAATTTGCAATAAGTTATTTAGTTGACAGCCAATATATTCTCTATAATCAATCGTAGTGCTATCATGCGTAACCAAGCCAGCATAAGCCTTTCCTGATGCTGCATATTGAACTCCTAAAGAATTAACTGGAATAGTAGCATTACTATAGAAGTTTAATGGTAATGGTTTTGCACATTCATTAAAATAATCAGGAGAATTACCATAATTAAACCAGTCTTTGCACTTTTCAATTTGACTAATCATATCAGGACAGTTTATTGTATCCTCAAAAGAAGGATTAGGAACAAGATTAACTTGTGCTATTACAGAAAAAGAAAAAAGAAAAAAGGCTGAAATAAAAAAAAGATGTTTCATTGATTAATGTTTTAAATAAAAATAGAAATGAAACGGAGTTTGCCTTGGACTGCTGTAAAATCAGCAGTAGCTAAGGAAAGGCTTGAACTTTTGCTTTGTGAAGCAAATAATGCAAAAGGAATGAGTGAAAAATAGATGGGGAAAACGAAGCATTTTAGTTTGTAAAAGCAAAGAGTAATGCTTGAAAACTATTGCTGTTATTGGCATGTACGAAAAACAAAAGGCAAGAATAAAAGCAATAAATGATTTTACTTTTTTCATTGGGGGAGAATTGATTTTGTGAATGTGAAGTTAAAGCGTTCAAAAAACAAGGTGCAAGTAAAAGCATTAAAAGATATGAACAAAAATAAGCAATTTATGCACATTTTTAAAATGAAAAGGTGGGGCGAAGCCCACCTTTTTTTGTATTTTTTTGTCGGTTGGTGTTGGTCGTCTGCCGTCTAAATGGTGTGTCGGTAGAAGTTGCTGTTGGCGGTTGCTGCAAATGTGGCAAATGCAAAAACAAACAAAAGAAACATTTGCCTCTTTTGCAGCAGTGAAAGAGTGGCAAATATGGCTTCGCCAAATGTATTTGTATTTTGTCTTGTCATGTCAGATTTATTTTTTGCCTTGCCGTCAATGGGTGGCTGCTAACTTGTATATAGATGCCACGTTGTGGCACTTATCCACCCATTTTTGGGTGGCTTGGTGCAACTGGGTTGCTTTTTTTATACCACAAATCTAAAACTAAAATAGGGTTAATTCAAGTTTATTTTTTTATCGTAATAGCCCCTCTAAAACCAAAACCAAGCATTTTATAAACTAAAATGCTTTACATATAGCAATTTACTGCTATATCATTTCTAAAACGCTTCCCCGTTCCGACGGGAGAGCATTTTAAAATAAAAACCTGACAAACGTTCCAACGGGAGAGCATTCTGAAATAAAAACCTGACAAACGTTCCAACGGGAGAGCATTCTGAAATAAAAACCTGACAAACGTTCCAACGGGAGAGCATTTTAAAATAAAAACCTGACAAACGTTCCGACGGGAGAGCATTCTGAAAACTAAAACGCTTCCCCGTTCCGATGGAAGAGCATTTTAAAAACTAAAACGCTTTCCCGTTTCAACGGCATAGCATTTTAAAAACTAAAACGCTTATCTGTTTTAATAGCAAGGTGTTTTTTAAAATAAAATGCTTTGCCTATAGTCCATTTATTTATTTTTATTTACTAATTGCCTTGGCAAAATAAATTTTGTAGAATAAAAAACTGTTTTTATTTTTGAAATACCAATCGAAACTATACCTCGTTTGGGTTGGTACTAACATTATTCATTTATTAACTTAAACAACACCCCATTTTTATGAGTACACCATGGAAATTATTCGACAATCCGTTTGCCAATGCCACTGCTGGCAGCTATCGCAAAGCGGTAGCCATTAGCACATTTCATGATACTGCACTGCAAGTAGATAGCGCAGGCAGCCCCTTTATTTCGGCCATTTATACTATTTTTCATCCGCTAAATGTGGCCCTTGTGGCAGCCTACAATGCTTGGAAAGCGCAAATACAATTGCAGGGTGGCGATGTAGGAAATTTTAATGATTTAATGGATAATATGCCCGATAATATTAATGCCTACGATGCCAGTATTCAAACCCATTATGCCAAAAAAACTACTCGATACAAAGCCTTATTTCCGCATGCACATAAACCTTTTTTAAATGGTACTACTGCCGATAGAATTAGTGCATTAAATAGTTTAGTAACTGCCATAGGCACCGATGCGGCTTTGGCCAGTGTAAAAGCTGCTATTGTTTTATACGAAAGCAACTTAAACACGGCTTTGGGTAATAAAAGTTCATCGAAACAAACTACGGGCAATACCAGCGATGCTGTGGAAACGGCAAGGGTAAACATGGTAGCCAGCATGCTATCGAGCTATGGTAAAATGCTCGACCATTTTAACACCAACCCACAGGTAGCCGCCAAATATTTTGATGAGCATAATTTGCGCAACACCTTGCAGGTAGATTTTAGAAACAATCATCAGCCTGTGTTATCTATTCATCATATAGTAAAACGTGGGTTTGAAAACAGTGTGCAAATAGAAGTTGAAAACAATGGCAACGACCATTTGCAGGTTTACCTAAGCGACCAACCTAATGGCGCCGTAGCAACTATTTTTGTAGATGCACCGCCGCATACCACCGCCATGCATCCTATCAACGAGTTTGGCGATTATAATCTAAATCATTTTTTAAACATCTACAACCCATCAGCCACCGAATTGGGCAGTTGGGCAATTCATATTTTATAATCATTTAAAAATTTGCTGCCCCCTATTCCCTTTTATAAAGTGGAGTAGGGGGCTTGCTTTTAATTATTATAACCCTGCTCTATTGTAAAAGGCGCAGGTAATAAGCCTAGCCAACTTGTGCGCCATAGGCATTGCGGTTAAGTATCCATAAAATCATCTAAATTTCGGCGTTGTTTTTTGGTAGGTCGGGCTTGTTTGCTTTGCCTTTTGCCAGTATTAAATGCAAAAGCGATAGATGCCGTTGCATTGTTTTGTGCATCTATTATCGGCGATTTATCTGTATAGTTTTTTATAGCTTCGGTATATTGTACTCGTTGCTCAATAAGTTGTAGTACTTCAATTATCCATTTTTTATCGCCTGTTTTTATGGTGTATTCATCGCCAATA
This sequence comes from Bacteroidota bacterium, assembly GCA_046051225.1. Taxonomy (GTDB): domain Bacteria; phylum Bacteroidota; class Bacteroidia; order Chitinophagales; family CAIODY01; genus CAIODY01. The sequence continues at coordinate 169,760 of JBJOOR010000007.1, read as the reverse complement.
TTTACTTGTTTCGAAGCTTTTATGGCATCGCCATTATAGCGTACTTTGCCATCATCGCAAGCTTTTGAGGCTAAGGCTCGGGTTTTAAAAATGCGTATTGCCCATAAATATTTATCAATTCTTAATTTAGTAGCGGCAGCTTGCATTGTTTGTATAGTAAATCATTATACTTAAATCTATGGTAGTATTTGGTAATGGATATTCAGTATTGAGTAGCTAATTGCTAGTATTTGGTAATAAATTTTTAGTATTCAATAGTGGGTATTCAATGTTTAGATGGGGTAGTGCATACAATTGTATTTATTAATACCCAATCACCCATCACTGCTATTTATTTTTCCAATTTCACAGTTCGGCGTTCAATCCGTTTTTCATAATTGCTGCCTTCAAAAATACGGTGTACATAAATACCAGCCACATCCACTTCATCGGGGTCTATTTCGCCAGGTTGCAATAAATGTTCTACTTCTACAATAGTGATGTTGCCAGCTTTAGCCATTGATGTTGAAAAGTTTCGGGTAGCTTTTCTGAATACTAAATTGCCCATTGTATCGCCTTTCCAAGCTTTAATAATGGCATAATCGGCATGTAGCGCCATTTCCATCAAATGCATTTTGCCATTAAATGCTCTGGTTTCTTTGCCTGTGGCTATTTCAGTGCCATAACCAGCAGGAGTAAAAAATGCAGGAATGCCCATGGCAGCCATCTGTATTCGGGTGGCTAAAGTGCCTTGTGGAATTAAATCAACTTCCAATTCGCCAGCCAATAATTGGCGTTCAAATTCAGCATTTTCGCCCACATAGCTGCTCATCATTTTTTTTATCTGCCGTGTTTTTAATAATAAGCCTAATCCAAAATCATCCACACCAGCATTGTTCGAAATGCAAGTAAGATTTTTAACACCACTTTTTACTAATGCAGCAATACAGTTTTCGGGTATTCCATTAAGCCCAAATCCGCCTAGCATCAATGTTTGTCCATCTTTAATATCGCTTATTGCGGCATCCGCATTTGCTACTACTTTATTCATGTTAATTTTTTTTAGTTTGTTTTTGCACCTATTTCTTCAATTACTTTTTCATACATCATATCCATTTCATCAGGATGTTGAGTATAGAATTGCAACGATATTTTAAACTGCTTTGTATTGGTTTTATATCTATTAAATATTTGTTGATAATACATTTTATAAATCTGTTTCGACGAATCGGTATTCAACTTCAAATCTTGCACAGCGGCATCTGCCAAGTGCATATCAGCCAATAATTTAATCATGGTATCTTTCTGTATAATGCCATCATCGGCAATTAATTTTGGCGATTGATGATGACACGAAATAACCAAATACGAGATAAGAAGTAAAAAATATTTTTTCATTTTATTTGTCAAAAATACTAACTGCTTTATTTTTTTTCTATTTTTAAGTTCTTAAATTTAAATACTTATAAGTATGAACAAAATTTATTGCACCCTTATTCTTATAATTGTAGTGTTTTCATCGTGTCGCAAAAAGATAGCCGTACCCGATGATTCATTAAAAAATTTATTTGGCAAATGGACATGGGTAAAATCTTTCGAACAATCAGGAGGATATAGTACGCCTGCTTCTTCGGGCAATGATGTGTACAGAATTTATACTTCTAAAGGTGTATTTGAAGAATATAAAAATAAAAGCCGACAAGAAAAATTGAACTATACTTTTTCTACTTCTAATGGTTCGTTTTCAAATTCTGTTTTCACAATTGTTTACAAACATCGCACATTTTATTGGAGCGAAGCACATACCACCGAGTATATACATTTTAAAGGCACCGATACTTTGTATCTAAATTATGGTTGTGATACTTGCAACTATAATATGTATGTAAAACAATAATCGTATTTTCTTTTTTACATTTGCCCTCTTTTTTTAATAAAATAAATTTATGGATATTCAAAAAATATTAGCCGAATTAGGCATTAAAGCCAGCAACAGCGGCGTTTCAACAGGTTTAAATTGGTTGAAAGGCGAAGCCGCTATCATCAATTCTTATTCGCCTGTTGATGGAAAATTAATTGCCTCATGCACATCAGCATCCGATGCTGATTATGAAAAAGTAATTGTATCGGCACAAGAAGCTTATAAAATTTGGCGAAATATGCCATCGCCCAAACGTGGCGAAATCATTCGTCAAATGGGCGATGCCTTAAGAGTTCAGAAAAATAATTTAGGTGCATTGGTGAGTTATGAAATGGGAAAAAGCTATCAAGAAGGATTGGGCGAAGTGCAAGAAATGATTGACATCTGCGATTTTGCAGTTGGTTTGAGTCGTCAATTATATGGATTAACGATGCACAGCGAACGCCCAAATCATAGAATGTATGAGCAATGGCATCCTATTGGAATTGTAGGAATTATTTCTGCGTTTAATTTTCCGGTTGCAGTGTGGAGTTGGAATGCAATGTTAGCTTGGGTTTGTGGCGATGTGTGTGTTTGGAAGCCAAGCGAAAAGACGCCATTAAGTGCTATTGCTTGTCAGAATATTATTGCTGAAGTATTAAAGAAAAACAATGTACCCGAAGGCGTTTCATGTTTAATAGTTGGCGAAAGAAATATTGGCGAAAAAATGTCGGCTGATGTTCGTATGCCTTTAGTAAGTGCAACAGGTTCAACACGAATGGGCAAAGCCGTTGGTGCTGCTGTTGGTGCAAGATTGGGAAAAAGTTTGTTAGAGTTAGGCGGCAACAATGCCATTATAGTTTCCGAACATGCTGATTTAAAAATGGTGTTAACAGGTGTGGTGTTCGGTGCTTGTGGCACAGCTGGTCAGCGTTGTACGACTACTCGAAGATTAATTGTGCATGAATCTATTTATGAAAAAACAAAGGAAGTTTTAGCAAAAGCTTATTCGCAATTGAAAATTGGAAATCCATTAGATGAAACAAATCATGTAGGCCCGTTGATTGATAAAATGGCTGTGGATGGCTATTTGCAAGCCATTGATGCGGCAAAAAAAGAAGGCGGAAAAATTATTGTAGAAGGCGGAGTATTAACTGGCAGCGGCTTTGAAAGCGGTTGTTATGTTAAGCCTTGTATTATCGAAGCAGAAAATCATTTTAAGATTGTGCAGCATGAAACTTTTGCACCGATACTTTACATCATGCAATATAAAACGATGGAAGAAGCGATTGCGCTGCAAAATGGTGTTCCGCAAGGGCTTTCGAGTGCTGTGTTCACCAACAGTTTGAAAGAAGCAGAATTATTTTTGAGTAATAATGGAAGCGATTGTGGCATTGCAAACGTAAACATTGGCACAAGCGGCGCAGAAATTGGTGGTGCATTTGGCGGCGAAAAAGAAACAGGCGGTGGTCGTGAAAGTGGTTCTGATAGCTGGAAAGCATACATGCGCCGACAAACTAATACTATTAATTATGGTAATCAATTGCCATTGGCACAAGGAATAAAATTTGATTTGTAAAAAAGTAGTTCATTCATAAAAAAAGCCGATTCATTTGAATCGGCTTTTTTTATGAATAATAGTTATGGTTTAAATGAGATTATTATTTTTTGATTTAACAAAAATGTATCATATATTTGAAAATAATAAATTTAATTACTTATGAAAAAAATACATGTACTAATCTTTCTAATTGCAGTTATTTTTTTATCGTCAATATCCGCAAAGGCGCAACAAACCTATTGCCCACCCAATATTAATTTTGAAAATGGTAGTTTTAATTATTGGCTTTGTAATGTAGGAAATGTTACACAAGGTACAACTGGCAATCCTGCCATACTTACTTATCCTTCTACGCTAACAGGACCAAGTGCAACTCAACACGTTCTTAAATCTTCGGGCTTAGATACTTTTGGTAAATTTCCAACAGTTTGTAATTATATTAATGGCAATCATTTTTCGGTTAGATTAGGCGATGACCAAGTAGGGGCTGTATGTGCAAGAATGAGATATAAAGTAAATGTTCCAATTAACAATAGCCATTATAAACTAACTTTTTACTATGCATTAGTATTCCAAAATCCAAAGCATTCCTTTGAAGCACAGCCAGGTTTTAAGGTTACTATTATTGATTCTGCCACCAACTTAGCTGTTAATTTGGGTTCTAATTTTTTAATAGTACAACCACCATCTGGCAAATTACCTGGATTTAATTATAGTACTGTTGCATCAGGGGGCATGTTCGACTCTATTTATTATAAAAATTGGGCAGCTTCAACCCTTAATTTTTCAGGTTTATCTGGCAAAACCATTTATGTACAATTTGATGCTTTCGATTGTGCTCAAGGTGGTCACTTTGGATATGCTTATGTAGATTTACCTGATAATTGCAATAGTTCTAAAATAATTCAAACTGCTAATTGTACATCATCTAATATTCCACAATTAGTTGCTCCAGGCGGTTATAGTGCTTATCAATGGTACGATTCGAGTTTTACAAATTTATTAAGCACAAATGATACCTTAACTATTTCTACTACGCCAATTGATACCTCATTGCATTATTGTGTACTTACACCATTTAATAATTGGGGGTGCATGGATACGGCATTAGTAAGATACAACCCTAGTCCATCAGCAGTAGCCAATTTTAATTATCCTACATCATATTGTGTAAATAGTGCTGCTCATTTTATTGATAATTCATATACTACTATTTCGGGTGCCTACATTAATAAATGGGCTTGGAATTTTGGCGATATAAATGCTACAGCAAATAATCCGAATACAGATAGTATACAAAATGCAACTCATATTTATTCGGCAATGGGTAATTATACAGTTTGCTTAATTGCTCATTCTAATATTAATTGCTTAGCCGATACCATTTGCCAAACTATTAATATTAATAGAATTGCTCCTATTTCTATCATTAAATTTACAAAAGATTCTATTTGTGGCTTAGGCGATACCACTACTATATATCCTATAAGCCCATCCATAGCAGGCTATACTTATCAATGGGTAATAGACCCCAATGCAATAGTAGTATCGGGCAATTTGAGTGCTTGCCTACCTATAATATTAAAATACAAAACAACAGGCAATCATACTATTCAATTAATTGCCACACCGCCATCTACCGATACAAATTGTGCTACTACTGCTATAATACAGGTTTATGTAAAAGCAATGGTACCTAATTTTTCGATTATTGGTGTTGATTCAGTTTGTATTAATCAACCTATTGCATTAACAATAAACAACATTCCTTCTGTTAGTGGGGCATCTTTAGTAAATTGTTCTTCCACTAATCAAACAACAATTGGTCAGAATAATGCTACTTCATTAGCTAGTAATCCTAGCATTTTTAATGGAGGTTGTTTCAGGGCAAAAGTTCAAATGATATATACAAAAGCTGAATTAAATTCAGCTGGATTTTATGGAGGGGTTATTTCTCAAGTTGCATGGAATGTTATTACTAAATATAGCAATCTTCCATTTCAAGGTTTTAGTATTAAAATTGGATGTATTTCCCCATTACTCCTACTTCCACAAACAATTGACACAAGCTCAATTTTGACATTGGTATATTCTTCAAATTCTTATACATCGTTTGTTGGAATGAATAATTTCATTTTAAGCACCCCTTATTCATGGAATGGAACGACAAATTTATTAGTTGAAATATGTTTTGATAATGGTTTTAATAGCTCTGTAAATAGCGATGTTGTTGCAAAATCATCAATGGCAAGTTACGGGTTTTGTAATTATTGCCCTTCAAATAGTAATATATTGAATGGTTGTGATCCACATTTTACAGATTATGCAATCTTATCGAATGAAAGGCCTGATTTAACATTTACATTTTGCAATGGTGGGCAATTTGCAAGTAATGTTAGTTATTCTTGGAACTCGATTCCTATTAGTATTTCATCTTCAAATAGTACTATTTTAGATACTATTAGTTCAAATAAAATTTACTCTGTAATCATTGATGATAACGGATGTATTGGAACTAATACACATACCGTAAAAATAGCAACTACTTTTAATAATACTATCTATCAAACTGTTTGTGGAGGCTCAACATATAATTATCATGGTAGATCATACAATAACACAGGTACATATTTAGATACTGTAAAATCTTTATTTGGCTGTGATTCAATCACAACGATTAATCTTAGTTTTATTTATTATTTTAAGTTCATTTCTGCTACCACTTGCAATTCTACTCCATATTTTTTTAATGGTACAAATTTAACTTCCAGTGGAGTATATTTAGATACCATATCTTCTACTACGAATGGTTGTGATACAATTGTACTTTTAAGTTTGTACATAGCGCCTACAACTCAAACTACATACATAGGAATTTGTCCAGGTCAATATTTTTATTATAATGGTATTAATTATAATCAGATTGGGACATACCTTGATACAATTAGAGTTGGTAGTTGTATTATTCTGGACACATTAGTGCTAACAAAATCATTGCCTAAAACTTTCATTACGGGAAATTTTTCAACATTAACAGCAAACAATTCTTCAAACAATATTTCATATTATCAATGGATAAATTGCCAAGATTTTAGTTTTATTCAAAATGCAAACTATCAAACTTTTATTCCCACTACTTCAGGCTCATATGCAGTAATCGTATATGGGGGCGGTTGCGCTGACACATCTGCTTGTTATAATTTTAATCCATATTGCTTTGCTCACTATTCTACCAATTATGATTCTATAAATAATTCATTTATTGTAACGGTAGATACTTTAACGGCTTTATTAGCCACAAGTTATCTTTGGAATTTTGGAGATGGTACTACTTCAACATCAGCCACACCAACGCATGTTTATACTGTTGATACCACTTATACGGTATGCTTACAAATTGTTACCGCTATTGGTGATACTTGTAATTATTGCCATGTGATAGGTAAAGATTATCAAGGGCATATTATTAAACATGCTGGGTTTACTATTAATATAAAAAATCCAATTTCATTGGGCATTGTGGCTAATCTAACCCACGATAATCATTTTAGTATTTATCCAAATCCTGTGAATGAGTGGTTAACGATTAATGGTAAATGGTTAATGAGTAATACAATAGTGGTAACTAATCTATTGGGTCAGCAACAAAATATAGTAGCTGAAAAACTTACTACTGATAATTATCAACTGAATACTGACCACTTGCCAAGTGGTGTGTATTTTATAAAGGCAACAGATAAAAATGGAAATGTGATGAATGGTAAATTTGTGAAGGAATAAGAATTGTTTACCACACAATTAACATCTTAATTAATTGAGGAAAATTTAATTGTTTAATTTCGTAATATAATGATGGCAAAATTTTTTGCATGTATAGTATTAGCGTATCATCTTTTTGGCAATTTATGTTTGCCAATGGGCGATTATTCCATGCTAGCCGATTTGCCAAAAATGTATCAGCATTGCAAAGCCACCGAAGATGCAGAATTAGATGTGTTTGATTTTATAACCGACCATTTATTGAATTTTGATACCGTATTCGAAATTCATGAAGATGGCGAAAAACCTCATCAAACTAATCCAATAAATCATTCTATTCAGCAATTAAATTTTCATACGCCTGTTTTATTTTTCTCGTTTAGTATTAAAAAAAGCGTTCCAATAGTTCAATCTATTTTTATTGATAATTTTACTACAACCGATTTTTTAATAAAAATTTTTCGCCCTCCAATAGCTTGTTGTAGTTAATATCTTTATTTAACATTCCAACTCAATTTTTTAATTGGGTTGTTTGTATTACAATGCAATAAATTACAATAAATTATAAAAAATAAATCATGAAATATATAATATTCATGCTAATAGCTGTATTAGCAACAGGCACTTTGTGTGCACAAAAAATTTCTTCAAAAAAAGTTCCAGCATCAGTAAGTAAGGTTTTTCATTTAAAATATGCTCATATAAAAAAAGCAAAATGGGAAATGGAAAATGGCAACTACGAAGCCGAATATGATGAAAATGGTGTTGAACATTCGGTATTATTTAAAGCCGATGGAACTATCATAGAAACAGAAGTTGAAATTGCTATTCATCAACTTCCAAAAGCAGTAATTGAATATGTTTCTAAAAATATGAAAGGCAAAAAGATAAAAGAAGCATCCATCATTACCGAAGCAAATGGCAAAAAAAAGTATGAAGCCGAAGTAGGTGGAACCGATTATTTATTTGATGAATCAGGAAATATAATTAAATAGCATTTAAACACTAAAATTGGGTAGCTATGGCTACCCAATTTCTAAACATATAATGAAATGAAAAAAATAATTTTAATACTCTTTTTGTTGATTACTGCCAATACAATATTTGCACAAAAAAAAATAATAGTAAAAGTGTATGATGCCGAAAGTACTTTGCCTATTGAGTTTGCCAATGTAATGATAAAAGAAAATCAGATGGGCGGAATTACCAACCAACAAGGCGTTGCCATTTTATCTAACAATACAATTCCGAATTTTACATTATTAGTAAGCATGGTGGGGTACGAAAAATTGGAAAATAATATTGTATTAAAATTGAATGATGATTCGATAAAAACAATTAAAGTTTTTATTAAATCAAAGCAAAATAATTTAAACGAAGTTCGTATTTCGGCAAATAGAACCAATGCAAGAATTGAAGATATTGCAACCAAAGTAGAAGTATTGGGCGAAGAAGAAATGGTGGAAGAAAGCACTATTAAGCCAGGCAATATTGCTAGTTTATTAGGCGATTTATCTATTATTCATATTCAGCAAACATCGGCTGTTAATGGCAGTTCGGTAGTACGTATGCAAGGTTTAGACGGGCAATATACTCAAATGGTTCGTGATGGATTGCCTATGTATGAAGGCTTTTCGGGTAGTTTTGGTTTATTATCTATTCCTCCATTAGATTTAAAACAAGCCGAAATAATAAAAGGCTCTGCCTCTACACTATATGGTGGTGGCGCTATTGCAGGTTTAATTAATTTAGTTTCGAAACAACCAACTGATAGTTTGCAGGGTACTTTGTTATTAAATCAATCGTCATTAAAAGAAAGCAATGTGAATTTGTTTTTAGCAAAACGAAATAAAAAAACGGGCTACACTTTTTTTGCTGCACAAAATTTTCAGCAAGCAGTTGATGTAAACAAAGATGGCTTATCGGATGTGCCATATTTACGTCAAACTGTTGTGCATCCTCAATTTTTTGTATATCCTACTAAAAAATCGAGTATTGTATTGGGTTTAAATTTTATTCATGAAAATAGAATTGGTGGCGATATGGAAGCTATTAATGTGGGTGAAAATATTGCTCATTCTTTTATCGAAAAAAACAGAAGTAATAGAATTTCAGTTGATGTAAAATCTAATTTTTTTATTCATCATCACCATCTAAATATTAAAGCAATAAGCAGTATGTATGATAAATCAACTGTACAAATGGCTACTACTTTTAGCGGCAATCAATTGCAAAATTTTGTTGAAATAAGCGATGCTATAGAGTACAATAAACATAAATTGGTTTATGGCGTATCAATGAATAATGAAAATTTTACCAAGCAAAAAAATGCCTTTGATTCAATCTTCAATTATCAATACACAACGCTTTCAGCATTTATTCAACACGATTTTGCTATCACCAAAAAAGTATCTACCGAACTAGGTTTAAGATTAGATAATCATAATAGATATGGCAATTTTGTATTGCCAAGGTTAAGTATTTTATATCGTCCGCAAAATAAATTATCGGTTAGAATAGGCGGTGGTAGCGGCTATAAATCGCCAGCATTATTTAGCAAGCAAACATCTGAATATTATTTTTCGCAATTTACTATGCCTACACAAGGCATCAAACCCGAAAATTCATTTGGCTTAAATGCCGATATAAATTATCATACCCATTTCAAAAAAATATTAATCACAATCAATCAAGCATTATATTATACGCAAATAAAAGATGCTGTGTTTGTGCAATTGCAAAGCAATAATTTTTTGCATTTTTATAATTCAGATGGGTTGGTAAAAAGTGATGGAACAGATACTTATATTCGGTTTAAATATGATGATATAGAATGTTATGTAGGATACAATCATACTATTGGTAAAAAAACATTAAACCAGGTTTCATCCTTTTTAACGCTTGTTCCGCAAGATAAATTTTCAACTACTTTGGCTTATGAAATTGAAGATAAATGGCGAACAGGCATTGAAGCAAGTTATAATGCCAATCAATATCTACCTGATTTATCAAAGGCAAAAAATTATTGGTTTTTGGCTTATATGATTGAGCGGAAATTCAAATTTGGCAGCTTAGTTTTAAATGCCGAAAACTTATTGGATTATCGCCAATCAAGAAAAGAAAGTTTGTATGTAGGTACTATCCAAAACCCACAATTTAAGCCGCTTTGGGCTCCTATTGATGGCAGAGTGATAAACTTAAGTTTAAAAATAAATATTTAATTTTTAACTTCGATAAAATTTATACCATGAAATTATTTTTTTCATTCTGTTTGGTAATCACAAGTTTAGTTTGCCAAGCACAACTAAATTTTATTCATTTGCCTAACGATTCAATTGTAAGAAAAAGCAAACTGGATTCAATCGAATATTTAAACATTAATTTGAAAAATATTTCTACAAATAATATTGCTTTACAATGGACATTAATAAGTAAAGCATTGCCACCAAATTGGGTATTTTATATCAATGATAATTATGCAAGCTATCCTTCATCTACGGCTTCAGCTATTATGACTGCTATTGTGCCAAATGGTATAGCCAATTTAGATATTGCAATTGAAGCAAAAGTTAATAATGGAATTGCAGTTTTAACTTATGCTGTAAATGATACAGCCAACAAGATGCTAAAAGATACATTATCTTATATTTTGATAGTAAATTCTACCTCTATAAATACTGTTGATGCAAGTAAATTATTAATCATTTATCCAAACCCTACTACAAATGAATTAGTACTTCAACCCTATAATAATGTATTTAAATCAGTAGAAGTATTAAATAGTAATGGGCAAAAATTAGAGGTTGCAATTCAGTACTTCAAGAATAATATCCGATTGTCAATGGCTGAATTACCAGCGGCTATTTACTTTTTAAAAATAGAAGAAATAAATGGAGAAATTTATTTTAAAAAAATCATGAAACAATAATTTCATATCAACAGATTCTTGATTAATTGAAAATTCAATTTTAACTTAGACAAAAATTTAAAACAATGAAAAAAATAAAGATTCTTATTGCGCTGCTATTTACATCGCAATTTTTATTTGCTGGAAAAATTAGCGAATACGAAGTACCCAAAGAAGTAAAAACTAAATTTGCTGAAATGTTTCCCAATCAATATGTATCAAAATGGGAATTTGAGTATGGAAATTATGAGGCAGAATTTTCAATAAATAAAGTTGAAACATCGGCTTTGTTTTCGCCAGCAGGACAATGGTTACAAACCGAAACAGCTATTAAAATTGATGTATTACCTATTTCAGTAATTGAATATATCAGCAAGAATCTAGCTGGTAAAAAAATTAAAGAAGCTGCTAAAACTATTGATGCTAAAGGAAATATTACCTATGAAGCTGAAGTGGGTGGTGAAGATTATATATTTGATGCTAAAGGAAATTTTTTAAGAAAACAACCTGCTTAATTGAGTTGAAGAAATATAAAAAAAGGAAGTCGTGCATACGGCTTCCTTTTTTTGTTTTAATACCATTGCTTAAATTACAAAACTTAGCGAAAGTGTGTTGGATGCACTTGGCAAATAATACCAAGCCCTAGCATATCCAATTGTAAATTTCTTTGTTTTAATTTGAAAGCCGCCACTAAAACCTATCAATCCATTTCGGCTTGTAGTTTTTAATTCTTGCCTTCTTAAATTATTATATCCAATTTGAACACTTAACGATTTTCCTAAAAAAAATTCGCCAGCAAAATTCAAATGCCTAAATATTTTATCAGCTATATATTTTTTTGATTTTGTTGAATTGCTTGTATCTGCATTTAATATTGATGTTGAAATATTATCGGCAGCATTAAAATATCTAATATTCCATTTAGTAAGATGATGGGCTGTAACATGCAATGCAAAAGGAATATGAGCCAACCGCTTTGAAAATCCAATTAAAGCATCGGTAGGAAAAATTTCATTTCCAAAATTATCGATGTAGTTATTATACTGATATTTTTTTAGTTGCACACCTGCATTTTTAATCAAAAAAGTAAATGCAATTTTTTTGGCGGTATCGTTGTAAGAAGCACTTATATCAGTTGCAATGCCTGTAGCTACTAAATTATCGAATCTGGATACAATTAGTTTTGCATTAGCGCCATACGAAAATAAGGGGTTTAATCGTTTTCCAAACCCAAATTGAAGAGCTGTTTCTTCTGCTCCAAAATGTCCGTGTGTAGCGCCAGCATCATCAGTTCTAATAAAATTACCATAATTGATATATTGAATATTACCTGCAAAAGTGATGTTGTTTTTTTTTGAAAATCGAGCATAAGAAACTTGCCCATGTTGAATACCACCAAATAATATTTCATGATTTAATGCAAAATTTCTATCTAAATTTTCATTTAATAAAGATGGTGTAAATGCGGCTAAACTTATATCATTATTTTGCGGTGCTATAGCATAACCACCTAAGGCAATGGCCTTGGCACTTACTGGCATTCGCAAAAATTCGAACGTTGCATTTGCACCCGTTTGTGAATAGCTTGATAAAGCTGTGCAACTAAATATAAATAAAATGAAATATTTTTTAAACTTCATAGCGTTTGCAAATTAATGCTTTAAACGAAAATAAATTTTAAATATTTTATCTATTAACTTAGCCGCTCAAATAAATTTAATTCAATGATCATAAGATGTAAAGCGCCACTTCGGATTGGATTGGCTGGTGGTGGCACCGATGTAAGCCCTTATAGCGATTTATACGGCGGCGCTATTTTAAATGCAAGCATAAATTTAAATGCTTATGCTATGATTCAACCTCGAACAGATGGTAAAATTATATTTCAATCGAATGATAAAAATGAAAAAATTGAATTGCAAGATGCCTCATTAGTAACTATTGATGGGCAATTAGATTTGTTGAAAGGTGTGTACCAATGCGTTCAAAATAATTTTTGTAAACAGCCATTGTCATTTGAATTATCAACTTTTGTAGATGCACCAGCTGGTAGTGGTTTAGGCACTTCATCTACTTTAGTAGTAGCTATTTTAGGCGCATTTGTTGAATTGCTGAACTTGCCATTAGGCGAATATGATATTGCAAAATTGGCTTATGATATTGAACGCAAACAGTTGAATATGGCAGGTGGAAAGCAAGATCAATACGCTGCTACATTTGGCGGTGTAAATTTTATGGAATTTTATGCCGATGATAAAGTGATTGTAAATCCATTGCGTATTCGTGAAAAATATTTGAATGAATTACAAAATAATTTATTGTTGTATTACACAGGCACTAGCAGATTAAGTGCTTCGATTATAGATGCACAAACAAAAAATGTGAATGATAAAAAAGAAAAATCTATTGATGCCATGCATAAATTAAAAGAGCAAAGTGTGATGATGAAAGAAGCTTTGCTAAAAGGAAATTTGGATGCTATTGGCGAAATATTAGATTTTGGATGGAAGTATAAAAAACAAATGGCTGCCGAAATCAGCAACCCGTTAATTGATGAAATATATATGGCTGCCATTAAAAGCGGTGCTACTGGTGGAAAAATTAGTGGTGCAGGTGGTGGTGGATTTATGATTTTTTATTGCCCAAAAAATACACGATACCAAGTAATGAATGCTCTAAAGTCATTTGGTGGCGAATTTAAGCGGTATCAATTTTCGGAAAAGGGAATGACGAGTTGGAGTATATAATGGTAGAAAGTATTAAATAAAATATTTTTTCCACCACCATTGAAATACAATCAGCGCCCAGATATTAGCAGCAGCATCGCCAGGATTATTGCTGTTTAGTTGCTGTTTTAATTGCTGTATAAATTCCAAGTTAAAAATATTTTGCTCGGCTATAAATTTTTCATTCAATAAATCATCTTCAATTAATGATTTTAATTCGTTTCTAAACCATTTTAACAAAGGCACTTCAAAGCCATGCTTGGGGCGGTTATACAATTCGGCAGGCAATAAATGTCGGAATGCATCTTGCACAATTCGTTTTTTCATTTGCCCATTTATTTTAAAACTAGCTGGCAACGAAAAGGCAAAATCTACCACTGTATAATCTAAAAATGGCGAACGAATTTCTAAACTATTTGCCATGCTCATCATATCTACTTTTACTAGCATATCGCCTTTTAATACCAAATTAGTATCGGTCAGCAATACTTCATTAAAATCATTAGCAGCAGTAAAGTTTTGAAGAAAATATAATTTTCGTTTGTTTACTTCAGCCTTGGTGGCTTCATCCTTAAGATTTAATAATTGTTCTACTTTCTCAAATTGCATCCAGCTGCACCAGCGCCAATGTCTTTCGGCAGTGCTTAGTTTAGCGCCATCAGCAAAACGATTTAATTGGCGAAACAAATTAGTTAGTTTATGATTTCGTGATTTGGGTAATACATCCCAAAGCGGCGACAAGGCTTTTACGGCTTCATTTTTCAATGATTTATTTCGCATTCTGTATTCGGCTGCATACTTATTATAGCCTGCAAAAATTTCATCGGCACCATCGCCACTTAAAGCCACAGTAGCATGTTTACGGGTATGATTTGATAAAATATAAACAGCCAATGCTGATGAATCGGCAAAAGGTTCATCAATATAATCTAACACATCGTATAAATGTTGCAGAAAATCATCATTGGTTAATTTAAAAACAGTGTGATTGGTTTGATATTTTGCAGCCACCAATTCGGCATATTTTGTTTCATCAAAAAAAGGTTCGTCTTTATACCCAATTGAAAAGGTGTGTAATCCTTTTTTATACTGCGAAGCCAACGCCACAATTACTGAAGAATCAATACCACCACTAAGAAATGCACCTAACGGCACATCACTCACCATACGGCGTTGGGTGGCATCATCCAATAAATTTACCAATTGCTTTTGTGCTTCATCGTAGTTTAATTTATTATCAGCCGAGGTGATTTTTAATTCATAAAATTTTTCGGTAGCAATATTATTGACTGTAATAATTTTAATTGTTCCTGGTTCTACTTTTTTTACTCCTTTTATTAGTGAAGCATTTGGAGGCAAATAATTAAATTGGAAATATTGCACCAACGAAGCTTTATCAATTTCTTTTTTAATATTGAATTGAAATAAGGCTTTCATTTCACTGGCAAAATAAAATCCATTTTCGTTTTGATAAGTAAGCAAAGGCTTTTTGCCATATCTATCACGAGCTAGTGTTAATTTATTTTCTTGCTTATCATAAATTGCCAAAGCAAAAAAGCCATTTAATAATGAAAAACATTTGTTTCCTAATTTGATAAATAACTTCAATAATACTTCGGTATCAGATGTGGTATGAAATTTTTCATCGGGTAAATATTGAAATTGTAAATCTTTATAATTTAAAATTTCACCATTAAATACCATTACAAATTTATCATCCTCACTATGAAATGGTTGATGAGCGCCTTCAGAAGTATCAATAATAGAAAGGCGTCGATGAGCCAAGCCAATTAAATTGTTAAAATAAAAACCTTCATTATCGGGGCCACGTTTATGAATAGCATTAGAAGCTTTTTGTAATAAAGCTTTATTTAGTTCAGTAGAATTAATGTTTGAATAAAATCCTGCAATGCCACACATATAGTTTAAATAAATTTAGGTAAAAATAAATTAATTGTTTTGCACTAAATTAAAAGATTGAATTATTTTTACAATTATGTTTTCAGTAGGTAGATACGGCAGTAGTTTAGGATTTATATTTTTTGATTGGATGGATTTTATAATCACACCCATATTTATTTATATTTTTTATAGAATAGTAAAATATATATCGAAGAATAAGGTAAAAGATGCTGAACAAGGTAAAATATTGATGACAGCATTTTGGGTTAAATTGGGTGGAACGTTAGCTATTAGTTTAATCTACGAATTTTATTATGGTGGTGGTGATATGGAGTCGTATTATTGGGGTGCTGAATCATTTATGAATTCTTTTTTTAAAGACCCTGATATTTTTTTTAAATTATTATTTATAAAAGGTGAAAATATAGTATCGATGAGAGGGAATTCTAATGAGTCAACTCTTTTATTAAGCTATGTCACATCTCAAAAATACCTTTCTACTCCCGAATTTACGATAATTAAATTAAGTGGTGTAATATCTTTAATCACTTACCATACATTTACAGCTAATTCATTATTTTTTTCCATGTATTCTTTATTTGGTAGTTGGAAATTGTTTGTTCTTTTGCAAAAACTTTATCCTAGATTAACTAAGGAATTTTCAATATGCTGCTTTTATATTCCGTCAATTGTATTTTGGGGAAGTGGTTTATTAAAAGATCCCATCACATTTGGTAGTTTATGTATTGTGGTACATGCCGTGTATAATCTTTTTATTAATTTAAAGTTCAAATTAACTTCAATCATTGAGTTATTTGCTTGCGCAACCTTAATATTATTGATAAAACCATACATCTTACTTTGCGCAATTCCAGGGTTATTTAGTTTAATATTATTTTCAAATTTAAAGAAAATAGATTTACCTGTTTTAAAAGCTTTAGCATTACCATTCCTAATATTTATGGGAAGTATTGCTGGTTATTTTTTAATTGATTCGTTAAAAGAACAGATGGGCAAGTATGCTATTGACAATTTATCAACTACGCTTGAAGCCTTTCAAAATTGGCATTTTGCAGAAGGTGATTTGTATGGAGCAACAGTATATTCTTTGGGTGATATGACTGATATATCCACATTTGGATTGATTAAGAAAATTCCTTTGGCTATTAATGTTACTTTTTTCAGACCATACATTTGGGAATCAAAGAAGCCGATTATATTATTATCAGCTTTAGAAAGTTTATGGTTTTTAGTATTAACCTTGCAAACGTTTAGGGTAGTTGGGGTATTTGGCTTCTTTCGAATTTTAAGAAGCGACCCTTTTATAACCTTTTGTTTTATTTTTGCAATGACATTTGGGTTTGCAGTAGGGTTATCAAGTTATAACTTTGGTGCATTGGTGCGTTATAAAATTCCATGCATGCCATTTTATCTTTGTACAATGTATATCATCAAAAATCATTATGGTGCTTTGCTTAAGAAGAAATAAATTTATTTCTTCTTAAGCTTTTCTTCATCTATTTTTTTAAGTTGATTAATTACTTCTTCTACTTGTTCAACGCCAATTAATTTAGCTACAATCTTGTGTGTTTTTGAATCCACAACAAACATTTTTGGGGTAGCATACACATCATACATATCTTTAAAATCGTAGTAATTATTAGCATCACGTAAATTATACCAATCCATGGGATGCTCTTTTAAATAAGTTTTCCATTTTTTCATTTGTGGATCGTCTTTACTGCCAATTCGTTCTTCTGTAATTGTTATTACACCTACTTTATCAGTATCTTTTATTTTTTCCCAAACCTTATAAAGTTCTGGTGTTTCTTTTTGGCAATGACCACAGGTGCTATTCCAAAACCATAAAATAGTGTATTTATATTTATTCATTAAATCATAGGTGTAAAAGCTATTTAATGAACTATCTTCTAAAATCATATTAGGAATTACAGCATCAATCAATATTTTTCTTACATGATCTTTTCGTTCGCAAATCTTTTTTAATTTAGATGAATCAACCCAATAAGCTTCGCCTTTGCAATAATATTGATCAGCCATGTGAACAAACACGGCATCAAATCCCATTATTTTACTTTGTTCATAATTGTTAGTAATATACCATACCGTCCATTTAAACATTTCTTTATTTGCTCTTGATTTTTCTACTAAAAAATCAGCCGATTTATTGATTGAGTCTGGATGTTGAGCCGTTAATTGGTTTAAGTATTTACTTACTTTGCCATGAAATATTGGAGTGTATAAAAGTCTTTCATCGCTAAAATCAAAGTTGTCAAAATAATGCGTTTTAAAATAATTGAAAGCAGTAGCATTATCTTTTTTCTGTTCTATTTCCTTAGGAACAACTGGCTCGGGCATGGCTTTAAAAATACTAGAAAGCAATAATTTAGGGTTTTTGGCTACAAATTTTTTTCTAAAATCGTTTACAATTGAATCTGCATCAGCCATTGATTTTGCTGCCGACAAACTGTCTGTTTTAGTTTTTGCGGTTCTATATTTCGAATTTGCTAGCTCCATTTCTATACCCATTTTTGTAGTAAATTTTAAATAATCTAAAAACAATTCATTGTCGATAGAACCTTTTATTTTTAGGTGTCCTACAAAATCTGTTGTATCAGTTTCCACATCAAAAATTTGGTCTTCTCCAATCATTAATTCAAAATATTTATGCGATGGAATAACCACCATATAGATACCTTGATGTAATTTTTCTTTTCCTTCAAATACAATAGCATCACCAATATTCTTAAGCATTACCGTATCTTGTATATATTGTTTATCGCCATAATAATTTGCTAAATAACACACCTTGTCTTTGTATCCATTTAGTTTTAGTGTAATCTTATAGCCTTCGTCTTTTGCTGATATTGAATTTGCAATTGCGGTAAGAATAATAAATAATAATACGTGTTTAAGATTTTTGAAATTCATAATATTTTAAAATTATTTAAGTAATAAAAATTTTGGTTGATGCAAAAGTATAAGGATTTTAAAAATATAAAACTGCTTAACAAGGCTTTAACAACGATTAAAAATACAAAAGCCGATTCAATTTGGGTAGAATCGGCTTTTAGAAATTTATTTACAAAGTTTATTTTAAGGTAATTGTTTTTGTTTTACCATTTCTTGTTACTGTGGCAGTATTATCACATGTTCCATTTCCAAAATCAATTGTAATAGTTGATTTGCCCGAAGGTGTAATATCAATAGCTCCTTGAGTGAAGTGTTTAGGGCAACTCATATCTCTAATTAAATCATTACCGCTTACTGTATTGGCTGTAAATGAGGTGCCATTTGCCGCCGTACCACTTGCTGTACCAGATACTGAATATTTGTTTGATGATGAATACCCTGTAGCTAAACCTGCAATTTGTGTACGTACTTTTGTTTCTGAAAATGTAACAGTACCACCACCATTAGGTTTTGTAAAACTGATATTTGATGTTACGTTCCAACTCATAAAGCCTGATGAATTGTATCCATTGTTTATAATATGCTTGGTACTTGTGTTGCTAAACATTTTCATGTCCGATGCTGTTTTGCCTACACCATATCCATTATGATAAATATCAATGATGGCACCAGGCGTATGATATTTTCCTGTATGTACAATAATTATTTTTCCTTCACGAAAACGTCCATCACGGCATTGGCATGGAGATGAGCCAAAATCAACGGTAATAGTATCGGCATTTGAGCTATTACTAGTATCAATAGTTATGGTAGCACAACCGCTTAATGTACTATACGAACTAGACATACGCATACTTCCATTGCCTTTGCCAGCTGCATTAGCTTGGTCGGCTATGGTTTGAGTTTCAGCTGATGACCCTTCAGCATCTGCCTGATCGCCTACTGCTTCTACTTCGGCATCAGTTATTTTTGTTCTGCGGCAAGATGATAATGTAATTGCTCCAATGAATAAAGCACCCATACAACTTGCGATTAAAATTTTTTTGTAATTCATAATAATTAATTTTTATCGTTAATAATTTATTTTGTTTGTAAAGCTATGATGCATGAAATATACAATAGTTTAATCTGTAAATAAAAATATTTTATTTTTCAATTCTTTCAACATTTTGAATACCACCTAGTAGCAATAATTTTTGTGATACTTTTTCTAATTGCTCGGTATCATTTATATATATCATAAATATTCCTTCAAAAATTCCATCCATTGTGTCAATTGAAATAGAACGAATATTTAATCTCATTTGCCCTGAAATTACATCTGTAATTTTGCTCATTACACCTACTTCGTCAATACCTGTAATTTTTAATTTTGTTAAAAATGCTACTTCATGATTTTTGCTCCATTTAGTTGCAATTACTCTGTGTGCTTGATTGCCCAATAGTTTGATGGCATTAGGACATTTAGTGCTGTGGATTTTCAATCCTTCGGTAGCTGTAATATAGCCAAACACATCATCGCCAGGAATTGGGTTGCAACATTTCGCTAAAGTATATTCTACTTTTGCTGAATTATCATTTCCAAAAATTGTTATTTCAGCATTTTTAGATAAAATAGTTTTCACTTCTTTTTCAAAATCTACAAATGAGGCAGAATGATTTTTTTCTCTTTCGAAAATCATTTTACCGCCTAAAATTTTTATTTTATCTAACTCATTTAAATCAATATGTTTCAATCCAATTTGATAATTTAAATCAGATACTGTATTGGTTTTAAAATAATTTAATAAAGCGGTAGTATTTTCATTGTTTAGTGAAATATCCAAATGCTTCATTTTTTTATCCAGCATTAATTTTCCTTCTTCCAAAATTCTTTTTTTCTCATCCTTAAAAGCATCTTTAATTTTAGTTTTAGCTTTTGCTGTTACTACAAAATTTAGCCAGTCTTCATGTGGTCTTTGTTTTGTGCTGGTAATAATTTCAACTTGGTCGCCATTTTTTAGTGTATGGCTTAATGGCACTAATTTATGGTTTACTTTTGCCCCAATACATTGTAAGCCTAATGCGGTATGAATTTCAAATGCAAAATCTAAAGCAGTTGCTTTTGATGGCATCATTCGAGCTTCGCCTTTGGGTGTAAATACATATATTTCGTCGGCAAATAAATTTAATTTAAAATCATTAATAAAATCTAATGCATTTGCATTGGGGCTGTTTAATACATCTCGTATTTTATTCAGCCATTCATCTACATGGGTTTCATTTTCTTTTCCTTCTTTGTACTTCCAATGCGCTGCAAAGCCTTTTTCAGCAATTTCATCCATTCGTTTGCTTCGTATTTGAACCTCAACCCATTTGCCTTCGGGTCCCATCACGGTTGTATGCAAAGCCTCATAGCCAGTGCTTTTTGGATTTGAAATCCAATCTCTAATTCTATCAGGATTAGGTTGATAAAAATCGGTAATGAATGAATATATTTTCCAACAATCTTGCTTTTCAGTTTCTATAGGCGAATCGGTAATTATTCTGATAGCAAATAAATCATACACTTCTTCAAATTTTACACCTTTTTTCACCATTTTATTATAGATGGATGAAATGGATTTTGGCCTGCCATAGGCATCTACATTCATTCCGCTTTCATTTAGCACTTCTTTAATAGGCTTTATAAATTCGTTGATGTATTTAGTTCTTTTACTTTTTGATTCAGCTAATTTTTTTGCAATATCTCTGTAAATGTCGGGCTGCAAAAATTTCAAACTTAAATCTTCTAATTCGCCTTTAATGTTGTAAAGCCCCAACCTGTGGGCAATTGGCGCATACAAATAATTTGTTTCGCTGGCTATTTTCATTTGCTTTGGTCGTGCCATGCTATCCAGCGTTCGCATATTATGCAGTCTATCAGCAATTTTTATTAAAATCACTCTCACATCTTCAGCCATTGCAATTAATACCTTTCTAAAATTTTCGGCCTGTGCACCAGTGCTTACATCAAATACACCTTTTATTTTTGTAAGCCCATCAATTATTTGAGCCACAGGTTTGCCAAATTCACGTTGTATATCTTCAAGGGTTAATTCCGTGTCTTCCACTACATCGTGCAATAGCGCACATATAACGGCTGTAGAACCTAAACCAATTTCGCCAGCCACAATTTGAGCTACTGCCAATGGATGTAAAATATATGGCTCACCACTTTTTCGCCTCATATCTTTATGGGCTTCGGCAGCCATATCAAATGCAAGCCTAATCTGCTTTTTGTCGCCTTTATTCAAATTTCCTTTCAACGATTTTAAAAGATTTCTATACTCTTTTACTATCCTTTGTTTTTCAAAATCTTCTGATGTGTTTTTTGTTTCGTTCATTTTTTATTTTTTGTTTCAAAAAATATTTTACTTTTGCAATCCTAAAAATGCAGGTGTGGCGAAATTGGCAGCCGCGTCAGACTTAGGATCTGATGCCGTAAGGTGTGTGGGTTCGAGTCCCTCCACCTGCACCTTAAGGGACTGTTCGTCATTTTTGATGGGCAGTCCCTTTTTTATTTCCCTCAAAGCCTTATTGGGATTGCAATATAAGGCAATGGTAGGATTTAACAATGGGGTTCGATAATTTTTTTCTGGAAAAATAAGATTCTGAACGAATATCGAACCCAAAATTTGTTGTTTTCCGTCCAAACTTTTTTCTGAATAAGCTTTTCGAGGGTTTTTGATGAAAATTTTTAATGTTGCTGCCTAAAAATATTTTTTGTGGTTTCATTTTTATTGATACTTTACGTAACTATTTTATGATACTTTAAGTATCGAAGATAGATCAATTTTTGAAATCACAAAATGATAAACAGAACAATTACACACATGGATTTGGATACTTTTTTTGTTTCGGTGGAACGGAAAATAAATCCTGCATTAAACGGAAAGCCAGTATTGGTGGGTGGTACGGGCGATAGAGGTGTGGTGGCATCTTGCAGTTATGAGGCTCGAACTTTTGGAATTCATTCGGGCATGAGTATGAAAATGGCTCGACAACTTTGCTCTGAAGCCGTTGTGGTAAAGGGCGACCACGAACAATACAGTTATTATTCCAACATCATTACCGATATAATAAAAGACAAAGTGCCTGTGTATGAAAAAACTTCGATTGATGAATTTTACATGGATTTAACGGGTATGGATAAATTTTTTGGGTGCTTCAAATTCGCCACAGAACTGCGTCAGCGGATAATTAAAGAAACTGCTTTGCCTATTTCGCTGGCAATGTCATCGAATAAAACGGTGGCGAAAATTGGTACAGGTCAAGCAAAACCAAATGGGCAAATTGAAATTGTGCATGGTGATGAAAAGAATTTTTTAGCACCACTTTCAATAAAAAAAATTCCGATGGTAGGCGAAAAAACTTATCAGTTGTTGCGAAATATGGGCATCGAAAAAATCAAAACAATTCAAGAAATGCCTGTTGAATTAATGCAACAAGTGTTGGGCGAAAATGGTTTGATGATTTGGCGCAAAGCCAATGGTATCGATACTTCGCCGATTGAACCATACAACGAACGCAAATCAATTTCTACCGAAACTACTTTTGATAAAGACACCATTGACGTTACTTTTTTGAAACAAATTTTGATTAGCCTCACCGAAAAATTAGCGTATCAATTACGTAGCGAAAACAAACTTACTTCGTGTGTTACCATCAAAATTCGTTACTCCGATTTTAATACGTACACCATGCAAAGCCGCATTCCATATACCGCTTTAGACCATTTGCTGATTGATAAAGTGAAAGAATTATTCGACAAACTTTTTCAAAAAAGATTGTTGATTCGATTGATTGGTATTCGATTTAGTCATTTGGTGCAAGGCAATTATCAATTCAATTTGTTCGACAACATGGGCGAAAAAATATTGCTCTACGATGCGATGGATAAGCTGCGAAACCGCTATGGCATTGATGCTGTGCAAAGAGCTTCGGCGATGCAGATAAAAAAACATTCGTTCGTAAATCCGTTTAACGGCATAAAAACTATTACTGGTTTGGTTAAAAAGTAGGATGTGGTTATCGGACAAATTAGGAATCAGATTCCTGATTTGTCCGAATCCTATTTTAGAAAAATGAAAAAAAATGTTGCTCAATTGTCATACAAATTTTAGTGTTGGTTATGGACTTTTTCATCCCGAAAATCTACTGTTGTTAGCTCAACAAAATGGATTTGAAAGCTATGTAGTTACTGATATTAATAGCACTTCAGCCGTTTTAGAATCGTTGCGATTGGGAAAAGAACAAGGCATGAAAGTGAAGGTGGGCGTTGATTTCAGAAATGGAATTCAACAACAATACATTGGCATTGCAAAAAATAATGCAGGCTTTAAAACATTGAATGAACATCTTTCATTTCATCTTCATCAAAATAAATCTTTCAGTAAAATTGCTCCCCAATTAGAAAATGTATTTGTCGTTTATCCGCTTAAAGCCTACACAGGATGGGCATTACAAGAAAATGAATTTATCGGCATTTCACCAAAGGAAGTGTTACAATTTTCATTTCAAAAAAATAATTTTCCGAAAAACAAATTGGTGGTTTTGCAGTCGGTAACATTTAATTCCAAACAAGATTTTAATGCACATCGTTTGCTTCGAGCCATTGATGAAAATGTTTTGTTGAGTAAATTATCAAAAGATGAACAAGCATCGCCCGAAGATATGATGCCTTCAAAATCCGCTTTGTACACAGTTTTCAAAAATTTTGATTTCATTATTCAAAACACTGAAATGCTGTTGAATATTTGCCATGTTGAATTTGAATTTGGAAAATTGAGCAACAAAAATTTAAAATTTTACACCAATAGTTTAGCAGAAGATGTAGCGTTATTGCGCCATGAGTGCATGAAAGGATTATCCTATCGCTACAAAAATCCTAACACAATTGTGATGGAGCGAATTGAAAAAGAATTGAAAATTATTGAGCAAATGAATTTCACTTCTTACTTCTTGATTAATTGGGACATCATTAATTATGCACAGCGCAAAAACTATTTTTATGTGGGCAGAGGAAGTGGCGCAAACAGCATGGTGGCTTATTTGCTGCGAATTACAGATGTTGACCCGATTGATTTAGATTTATATTTCGAGCGATTTATTAATCCTTACCGAAGCAATCCACCCGATTTTGATATTGATTTTTCGTGGACGGATAGAGATGATATAACCCGATATATTTTCGAGCGATTTGGAACAAAACGAACTGCGCTATTGGCTACCTACGCTACGTTTCAGCACGATGCAGTGATTCGAGAATTGGGAAAAGTATTTGGTTTGCCGCCACATGAAATTGATAAATTGCAACAACTGCAACACTTTAATGAGGCTGATTCGATGGG
Organism: Bacteroidota bacterium; assembly: GCA_046051225.1. Taxonomy (GTDB): domain Bacteria; phylum Bacteroidota; class Bacteroidia; order Chitinophagales; family CAIODY01; genus CAIODY01. Next base: position 144,721 of record JBJOOR010000007.1, on the reverse strand, counting down.
AAAATTAGTGTTGCAATACAGTAAATTAATTGCAGGATTGCCGAGCCATTTAAGCATTCATGCCAGCGGAATTATTATTGCCGATGAATCTATAACCAGCTACACCGCTACGTTTATGCCGCCCAAAGGTTATCCAACTACACAATTTAGTATGGTGGAAGCCGAAGATATTGGCTTGGCAAAATTCGATATTTTAAGTCAACGTGGTTTAGGAAAAATAAAAGATGCTATTCAAATTATTCAGCAAAATCAAGGTGTTGAAGTGGATATTCACGACATCAATAAATTTAAAACTGATGAAAAAGTAAAACAATTATTGAGCGAAGGAAAGTGTATAGGCTGCTTCTACATTGAATCTCCAGCCATGCGAATGCTACTTTCAAAATTGCAAGCCGATGATTATTTGCGATTGGTAGCAGCCAGTTCTATCATTCGTCCAGGCGTAAGCAAAAGCGGAATGATGAACGAATATATTTTGCGCTATCGCAATGAAAATCGCAGAAATGAAGCCCAGCAAGCTATTCCAGAATTGTACGAAATTTTGAAAGAAACATATGGGGTGATGGTGTATCAAGAAGATGTGATAAAAGTGGCGCATTATTTTGCCGATTTATCATTAGCCGAAGCCGATTATTTACGCCGTGGCATGAATTGGAAATTTAAACAGCGCAATGAATTTCATGTGGTAAAAGAAAAGTTTTTCGAGAATTGCAGAAAGAAAAATCATCCCGAAAAAACAATTCAAAATATTTGGACACAGATTGAAAGCTTTGCCAATTATGCCTTTTCAAAGGCTCATTCGGCAAGTTATGCAGTGGAAAGTTTTCAAGCATTGTACTTAAAAGCCTATTTTTCGCTGGAATATATGGTGGCTGTTTTGAATAATGGTGGCGGATTTTATCGCACCGAATTGTATGTGCATGAAGCTCGAATGCACGGCGCAAAAATCGTTGCACCCTGCATTAATCATAGCGATGTGATTTGCACAATCGAAGACAAAACAATTTATCTCGGCTTGCAAATGATTAATGAATTGGAAGCCCAAACGATTCAATCTGTTTTAAACGAACGAGCTGCAAGTGGCTATTATATTGACTTACATGACTTCATTAAACGAACAGCTATTTCATTAGAGCAAATTATTTTGTTGATTCGAGTGGGTGCATTTTCATTTACAGGCACCAACAAAAAAGAATTATTGTGGCAAGCGTACATGCAAATTAATCCACAAAAAAAATCGGCAACAAAAGAATTGTTTGATACCAAACCAAAGAAATATCAACTGCCAAAGCTGCATCACACAAGGCTTGATGATGCTTTTGATGAAATTGAATTGTTGGGTTTTGCATTGTGTTCGCCATTTTTTTTAGTGAAAAATAAATTGCCATCTACTTTAAAAGTAAACGATTTAAAAAACAACATCGGTAAAAAAGTGAGCATTGTAGGCTATTTGGTGGCAACCAAACGAACTCAAACCCACAAAGGCGACAAAATGTTTTTCGGAACTTTTATTGATTTGGATGGCAATTGGATAGATACCGTTCACTTTCCACCAGCCGCAAAGGCTTATCCATTCAGTGGTTCGGGTTGTTATTTGTTAGAAGGAAAAGTTGTTGTTGAGTTTGATTTTCTTTATGTAGAAGTAAATAAGATGGAAAGATTGGCAACAAAAAATAGAGAAGACATATTATTCAATATTTAGCATTCCAATTAAATACATAAAGGTATTTGCAGAAACATCATTGTAGAAGAAATAATTATTTATTTCATTATACAAAAAAAGCCGATTCAATTGAATCGGCTTTTTTTGTAAATAATTCTAATATTAATTATCTTTTGGTGCTGCTTCGGGTTTTGGTAATAAAACCTTGCGGCTTAATCTCCATTTTCCTGTTTTTGGATCAGTACCAATTATTTTAATTCTTACTTTTTCACCTGTTTTTAATACACCTTCCATTGTATTTAATCTCGAATGCGAAATTTCGGAAATATGCAATAAACCTTCTTTGCCTGGCATAAATTCTACAAATGCGCCAAACTCAACCACATTCTTAACTGTAGCTTCAAATTCATCGCCTACTTGTGGTACAAAAGTTACATTTTTAATATGTTGCAATGCTGCATCCATTCCTTCTTTTTCAGTAGCTAATACATGAATTTCGCCTACTTCAACACCATCTTTCATCACTTCTTCAATGCTGATTTTTGTTTTCGTAGTTTTTTGTAATTCTTGAATATTTTTGCCACCAGGTCCTATAATTGCACCAATAAATTCTTTATCGATATACACTTTTTCAATACGTGGTGCATGTGCTTTGTAATCAGCGTTTGCTTGGCTCATTACTTTATTCATTTCATTTAAAATATGCAAACGTCCTTTTCTTGATTGCTCTAAAGCTTCTTTCAATACTTCAAAACTTAATCCGTTTACTTTAATATCCATCTGCGTTCCGCAAATACCTTTTGCAGTACCAGTTACTTTAAAATCCATATCACCTAAATGATCTTCATCGCCCAAAATATCGCTTAAGATAGCGTATTTGCTGCCATCTTTGCTGGTAATCATTCCCATTGCAATACCGCTTACACCACCACTTATCTTTACACCTGCATCCATTAATGCTAATGAACCTGCGCAGGTAGTAGCCATTGATGATGAACCATTGCTTTCTAATACTTCACTTACAATACGAATAGTGTAAGGGCATTCATCAGGCATTACAACTTCTAACGAACGTTTAGCCAAATTACCATGACCAATTTCACGACGACCAGGGCCACGATTTGGTTTTACTTCGCCAGTTGAAAATGCAGGAAAATTATAGTGCAATAAGAATTTAGAATATTCTAATTCATGCGCCATATCCAACATTTGTTCGTCATCTGTTCCTCCTAAAGTTACAGTAGCTAAAGCTTGTGTTTCGCCTCTTGTAAAAATGGCTGAACCATGTGGTGAAGGCAATGCATTTACTTCCATCCATAACGGACGAATTTCATCTAATGCACGTCCATCCAAACGCTGACGGTCGTTTAAAACCATATCACGAACTACATAATATTCTAAATCGCCAAAATATTTTTTAACCAATGGTTTAATTTCATCTGTTAAACCTTCGCCTAATGATGCTTCAAATTCTTTACGAATAGATTTGAAACCATCGCCACGAGCAGTTTTATCTAATTTACCTTTTGCTATGGCTAAAATTTTATCCGAACAAGCTACTTTAATTTGCTCTCTTAATTCTTCGTTTTCAATTGGTTTTTCATATTCACGGAATGATGTTTTGCCCACCATTTCACGTAATTCTAATTGCGCTTTACATTGCAATTTAATAGCTGCATGACCTAATGCAATGGCTTCAATTAATTCATCTTCGCTTACTTCTTTCATTTCGCCTTCAATCATCACAATGTTATCAGCCGATGCACCAATGATAATATTCAAATCAGCTTTTGCTAATTCGCTACGCATTGGGTTTACTTTAAACACACCATCAATACGAGCTACACGAACTTCGCTTATAGGGCCACCAACAAATGGAATATCGCTTACAGCCAAAGCTGCACTGGCTGCAAAGCCTGCTAATGTATCGGGCATTACTTCTTTATCGCCACTTATCATCCAAATATTTACTTGTGTTTCAAATAAATAATCTTCAGGAAATAATGGACGTAAAGTTCTATCAACCAAACGGCTGATAATAACTTCATAATCGCTTAATCTTGTTTCTCTACGTGGAAAGCTGCCAGGAATACGACCTGTAGAATAAAATTTCTCAACATAATCAACCGATAATGGAAAAAAATCTTGACCAGGTTTTAATGTAGTACCACTTACTACAGTAGCTAACAACATACAATCGCCTTGGCGAATTACTACGCTGCCATCAGCTTGTTTTGCCAAACGACCTGTTTCGATAGAAATAGAGGTGCCATCGGGCATTTGAAAGGTTTTTACAATTCCTTTTTGACTCATAAAATTTTTGTTTTGTTTTTGTTGCCAAGGTTCATCGTAAATAGTTGTTTCATCGAGGAATATTTTTCAGAGATAAAACGTAGTATATTCAACTATTTCCCGGCGTTAATTTATATAATTTTCGATTTCTTTAATTTATTAAACGAATAAAATCCGATTCGTTATAAAAGTAAATTGCCCTTAGTTATATAACCAAGGGCAATTTTTATTTTTTTACAGATTATTTTCTTAATCCTAATTCTGCAATTAGTTTACGATAGCCTGTTAAATTATTATCGTGCAAATATTGTAACAATTTTTTGCGCTTTCCTACCATGTTAATTAAACCACGGTTGCTGCCAAAATCTTTCGGCTGAATTTTCATGTGCGATGTGATATGGCTGATTCTTTCAGTATATAAAGCTATTTGAGCTTCAGTAGCACCTGTATTTTTTTCGCTACCACCGTACTTTTTAATTGTTTCTTTTTTTGATTCTTTAGTTAATTGCATCGTATTTAAAGCTTTTGCTTTTTTTGTTATTCTTATTTTGAGGTGCAAATGTAAAACTATAAATTGAATTATACAAATTGTTTTTATTTAATATTCTCATCTTATATTGCCGCCTAATTTATAAAATTTTTTCAACTAAATATGTATCACAAAATAACAGATTTTATTGCAGATTGGGGCTACGAATCAGCATCTACTATTAAATTATTTAACCAAATTGATAATGATGCAATGTTGAAACCCTTATTTGAAGGTGGAAGAACGCTTGGACAGCTTACTTGGCATATTGCCGAAACATTACCCGAAATGATTGGGCAAATTGGAATTAATTTTAATCATACACATAATGATAAATGGGATGAAAAAACAACTGTTCAGGAAATTATAGCCCTATATAAAGCCAATACTGAAAAGCTTTTAGAACAAATAAAAACATGGACAGAAAGTGATTTAGAAATGGAAGATAATATGTATGGTGAAAATTGGAAACGAGGCACCACATTAGATATATTAATTAAACATCAAACACACCATCGTGGGCAGCTTACTTTAGCCATGCGACAAATGGGTATGAAAGTGCCTGGTATGTATGGCCCAGCAAAACATGAATGGGTTGAATTTGGAATGACTCCTTTAAATTAAATATGATGAGTAAAGAAAAAGTAAGATGTGGTTGGTGTTTGAAAGATGATTTGTATAAAAAATATCATGATGAAGAATGGGGCAAGCCTGTAAAAGATGATACCCTTTTATTCGAATTTTTAATTCTTGAATCGTTTCAGGCTGGCTTAAGTTGGCATACGGTTTTAAAAAAACGTGAAAATTTTAGGTTAGCTTTTAAACAATTTGATGCTAAAAAAGTATCTAAATTTACACAAACCGATATTGATAGATTAATGGCTGATGCTGGTATTATCAGAAATAAATTAAAAATAGAAGCTGCTATAAATAATGCTACATTATTTTTAGAACTTCAAAAACAATACGGCTCGTTTGCTAATTTTATTTGGAAATTTACCAACCATAAACCAATTGTAAATCATCCAAAAACATTAAGTGATATAAAACCTACTACCGAAATATCAGATTTGATGAGCAAAGAATTAGGTAAGCTTGGTTTTAAATTTCGTGGTTCAACTATCTGCTATGCTTTTATGCAAGCCGTTGGCATGGTGGATGATCATTTGGATAGTTGTTGGCGAAAGTAAAATGATTCTAAAACTAATCAATCGTATTTTTTTAAATCAAGAAGTTATTTAGCTAAAGGACCTTGCCATTTTTCTAAGCCTCCTTCTAAATTATACAATTTTGTAAAACCATGTTTGGCCATAATCTTACAAGCCTCAATACTTCGTTGACCTTTCAAGCAGTAAACTAAGTAATCATGTTTTTTATCAAATTTTTCAATTTCATTTTCAAATTCAGGATGATAAATATCAATTTTTCTTGAATCATAAATATACCCAAATTGATGCCACTCATTAGGTGTTCTTACATCCAATACCATATAACCCGGGTGTTTCATTTTCTCCATAAACTCTTCTGATGTAATGTTTGTAAAAAACTGTTTGTCTGTTATTGTGTTAGTATTCATATGTATTTTTTTATTACAGCAAAAGTGCAGTACCAATATATTTTCACTAATGATTTGGATTAGTTTAACAGATGAGATTTATCAGAAAGTAAAAAAATGGAAAAATGAATAGGTGATATGAGTGAAAATAATTTCAATAACATTGCTGGTGAACGTGGTTGTTAAAGCCAATAACAACATCAAGATGTGTTGTATGCTCAAGTTTGGTAAACCGTTGAGGGTGCTAAATTTATCTAGTTTTTAAAGAAAGTGCTACTGGTTAAGTGCTATCTTTATTCAAAATCCCACTAAACTATAACTGGTACTTCGTCCGCCGCCCGATGATTTTAAAATTTTCAATTGCAGCAATTCCTGCAAATCTCTGGTGGCTGTGGCTTTCGACACTTTGTTGAGGCTGCCATATTTTGCAGCATTCATGCCGCCTTCAAAGCCATCAACGCCTTCATCCAATATCCGTTTAATAGCTTTTAATTGCCGAGCATTTAATTTGCTTTTCCAATTTTCAAAGAAATGATATTTCGCAATTGTAAATTTTAATTGCAAATCAGTTTCATCCATTGCTTGTTTTATCAAGCCAATAAAATATTTTACCCAATTTGAAACTTCATTACTCAACGATGCCTTTTGCAAATTGGTATAATACAACTTTATGTTTTTTTCAATTGCCGATGAAATGCTGATGAGCAGTGGTTTTCCAAAACCTTGCGCCAATATTTTTTCAGCTAATACTCTGCCTATTCTGCCATTTCCATCTTCAAATGGATGAATACTTTCAAAATATAAATGCGCCACTGCGGCTCTCACAGTGCTGTTCGAAATTGGCTTTTTTCCATTGGGTGCAGTGCGATTATACCACTCAATAAATTGCTTCATTTCTTTTGCAACCGCAGCAGATGGCGGTGCTTCAAAATGTACTTTTTGTTTTCCATAAGCCCCCGAAACCACTTGCATCGGCTCTTTGTGGGTTCGCCATTTGCCCACTTGCATATTTTTTTCTTGCTCAAATAAAAGCTGATGCCATTCAAACAACATTTTTTGTGTGAGTGGTTTATCAAATGTGGCTCTCATTTTTATCATCAGTTTGCAAATGCCTTCGGCATTTTTATTCTGAATTTTTTCTGATTTTGGAGCTAATCCCAAGTTTTTTTTGATAGATGAAAGCACATCTTTTCGGCTAAAAACTTCGCCCTCGATGGCTGATGTTTTTAATGCTTCCTTTACCATCATATCCACCACAGTTTCAGCATTGATGCCTTTGGGCAAAGTGCTAACAACGCCGCCAAATTTGGCTTCTGCCTTGTTGATAGCCAATAGCAAATCATCACAACCAACTATGTTGTAAGTGAAATGTGTCCAATCTTTATGTTGCCAATTGTAAGGTTTCATGAGCCGATTAGTAAAATTATTCGGCTCAAATATACGCATTTTTTGAGCCGAATAGAAATTTTATTCGGCTCACGATTTTTATCTTTTTTGCCACGAATGCACGAATTATTTTTTTTGTTCCGTTAGGAATATTGGTCAGTAGAAATTTAAAAGCCCTCTATTGCCGTTGCTTTAATAAAAGTATTATTGATTGCGGCGAATATATCTTCATTTTTACCTTTAATAAAAGTTAACGGAATTTGAAAAGTGCCATGAAAAATTGAAGATGAAATTCGATGAAATGCTCTGTTTACAGGGTTTCTATTCTTGAAAATATATTTTTCCTTATCTTTTAGTTTAATTGAAATTGAAGCCCCTCTTTGCTTTATTAATTTTATTTCTTCAATATCAGTCCAGAAAATATTTGAATCAGAGGCATCAATATACAGACTCTCTTTACTTAACATTAACGAAGGTTTAGATTTTATTAAGCTATATAATGGTTTTGTCATAAAAGCAAAAAGAACTATTCCCAATATTATAAATGGGAATACAGAATTAAAAGGAGCAAAAAAAATAGATGATAGCCAAATTAATGGAATGCAAGAACTTAATGGAACCAGAATTGAATGATAATAAAATTTGACTACATTATTTGCTTCCATAGTAAGGCTAAGAAGAGGTTAATAAATTAGGTTCTAAAAAAAATGTCTTTTGAAATCAAAATCTATCTCATATCCCTTCTCTTTCTCCACTCATTTTTTGAAACACTTTCTACAACATTAACAGAGCCACTTTTCACCGATGAAGATTTTGTTTCAAAAAAATGTGCCGCCACTAAAGCCGCTATGTTGGCTTCTTCGGCGGTTTCAGTTTTTAAATATTCGGGTTTGAAATTTTTATCAATAAAGTGTGTAGTTAAATTTCCTGTTCTAAAATCTTCATGTTGCACCACCCATTTTCCAAACTGCAAAGTGGTTTGAATGCCCGTGATTTTATATTCATCAATCGCTCTGCAAAGCCTATCAATGGCTTCATCACGAGTAGGTGCATGCACAATTAATTTTGCAATCATCGGGTCGTAATAAATCGGAATATCCATGCCTTGTTCATACGCATCATCTACTCTTACGCCTGTGCCGTTGGGCTTTTCATAGCGAATTAACTTTCCAATATCAGGTAAGAAATTATTCATTGGGTCTTCGGCACAAACACGAAGTTCTATGCTATGCCCATTAATTTTCAAATCATCTTGTGTGAATGAAAGTGGTAAATCCATCGCCACTTTTATTTGTTCGGCAACCAAATCTTTGCCACAAATAATTTCAGAAACAGGATGCTCCACTTGCAAACGGGTATTCATTTCTAAGAAATAAAAATTCAGTTTATCATCTACCAAAAACTCTACAGTGCCTGCTCCGCTGTAGTTACAAGCCAATGCCAATCGGATAGAACATTCGCCCATCGCCTTTCTGATTTCGGGCGTTAAACAAGCCGATGGTGCTTCCTCCACCAACTTTTGATGTCGGCGTTGTATGCTGCATTCTCTTTCAAAAAGATAAACGCCATTACCATGATTATCACATAAAACCTGAATTTCAATATGTCGAGGGGCGGTTACATATTTTTCAATCATCACCGCATCATCGCCAAAAGAATTTTTGGCTTCACTCTTCGCCATTTCATATTGTTCTACTAATTCTTCGGTTTTATAAACAGCTCTCATCCCTTTACCACCACCACCTGCACTAGCTTTTATTAAAACAGGAAAACCAATTTCGGTTGCAATTTTCAAAGCATCAGCACTTGTCAATACAGCATTTTCAGTGCCTGGCACTAAAGGCACATTGTATTTTTTTGCGGTTTCTTTCGCAGCAATTTTACTTCCCATTGAAAGTATAGATGCTTCACTTGGTCCAATAAAAATCATTCCTGCATCTTTCACTGCTTTTGAAAATCCAGCATTTTCACTCAAAAAACCATAACCAGGATGAATGGCATCTACATTCAAACTTTTTGCAACTGCAATAATTTTATCACCCAATAAATAGGATTGATTGCTGGGTGGAGCACCGATGCAAACGGCTTCATCAGCGTATCTTACATGCAACGCATTTCTATCGGCTTCGGAAAAAACAGCCACAGTTTTAATGCCCATTTCTTTTGCAGTTCGCATTACACGAATGGCAATTTCGCCACGATTAGCAACTAATATTTTTTTGATAGTTTTCATTTTTTGATTTTTATTTTATCGCCACGAATGCACGAATTTATTTTTTATTTCAACGCATTTTCAATATCTGCAATTATATCATCCACATGCTCTAAGCCAACACTCATGCGGATTAAGCCATCTGTAATACCATATTTCAAGCGTTCTTCTTTGGGTATGTTGGTATGCGTCATTGATGCTGGATGCGATACCAACGTATCAACCGTTCCTAACGAAACTGCCTTCACACAAAGATTTAAATTGTTGATGAATTTTTGTCCGCCACTTAATCCATTTTTTAATTCAAAACAAATCATGCCGCCAAAATCTTTCATCTGCTTTTTTGCTAATTGATGATACGGATGATTTTTAATTCCTAAATAATGCACTTGCGAAATGGCATTATTTGTTTGTAAATATTCAGCTACTTTCATTGCATTGCTGCAATGTCGTTCCATCCGCAAAGGCAGTGTTTTCAAGCCATTCATCACCAACCACGAATCGAACGGATTTGAATTTGCACCCAACAAACGATATGTTTTTTTGTAAATGGTATTCATAAATTCTAAATCATTTCCCAATACCACACCACCAATTGTAGTACCATGCCCATTCAAATATTTAGTAACCGAATGAATTACAAAATCAACTCCGTGTGCAAAAGGTTGTTGTAAAATGGGCGTTGCAAAAGTGTTATCGCAACAAACACGAACCGAATATTTTTTTGCTAAATCGCAAATCGCTTTTATATCCACACACTGCAACGTAGGATTGGCAGGCGTTTCGATATAAATTAATGAAATTGTTTTATCATTTTTTAAAACCGTTTCTACATTATTCAAATTATCAAAATCAATTACAATCGGCTCTACGCCCATGTTTGGCATCAATCGCATCATCCATTCTTCGGTGCCACCATACAACGAATAATGCGTTAAAACTTTTTCGCCTTGTTTCACACAAGCCATCATCACAGAGCTAATTGCACCCATGCCCGATGCAGTAAGAAATGCTTGCAATTTCATGTTTAATCCAAACGATTCTAAGGCTGCAATTTTTTCACAAACAGGGTCGGATGTTGGGTTTTCGAACCTACTATAAATATAGCCTTTTTCTTTTCCTTGCAAAATTGCTGCACCTTCTTCAGCCGTATCAAATGTATAAGTTGATGTAGGATAAATAGGCAGAATGTGGCTATGGTTGGGGTATTTGTCGGCTTGTACGCAAACACTTTCGATGTGTAATGATTTATTCATGATGGAATTTTAATTCGCAAATTTAAGTAAATAAAAAAGGCAAATACGTTTTTGTATTTGCCTTTTTTCGATTAAAAATTATCATTAAACTGTCGCTAAAGCATTTTCTAAATCAGCCATAATATCTTCAATATTTTCAATACCCACCGAAAAGCGAACCAAGCCATCAGCTAATCCAATTTTTTCACGTTCAGCTTTTGGGATGGATGCATGTGTCATTGATGCTGGATGGTCAACCAAAGATTCAACACCACCAAGGCTTTCAGCCAAACTAAAAATATGAAGTGATGAAATTAATTTCTTCGTAGTTTCTAAATCGCAATTAAATTCAACTGAAACAATGCCGCTAAATCCTCTCATTTGTTTCATCGCAATGGCATGATTTGGATGAGATTTCAAACCCGGATAATATACTTTTTTCACCTTTGGATGCTGTTCAAAAAACTCGGCTACTTTCATTGCATTTTCGGCATGACGTTCCATTCTTACACCCAAAGTTTTGATGCTTCGTGATGTTAACCAAGCATCGAATGGACTTGGATTTAAGCCAATTGCCATTCTACCAAAATCAAATTTTTGTTTCAATTCCAAATCGTTTGTAACCAGCAAACCACCAATAGTATCGCTGTGTCCGCCAATATATTTTGTGGTCGAATGCATCACCACATCAGCACCTAATGCCAATGGATTTTGAAAATAAGAAGAAGCAAAAGTATTATCAACCACTACCATTACACCATGTTTTTTTGCGATGGTAGAAATGGCTGCGATGTCGGAAATATTCAACAACGGATTGGTGGGCGATTCAATCAAAATGAATTTTGGTTTTTCACTCATTTTCATTTCAACCTCTGCCAAATCTTGTGTGTTGATAGTTTCAAATTGAATATTGAATTGCGAAAAAACTCTTGTAAAAATTCGATAAGTGCCACCATACAAATCGTTTGTGGCAAGCACTTTGTCGCCACTTTTCAAAGTTGAAATCAATGCAGTAATTGCTCCCAAACCCGATGAAAAAATGGTAGCGTATTTTCCTTCCTCCAATGATGCCAAAGCCTCTTCCAAGTTAGTAAAATTAGGGTTTCCAGCTCTTGTGTAATCGTAGCCTTTGGTGTTGCCTGGGCTTTCTTGCACATAAGTAGAGGTCATATAAATTGGTGGAATAATTGCACCCGAAGTAGCATCTGGCTTTTGTCCGTTGTGAATGGCTTTGGTTGAAAATTTCATTGATTAATTGTTTTTGAATAAGCCGCAAATGTACAAGTTTAGTATGAATTTATGGTTTCAAAATATCAAACAGTATAATTGTAATACTTAAAGGAAATTAAATTGGATTGGAATTAAATTTCAACCACATCAAATTATTTTAATTCATTTAATTGTTTTTCGGCATTGGGAGAATATTTGCCATTTTCTGAAATAATTTGTTCGAAAATATTTTTAGCAGTTGCCACATCATTTATTTTTAAATGAGCCAAAGCCTTTTGGTATCGGGCTATTTCGTACCATTGCTGATTATTGCTAAGCATAATAAAATCAAATTGTTTAATGGCTTCAATATAATTGCCCGATAAGTAATAGCTCAATCCTAAATAATATTTTACTTCAAAATTTTGTTGTTCTTTAACCGCTGCTGCATTTAAAATTGAAATTGCTTTTATATAATTTTTATTTTTTAGCAAATTAATTCCTTCGGCTTTTTCTGATGAAGATGCATTTTTATCAAAATTCGAAACGCTAATATTTGAAATAGTAGCTGGTGCTGTTGCAAATGTTTGTGTTGCTCCAGTTTTTGAAATAGCTTCTTTATTTAGGTTTGCTTCGGCTTTTGCTTTTTTTTCTACCATCGGCTTTTTACTTATCATTTTTGCTGCTCCATCATCTTCGGCATCAACCATAGCGATGGTTTCGGCAGGTTTATTTTCAATTGATAAATCTTTGGTAACATCTTCGGCTGCCGCTACTGATTTTTCAATCGAATCTAATTTTTCGGCTTCTTCATTTACAATTGGTGGTGTTAAATCATCGGTTGCGGTTGGTTGGCTTAGGCTATTATTTTCCGTTACAGTTTCTTTAAAGATAGTTACAGTATCTTTCTTTTCACTTTTATTCAAGTTAGCTAATTGCCCAATTTGCGAACTTAAGCTTTCAATGTTTTGGGCAACTTTTTGAAATCTAATATTTAAAAACAAATCGAAATAAATACCAGTACCTATTAATAAAAAACAAACAGAAGCTGCTACGGCCGTTACTTTCCAAGGGCTGTATAAAATTTTCAAACGGCTGGTGTTTCGTTTTCGTCTTCTAAATTCTTTATTTAAAGTAGTAAGTGCTTTGTTGTATTCTTGAAAATTGCTTTGCTTTAAACCTTCCACAGCATCGTTGCAAAATTCACATTCTAATAAATGATTTTCAACATTTCGTTTTTCAATTGGCGATAATAAATTTTGAACATACAATTTCATTTGCTCGGCGCTAATGCACTGCACATCATCATTTGAAGAAAAAATATGTTTGTATTGTTCTCCCATTTATTTTAATAATTCAATCATCAAAAGCAATAAACCCGAAGATTTAACTGCATTTTTTTCTAAATATATTTTCAAATTTCGTTTGCCATTTTGAATATAACTTTTTACTTGATTTAATGTAAACCCAGTTGTATCGGCTATTTCCTGATAGCATTTATTATTTAAGTAAAACATTTCTACACAAACTTTTTGTTCCTCATTTAATTGCAAAATAGCTTCATGTAGTTTTTTTTCTTCTGCATCTTTTGTGTGCAAATTCAGATGCTGTTGCTCGGCAGTTTCCACAAAACTATCTGATGAAGTTTTGATTAAATCAATCGGCACAAAATTATCGCCTTTCTTTCTTAATTGCATCAAGCAATGATTTTTTGAAACCATATACAACCACGATTTAAAATGTTGTACATCATGCCGTTTTAAATCGGTTAATAGTTTTTCGAAAATATCCATTACCGCATCTTTGCCAGCGGCTTCGCTTTTTAAATACTTAATGCAAGTGCCTAAAACCAAATGCGTATAGCGTTGATACAACTCAACAAAGAAGGCATCATCGCCACTTTGTTTGTATTGCAATACTAATTCGGCATCGCTTAAATGTTCAATATGTATGTGGTTAAATGCCAATTATAATTTCATTTCTGGTATTTCGCCATCTACAATTAATTTGCCTAATGTTTTCGATTTTATTTCTTCAACACTTACACCTGGTGCACGTTCTATCAATTTAAAACCATTTGGTGTTACATCCATCACACATAAATCTGATACAATTCTTTTCACACATTTTACACCCGTTAATGGCAATGTACATGCTGGTAAAACTTTGCTTTCGCCTTTTGGATTGGTGTGCATCATTGCCACAATAATATTTTTGGCCGATGCTACTAAATCCATTGCGCCGCCCATTCCTTTTACCATTTTACCGGGTATTTTCCAATTGGCAATATCGCCATGTTCGCTTACTTCCATTGCGCCAAGCACTGTTAAATCAACCTTTCCAGCCCGTATCATACCAAAGCTTTCAGCCGAATCGAAAAATGCACCACCTGCTACAACGGTTACTGTTTCTTTTCCTGCATTTATCAAATCTGCATCCACAGCATCTTCGGTAGGGTAAGGCCCCATTCCTAAAATACCATTTTCACTTTGAAACATTACACTTATCCCATCAGGAATATAATTACTTACCAAGGTTGGAATACCGATGCCAAGATTTACATAATATCCATCTTGTAATTCTTGTGCTATGCGTTTTGCTATTTGAAATTTATCTAATGCCATTTTATTTTTAGTTACAATTAAAATTTACTTGAGCTCCTGATGTATTGGTTATAGTAATAGTTTTAGTTTGTGGTCCGCCTTTAAATTCGAATGTACAACTATTGCCTGAACTATAATTTATACATGGTGAAACAGCTTTTAAAGTTACTGTATGGCTTGCTGTTGTTACATTTTCAAATGTATATGAACCATCACGTTCAATCAAAACTTCATCACCACCATCCAATCTAATATTGGCTGTACAACCGTAATTGGCAGTATTTACTACAGATACTTTGTTTTTGTTTTTGATAGGAAATATTTTTCTGCACGAAAATGTTGCAATTATTCCTACACCAATTAAAATTACTTTTTTCATTATTGAATAATTATTTTTTTGTTGAAATTATTTTTTCCATCATTCATGTTTAAAAAATATGTACCAGCTATAAAACCTTTTACATCAATAGTTTCAGTATTTTTCCCTATTGATGAATGAATTGATTTTACAAAAATTTGCTTGCCCGAAATATCAAACAATTGCATTTTTATTTCAGCTGCCACATTACTATTCCAATTTAATTTTACAAAATCATTAGTTGGATTAGGATACACAATTATATCGTTGGCTGTATTTTCAATTTCGCCTACGCCTACATTCCAACCATAATGAATGGTGAAAACACCGCTACCATGCGTAGCTACAGCCACCATATTATCGGCTTCTCTAATTTGAATATAAGGTACAATTGTGTTTCCAATTTCGTTTACGCCTTCCATTGTCCATTGTGTACCTGGGTTTGATACATCATGCATAGTAAGCGAATCGGCACTGAATAAACCAATGCTTGTACCTGCAAAATATTTCATGTGGCCTTGATAAGGCATCATGGTAATCCATCTAACAGATGGGCCACTTCCTGCGCCACTTACCGATGTTTCTAAATTACCCGAGCAGCGTATCCAATCGTTTCCACCATCGGTTGAATAAAAAATACTGTAGGTATTATAGTTTGAATATACTACTACTACTTTGTTGGCATCTGTTGGGTCAACGGCTATACAATTTACAAATCCATTTGGAAACGATCCTGTAATATCATTCATATTTGGCGTTCCAGTGTTTGCGTTATCAATGCGATAAACTTTTCGAGCTTTTGTGCCTACATAAAGTGTATGCCCTGTTTTTGAACAAGCAATAGCAGTAAATTGATTAGTGCCAACTAATGTATCGGGAAATTGAATCCAATTGGTAGCAATGGAATCGTGATTGCCTGAAAACGGAATTCCATATAAATTATCGTTTCTAAACAATTTTCTGCCAGCAGGCATATACATTATTTTATCATCAGCTTTGTCTACTACAAATTGATTGATAAACTGGTAATCGCTTCGTGATGCATACTTGGGGTCTATTCGTGCAAATTGAGTTATCGTTCCTGTATTATCAACGGATGCCTTAAGTACTTTGCCTTCTTGAATAGATAAGTAATAAGTATTGCCATCATTACTCATATCAAGCCAAGCACCATCGCCATTAAAAGGCATTTTCCAAGGTGTGGTTACAGATGATGAGTTGGTCCAAAAAATTCCATTATCCTGCAATCCACCTAATAAAATATCGTTGGTATAGTCGGGGTGTAATTGGGCTGTATAAAATTGTGTGGTATAATATCCTCTGTCTAATTTAGTCCAGGCAACGGTACTTGCCATACAATTTGTGGTTTGATATACACCGCCATCGCAGGCACTAAAAGCTATATTTGGGTTAGATGGTAAAAACCAAAAATCGTGTTGGTCGGGGTGATGATTGGCGTATAATTGAAATCCGATTAATTGTGTGCCTATGGCATAGCCACCTATTTGCTTGGTTTGTGTATTGGTTGTAAAACCATTTGTAGAACGGTAAATATTTGTACCGCAAATAAAAACAGTGTTGGGTTGTGTAGGATGTACTTTTACTAAAAGGTCATATCCGCCTTGGGCATGAAAGCCATCAAAGTTTAATAAACCTTGTGGTAAGTTTTTGGATAAATTTACCCATGTACCACCTGCGCCACTGCCATTACCGCTAACATAAGTATATTTCCATAAGCCTGTGTATTCAATATCGCCCCAAACATTACTAGTTTTTAAACCTAATGTATCAGCATCGGCAACTAAAAAATAAACTTCATTTTGGTTAGATGGGTTAATGCCAATTTTTGTTAAACCATAAGTGGTATGAAAGTTTGTGGGTGTAATATTTGTCCAAGTTGTTCCATTGGTACTTCTAAAAATACCTTTAACCGAGCTTGCATCCGAGCTAGATGTAGCATAATAAACACCATTGGTATCAACAGCTATATCCGATTCATACCCACAATTTTGTGCCGAACCTAATACTTGTGTAAACGTAGCGCCACCATCGATGCTACGCTGTATACCATAATATAACGAGGCAAGCATTATTTCATCTTGGGTTTTATTGGCAGCATTAAAAATTAAATTATAACTTATTTGAAATGCATTATAAGGTCCTTGAGGATTTCCGCTTGTGGTAGCTGGTAATGAATCCCAAGTAAAACCACCATCAACAGATTTAAAAATACCATCGCCCAAATAAAATGAACCGCCGCCGCTTGCCGAAGTGCCTAAGGCTTCGCCTGTGCTATAATACCAGGTTTTTGTATGTCCAGCTCTTGTATCTTGCGCTATTGATACCACATCGGGGTTATGATGTTTATTGGTTACTCTTGTCCAACTATTTCCTCTATCGGCGCTGCGCCACAAACCACCCGAAACACCACCAGCAAATAATACAGAATCGTTTGTAATATCAATAGCAAAGGCTCTTGTTCTACCGCCTACATTCCAAGGTCCTCTAAGTTTCCATTGTTCTAATTGCTTACTGCTTTTAGTTTTTGATATAGCATCATGAATAAAATGTTGAGCAAAATTTTGTTCAATAGCATGAATACCTTTTGGTATTTCGCCCGTTGTAGGGTCGGCAAGCATGGCATCTTCCCATTCTTTTATTTCTTCACGTTCGCCTGCTTCGTTGGATGCAAAAGGCAATTGAATAGATGTTTTTTGTTTTGAATGATAATAACCATAAAAACCTGTCGCCATCATTAAAACTAAAATAAGTAAGTGTAATTTGTTTTTCATTGATAATATATTTTCAGATTTCAAATGTAAAAATAAGAAAATGAAAATTGTAGCAATACTATCAATAATGTTTAACTGAATTAAGCTATAAATGTTTGTTGAAATTTAAAATTTAGTCAAACATTGATTTGTTAGCGCTTTTTTGTATCAGAATTATAAATAAGCCTTTCATCATATAATATCTTTATCAATTGCTTTGATAAAACACATACTATTGTAATGTTGATACATCAATAAATTATTGTGCATGGCAAAATACAGCCGCTTCACTTTTCAGTTGTTCAAGATTTAATATTTAGCTATTTCATCAAAGCTTCAATATCATCCGCTTCAATAGGCACACCAGCTTGTTCCATCAAATCAATATTACCCGTTTCGGTAATTAAAATATCATTTTCTAAGCGAATGCCAATGCCTTCTTCTTTAATATAAATGCCTGGCTCACAAGTTAAAATCATGCCTGCGGCAAATTTATTTCCATAATAATTTCCTATATCATGTACATCTAATCCTAAAAAATGCGAAGTGCCATGCATAAAATATTTTTTATACAATGGTGCATCAGCGCTTTGTTTGGCTACATCTTCTGCTTTTAACAATCCCAATTTTATTAATTGTTCGGTAGCAATTTTGCCAACTTCTTTTTCATAAGGTTGGCGTTCGGTTCCTACTACCAACATTTTTTTTGCTTCTTTTTGAATCGTTAAAACAGCATTGTACACATCTTTCTGGCGTTGTGTAAACTTACCATTCACAGGTAATACTCTTGTAATATCTGAATTATACATGCCATATTCAGCACCAAAATCTAATAGTATTACATCACCATCTTGCAACTGTTGATTGTTTTTATTGTAATGCAAAATGCAACTATTTTTTCCACTGGCAATAATAGGCTCAAATGCATGACCAGTAGCTCTGTTGATTAAATATTCATGAATCATTTCGGCTTCTAATTCAAATTCCCAAACACCTGGTTTCGCTTTTTTTGCCATTCTAAAAAAAGCTTTTTTAGCAATTTCAACAGCCGTACTTGTTAATGCAATTTCTGTTGCCGATTTAATTTCTCTCAACTTAGCCATCAATGGTGCACTGCGTTGGTAATGATGAATTGGATATTGAGATTTTAAATCATTTATAAAACGCAAATCACGATAGGCAACTTCATGCACATATCTATCATTTTCATTGGTATTCAAATACACATTTTCGGCATGACGCATCAACAAATTTAAAATAGCAGGCATAGTATCTAACCAAAAAACGTGTTGTATGCCGCTTGCCGCCTTAGCTTCATCAATTGTATATTTATGTCCTTCCCACGTTGCAATTTCTTCGCTGGTACGTTTTATAAATAAAATTTCTTTGCGGTTATCAATTGTACAATCAGGAAAAAGTATCAATACAGTTTCTTCTTGGTCAATTCCTGTTAAATAAAACAAATCACTGTTCTGACGCCAAAAGTGCTGTGCATCAGCATTACGTGGCATCATATCATTGGCATTAAAAATTGCCATCGAATTTGGTTTCAAATTCGAAACAAATCTTTTTCTGTTTTCAATAAATAATGTCGAGTCTATTGGTAAATATTTCATGTCATTTTTTTTATAAGATAAAATTTATTTTTTGTTGTATGCTATCAATGCTTGTTGCAAACAATCCATTGCTTTGCCTAAATCTTCTTTGTTTAATACATAAGCTAAACGAACTTCATTTTTGCCCAAACCTGCTGTGGCATAGAATCCTGTGGCTGGCGCTAACATTACAGTTTGATTTTCGAACGAAAAACTTTCTAATAACCATTGGCAAAATTTATCAGCATCATCAATTGGTAATTTTGCAATAGCATAAAATGCACCACCTGGATTTGGGCAATAAACACCATCCATTTCATTCAATCTTTTTACTA
The DNA here is from genome assembly GCA_046051225.1 of Bacteroidota bacterium. GTDB lineage: Bacteria > Bacteroidota > Bacteroidia > Chitinophagales > CAIODY01 > CAIODY01. The sequence goes on along the minus strand of JBJOOR010000007.1, from coordinate 124,978 downwards.
ATAAATTTCGGCGTTGGGTGTATTCATTTTTTATTTCATCAAAATAATTTAATGGTAAATCAATAGCCGCTTCGCCTGCAATTTGTGCAAAAGATGGCGGACTTAATCTTGCTTGTGCAAATTTCATGGTAGCATTAAATAGTTCTTTGTTTCTGGTTACAAATGCTCCAATTCTGCCACCACAAGCACTATAACGCTTGCTGATAGTATCCATCACCACCACATTATCATCAATACCTTTTAATTGCAAAGCCGAAAATGGTGTAGCTCCATCGTAGCAAAATTCTCTGTAAGCTTCATCACTAAATAAAAATAAATTATGTTTTTTTACCAATGCCGCCAACGATTCCATTTCTTGTTGCGAATACAAATAACCTGTTGGATTATTTGGATTGCAAATAACAATGGCTTTAGTTTTTGAAGTAATTAATTTTTCAAATTCTTCAATAGGTGGCAATGCAAATTTTGTATCAATAGTTGATGTAATAGGCTTTATTACTACATCGGCAGCCGTTGCAAACCCATTATAGTTAGCATAAAATGGTTCGGGAATAATTACTTCATCGCCAGCATCTAAACAAGCCATCATACCAAATAAAATAGCTTCGCTACCACCTGTGGTAATCATGATTTCAGAATAATCTAAATCAATATCAAAGCGTTTATAATAGCTTACTAATTTTTTTCTATAACTTTCGTTGCCTGCGCTGTGGCTATATTCTAATACTTTAAAATCGCTGTGGCGTACGGCATCCAACACCGCTTTTGGCGTTTCAATATCGGGCTGACCAATATTTAAATGATATACTTTAGTTCCTCTTTGTTTTGCCGCTTCGGCATAAGGCACTAATTTACGAATAGGGGATGAGGGCATTATTTCGCCTCGGTGTGATATTTTTGGCATACTGCAAAAATGCAATTTTAATTGCATAAAAAAAATGCAATTGCTGAATTTCAACAATTGCATTTTTAAAAATATGTGATAAAATTATTGAGCTTGTTTTACAAACTGAACTTCAGCATTAATCTTTACTTCTTCCGAAACCATTACGCCGCCAGTTTCTAATGCCGCATTCCATGATAAATTCCAATGCGTTCTGTTTATTTTGCCTGTAATGGTAAAACCTGCTTTTGTATTGCCCCAAGGGTCTTTGGTTATTCCTCCTAATTCAACATCAAGTGTTACAGATTTTGTAACATCTTTAATAGTTAAATCTCCTGTTACCGAAAAATTTCCATCATTTGATTTTTCAAATTTTGTTGATTCAAATTTAATAGTAGGGTAGGTTTCAGCATTAAAAAAATCGCCCGATTTTAAATGTCCATCACGTTGTTCATTATTAGTGTTGATAGAATTAACATCAGCGCTGAAACTAACTGCTGCATTGGTAAAATTATCATCATCAGATTCTACTGATGCATCAAATTTTGAAAAACTACCCGATACATTTGTAATCATCAAATGCTTGATTTTAAAATTGATTTCGCTGTGTGTTGGGTCTAATGCCCATTTAATTTTTGTCATAATATTTATTGTTTGTTTTTAAATTTGATTGTATGTACAACTATTTATTCAAAAAAATTAACCTCTCATTTTATCTAATAAATCGTTTAATTTTTTGGCTTCGCTTTCTGTTAAAAATGCTTTGTGTGGCGGATTATTTTTAAATTCAATATCTATTTTAGCTAATAAATCTAAACCTTTTTTGCTGATACCAATTTGATAAAATCGTTTGTCGGTTTCATGTCCAGCAATATCAATTAATTTTTTTGTTTCTAATTTTTTTACAATTCTTGATGTGTTTGAATTTTTATCTAACATTCGTGAAGTAATATCTTTTAAGCATAATTTACTAGGATTGCTCCCTCTTAAAATTCTTAATACGTTATATTGTTCTGTAGATAAATCATGATTTTTGAAAAATTTTCCACCATTTGCCGAGTAATAACTACCCGTAAACATGGCGTTTAAAACGGCTTTTTGAGCTTCGCTTTCAAACTTTGTAGATTTTATTTCTTCCGAAAATTTCATATCAGTTTTTGTAATGATAATGCAAAGATAATACAATCAGTTGTATATACAACTATATTTTATTCAATTAAATTTTGCGATGAATTTCCTAATTCTAATTGTTCAATTTCTTTTACCGAATTGCCAGCAATACCTTGTATTGAACCATACATTGATGTGGTGTTTAACGATACCAATTCAATTTGTTTTTCTCGTTCTTTCCAAAGTTTATTCATAGCAGCTTTTTCTTTTTCTAAAGCAGCTTTCATGGCTGTAAATCCTTGCACAACGGCCGAAATATGATTGTAAAATTCATTGCCAATTAAATAATCATACAAAGTATGCATTTTATCGCCTTTGTTTTCTTGCGATGCTTTTGCTTGTTCAATTTTTATAACTCCATTTCTTAATACCGTTGCCAATGCTCTTACTTCATTAAAATTACAAATCCACACATCATCTTTTAATCCAAATTGTTCTAAATCTTTTGGCATTGTTTCGGTTACAATTACTGCCACATCAGCTTTTGCATTGCGCATATCCGCTTTTAATTTATCAATCCATTCTTGTTTAAAATCTTTTGTACGCTTGCTTTCATAAATTATTTTGCCACATTCTTTGCCTGTATTATTTCTGATTAATTGAATACAATCTGCACCTCTTACGCCTTTGCCTACTTCTTCAATTTTATCAAATGGAAATGCAGTTTGTAATAAATTTTCTAATGCAATTTCTTGTGTTTCGCCTTGCGATTGCATACTTCCTTGTTCTACTTTTCGATTCATTTCATCCAAGTTTTTTTGCAAAGTTTGAATCAATAAATCTTTTTCATTCAGTTTCATAAACTGGCTTTCGGCTTCTTTTTTTCTTGCCGATTCTTCAATCAATTTTCTTTCAGCATCCATTTTTCGTTGCACTTCCAATTCCATCGTTTCCTGCTTCTCTACTAATTCCTGTGTTTTTTTTCTAAACTCTAATTCAAGCATTCTTGCTACTTTTAATTGCTCTTCTTTTTTTCTATTTTCATCTTCTAATAATTTCATTTTTTCATGAAAATCATTGGTAGATTTCTCTTCTATTTGTTTTTTTATGATGGCTTCACGTTCAACTAATTTTTTTTGAAAAATTTCATTTTCATTCTGCTTTGCTAATTCAAACTTTTTTTCTTTTTCTAATAATTCGTTTTGCTTGGCTTCAAATTGTTGTTGCAATTTTTTTTGCTGCTCCAATACTTGTTTCTGAATGCCTTCTCTCACTTGGGTTTCAATCACTTTTTCAACACTAAATTCGTGTTGACAACTTGGGCATATAATTGAGTTTTGCATATATTATTGTAATCGTTTTTAATTAAAAATTTCGAATAATGATGTTGCTTTAAGCAAGCATTCTTCATATTCTTTTTCGGCTTCAGCATCTAAAGTTATAGCACTTCCTGTTGAGTAAGATAAATATTTTTTTGCTTCATTATATAGTAAAGTTCTTATTACTACATTAAAATCAAAATCGCCATTGGGTTCAAAATAGCCAATGCTGCCGCTATACAGTCCACGTTTTATTTTTTCATACTTTTCAATTAATTGCATGGTTGTATATTTTGGTGCACCAGTCATACTTCCCATCGGAAACGCATTTTTAATTATTTCAACTTCATTAATGTTTTCTTTTTTTATTGCCGAAATTGTTGAAATCATTTGATGAACAGTTTTATAAGAATAAATGCCAAACAATTCATCCACGTTTACACTACCTATAATAGCACTTTTTGCTAAATCATTTCTTACCAAATCTACTATCATCACATTTTCTGCCCGTTCTTTTTCATCATTAAAAAGTTCTTGTTTTAATACTAAATTTTCTTCTTCAGTTGCACCAATTTTTTTTGTTCCTTTTATAGGCTGCGAAATTATTTTTTCACCTTGTTTGCAAATAAATCTTTCGGGGCTTGTGCATAAAGCATGAAGTTTATTCAATTTAAAATAAGATGAAAATGAGCCACCATTTTTGGTATTCAATTTTCGGAAAATTTCAATCGGATTTATTACAACATCTTCAGCAAAAAACTCTTGGCAATAATTTATTTCATAAATAGTTCCGTTTCTAATATGCTCTTTTAAAGCATTTACATCGCTTATATATTGCGCTTTTGATGTGCGTTGATTAAATTGAATAGATTTTTTTTGGTTTGAAATTAAATCTGAATTACAATTTTTTATAGCATCTAAAATTTCATTTACAGTATCACTTTTAATTTCAATTGAAGCCGAATTTATTTTGACAATATGCTGCGGTATAAAAAAGTATAAAGCAGGAAAATCAATGTAGTCGGGGTTTATAGAGCTTAGCTTTTCTATTTCATTTTTTAAATCGTAAGTAAAAAATCCAAAAATAAATTCGTTTTTATTTTCATTTTTAAATTTTTCAAATTGATGAAAAGCGTCGCCATCATTTGCAATTCGTATTTCTTTTTTTACCCCAGCTGCAATAATAAATTCATTTTTTTGAAATGGATAATTTGCGTAACCATTATTATCTAACATGCAGCATACATCAAAAGAAAATGCCCATTGAAGGGCATTTTCTTTTGATAAAAAAGGTAAATTATTTTTATCGAATACTTTAATAGTAAATAAAGGATTAATTAAAAATCATCGTCATCATCATCGTAATGATCACTGAACATATTCATGTCAGAATCATCATCAACTTTGAATTCGTCATCTTCAATGTTTAAAAACTCTTCGTCTTCATCCGATTTACCTTTTTTCTTAGGTGCTTTAGCCGTTGCCTTTTTTGAAGGTACGGATGCTTTGCTAGCTGCCTTAGTAGGCTTTGCTGCTTTCTTTGATGGTATTGCTGTTTTTTTAGTTGCCATACAATAATTTTTTATTGTTTGTGGTGTAAAAATTCAACACAAATTTCAATTACACAAATTTTTTAGTATTTTTTTTATTTCAATTTTTTAAACAAAAAAAATAATAGTATATTTGAGTTAGGAATTTTAAAATCATTTTTCACCAAAACTGTATTTCGAGTTTGAAAAAATAGATGAATGTTTTATCAAAAAAGAATTAACAAAAGTTTGTTTATCTAAAAAATCGAATTATTTTTGCGGTCAATATTCAAAAAAAGAAATGAACGCTATAGTTAAAATTTTAGGTCAACAGTTTCGAGTAGAAGCAGGCAAAGAAGTTAGTATCCATAGATTGGAAGGTAACGTAGGTGATGTAGTTAATTTTTCCGATGTCATGTTACTTGATAACAATGGTAAAATTACGGTAGGTATGCCTTTAGTTAAAGATTCAAAAGTAACTGCAAAAATCTTAGAGCATATGCAAGGCGAAAAAGTTGCTGTGTTTAAGAAAAAACGTAGAAAGGGTTATCAAAAGTATAATAACCACCGTCAGCAGTATACAAAAATAATGATTGAATCAATTGCATAATTTTTAATAAAATAAATAGTAAAATAAAATGGCTCATAAGAAAGGTGAAGGTAGTTCGAAGAACGGACGTGAATCGCATAGCAAAAGATTAGGAGTGAAAATATTCGGCGGTCAAAAAGCAATCGCTGGTAATATAATTGTACGCCAAAGAGGTACAGTACATTGTCCTGGTGATAATGTAGGAATAGGTAGAGACCACACATTATTTGCATTAAAGGCTGGTGTGGTACAATTTAAACGTAAGGCAAATGATAAATCATTTGTTAGTATTTTAGAACAAGCTTAAGTTCTTTTTAACCATTGTTTAGGAAGCCCCTCTGCTCCGATGTGATATTAGAGCAAAGTTTCAAATAACCATTTTTTAACCAAAACAAAAAACCAAAGATCATGGCTACTAAAAAAGCTGCTCCAAAAAAAGCTGCCGCTAAAAAGGCTGCTCCAGCAAAAAAAGCTGCTCCAGCAAAAAAGGCTGCTCCAGCAAAAAAAGCTGCTCCAGCAAAAAAGGCTGCTCCAGCAAAAAAGGCTGCTCCAGCAAAAAAAGCTGCTCCAGCGAAAAAAGCTGCTCCAAAGAAAAAATAATTCTTTGCGACAAAAGACTAAAAAGCATCCAATTAGGATGCTTTTTTTTTGCCCGTATTTTTAGCGAAAAAAGCCTCATCAAATTGATATAAGGCTTTTCCTATGATTATTGACTTTTAACAAACATTTTCAACTATGTTTCAATGCTAAATGTGGTTAAGTATAATTTACCGTTAGTATCATCTTTTAGTTCAATAATAACAGGACGCTTTATTCTACCATGTTTAGTTATAAAAATAGTAGTAAAATTTTCGTTTAAAAAATCATATAACTCTTGATATTTTTCAGATTGAGTTCGCATAAAATCATCTACCATATCAATGGGGTGAGTTAATTTCTCAAAAAAAACCTCTGTATCAATTTGTTGTTCGGTAATAACATCATCCAACGAAAATTGCTCTGAAACTAGCCATGGATAATCAGATTCACTTAAAAAAAATAAATCTTTTATAATTATCTGAATCTGTTCTTTCTTTTCTTTTATAGTCATTTTTTATTTTTTTCAATTATACATTCTATAGCTAATTCGTAGCCGATTATTCCTAATCCTATTATTGCTCCATCACACTTTTCTGAAATTAAATCTATGTGCCTGTATTCTTCACGTTTATAAATATTGCTTATATGCACTGAAATAGTTGAGATGTTAATAGCTGAAACAGCATCTGCCATTGCAATTGATGTATGCGAATATGCACCAGCATTGATTATTAAAGCATCGCAGTTTTTACCAGCATCTTGAATGGCATCAATTAATTTATCTTCGTTATTAGATTGAAAAAATGAAAATTCAATTTCAGAAAACTTATTTTTTAAATTCAAATTAATCTCTTCTAAACTAGAATTCCCATAAATATTGGTTTGTCTGTTTCCTAACAGATTTAGATTTGGGCCGTTAATAATGCAAATTTTTTTTATCATTTTATTGCTCTAAATCGCTGCTTAATTTGAATCTGCAAATTCTATTATTTCCCTTATCCGCTACATAAACTATATGCTTAAAATAACAAACTCCACTTGGTTGATTAAATTGAAATGGTCCATTTCCATGTCCGCCAAATGAAGCTATTATTTGTTTTGTAATACCACTGTTTGCGGCAGGATTAACCCCTTCGAAACCTTTGGGTGTAAATTGGTACAAAGAATCTGTTGCTTCATCAACCACAAATACATAGCCTGTGGCATCGGGTGCTACATAAACATCGCTTGGTTTTTTAAATCGAAACGATTCATACAAAAATCTGTTGGCTTTTGAATAATCAAAATTTAATAGTGCTTGATTTTCACCATAACTAATTCCAGCATCTACATCGTTAAATTCCTTTATTTGCAAAACTTTATATTCAGCAGATGCAGATTGTTGTACTAAATAAAACCAATTTGGTGCATCAACATATTGTTGCGGTGGTACTTGCGAAGTGGCTATGGAAGCTACATCTAAAGTAGATTTTAAATTACTATTGGTTGGATTTAATCCATTGCAATAACCAACATTACTACCATTTTTATCGAAAATTAAAACTGAATTATCAGGAATAGCAACTGTAGTAATTAAGTTTTTCGGTCCTTTTCGGCTTACATAAATTCTATTATCAGACAATGTGGCAACACCTGTAAATTCAACTTGTTCATCACCTACCCCCCTAAAACCTTCGGTATTACGAGTTGCATCGCAAAACGGGTGAATTAATGTATCCACAAAAATAGGTCCTGATGCCGAAGATGCATTATAGAAATGATATATGGCTGGAAGATTTTCCAATGTGCCGTTATTGTCAATATCCTTGTAGATTCTACCGCAAACATAAGTATGTTGTCTTCTGTCTTGAATAATATCTGTAGCGCCAGGAATACTGATTTTAAAATGTTCTTCACCTTTTAAATCTAATATATGAACGCCATTATCATCAATTACATATACCATTTCATCAAAGCCTACAAATACGTCTTTAGGATTCGAAAACCCTGTCCAGAAAGGTTGTACGGGTACATAACCAATATTAGTAGGATACAATTTAGGGTCTATTCTACCTTGTTCAAATATTTTATTTACTTGGTCGTCTTTCTTTTTCCCTAATAAAAAATCGCAACTACTAAAGCTAGCAACTAGTATTGTTAAAAGAAAAATATGCTTAAAATTCATTTTGATATTTTAATTTCTGAAAGCGTAAAAATAATTCATTCAGATTACTAAAGTGTTATTTTTTGAAAATGAAATTGTTTAAATTTATTTTCAAAAAATATAAATAATCGAATGCCTATCTATTTCACCACCACAAAAATTCCATTCTGAATTTTTGTTTCGGTTTTGATTTGATAAAAATAATCACCAGCCGCAAAGCCTGATGTGTTAATCATTCCAACGCCTTCAAAAATAAAGTGTTGTAGTTTTTTTCCATCGACATTATAAATAGTGCATTCAGATTTTTCATTTTTGTTTTCATTTTCTAAATAAATATTTCCGCCGCTCATCACAGGTGATGGATATAATTTTATAAATGAAGTAGAAGATGTTGTTAAATTATTTTCACCAACAAATGAGCCACCGCTGCGGCTTGTAACAACAATTTGTGAAGATTGTGAAACAGGAACAACATTCGCAAAACTCAAACTTCCATCTGTTGAAGCAATTGCCGAAGTTGCAGAATCAATAGTATTGCTCCAAGTATTTCCATCTGCATTCCAATTTCTACTGAACAAATTAAACTGATTAGGATGTGCTGCATCGTTCGCATTTATTCTACCCACTTTATTCAAATCCATTCCATTCAAATTTGCAAAAGAATTGTTGCTGCCATAATTATCAATTATCCAATAACAACGGGAAGCATTGCTGCTATTAGGTAATTGGTCAGGATGTAAATTAATTCTGCTCACAACCACTTCGCCATTCGGATTAGAATTTGAAAAATTAATTGAACAACCTGTATTGCCAAACAAAATATTTCCTGATGAAGTGATATTTAATCTACTACTGTTGCCACCGCCCAAAGGTGCTGTGGAAGATATTCTCACAGCCGAAGTAGCAGGCGAAGCATGATTGATTCCAACCTTATCTAAAATCAAACCACTTGGTTCGTTGAATTGATAATACGCAATCAAACCATTGGTGTTGGCAGGTTTTGTTAAATGCATTTGTTCACGAATTTCATTTTGCGAAAGCGAACGATTATAAATACAAACTTCATCCATCAAGCCATTAAAATTTCTGTTTGTTCCATTGCTGCCATCAACGCCTAACATGAATGCATCATTCAAAGCTTCCATTGGATGTGAAGTGGTATTAGTAGCTGCAATGCCGTTCAGATAAAGCGTTGCGGCTGTTGGTGTAATCACCAATGCAATATGATTCCATTGATTGGCGGTTAAATATAATCCACTGCTCCACCACCAATTATTGTTTTGCCAATGATAACGCAATTCTAAATCGTGCATCAAACTCAATCCATCTGCCGTGTTTTTTCCTCTCATAAAAACCAATCCTTCATAATCATGTTGCGTTGCATTTGGTTTCACCCAAGCTGTTAAAGTTAAAGTGTTGGTTGAAAAATTAAATGGCTCGATAGCCGCCGAAGCATCATTACCATTGAGTTGTAAGGCATTACCCGGAATACTATCTACCGAACAATTATCGCTGATGCTGATAAAATTATTGATGGTTTGTGCATTCGTTCCATTCACATCACTCACTGTTAAATTCACATTGTATTTGCCTGGATTGTGATAAACAACTTTCGGCGAACGCAAATTTGATGACGATGGAGTGCCGCCTGGAAAGCTCCAATTCCAAGTTGGATTTTGATTGCTTAATGAAGAATGGTCAACAAAATAAAATGTATCACGAAGACATTCGGATGTTTGTTTATCAACAGAAATTTGAGCAACGGGCACAAAGCCACTTTCGTACAAGTCGCAACCATACACACTTCTGTTCGTTCCTTCATACACTTTTTGATTTTTGTAATTGATAATTAATTGCGTTGAAAAAGTTACAGCAGGCAAACTATCATTAAACAATTGCCAATCATTCATCGTGTTATTACGATAATAAACTGCTCTTCGTGTGCCCAAATAAACACCACCATTACTACCTTTTTGATAAATAATATTGGTTGGATATTCACCATTCAAAGTTGGTGTGGTGTAGTTCGTCCAAGTGTTTCCGCCATCATTCGATTTATAAACTTTGTAACCATTTAAGTTCGGATAAGTCGAACTCATAATCGTTCGTGCAATCCAAACTTGATTAGCACTATCGCCAACAGCAATATCAAATGGCGCATAAAAAGTATTGTTGAGTAAAGCGTTGGATGGTGTGATGTTCACCCATGTAATGCCCGTATCTATTGATTTGTAGAGATGTTTGTTGCTCCACCAACTTGAAAAAGTGCAAGCATAAATTGTTTTTCTATCCGATGCAATTTCGATGGAAGCAACTGTGCCATCAGTAAATTTATGTAATGCTGTAAAGTTTGCGCCACCATCATTCGATTTCCAAATACTGCTATCATTGCCCATAAAAATTGTGTTGTAACAAGCTGGGTCGTATTCCATTTCAGCATCTTCACCCACCACATACGATGAAGAAGGTTGCATTCCGTTAGGCAATTGAAAGTAGCCAATGCTGCGGTTTCCACTCAATTTGAATTTCCCATAATCACAAAATATTTGTCGCTCATTGCCATAATTTACATTGCCTAAAATATTGTCGCCACCCATTGCACTCACCCAACCATTGTTGTAAACATTATTGTCTTTAATCAAAGTTCCATTGTGATAAGCACCGCCAACAAACACATCCGAGCCGTTCCAGTAGCCCATTCCAAAGCCCCAAAAGTCGGAGCCTGCAATGCCATACATTCTTCTGTCAATCGTGTCGCCAAAAGTTTTTGAATAAAAAATTCCACCATCGCATGCCATCCAAAAATCATTTCCATAAAAATTAAAATCATGATTATCGGCATGCACATAATTTACATTATGCGATTCACTCCAATTAGATGGACAAGTAAAAGTGTTGCCGCCATCTTTACTCCCCCAATGATTCACTGCGCCGCAATGCACTTCATTGCTATCAATCGGCGAAACTGCTAATGCTAAATCATAATAATATTGTCCGCCATCATCACTGCCATCTTTTGCCCAAGCGCAAATATTGATATTGGTTGAAGCGTTAGGAACGCCGCCAGGGCTGCCTCCGCAGCATTTAAAAGTCCATGATTCACCTGCATCATGACTGACATAAATACCATACAAACCACTTCCTCCATTTGCAGCACCAGTTGCATAAGCATACACAATATTAGGCGCTGCAGGCGTTACAGCAATTTCTGCTCTTTTATTTTCATCACTTCCAGTTGGTAAAGGCCAACCATTTGTTCTGATTGAAAAAGTTCTGCCACCATCTGTTGATTTGTAAAACTGTGTAACAGAGCCAGTTTGCAACACTGCGTACCAAATTAAAGTGTCGTTAGTTTTCACTTCCAATTCTTGCCATGCACCGCTTTGAATTAAATTCCAATTTTGCCCTGCATCATCAGTTCTGAACAAACCATTATCGCAAGCAGCTAACAGCACTTGATTGTTTTGCGGATTCATTTTTAAATCACGAGTATAATGTGCTGCATTCTGAAAAGCTGTGCTGCCTGTGGCATTGAAAGTTTGTCCTCCATTAGTTGTTTTATAAATTTTTTGTCCATCGCTGAAATAAACTGTGTTGCTATTGCTGAAATCAATTTCTAAAGCATACACTTCGGCAATCATATCGTTGATGGTGCAGCCTGTCCAATGTGCGCCTTTATCTGTTGTTTTCCAAAGCCCTGCATTGGCAGTTCCTGCATATAAAATATTGGTGTTGCTCATCGATTGCTCAACCGTGTAAACATGCGCTGCGCCTGCTGCGTAGCTGGCACTGGCACTTTCTTTATCAAAATCAAATGGACCTAAACAACGCCAATTGGATGTGGCTGATTTACTTTTTGAACTCACCCCAATTTTATTTTGTTTTATTTTCTGCAAATAATCTTCTTGATTTTTTTTCATTTCGTCTGTCATCGGTTCACCGAAAACTGTACCGTTGTAATCACGAGAAATGCGTTGCAAAAAATGTTTGTAGTATTGCGTATAACCCGTTTTTTTGAACGGATGCGTTTTGTAATAAGCATCGTGAGATGCAACTACATCGCCAATATTGGGCTTTTGTGCATACATCATTTTCACCCATTGTGGAATGGTAGAATCGTTGGAAAATTCTTTCAATCGTTGCGGTTGAGCAGTTAGTGTAAATGCCCAAAAAATAAGCATTACGGCTGTAATTATTTTTTTCATTGGTTGAAGATATGCTAAATTAATTTTAGTTAAAAAGTGATGAATAATAAAATAGTTGTGGTATCTATAGCAAGCATCTTATGGAGCAGCCCTTTATTTTTATTTGTTCGTTACATAAATACATTACACATTTGTATTTTTACTTTCTGGCGTAAAATTTAATCCCTCTATAAAAAATCCATGAACTCATCTGATATAAAAAAAATAAAATCCGAATACGATAATAAATTTCAACAATCGTATCAACAATTAAATACAGAACAAAAATTAGCCGTTGATACCATCGAAGGTCCAGTGCTGGTTGTAGCTGGGCCCGGCACTGGTAAAACACAAATTATTGCTGCTCGAATTGCCAATATTTTAGCAAGCGGTGTGGATGCAAAACCGCATAATATTTTGTGTTTGACTTATACCGATGCAGGCGCAATTGCCATGCGTAAACGCTTGATGGATTTCATTGGGCCTGTGGCACACAAAGTGAATATTCATACTTTTCATGCGTTTTGTAATGATGTGATTCAAAATCATCCACAGTTTTTTTTGAAACGAGAAAGCGAACCTGTAAGCGATTTAGAAACGGCTGAAATTTATCATCAATTATTAGATGAATTGCCCGAAGGACATAGCTTACGCAAATTAAAAGGTGATATTTATTATGAAGCTAAACGATTAAAAAATCTTTTTTCGATGATGAAAAAAGAAGATTGGACAGCTGAAAAAATTATAGAAGCCATTGACAAACACATTGCCGAATTGCCTTTGAAGGATGAATACATTTGCAAACGTGCTACTGGCGAATTTAAAAAAGGTGATGTAAGAACGGATAAAATTCAGGTAGAAGTTGATAAATTAAATTTGCTAAAAGATGCGGCTGCATTGTTTGAAAAGTTTGATGCTAAAATGGTTGCCCGAGCAAGATATGATTACGATGATATGATATTGTGGGTGATAAAAGCATTTAAAGAAAATGAATTGTTGTTGTTGGAATATCAAGAACGATTTCAGTATGTGTTAGTAGATGAATTTCAGGATACAAGCGGCTCACAGAAAGAAATTTTAGAATTGCTAATTAGTTATTGGGGGCAAGATGCAAACGTATTTATTGTAGGCGATGACGACCAAAGCATCTACGAATTTCAAGGTGCACGATTAGATAATATTGTAAGTTTTTATGAAGGTTTTGAAGATAATATTCAAGCCATTGTACTTACCAATAATTACCGCAGCACACAAAAAATATTAGATGCATCCAAAGCAACTATTGATAAAAATAAACAACGATTAATTCATCTTATAAAAAAAGAAGGATTAGTGTTGGACAAAAATTTGGTAGCATCTCATCCTAAAATAATAGCCGAAGAATCGCCAGCACCAAAGATTGTAGAATATTACAATAGTTTTCATGAAGAGGCTGATATTGTAATGCAATTAGAAAAATTGCACAACGAAGGAAAAAATTTATCGGAAGTGGCAGTGTTGTATTCGCAACATAAACAAGCAGCCAACATCATTAAATTATTAGAAAAAAAACGCATTCCATACAACGTAAAAAAACGAGAAGATTTATTAAAAATTCCGTTGGTAAATTATTTTGTAAATGTGTTAGAATATCTGCAAAAGGAAACCAGCAAAGCATTTAGCGGCGAAGAAATTTTATTTCATTTGATGCATTATCCTGCTTTGCAAATCAATCCTGTTGATATTGCATTGCTTAGTTTTCATGTAGCGCAAAAACCAAAAACAGAAAAAAAACAATGGCGCTTGGTATTAGATAATGCTTTAGAAATAAGCACTTTGAATCTTTCATCGCAAAATAAAATAATTCAATTGGGCAATAGTTTGAATAAATGGTTAACCGAAATGCAACAACTTACTTTGCCCATGTTGTTCGAAAATATTATTTACGATAGTGGTATTGTTGAATATATTTTGAATTCGCCAACACGAATTTGGGATATGCAAGTGCTCAATTCTTTTTTCGATTTTATTAAAGAAGAATGTGCTAAAAAACCACGAATGCATGTGAAAGAATTTTTGACAATGCTGGATGAAATGCATGGCGAAAGCATTGAACTGCCTATCAATAAAATAGTAGCGCAAGAAAACGGTGTGAATTTTATAACAGCACATTCGTCAAAAGGATTAGAGTTTGAGTATGTTTTTTTGATGGGTTGTACCAACGATTTTTGGGAGAAAAAACGTGGGCAAAATGGTCATTACAAAATGCCTGAATCATTAGTGGGCGATGATGAAACAAATGCAGAAGAATCGAGCCGAAGATTATTTTATGTGGCAATAACACGGGCTAAAAAATATTTGCAAATTTCTTATCCAGTAAAGGATGCAAAAGAAAAAGGGAAAACAGCAACTTTATTTATTGCTGAAATAATGGATAAATGTGTGTTCGAAAAAACAAGTGTAGATGAAGCTACGGTGATGGAACAAATTAGATGGTCGTTTGAAGCCAACCCACCCGTAAATATTGAAGTATTGAAGAAAGAATTTTTAGAACAACGATTAAAAAATTTCTCGTTAAGTGCATCGGCTTTAAATAAATATTTGCGTTGCCCTGTGGCATTTTATTATGAAACAATTTTGCAAGTGCCATCGGCACCCAATGATAGTTTGGCATTTGGTAATGCGGTGCATTATGCTTTAGAAATGTTGTTTAAGGATATGCAAATAAATGATAAAAAAGAGTTTGCGCCTTTAGAACAAGTGATTAAGAATTTTGAAAAAAGTATGCATAAGCAAGAAGAAGCTTTTACCGAAAAACAATTTCCAAGAAGAATGGAATTGGGCAGAAAATCATTAACCGAATATTATAATCATTACATCAACACATTTAATAAAATGGTGAGCATTGAAAAAATGATTCCGAATATTGAAATTGATGGTGTGCCACTAAAAGGAAAAATTGATAAAATAGAATTTGATGGAAACAATTGCACCGTGATTGATTATAAAACGGGCAATGCCAAACACAGCATTAAAGATAGTTTAACGCCACCTACTGATAAACAACCTAATGGCGGCGACTATTGGCGACAAATGATTTTTTATAAATTATTGATTGATAATTATCCATTCAATACCTGGAAAATGGTAGAAGGGATATTTGATTTTATTGAAAAAAATGAAGAAACAAAAGCCTTTGTAAGGCATAAAGTTATTATTACCCCTGATGATGTGAAAATTGTTAGAACGCAAATAAAAGATTCGTACACCAAAATAATGAACCATGAATTTGCACAAGGTTGTAATGATGAAAAATGCCAATGGTGTAATTTTGTGAAAACAAATAGAGTGAACCGTGCACCAGAAAAAACGGATGAAGTGGTGGTGATAGGATAAGTTCGCAATCAGAGATTGCTTTCAGCTAAAGCGTAGTCGGAGACTATGCTTGTCGGGGAATCATAAGACAAGTGGTGGTGGAAAGCATACACACAAATCAGGAGGGTTTAAGGGAATTATTGATCATAATAAAGACAGGCATTGAGTATAAAAAATGAATTTTAGTACTAACCTTAATACTAATTTCATCAATAATTTGCTGTAATACTAATATAGAAAATGTGGATTTAGTGAACCGACAAAATTTCAATACTAATATGCGTTATTTAATTTTATTTATACCTTTAATTATTGTCGCATCATGTAAGCTAAAGCATGGTAACGAAAATAGTTCGTGTAATAAGATATATGATTCGATGGAAAATAGTTTGTGCAAGTGGGAGATAGAAAAATTTGGAGATAGTAGCTTATTAAAATGCAAAAAACATATTGCCTATCATAATGACAGCTCAATTGAATATATTGTATCTCGTAATGATCTTGGAAAAGATAATGGCTATATTTTCTTTTTTAATTTAAATGGTAAATTAGAAGCAGTTAATACTATAAACAATGATTTACCAATTGACAGTTACTATAGTTTTGATAGTATTGGTTTTTTAAAAAAGTATAATTTTAAGGATAAACACGGGCATGTTATTTTTGACATTGACAACAAAAATGGGTCTATATCTTGCTTCGGTAAGTTTTTTTATTTGATTACAGAATTTGATTCTAACACAATAGAAAGAAAAGATTTGCCTAAACCCTTTTCAATTGCATTTGCTAATCCATTTGGGTTTTCAGTTGATTTTGATGCTTATTTGAATGATGACTACTTGTATTCATTTACTTACAAAGACCTTGGTTGTAGAAATATGCATTCAACACTATTAAATACAAAAAAACGTGGATTAAATATTTTAACTCTAATTGGGAAATTATCCTCAACCAAATATAATTTCGAGAAGTGCGATACTCTGAATTATGAATTTTATTTAAAAAATTAACCCCGTAGCAGTGAACCTGTGATTGTTGATCACCATTCTGAATCTATAATTTGCATGCTTATGGGATTTGAATTTAAGAGTTAAACAAAAGCCACTGCTAGTAAAACTATAATTTTCAAAGCTGTTTCAATAGGTTTAAGTTTTGTTTCTATTGAAAAAAGTTTTGGAACAATAGCTACAACTTTTATTTTTATTATTTTAAAAGTTTTTCTTTAAGCTTTAAACTTAATTTCATTAGAAATAACTCTTAAACCAATAAGTTTTATTTTAAAACTTATTAGTTTTGATTTCAGAATAATTGATTTAAAAGTTATTTCTTAAAGTTTCAAACTTTTTTCAACAAGTTTAAAGTTTGAATTAATTAGTTTAGAACCTATTTCAATCGAAAAAAGTTTTGAAACAATTGGTTTTGGAGTTATTCTTACAAAAACATTCTTTGATAAAAAGCAAATAAATTTTAGTATCTAATTTCAAAGCTCAAATCATCGAAATTCAATTCCTTCTGTAATGTTTTAGCTATGAAACGACAGATTCAGCTGAGCTTCTACTCATATCATGTATTCTCGTCAATACACAAATCATTCCAATTCGTCATATCCAAGTTCTTCAAAATAATTAATCAAAATAAAATTATCAAAAAAGAATTTGACAAGGGCGTTAAAATCCTCGTTCCTAAGCTTTCCAGTATACCTTTTATTTTGATTAAAATATTTCTTCCTAATTTCAGCAGTGCTTGATTGTTTTAACTGACAATAAAATGAATCAGAAATATTCCCACAATTCAACGGTAAATCATTTAATGAACCTGCTCTGGCATACAAACACAAATCTCTTATTTGCCAAGAGTGTACATTCAACGCCATGTCATTGTTAATGATTTTCTTGAATGTTTTTCGAAATTTTCTTGTTGTAAATTTTACTCCAATAGAATCGAAATAATTTTTCATAATAAATATGAAAACTTTTGATCCATTAACTATTATAGTTCCTGTTGAAACTTTCTTTTCAAAATCATATACATTTACCAATAAGTAAGGGGAATATCCATCAATCATAAATGTATCAACACTTTTAGCTATTCTTTTTGTAAATTCATTCTTGCTTTTAGAATGTGTATTTGCAAAACAACAAATATTATTTATTGATACAAGTAAGCAAATGAATAAAATTTTCATTTCGTTTTTGAAGTTTGTAATCTTTTGGTGATGTTAATTCCTTTCCCGACAAACGTAGTATAAAAAATGTATTTGACAAACCCCGACAAACGTAGTATATAAAAGTGTATTCGACAAGCGTAGTCTCCGACTACGCTTTGGCTGACAGCAATCTCCGATTGCGAAAACAAAAACATCACTTTAAAATTATTTAGCAAAAACACAAACTGATTTTTGCTAAGATAATTATTTTAGCAAAAAAAATTATGTCGGCAGCGTATCAAATTAATAACCAAGATGCAGCATATTATATGACGTTTACAGTGGTAGATTGGGTAGATGCATTTTCAAGAAAATCATACCGAGATATTGTATTAGATTGCTTTAAGTATTGCCGAAAAGAAAAAGGAATGGAGCTGTTTGCTTATGTAATTATGAGCAATCATATTCATGTGATGATGCGAAGCAAAAACGGAAAACTTTCAGATTTGATTCGTGATTTTAAAAAATGGACAGCCAAAAATATTATTTTGGAAATTGAAAATAGTGGCGTTGAAAGCAGACGAGATTGGCTATTGCATCGCATGAAATTTAATGCTGCTAAGCATGTAAGAAATTCTAATTATCAATTCTGGACTCATGAAAATCATGCTGAAGAATTGTATTCGCATGAATTTATTCAGCAAAAGCTGAATTACATTCATCAAAATCCTGTAAGAGCTGGAATTGTATCAAAGCCCGAACATTATTTATACAGCAGTGCTTCAAATTATGCAGGCGAAGAAAGTTTGATTGAAATTGATTTTGTGTAAATAAATATAGCAATCGGAGATTGCTTTCAGCAGAAGCGTAGTCGGAGACTACGCTTGTCGGGGTTCATTTTTTATTAAAATTCCATTTTAAGATTACAAATAAAATTAACGCCGAAAAATTAATCCCTAAAAGACTATTAGTATCATTAGTAAAATAAAAACTATATGCAAAGTTTATTAGCCTAACATTATATCCAAAATCACAAATTTTATTATTCTCAATTAGGAATATTCCCAAATTAATTGTTGTATCAATGTAGTAAATTATACCAAAAATTTTAATTGTAAAAATCTGAAATCCAAAATAGCATAAATTAAAAATTATAGATTTCTTTTCCTTTTTATTTTTTAAAACCCATATTAAATTTAAATATATACCATAAAAAAATATTACATTAAAAATAATGTAAAGAAGTAAATCGAGAATGTTAATTGATGGACTATAAAATAGTTTTTTTAATAGAATAAGTATTAGTATTCCTAAGTTTAATAGTACCAATACAGGAATTGATTTAGAAACTATAGTTTGTTTATTTAATATCACTTAACAAACATAGTATAAAAACGTGTATTTGACAAGCGTATGTTTCCGACTACGCTTTGGCTGACAGCAATCTCCGATTGCGAATGTAAAACGATAAAATATTATTCATACTTTATTATCAATTTCAATTTTATAATCATTTTAAGTTTGGCGATTGTGTAGTATCTTTCAGCACTAAATTTTCAGCATGAAAAAAATAGACTGGCTGATTTTACGGTCGTTTATACCACCCTTTATTGCTACTTTTTTTATTACACTTTTTGTGTTTTTAATGCAATTTGTGTGGAAGTATATTGATGATTTAGCAGGTAAAGATTTAGATGGATTGGTAATTGCCAAACTTTTATTTTTTACATCTGCTAGTCTTGTTCCGCTTTCATTGCCGCTTGCATGTCTTTTGGCTTCTATCATGACGATGGGAAACCTTGCCGAATTTCAAGAACTTACAGCATTCAAATCGTCGGGTATTTCATTGTTCAGATTTATGCGTTCTATAGTTTTTGCAGGTTTATCATTATCGCTGTTTGCATTTATTTTTAATAATTATATTATTCCAGTTGCCAATTTAAAATCGGGTACTTTATTATATGATATTCAAAATAGTAAACCATCATTAAGCATAAAAGAAGGAAAATTTAATAATGGAATTGAAGGCTATTCAATCAAAATTTCGAAGAAAGATGCAGATGGAAAAACGATACACGATGTAATGATTTATGACCATACAAGTGGCAGAGGCAATGATAATATTATTGTAGCAAAGCAAGGCGAATTGGTAACTACAGCCGATAAGCGATTTTTAATTATTACTTTAAAAGATGGGTCGCATTATCAAGATATGCCACCAAAAAATACCCAGTCGGCCGAGTTTGTACGTAGCGATTTTAAAGAGTATAAAAAGTATTTTGATTTATCGGGTTTTAGATTTGAACGTACTAATGAAAATTTGTTTAAGAATCATTATCAAATGATGAATATTAAACAACTGAATAGCCAAGTAGATACTATTTTTAAGCAACGCATGCAGTACTATTCTTATTTGAATAATTACATCAGTAGATTTTATAATTTTAATTATCTGCCCGATTCTAATTTACAGGTTGTAAAATCATCAAAACCTGTTGCCGATTTTTTTGCATCCTTGCCTAAAAAAAACAGAACAAGAATAGCCGAAAAGGCTTTCAGTATAGCACAAGATGTACGTTCAAATATTAGTTCAACTAGTAGAGATGTAGGCTATTCAAAAGAAAATGTAGCTCGATTTGATATTGAAATTCATCATAAATTTTCATACTCGTTGGCTTGTTTACTTTTAATTATTATGGGTGGTGCATTGGGTGCTATTATTCGTAAAGGCGGCTTGGGTATGCCTTTGGTGGTGGCTGTTGTATTTTTTGTAGTGTTTCATGTAGCAAATATGACAGGACAAAAATTTGCCGAAGGCATGAAAATGCCAGTATGGTTGGGGTGTTGGTTGCCATTAATTGTGTTGTTTCCTGTGGCATTGTGGGTGGTAAATAAAGCCCGACAAGATGCCTTGATATTCTTATCTCGTGATTCTATTATCCATAAATTCTACACCATGAAATGGATTCCGAAATTTTTGAAACCGAAATTTATTTTTAAAAATTATCAATAAACTTCTGTTCACAAAATGTATTCATTGTATTATTCTAATAAACCTGAAATTAAATATTTTTTTTGGCTGTATGGTTTATTGGTAGTTAGTTTTGGCATATTGCAAATAAATTATTCGCAACAAGAATTGTTTTTATTTATCAACTTATTTGTAAATAGCTATTCAAATTTTTTATTCAAAATTTTCACATTTTTAGGCAGCGGTTATACTTATGCAGCCGTTTGTGTAGCATTATTAATGGTAGATAAATGGAAAGGAATGATAGCTATTATATGCTTTGCACTTACCAGTTTGGTGGCTCAATTAATCAAATATTTTTTAGATAATATTCCCCGACCTGTTGAGTATTTTTCGCAGCAACATATTGCCATTAATTTTCCAACTGGTGCCGAAATACTTCATTGGTCTAGCTTTCCATCGGGTCATACTACATCCGCTTTTAGTATTTTTTGTTTGTTAGCACTATTGGTAAAAAATAAATATTGGTCAATCGCGTTTGCATTTATTGCTTTGGCAGTAGGCATTTCAAGAGTTTATTTAGCAGCTCATTTTGTTTGTGATACTTATTTTGGAATGATAATAGGAGTAGAACTTACCTGCATTGTGTATTGGTTATCCGAAAAAATGAATTTGAAAAGAAGTAACTAAAAAATAAAATTCTAAAGCATTTCGTTTATATTTTTGCAATCCATTTTAAAAATAAATTATTCATCAAATGAAAACAGTTGAAAGTTTTAATTTTAATAACCACCGAGCTATTATTCGTGTAGATTTTAATGTGCCATTAAATGCCGAATTTAAAATTACTGATGATAGCCGAATAAAAGCGGCTTTGCCCACTATTAATAAAATATTGAATGATGGTGGAAGTGTAATTCTAATGAGTCATTTAGGTCGACCAAAAGAAGGGCCAACTGAAAAATATTCGTTAAAACATGTAGTGAGTCATTTATCAGCATTACTCAATAATTTGCCTATTCAGTTTGCTAATGATTGCGCAGGCGATGAGGCAATTGAAAAATCGGCAGCATTAAAAAGCGGCGAAGTTTTATTGCTCGAAAACTTAAGATTTTATAAAGAAGAAGAAAAAGGGAATGATGATTTTGCGAAAAAATTAGCATCGTATGCCGATGTATATGTGAATGATGCATTTGGTACAGCACACAGGGCGCATGCCTCTACAACTATTATTGCCAATCATTTTGCAGATGATAAAAAAATGTTTGGCTATTTAATGGCTGCCGAAGTAGCTAATGCTCGAAAAGTTATTTTACACCCCGAAAAGCCTTTTACTGCTATCATTGGCGGCGCAAAAGTATCGGATAAAATAATGATTATTGAAAAATTGATGGACACCGTAGATGCTTTGATAATTGGTGGCGGCATGACGTATACATTTATGAAAGCTCAAGGCAAATCAATTGGCAAATCGCTTTGCGAAGATGATAAAGTAGAAACAGCAAAAGAATTAATTGAAAAAGCAAAATCAAAAAATGTAAAATTGTTGTTGGCTTTAGATTCTGTAATTGCAGATAAATTTGCGGCTGATGCTTCAATATCAACAGTAGATAATGAAAACATTCCTGCCGAGTGGATGGGATTGGATATTGGCGAAAAAGCAATTGAACTTTTTTCAACTCAAATTAAAAATTCGAAAACCATTTTATGGAATGGACCAATGGGTGTTTTTGAAATGAAAGCATTTGAAAACGGAACAAAAAAAATAGCCGAAGCCATTGTTGATGCTACATCAAATGGAGCATTTTCGCTAATCGGCGGTGGCGATAGTGCTGCGGCAATTAACCAATTTAATTTAGCTTCAGGTGTAAGTTATGTAAGTACAGGTGGCGGCGCATTGTTAGAATTTTTTGAAGGAAAGGAATTGCCTGGCGTAGCTGCTATTGAAAAGAAAACCGTTATGGAAAATTAATTTTTAAGCATCTAATATTAAAATATGTACAAAAAAATTTCAATTGTTTTAGTAATCAGTTTTTTGTTTTTGCAAAAAAATATTTTTGCCCAGCAAAATAATTTAGAAGTATTTTCTTATGTTCAGCAAATGCCCGAATTTATTGGCGGCGAAGCTGCATTGATGAAATTTATTTCAGTAAATATCAAATATCCTGAAAGTGCAAAAAATGAAAATATTGAAGGCAGAGTAATGGTTTCATTTGTGGTAACAACCGAGGGAAAGCTAACCGATTTAAAAGTATTAAGAGATATTGGCGGCGGCTGTGGCGAAGAGGCAATTAGAGTGTTAAAACTATCGCCCGATTGGAAACCTGGCATGCAGAATGGGAAAATAGTAAATGTGAAAATGGTTTTTCCTATCGTATTTAATTTAGAAACTGAAACAGATAATTTACAACCCGACAAACCTCAATTTCCTGGCGGCGAAGAATCGATGAAATTATTTATTAAAAATAATATTTCTTATCCTGAAAAAGCTAAAAAGAAAATGATAGAAGGCACATGCATTATTAAAGCTTTTGTATCAAAAGATGGAATGATTAGTAATCCAGAAATTATTACTTCGGTAAGTAAGTTGCTTGATGCAGAGGCTTTACGAGTTTTTAATTTGATGCCAAAAAAGTGGATGCCTGCTTACATAAATAATAAATGGGTTGATAGTTTTGTAACCATCCCGTTTGAATTTAAGATTTCAAAATAATTAGAATTAATATGTCAAAAGCATTGTACTACGTAAATATTGCAGCAGGATTTAT
The DNA here is from genome assembly GCA_046051225.1 of Bacteroidota bacterium. Classification (GTDB taxonomy): domain Bacteria; phylum Bacteroidota; class Bacteroidia; order Chitinophagales; family CAIODY01; genus CAIODY01. Next base: position 101,403 of record JBJOOR010000007.1, on the reverse strand, counting down.
GTATATTTTTATTGCTGTTTTTTTAGCATTTTTCGATACGTATTTAAAGCCAACTTTTGGAACTACTAAAGTATATGGCTTAGCATTTTTTATGCTTGCCTATGGTTTGTTTAGATTATGGAGAGCTTTTAAAACAAAACAACAATGATTATGATTTGTAAAACAAACTGGATAAAAAGTATTGTTTTTATTTTGCTGATTGCATTTCAATTTAGCTGCAATTCAACATCAGAATCAAAATATGATGATACACCAACTTCGGGCAATGTAACTATAAGCGTTGATGAAACACTAAAGCCAATCATCGATTCAGAGATTACAGTATTTCATGCTTTGTATAAAAATGCTCATGTAAACGTGCGATATGAAAGTGAATTGGAATGTTTTAAAGATTTAATTACTGATACTTCTAAAGTAATTATTGTAGCTCGAAAATTAAACGTGGATGAACAGAAAAATTTAAACGAACAAAAATATTTTCCTATTGAAACCAATATTGCTAAAGATGCCATTGCATTTGTAGTAAATAATAACAATAAGGATACAGTATTGAATTATATCCAACTTACACAAATACTTACAGGCAAAATTTCGACTTGGAAAAATATAAGTTCGAATTCTACATTAAGCAATATTCAAATTGTATTTGATAATCCTACTAGTAGCACATTACGATATATTAAGGATTCTATCATTCGGGGCAACGAATTACCCAAAAATATTTTTGCTACAAAAACCAATGAAGAAGTAATTGATTATGTAAATAAAAATGAAAATGCAATTGGAATTATTGGTGTAAATTGGTGTAAAGACATTGAGGCTAAAGACCCATTAGGATTTACCGGCAAAGTAAAAGTAGTAGGTATTAATCCAATTAAAAGGGTTGAAGTAGATTATCCTCAACCTTTACAAAGCTATATTTATAGCGGCTTTTATCCACTTACTCGACATATTTATTCAGTAAGTCGTGAAGCCCGAGCAGGGCTTGGCACTGGCTTTGTATCTTTCTTAGCAAGCGACAAAGGTCAGCGCATAATTTCTAAACGTGGCTTGGTGCCATCTACTATGCCTATCAGAATTATTCATTTAAAAAATAAAATTTAATCAAAATCGTTAATCATCAAGTATTGAAAAACATAGCAATGAAAAAAATATTTATAGTGGCTGCATCCAGCTTATTTATCTTCTCTAAAAATGTAAATGCCCAAACCGAAGCCGATGGTGCAAAGGCAATGTTGTATGAAAATTTTTCAACTGCAAAAAGTATTTATATACCAATATTAAAAGCAAATTCTACGGATGCTGATAAGTGGTTTAATTTGGGCGAAGCCTATTTTAAAAACGAACAATTTGATTCGGCTAAAATTATTTATCAAGGTGGAATAGCTGCTAATCCACGTTTTCCTGCTAATTATGTAGGCTTAGGAAAATGTTTTTTAGTAGAAGGCAAAAAAGACGATGTACTAAAAAATTTCAATAAAGTAATTGATATGGTTAGTGGCAAAGATATTCCTACTGCGGTATTAGTGGCCAAAGGATATATATGCGATGAAAAAAATGGGATGCCTGATTTAGCCATCGAATTAATGAAAAAGAAAATTGAAATGAATGATAAAAGTGCAGGTGCTTATGAGGCTTTAGGCGATGCTTATTTATTTAAAAATGATGGGGGTAATGCCATGACAAATTATGAAGCTGCGGTTGCTAACGACCCAAAACGTGCATCTGCATTGGTTAAAATGGGAATGATATATGTAAGAGCAAAAAATTTAGATGAAGCAGCAAAAGATTTTAATAAAGCAATTGAGATAGATGAAGCATTTCCGCCAGCTCATCGTGAATTATCTGATTTATATTTTTTCTCGGGCAAATTTGAAAAAGCAAAAACAGAATATGATACTTATTTAAAATATGCAGATCAAACACCTGAAACAAGAGTAAGAAATGTAATTAATTTGTATAAAACCGAAAGATATGACGATGTAATAAAAGCTGCAAATACTGAACTTTTGAGCCAACCGAACAATTATAAATTGTATCGCTATTTAGCTTACTCATTGGTAAAGCAAGATAAAATGCCCGAAGCCGAATCTGCTTTTGCTAATTATTTTAGATTAGTACCAGTTGATAAAATGTTGGCCACCGATTATACAAATTATGTAAAAGCATTAACCAAAACTGGTAAAGATTCTATTGCAATCATTACTATGAAAAAGGCAATGGAAGTAGATAAAAATGCTGATTTTACAAACGATATTTTGGCTATTAATTTTAAACAAAAAAAATATAGCCAAGTAATTGCTGATTACGAAGCAGCTATGAACAGTGGATATAAAGGCAATGCAAATACTTATTTTTATGCTTCAAGAAGTTATTATTATAATGAAAATTGGAAAATGGCAGATTCGGTAAATAAAAAAATTACAGAAATTTTGCCTTCATCGCCAAGTGGTTGGTTGGGTAGGGCTCAATGTTGTATTCGATTAGATCCTGAAAGTGCATTGGGATTGGCTAAACCTTTTTATGAAAAATATTTGGAAACTGTAAAAATGGATGATGTAAAAAATAAAGGTCAAATAATAAATGCTTATAGGTATTTGGCTTCGTATGCCGCTATTCAACAAAATGATAATACAACAGCAAAAAGTTTTATTGAAAAAATATTGGTTTTAGATCCTGAAGATGCACAAGCCAAAGAGGCATTGAAGGGGTTTAAGTAATGAAAAATTATATATTCATAAAAAGCCATATTCAATTAATTGAATATGGCTTTTTTATTTTTGTAAACAAGTAAAAAATAAAGGAAAGATAAGCAGCTATCAAATAAAAGCTTCGGTAAGTACTCTGCCTGGTAATAAACCAGAAGGAATATCATTGTCAAATCCTAAAATATGTGCAATTGTTGGTACCATATCAATGCTTTCGCCTACAGGTGTAGATTGCGAACCAAAGATTGAATTTTGTTTTACTTTACCATTGGGACCTACCATTAGCCCAAACATTCTTCTACTGTTTTGGTCGCTAGTATGATCAAAGGCTCTTAATCCATTAGCATCATAAATGGCATTGGGTTGTAAGTTCCTGCCATGTTCGGGCATACAGATTAACACTGTATCATTCATCAATCCTGGTGTTGATTGTATTTTATTCCATAACCAACCTATGCCATAATCAGCCTTATGTAAAAATTGCAAATAGCCTGTAAAGTCGCTGTGGCAAACATCTAAATTAAAAGTATTTATAACCATTAGCTCGGGTTTAAATGTATTCATTACTTCCCAGCCATAAGCTAAATTGGTTAAATCGCCCGATAAATCGTTGGTGGTAGCCGATGCAGGCAAAGGCCATTGCATTTGATTATTTTGTGTTTTTGAAATTAAATTTGAGATAAAACTTTTTATTTGCTGCTTATCAGCAAAATCATTTTTAATGCCTGGTAAAGCATTGGCTGATTGATGAAAGCTATTATTCAAAAATGATTTCATGGCTTCCATTCGGTTTACATCATCGGGTTGATAATTTTTTGCCGCAGCTAAATATTGTTGCCCATAATTTTGAAAAATTGTAGATGGATTTAGATAGTTAGCGCCATACATTGCTCCGTAATCGGCATGACGGCTATAGTTTAAAGATGGATATGGGCCTAAGCCTTCGCTAATCCACCAACTATTTAAAGCACTTTTTAAAGGTGTACTGTGTTTTCTATAATATTCGAAAATGGTAGGCATATCAGGATTAATACTTAAATTTAATCCTGTGTTGGTATAATTGCCAGTGATAGCTACTGTATGTCCATTGAAATGCCCTGTTGGGCCAGTTTTATATTCCATTTCAGGAAATAAAACGCCTTGTTGAGATAGGGGAGAGGTTAGAATTGGCGACCATCTATTATATAATAAACTACCATTTGGCGGTGTGCCTGTAATCATATTTTCCATTAAATTGCCCGATGCCGAAAACCCAGTTTGGGCTGATAAATATGATTTGTGAACGCTTTCCTGATTTCTTATTCCGCCTGCAAATAATACATACACCACATGATTGGCTATGCGGCTACCTGTAGCAGCAAATAATCTACCACTTGGTAAAATGTACGGAGCTATCAATACACTTGCGGTGGCTAATGCTGTTTTTTTTATAAAACTTCTTCTTTGCATGGTTGGATAAATTTATAAAGTAAGAAATAAGCTTATACACCAAATTGGCGAAAATGGTGATCAATATGCTTATACATAGTTCTTGCCCATTCATCAGCTGTAATTGTACCTAAAAACAGATGAGCATTTTTTCCTGCTACTTTATTTCCATCTGCATTAAATCGGTTCAATAAATTTATTAAGCGTTGTTTTTCTGTATTAAAATCTTTTTCATCAATGGTTTTGAATTCGGGGGCTGTAGGCAAATTTTGTTTGTATGGTTTGTCGTCGAAAAAAGCCTTTTTTGCAAATGGTGCAAATATTTTACCAATAAACGATTGTTTGCCTGTTTTATCACCCATGGCAAATTCTAATGGAGAGCTAGTATGCGCAAGCATTTGAGCTGCCGTCATTGTACCCCATTGGCGTTGGGTAGTAGCGTTTATTTTTTGTAATCGTTGCATTACATTATCCAAAGTTGATTTTTGAAAAAGGTTTTCCATTTGTATTATTTTGTTAGTTGAGTAAAAAGTTATCAAGCAAGTTAACGAATCTGAATTGAAATTTATTGAACGTAAATAAAAAACAATTAATTTAATTATCCAATATCTTTCTCGAAAGTAAATTCATAAAAAAAGTCTGCTACTTTTTGAGTAGCAGACTTTAAGTTTTATTTAATATCCGAATATTATTTTTTTATTGCAGCAGCTATTTCGTCTTCTTTCTTATCACGAAGATCGTATAATACTGGCATGGCTACAAATATAGATGAGTAAGTACCTGTAATTACCCCTATCAACATGGCAAATGCAAAGCCTCTTGTTACTTCTCCACCAAATATAAATAGTATTAACACTACCAAGAATACGGTTAATGAAGTCATGATAGTACGACTCATCGTATGATTAATCGCATCGTTGATTACATCTTTTAAATCTCTGCCTTTTTGTTCACGTACGTATTCTCTAATTCTATCAAATACAATTACAGTATCATTCATCGAATAGCCAATAATGGTTAATATAGCTGCAATAAATGTTTGATCGATTTCTAATGAGAATGGTAAAATGCCATGGAAAATACTAAACAAGCCTAACACCATAGTAACATCATGGAATAACGAAATAATAGTACCCAATCCATATTGCCATTTGCGGAATCGAATTACAATATAAATAAAAATAACTAATAGCGATACTAAAGTTGCCCATATAGATGACATTTTAATATCATCGGCAATTGTAGGACCTACTTTTTGTGAACTTAATACATGTTTTTGAAAAGCTTTAATATCGCCATCGCCAAAATAATCTTTTAAGCCAATGTATAATTTTTGTTCAACAATGCTGTCTGTTTTTGGATCAGATTCATTGATTTTAAATGAAGTAGTAATTCGCATTTGATTATTCGAACCAACCGTTTTTACAATAGGGGCAGATTTATCAAAAACAACAGTAAGTTTTTCACGTACTTCATTTGTTGTTAATGGTTTTTCAAATTGAATGGTATAAGTTCTACCACCCAAAAAATCTACACCCTTATCAAATCCACGGGTGAAAATGGAAGCAATTCCAATTAATGATAATGCACCAGAAATCATAAAAGCATATTTTCTTTTGCCTACAAAATCAAAGTTGAAATGCTTAAACATATTACGAGATAGGCTAGTAATATATTCAATATTTTTATTACGACTAAGCATCCAATCAGTAATCCAACGTGTAATTAAAATACCACAGAATAAATTAATTATTAAACCTACAATAAGTGTAGTAGCAAAACCTTTTACAGGACCTAATCCAAAATAGAATAATATACCACCTGTTAGTAAAGTAGTGATATGCGCATCAATAATTGGTGCATAGCTTGACTTATAGCCATCTTCAACAATTTTTTGTTTGCTTTTGCCTCGTAATATTTCTTCTTTAATACGTTCAAATATAATTACGTTAGTATCTACTGCCATACCAATTGTAACTACTAAACCTGCAATAGCACTCATACTTAATGAAAAACCAAAACCTGTAAGTACACCAATGGTAAAAAATAAATTTAGCACTAATGCCACATTTGATATTAAACCGCCAATACTATAGTATAAATACATTAAAGCTACAATCACTAAAAAAGCAACCATAAACGACCAAAAACCTGCATTGATAGATGCATCACCTAATGTAGCACCAACGATATCTTCTTGAATGATACGAGCCGGAGCAGGAAGTTTACCTGTTTGTAAAATATTACTCATGTCAATTGCTTCTTTTGCTGAAAAATCTCCAGTGATAGATGAGCGACCACCCGAAATTTCAGCTTGAACCGTAGGAGCTGAATAAACTTTATTATCTAGTACAATAGCTATCGGTTTTTTAACATTTTTGGCTGTTAAATGTTGCCAAATTGTAGCACCTTCGCTACTCATTTGCATTACTATTTCATTACCTCCCTGTTGTGTTACATCTCGTGATGCATTAGTAACATAGCTACCATCTAAAGGAGCATTATCATCACTCATTCTTTTTTTAATAGCATAAATTTCATACAAATTCTTTTGAGCAGCAGTTGCATTTTTTATTCCAAATCTTTTTTCAGGATCAATTGGTTTAGCAGAATACAATATCAAAGCATTTTTAGGAAATGCAGCTTTTACTTCAGGATAAGATAAGTATGAGTTTAATTTATTTGTATCTTTTCCTGATACATAGCCAATAATAGTATTTTGAACAAATGTGCCTTTTTGGTCAAGCATGGGTTGCCAAACTGTGAATAATGCATTATCTGCTCTTTCTTTTTCAATTAATGCAGATTTTGATGTATCTTTTTTAATTGCTGAAACGGTAGATTTTTTTACATCGGCTTTTACATTAGCTGCCATTTTATTACCCGAAACTGGTGTTAATGTAGTTTCTTTTTTAGATGAATCGCTAGCAGCCGAATTTAATAAAGATGCAGTAGTATCGGCACTATTATCACCTTTTTGAGCTTTTAATTTTGCACTTAATACTTTGTTGGCATCTAAAATATTTTTAGCAATTTCGGCATTGTCAAACATTTCCCAAAATTCTAACTTAGCTGTAGCTTGCAATAATTTACGAACACGTTCAGGATTATCAACGCCTGGTAATTCAACTAAAATTCTACCCGAACGTTCTTCCAAAGAAATATTGGCTTGGGTTACACCAAATTTATCAATACGAGCCGAAATGATATTGTAAGTACGTTTTACTGCATCTTTTACTTCTTTAGTAACTGCTGAAATTACATCTGAATTGGATGAATTAAAATTGATTTTATCTTTTAATTGCGCACCATTAAAGATAGAAGCCAATTTTCCATTTGGCGCTACTTCATTATAAGATTGACTAAACAAGGCAACAAAATCTTCATTACTGCTTGTCATTTTTTGTTTGGCTAATTCAAATGCTTTTTTGTAGTTGGCATCGGTGCTGTTTTGTGCCAAAGCATTTACCACATCTTCTTCACTTACTTGTAAAACTACACTCATACCACCTTGTAAATCTAAGCCCATGCCCAATTCTTGTTCTTTACATTCTTGATAAGTGTATTTTACCAAACCCAAATTATACACAGTTTCAGTATTCATCGAATCTAAAATATGATTCTTTGCTTTTCTGGTTTGTTCTTTTAATTCATCAGCAGTAGCGCTTGCATTACCTTTGCCAACAAGCTTTTCAGCCATTTGTTGAGCTTTAGATTCGGTGTGATGAGCCACCCACGTAAACGATAATTGAAAAATACAAAGCACAATTAGTGCAATGGCTACAAAGCGTACAAGTCCTTTCAGTTGCATTTGTTAGTTGAAATTATTGGTTAATTTAAATTGTTGATTTTTTTAAAGGATTGCAAAGATAAAAAAATAAACTACTTTTAATAATTCTTACATAAAGAAGATATTTTTAATTTATCTACATATTTTAAGTTAAAAGCTTAACTTCTTCATTTCTTCTCCCCAGTCCATAATTCCGCTTTTTTCCTTTACTAATTTCATTTTTTGAATAGTGGATTGAATGAATTTTTTTTGTGCCTCGGAATTTGGGTTTCGTGGTTTATGATTTACAGCCGCATTTATTTTATAAATTTCGTGCATCAAATCAATGGTTTCTTTTTGCATCATCATACTACACATTTTTTCCCAAACATATTGCGAAGCCTGATGATTAGGATGTAGCATATCTTCAGCAAAAAAACGATAATCACGAAGTTCATCCATCACAATTTCATAAGCTGGAAAATAAAAACAATCATTTCTATCTTTCATTAATTTATCAATAGCCACAAATAAATTGGCTTTGCTTACATTATTTTCAAAAAAACCAAAAGCCAAATAACGAACAGGGCTAATGGTTAAAATAATTTTCACTTTATCATTTATCGCTTTTATAGCATTCAAGCAATTACTAATTTGTTCAACTATTTCATCGCTGCTTAAAAATCTAAAATCAAATTCGGAGCCTGAAATTTTATGACAATTAGAAACTATTCTACCATCTGCTTTCCAATGAAATACATGGCTTGTACCGAATGTAATAAATAAATAATCTGCTTGTTTTAAATGCTCTAAATTTTGTTTCAATGAATTATTTATTTCAGCTAATAATTCTTCTTTATTGGGTTTTGAAAAATCGGAATGATGTTGCCAACAATGATATAATTCATCTCTATAAATGATATCATCATCAGTAAAATATTTTGAATGAATAATTCTATCAATACCTTGCGCAATAGAGGCTGGATTGTATTGCTGCCCAAATGGATTAATTTGAATATTGAATTTATTTTCTGAAAATTTTTTTCCAATATTTTCAGAAAAACACGAACCAATTGTAAAAATTTTATCCTGATGATGAATGCTGAAAGGGTAGGAGTAGGGCTTAACGGATGTAGAAAATTCCATTTATTTTATTTTATAAAAAAAGCCGCCTCAAAATTTTCGAAGCGGCTTTTTAAAGTTGATATTTTATTTATCGTCACCATTGTAAGGATGCAATACGGCAAATGTTTCTGATGCTGCCAACACTTTTTGTTTTGATAAATCCATGTATTGTGTGTTTGAATTTACCGAATGTCTGTCCATTTCTCTTGGTCCTTCAATTATCCAATCTTTTAATTCTTTTTTATCAAAACGGCATTCGTTGCAAATAAAATTTTCTACTTCGCCCCATTTATCTTTTCGAGCAGTTACTCTTAAAATATCATTGCCAGCCATCCACAAAGCCACATTACCATTGCATTTTTCATGTTTGCAATCACGATGAGCATTGTAAGGTTTTGTATTCCAAACTCTACTTTTAAAGCGAAAAGTTTTGTCGGTTAATGCGCCAACAGGGCAAACATCAATCACATTGCCACTAAAATCATTGTCAATTACATTGTGAATAAAAGTTGAAATTTCAGCATGGTCGCCTCTATTTACAACACCATGAACTCTGCCATCTGTAATTTCATCAGCCGTGAAAACGCATCGGTAGCAAAGGATACAGCGATTCATGTGCAACTTTATTTTGTCGCCAATGTTTTCCATTTCAAATGTTCGGCGGTCAAATTCGTATCGAGTTTTTTGTGCGCCATGTTCGTAGCCCAAATCTTGCAAATGACATTCGCCAGCTTGGTCGCAAACAGGGCAATCCAATGGATGATTAATCAGTAACATTTCCACCACACCTTTTCTGGCTTCTTGCACTTGCGCCGATAATTTATTTTGCACTTCCATGCCATCCATTACAGTTGTGCGGCAACTTGCAACCAGCTTGGGCATTGGTCTTGGGTCTTTTTCGCTACCTTTGGTTACTTGCACCAAACAAGTGCGGCACTTACCACCACTCTCTTTCAGCTTGCTATAATAACACATTGCAGGCGGCACATTTTGCATCGTTTCAGGATGCTGTTCGCCCATCATTCTTGCTGCATTCAAAATTGTTGTTCCATCTGGAACTTCCATTAAATGTCCGTCAATTGTAACTTTTGCCATTTAAACTTATTATTAATAAAGTGCTACAAAAATGCAAAAAAAGTTGGAATGATTACTGTTTTGGTTTCTAAATTTTTCTTTGTAGTTAATAGTAGAGGGTAAAAGAATTTTATGGAATTTAACATGAATAGTTAGGATTCCTCATATTCGTTTTGTTCCAACGCCATTCCTTCGGCGTTTTGTTCCATCAACGACCAATTGCCAGTTACAGAAGTTTCTAACCAAGCTTTGCCCGATTTGCGAAGCACTTCTACATGCAATCCAAAAATATCCTGAAAGTTTTGTTCCAAACTATTCACTGACATTTCAGGCACGATTTCAATTTCGCCAATAGTATGCTGGGTGCGGCATTGAGCTAATTCTTTAGAAGAGTGTTTGATTGTTTTGGCAGAAGATTTACCAGTTTTTGTATTCGATTTTGCAAAAAACTGGATTTTTAAAAATGGAAATTCATTGCTAAATTCTTTTTGAATCGCATAAATTTTTCGGCTATCGTTGATGACAATTTTCATTTTAAATCTGCTGATTTCTGTTCAACAAAAATAGAAGACATGAAATTGGTTAAAAATGATAACCGTCATAAAACAAATTGATTCACATCAAAAAAGTCGCATTAATTCCGCATTTGCATCAACTTTTCAATATTCAAAATGGTGATGTTGCTGCCTTTTATTTCCAACAAATGTTCCGATTTAAAATCGCTCAAAGTGCGGATAGTCGTCTCTGTTGCAGTGCCAGCCAAGTTTGCCAAATCTTCACGAGAAAGATTTATTGTGAAAACTTTTTCATTTTCTTTTTTATAGTGGTTGTATAAATTCACCAACGAATCAGCCACACGTTTGCGAACAGAATTGTAAGCTAAGTTCATTAACTGCGTTTCTTTTTCAGTCAAATTCCCTGATAACATTTGAATGAATTTTTTCGCAATTGCCGAATTTTTATACAACAAATCGAAGAAGATTTCTTGCGGCAAAAAACAAATTTCGCAATTGTCCAAAGCCTCCGCAGTATCAGTGTATTTGCTCTCTTCCATCAATGCGATATAACCTAAAAAATCACCTTCGCTATACAAACCCGTGATAAATTCTTTCCCAATTTCATGCTTTTTAAAAGTTTTTATTTTCCCTTTTTTCACATAAAAAATCCCACGAGGATAAGCACCTTCTTTGTAAATAATTTCCTTCTTGTTGTACTCTCTCACATCATCGTTCAACGTGATTTTTTTCAAATCATCCAAACTATTTACACTGCTGATAAATTCATTCACCTCTTCTAAATTGTTTGAAAATTTCTTCTTTATCAACTCCACTTTTTTCAATCTACTTTCAATTGCATTCAACAATTCAATATCGTCGAAAGGCTTGGTAACATAGTCATCTGCGCCCATTTCCATGCCTTTTCGCAACTCACTTCTTTCCGCTTTTGCGGTTAAAAAAATAAATGGAATATCCGCCGTTGCTTCATTTTTCGAGAGCAAATGCAACACACCATAACCATCCAACACAGGCATCATAATGTCGCAAATAATTAAATCTGGTTTTTCTTTTTGCGCCAAAGCCACACCTTCTTTTCCGTTGGCAGCTGTAAACACCTTATAATTCGAGAGCTCCAGAATTTCCGAAGTATTTTCTCTCATGTCTTTGTTGTCTTCAATCAAAAGTATTTTTTTCATTTTCTTATTTTTTTAAGCCACGAATACACGAATTAATAGAACGCTGATGACGCTGATTTTTATGATTAAAAAAGATATTAAAATCAGTGAAAATCTTTTACATCCGTTCAATCCGTGTGCTATTGCAATTTAAATTTCAAAATAAATGTAGTGCCTTTATTTTCAACGCTTTTAAAATCAATTGTTCCATTCATCAACTCGGTATATTTTCCAACAATATTCAATCCCAAACCTGTTCCCTGAATATTTGTAACATTTCTTCCACGAAAAAATCTTTCAAACAAATGTTCCTGGTCAGCCTTCGGAATGCCCATTCCTTCATCACTTACAAGCAATTCCAAATTTTTATTTTGCAATGAAGTGGAAACCGAAATCTTTTTATTTTCTTCTGAAAATTTAATTGCGTTTGAAACTAAATTAAACAACACATGACGCAACACTTTTTTATCTAACCACACCAACGATTTTCCTTTGTGCTGGTAAATAATTTTTTGTTCGCTTTTTGTTAAGCCTTGCAAATCTGTCACCGTCTCTTTCACGAATTCTTCCAACTCAAATTCTTCGGGCGAATACGAAATTTTTCCTTCATCCAATTTACTTACCGACAACACATCATTCAAAATATCCGTGAGATTATTGATGGACAATTTTATCTTGTTGATGTGCGTTGCTTGCTTTTCATCCTCTTTCAATTCGCCATATTTTTTCACCAACGAAAGTGATGAAAGTATTGTCGCCAAAGGTGTTCGGAACTCATGTGAAGCCATCGACACAAACCTCGATTTCATTTCATTCAACACTCTTTCTTTTTCCAAAGCATTGTGCAATTCAATTTTTGTTTTCTCCAATTCATTGATGGCTTCTTCCAAAATCATGGTGCGTTTCTTCACCTGATTTTCTAATTCGTTGGAATAATTTTTCGCCTTGTCTTCGGCAATTTTTCTTACAGAAATATCAATGATAAAAGCGATGATAAATTTTCCATTTGATGTTGAATATGGACTCAAACTTACCTCAACAGGAAATGAAGAACCATCTTTTTTTCGAGCAGCCAATTGCATGTTGCTGCCCATCGAACGAGCATGGGGATTTTCATTAAATCCTTTTACATGCTTTTTATGTTTCGCCGCTAATTCAGTAGGAATCAGTATTTCAACAGGTTCGCCCAATAATTCATCCGCATCATAACCAAACAATTTTTCGATGCTTGGATTTGCTCTAACAATTTTTCCTTTTTCATTTACTACCAAAATTCCTTCGTTAGCATATTTAAATAGCGCTTCAATTTCTTCCATTTTTTCTTCAGAATATTTGTTGCTAAAAGTAAGCATTTTGCGAACGAAATTTTTTGATTATGAAATTGAATTTTTTAATGACGATGACAACAATCTAAAGTGTGATGCTGCACATTCATTTTCGGACTCAAATACGGAATACCAATGCCCAAGCCTCTTACCAGCAATAAACTACCAATTAATAACATCACAATCGGAAATGATTTACGGATTTGCTGACGAAATTTTACACTCAACCAACTGCCCAAAAATGCAACCGACCACATAGCTGGCACTGTGCCTAATCCGAAAAAAATCATGAACAATATGCCTGAAAAAATATTACCGGTTGCAATTGAACCAGCAGCAGCTATATACACCAAACCGCATGGTAGCAAGCCATTCAGCACTCCAATGAAAAATAATGAACTCGATTTTTTTGATTGAAAAAGCAAACTTAATTGCTGTCTGATTTTTCCAAAAACCGAATTGATGAATGATTGTGTGCTTGAAATTTGATTTATCTTTTTTGAAAACAACACTACAAAAATGATGAGTAAACCAAGAATGATAGAAAGTTTTTGTTGCCAACCAAATAAGGAAAAACTTTGTCCGATGATTCCAAACAACGCCCCAAAAGCACTGTAAGTAAGCACTCTACCTAAGTTGTAAATTAATACGCCGAAGAATTTTTGTAAATTATTTTCAGCGTTAATTGGCAACGACAAAGCCAATGGTCCACACATGCCAACGCAGTGAAAACTACCTAATATGCCCAATGCAAATGCTGATATGAAAAGTTGTAGATTCAATTTCTATTTTAAAGCCACGAAACTAAAGCCGATGACAATGAATAAAAGTGAGAAGTATCAAAGTAAAAACTGATTTTGATCAGTTTTGAAAACAAAAAGGCAATGAAAATTCATCGTCTTTTTTGTTTTGTTTATTTTTTTGAACCAAGCAATGCGAATAGGAACTTCGACACAACTGCAACATCGTTTCTTTTCTATAATAAAGAATTTGCCCTAATAAAAAACCACTTGTTACTATGCCTAAGCCTTGTCTGTAAATAATGGTATTCCAAAATCCCATTTACACAATCTAGTTTACACTCTTATATTTATTCACTGCATTAATTCCTCCATTCAAATTTATCAGCTTCTTGAAGTGGTTTTTTTCTAAAACAGAAGCCGCAATCATGCTACGGTAGCCACCTGCACAATAAATCAACAATTCATCTTTCGAATTTAATTCAGCAATTCTATCTTGCAATTCATTCAACGGAATGTTGATGGCATTTTTCAGATGCTGCACATCAAATTCATTTTTCAATCGCACATCCAACACCACAATTTCTTCATTTGACAACACTTCATTCAACTCATCTACGGCAATCGTTTTTATTTTGCTGATTTCAATGCCATGCGAAATTAAAAAATGAACATCATCATCCCAATAACCCACCACATTCTCAAACCCAACACGGGCAAGCCTTGTAAGTGGTTCTCGTTCTTTTGCCATATCACAAACTAACACAATTGGCTGCGTTAATGAAATGATAGAACCTGTATAAATAGCAAAAGTTCCATTCAAAGCAATGTTGATTGAACCTTTAATATGTGCGTTGGCAAAATCATTGTTACTCCTTACATCCAGCACCACAGCACCTTTTCGGATATATTCAGCCACTTGTTCGGCAGATAAATCTTTCATTTCTTTTTCTAAAACAGTTTCAAAACTTTCGTAGCCATTTTTATTTATTGATGCATCCTTAAAAAAATAAGCTGGTGCAGTAGGTTGATTTTCGGTAACTATTTCAATGAATTTTTCTTTTGTCATCGGTTGCAAAGCATAATTCAATTTCTTCTGAATACCAATAGTAGAGCTGGTTTCCTTACCTAAATTTTTTCCGCATGGCGAACCTGCACCATGCCCTGGATATACAATCACTTCATCTTTTAAAGGGATTATTTTTTGTTGAATTGAATCATACAACATGCTGGCTAAAACCTCTTTCGATAAATTTCCACTCAACAAATCGGGGCGACCAACATCGCCCACAAACAAAGTATCACCACTAAATAAACTGTGCGATTTATGTTGCTCATCAAATAGCAAAACACAAATAGATTCAATGGTGTGCCCTGGTGTGTGCAACACTTGCAACACACAATCGCCTAATAAAAGTTTTTCATTATCGCGGCAAATTCGTGCTTCATAATTCGGTTTTGCATCTGGTCCAAAAATTATTTGTGCGCCAGTTTGCTTTGCCAAATCTAAATGTCCGCTCACAAAATCAGCATGAAAATGCGTTTCAAAAATGTATTTCAATTTTGCATTTCTCGATTTCAACAATGTAATGTAATCGGCTGTATCCCTTAATGGGTCAATAATTGCAGCTTCTCCATTCGATTCAATGTAATAAGCAGCTTGCGCCAAACAGTTGGTATAAAGTTGTTGGATAAACATTTTTGAAATAGTTTTTTGTGAAAAATAATTCCACAATGTGCGCTTATTGCTTTCAAAAAAATATGAGGTAAATCAATTTCTAGAAATGATTGTTATCAGTTTGAGTTTAGCTTTGATGATGATTGATAAAATTGATTTTGTAATTAAAAATCTGTTTGATAGAGTTGGCTCTGAATTTTATTTCTTCAGCATTTTTACCGATAAAATGCTCATCAACAGTGGTGTAGAATAAATTTATCCAACGCTGAAAATGTTCGTTGGTTAAAGTAATTTTTTCATTCACATCCAAATGTGGTGGAAACGGACGACCTTGATAATTGTTGGTTCGGAACAAAATATTATCCCAAAAATCATACATTTTAGGTAAATGTTTTCCCCAATTTGTTTGCATAATTTCATCAAATATTTTTCCCAACAAATCGTCCATTTTTACTTTGGCGTAAAAAGAATCTACCAATATAATGATGTCGGTTTTGTCTGCAATATCTCTTTTCATTTTTTAATAGCACTTAAAATATTCAAAAGGTTGGTGGCACGAATCGCAATACCACAAAGCCTTACAAGGCGTTGAGCCAAATTGTGAAGTGCGATGTGTGCTTTGACTGCTGCAATGTGGGCAGCTAATTTTTCTTTTAGAATCTGCAAATAATTCAACGGTTGAATCGGCATTTCCTTCAGGTGGTGCAATGCCGTGAGTACGCATTTTTTCTTTAGTGGCTTCGCTTAACCAATCAGTTGTCCAGGCTGGTGAATGAGAAATTTTTATTTCAACTTCAGTTGCGCCATGTTGCTGCAAAGTAGTTTTGATATCTTCTTTAAATAAACTCATTGCAGGGCAACCTGAATAAGAAGGTGTAATGGTTACATCCACTTTACCATTATCAAACATATCTACCTTACGCACAATTCCTAACTCTGTAATACTGATGACAGGAATATCAGGATCAGGAATCGTGTTGAGAATTTCCCACACATTTTCTTCAGTTAAAGTAGAAGCGTTAATCATGATTTTATTTTTTTAAAACAAAGTGCCTCGTTATGAAATTTTCATAACGAGGCAACAAGTTAGTATGGATGAGCTTTTTAGCACTATGACAAAAATCAGTTGATAGATTAATTGTTAGCAGCTTTCATGAAATCAACAATCTTGTCAATTTCAGTTTGAGAAATGTTGGCTCTCACTTGCATGTGCATGCCTACAATTTCCCAATTGGTGTTACTAAACTCACCTGGTCCGGGTGCATTATGACAACGATTACAATGCTCTGCCCACAATTGTGCACCTGATTTATCGGCAATACTTTTTGATACGTAGCAACTGTTGAGCATCAAAGCACTCAACACCGCTGCAAAAATTCCTATGATTAATTTTGATTGTTTCATGATTAAATATTTTTGATGTTGAATGAATTAAAATCCGTAAACAAATTGTGCGTAGAAATTTTCAATGGCATCGCTTCGGTGCTGATAACCAGCTTTAATTACGCAATTCCATTTCAACCAATAATTTAAAGCTACTTCGTTGCAAGTGATATTGTTGCCCCAAGCAGCAGGTTGAGTGAAGGAAGAATAGCGATAAGCTAATTCTAAATTGTGTAAAAATTTGTTGTCAGATTGTGTTGGACGAACGCTGGCTGATACATAAAAGCAAGAAGGCGAATTGTTGAATTTGAATGACAAAGAATCAGTATGAGCTACATCACCATAGTAAATAGCATTGTTGCCAACTTTTTGCATTCTGTATTCACCAATAATTCTTAAAGTGCTTTTTAATGGATTGATGATTTGATAATAATTGATATCAACAGCTTGCATCATCAAACTTACTTTCTCATTCGGCGAACCAATATCACCACTTCTACTTTTGTTTTGAACGGAATAAGCAATTTCTAAATTGTTGCTTGAAAGCGGCAACAGTCCTACTCTTCCACCGATTGCTTTGTTGTTGTTGTTCGGAATGTATGCTTCATAATCAAACTGACCTGCTACATTTCCATTCGCTGAATCTGCAATTAAATGCGGACCATTCACCACATACACATCATATACCACTTGCATTTTTCCGAAAGGCAAACAACCCAACGCACCAATTCCTGTTTCAACTGATGCACCAATTCCACCATCACCAAATCCAACTGGATTATCAGCAAAGCGATTTAAAAATCCTTCAGCCAATCTACCACGATAGGCGCCAAACTTAGGCAGGAAGCGACCTGCATGCAATGTTAAATATGGATTCACGATGTAGCACATGTTAGCATATTCCAAACCGACGTTCACATTGCCATCACCTGTTTCAATTTCAACTTCCGATTCAATGAATAATTTATCACTGAGTTTCCACATAAAAATGGGTTTGAAATTCACATCGCCAAATTGGTCTGCGTTTTTACTATGACGCCATGTAAATTCTGCATCGCCGAACACAGCGACATTATTGAGCCCAAATTTATTTTGAGCCATGCTCGATGTGGCATATAGCGCACACAAAAGCAAAAGAAGAGTTAGCTTTTTCATGTTGATGTTGGTTTAAATTATTTTTTTGTTTTTGCTGGAGCAGCCAAAGTGCGGATGTAATTCACCATTGCCCAGCGTTGATTTTCAGTGAACACAGCTTTGTAAGTCGGCATCGGATTTCTACCAGTTGTAATCATCCAAAATAAAGTGCCATCTGTCTGACTTTGAATTTCAGGTGAAGTATGATTAGCTGGTTTGATGGTTAAACCTGCCGCAGCAGCACCATCGCCTTTACCTTTCATACCATGACAAGGCGAACAATTTTGGTCGTACAATTTTTTACCTTCAGCAATAGATGCAGGTGTTGCAGCTATCGGATTTTTTTTAGCAGCATCAGCCGTTGGAGCAGTCCAAGCTGCACGTTTTTGTGCAAACACAACACCAACATAAATTACTGTTAAAGCAAAAAGAACGATTTTAAAAAGACTTTTTTGATTTGTCATAACCTGTTATTTTTATTAAGTCAAAATTGAATGTTGTAGCAAGTTATTTTTATGAGGAAAGTTATTTTTGAAAATGACTGTTATCACTAAATAAAAAACGCTGCAATAAAAATTAAAATTTTATTGCAGCGTTTGGTTAAAGTGAGAAATACTATTTGAGCAAGTTTTGCTATTGCTTGAAATAATTTATGAATGATTAGATTCACTTTTAGTTAAAAAAAATTACCATGTAGCATCTGGATGTGCACGTTGCAAGTATTGCATTTCGCAAAGTAAATGTCCTAAATGCTCGGTATGAATGCCTTTGCTGCCACCTTTGATGATGTTAGTTGATTCGGGCATTTGCAAATTAGCTTCAGCAAATATTTCACTGATTGTGAATTTCCATTTAGCCTGAATATCATTTAGATTAATACTGATGCCCATTGAAATTAATTCTTCATCCACTTCATTCATCACAAACATATCATCAGTAAAACGCCACAATTCATTCAATGCAAATTGCACTCGGCGCATGCTTTCTTCAGTGCCATTACCAAAGCGAATAATCCATTCGCTGCTATGTCGCAAATGATATTTTGTTTCTTTCAAAGCTTTTGCAGCCAAGCCTTTCAATGTTTCATCATTGCTATTGCATAAAGCTTCATACAAGTGTTTTGCAAATGCAGAAAACAAAACTTGTTTCATCATCGTTTGTGCAAAATCACCATTGGGCTGTTCCACCAACAAGTTGTTACAATATTCTCTTTCGCTTCTTAAAAATGCTAAATGGTCAGCAGATGAATTGTTGTTGACCAATGTGGTAGCATATTCATACATACTTTCAGCTTCGCCAAATAAATCTAACGAAATATTGGTCATGGCTAAATCTTCTTCCAGAATTGGACCACGGCTACACCATTCAGCCAATCGCTGACCTAAAACAATATTATTGTCGGCTACTCTCAAACAGAAATTATACAAAGCTTCTTTTGTGTTCATGATAAATTTGTTGTTGAATTATAGATTGGTAGTGCCTGCTGGCATTTTATAAAAGTTGGGCGTACGATAAATTTTATCTTCCGAAGGGTCGAAAAATTCTTCTTCGTCATCACGAGTTGTTGATGCAATATTGTCCGTCATCACCACCCACAAGGCTCTGCCCTCATTTCTTCGGGTGTAAATATCTCGTGCATTTTGCAACGCCATTTTTTTATCCGTAGCATGCACACTGCCTGCATGTTCAAATGCGCTGCCACTTTTTTCCTGAATAAAAACTTCCCACTGTGGGAATTGATTGTTGTTGTTCGACATAATTTTTACGTTTTGAAATTTATTTTTTTGGGGCGGCTTTCGGGCTTTCCGTTTCAATCTTTTGTTCGTTCCTCACAAAAGGATTTCCACTGCAATCCCTGCCGCAGCAGCATTCTACCTTTATTTTTTTAAAACTTTTTTCGATGATTAATTCAAAGTGGTTTGATTTTTATTTTGCTTCTTTTCATAAGCCAAAGCCGCTTCACGAACCCAAGCACCTTCGTTGTGATACTTGATGTGATGCGCCATGCGCTGATGATTGCAAGGACCATTACCTTTTACAACTGCCCAAAACTCATCCCAATTTATTTCGCTAAATTCCCAGTTCATAGTTTCCTTATTGTATTTCAGATTTGTATCAGGCACCGTTAAACCAATGTGATAGGCTTGTTCAACCGTTCTGTTGACAAAACGCTGACGTAATTTATCATTGCTTTCCACTTTAATTTTCCAACGCATCGATTCGGAAGTATGCACTGATTCAGAATCATGAGGACCGAACATCATCAATGCAGGCCACCACCAACGGTTCATTGCATCTTGTGCCATTTCTTTTTGTGCCGCAGTTCCTGTCATCATTTTCGCCATGATTTCATAACCCTGACGTTGATGAAAACCTTCTTCTTTACAAATGCGAATCATCGCTCTTGAATATGGGCCATAAGAACATTTTGCCAACATTGTTTGATTCACAATTGCAGCGCCATCCACCAACCAACCAATTGCTCCAATGTCAGCCCAATTCAATGTTGGATAATTAAATACGCTTGAATATTTTGCTTTGCCAGTTTGCAATTGTTCTATCATTTCGGCTCTGTCAATTCCAAAAGTTTCAGCCGCTGAATAGAGATATAAACCGTGCCCACCTTCATCCTGAATTTTTGCCAATAAGATTTTTTTAGCTCTTAAAGATGGCGCTCTTAACACCCAGTTGCCTTCTGGTTGCATACCAATCACTTCAGAGTGTGCATGCTGCGACATCTGACGCAACAAGGTTTTGCTGTATGCTTCAGGCATCCAGTCTTTGGGTTCTATTTTTTCGCCTGCTAAAATTCGGGCTTCAAATTTTGCTAATTTTTGCTCGTCAGTCATGATTTTAATTTTTATTAATTCTTTCTAAAAATGCTTTAATACCAGAGTTGATTCTTTTTACACTTCCCGAAACGCCTTCTGTATTTACATAAATTGTATTGTGTTCAGGAGCACTTATAATATCATTTCTGTCCTTGGTGTAATAATAAACAGCAATAGATTTTCTATTGATTCCATCAGGGGTATTTAATTTTTTAGGATGTCCGTGAAACGAAATTTCATTTGTTTCAAACATTACCATACGATTGAATGTGGGTGCAAATCTTCCCATATATTTCATTTCGTTTGCTGTTAAATCCCAAAACTCTGTGTGTCCTTCATATTCATCTTTCCAATCTTTATTCATGAAAAGAATACAATTCAAACGGCGATGATATTTTGTTTTTGGATGAATATTATAATCCACGTGCACATTTAAAAAAGCACCTTTGATGGATTGATGTAAGCCAGCACCAAACAATTCAGGGTCGCCCATCAATTCATCAATTTCCGAAACCTTTGATAGCCAACAGCAATATTCTTCACTATTTAACTCATTAAAAACTTTATCAAGGATAGAATTTTTTTCAAATTCTGTTTTTACAAACTTGTTTTTTTGGTCGAGATAGGTTGTGTTATTCCAATTAGAATCACCAATTTTTGGATAGGCATTGTAAATTAATTCTGCTGCTTCGGGTTTAAATATTCCCTCTAGCATAGTGTATTTGAAAGGTTTTTTAGAATGAAAATCTTTTTTTATTTCATCTAATTTTTCGTTCAATAATTCAATATTAATAAATTCCATGACCTACTTTTTATTGTTATTTAATGATGAAGAAGTAATTTTTATTTTATACTATTTGATTGGTTCCTAATTTTTTTAAATACAAAATATGAGAGCAAAATGCTCCGAAAAAAGTTTTATTTTCAATATATGTAATATTGAATTGCAAACAAGTTTCTTTAATAAACTTGTTTAATGCTGGATAATGAACATGGGAAATTTTTGGAAATAAATGATGTTCAACTTGAAAATTTAGACCACCTAAAAGCCAAGCCAATAGTTTGCTTTTTGGAGCAAAATCTGCTGTGGTTTCAATTTGATGAACAGCCCATTCTTTTTCAATATTACCTTCTTCAATACTTCCAAATGAAGTTCTTTCAACTGCATGTGCTAACTGAAAAACAATTGTTAGAGTTACACTCAAAACAAAATGCATAGTAAAAAAACAAACTAAAGCAGGCATTAATCCAATTGTGTAAATAGGTAGAACTATGAATAATAAGATGTTTGCAATTTTTGTTATCCAGAAAGTAATATGTTCAGCAATATTCATTTTTGGATACTTGTATTCGCCTATTATTTTACCTGAAAAATATTTTTTATAATCTGCAATGTATATCCAAAAAATTGATGACAATGGATAAAGGAAAATCCAATATACATGTTGAAAGCGATGGAACCATCTTCTTTCTTGTTGTTCACAAAAACGAAACAAAGGATGCTTTTCAATGTCATCATCTAAACCTGAAATATTGGTGTAAGTATGATGAAGAACATTATGCTTGGTTCTCCAGAAATAAGCTTCGCCACCTAATAAATTTAACGAGTAACCCATCAATAAATTAACGGTTTTATTTTTCGAATAACTACCGTGTGAGCCATCATGCATCGCATTGAATCCAATTAACGCTGATGTAAATCCCAGTAGAATCGCAGCAACTAAATTATATACAAAACCCAAATGCAACGACACCATCAAAACATATAAAGCAATATGCGTTGGAAATAAAACAAGTGACTTAGTAAATATTTTCCAGTTGCCAGTTTTTGCAATTTGATTTCCAGAAAAATAAGTGTTTACTTTTTCGTTGAGTGCTGCCATAAACGGAGCACTTTTATTATTGAATGTTATTTTGTAGTTCATTTTTTGTTTTTTTTTTACAATGTTCCTCTTCTTGCTTGTTCCGCTTCTATGCTTTCAAACAAAGCTTGGAAGTTGCCTTTGCCAAAGGATTTTGCGCCTTTACGTTGAATGATTTCGTAAAATAAAGTTGGACGGTCTTCAACTGGTTTAGTGAAGATTTGCAATAAATATCCTTCTTCATCTCGGTCAACCATGATACCCCATTTTTTCAATTCGTTTAAATCTTCTTCAATGATGCCCACTCTATCACGAACAGTATCGTAGTAAGTGCCGGGCACATACAAAAATTCAACGCCACGTTTTCTCATTTCCGAAATCGTGAAAACAATATCATCAGTGGCAACTGCAATGTGTTGGCAGCCTGCGCCGTTATAAAAATCTAAATATTCTTGCACTTGCGAATTCTTCAAACCTTTTGCTGGCTCGTTGATTGGGAATTTGATGTAACCATTTCCGTTAGTCATCACCTTACTCATCAAAGCTGTGTATTCAGTTGAAATATCTTTATCATCAAAGGTTACCAAATTATAAAAGCCCATTACTTCGCCATAAAATTTACTCCACACATTCATTTCACCCAAGCCAACATTGCCCACCATGTGGTCAACATATTTCAATCCTGTAGGTGTTGGTTGATATTCAGTTTGCCATTTTTCATAACTGGGCAAAAACACTCCATTGTAATTTTTTCTTTCAATGAATAAGTGAACCGTATCGCCATAAGTATGAATGCCCGAAATGCGAACCACTCCATTTTCATCTTTCACTTCATGCGGCTCAACATAAGATTTTGCGCCACGTTTTGTAGTTTGTTCGTAAGCATCATACGCATCATTCACCCACAAAGCAATTACTTTTACACCATCGCCATGTTTTTTCAAATGCTCTGAAATAGCTTCATTATTCAATGGTGTAGTCAACACCAATTTTATTTTTCCTTGTTGCAAAACATAACTTGTTCTGTCGCGAACACCAGTCTCCAAGCCAGCGTACGCCAATTCTTGAAAACCAAAAGCTGTTTTGTAGTAATGTGCAGATTGCTTGGCATTGCCCACATAAAACTCCACATAATCAGTTCCTAAAATCGGCAAGAAATCTTGTGCTTCAGGAAATATTTTTTTTGTTTCAACGTAATCGAAATTTTTTACGGCTGTTAAATCGGGTATCATTTTATTTGAATTTTATTTTTATTTTTTACAACATAGATTCATAGTTATCATAGTTTAAGAAAGCTATGCTTTCGCTCTGTTTCTCTATTGCAACTCTTCCACAATTTCAGAGTAGCATAGAAAATAAATTTTTCACATAGCAATCATACATATTCTATTGTTTTCTATGTTGCTATGTGGTTTATTTTTACATCAGCAAACCTTCTTTTACACTAGGATGCTTTGCGCCATTGAGCCAGCTTTGATAATATTCTTCAATCTCCAAGTTCATCGCATCTGAAGTGATTTTTACTGGATTGAATGGGTCAATCATCACCGCCAATTCATTGGTTTCTTTTTTACCAATACTTCTTTCGATTGCGCCTGGATGTGGACCATGAGGCAAACCACCAGGATGCAAAGTGATTTGTCCTTTTTGAATATTATTTCTGCTCATAAAATCACCATCTACATAATACAATAACTCATCGCTATCAATGTTGCTGTGATGATATGGAGCAGGAATAGCGTCAGGATGGTAATCATACAAACGTGGCACAAACGAGCAAATCACAAAGTTTTTGCCTTGGAATGTTTGATGAATTGGAGGTGGCATGTGAATGCGACCAGTGATAGGTTCGAAGTTGAAAATTGAAAACGCATAAGGGTAACAACAGCCATCATAGCCCACTACATCGAACGGATGATTTTCATACACGTATGGATAAATCAATCCACGTTTTTTTATTTTGATTAAAAAATCACCTTGTTCATCATGCGTAACTAAGTTTTGTGGCATTTTAAAATCACGTTCGCAGAACGGAGAATTTTCTAAATATTGACCATAATTATTTCTGTAACGAGCTGGTGTTTCAATAGGTCCATGCGATTCAACAATCAACAAACGATTATCGTGGTCGTTGAATTTTAATTGATAAATCGTGCCTCTTGGAATGATGATGTAATCGCCATATTCAAAATTGATAGTGCCATACATCGTGTGCAACATGCCGCTGCCTTTATGTACAAACAACATTTCATCTGCATCCGCATTTTTGTAGAAATAATTTTTCATGCTGTTTTTTGGTGCAGCAATACCAATGGTCATATCATCATTTACAAACATGGTTTTGCGACTATCCAGATAATCTTCTTCGGGTGCAGCATCAAAAGTTAAATAACTTCTTGCTTGTAAATTATCTTCTACCATCACTTTCGGACGAACGGAATAAGGCTTGCCAATTTCTTTCACTCGGGTTGGCGGATACAAATGGTACACCAATGACGAAAGCCCTGCAAAACCTTCTGTTCCAAACAATTCTTCGTGATATAAATTTCCATTTTCCTGACGGAAAACTACGTGACGTTTTTGCGGAATTAAACCTACCTGACGATATACTGGCATGATGAAATAATTTTGGGCAAAGGTTTCAAAAGTGAAATGCCAAATTCAATGATAGTTGTCAAGTTAGAAGATGATAAAGGTCAAGTTTTCAAGCGGACGCTGTTTTTTGAACAACCTACCACTATCTTTGTTTCCCTATTTCTTAAAACAATCATCCAAAAAATAATTATGTACAAACAACATTTGACCGACAACCTACTTCGTGAAATTGATTTGCTGAAAAACTTAGCTACACACATCGAAGCAGATGATTTAGAATTTCGCCCCAATGAAAAAGTGAGAAGCACTCACGAGTTGATGATGTATGTATCGGGAATTGGCGCAACGATGTTGCGCTGGTTTATAAAAAATGATTTGAATCCTGAAGAGTGGGAAAAAATCAGAGCTTATCGCAAAACACTCACCATTGAAAACTTTGCAGAACGATTAGAAGAACAACGCAAAGAAATCATTGCCTACATGGATGGCATTAGCGAAGATGATTTAATCAACAAAAAAGTTTTGTTGCCTAACAAAGAAGAAATGGTTTTGGGTGCTGCTATTATTAATGCACCCATCAAATGGTTGGCAACTTACCGCATGCAATTGTTTTTATACTTAAAGATGAATGGCAAAACACATTTGGGCACCAAAGAAGCTTGGACAGTAGCTTTGGCGTAAGCTTCCAATAGTATCAAAAAGAAAAAGTCGGTTGTAAAACACAGCCGACTTTTTTGTTTCAAGAAATGCTTTGAATGAGATTGTTGAGTTGGGAGAGATGGTTTAGGCTAAGAATTTGGAATTCTGAAGTTTAGTTTTTCAATAAAAAAATCTAACATACACTTCGCAATGTTATCTGAAGAATATCTCGTTTCTTCTGTACAGTTTTTATCATTGACTAACTCCTTGATAAATGATTCAACAATTTGTTCAGATGGAGTTGAATGAAGAAATTCCACATGGGCAGATCTAAACATTCCACGATAAGATTCTAATAGGCTTTTAGCTTTTTCAGTTTTAAAATAAGTTTCAGAAAAAGTATTTCGGTCTACATTGCTTACAATTTTTATTAAAAAGTTTTGCTCTTTAAAATTGATATAATTTTCGAAATCAGTTCTTGAGTTGAGTCCATATAAATCAATATACTGAATGGATTTTTCATCCTGAAAAAACTGAATAATAAAGTCATTTAAAAAGATTACACCATTTCCTTCAATATTTCCGAAACCAACAACATTTTTTGTAAATTCAATCTTATCTCCTAATGTATTTAGATAAGTCACGAATAAAGGAATACTTTTAATTTCTTCACTTTTACTTTCAATCAAAACATCTCGAATAACCTCACGAAATTCTTTACTTACTTTAATCAAATTATTGCAAATTGAAGTCCTGAAAACTTGAAGTAAGAAAAATCGCCTGATAGAAATGGTTTCATTAAAATGAATTTTTTGGATGAAACTAAAATCCTTTCCTCTAAGCTTAGGCAGAGTTTCATTAATAAATTTATTTTCAATTTCAGTAAACTTCTTTTCGCAATTGGAGCAAAATACATTGTCAACTGAAAAAGAATTTTGTTTGGCTTTTTCAATTTCTTCTTCTGATGGCTCTCTTCCAAGAGCTTTTATAATTGAAGTAGTGTTTGTGCTGCGTTGAAATTTAAAATCGATAAATGGATTATTGTTAGATACATTAAACATGAAGCCTTTTTCCCTACTACTTTCTCCATTTTCATTTAAGCAACTTCTTATGATAGCATCAGTTAAATAGTGTGTGTTTTTTTTATCGGCTTCGTGTATATAGCAATAGGCGCATTTCATATTTCTAACAAACTTACAAAAAAACTTTTTCCAAAAAAAACTTGTGCAACCAAAAAGTTGCGCATATATTTGCAACCGATTAGTTGCATATTGAAATATGAAAAGAGATATTTTTCAGGCAATCGCCGACCCGACACGAAGAGCCATCATCAGTTTAATCATGGTGCAAGCCATGACGCCCAACGCTTTGGCAGAAAAATTTGACAGCAGTCGTCAAGCTGTTTCGAAGCACATCAAAATTTTGCAGGAAAGCGGTTTGGTAAAAAGCGAACAAATAGGAAGAGAAATTTATTACGAAATCGAAGTGAAAAAATTAAAAGAAATAGATAAATGGTTACAGCCTTTCCGCCAATTGTGGGAAGACCGTTTCGATAATCTGGATAAGTATTTAGCTAAAATTCAAAAAGAACAAAACGATGCAAAACGAAAAAAATAATACCGCCGACCGTGAACTAAAAATCTCACGATTACTCGATGCACCAATTGAATTGGTGTGGGAAGTTTGGACAAATCCTGAACACTTAAAAAACTGGTGGGGACCAAATGGCTTCACGAATACCATTCATCAAATGGAAATGGTGGAAGGCTCTGAATGGCTGCTCACTATGCACGGGTCTGATGGAACGGATTATCCGAACAAAAGTATTTTTACTGAAATTGTATTACACAAAAAAATTGCGTTCAAACATCTCAATCCAAATTTTATCACGACTGTAAATTTTGAATCGCAAGGCAATCAAACGCTGATGCAATGGCACATGCTGTTTGATACAGTTGTAGAATTTGAAGCTGTTGTAAAAACTTTCAAAGCTGATGAAGGCTTGAAACAAAACATCGAAAAACTCTCTGTTTATTTATCAAAACAAAAATCAAAATAGAAATGGAATCTACAATCAACAATCAGTTAATTATTAAAAGAGAATTTAACGCTCCGATGGAAACCGTGTTCAATGCTTTTGCTAATGCCGAAGCTTTGGCGCAATGGTGGGGACCTCCGGGAGTGCCGATTACTGTTGAAAAATTTGAGTTTGTAACCAATGGAATTTTTCATTACAAAGCCACCATGCAGGGACAAACTTCTTGGGGAAAATTTGTTTTCGGACAAATTTCTAAATTCGATTTGTTAGAATTTACCAGTTCATTTGCCAACGAAAATGGCGAAACTATAAGAGCGCCTTTTAGTGATAAATTCCCAATGGAAATTTTTAACCATTTAGAATTTTCAGAACAAAACGGAATAACAACAATCGCTTTAAAAGGATTTCCAGTGAATGCTTCTGATGAGGAAAATCAATTCTTTGCTTCGATGTCAGAAGGCATGCAACAAGGCTTTGCTGGCACATTTGCTCAATTAGAAAATTACTTATCCAATCAAAAATCATAAACGCTTAAAAGCAAAAACATGTCAAACAAAATCACACCAGCGCTTTGGTTTCATACTTCTGATGGAAAAATGCAACACGTTTTGGATTATTACAAATCTATTTTCGAAAATGAATTTGAAGCAGGACACTTGATGCCATTGGGCGAAACGCCGAGTGGTTATGCTGAAATGTGCCACATCAAATTATTTGGCAACTCCCATTTATGGATGACCACTTCTAAAGAACATCATCCGTTCAATGATTCATTTGCTATCATGTTGAATTGCAACGACCAAGTAGAAATTGATAAGCACTGGAATTATTTCACGAAAGAAGGAAAAGAATCACAATGTGGTTGGTGTATGGATAAATTTGGTTTGCGTTGGCAAATTATTCCAAAAAACATGGGAGATCTGATGAGTAAACCCAATGCTGGACAAGTAATGATGAAACAAACTAAAATTATAATCGCTGAATATTAAAAATCATGACAACAATATTTCAAACGAATTACGAAGTTGATTTAGAAAACAAAAAAGTGTTTGTGCAACGCAATTTCAATGCACCCCTTGATTTGGTGTGGAGAGCTTGGACAGAAAAAGAAATTTTAGATGAATGGTGGGCGCCTAAACCATGGCAATCAAAAACCACAATTATGAATTTTGCGGAAGGTGGGAAAAGAGTGTATGCGATGGTAAGTCCTGAAGGGCAAGAGTTTTGGTCGGTACAGAAATATGTTTCTATTTCAGCGAAATCAAACTTCAAAATGTTCAATGCTTTTGCTGATAAAGATGAGAATTTACAATTGCCAGGTTCTGATTGGGACATCAGTTTCAGCGAAGAAAATGGAACAACAAAACTTTCAGTTGAAATCTATAATGAATCATTGGAACGCATGCAACAAATGATTGAAATGGGCTTTCAAGGCGGCTTTGCGATGGCTCATAATAATTTGGATGAAGTGTTGGAGAAGATGAAGTAGAGTTGATGTTACTTTGACTTATTTCAACGGTTCAAAATGCGCCGTAAAGTGCCTCAACAATTTTGCCTCTTTCGTGATTTTATAACCTTTAGTTTGCTGACGAGTTTTCATCATCTCATCAAACACTTCTATCACATAATCAATGTGGCTTTGTGTATACACTCTTCTAGGAATGGCTAATCGAACCAACTCCATATTGGCAGGAATTAATTTTCCAGCAACATCATATTTTCCAAACATAACAGAGCCTACTTCTACACAACGAATTCCACCTAAGCGATACAATTCACACACCATTGCTTGTCCGGGATACTCTTGCAATGGAATGTGTGGGTACATGCTGGCAGCATCTATGTAAACAGCATGTCCGCCGATTGGATACATCACAGGCACACCTTTCTCACGAATTTTTTCGCCTAAATATTCAGTACTTTTTATTCTGTAATTCAAATAGGCATCATCAAAAACTTCAACCAAACCTACTGCCATCGCTTCCATATCTCTGCCACTCAAGCCGCCATACGTAGCAAAACCTTCAGTAATGATTAATAAATTAGTACAAGCTTCAGCCAATTGTTCATTGCGCAAAGTGAGGAATCCACCCATATTCACCAGCGCATCTTTTTTTGCACTCATCACTGCTGCATCTGCTAACGCAAACATTTCTTGTGCAATTTTTTTGTAAGAATAGTTTTTGTATTCAGTTTCACGATGCTTGATGTAATAAGCATTTTCAGCAATGCGGCAACAATCTAACACAAACAAAACTTTATATTTTTTACAAATCGCAGCCACATCTTTTGCATTTTGCATACTCACTGGTTGACCGCCGCCACTATTATTGGTAACAGTTAAAATCACTGCGCCAATATTTTCAGCACCATGTTTTTGAATAAGCTCTTCCAACTTCACTACATTCATATTGCCTTTGAAAGGATGAAATACGGTATGATTTTTTCCTTCGTCAATTGGAATATCATAAGCTTCAGCGCCACTAAATTCAATGTTTGCACGAGTGGTATCGAAATGTGTATTGCTGATAAAAACTTTTCCTTTGCCACCTAAATTTCCGTACAAAATTCTTTCAGCCGCTCTCCCCTGATACGTTGGTAAAACATATTGCATGCTTGTTAAATCAAAAACTGCATCATATAATCTTTCCCAACTTTTTGCACCAGCATACGATTCATCGCCTCTCATCATTGCTGCCCATTGTTCGCTACTCATGGCAGAGGTGCCACTATCAGTAAGCATATCAATGATAACTTGTTCGCTTTTTAATAAAAAAGGATTGAAATGAGCAGCTTTTAAATATTGCTCTCTTTCGGCTTCAGTGCTCATGTGTATCGGCTCAACTGATTTTATTTTGAATGGCTCGATGATAGTTTTTACTTGCATTGGTTGGATAAATTTTGGGTGCAAAAGTCTGCTTTACTAATACCTGCAAACACTAATCAGTATCAACAACGGGTATGACCTTCGTCATGTTGCTGGCTTAGGTTCAAAAATAATTTTGCATAAAAATTATCACTACGTCAAAAGCTACTTCCATATCAACTAATTGTTTTCACTGCGGTGAAACCTGCGATTCTACAATTCATCTCGAAGAAAAAAACTTTTGCTGCGAAGGTTGCAAGCAAGTTTTTTTATTGTTGAATGATAACAATTTGTGTGCTTATTATGATTTTGATAAAAACCCTGGACTCACCGCCAAAGGAAAGTTTGCTGGCAATCGCTTTGCATATTTAGAGGATGAAACTACGGTAAAAAAAATCGTTTCGTTTTCAAGTGAAACATTAATGACGGTAACATTTTACTTGCCGCAAATGCACTGTGCATCGTGTGTTTATTTGTTAGAAAATTTGCATCGCATCAATGCAGGTGTTATAAAATCACAAACCAATTTTCAACGAAAAGAAATTTTCATTTCGTTCAATCCACAAATCATCAGTTTGCGAAAAGTGGTAGAACTCTTATCCTTCATAGGTTACGAGCCGTTAATCAATTTACAAAGAACTACTACCGAAAAGAAGAAAGCAGCTGTCAACAAAACTGCGATTTATAAAATTGGTGTGGCAGGCTTTGCATTTGCCAATATTATGATGTTGAGTTTCCCTGAATATTTTTCGGGTGGACACATTGAACAGCAAGGCTTAAAGCAAACTTTTTCTTACTTGATTTTTGCTTTGTCGCTGCCAGTTTTATTTTGGTCGGCAGGCGAATTTTTCATTTCTGCATTCAAATGTTTCCGACAAGGCATCATCAATATTGATGCACCAATTGCATTAGCCTCATTGATTGCATTTTCAAGAAGTTACTATGAAATCCTTACTGGTAGCGGTGCTGGATTTTTAGATTCAGCCACAGGCATTGTGTTTTTCATGTTGGTTGGTCGCTGGTTTCAAAACAAAACTTACGATTCATTTTCGTTTGACAGAGATTATAAATCTTATTTTCCTTTAGGCGTAACTAAAATTTTGAATGGAATTGAAAAACAAATTACGGTTACACAATTGCAAAAAGGCGACACTATTTTAATTCGAAATGGCGAATTAATTCCTGCGGATGCTGTTTTGAAAAAAGGGACTGCCAATATTGATTATAGTTTTATCAGCGGTGAAAATTTGCCAGTTTCAAAATTGAATGGCGAATTGATTTATGCTGGTGGAAAGCAAGCTGGAACTGCGATTGAGTTGGAAGTAGTGAATGATGTTTCGCAAAGTTACATCACACAATTGTGGAACAATTCTGTTTTCAGAAATGCAAAAAACACCAAAGAATCTTTCATCCATCCTTGGAGCAGATATTTTACCATCGTGCTTTTTAGCATTGCAATTGGTGGCGCAATTTTTTGGTGGTTTGTAAATCCTACCATGATTTTGCATGTAGTTACTTCGGTGTTGATTGTTGCATGCCCTTGCTCATTGCTGCTTTCAGCCACCTTTACATTTGGAAACATGTTACGTCATTTTGGTAAAAACAAAATGTACTTGAAAAATAATTCGGTGATTGAATCATTAGCAAAAGTGAACACGATTGTATTTGATAAAACTGGAACGCTGACTGCACAACACTTTAACGATGTTAAATTTATTGGCAAAGAATTAACCAATGAAAATGCTGCGATAATAAAATCTGTTTGTTCGCATTCATCGCATCCGTTGAGTAAAATGATTTGCGATTTTTTGAAAGCAGAAGAAAAATTATTTGTTGAAAAATTTGAAGAAATAAAAGGAAAAGGAATCATTGCTACCATCAATAATCAAGTGGTTAAAATTGGTTCAGCTAATTTTATTTTCAATGCCGATGCGCCACAACAAGCTACCACTGTGCATGTGGAAGTGAATCATGTTTATGTGGGGCATTTTGAATTTGCCAATCAATACAGAAAAAATATCGACAAAGCAATTAACAATTTGCAAAAGATGAATTACGAATTGCACGTTTTATCTGGCGATAATGATTCAGAAAAAAACAATCTGCAAAAATTATTTGGTGAAAAAGCTGTGTTAAAATTCAATCAAAATCCGCAAGATAAATTACGTTACATCGAGCATTTGCAACAAGATAAAAACAGAAAAGTGTTAATGCTTGGTGATGGATTAAATGATGCTGGTGCATTGATGCAAAGCGACGCAGGCATTGCCGTTACTGATAATACAGCTTTATTCACACCTGCTTGCGATGCTATTTTGGATGGTAATAAAATGGAAAAATTAGCTGCATTTATGCGCTATGCAAAAAGCGAAAAGAAAATTGTGGCAGCAAGTTTTGTGTTATCCATACTCTACAATATTGTTGGTGAATCCTTTGCTGTGAGTTCGCATTTGTCGCCAATGGTGGCTGCTATTTTGATGCCGTTGAGCAGTATCAGTATTGTTCTTTTTGTAATTGCTGCTTCATCTTTTTCAGCAAGAAAAATGAATCTTTAAATACAACATGATTCAAATCATGTTTGATTTTGATTACAGTCATTTCACCCAGAAAACAGCCACAGTAGCTTTGCGAAGTAAATAATAAATCAACTCCATGAGCGCAATTTTCCTCTTAATCGGTGCAAGTATTTTGGTAGCAGGAGGCTTCTTGGTTGCTTTTTTATGGAGTGTTAAAAACGGACAATACGATGATGATTATACGCCTTCGGTAAGAATGTTATTCGACAACGAAATAGAAAAATAAAAAGTCAGCGGTTATTTAAAATCGAAAATCTAATTCAAAATAAAAATTCAATTCTAAACAATATGCAAGTAGAAAAATTCTATTACGACAACAAGATAGTGCGAAACTTCGCCTACGCCTCCGTTATTTTTGGAGTGGTTGGAATGTTAGCAGGGCTGTATATAGCGCTGCAATTGGTATTTCCGCAACTCAACATTACACAGTATGGTTCGTTTGGGCGTTTGCGTCCGTTGCACACCAATGCGGTAATTTTCGCATTTGTAGGTAATGGATTGTTTATGGGTGTTTACTATTCATTGCAACGTTTGTTGAAAACAAGAATGTTTAGCGACACTTTAAGCTACATACATTTTTGGGGATGGCAATTAATTATTGTTGCAGCCGCTATCACATTGCCATTGGGCATTACAAGTGGTAAAGAATATGCCGAATTAGAATGGCCGATTGATATTGCTATTGCTTTGATTTGGGTAGTGTTTGGTATCAACATGATTGGTACAATTATAAAAAGAAGAGAAAAACATTTGTATGTGGCCATTTGGTTTTACATCGCCACATTCGTTACAGTTGCGGTGTTGCACATTGTTAACTCAATGGAATTACCGATTTCATTTTTGAAAAGTTATTCTTTGTATGCTGGTGTTCAAGATGCTTTAGTACAATGGTGGTATGGTCATAATGCAGTTGCATTTTTCTTGACAACTCCTTACTTGGGCATCATGTATTACTTTATGCCGAAAGCCGCAAATCGCCCAGTATTTTCTTACAAATTATCTATCATTCACTTTTGGGCTTTGATATTTTTATACATCTGGGCTGGTCCACATCACTTGCTGTACACAGCTTTGCCTAATTGGGCACAATCTTTAGGTGTTGTATTTTCATTCATGTTGATTTTCCCAAGTTGGGGTGGAATGATAAATGGTTTGCTCACACTTCGTGGCGCATGGGACAGAGTGAGAGACGATGTAATTTTAAAATTCTTCGTGGTAGCTGTAACCTGCTATGGAATGGCAACTTTCGAAGGACCCATGTTGAGTTTGAAAAACATCAACGCTGTAGCACACTTTACTGATTGGATTATTGCACACGTTCACATTGGTGCATTGGGATGGAATGGTTTCTTAACTTTTGGTGTGTTGTATTGGATGTTGCCAAGAATTTTTGGAACAAAATTATACTCTAAAAAATTAGCCAACTTCCATTTTTGGATTGGCACATTGGGAATCATTTTCTACGCTATTCCGATGTATTGGGCAGGGTTCACACAAAGTGAAATGTGGAAAGAATTTACTCCAGGTGGACAATTAAAATATTCATTCTTAGAAACAGTAGTTCACTTAAAGCCTTTCTACGCCATGCGTTCATTAGGTGGCACATTGTATTTGATTGGTGTGTTGGTGATGGTTTACAATTTATTTAAAACAGTTCGTTCGGGAAAATTGATTGCTAACGAAGCAGCCGAAGCAGCACCATTGGAAAAGAATTATGTACCTCATGCTGGCGAACATTGGCATAGATTATTAGAACGCAGACCAGTTCAAATGTTAATCATGAGTTTGGTTGTAATCCTTATTGGTGGCATGGTTGAGTTGATTCCAACTTTCTTAATCAAATCAAATATTCCAACTATCAGCAGTGTGAAACCATATACACCGCTTGAATTGCAAGGTCGTGATATCTACATCCGTGAAGGTTGTTATGTATGTCACTCACAAATGGTTCGTCCGTTCCGCAGTGAAACTGAACGTTATGGTGAATATTCTAAAGCTGGTGAATTTGTTTACGACCATCCATTCCAATGGGGTAGCAAACGCACAGGTCCAGATTTAGCTCGTGAAGGTGTGGGTAATTTGAAAAAATCTGATGCTTGGCATTTCCGCCATCTTCGTGAGCCACAATCTATGAGTGAAGGTTCGGTGATGCCTGCTTATGCATTTATGATTGAAAAACAATTAGACATTTTAAACACCGAAGCCAAGATCAATGCGATGCGTACGTTGGGTGTGCCTTATCCTGTTGGCTATGAAAAAATAGCGAATGATGATTTGATGAAACAAGCCGAAGGCATCACCAACAGTTTGAAAGCTGATAACATCGAAGTAAAAAGCGACCGTGAAATCATTGCTGTGATTGCTTACTTACAACGTTTGGGTGTTGATATTTCTAAACAAAATAAGACAGATACATTAACCATAAAATAAAAACAAACCACATAGGCATATAGAAAACAATAGTTGAGAAGAGTTAGTTGAAGTTCTATGTTAAAATTTATTTTCTATGCAACTCTGAAATTTTGAAACGAGTTGAAATAGAGAACCATAGCGAAAGCAAAGATTTCTAAAACTATGATAACTATGTTTCTATGTGGTAAATCAAAAAATAAAAGTCATGTTCAAATTCATCAAACAATACGCTGATAATATGCGCTATGCTGCTATTTATCCAATCGTTTCACTGATTATTTTCTTCGCATTTTTTGTAGGATTATTAATTGTGGTGAAAAGGATGAGAAAAGAACATGTGGATGAATTAGCCAACATGCCTTTGCAATAATTTGAAAATACAATAGCACACTGATTTAACGGATGTGATGGATTTACACAGATTTTAAAATCCGTTCTAATCATAAAAAATCAGTTCAATCTGTGTGCTATTCAAAATAGAATGAAGTAATTGATTTCAAAAACAAAAAACTGAACTAAAAACAAACGATATGAAATTGTTTTCTTTCTTAAAAAACCGAAAATCATTGTTGCTAATGATAGCAGCTGTTTTGTTATCACAATTATCAATTGCGCAGGATGCAGCTACCACAGCGGCTTCAGCGGCGGCGGCGGCACCAGCCGAAGCTACACAAAGTTTGATGCAAGTATTTCTCATCTTAATTGTGGCTGTGTTAGGAATTGTGATTTGGGGAATGGGGCAAGTGATTGTTTTATTGAGCAAACAATTAATTGAAAAACAGAAAAATAAAAAATCGAACAATGTGGTTGTGGCGATTTTAGTGTTGTTAGGATTGAGTTTACTTTCTTCTTCAACCTTTGCTCAAGATGCTACAGCAGCGGCTTCCGACACTTCAATGAATTTGGGCGGCGTAACTGGAATGGCACTGGATGTTTTCATTGCTGCCATTGTGGTGGAAATTTTTGCCATCTTTTATTTGGGTGGTGTGATTAGAAATTTGCATCGCAATTTGTTTGACATCAAACCAGATGCAGTAAAAGAATCAAATTCAATCGTGCCCAATTGGTGGCACGATTTGGATAAAAAAGTTTTCACCAAAGCTGTGCCTGTTGAGAAAGAAGCGGATGTTTTATTAGACCATGATTATGATGGCATCAAAGAATTGGACAATGCTTTACCACCATGGTGGAAGTATGGCTTCTACATTACGATTGTGGTGGCTGTCATTTACATATACATGTTCCAAATTGCTGGAATTGGAAAAAATCCAACACAAGAATATGAAGCACAAATGGAAGATGCACGAATTGCAAAAGAAAAATTTGATGCTGAAAATAAAGACAAAGTAGATGAAAATAATGTACCAATGGCTGATGCAGCAGGGCTTGACAGAGGTATGCAAATTTTCAAAACCGATTGTTTCCCATGTCACGGTCAGTTGGGTGAAGGTGGTGCAGGTCCAAATTTAACGGATGATTATTGGTTGCACAAAGGTTCGTTGAATGATATTTTCCACTCGATTAAAAATGGTTATCCTGATAAAGGAATGCAATCGTGGTTGGTGAAATACAACGAAAAACAAATCAGCGAAATTGCCAGTTATGTAAAAACTTTACACGGTACTAATCCGCCCAATGCAAAAGCACCACAAGGTGATAAGTATGAAGATGGCAGAGCAGCAAGTGATTCAACTGCTACAAAAAAAACGGACAGCACTGTGGTGGTAAAAAAATAGTTGAAATAAAATCTAAAAAGAAAAGTTGTTGGAGTGAATACTTCAACAACTTTTTTGTTTTTACAGAAATCTATTTTCTCAAAAAACTGACCGAAATCATGTTTTGCTTTGACACCTATCAGTTAGCTCCAAAGCCTTGAGATGTAATTTTGTAGCGGATAAAAAGGTAAATCCTTTTTCAATACCACTACAACAAAATGGACAATCAAATCTCTTCCGACTTCGACCCAAAAGGTTCGTTTCGTGATTCGGTAGCTACTATAAAAAAAGATGGCTCTCGAAATTATATTCATCCAAAGCAGCCCAAAGGCAGGCTGTATAAGATTCGTAGCTATTTCAGCTATTTTTATTTGTTGGTGTTTTTGATTTTGCCATTCATCAAAGTGCATGATGAGCCTTTGTTTATGCTGAATGTATTGGGTAGAAAATTCATCTTATTCGGTATGGTTTTTTGGCCTCAAGATTTTTTTATTTTCGGCATCGGGATGCTCACATTTGTAGTGTTCATCATTGTTTTCACCGTTGCGTTTGGAAGGATATTTTGTGGATGGGCTTGTCCGCAAACCATTTTTATGGAAATGGTTTTTCGTAAAATCGAATACTTTTTAGATGGCGATTTCAACAAGCAAAATCAATTAAAACAAATGCCTTGGAATGGATTTAAAATCCGAAAACGTGTAACAAAATTCATTATCTTTTTTGCCATTTCATTTATCATCGCTAATTATTTCTTGTCGTATTTAATAAGTATGGACAGTGTGTTAGCATACTATCAAAATCCATCTGAAAACATCGGTACTTTCATTTCGTTGCTCATTTTCACTACTGTTTTCTTTTTTGTTTATTGGTGGTTTCGTGAGCAGGCTTGCATCGTGGTTTGTCCTTACGGAAGATTGCAAGGTGTGTTGTTAGATAAAAATTCTATCGTGGTGGCTTATGATAAAGTTCGTGGCGAACCTCGTGGAAAATTATCAACTGCCGAAGAAAAAAATGAGCATGGTGATTGCATTGATTGCAAAGCTTGTGTTCGTGTATGCCCTACTGGTATTGACATTCGCAACGGTACACAAATGGAATGTGTGAATTGCACAGCTTGTATTGACGCTTGTGATGAAATCATGACCAACATTCATAAACCAGTTGGATTGGTGCGTTATGCATCTGATAATTCTATTCGTCGTGGAAGAAAATTAGTTTTCAATACACGATTGAAAGCATACACCGCAGTCCTTACTTTATTAATATCGTTGTTAGCATTTTTATTAATCAGCCGAAGTGAAGTAGATGTAACATTGATGAGGGTTTCAGGTATGAGTTATCAAAAATATTCGGATGGAAGTTTCTCAAATTTATACAACTTAAAATTGGCGAATAAAACCCGACACGACATTCCTATTCATTTGCATTTGGAAGGTGTAAAAGGTGAAATTGTTCCAGTTGGAAGTAGCAATTGGGTGGTGAAAAAAGAAGATTATGCAGCCATGGAATTTTTCATCAAACTCAAGCCCGAAGAGCTTCACGGATGGAAAACAGAATTTAAAGTTGTGGTAGATGATGGTGAGGATAAAAAAATTAAAAGCGTTAAAGCAAAATTTATTGGACCAGAAAAATATAATTAATCACAAAAATTTTTTCTTATGAATTGGGGATATAAAATACTCTTTGTTTATCTGGCTTTTGCAGCTGGAATTGCATTCTTAGCTATTAAATCAATGAATGAAAAAATGGATTTGGTAACACCAAATTATTATGCCGAAGAATTAAAACATCAGGAAAAAATCAATCAAGAAACCAATGTGTCGCATCTTTCGGCGGCTGTTAAAATGGATGAACAAGATGGAAAATTGCTGATTCATTTCCCAAAAGATTTTGACAATAAAACTATTGAAGGCTCGGTAAAATTGTATTGTCCTTCGGATGAAAATAAAGATTACACTAAAAATTTTCAAACTAAAAACAACGAATGGATTTTGCCTATACCTGTCGCCAATAAAGGCTTACACGAAATTCATCTCACTTGGAAAGTAGATGGTGTAGATTATTATTTTGAACATAAAATGATATTGTAAAGCCTTTTTAAAATATTTCCCAAAATATTTTTCTTTTCAAACATGCTTTGTTTTATTTGCATTTTATAGTTAGCTGCTGTGCAAAAAAATATTAGCAGTAACGAACATGCTCTTTTCTGCATTACATTTTGTAAATTAACACTGGACAATCGGAATGACGCATCACCGATTCAGCTACACTGCCCATCAATAGCCTATCCCAACCTTTTCTACCATGTGAACCCATTACAATTAAATCAGCGTTTATTTCTTTTGTTGTTTCTAAAATTCCATCTGCAGGATTGGCTAAAGTAAGAATTGTAAAATTAAATTGAATGCTTGGAAATTTGTTTTTCAGTTCATGCACCAACACATTCATTTTTGCATTGGTTTCTTGCTTTGCTTGCTCAATCATTTCATCCGAAATTAAATTGTACATACCCGTCATGCTCCAATCGTAATAATACATTTGCGGAATAATGTGTAGCAAATGCACTTCAGCTTTGTTGGCATCAGCAATCGGCAAAGCCATTTGTAATGCGGCTTCGGCGTTTTTAGAAAAATCTATGGGACAAATTATTTTTTTGATAGTGGTCATGGCAAAACGTTTTTTGTTTTAGAAAAAACAAAATTGCCAATTACTATTTTGTGAAAAAATGAAAAGGATTAGTTTAGAAAATGACTTTCATCACATTTTTCTTTTTGTAAAAATTAAACGGCAGCAGGCACAAAAACATTCTTCCTCAATCCATAATTTCTTTCCAATGCTTCTTTTGGATGCGTAACATGCCATTCAAATTCTTCACGGAAGTGTCGAATGGCTGCAGCAACAGGCCATGCGGCTGCATCGCCCAACGGACAAATCGTGTTGCCTTCAATTTTGCGTTGAATATCCCACAACAAATCAATGTCTTCAATTTTTCCATTTCCATTATCCAAGCGATGTAAAACTTTTTCCATCCAGCCTGTTCCTTCGCGGCAAGGGCTGCATTGTCCGCAGCTTTCATGACGATAGAAACGAGTGAAATTGTACGTATTTTCAACAATGCATTGGTCTTCATCATACACAATAAATCCACCTGAACCAATCATTGAACCAGTCGCAAAACCGCCATCACTCATGCTTTCGTAACTCATCAAACGAGTTTCGCCTTTTGCAGTTTTGAATAATAAATCGTGTGGTAAAATTGGAACTGATGAACCACCCGGCACACAAGCTTTTAATTTTTTTCCGTTTTTTATTCCGCCACAATATTCATCACTCATCACAAAATCTTCTACCGAAATTCCTAATTCAATTTCGTAAACACCAGGTTTATTAATATTTCCAGAGGCAGAAATCAATTTTGTGCCTGTACTTTTTTCTGTTCCGATTTTTGCATATTCACTTCCACCAAGATTAATAATTGGCACAACAGCCGTTAAGGATTCCACATTATTTACCACCGTTGGGCAACCATACAAGCCTTTCACTGCTGGGAAAGGTGGCTTCATTCGTGGGTTTCCACGTTTGCCTTCTAGTGATTCTAACAACGCAGTTTCTTCGCCACAAATGTATGCGCCTGCACCACGATGTACGTAAATTTCCAAATCGAAACCTTTGCCTAAAATATTTTTTCCGATAAAGCCATTTGCTTTTGCTTCGGCAATTGTTCGTTCCAAAATTTTCGCAATCCAAGCGTACTCACCGCGAATGTAGATGTAGCAAGTATTTGCGCCTAACGCATAAGATGAAATAATCAAACCTTCGATGAAAATGTGTGGCACTTTTTCCATCAAAAATCTGTCTTTGAAAGTACCAGGCTCACTTTCATCAGCGTTGCAAACTAAGTAACGAGGCACACCTTCGGGCTTTGCCAAAAAACTCCATTTCATACCCATCGGGAAACCTGCGCCACCTCTGCCTTTCAAGCCCGATTTTTTAACTTCTTCGGTAACTTCATCAGGCGTCATTGTCTTCAAAGCCTTTTCAGCAGCCTGATAACCACCTTCTTTGCGATACACTTCAAAAGTTTCGATGCCTGCAATGTGCGCTTTGTCTATTAATAATTTTCTGCTCATTTATTTATAAAGAGAATTCTATTTTGGTTATTTACTTTTTTAAAATCATTATCTAAAGTTACAATTGTCAAATCATGCAATTCGGCAATTAATAATTGATAAGCATCATCATAATCCAAATTTTGATTTATTCCTTTTAGAATAAAATCGAAATTTTCACTTGAAATTGAACTCAATATTTTTGAGTGCAAATTAATGTCGTTGATAAATTGAATGAAAGTTGATTTCAAATCAATTTTTGTATTGAACAATTTTAATCCTATGGAATGGATTGCAAAATCTGAAACTGCCCATTCACCAACGTTTTCTGAAAGAAATGAAGAACATTTTTCAGCATTATTTTGATTGAGCAAAATCTCTAAAAAAATATTTGTGTCAATCAAATACTTCATTTGCTTAAGTTTTGCCAATCTTTTAAAATCTCATGCTGCAATTCGACTGATGTGTATTGGTTCTTAAATTCTTTCAAAGCTCCTGCCCATTCCATTTTCATTTTATCTTTTGGTTTTTGGGAAGAAGTTATTTTGCTTTTCAAATAACCAATAAAATGCTCCACCTCTTTTTGCATTTCAATAGGTAAACTTTCTACTTCTTTTTGTATTTCTATTGCTGACATTTTAAAAGATTTAGTTTCAGAATTTTAATTCAACGCCACAGCTTTTTTGCGATACTCATCGATGATTGCATCAATTTTTTCAGCGGTTAAATGTTCACGAAAATGTTCGCCCAATTGCATCATCGGCGCATAACCGCAAGCACCCAAGCACTCTACACGTTTCCATGAAAACAAGCCATCAGCAGTTACTTCGCCTTCTTTCACACCCAATTTTTTCTCGGTGTATTTAATCACATCTTTCACACCTTGAATATTGCAAGGACCGGTTTGGCAAAATTCAAACACATATTTTCCAACAGGTTTCAAATTATACATGCTGTAAAATGAAGCCACTTCATACACTTCAATTTTTGTAATTTTCAATAATTCAGCCACCGCATCCATCGCTTCAACACTCAACCAGCCGCCGTTCGCATCTTGCGCAATGTGCAACACAGGCAACAATGCCGATTTGCTTCTATCTGCTGGATAACGAGCAATTATTTCGTTTGCTTTTTGTAAATCTTTTTCTGTGAATTTCATCTTTTGTATTTTTCACACAAAGGCGTAAGGGCGCAAAGTGTGTTTCATTTTCAAATTAATTAAGCATCCAATTCGCCTGCAATCACATTCATACTACTCATCGTCAGGATGGCGTCACTTAACAAACCATCCTTAATCATTTCAGGATATGCCTGATAATAAATAAAACATGGTCGGCGGAAGTGCAAACGATACGGGCTTCTTCCACCATCACTCACTAAGTAAAATCCTAATTCGCCATTACCACCTTCCACACTATGATACACTTCGCCAACAGGCAATTCGTTTTCACCCATCACAATCTTAAAGTGATAAATCAACGCTTCCATATTATGATACACTTCTTCTTTTTGTGGCAAATAATAATGCGGCACATCGGCATGAAAGCCGCCTTCCTTCGGCAACTTATCAATTGCCTGACGAATGATTCTTAATGATTGACGAATTTCTTCCTGACGCACCAAAAATCTATCGTAAGTATCACCAGTAGTTCCAACAGGAACTTCAAATTCAAAATCCTGATAACTGCTGTAAGGTGATGTAACACGAACATCATAATCAACACCTGCTGCACGAAGATTTGGTCCAGTGAAACCATAATTCAATGCACGTTCGGCACTGATAGGACCTGCACCTTTGCATCTGTCCATGAAAATTCTGTTACGAGTTAAAAGCGAATCAAACTCATTGAATTTTTTTGGAAAATCAGTCATGAATTTTTCAATCTTCTGCCAACAAGCATCGCTAAAATCTCTTTCCAATCCACCAATACGACCAATGTTAGTAGTCAAACGGCTACCGCATATTTCTTCAAATATTTCGTAAATAAATTCACGTTCCTGGAACATGTAAGTGAAGCCAGTCAAAGCTCCTGTAT
This sequence comes from Bacteroidota bacterium, assembly GCA_046051225.1. Classification (GTDB taxonomy): domain Bacteria; phylum Bacteroidota; class Bacteroidia; order Chitinophagales; family CAIODY01; genus CAIODY01. Next base: position 57,688 of record JBJOOR010000007.1, on the reverse strand, counting down.
CAACACCTATTACCGAATTACAAACCAGATGGTCAGCAATACGTGATAATTCCATGATGATTACACGAAGATATTCAACACGTTTTGGCAAGGTGATTCCTGCTAATTTCTCTACTGTCATGTGCCAACCCATGTTATTGATTGGTGATGAACAGTAGTTCAATCTATCTGTAATCGGGGTGATTTGATAAAACGGACGACGTTCAGCCAGTTTCTCAAATGCACGATGAATATATCCTACAGTTTGCTCTGCACTTTTCACAATCTCACCATCAATTTCCAAAATGTTCTGGAAAATACCATGTGTAGCAGGATGTGTAGGTCCCAGATTAAGTGTCTGGGTTCTTTCTTCTATTTCGTCAACAAGTTGTATGTGTTTTGACATGAATGCTTTCTAATTTTACATTTTTGTATTTATCACCGCTTCATTATTCTGTGTTCTTCCGAAGAATCTATCTTCCTTATCTTTTCTAAATGGATCTTCTAATGGAAACTCTTTACGCATCGGGAACACCGTCATTTCATCCATATTCAAAATACGTTTTAGATTAGGATGACCTTCGAAAATAATTCCGTAAAAATCAAATGTTTCTCTTTCCATCCAATTAGCTGCACTGAATAAATTTGTTGCAGTTTTTATAGTTGGATTTTCAATCGGCATAAAACATTTTAAACGCAAACGAACATTGTTCATCATGTTGTGCAAATGATAAACAACACCTAATTCAGCACCTTTGTTATCAGGATAATGAATGCCGCATAAGTCAGTCAGGAATTTAAAATTCAAGGCTTCATCATTAAACAAAAAATGCATTACTGGCATAATTTGTTCTTTATTCAAAGTAACTGAAAGCATTCCATATTGCTCTTCGCTGCTAATTATTGCATCAGCAAAATGTTCTTTCAGCTTGTTTAATATTTCTTCGTTTGTCATAAATAGTCATTTGTTATTCGTCAATAGTCATTGGTGAGAAACATTTGTATTTACTAATGACAAATGTCCAATGACTGATGACTTGTTTTTACACTGCCATGTTATACCGCTTCAACATTTCTTTGTATTCTTCGCTATCTCTTCTTCTCACACTTTCAGTTCCAACCAATTCTTGAATTTTCATAAAACCATCCAAAATAGCCTCTGGTCGTGGTGGACAGCCTGGTACATAAACATCAACAGGTATCACTTCATCAATGCCTTGCATCACCGAATAAGTATCAAAAATTCCACCACTTGATGCACAAGCTCCAACTGCAATCACCCAACGAGGCTCTGCCATTTGCTCATACACTTGACGTAAAACAGGTCCCATTTTTTTTGAAATAGTTCCCATCACCATCAACAAATCGCACTGACGTGGGCTGAATCCTAAACGCTCTGCACCAAATCTTGCCAAGTCATAATTGCTTGCCATTGTTGCCATAAACTCAATACCACAGCAGCTTGTAGCAAATGGCAATGGCCAGATAGAATTTTTACGAGCCATTCCCACCACAGCATCTAACTGTGTTGCAAAAAAACCTGGTGCTTCAAATCCTGCTGGTGCTTTATCTATTTTTACGTTCGACATAATTTTTAAAAATTGAGTTATTAAGCAATGAAATTATTGTTCCCAATCCAATGCGCCTTTTTTAATGATGTAAATAAATCCGCAAAGAAAAAATGCGATGAAAATTAATACTGCCATCAAGCCTTCCCAACCCAAACCTTTGTAATTCACGGCATAAGGGTAAAAGAAAATTACTTCTACATCAAACAACACAAACAAAATAGCTGTTAAAAAATACTTGATACTGATGGGCTGACGAGCATTATCTACAATTGGTAAACCACATTCAAAATTATCATTGTGCTTGCTGCCTAAACGTTTTGTGCCAATGAAATGGGTTAACACCATAACCACAGTAACAAAGCCTGCCGCACAAGCAAACAATAAAAGAATGGGTAAAAAATCTGACGGAATACTATTCATTTTTTTGATTAAAAATTTAGAACAAAAGTAGTATTCAAACTACGATTTTCCAAATAGAATTAATTATTTGACTTTAAAATTAAATGACACATTTTAAACAACATTCTTGCGCCAACATTTGCATCCCATTCATCTTTTCCAGGAGCTACTTCATTTAAATCAAAACCAATTATTTTTTTCTTTTTACTTAATAAAGTTTCCATTAAATAAACGGCTTGTTCAAACTCTAATCCTCCAGCAACAGGCGTTCCAGTGTTAGGGCAAAGTTTTGGATCTAAACCATCAATATCAAAACTGATGTAAACTTTTTCAGGCAATGCATCAACCATTTTTTCGCAAATTGATTTCCACGATTTGCCTTCATATAAATCATGCTTAATATTCTTATCAAAAAAAGTATGTACTCTCTTTTTATTGGTTTGAATAAAATTGAATTCTTCTTCGCAATAATCTCTAATTCCAACTTGAACTAATTTACTGATGTTCGGAATTTGTAAAGCATTATACATAATTGATGCATGGCTAAACGAAAAGCCTTCGTAAGCATTTCTTAAATCGCAATGTGCATCAATTTGTAAAATTCCAAATTCTTTATGACGTTTTGCTAATGCTGTTAAAAATCCTAAAGGTGTGCTATGGTCGCCACCTACAAGCCCAACCAATTTATTTTCATCTAATAATTTTGAGGTTGTTTTTTCAACTTCATTTATCATTTCAACACAAACAGCATTTACTTTTTTTGTGGTATTTTCATTTGTTTTTCCATTTTGCAAATCATCAATATATTGTTCAACTAAACCACGATGAGCTTTACTTTTTTTTGCTAATGCTTTATTTTCATCCAACATAAAAATACCTTTTTGCCAAGCATTAGGCATAATGGCATCATACAAATCAACTTGCATTGATGCATCAAAAATTGCCTTCGGCCCTTTAGCAGTGCCGCTGCTATAAGATACAGTTACTTCCCATGGAACGGGCATTAATACTAACTTTGAATTTTTTTCAGAAAATGGTAATCCAAAAATATTATTACCTGTGCTTGCTACATTATTTGGATTAAAATCTTTTAGCGGATTTGTTGTTTCTTTTTTTGCCATTTTTTTTATCTTTTTTATAAAATAATTATCCGTTGCTTGCTGTAAATAGCAATCCTAAATCGGTATGTTTTACATGAAATTTTTCGGCAATATGCTTATTCGTTACCGAACCTCGATACATGTAAACGCCATGCCTAGTACCATCTTGAGAGTATAATAATTTTTCAAATCCACCTAATTGCCCTGCTCGTAAAATTTTACGAGTTAATACATTGCTGATGGCATACGAAGCCGTACGAGCAAATCGGCTAGCAATATTAGGAACACAATAATGTGTTACATCATACTTTTTAAAAGTTGGATTTTTATGATTGGTTAATTCTGATGTTTCAAAACATCCGCCCTGATCAATACTTACATCAATAATTACCGAACCCGATTTCATTTGTTGAACCATATCTTCGGTTACAACCATTGCCGATTGCCCAGCTTCACTTGGTATGCTGCCAATAGCGATATCAGCCGTTTGCAATTCTTTTTTTAATATTTCGGGATAGATGATGGATGTATAAACTCGTGTACCAATATTATTTTGAAGACTCATTAATTTATGAGTGCTATTATCAAATATTTTAACTTCGGCTCCTAATCCTAAAGCAGTTCGGCTTGCAAATTCGCCCACAACACCAGCTCCTAAAATTACCACTTTAGCAGGTGGAACACCTGTGATACCACCCAACAAAATTCCTTTACCATTTTTATTATCGCTTAATAATTCGGATGCAATTAATATGGCTGCATACCCAGCTATTTCGCTCATGCTGTGCACTATCGGAAATGTATTGCTGCTATCTTTTAAATATTCAAAAGCAACAGCAGTAATTTTTTTTTGCATCATTCTTTCTAAAAATTCGCCCTTCATGGCTGGTAAATGAATTGCAGAAAAAATGATTTGGGTAGGCTTGGTAAATTCTAATTCTGCCATACTTAATGGTGCAACTTTCATAATCACATCAGATTTAAAAACTTCTTCGGCGCTATACACTATTTGTGCGCCAGCTTCCGAATAATCTGTATCATAAAAATGTGCAGCATCGCCAGCTTTTGTTTCGATAATTACTTGATGCCCATTATTGGTAAGGGTTAACACCGATTCGGGCGTTAACGAAATTCTGTTTTCTTGAAAGGTTTGTTCCTTGGGTATGCCAATCGTTAGCGATTGATTTTTATTAGCCAATGCCTGCAATTTTTCTTGAGGCATCATTAATGCTTCGCTACTTAACATTCCCGATGTACTTTTCATAAAATAAATAATGATTAAATTTGAAAAACAATCTTCAAAATTAACAACCTATTTCAATATAGTTGCATTTTTTAATCAGCATATAAATGTTGATTAAACATTTGCTGCAATCAATTTTCACTTTATTAAAAAGTTGTACTTTTTTAGGTTTTATATTTCTATAATAACGCCCAAATTTGGTGTCATTACGCCATTGGTATTTACAATATATTTTGGCAAATAATAACCAGGTTTATTGGTATCCAATAATGGATTGCCATTTGCATCTGTTTTTACTGATAAATAATCTTGCTGACGAGATTTTGCATTCGTTACATTTTGCACATCGGCATAAAAAATTAATGCCCATTTTTTGAACAAATATTTTTTATCAACTCGTACATCAATGCCCCAAAAGTCTTGTGTTCGTTGGGTATTTAGCATATTGTAATTTAATAATCCTTGTTTAGTAATATCCCATACATTTTTTTGTAACGACCGTTCTAAATCGTATGGTGTATAAGGTTGACCACCTTGATAACGAATTTTCATACCCACTTCCCAATTGCGTTTTAGCTTTTTTCCAATCGTTGCATTTACAATATTTCTATAATCCCACGATGCACTTACAAATTCATTTTTTTGATTTTGAAATTCGCTTCTTACAAAAGTGTAGGTAAAAATTCCATAAAAACCTTTATACAATTTTTGCTGATAACTTAGCTCGAAACCATAAGCTCTGCCAATATTGGTGCTGCTTACAGCCTCATTGCCAATGATACCAAAATCGCCACCAAGGTTGGCTAACGAAACTTGTTGAGCTACCGAAAAAGGATAATGTTCGTAATATTTATAGAAGCCTTCAGCCGAAAATTTTGCATTAAATTTTGTGAAATAATCAGCACCCAATACCACATGTTTGCTGCGGATATATTGCACATTATTATTCTTGTTTACTAAATCGCCATTCGTGTTTCTAAATCCTAAAATAGTGTAAGATGGCAATTGATAATAAACGCCAGTATTAAAATTGAAATGAGCATTTTTAGCAATGGCATAACTGGCTGAAAACCTTGGCGAAAGCTGATGCAAAGGATTTATCATTTTATTTGAATAATCAGCCATATCGGTTCTTATGCCTAACGAAAGTGTTAGTTTTTCATCTACATATTTTTTAGTTATTTGCCCAAAAGCAGCATATTTCATAAAGTTTAATCGAGATGAAAAATCTAAAATTGAAATGCCAGTAGGTAAACTTAATTTATTAAAAGTTGAATTGGTATAAGTTGCATTTTCGGCACCAACACCAAAATTTATTTTATAGTCATTTATTCTTATTGTGTTTTCGGCTCTTAATTTTATTTCGGCCTCAACACTTTTGTATTTGAAAATGGCTAAACTATCCACATCGGTTTGGTTGTTTTTGTATTTGCTACTATTATTTACCAAGCAATTTGCACTTAATACAACTAAGCTGAAACCATTGCTGCGATAGTGTTTCTAGCTTGAACCAACGGTATTATTGTTTTGTTCTAACGTGGCTAAATTTCCTAAAATATAAATAGCACTTTCTTTTCTAACCGAGTCTTTAGTATTCAACGGATCAAAGTTGTATTTAAATTTATCAATAGCGCCCAAACCCATTATCATTACTTCATTTTTCTTGTTAGGTTTAATTGATATTTTAAATTGATAATCATTAAATGTGGGTAAAAATGGTAAGCCAATTTGCTTAAATAAAATTTGTAAATAGCTTTGGCGAATTGAAAATAACGCTGAAGTTTTTTTACCTAACGGCCCTTCCAAGCTCAATCCTGAAGCCGTATAGCCGCTTGTTAAAGTGCCGCCCCAATGATCTGTACGTCCGTTTTTATTAGTTAAATCTAAAATGCTGCTCATACTATTGCCTCGGTTTGATGGAAATGCACCGCTATAAAAATTTGCATCTTTTATAAAATCAACATTTAATAAACCAACAGGGCCGCCTGTGCTGCCTTGTGTGGCAAAATGGTTAATGTTTGCAATTTCAACACCATCTAAATAAAATCTGTTTTCGCTTGGCCCACCACCACGAACCAATAAATCATTTCGATACGAAACCGTACTTGCCACACCTGGCAAATTTTGAATAACTTTCGAAATATCACGATTACTTCCTGGGTTGCGTTGTATCTCGTTCGCACCAATATTTCTAACACTCAACGGACTTTCATCCATGCTATAAAATTTATTAGCAGCCGTAATTTTTACTTCTTTTAAATTTTTTGAATTCGATTCTAATTTAAAATCTATGGTTGCAGGTTTATTATTTTCAACCACAATTTCATATTCAATTTTTTTCTGAAATCCGATAATCGAACATTCAATATTATAAGTTCCGGGTTTAAGATTTTTGATTTCATAATTTCCATTTTCATCTGAATTAGCGCCAAATTCAGTTTCTAAAATATGAATGCTTGCAAATGGCAATGCTTCATTATTCATGGCGTTGGATACTTTGCCTTTAATGATGCTTGTTTGAGCAAATAATTGTTGAACTAAAATGAATGAAAATATTATTACAGCAAAACCTTTCTTCATGATGATAAATTTAGAATTTTGCAAAGAAAACAAAATGATTTCAGTTTTGTTTTCGAGATTTTAAAATGAAATTACAACGTTGGTTTATTGATTTTTTAAGGCACGAAAAAGCAAGCGGAATTATTTTAATTGCTTGTACTTTTTTTTCATTGTTGATAGCTAATTCAAGCATTGGCGAAAGTTGGATAAAGATATTTCATCTACAATTATTTCAATTTTCATTACTCGAAATAATTAATGATGGGTTAATGACTTTGTTTTTTTTATTGATTGGTTTAGAACTAAAACGTGAATTTATTGATGGCAAACTAAGCCATATTAAGTTTGCTATATTACCTGTTGCTGCTGCATTTGGCGGAATGATTATGCCAGCATTTATTTATTATGCATTGAATAAAGGCACTGCAACGCAATCGGGTGCAGGCATACCAATGGCTACTGATATTGCATTTTCATTGGGCATACTTTCGTTGTTAGGCAATCGAATTCCGCTATCATTAAAATTATTTTTAACATCATTAGCCATTATTGATGATTTAGGTGCAATAATTACCATCGCTGCTTTTTATTCGCAACATATTTCGTTGGTTTATTTAAGTGTTGCCATTATAATTTGGCTTTTACTTTTATTGGCTAATAAATATAATTTCAGCAATTCAATTCTATACATTATTGGTGGTATATTAATGTGGTATTGTATGCTTCAATCGGGCATTCATCCTACTTTTAGCGGTGTATTGTTGGCATTTGCTATTCCATTTAAATCTATAAAAAATAAATCGTTGGCTGAAAATTTTTATCATCAATTAGATAAACCAGTGGCATTTTTTATTGTACCATTATTTGCCTTGGCAAACACTTCTATTCTTATTCCATCTCATTTTTCCGAGCATTTAATTTCTGCAAATGCAATAGGTATTTTTTTGGGATTAGTAATTGGCAAACCATTTGGCATTACATTATTTACCTATTTAGCACAAAAAATAAAAATCGGAAAATTACCCGATGATATAAATATAAAAATGATAGCAGGCGTTGGAATGCTTGGTGGTATTGGGTTTACGATGAGTATATTTATTTCGCTTTTAGCTTTTGATATTCGTCAAGTTCAAGAAATTTCGAAACTTGCTGTAATTATTTCGTCCATATCAGCAACTATAATAGGGTGGGGGTGGTTTACTTTAGTGGTTCGAAAATAATTATTTATATTTTAATACTTCAACATCAAAAATTAAAATTGAATTAGTAGGAATGGTTCCCATTTTTTTCGAACCATAAGCGTATGGCGATGCAATATAAAAAGTTGCTTTTCCTCCTCTTTGCATTAGTGTTAAGGCCTCATCCCAACCCTTGATTACATTGCCCATGCCAACTACAAAGCCAAATGGTTCTATATGTCCAAATTTTTTTTCTGTATTTGAATCAAATATTTCCCCACTAATTAATCTGCCTGTATAATTTACTTTTATTGAATCACCTTTTCGCAAATCTCCACCAATTCCTTTTGTTTTTAAATCGACATATAGTCCTGATTTTATTTTTTGAGGAATGTTTTTGTTTTGAGTAAAATAATTAATTAAAATACTATCATCAAAAATTATTTGCTTGTTAAATTGTTTCATTTGATATTGATTTAATTCTTCTTTTGTAAATACATGATTGATTTTAAAATAAAATTTCATGAATGTATTTGCATGAGCAAAAAATGGAATATTTTTCTTGTATAATTTATTAGTTGAAATTAAAAATAAAACACTATCATTTTCATGTGCAAGTTTTAATCCATTCATCAAATCGCCTTTAAATTCTGATTTTCCAATCATCAATTGCTGTTCACCAAATTCTTTTTTTGTATCAATAATAATTGAATCAACATCATTTTTTAGTATCAATTGGTATAAAATAATATCTCCATTCTTTATTTTTTTATTAGCAGAATGTTCGCTAAAAAATTGATAACCCAATCCTTTTGAATAGGCTATTTTGTTTTTTGAAAATAAAACAAATGAATTTAAAAGTATCGCAAATAGTATGTAGGTATGTTTTTTCAAATTGAATTTTTAAAATAAAAAAAAGGAAAGTGTACGATAACTAATCATACACTTTCCTTACAAATGAAAGTAATATTATTTAAAGTCAACTAATTCAACATCAAAAATTAAGCAGCTATTAGGTTTAATTAATTCACCAGCTCCGCCAGCTCCATAAGCTAATTTACTAGGAATATATAAAGTTGCTTTTGTACCTTTATTAAATAACATAAAACCTTTATCCCAACCTTGGATTACTCTGCCTTGCCCAACTGGAAATTCAAATGGTTGTACATGGTTAAATTCAGGTAAAATATTTGAATCGAATTTTTTACCATCCAATAAACTGCCTGTATAATTTGCAGTAATTGTTTGCCCAACTTGTGGTGTATTGCCTGTGCCAGCTTGAGTTATTACATAATATAATCCATCAGCTGTTCTTTGATAATTGGTTATTTTATTATCAGCAAAATATTTCAATAAAGTAGCTTCATCATTTACTGGTTCGGCTGCTTCTGGCTGATGTTGTGGTGTTGCTGCTTTAATGTCAACCAATTCAACATCAAAAATTAAACAACTGTTGGCTTTAATTTTATCACCAGCTCCGTTTGCTCCATAAGCTAATGTACTAGGAATGTATAAAGTTGCTTTTGTACCTTTATTAAATAGCATAAAACCTTTATCCCAACCTTGAATAACTCTACCTTGCCCAACTGGAAATTCAAATGGTTGAACGTGATGAAAAGCTGAATCCATGTTTGAATCGAATGATGAACCATCAAATAATTTACCACGATAATTTGCTACCACTGTTTCGCCCATTTGTGGTGCATTGCCACTACCTTGTTGAGAGATTACATAATATAATCCATCATCGGTTCTTTTAAAGTTAGAAATATTATGTTCTACTAAGTAGCTTTTTATTCTTGCATCATCTTCGGCTGCTTGTTTTATTTTATTGGCTTCAGCTTCTTTTTGCTTTGCTTCCATTTCAGCTTTTTGTTTTGCAACTTCTATGTCGGCTTGTTCTTTGGTATACGACATAAAAGAAAATCTTATATAGTCGCCTGATTTTAATGCAGGAGGTAAACTTTTGCCAAATAAAGAATCGGCAACAATACGAAAGATGGCACTATCGCCTGGTGCAAGTTTTAAAATACCTTCATACATAAAACCAAATGATTGACGGCTAATTGGTACAGCAGCACTAAAACCAAAATCATTTAAGATAGATGTGCTAGCATCATTATATAACCTACCTCTTAAAGCTTGTTGGTCATTTTCTTTGAATTTTGGCAAAGTATTATCATCTCTGTGCCATACAAATGTTTGTAGTCCTGTTTTTGGTGTTTCAACCATTAAAGTTTTTAATGGTTTTTTAGGGCCATGTTCGTGTGCATGTTCATCGGCTAATTGAACATTTAAGTTTGGTTTTGAAATTGGTTTTGATGCAGCAGGTTTAGTTACTGCAATAGTAGGCTTAGTTGCAAGTTTAGTAATTACAGGTTTTTGCTGTGCATTCAATGTAAATGAACTGCCAACTAATAGTAGTGTTAAAATTTTTTGATACATCATATTTTATTTAAAGTTTAAATTTTGAGCAAAAAAAATGAAAAGCGTTGATACACTTTAATGTTTAATGTTAAACAAATTACAAAAAAAAATCCCAAACTTCAACAAGAAATCTAGGATTTTTCTTTAACCAAAACCAATATACTATTTTACTTTACTAATAACTTCGCTAAAAGCTATCGGATTGTTCATAGCTAAATGAGCTAATGTTTTTTTATCTAACTCAATGTTATGCTTTTTCAAAGCACCCATGAATTTAGAATATGACATTCCTTCTAAACGAAGTGCTGCATTAATACGTGCAATCCATAAACTACGATAATCACGTTTTTTAGTTTTTCTACCAACATAGCTATAACCCAATCCTTTTTCAACCGAGTTTTTTGCAACTGTCCAAACATTCTTTCTTTTACCAAAAGAACCTTTAGCAAGTTTTAATATTTTTTTTCTACGAGCACGTGCTGCTACAGCATTTACTGAACGAGGCATTTTATTTTAAATTTACTGATGAATAATTAATTAAATACATAACATTTTAGCCATTCTATCCATATTAGTTGGATGTACTAAGCCCGATTTAGATAAATCTTTTTTACGTGATTTACTTTTTTTAGTAAGAATATGTTGCTTAAAAGCCTTACTACGTTTCACTTTTCCAGTTCCAGTTACGGTAAATCTTTTTTTAGCGCTGGAGTTGGTTTTCATTTTTGGCATACTGATATTTTTTTTGGAGGTGCAAAAGTAAATTTTTTTTTAATAATTCAAACCATCTTATCGCAATTTTTTTTTCAAAATTTAATCTACGTAGAAATACGTAGAAAAATACGTGTTTTCCGTAGTTTTTTTTTGCAAAACAGATATTACGTTTGCAATGGGTCAAAATTTTAGCTAGTTCTAAAATTCTTATTCCAGTTAAACCACATAAATAGTAGTGTATTTTTAGTACATAAAAGTTGTTACAATTTTAAATATTTTTAAAAGTTGTAAATCAAGATATTTCTATTAGTGGTTTAATAGTAATAGGCCCTTCATTTTTATGAGGGGTCTTTTGTTTTTATAATTTTATTGTAAAAATATTAGAATAATTTAGAACTTAATTTTAGCTTTGCCCCCTCAAAAAATTATTATTAACCGCAAAAAAATAACTCGTATTATTTATGCCAACTAAAATTCGTTTACAACGTCATGGTCGCAAGAAAGCACCATTCTATCAAATCGTAGTGGCTGACAGCCGTTCACCAAGAGATGGTAAATTCATCGAAAAAATTGGTTCTTACAATCCTTTAACCATTCCAGCTACTATCGAAATTAATGTTGATAAAGCTATTCAATGGTTAGATAAAGGGGCGCAAGCAACTGAAACTACTCATAGAATTTTGTCTTACAAAGGTATTTTGTACAAACGCCACTTATTAAGAGGTGTAAAGAAAGGTATTGTGAAAGCCGAGGATGTGGATACTAAATTCACTGAATTTATGGCTCAACACGATGCTAAAGCAAATGCTAAAAAAGATGCTCATAGAAAATTGAAAGCTGAAATGAAAAAATCGGCTCCTAAAAAAGCAACTGCTGTAGTGGAAGCAACTAGCGAAGAAGCTCCTTCAGCTGAATAGTTTTTAAACTAATTATTATTGTAAAGACCTGCTTAATAATATTAGGCAGGTCTTTTTTTATTTTTAAAAATCAATCAAAAAAATTGTTGCAAATTTTTACCTTTGCAGCCTAAATTTTAAGAATCGTGACGCTGATAAAATCAATATCTGGAATTAGGGGAACAATAGGTGGCAAACCTGGTGAATCGCTTTCGCCTTTAGATGTAGTTAAATATACTGCTGCTTTTGCCACGTTTATTTATGAAAATAGTGGGAAGAAGAAAATGGTGGTGGGCAGAGATGCACGTATTAGTGGCGAAATGGTTGAGCATTTGGTGGTGGGTACATTAATTTCGATGGGGTTTGAAGTGGTTAATGTAGGATTATCAACTACGCCAACCGTTGAAATAGCTGTGCCTGATGAAAATGCTGGTGGTGGAATTATTCTTACAGCAAGCCATAATCCTAAAGAATGGAACGCTTTAAAACTTTTAAATCATTTGGGTGAATTTATTTCGGAAAGCGAAGGGCAAAAGGTTTTAAGATTGGCAGATAAAGAGAAATATACATTTGCTGATGTGAATGATTTGGGGAGTGTGAGAAATGATGATACTTATTTTCAAAAACATATTGATAAAATATTAGCATTACCATTAGTTGATAAAGCTGCCATTTCAAAAAAAGAATTTAAAATAATTGTTGATGGTATTAATTCAACTGGTTCTATCATTGTACCTATGCTGTTAAACCAGCTTGGGGTTAAAGAAGTGATGGTATTAAATGAAATTCCGAATGGAAAATTTGCTCATAATCCTGAACCATTGCCCGAACACTTGGTTGCTATTGCAAATGAAGTGAAACATAAAAGATATGATTTAGGTATTGTGGTTGACCCTGATGTTGATAGGCTTTGCTTTGTAACCGAAGAGGGGCAAATGTTTGGCGAAGAATATACTTTGGTTGCCATTGCCGATTATGTATTACAGCATAAAAAAGGAAATACTGTTAGCAATTTATCTTCAACTAGTGCATTAAAAGATATTACTGAAAAACATGGTGGCGAACATTTTGGGGCGGCTGTGGGCGAAGTAAATGTGGTAGCATTAATGAAAGAAAAAAATGCTGTAATTGGCGGCGAAGGAAATGGGGGAGTAATTTATCCCGAATTGCATTATGGCAGAGATGCATTGGTAGGCATCGCTTTGTTTTTATCGCATTTAGCTAAATCGAATAAAACTACTAAGCTTTTGCGCAATATTTATCCTGATTATGTGATTTCGAAAAATAAAATAACGCTTGAAAAAGGAACTGACGTAGATGTTGTTTTAGAACGAATTGCCGATAAATACAAAAATGAGCAACTAAATAAAATAGATGGCTTAAAAATAATTATGAGCGAAGGATGGGTGCATTTACGAAAATCGAATACCGAGCCTATTATAAGAGTATATGCTGAAAGTAGGTACGAAAATATAGCCAACAATATGGCTTTGAGGATTATGAAAGATATACAAGCATTAATGTAATTTAATGATTAACTAAGTAAGGTTGCCAAAACACTTGATAAACCTTACCGAATGATTTGGCAAAAACAATACTATCTCTTGTATCGTTTTCAAGCCATTGATTAAAATTTAGCCCTCATTTTTTTGTTGAAAAGTATTTTAGCTATAGCAGCAGTAAAAATCGCTACCCCGTTTAACAAAAACGGTAAAGCGAATTAGTAAAAAGTGGAAGCGAATTGGCAAATCGGTAAAGCGAAAAATGAAATCGATGTAGCGGAAATAAAAAAAAGGACACCTTTTTTGAAATAAGCTACCCCAAAAATTAAAAAAGGGACAGCAAAAAACGCAATATGGTTAGCTGAAAAGAAAAATGGGTAATAAAAATGAATTGGGCTACAACGGATTTATTAACCTAATTATGTTTTTTTATGGTGTTCATCAGTTCGCTTCGCTCGTGTTAAATCTGCAACGCAAAAGAATTGGATTGGAAATCTGATTCGACAAGAATTATTCTACCGAATTTGTAATTCTGTATATTCAAAGATTTCGAACGCTATTGGGGTGTATCCTTTAAAGTATTAGTTATTGAATCCATCAACTTTAAAGTTCTTTCATCAATTTCATCAATCACTTTGTTATTAGAGGTTACCTTAACTTTTCCGTATTCTGATAATGTTTCATAATCATCAATTTTAAAAGTGAAAGTTTTGTTGATTAAGTTTACGTTTGAAACCAATGCTTTTTGTTCATTGGCATTAAAACCAAGCGTATGTGTAAACAGAATAGCGATTTGAAATAGCTCAGTATCTTGTTTGTTCTCTGATAAATTATTGATGGATGAAAAATTGATGGAAACATTTTTATTGTCATAAAATTTATTCAATGAATCAATAACTAACTTACAAGCTCTTTGTTCTTGACTTTTGAAGGCTGAATAAACCATTTTTTCCCTCCCTTCATCAATGACATAATTGGGTGAAATCCAATTTTTAATTTGGATTATTAATAACCCAGTAACTAAAATGCTAATCAACGTATTTGAAATGGTAAAGAAAAAAACAAAATTTGGTTTGCCGCTGAATACCAAATCTAATATTACTGATGCTACAATTGCTATGAGCATACAAACGAACAACATTATTGATTCGACCTGTAATGATGAATCACTATCACTGATAACTTGACTGAAACCAATAGCCAATAAATCAATGAATAGCAAGGTAAACACTATCCAATGCTTTTGAATAAATTTCATTCCTCAAATATAATCATTCTAAACAAAAAAAACGCCCAACCGTTTCCGATTGAGCGTTTCTGTATTTTACTAAGCACTAAAAACTTAGCACTAAGCACTTGTATTTTAGTAGTCCATTCCCATTCCACCGCCTGGCATTTGAGGCATAGCAGATGATTTTTGTTCTGGTTTTTCAGCAATAATACATTCGGTAGTTAATAACATACCTGCAATTGACGAAGCATTTTCTAATGCAATACGAGTTACTTTAGTTGGGTCAATTACACCCGAAGCTAATAAGTTTTCATATTTTTCGGTACGAGCATTAAAACCGAAATCTTTTTTGCCTTCACGTACTTTCATCACTACTACACTACCTTCGATACCAGCATTGGCAACGATTGTACGTAATGGTTCTTCAATAGCACGGCGGATGATTTCGATACCAGTTTGCTCATCTTCATTAGCACCTTTTAAATTATCTAATGCAGATTGTGCACGAATATAAGCCACACCGCCACCAGGTACAATACCTTCTTCAACAGCAGCACGGGTAGCATGCAAAGCATCGTCAACACGGTCTTTCTTTTCTTTCATTTCAACTTCTGTAGCAGCACCTACATAAAGAACAGCAACACCACCGCTTAATTTAGCTAAGCGTTCTTGCAATTTTTCTTTATCATAATCAGATGTTGTATTTTCTATTTGTGCTTTAATTTGACTAACACGACCAGTAATATCAGCTTTTTTACCAGCACCATTTACCACAGTTGTATTGTCTTTATCAACGATGATTTTTTCAGCTTTACCCAAATCAGTCAATTGAGCATCTTCTAATTTGCGTCCCATTTCTTCGCTGATAACTGTACCACCAGTTAACACAGCCAAATCTTGCAACATTTCTTTTCTTCTATCGCCAAAGCCTGGGGCTTTTACAGCACATATTTTTATTGTACCACGAATTTTATTTACTACTAAAGTAGCTAAAGCTTCGCCATCTACTTCTTCAGAAATGATTAATAACGGACGACCAGATTGAACTGTTTTTTCAAGAATTGGTAATAAATCTTTCATCGTAGAAATCTTTTTATCGTAGATTAAGATGTAAGGATTTTCCAATTCAGCTTCCATATTTTCTGTATTAGTTACAAAATATGGAGATAAATAACCACGGTCGAATTGCATACCTTCCACCACTTCAACAGTAGTTTCGGTGCCTTTAGCTTCTTCAACAGTGATAACGCCTTCTTTTTTTACTTTAGCCATAGCTTCAGCAATTAATTTACCAATAGTAGCATCGTTATTAGCCGAAATAGTGCCTACTGATTCAATCATAGCGATATCATCACCCACTTTTTTGCTCATTTTTTTCAACTCTTCTACCACAGTTTTCACTGCTAAATCCATCCCACGTTTTAAATCCATTGGGTTTGCACCAGCAGCTACGTTTTTCAAACCACCTGTAATAATAGCTTGCGCCAATACAGTAGCAGTTGTAGTACCATCACCAGCCGCATCATTGGTTTTAGAAGCAACTTCTTTTACCATTTGAGCACCCATGTTTTCTAAATTGTTTTCCAATTCGATTTCTTTAGCCACCGTTACACCATCTTTAGTGATATGTGGAGCGCCAAATTTTTTCTCGATAACTACGTTACGACCTTTTGGTCCTAAAGTAACTTTTACCGCATTAGCCAATTGGTCAACACCTTTTTTTAAGTGCTCACGGGCTTCGGTATTAAAATTTATAATTTTTGCCATGTTGTTTATTTTTTGATTTGTTGAATTATTGATTTGATGATTTTAGATAACAGCGAAAATATCAGCTTCTCTCATGATTAAATATTCTGTTCCTTCAATCGTGATTTCAGTACCAGCATATTTACCGTAAAGCACAGTGTCGCCAGCTTTCACAGTCATTGGTTCGTCTTTTTTTCCAGAGCCAACTGCTATTACTTCGCCTCTCATTGGTTTTTCTTTAGCAGTGTCAGGGATGATAATACCCGAAGCAGTTTTTTCTTCAGCAGCAGCAGGTTTTACTAAAACTCTGTCAGCAATTGGTGTTACTTTTAATTTTGCCATTGTTTTGATTTGATTAAGTTATTTGATAATTATTATTTAAGTTATAGATTCGTCATTAGTCATCTATCATTGGTGAACACAAAATTTATTTGCTTTTACTAATGACTATTGACCATTGACTAATTACGTTCCTCATTTGACAGAAACAATGCCACGGCAGTTAGTCTGTCAAATCTTCTAAAAGGCTGCAAAATTACATTTTTGCTGTGACAAAAATTGTAGAAAACTGAATTTATATTGAAAGAATGACAGATTGGGGGGATTGAAAATATTATCCAACCGTCTATTTTTTTCTATTAGTTTTTTTTGATTGTTGAATGAAAAGCATAAAAACGTATTTTATAGTATCAGAATAAATTCTATATTTCGAAATATCTCAATACATCTATTATGCATCCATTATTAAATCTGAAAAAAACATTTGTATTCATGTTGTTTGTATGCAGCGTTGTAGCGCTGTTTTCAACTCAAACTAAGGCACAAATAATTAGTAGTAGTGTTCAAATTACTTCGGTAAATCTGCATTCATTTAATGCCTGTGGCAATGCAGATACTATTAGAATAGTAGTTACCAATGTAAGTTCGTCGGCTATTACAGATTGTAATGTAAGAGTAAAAATGCCATTCGGATTTAATTATATTAATAATAGTGTATTTGGCGGAAGTGTAGTTCAACAACAATTAATTGGTAGCGATTCTGTAATTTTTACCATGCCTACTTTAGCTGCATTGGGTGGCACAGCTACATTCTATTTTACAACAAAAGTTAGTTGCGATATTTTAACTTATATACAAAATTTTGGGTCGGGCAATATTAAAAATAGAATAGATGCTTTTTGGAATACCAATAATTTTTTTAATCGTCTTACTACATCAGCCATTCCAGTATTAGTGCCTTCGGTTTCGGTAAGTATGATTACCAATCAAAATTATTCGAGTAGCACAAATCCTCCCTTTACATTTACCAGAACAATACGAGTAACTAATGGTGGTAACGGATATATATTGCCAGGGGCATTAAAATTTTTAGATGAGAATACTTCTAATTTATCTATTCAAAGTATATCGCCCAATTTTAGTAATGTTAGCTTTAATGGCGGTATTGGTGGCGATAGTACAATCATCAATTTTACAGCAGCCGATATTCAAAATAACTCATTGAATGCAGATGGAGATTCACTATTTGAGCAAAATGAATATTTTGAATTTACTGAAACAGTGCAACTTTCGGGTTGTACAAATTTAATTAGCAACATGACAGCTTACTGGGGATGCTTTGGTAATACTTGTACCAGCACTACCAATAATAATCAAACTAGTGCATCGGTAACGTTGCCCAATTTATTTCCATCATTAAGCATTATAGGTACTTTGCAACGCAGTTATCACAACAAATGTTTTAATACGGGCAAACATTATTTTCGCCAACAATCATACAAAATAAAAAATACAGGCAATGGTACAGCTACAGATATTATTTTAAATCCAAGCATAGTTGGAGCAGGCTTAACCATTAATACCACTTTAGCCTCATGGATAGATACTTCGAGTATTTATATGCAATATAATAATGGTGCATCGGTTCGTGTGCATCCAATTGGTGTATCAAGTCCTATTTCAAGTGGTTTAGCATTTACACCTGGTCATCCAAAATATGCGCAAGTATCGGTAAAATTAAATTCTATTTTAACAGGTGATAGTGTGTTGTTATATTACAACATGGTTGATACTTTACGACCAAATTCTTATTGTGGTCAAAATGATACATGGGGTGGTGCAACTTTGCAACCTGGAACTTATCAAAACTATTGTAATACTGTAGTTTACAATATTCCACAAGGCACAGGTGGTGGAGTAGGGTTTACTATTTTTGCATTAAATTATTCAAATAATTTAGTGCCTACCGATGTAAAAGCCAATAATACTTATACCTTTTCGCAAGAAAATTTTACTTTAATTTCTTTTTCAGATTTTTCCGCTAATGATAAGGGAATAGCATCTGTTGTTTTAAAATTTGATAATGGTTTGGCATGGAATGGCAATATAAATCAAGTTGGATTTACAGGCCCTACGGGCAATTCGTGGAATCCATATAAATATTATCAGCATAATGATACGGTAATTTTCTTTTGGAAATTATCGCAAATACCTAGCAATTTTGCTAGTACTACACCCACCTTCTCGTTCAAAGCCACAGCTAATTGCACAGGCATTGGCGGAACAAAATTTGTATTTTATACATGGAATTTGAATACCGATTCTACCTGTGTTGGCAACAATATTTTTCATTTAAAATGTGGTAGCATGAATACCAGTTTGCATTGTGCAGTGCCTTGCCCCACTGGAGGTTTGGCATTTGAAGACTTTAAAATTCAGCGTATAAATTTTGGAAAAGGCGATACCAACAACAATGGTTTGCCTGATGGAAATATTGATTTGAATAAAATAAAAACCGAACGTTATATGTTTGGGGATACTATATTGATGAACTATACTGGGCAAATTAAATTGGGCACTATTACCAATTTTACAAATGGGTATGCAAAATCATCGTTTAATGGCAATAGCGGTTTTATGCCTGTAAATGCAGTTGTTAAATTAATAGATTCTGTAACGCATACCATTCATACCATAAATAATGTACCTGTTACATTCAGCAATCCACAAGTAAATGGATATAGTTATAAAAATTTTAGTGTAGATTTTTCGCCATCATCTTTACAAGCATTTGGCTTACCAATAAGCTATCAATTAAAACAAGGCGATAGTGTTATGATAGCTGTAAAATTACGTTGCACCTACAATCCTGGTCAGGCTACAAATGCTATTTCTGAAAGTAATGAATTTTTTATTTCTACAGTTGCCAATCCTTCATCATCAGCATTAAAATATCAATGCGATGGTTTTTCGGGTGCTTTAACATCGTATGGTATTCGTACTTATGGTCCATCATGTGGTACTTGTAATGCTACCACTGTAAACAGTTGTGGCAGTACAACAGTTACAGGTTCATTCTTTTGTGCAGTGGGTGGTGGTAGTTCTAATTTTGATGGCGGTAACGCTTTTCCATTTGAATATCGCCCTTGGGCTTATCAAAAATCGATATTGTATAAATTGCCAATTGGCTACGATTTTATTGCTGGCTTTGGCAATTTCTTTTATACAGGCGGTTCGGGCATTACAACTACTTATAGTAATGTACCATTACCTACGCCAACCAAAGTGGGCGATACTTTAATTTTCAATCTTTCATCATTATATACTATCAATGGTGGCACATTGCCAATAAGCGATGATGGATGGAGGGGTAATTATAATTTGGTATTGCAGCCTACTTGCGAAGTGCCAAATGGACAAACGCAATTGAATAACTGGTTAAGCGAATTTCATTTTTCAAAAGCAACTATTGATACTTCTATATGGGGATGGAGTGATAATCAATCGGGCAATTATGGATTGTTTGGAAGTGTGAAAAGCATTCATGGCCCGTTAGAAAATTATGGAAGTAGTATTACTTATTTGCAACCTGTATTGAAACTAAATTCAACATTTTTAATTACCGATGCATTAACCAATCCAGTAGATATTGATTTTTCAATTGCCAATCAATCGGGTACATCAAATGCTGATAGTGTATGGGTTTCGGCTCAAAATTTACCAACAGGTATGGTAATCAATTCTATCACAGCTTTACCGTCAGGCATTAGCTTAACTAAGAAAAATGATATGTATAGAGTAGGTAATATTGCAACCAATGGCTTAAAAAATTTAAGAGTTAATGTAACTTTTGAATCGTGCAATATTGATAGCTTTAAATTATTTACGGGTTGGAATTGTTCGCATTATCCTGCTTCTTTTGCATCAAAAAAATGTATGAGCGATTCTATTACATTAAGAATTTTTCCTAAACAAGCCGAGCTACAATTAGTAGCAACTAACAATAAATCAATTAATGCTTTATGTGCTATAGATACATTTTTTGTTGATGTATTAAACCCACAAATTGCAAATGCGAAAAATGTAAAAGTGTACATTAAGCTTCCACAAGGAATGAATTTTGAAGTAGGTTCAGCTCGATTCAGTTATCCGCTTAATGCAATTTATAAATCAATAGCCGACCCAAAAACTGTTGTTGGTCAATACAATCAATATAGTTTTACAATTGATTCAACAATTAATAGTTATATCGATTCAATTGGATTGCCTGGTTTGGCTGGGTCGCCATTAAATAATCATTTCAAATTATTATTTGCAGTAAATACAGATTGTAATTATTTATCGGGTAGTACACTAAGTTTTAATGCTACTGCTCAATCGCCTTGTGGCACTGATGTAAACAAATTTATAACACCTGCCAATTCATTAAATATTACGGGTGCAAATAAACCTTATGATACTAAAATTACGTTCACATCGCCTAATGGTTATAACTCATGTAGATTATCAAATATTAATCCTATTTCAATTAAAATAAATAACATTGGTACTAATGCAACAGGAGCAGCAGATAAATTTTATTTTGATGCACCTACAGGTAGTAGTTATGCTGCTAGTTCATTTGCTAGTATCCATAATTCACCATTAATTGGAAGCCCAGTTGTGAGCAATGTATATGGTATAACTAGATTTGAATGGACATTGCCAACTGGCGTAGTAGCTGGCGATTCGATGGAATGGAATTTTAATTTAATCTTAGCACCTAATTTACCATGTGGCTTTTTTACTTTATCTGCCAAAACTGTAGCACCTACACCACCATTATTTTGCGCATCATTACCTTTGCCTAATCAAACTTGTACCATTTATAGTTTAACTGGCATTAGAGATTCGTTGATTGAAAATGTATTTCCTGATATCAGATTTACAAATTTAACGGCTACATCAAAACCTAATTGTATTACTAATTCTGAAAATGTATATTTTAATGCAACCGTGTTGAACACTAGTACCACAGCCATTTTGCCCGGAACAAATTTTGGAATAAAAATATATGCCGATAAAGATGGCAACAATCAAGTATCGGCTGGTGATAGTTTGTTAAGCACACATTATTCTACAGCTGGGTTGGGTTATTATCAAACACTTTCATTGGTAGATTCAACCGAATTGCCAGCAGGCTTTGCTTGTAAATTGATAGCTGCTTTTGATACTACAAATTTGTGTTTATGCTCGGGCACATTTACCTTGGCTACACCTATTTATTTGCAAAATGCTGGTGCGTTTAAATCTGTATGTGGCGGCTTACCTGTTCAAATAGGCGATTGTGCAATTGGAAGTTATACTTATCAATGGTCGCCAATAGGTGGTTTAAATAATGCTAATTTACCCAATCCAATAGCTACGATACAGAACAACACAGCATTTCCAGTTCAATATCTTTATTATGTAGCTACTAATAGAGGTAATAATTGCATCAATTTAGATTCGGTAGTTATTACCGTAAACCCTTCATCAGTAAATGCTGGAGCCGATATTAGCACCTGCAAAAGCACAGTAAAATTATTGCAAGGCAGCAGCCCAATTATTGGTGAAACGTTTGCTTGGTCGCCAGCTTATTCATTAAGCAATGCAACTATTCCAACACCAATTGTAAATACAGATACACCAGGTGTAAGAACTTTTATTTTATTAGGCACATCACCATTAGGTTGTATTGCAGCTGATTCTGTACAATTTAGGGTGTATGCTTTACCAACCATAAATATTTCAACGGCTAAAGATTCTATTTGCAATAATCAATCAGCACTTTTAACACCAACTGGTTATGGAAATGTTGTTTCGATGAATTGGTTTAACCAAGGCACTGGATTTAGCAATACAATTGGTTCAATTTTAGTAACACCTACTAATGCCGATGAAACTTATGTTGTTTCAGTTGTTGATTCAAATAATTGTTCATCATTTGATACTATAAAAATTCATGCTAATCAATTACCAATAGCAAGTGGTTTTTCAAGCAACACTAATGAAGATGTAATTATTACAAATCAAAATTTGTATAATGGTGCTACCGACCCCGAGAATGATGCGATGACATTATCTATTACTACACCACCACTTCATGGTACTTTGGTTTCAGTAAGCAATGGTGTATTTAATTATTTACCTAACTTAAATTATAATGGAACAGATAGCGTAAAATATGCTATCTGTAATACCAATTGTAATACAGATTGTGTGATAAAAACATGGAATATAAATATTATTCCTGTTGCTGATGGCCCTACGGCTATTAATGATAATGACTCAACAGGTGTTGGGGTGGTTAGAACTATTTCAGTTCTTACCAACGATTTTGATGTTGATGGATTATCATTTAGCATCACATCTGCTGCGCAAGCTTCGCATGGTACTACTGTAGTTAATGTAAACGGAACAATTACTTACACACCCAATTCTTCATACTTTGGTTTAGATTCATTTACCTATACTATTTGTGATATAAATGGAATTTTATGTTCAACAGCAAAAGTTTATATTAAAGTATCATCGGGCAATTTAGCACCAACAGCCATTAATGATTATGATACAATTTTAATAAATGGTTCGGCTAATATTTCTGTTTTGGCAAATGATCATGATGTAAATAATAATCCATTTTCAATTTCATCAATTGGCAACCCTGTATTTGGGTTTGTATCACAAGTGGGTAATCAAATAAATTATATTGCACTTCCAGGTTTTTATGGCGTTGATTCATTTCAATATACTATTTGTGATACATCTGTTGTTCCGCCATTTCATTTGTGCAGCACAGCTTGGGTATTTGTAAATATTATTGCACCGCTAAATGCAGTTTATAATAATGCAGTGTTGCATGAAGATTCGGTAGCCAACATAAATATTTTAGCCAATGACATTTTAATAAACGGCGAAACGGTAACCATTTTTATTACCCAAAATCCTTCGCATGGCACTCTAAATATTAATACAAATAATACAGTTGATTATATCCCAGATGCAAATTATAATGGCACTGATTATTTCATTTATAATATTTGTTACAATAATATTTTTGGTATTTGCGATACAGCTATTGTAAACTTAAATGTATTGCCAGTAAATGATAAACCAATAGCTGTAAATGATGTAAAAAGTACAGCCATTAATACCAGTACTACCATTCAAGTATTATTAAATGATAGAGATAATGATACAACCAATACAGCACCGCAAGGCATGAATCTTACTGTAACATTGCCAGCCACATTGCTACAACCATTGCATGGCATTGTGTCGGTATCAAACAATTTAGTTACCTATCAACCTAATAATAGTTTTATTGGCTTAGATAGTTTTGAATATAAAATTTGCGATAATGGTACACCTACTTTATGCGATACTGCAAAAGTATTTATAGCAGTAGCATCTAATGTGCCTACAGCCCGATATGATGTAGATACACTAATCGAAAATTCATTTGATACTATTTTTGTTTTAGCAAATGATAGTGCTTATGGAAATTTAATTTCGAATTATGTAAGCGCAAATCCATTGCATGGCACAGTAATTCAAAATGCGAATGGCTCAATAAAATATACGCCTAATCATAACTTTAGCGGTAATGATTATTTTATTTACAGCTATTGTTCGGCTGGCACAAGTATTTGCGATACGGCTATTGTATTAATTCATGTGATTGGTGTAAATGGTAAACCAGTTGCTAATACCGATGTATTATCTATTCCATCAAGCGGTATTGCTGGCACCAATGCACAACCTGTAACTACTAATGATACCGATGATGATTCAAATGTATTGCCCGAAGGCAATATATCAACCTCTACCATAAGCATCAATGCAGGTATTGTAGCACCATTGCATGGTACAATTGTTTTAAATACTAATGGAACATTTACTTATACACCAAATATTGGTTTTACAGCATTAGGATTGGTTGATTCATTCCAATATATATTATGCGATAATGGTGTACCTAATTTATGCGATACAGCTTTTGTAAAAGTATTTATTGGTGCTTGTACTTTACATTCGGATGCTGGCCTAAATCAAAATGTATGTTTGGGCAATTCGATAAATATTGGCGGTTCGCCAGCCACAGCTACAGGCGGTTCGGGGGTGTATACTTATAGCTGGATAGCATCTACGCATGACAGCGTTCCTGCAATTGCCAATCCATTAGTTACACCAATTATTAATACCACTTATTATGTTACAGTTACCGATGGTACAGGTTGTTTTTCAACCGATAGTGTATTGCTAACCATTCAACATGCGGCTGTGCTTAGCTTTAGTTTAGATTCAGTTTATTGCAGCAATGCAGCATTAATTCAATTAACTGGAACCCCAACTGGCGGTGTGTTTAGCGGCAATGGGTTGCAAACAATTGGTGGAATTACTTATTTAACTCCAACTAATTTAACTGTTAATGTATCCGAACCAATTACCTATACCTATTCATCGGCTGGTTGTACCAATAGTATTATTCATTCAACAAAAATTACACAATCGCCAATGGCTAATAATGATACCGTAGAAATAAGTGGAAATACTACATCTATTATTGTTGATGCATCGGCAAATGATATTTTTCAAACACCTAAAAAAATATTGGTGGCTGTAAATTCATTTACCCAAAATGCTACTGCAACAATCATAAATAATCAAATTCAATATCAACCCAATGCAGGATTTATAGGATTAGATTCGGTAAATTATTTATTGTTTGATTCTACTTCATCTAAAAATTGCAGTGCAGCAGCAGCTGTATATTTTAAAGTAAATCCAATAGCCACCAACGACACATTTGGAACTACCAAAATGATTGATTGCGAAGCCGCTATTTTTAATGTTTTAGCAAATGATTATACGGGCATTTCTTCTAACAGCATTAATGTATATATTGAACAACCAGCTCATAATGGCGAAATATCGGT
Organism: Bacteroidota bacterium; assembly: GCA_046051225.1. GTDB lineage: Bacteria > Bacteroidota > Bacteroidia > Chitinophagales > CAIODY01 > CAIODY01. The sequence goes on along the minus strand of JBJOOR010000007.1, from coordinate 31,904 downwards.
ATCGGGCACATCTATTCAATACAAGCCAAATGTAGGATTTACGGGCATTGATTCGGCTATGTATTCAATAGTTGTAAATGGATTAAGTAGCAAAGCAAAAATTATTTTTAAAGATGATTGTAAAGCCGAGTGTGTATTTGCGCAAGGCATGTCGCCAAATAATGATAAGAAAAATGATTTGTTCATTATCAATTGTGCATTGCAATACCCGAATAATGAAATTGTAATTTTTAATCGTTGGGGCAATGAAGTGTATAGCGCTAAGCCCTATAAAAACGAATGGGATGGAACATATCAAAACCAACCATTGCCCGATGGAACATACTTTTATATTTTTAAGTTTAACGATAATAAACATGATGATAAACAAGGCTATATCGTAATTCATAAATAGAAAATTTAATCAAACAAATAGATTCATTTTTTTAATCAGAAAAAATATTTCAAAATGAAAAAAGTAATTTTCGTTTTAATCTGTGCAGCATTAAGTTCAATGAAATTATTTGCACAGCAAGATCCACAATACACGATGTATATGTGGAATCAATTATCGGTAAATCCTGCCTATGCTGGCAGCCGTGAATGTTTAAGTGCAACGGCATTGTATAGAACCCAATGGGTAAAAATGGATGGTGCACCACGAACTATTAATGTGGGCATTCATGCTCCATTGCGCAACGAAAGGGTAGCAGTGGGCTTAAATGTAACTAGCGACCAACTGGGCATTAGTAGTTTTACAAATGTATCGGGCAGTTATGCCTATCGAATTCCAGTAAATCAAGTAGGTAAATTATCTATTGGTTTGCAAGCTACTATTACTACTATATCGCATAAATTTAATGAACTTACAGTATTTGATCAGGGCGATGAAAATTTTACTAATCCTGTAAAAAACTTTACTGTAGCCAATTTTGGAACAGGATTATATTATAGCACAGCAAAAAGTTATATTGGTATGGCAGTGCCTCACATTGTAAATAATAGATTGTATGAAAAATCGAATGGCACAGTTTCATCCATTGTAGCTAAGCAGTATCGCCATTTATTTTTAATGGCAGGTAGAGTTTTTGGTATATCAGATGGAATTAAATTTAAGCCATCAGCATTATTAAAAATAGCCCCACATTCACCAGCCGAAATGGATGCAAATGCAAGCTTTATTTTTTCGGATGCATTATGGTTGGGTGCTTCATTTCGTAGCAATTTTAGCAAAGTAGCCACCGAACATATTGAAAGTATTGACTTGATGAGTGTTTATGAAATTAATCATACGCTAAGATTAGGCTTTGCTTACGATATTACGCTAACTAATTTAAAAAACTATAATCGTGGTTCATACGAATTAATGTTGGGATATGATGTGAATCAAATGAACAGAAAAATTGCTACGCCACGATATTTTTAACATTAAACCGATTCAAAAAAAATCCATAAATATATTTTATGAATAAAATAATTACCGCTATTCTTTCTGCAATAATATTAATAAGCGTTGCTCAATTTGCCCAAGCGCAATCGTATTCACTTCGCAAAGCCAATAAATTATACAATCAATATAATTATTCGCAAGCCATTGTATATTATAAAAAAGCAGTACAAACCGATAGCAATAATTTGTTTATAAAGCAGCGCTTAGCAGCAAGTTATAATAAAGTGGCTGATGCCGAAAATGCTTGCTATTGGTATAAGCAATTTATCAATATGCCATCGGCATTGCCCAACGAACGATTAAGCTATGCTGAAGCATTGCAAGAAATGGGTAATATAGATGAAGCTGCTAAATGGTATCAAAATTATTTTGCATTAAATCCTACCGATAAACGTGGTATGGCAGGCATTAAGGCTTGCAATCAAATTAAAGAATGGTATGCCGATAGTGCCAAATATGCTGTAAAGCCTGTATTATTTAATACTTCGTATAGCGATATGTGTCCTGCTTATTTCGAAAACGGAATTGTATTTTCGAGCGATAGACCTTCGGGCGCATTTTCTGAATTTGAGCATGGATGGGCAGGCAGACCATTTTATAATCTGTATTTTGAAAACAGTAATAGAGCAAATACTTATGTAACACCAACTTTATGGAAAGGAAAAGCAAATACAAAATTTCATGATGCTACTATTTCATTTAATCAAATACAAACCGAAGTATTTTATACCCGAAATAATTACAATGGTTGGTTACCAAATTTTTCGAAAGATGGCGCTATGAAATTAAAAATTTATCATCAACGCAAAACGGATGGCGAATGGTCGAAGCCCGATGAATTTATACATAATAGTAGCGAATATAATTGCTGTCATCCAGCCCTATCAGCCGATGGAATGTATCTTTATTTTGCTAGCGATATGCCTGGTGGATTAGGCGGAATGGATATTTATGTATGCAAAAATGAATTAGGGCAATGGGGTGCACCTAAAAATTTAGGTGCCGATATTAATACCGAAGGCAACGAAGTATTTCCTTATTTATCGCTTAATAATACCTTGTATTTTTCTAGCGATGCTTTAGTAGGATTGGGCGGATTAGATATTTTTGCTACCACACAAAGCAAAGATGGTAAGTGGGCAGAACCCGAAAACGTTGGCTTTCCTGTTAATAGCATGAAAGATGATTTTGGAATTATTACCAACGAAAAAGGCGACGAAGGATATTTTACTAGTTCGAGAACGGGCAATGATGATATTTATACATTTACTAAAAAATGCAATACTTTGATGGGCATAGTATTCGATGCTGAAACCAACGAACCATTGAATATGGCAAATGTAAAATGGATGGAAAAAGGAAAATTGAAACGCAGTTTTAAAACCAATACCGATGGCATTTTTAAAATATGTGTAAACAATTCAAATGATATACAATTAATGGCCGATAAAGAAACATACAGCATCAATCAAATTGATGTATCTAAAGATATGTTGAATGGAAATCAATTAATAAAAATTCCGCTTACTAAAAAACAATTGGTAACTATGCCATACTTCGATTCTACTAAAGTTAAAATTACTTTGTCGGGTACTGTATTTAATGAAGGTACAAAACAACCTATGGAAGGCGTTTCTATTACTTTAGAAAATTTTAAAACCAATGAAACCAAATCATTGACTACCACCGCCATGGGCGATTATCATTTCGATTTGGCATATAATACCAAGTATAGAATATCGGCTACTAAAAATAAATGCGGTTCAAATTGGAATGAAGTATCTACCGAAGGCATGAAAACATCGCAAGATATTAAACAAGGCATTGGAATGTATTGCACGGGCGATGTAGTAAAAATTGATGATATTTATTATGATGTAGATAAATCTAATATTCGCCCCGATGCTGCTTTAGAATTGGATAAAACAGTGGCCATATTACAAAAATATCCAACCATGCAAATTGAATTGCGCAGCCATACCGATTGCCGAGCAAATAACGATTATAACTTAACCTTAAGCCAGCGGAGAGCCGAAAGCGCCGTAGCTTATTTAGTAAGCAAAGGCATTAAGGCAAATAGATTGGTGGCTAAAGGCTATGGCGAAACATTGCTTACCAATAAATGCGCCGATGGTGTACCCTGCACAGATGCCGAGCATCAAGCCAACAGACGAACTGAATTTAAAATTAAAGGCATTTAATTTTTTATAGATAAATATTTAATGTTGGTGTTGGAATTTAGTATATACTAGTGGTAGTGTTAAAACTTTCTAATTGAATTAGGTAGAATTAATTATTCGTGTTTCAACAAAATATTACATTTGTAAAAACATAAACTGAATTATGAAATCAATATTTTTAATAAGCATATTTATTATAATTTCTTTTTCTATAAAGGCACAAACAGGAAATACTTGGTTGCAAAAATCAAATTTGTCGGGTACAACAAGGGCAGGTGCTGTAAGTTTTTCAATTAATGGCAAAGGATATTTAGGTACAGGTAATATGGCAACAAGTGGGTTTGCAAAAGACTTTTGGGAATACGACCCAACGAATAATATTTGGTCGCAAAAAGCTGATTTTGGAGGGTCGAAAAGAATAGTTGCTGTTGGTTTTTCTATTAATGGCAAAGGTTATATAGGTGCTGGGCAAGATACAACTAATACTTACCCAAATGATTTTTGGGAATACGACCCAGCTTTAAATGCATGGAGTCAAAAATCAAATATTGGTGGTGGTGGCAGGTATCAAGCAATAGGATTTTCAGTAGGAAATAAGGGTTATATTGGCTGTGGAACTACTATTGGCGGAACTGCTTTAAATGATTTTTGGGAATATGACCCAACTTTAAATGCATGGAATCAGAAATCAAATTTTGGAGGAAATGCAAGAATGGGGGCTGTTGGATTGTCTATCAATAATAAAGGATATATTGGTTTAGGATACAGTGGAGCAACTTTTTATAATGATTTTTGGGAGTATGATACTTTGATGAATTCATGGACTCAAAAAACAAATTTCCCAGGCAATGGATTACAATTTGCAACTGCATTTTCAATAGGAAATAATGGGTACGTAGGAACTGGAAATGATGCATCGGGTAATTATTATAATTCTTTTTATAAGTTCGATCCTGCAACTAATTCATGGGGAAGTATTACAAATTATGGTGGTCCACAAATTCGATTTGCATCTGCATTTTCAATAGGAAATAATGGCTATGTGGCATGTGGTGTTAATTCAAGTGGCAATGTAAATAACTACTTGTGGCAATACACACCAGCATCAACAGGCATTTTATCATTATCAAATAATGATTTAACCAATATTTCTATTTCACCTAATCCATTTACACACTCTATTTCTTTGAGTAATCTTTCTACTAATTCTGAAAGTAAAATCAATATTTATAATGTATTTGGTGAGTTGTTGCTACAAGAAACGGCTCATTCATCAAGTTTGAAAATCGAAATTCCTGAATGTTTCTTAACAGGAATTTATTTTGTTCAAATCATTAATACAAAAACAGAAACAGTTTGTTTTAAAATCAATAAGCAATAATAATTTCAGATTAAACAACTTGTATTTGACCCCTGTGGGGTCACATGTTTATAGCTATAACATAAACCCTATAAACATATCACTCCAGAGGAGTAGAACAACCAACAATAGTTTAAATTTCAGGAAACGTTAAGAATAACCGATTCAATCAATACCAATTCTTCTTTGAGAATATCAGCGTTTGAATAATTAGATAAATTCAGATGATTGATTTGTTGACGATTTATTTCAGTAGCTTTTTTTTGTTTTACCAACCAACTAAATAACGCAGGAAAGTAAGGCTTCAAATATTTCTTTTTAAAATAAGCATAGCTCATTTTATTGTTTGAAATCGGTAAAGATTTTACCCAATTTATATAGCTTGAAATAGATGATTCGACAATGGTTGATGCAGTCGAATCGCTTATTTGATATAATGTGGTAATATCATTTGCCACATAATTTTTAAAACTATTTAATTTAATATTCCATTCTTTATCATCGGGCATATCTGCAATTGCTTTGGTAGTAAACCCAGCCGAAAATAAAGCTTCTTCTCGGATATGAAGCAATATAGGAAGAACTTCGAACTTACCTTTCACGGCTGCATACAAGGCTATTTTAAATTCAACAAAATTCAAGTTTTCGGGCAATAGCTCGGTAGCGAATATCTTTCTAAAATTTTCTGTTCGATGAATAGAATAAAACAAAGGCATATAAGGCGAAAACATTTCAATAGCCCTTTTAATTACATCATCATTATTACAATTTACATGGTTTTCATGATGATACATTTTTTCAAAACCTACTTTGTTTTTAGCTTCAAAAAAACCTAAAGTGTTGCCATGAACAGCACTGTAATTTTCGTTTTTTTCTAAAAAATCAATACAAGATTTTATGCCCGATAAAGTAAAAAAATCATCATCAGCTATCATTGCTACATACTTTGTAGTAACCTTTGAAAGAGCAGTGGTTACTTTATTTGAAAATGTAGAATTTTCTAAAAAAAGATATTCTACATTTTCTGAAAGTTGAATATCTTTTGGAAGCGAATTATATAAAGTTGAATTATCGGCAATGATAAATTGATATGGCAAATGAGAAACATATTTTAATGTTCGCTTTACATGGCTCAATCTGTTTCGAGTAGGTACAATAAATGTTATCATCTTTATTTTCTAAATTTTCTAATCAGCTTTTCTATTTCAATTTCCAATTCGTTTTTGGTTACTGATGTTCGGCAATTAATTGAATTTAGTTTAGCTAAACTTATTTCAAATTGATTGGCTGATAGCGGTAGTTCGCTTTTTATTTCTAGCGTTGCTGCGTTGCCCGTAATGGCTTTGTATAGTTCGAAAGTGGTTGAAGCTATGCCATAAATATTATTGTAATAATTACTTGCCAAATTATAAATTTGAAAAGGCGAATGCAAATGATTAGCAATTTGCAATGTTTGTTGGCTAAGCATTAGCAACGAAATAAAATTTCTGTTTTGCTTGCCCGATGAAAGCAAAGTAATATTGCCCGATTCATACAATGATTTAATAAAACAACCAGGCACTAATGTCCAGCGGTTTACAGTGCTGGCTGCCATTTCGCCATAAATATTACTAGGGCGAACAATGGCCGTATGTAAGCCAAATTTTCGAGCATACATCTCTACATACTGTTCGGCCAATAAATGATTAATACCATAATCGCTTTCGCAATTTGGTGTTGAATCTTCGGTAATCATACCCGATAATTCGGTACCATACACTTGTAGTGTTGAATAAAAAATGAATCGGTTAATTTTATTGTTTACAGCCAATTGCAACATATTTCTGGTGCCACCAGCCGACAAAGTAATACCATCAATTGCATTTTTTGATACTATATCATTGGCGGCTGCTAAATGAATAATTACATCGGCTTCAATTTTTAATTGTTGAATATTGCTATGCAGCATATCGCCTTCTATCCACTCAATGGCAGGCATTTCGGCTTTTAATGTGGGTGTAATGTGTCGGGTGATGGCAATTACTTGATGCCCATTATCAATTAAAAATTTTGATAAATAACTTCCAATAAATCCAGTAGCGCCAGTGATTAAAAATTTCATGTAGCAGTAGTATTTAAAAATAGTATGAGCCCGAATATTTACGTTTTTTCAATTCCATATCATTTAAAATATTGGCTTTAGCATTTATTTGTATGGCATAAAATCTGCCAGGGGCAACCTGTATGCGCATTTGCCAACAATGTAAATCTCTTAAAATTACAATATCGGTATATGCCAATCCTTTAATTCTAAAATCGTAGCCCGTGTTTACTGTTACATTCCATTTGGGCGTTAAGCCAAAGTTTAAAGTACCATTTATAGATTGAGTATAAATTACAGTATCTTTAAAATTGATGGTTTTAGGTTGTATGGTTAGCATATAATTAGTAGAAAACGTAAACGGTATATGCCATTTATTAAAATCTATGGTAGGTAGTATTTCGTCGCTTGTGTTTTTCTTTTGTTCCGAATTATTATTACTGGTAGTTGTGCCTTTTGTTTTTTTAGCAAAATCGGTCATATTTTGTTTACTAGCAAAATTGGCGTTGATGGCAAAGTTGGCGCTTTTTATTTTACCCAATTTACCATCTTCTAACAATGCATATTTATCAATGGCTCTGCCTGCTGTATTATGATGATAAGGGTCTAATTGAAGATTAAGATTTACAGTAATTTTATTTTTCAAAAATCCAGTGTTGGTGCTCATGCTGATGGGGCTAAGTCTAAATGAATCGGCAGCCAAATTATAAAAAGTATTAAATGATAAGCTGCGCAATAAAGTAATTTTACGAGATTGATTAATAGAATCTTTAGCATCAAATACTTTCATTTCTAAATCGTTGGTTACACCTAAGCCAATGCCTGCAAACTTGCCAGCAGCAGGCGGCCCACCTACTATGCTTTGTTCGAAAATAGAGTAGGGTGTAGCACCATTAATAGGCGATTGTTTATAATAATGAAAAAAATTGCTACCATAATCGGGGTGATATTGGGCATTAATATTAGGTGTAATTACATGCCTAATGGCTTTTATTTTACCATGTTTAAATTGTTTCATTCCAAATATTTTTGTGTTTAAACTTACCGAAGCCGAAAAATCTCGTTCGGTTTTAAAACCATTTACTCGGTTATGAATAATATTTGAATTAGAATCTAACGATTGTTGTGATGAGTAAGCAAACCAACGTTCGTTATAGTTTATAGATGGATTCAATACAAAATATTTCATCACTTTTACATTGGTTGAAATAGGAATTGAATGAACAATACCATTTTTAAAATCATTAAACTTCGATTTAAAAAGCAATGTATCTTTTGTGGTAAGTTGGTTTAAAGCATTAGCCGAATAACTAAATCCAATATTTTCGTACCATTTTTTTTCGCCAACTGAATGTTTTTTTGCAAAAGGTGTAAGCCTATTAATATTAAAGTTGATAGATGGTAAAGTAAACGTCATATCATGCGTTTGATTATTCTGCGAATGATTGGCATTGATAGTTAAGTTAAAAGGTTTGTTCGGAAAAATGCGTTGATAGCTGATGGATGAATTGTAAGTGTTGGTTAAAAATTGATTAGCATCATACACATTGTTTCTATTGTATCTGCTGGTACCAGCATCAACACTTGCCGAAAATAAATTGTATGGATTAGATTTAGAATCTTTAGTATGATGCCATGTAATATGAAAATCTTTTTGTTTCGAAAAGCCCGATTCTTGTGGGTCGCCAAGCCTTGTGCTGGCAAAAGCCAATATGAAATTGCCTCGGGCTTTATACCTATAATTATAACCCGAATTTAATCGAACGGCATAGCTACCATGCGAAAAAATATCGCCCTGTAAAGCCAAATCGTGGTGTTTGCCTAATCCAAAATAATAGCCACCATTTTGCAACCCGAAACCTTTATTTACATCATTATTAAATTGAGGTATTAACAAGCCGCTTGCTTGCCCTTGTTTAATAGGGAAAATAGAAAAGGGAATAAACAATGGCGTAGGAATATCTTCAACAATTAATTGGGCAGGCCCTGTAATAATTAATTTGCCAGGAATTACTTTTATTCGCTTGGCTCTAAATCCAAAATGTGGATGCTCATTGCTACAAGTAGTAAACAAAGATTTATAGCCCAAATAATCTTTTTCGCCATCTTTTTTTATGGCTTCGCTATGAATAAATCCTTCGCTTTCAGTGGTTACTAAATCATAAATTTTGCCTCGTTGAGTTTCGTAATTGTAGGCTATTTTTTGAGCATTGTATGTTTTATCATTTTCTTTAAATATAGGCGCACCAATAGTTTTATTGGTTGTTGAATCGGTTTTGCCATGTGCTTTTAATAAATGCTCATCCCAATTTATCTGAATTTCGTAAGCTTCTAAATTCAGCTCTTTATATTGTATGCTAGATTCATTGTATAAAAAAACATTATTAGTGGCAGCATTAAATACTAATGAATCTTTGGCAGCATAATGTATGGTGCTATCGGGCGAATCTTTTGAAATGATAATAGAATCGGGATTAAAAACTAATTGAGTAGTATCGTGAAAATGTGACGCAACATTAATTGAACTATCAATGGCAATGGTTTTAAAAGTAGAATCAATTTTTGTGGTTTTATCTTTCATGGCACGAAGTTGGGCAAAGCCAATACTGACATTGCACAACATAAGTGTTGAAACTAAAATAGTTAACAGTATGATAAAACGTTTCAAAAAAAAATAATCAAATTAATTTTGTAGAAAATATGATTTACAAAGTTGCAGAAACAATTTCAGTTAAATTATTTTTTACATTTTTTTTATGATTTTATTTCCAACACTTAATTGTAAATATTTCATCATTTTTGTAATTCGATTTTTTAAAACAAACTAATGCATACATTTTTTAAATATATCATCGTGTTTTTTTGTGTTGTTACCATTTCAACACTGCAAGCTGCTGCTCCAAAATTTAAAATCAAAACTGTTTTTATAGACCCTGGTCATGGCGGCAGCGACCCTGGTTCGTTAGGTTCGTTTTCACACGAGGCAGATGTAGCTTTAAAAATTTCTTTGAAATTTGGTGCTATTATTCAGCAAAATTTTCCTGATGTAAAAGTAGTATATGCTCGTACTACCGACCAATTTGTTGATTTATACGAACGAGCTAATATGGCAAATAAATGCAATGCCGATTTGTTTATTTGTATTCATTTAAACTCGGCTGGTAAAAATAAATCGGCTTATGGTTGCGAAACTTATACGATGGGCTTACATAGAACCGAAGATAATTTTAATGTAGCCAAACGAGAAAATAGTGTAATATTATTAGAGAGCGATTATAAAAATAAATACCAAGGCTTCGACCCCAACGACCCTGCCAGCTACATCATGTTTTCGATGATGCAAAATGCAAACCTTGACCAAAGTGTAAGTTTTGCTGGCAAGGTGCAAGAAGAATTGGGTGATGCAGGTAGATTTAATCGAGGTGTAAAACAAGCAGGTTTTGCAGTGTTGGTATACACTAAAATGCCAAGTGTATTGGTTGAAACAGGATTTATTACCAACCCCGATGAAGAAAGATTTTTGAATAGCGAAGAGGGTTCAACTAAAATTGCAACAGGCATTTTTAGTGCATTTGAAAGTTATAAAACCGAAGTAGAAGGTATAAAAAGTAATGTGATAAAAAAGCCTATTCAGAATAGCGAAACCAATATTATTGATACTACTAAAGCATTTAATAGCAGCAATTATTTTAAAATTCAGTTTTATACTTCATCATCGCCACTAAATGTAAATGATGAAAGATTAAATGATGCAAAAGGATTTACCATTGAGCAAGATAATAGGGGTAGATACATCTATCTATCCAAAAAATTATTTACCAAAGATGAAACAGATAAGTTAATAGAACAACTTAAAAAAGCAGGATTTAAAGATGCTTATGTAGTAAATTATATAGCCAATAAAAGGGTAGAATAAGTTTTTACATTCCCATTATCTTTCTTACCTCATTTAATGTAGCCGAGGCGCTTTCACGAGCTTTTTCGGCACCCATTTTTAATACTTTTTCTTGGTAAGGTTTATCATTGATTATATCATTAATTCGGCTTCTGATAGGCGCTGTAAATAAAATAATATCTTCGGCTAATTGCTTTTTTAAATCGCCATATCTAATACTGCAATCATTATATTTTGTTTCAAAATGCGTTACCGTATCAGCCGTTGAAACCAATTTTAATAGAGTAAAAATATTTTTTACAGCATCGGGCATTTCCGAATTTGGTGCAGTAGGTCCAGCATCTGTAACGGCTTTCATCACTTTTTTACGAACCACTTCAGGTTCATCTCTTAAATAAATACCGTTGCCATCGCTTTTGCCCATTTTGCCAGTACCATCTAAACCTGGCACAGTGATAGGCACACCCGTAAACGTGAAAGGATATGGTTCGGGAAAAAAATCGGTTTTGTATAAATGATTAAATCGGTTTCCAAAATTTCTTGTCATTTCTAAATGTTGCACTTGGTCTTTGCCCACAGGCACTTTATGAGCCCTATGAATTAAAATATCAGCCGCCATTAATACAGGATAAGTAAGCAACCCTGCATTCACATTTTCTTCTTGCTTGCGTACTTTATCTTTAAATGAAGCTACTCTTTCTAACTCACCTTTATAAGCCAACATATTCAATAATAAATACAATTGCGGTATTTCAGGAATATCGCTTTGTGCATACAATACCGATTTATCGGGGTTTAAACCACAAGCCAAATAATCAACCAACACTTCATTGGTATTGCGTTTAAAATCATCGGGTGTAGGGTGTGTGGTTAGCGAATGTAAATCGGCAATAAAAAAATTGCAGTGATAGTTTTTATCTTCCTGCATTTTTAAAAAATGAGTTGCTGCGCCAAAATAATTTCCTAAATGAAGGCAGCCTGTGCTTCGCATTCCGCTTACTACTATTTCCATTGTTGTTGAATAAATTTTTATTTAAATTGAAATGCTATACCCACACCATATTGATTAATTACAGGTGCAATTGTTAAATCATCACTCATATTAAAACCACTTAAATGTGCATCAATATTAGCATCCACTATGTTTAAAATATACAAAGCCGTTAAAGTTAAAACCGATACATCAATATTCTGACGGAAGTATTTTTTTATCCTCAATAAATCATCTACCGTAGCTCCATTTTTATTTAAATCATATTTTTTATATGAATAATCTCTTACCAAAATGGGTTCATTATCATTTGATGCATCGTTATCCTGCAATCGTGTAATGCCATTTCGAGTATTAATATAGCCTGAATAATTTACTAAGATAAAATACGAAGCCACACCAATACCAGCATACACAATAGGTGCTTTCCAATATTTACGATTATAAATTTGCCCCAAGCCTGGGCATACTGCCGAATAAATGGCTGCCCGTTTTGGATTAGGTTTAAATACAGGTGAAGCGGTTGTCGATAAAGAATCTTTTTTTAAAATAGATGTTTTAATGGTATCCATTTTAATAGTTGATTGTGCATCAACGTGGGTAATAAAAAACATACACCCTATAATTGCAGTGCCCAAAAACAGCAAATTGATGTTATAGTTTTTCATTCGAAATAAAATAAAAACGGCGGTTGATTAAATATTAAAAATATCAATAATTCGGTTTAAATCTTCATCCGAAAAAAACGGAATCGAAATTTCGCCTCGTCCTGTGGCACTTCTGTTCAGTTTTATCCGGGTTGAAAAATGTGATGTTAATTTATCTTGTACCTTTTGATATTCGTAAGCAATATTGCTTTGTTTGGTTTTCTTTTGGGTAATGCTTTTGCGTTTCATTTGCGAAACAGCTTGTTCAACTTGTCGTACCGATAAATTCTTTTTTTCTATTTCTTTAAAAATAAATAATTGTTCGTCTACATTTTCTAATCCAAGCAAAGCCCTTGCATGCCCCATGCTTACAGCTTTTTCTTTTAATGCCATTTGCACTATTTCGGGCAATTTTAATAATCGTAAAAAATTGGCTACTGTGCTTCTGTCCTTTCCTACTCTTTCGGCTAATTGCTCTTGATTCAATTCGCATTCTTTCATCAATCGTTGATAATTGATAGAAATTTCAATAGGGTTTAAGTCTTCACGTTGAATATTTTCAATCAATGCCATTTCAAGCATTTCTTGGTCGTTGGCAGTTCTGATATAAGCAGGCACGGCTTCCAATCCAGCCATTTTGCTAGCTCGTAAGCGGCGTTCGCCACTTATCAATTGGTATTTATTGTTTTCTAATCTTCGAACCGTGATGGGTTGAATTAAACCATGTACAGCAATAGATTGCGCTAAATCTTCTAATCTATCTTGATCAAAATCAACACGGGGCTGAAATGGATTTACTTCAATTTGATTCAATTGAACCGCCGAAACACTATTGGTAGCTGTATTATTAGTAGCTACATTAGGAATCAACTCTTCCGAATCATCATCAATTGATTGCAATAAAGCTCGTATTCCTCTGCCTAATTCTGCTTTTTGTTTTGCCATTTTTATTCTGAAATAATTATTTCGGTTATATATTTTTATCTTCTATGTCAATTATTTTATCTTCGGTTTTAATTTTTGTTTTACTATTTTTTTGTAAAATCTCTCTTGCCAAATTCAAATAATTTAAAGCCCCTGTGCTATCGGCATCGTAGGTTATTACCGATTTCCCTATCGTTGGTGCTTCGCCCAATTTTGTATTGCGATGAATGATGGTATTAAACACTAAATCTTCAAAATGAGGTTTAATTTCATTTACTACTTGGTTGCTTAATCGTAATCGGCTATCATACATGGTTAATAAAATACCTTCAATTTCTAATGCTGTATTTAATCTTGTTCTTACTATTTTAATAGTGTTTAATAATTTGCCTAATCCTTCTAGTGCAAAATATTCACATTGTACAGGCACAAGTACCGAATCGGCAGCCGATAGGGCATTTACAGTAATTAAACCCAATGATGGCGAACAATCAATTACAATAAAATCATAATCGGCTCTTACTTCTTCTAATAATTTTTTTAATATTTTTTCTCTATTTGGATGATTTACCAATTCAATTTCGGCACCTACTAAATCCATGCTGGCTGGCAATAAATCTAAATTTGGTGTAGATGTTTCGATAATTGATTTTTGAATTTTTGCTTCGCCAATCATACATTCATATACACCTTGTTTTACAGCTTTAGGCTCAATACCAATACCCGAGGTAGCATTAGCCTGTGGATCGGCATCTACCAATAATGTTTTATATTCTAACACAGCAAAGCTGGCTGCCAAATTAATAGCGGTAGTAGTTTTGCCTACACCACCTTTTTGATTAGCAATCGTTATTATTTTTCCCATAGTTCCTATAAATTACGCAATAAAAATTTTTGATAAAGATAAGCCTTTATAAGGCAATGAAAAACGAAATAGTTTTTATTAATCCACAAATAATTATGCGATGATTAATTTTTATGCCAATAAAAAGCAACCTATCCGTATAATTTAATTACCTTTTAAATAAGATTGCCAAAGGCTAAAAAAGCTTAACAAACGATTCGAAATGATTATGCAACGTTGTTAAATAATTACCGAAAGGTATTTAATACTACAAATTTTTCTTATTAAATAAATGCTTTAACCACATCGTAAAAAAATATTTATCTACATTTATAGCCTAATTTTTTTAAACAATATAATGAAACTAAAACATCTTTTTATAGCAGCCTGTATGTTGCTATCTTTACGTGTATCAGCCGCTCGAAATCCGTTAACACAATGGACTGTTTTTACAGGCAATTATTCTTATTTGAATGATAAAATAACCACAGCTATCAAGTTGCATTCGGATGCCATAGCCGATATTGCTATAGATAATAATGGAAATTTATTATTTGCCTGCAACCGATTTGGAATAATAAAATGGGATGGAAAAACACTTACCGAAATAGTAGCCAATAAAAGCAGCTTAGCCGCTAATGCCGATATGACAACTATTGCATGCGATAGTAAAAACAATATTTATATAGGCACCAATAAAGGGCTTAGTGTATTTAATGGCACAGCTTGGACAGATTTTATGCAAGATGCTACGGGTATTTCAATCGTAAAAAACATTGCCATTACACAAACCGATAAAGTGTATATAACAGGCGACGCTATCGTAAATAAAGAAGTGATATATAGTAATATTCTATCATTTTATAATGGTAGCAGCTGGACACAAAACAATATAAGCAATGGTGTACCCGATAAATACATGCAAAATTTAACCATAGATGAAAGCAATCATGTATGGGTATCATTAGGCGCACAAAATGAAAAAGGCTTAGCAAGATTTGATGGCAAAAATTGGAAATTATACAACTCGGGCACAGGCTTGCCAACCAATGATATAATGGCTATCACTACTAATAGCAGCGGCAAAATGTGGTTTGCTACGCCCCAAGGAGTATTGGAATTAAATAATGGCGAATGGAAAATGCACAACTTTAGCAATTCGTATGGCAAAAAATTAATTGATATTTTAACCCGAAACAATAACAGATTAGATATTCAATCTATTGCCATTGATAATGCCAACACCATCTGGATTGCTACATCCAACAACGGTTTGATGGCTTTAACCGAAGATGGATACAAGGCTTATACTTCGCAAAATTCGCCCATCAATAATAATTATATAAAAAGAATATTGGTAGATAAAAACAATAATAAATGGCTAGGTACAAGCTATAGCAGTGTAATGTCAGTTAAAGAATTTAATCTACCGATGAAAGATGTAAGCATTATTAATAGTACTACGGTAAATGTAGATATGGGTGCTAGCAATTCTATCATTCAAGATAAACAAGGCAATGTATGGGCTACCAGCGATAACTCGGGGTTATTAAAAATTAAAGACAATAAACTAGAATTATTTCAACACGAAAAAGGAAGTCTATCTAGTATGTTTGTAAAAGCTTATGCTGCTAATGATAATAAAATTTATATCACCGCAGCTATGGGTGGCATTAAAGTATTTGATAATGGCGCAATATCAGATTATGCAAAATCGCCCACATTTGGCGGCGCTACTGATATTACAACCGATGCCGATAATGTATTATGGGCAGCTAGCAGCGGTGGCTTATCTAAATTTGCAAACAATGCTTGGGAAACCTACAATAAAGGCAATGGCGGATTGCCAAGCATCATTGTGTATTGTGTTTTTAAAGATAGTAAAAATCAAATTTGGGCAGGCACAGGCAAAGGCTTGGTAAAATATACAGGCAATAATACTTTTCAGGTATTTACTAAAAAAGAAGTTCCATTTCCATCAGATGATATTTTAACTATCAACGAATCTAAAGATGGAAAGATGTGGTTTGGCAGCAAACGAGGGATATCTGTTTTTGATGGTACAAACTGGACTCATTATGAAAAAATAGAATCATTAAATATTAAAAACTTTGCAGTTAATGCCATTTGTTTTGATAAATATGGCAATGCATGGATAGGAACAGAAACTAATGGACTTTTAAAATTTGATGGTACAAATTTTACACAAACATCAAAAGATAATTCGAAAATATTGTATGATAAAATTACAGCATTATGCATTTCAAATGATAACAAACTATATATTGCATCATCGTATAGCGAATTTTTAGACCGACCATTTTATATGGAAATGAATAATGAGGATAAACTATTTAGCGGCATTAATAAACGTATCAACGAAGGCGAACCCAAACATTTAATAACAATTTTAAACTTAAATAACTAATCAAAAATCATGAAAAAACATTTTCTTCTATTCAGTTGTATTGTACTAATGCTTGCTAAATCTTTTAGCTCATTTGCCGAAGATATTGATGTAGATAAAAAAACAGGGCTTGTAAAAATTAATGGTAAAGAAACATTTTTTCTAACTTCTAAAAACTCGTCTATGATGGGTGCAAGCGATTATGCATTAGAAAATTTAGACCATAAAGAATTAGCATATTTAAAAAAAGATGAAGTAAGAGGTTGGAGAAACGGAAGAGAAACATCTGAACTTATTTATATTATGGTGTTTACCAAATCGGGCAATCAATGTACATTATCAGGCTTTTCTATATTATTTGGTGTAATGAAACCATTGGCCAAACAAATAGCAGGTGCTAATTTGGTTCAAAATGGCGAAGTCAGTGCCGAAGAAGAACGCAAATTTATTGTATTGCATGATGGTACTTTTTTTAATAAACCTGCACCAGCTCCTCCTATTCAGCAAGCGGCACCTACCACCATTATTGTAACCGAAAAAGCAGCAGCTAAACCAATTGCACCAGCTAGCATACAATTAAAAGAAGATAAAATATATAACAATAGTGAACAAGTAGGTGTATTTAAAACTACTAAAGATGGCGATTATGATGTTATAAAAATTTATAGCTCATCAGATGCATTAGTGTGCACAGCCCGTCATCAATCAAACAATAATAATGATGATTGGAAATTGCAATTAGATGATAAAGCCACTAGCATTTTATACGATTCAACTAATCCGCTTGAAAAATTATTTAAATATTTAGTTGAGAAAGGAATTTTATAAATTGAAAAATATTTTTTAAAAAAACCACTGCATTTTTATTTGCAGTGGTTTTTTTTATGCTCAAATAAAGATTTTTAGCAACTCAAAAATGATTCTGCAATAATTTGTGCAAATGAACGACTGCATTATATTTACAACTTAACTATTATTAATTTCAAAAAATATGAACCCAAAAGTTGATTGGTATTTTACTAAAGCCAATGCTTGGCAAGCCGAAATAAATAAATTAAGAACAATTGTGCTTGATTGCAACCTTACCGAAGAATTGAAGTGGGGCTGCCCTGCATATACATTTTCAACCTTGGCAGACAAGCAAAAAAGCAATATTGTTTTAATACATGTGTTTAAAGAATACTGCGCTTTGCTTTTTTTTAAAGGTGTATTGTTAAAAGATGCCAACAAAATTTTAATTCAACAAACAGAGAATGTGCAATCGGCTAGGCAGATTAGATTTACGAATATTAAAGAAATAGTAAAGTTGGAAAAAGTAGTAAAAGCCTATATTTATGAAGCCATTGAAGTAGAAAAAAATGGTTTAAAAGTGGAATTAAAAAAGCCTACTGAATTTAAAATGGCAGAAGAATTTAAAACTAAATTAGACAAAAACAGTGCTTTGAAAAAAGCTTTTCAAGCATTAACACCAGGGCGGCAAAGAGCCTACCTACTTCATTTTTCGACACCCAAGCAATCTAAAACCCGTGAGGCAAGAGTTGAAAAATGTACGCCAGATATTTTAAACGGAAAAGGATTGAATGATTAGAAGTAAATAAACAATAATAGAATTACAACGTCCATCTTAATTGCATCTTCCACTCTGTTTTATGATTGGTGTTTATCAATTCTAATCCGCTACCAGTAGAAGTGTTTTCGGGATAATAAGTTTCTGCTAATCGGCACCAAAATTCTAATTTTCTATTTATTTTATAACTCATCATGATAAAACCATGAAAGCCCTTGCCATACAACATAGGCACACTATAACTTCCTGGTACATCTTGCTCGAATGAATATATTCGGGTGTTATAATTGGGCGCATTAAATAGGGCAATTCTGCCCATAAAATCATAAGGTTTTTGAATTGGGTGATAACTTACATCTTGCAAAATAACAATACCAGTAGCTGCTTTTTGATTTTCAATTTGATATACTTTCACATCTACTTTATTGTGCATTGTAATTGTTTTAGAAGCTCTGTAATTACCGTTAAATCTTATACTTTGCAATATTTCATTGGTTAGTTTTGCTAATGAATTAGTAGCATCTAATACATTGGTTTGTTTATTTTTATACTGATATCTAATATACAATTCTGTTTCTTTATCGGGCTTATAAGTAGATTGCAAAAAATAATCAACACCCGATGTAGGTGCATCTATACCAAATTTTAACCACGGAAATTTAAAAAAATCGGCATAGGTTGAAAATGAAAACTGATTGTTTAACTTAGCTATAAAGCCTGTATAAAATCCTTCTTCGTTTATATTATTTGTATTTTCTGAAAACCCTAATGAGTATAACGAATAATAACCAGGCGTATATTTTCTGTATAAAATGGCCACATCAAGTTTGGCATCTAATGCTGCAATCAATCCATTTACGATGGCATACTGCTTATTATTATTAAAGCTTGCTTCGCCAAAAAAATTAATATTTTTATAAATATAACTGTAATCGGCACCCGATACATGCCAGTTTTTACCTGTAAAATTATAGAGCGAATAAGGTTGATTTGTCTTTTGAATGGCTAAGCCATATTGCGCAAACATTGAGCTGAAGCCTAATTTGAAATTATTTTTTTGAAATGAATAATTGGCGCCAAGTAAGCTAAGCGATTGTGTATTTTTATTTTCGATTTCGGTTTTAGTACGATGATAACCGCCTTGCTGAATAGATGTAATAGCATCATCGGTGGCTAGGGTGGAATCATTTAAAACAACATTACCATCTAATTTTCGATACGAGATAAAAGGCGTAAGATGATGATGCTTATTAAATTTATAAGTAAAAGCAGCACCTCTTAAAAAACTAAATTCATTGCTTGATTTATAAGGCATTAAAATATTTGTTTCTTTTTTTATAGATGTAATAAGCGCTGTTTTGGTATAGCCAAAGCCAGTGTACATCAGCAATCCTTGTCCTATTCGTATTTCATAATCACCAATGGCAATGGTTTCCATCCGTTTATTAGTGCGTATAAAAAAATGTGCCGAATAAAAATCGAAACCCTGCTTTTGCGAACCTTTTAAAAATGCTTCGCCTGCATCTTTTTCGGTGGTAATACCATAGCTTAATTTATTGCCAAATGAATAATTAAACCTGTTATACACTCTATACTTATTGCCTTCATAATATTTATTAGATGGCAAAACTGTTGTTGCATCGGGCTTATACCCCATGGGTGTTTGAAAAGTAGAATTAATTCGAGATATTAGTTGATACCTTCCAGTAGTTAAAATTTTGCTTATTGGTATTTGATAATCATCAATACTACCATCTACTTTTACATAAGGTAAAATTCTTTTTATCGTTATCAAATCAAGTGTGGTAATGCTTTGCAATTCGTATATACTATTTAATTCGCCATTGTTTTTTATATAATTAATTATATTGTTGATTTGAATTTCGGTAAGCAATCCTACCTGTTTCAACGCATCAAACGATGCTTTATTTAGGTTGATTGGATGTTTGGCAAAGTATAGTAATTGGGTAGGTTCAATATCGTATTTTATTTCGGCATCGGTTGATGATGCTATATTTTCTATCATCAATTGCACATCGTTATCGGTAGAATCGATAGTTTGAGCCATTGATATGCTGCTGCTTAATAGCATTAACATAATGCACCATATTTTAATATGCCTATTCATTTTTAATTAAAATAAATAGGTTAAATTAAATTGAGGTGTATGACCCAATACAGCATGAATACTATTGCTAAAGTCTATTCGGAATGTATCAAAATAATAGCCAAAGCCAAAGCAATAAAGGGCTGGTTGGGTTTGAAAGCCACCACGTAAATAAAATTTCTTTGCCAAATTATATTCAACACCAGTTTTAAAATTGGGTTGAAGCGAAGTTAAACTGCTTGCTATTTCGGTATTTACAACAATTGTTTTTGATGTTTTCCATTGCATGCCTATACTAAAATTTGAGGGCAATTCTGTTTGAAAAATATTTCGCTTTAAAGGATAAGGATTAAATGTATGAAAACCCAAACTTACTTTTTTCGAAACCTGTGTAAGCAATCCTAATTCGAAAGTAAAAGCAATTTGGTTTGCTTCATTAGTAATATGTTGTTGTAAATAATCTATCTGCATACCAATGCTTGTTTTTTCGCTTAATTTTTTGCCAAATCCTAACCCAATTTTTGTTTCATTAAATTCGTTAAAACCATAGTAAATGGCATTTGCCGAAAATGTGCCCGTTTTAGTAGGCAATGCAAAAGCTGTTGTAATTTGATGTATATCATTCAACATAAATTTTTGTTGAAACCCAATACCAATTTGAGCTTTGGTAATAAATGCTAAGCCTGCTTGATTTGTAAATGATGCATTAATATCTTTATTGGCTACACCTGTATTGCCCATTGCTGCACTTTTTGCTGCATAATTATTATAATCAATAGCGCTGGCTTTTATGCTAATAAGCATACTAAAAAGGAGAGCATATTTTATTACATTCATATCAAAAAATTATTTAGAAAAAATAATATAAACGGCTACCACAATGAGTAAAAAAGCTATTGCATATCGCCATTGAAATGGTTCGCCTAAAAAGAAAACGGCAAATAAGGAGAATACAATTAATGAAATTACTTCTTGAATTGTTTTAAGTTGATATACATTAAATTGTTCTTTACCCAATCTGTTAGCTGGTACCATTAGGCAATATTCGAAAAATGCAATGCCCCATGCTATTAAAATTACTTTCCATAATGCCACGTTCTGAAATCGAAGATGCCCATACCATGCAAAGGTCATGAATATGTTGGAAAAGGTTAGTAATATGATTGTTCGCATCTCAATTTATTTTTCAATAAAAATAAAAAACTATTTTTATTAAAAAACAAAATGCAGGGCTAATGTTTTTGTAGATTTAATTCTATATCTATTTTATGCAAACATTGCTTGCATAAACAATCATAAGATGAAGCTTGAAGATAGGTTAATGTAGCTTTTGATAATGTTATTTCGTTGCATTGGCAATTGGCTACATCGCTCACTTTGCATACAAATACAGAAGCACATATTGAGCAAAGTTTTTTTTTATGATTTTGTATCACAATTATTTGTTTTGTTATTACTAAAATTGGTTGTGCTCTGCTTAATTTGTAGCTAATGTACAAATGCTATGCTTTGCAAAATTATTCAATTTTTTGTTTCGAAGTATTGGAACAAGCCATCACCAAGCCCAATACACAAAACCTGCGCTTCTGCTCCGAACGTTCGGAGCGAAACTTTGTAGGGCGAAAACAAAGACAGCTTAACGCCTACTGGTGGACGGTAACTAATACAACTTGCTACCTACGGCAATTTACTGAAAGATTACAACCTGTTTTTAATAATGCAAAAAGAATAAGAGGTAAAACTGCAATACATATTACTTTAAATAATGACAGTATAGAATTTCTTTTTCTTGAATTTAGAACCAATATTTTTTCTCTTCTATCTTGAACATAAACTATTTTATAAAGAAATTAATAAATGAAAAAACAATTCCAATGCAAATTATTTTAAACTTTAAATTAATTTTAAAATACTCAATATGAATTTGCTGTGCATTATAAGATAAAAAGCAAATAATTTTTACAATCTCATCAATTCCATTACAGCATCAAATACATCTTCGGCGCTTGGCTTACAGAAGTAATCGCCATCGCTACCATAAGCAGCACGATTAGCCACTGCACTTAAGCATTTAGGCTGTGTATCTAAATAGTAAAATCCTTTTTGCATTTCAATTACTTGTTGCATCATATAGGCTGTAGCGCCACCTGGCACATCTTCATCAAAAAATAAAATACGGTTGGTTTTCTTTAATGAATTCACAATACTGCCTGTAACATCAAATGGCAATAATGTTTGTACATCAATCAACTCAACCGATACACCAAATTTTGATAATCGTTCCATGGCTTCTTGTGCAATACGAAGGCTGCTACCATAAGAAACAATAGTTACATCTGTACCTTCTTGCAATATTTCGGGCATACCAAATGGCACAGTAAATTGTGTTAAGTTATTAGGCAATTTTTCTTTTAAACGATATCCATTTAAGCATTCAATTACTAAACCTGGTTCGTCGCTTTGCAATAAAGTATTATACATACCAGCGGCTTGTGTCATATTACGTGGCACACATACATTTATACCTCTAAGCGTACCTAATATCATTTGCATAGGCGAACCTGTATGCCAAATGCCTTCTAATCTATGCCCACGAGTACGAACAATTAACGGCGCTTTTTGTCCGCCAGCCGAACGATAATGAAGCGTTGCTAAATCATCGCTTAATGGTTGTAAACCATACAATAAATAATCGAGATATTGAATTTCGGCAATCGGTCGCCAGCCTCTCATAGCCAAGCCAATGCCTTGCCCCATAATAGTTGCTTCACGAATACCCACATCAAAAATTCTGCTTTCGCCATATTTAGCTTGAAGCCCAGCAAAGCCTTGATTTACATCACCAATATTTCCTAAGTCTTCACCAAATGCTAATACATTTTTATTGTTTTCAAATAATTGGTCGAAATAATTATTCAAAATTTCAAAACCATTTAAAGTGGGTGAGTTATCATCAAATTGAGCTTTTACTTCATCAATTTTTGAAACTGCTTGTGCCGAATGGCTGTGCAGATAAGTATTATAGCGATATTTATTTTCGGCAGTATATCTATTTATTAAACCATTTAATTGATATACACTTCCGTTCGTTAAGCCATAAGTTTCGTGTTGAATTTTTCGTAAACCACTTACAATATCTTTACGAAATGGTTCTCTTATTGCTTTTAATTCGGTAATAGTTTTTGTGCAATTTTCTACTGCAATACCTTCATTAATCAATGCTTGCAAAGTTTCAATTGCTTCATTTACTTCGGCTTTTATGGGCGTTTGATATTCAACCCAAGCTTTTTGTTTAGCTTCTAATACACTTGCTTTAGCTTGTTGCTCAATGTTATTGCATTCATCATCAGTAGCAATGGCATTATCCAACATCCATTTTTTCATTTGCAAAATGCAATCATAATCTTTTTCCCACTCTAAGCGTTCTTTGGTTTTATATCTTTCGTGTGAACCGCTTGTGCTATGCCCTTGTGGCTGTGTACATTCTTCAATATGAAATAAAACTGGGATGTGTTTTTCACGACAAAGCGTTATTCCTTCGGTATATTTTTCACACAAATCAGCATAATCCCAAGCTTTTAATTTGTAAATTAAATAGCCATCGCCATTTTCATTTATTTCAAATCCGCTTAATACATCGCTAATATTTCCTTTCGTAGTTTGATATTTTTTCGGAACAGAAATTCCATAGCCATCATCCCACACATTAACAGCTAAAGGCACTTTCAGCACTCCTGCTGCATTTATCGTTTCCCAAAAATGTCCTTCGGATGTTGATGCATCGCCAATAGTTACAAAGGTTACTTCATTGCCATTATTTGTAAAATTTGCAAAATCAGATAACGAATTATTTTCACGATAAAGCTTTGAAGCCAAAGCCAAACCTAAACTTCGGGTCATTTGCCCAGCAGTTGGTGATGAATCGGCAGAAGTAATTTTTAAATTGGTTAAATTTTTCCAACTACCATCATCCTGCAATACACGGGTAGAAAAATGTGCATTCATTTGCCTGCCACCACTATTGGGTTCGGCACTGGTATCGGGTGTGGCATATAATTGTGAAAATAATTCTTGCAATGTAACCATGCCAGCTGCCAACATGAATGTTTGGTCACGATAGTATCCACTGCGCCAATCGCCATTTTTAAAAGCCTTAGCCATAGCTATTTGCGGCACTTCTTTACCATCGCCAAAAATACCAAATTTGGCTTTGCCAGTAAGCACTTCTTTGCGTCCAAGCAAGCTTGCTTCACGGCTTTCGCAAGCAATTTTATAATCGTTTAAAACTTCATTTTTAAACACTTCAAATTCTATTTGAGCTTCGTTTTTCTCCTCTTTCATAATCACAATATTTAATTATTATTCAGAAATATTTTTTTAAAAGTATAAATTTTAGTCTTTCCTTTGAACCTTGAAAGCAGCTATTAAAAGCACTTAACAAGCACTTAACAATATCTGCACCTCAAAAGTAGCCAAAAGATTTTAATTTTGAATGAAGAAAAAACTTTGGCATATCTGTTGCAAATGTGTAAAACAGATTTGATAAAATAAATTAGAAGAGAGTAAATTTAATTTTAAGATAAAAAAAAATGTTGAAGCGTTCAGGATTATTCTTTGTTTTTTCGGTAATTGTGATAAATGTAATTGCGCAGGTTGCATTACCCAAAAAAAGTGATAAGGTGGTAGTAAAAACAGAAGCAATTAAAATTGTTAAGGCTGAAAATTCTTCATTACCAGAATTTAAGTTTGAAGTGGAAGAACATGATTTTGGCAATGTTAAAGAAGGTCCTGAAGTGAAGTATGATTTTGTTTTTACAAATATTGGCAAAGAACCTATAGTTATTCAAGATGTTCATGCTAGTTGTGGTTGTACAACTCCAGTTTGGAGTAGAGAGCCAATATTACCTGGTGCAAAAAGTAAAATAACAGCTGTGTATAATACAAAAGGAAGACCAGGAATGTTTAATAAATCAATCACCATTAAATCGAATGCAGCAATACCTGAAAAAATGTTGATTATAAAAGGAGTAGTAGAATCGGAAACAACTACAAAAACAATTGAAAAAGCACCTAATATTATCAATGAGTTTCCAAAATAAATTTTAAAAATCAAACAATAAATATTTAATACTTTTAACAAATCAAAACCAACAAAAAAATGAAAAAATTATTTTTAGTTTTATTAGCAAGTGGCGTAATGATTGCTTCGGCTAATGCACAAGACAAAAAAGCACAAGTTGCTAAACAAGTAGTTGCACCAGTAAAAGCAGCTGTTGCATCACCAGTAAAAACGGTTACATCAGCACCAACTACTGTAAATATTCCTGCACAACAAATTGCAACCCCAGCAGGAGCTCCTACGACGGCAGCCCAACCAGCCGCAAATCCAAATGCAGCTGAATTGAAGTTCAAAACAGAAAAACATGATTTTGGTACAGTACCAGAAGGTCCGCAAGCTAAATTCGATTTTGAATTTACAAACGATGGTAAAGAGCCTTTGATTCTTTCAAATGTTCAAGCTTCATGTGGTTGTACAACTCCAGAATGGCCTAAAGAACCAATCTTGCCTGGTAAATCTGCAAAAGTAACTGCAATTTATAATACGCAAGGTCGTCCTGGTCAATTTACAAAATCAATTACTGTAAGTTCGAATGCGAAAACACCTTCTGTAGTATTAATGATTAGTGGTACAGTTGAAAAAGCACCTGCTACTACAGCTCCAGAAAAAACACCTAATTCAATTAATGTAACTCCAACACCAGCAGGACATTAATCTTTAACATCTTTACATAAACAAAAAGCCTTTCAGAATTCTGAAAGGCTTTTTTGTTTTTAGGCATTAATATTTAGTTTGAAAATTTTTCTAACGCAAGTTTTACAATATTCAAATCATCATTTTTAATATTTAAATGTGTAACTAATCTGATAGTTTGTGGGCCAGAAGAAACTGTTTTGATATTGTGTTGAAGTAAATGTTCTAAAAACTTATTGGTATCTACTTCTTGTTTTAATTTAAAAATTACGATGTTAGTTTGCACAGGAATTGTCTCACTTACATAATTTTTAGTTGAAAGTATTTGCTCAATTTGTTTTGCTTTTAAATGATCGTGTTTTAATCTTTCAATATTATTTTTTAAAGCAAATCTGCCTGCTGCGGCAACAAATCCTGCTTGGCGCATTCCGCCACCAAACACTTTTCTAAGCCTTCTCGATTTATAAATAAATTCTTTATTGCCTAACAATAGCGAACCGATTGGGCAACCTAAGCCTTTGCTTAAACAAATTGAAATGCTATCGAATGTATTGCCAATTTGTTGTGTAGTTATTCCCGTTTCAACCAATGCATTAAATAATCTTGCACCATCTAAATGCAATTTTAAATTATTTTTGTTGCAAGCATTTTTAATGTTTTGCATTTCATCTAAACTCCAAATACTGCCGCCGCCTTTGTTTACCGTATTTTCAATACACACCAAACTTGTTTTAGCAAAATGTGGGTCATCTGCATTTATATTTTGCAGTACATCATCAGCAGTAAAAATTCCTCTTTCACCAAATACATAACGCACCTGAACGCCTGAATTAAACGCTATTCCACCACCTTCGTAATTATAAATATGCGATAATCTATCACAGATTAATTCTTCGCCAGGTTGGGTATGTGCTTTGATGGCAATTTGATTGGTTTGTGTGCCGCTACTACAAAATAATGCAGCTTCTTTACCAAACATTTCAGCCGCTTCTTTTTCTAATGCATTTACATTTGGATCGTCGCCAAATACATCATCGCCTACTTCGGCATTAAACATTTGATGCAACATTTCTTTTGAAGGACGGGTAACGGTATCACTTCTAAAATCAATCATAAAAAATTATTTTTTCACTAATTCGTTCAACAATTTTTCGGTAGTAATAGAAACTACACCTGGCGATTCACAAACCAAACCACCTGCAAGATTGCTGATTTCAACGGTTTCATTTAATGTAAGTTGCGATGCTAAGCCTAAAGCTAAAACAGAAATTACTGTATCGCCAGCGCCCGAAACATCAGCAATATTGCGAATATGCGCAGGAAGAATAGCTACATTTTTTTGATGATGAAAAAACACACCTTTATCAGCTAATGTAATTACTGAAATTTGATTAGCTAATTTTTTTTGTAATTGCTTAGAGGCAAGCAATAAATTTTCTTTGGTTGGAATGATAGAAACATCATGCAAACTTTCTTTAATCTCTTTTAAATTTGGCTTAAATAAAGTGCAATTTTGATACTCGAAAAAGTTACTTTTTTTAGGATCGACTAATGTAGGAATATCATTTTCGTTGCAAAAATTGATGATTTGAGTAATCACATTTTTAGTAAGAACACCTTTGTTATAATCTTCTAAAACTACAGCATCAAATTTTTCTTTTTTAGCTGCCTTTATAAACGATTCAATTATTTTTTTTTCTTCTTGCAAAGTAATGTCATTAGTTGTTTCATAATCAAATCTGATTAACTGATGATTATTGCCAATTACACGGGCTTTTAAAGTTGTAATTCGTGACGCTGAAGAAATTAAACCATCTGTTTTTATTTTATTTTTTTTACAAACCGAAATTAATTTTTTGCCATTTGCATCATTGCCAATAACACTAAACAAACTGCACTTTGCTTTTAACGAAGTGATGTTTAATGCTACATTGGCAGCGCCACCAGCTCTGTCATCAAAATTATTTACAGTAACAACAGCCACAGGTGCTTCGGGCGAAATTCTATCTACTTTTCCATTGATATAATGATCAATCATTACATCGCCCACTACGGCAATATGCTTAGTTTTAAATTGATGAATGGCATTAACTATTGTGTTATTCATAATAAAAATTAATTCAATTTTGCTAAAGCTTCTTTAATTCTTTGAATGGCATTAATTAAAATATTTTCGGACGTGGCATATGAAAAACGAACACAATGTTCATCACCAAATGCTTTGCCTGTAACAATACTAACCTTTGCTTCATGAATTAAATACATACATAAATCATCTGCATCTTTAATGATATTTCCATTAAATGATTTACCAAAATATGCGCTTACATCAGGAAAAACATAAAATGCACCTGGTGGTGTATTTGTTTTAATTAATGGAATTTCTTTTAATAAACCTAGTACTAAATCCCTACGCTTTTTAAAAGCTTTTACCATTTCGTAAGTTGGGGCTAAGCTTCCATTTAATGCAGCAATAGTGGCACGTTGAGCAATAGAATTAGTGCCACTTGTAAACTGGCTTTGCATTTTATCGCAAGCTTTTGCAATGTCTAAAGAAGCACCAATATATCCTATTCTCCAACCCGTCATACTAAATCCTTTCGAAACACCATTTACAGTAATTACTTGATTTTTTATTTCAGTAAATTGTGCAATGCTTTCATGTTTTCCTTCAAAGTTAATATGCTCATATATTTCATCACTAATAATATGCACTTTAGGATATTTAACCAATACATCTGCAAAGGCTTTCAATTCATCTTTTGTATAAAAACTGCCTGTTGGATTACATGGCGATGAGAACATTAAAAGCTTTGTATTGGGCGTTATAGCGGCTTCTAATTGCGCAGCCGTTATTTTAAAATCGGTATCAATTGTACTTTTAACAAATACTACGTTGCCCT
Source organism: Bacteroidota bacterium (assembly GCA_046051225.1). Lineage (GTDB taxonomy): Bacteria > Bacteroidota > Bacteroidia > Chitinophagales > CAIODY01 > CAIODY01. The sequence goes on along the minus strand of JBJOOR010000007.1, from coordinate 2,818 downwards.
GTGCTAAACGCACCATTTCTGAATAGCTTACCCAATATGGTGTAGGAATTATTACTTCTTCACCAGGATTTACTAAACTTAAAACTACATTTATTATGGCATGTTTAGCACCTGTGCTCACCACAATTTGTTCGGGCGAATAATCTAAATTATTATCACGTTTAAATTTTGCACTAATGGCTTGGCGTAATTCTAAAAAACCAGCAACTGGAGTGTATTTGGTATAACCTTCGTCCATGGCCACTTTAGCGGCATCAATAATAAATTGAGGTGTTGGAAAATCGGGTTCGCCTAAACTTAAATCAATAATATCTTCCCCTTTTGCTTTTAACTCACGGCTAAGTTTAGCCATTTGAATTGTTTGAGATTCGCTTAATCTATTTATACGTTCTGCTAAAAATGTCATGTGAAATTGTATGGTTTATGTGATTGTGTTTTTAAAATAAAGTTTCGAAAATAAGCAAAACTTTTTTTGCAAAAGTCATTAATGTATTCCTATATTTGCAGCCCGAAAAAAAGAGTGTCTTATTAATTAGATACTTTAATTATTTGGTGGGGTAGCTCAGTTGGTTAGAGCACAGGATTCATAACCCTGAGGTCACGGGTTCAACTCCCGTTCCCACTACAGAAGCGGCAACATCATAATTATCATTGATGTTGCCGCTATTTTTTTGCGCTGAAATCTGCTTCAGTTGGGCTATTTGAGAAAATAGTGGATTCAATTTATCGGTTCGACACTCGTTATTTTCTTTACTATAATAGATTCCTTCAGGAAACACTAAATACTGCAATTTCTGTTTTGTGTTATAATCGCCTGAACTCCAAATGGTGGCTAATTGTGAGCAATTTTCTACTGCAAATTGAACCATACTTTCAAGGTTCGACGCTTCCTTTGGTCGCTGTAGCAATTCCTTCTCAATTTGTTTCAGTTCTTGACTAATTTTTTCATGGTGCTTATCGAATAATTCCTTGCTTAATTCTTCATTAATAAACCGTTCTTCTAATCGGTCTAACTTTTTTTGTAATTCAATTTTTTGTTGCTCATAACTCTCAAAATTATCTTCTTGATGTTGTGATATTTTTTTATATGTAGCAACAATTTGCTTAGTTATAAACTTTTCAATTTTTGGTGCTGTTATGGTAAATGATTGCAATTGTTCTGAAAACAATTGATGTAATTGAGTTGCATTTTTATTGCATCCGCATCCTTTCTTTCCACATTTGTAATACCAAATGTTTTTATTTTTCACAATATAGCCTCTCATAAATGTACCACATACCTGACAGCGCAAAAATCGTTTTAATGGTACCTGTTCATTTTCATGCGTTTGCTTATATCCGTGGTTATTATTGTTTAGGATAGCATTTACTTTTAAAAACAATTCTTTGGAAATTAACTTTTCATGATTGCCTTCAGTCAATTGCCCTTCTAATGCTTTATGTGCCATCAAACCACAATAGAAAGGGTTTCTGAAGAGTTGTGAAACTCTTTGATGACAAACTTTAATCCCTAATGTATTTAATCGGTTGGTTATTTCTACAACAGATAATCGGTCTTCTGCAAACCAATGAAATGCTTTCCTTAAATGTTTCCCTTCCTTATTTACCACAATGATTCTTTTACCATTACTTTTAATGTGGTCATATCCTCTTGGAGCTTTCGTTGCCCAATCACCCCTTAACAACATTTCTTTTGTGCCACTCATACATTTTTCTCTTCGCAATTGATTGTCGTATTCGCTAAAGATGAACTGAATATTTTGTTGCAAACTTCCGCTTGAGGTAGTTGTATCAGTAGGTTGTGTAACAGCCATTAAAGAAACACCTTGCTTTTTAAGTTGCTCTGTGATATAAATCGCATTAGCACCCGAACGGCTAAATCTATCTACACTATAAACAATAATAGTTGAGATTTTTTCTTTGCTCTTCTTTACAAAAGCAAGCATGTTGTTAAACTCTTTTCGTTCATCAGTCTTTGCGCTTTCGTAAGTTCCTCCAAAATAGCCCGAAACATTATATTGATTTTTTTGTGCAAAAGCATCGCAGAATTTTTTCTGTGTTGTTAAGCTCATGTTTTTATCGGCTTGTTCTTTGGTAGATACCCTTGTGTAAATCACACAATTATTAGTTCGTTCCGATTGCTTTTTACTGCCTTTAGCAAAGTTTTCAAATTCAAGTAATGAAATTACTTTAGGCTGCTTTGAGTTGGTTGTTGTCATATAAAAATTGAATATTTTTTTGTTCTTGCTTTTTCATTTGTAAACTTTCATAATGCTGAATAATCATTTCACAATAAGCGGTAATTGTATCTATCATTTCCTGTGCCTGTTTATCTGTTAGATGCTGATATTCAGATTCTGATTTTATATCCTCAATTGTTAATTCCTGTCCTACTTTTTCTTTTTTGTTGTTATTTTCCATATCCTCACATTTTTCATTTTTATAAAAAAATCGAAAACGATTTTTACCCCATTCAAAGGTAAATAATCGCCTTGTAATAACCTACAGTATTGACTTTCGATTAAAATGCCTTAAATCGCCTATTACCGGCTTTTGTTTCAATTTTATAGATTGATGGATGCTGTCATTTGCCAATTGTCTATACTTTTTACGTCAATTGATGCATTTAATGGCTGTTTTTTCAATCGTCAATTTTCATCGTCATTGTCGTCATCTACTTCGATTAGTTCTATTAATTCCATCACAGCACTTCGTTCGTCATTTTCATAATTTACGTCAATGACGATTTCTTCTTCTTCATTTGTGCCAACAATTGAATTTTCTAATTCATGTTCTTCTATGATTTCACAGAAAGCTG
>JBJOOR010000006.1:0-192321 GCA_046051225.1 Bacteroidota bacterium | reverse complement strand
GGATAAGTTTTACTTATCCTTTTTTATTTTCGGTAAATCATAAAACTCTTTTTTCAAATTTATCTTTCCAAAATTAAGTTTTAGTTGCTTTATAATTTTTTCACTTGCCTTTCCATCGCCAAATATACTTTCTACGTTTTCACAACTCTTTAAAAACTTTGGCATTAATGATTTTTCAATTGCCTTAACTATTTCTTTTTTATCAGCGCTGCAATCAATTATGCTTTGTGCTTTTAATCTACCGCTTTGTCGCTCACCAATATTAATTGTCGGTTTTTTAAAATATGGCATTTCAACAATACCAGCAGATGAATTACCAATCATTATATCAACATACTTTAATGATGATAAAAACCTTTGCATACCCAATGAATCAATCAGTATTGCATTCTTTCTTTTACTTACAAATTCTTTAATAAGTTCATTCAATTTATTGCCATCAATATCAGCATTCGATTTTGTGAATAATAAAGAAAGATTAGGGAAACTATTTAAAGCATTAAGTATATCCTTTAATTGATTAATCGAACTTTTTTTATCTAGTGGCACAGGATGAAATGTAATTATTGCAGTAGGATAAGTAAACTTAAAATTTATAGAACTTTCTAGTTCATTTTTTAAAAGTAATTTAAAATTCTTAATATTATCTACTGACAATACCCCAACATTAAAAACTGTTGTAGGATTTTCGCCTAATTGAATTAATCGTTGTCTATAATTTTCGGTAGATGGAAAATGTAATGAACTTAATTTCGAAATAGAATGCCTAAAACCTTCATCCATTGTACCTGATGTTGCTTCGCCACCATTGATATGAGCAATAGGAATTTGATGAATATAAGCTGCAATTGCAATAGCTAACATTTCATATCTATCGCCTAAAATCAATAAATAATTTGGCTTATTTTCAACAAAATAGGTTGAGAATTTTGAAACACATTTTGAAAAAGATTGATTGATATTATCAGCAGAAGTTTCGCCAATAGAAATATTTATTTTTTGATGAATAGAAATATTATCTTTTTCTATTTCTTTATAAGTATAGCCAAATCTCTTTTCTAAATGCGAAGCCGTAGCAACAACTTTCACATCAAAATCATTATCTTTTATCATTAATTTAATTAATGGTTTAAGTAGACCATATTCAGCCCTGCTTCCTGTTACAATGCAAATTTTTATTTTGTTTGTTTGTTTGTTCGGCATTAATTAAAGTTTCAAATATTAAATATTAATTACTTGGTAAAAGTATGTAAAATTGTAGATTGAATTTAATTTACTAAAATATGAAAAGCAAAATAAACTTCGACAAAAAGATTTGTATAGCAGGAACAGGTGGATTTGCAAGGGAAGTATTTACATTACTTATTGATTGTGTAAGTGATAAGCAAATAAATCTCAAAGATTTTGTAAGATTTCAAATGCCCGATAAAGACTATATTAAAACTGAAATAATGGGTATTGAAACTATTTGTGATTCCGAATTTAATCCAACCTTACATCAATTAGTAATTGCAGTTGGAGAACCAAAAATAAGAAAAAAGATTGTTTCTTTATTTCCTAAAGAAACTGAATACGCTACTTTAATTCATCCCAATGCAATTATCAGCAATTGGGTAAACATTGGCGAAGGAAGTATAATTACAGCAGGTTGTATTTTAACTTGCAATATTGAAATTGGAAAACATGCTCATCTTAATTTACAAAGTACTATTGGGCATGATTGTATAATTGGGGATTTTTTTACAACTGCTCCTTCTGTAAATATTAGTGGTAATTGCACCATTGATGAATGTGTTTATTTTGGAACTAAAGCTGCTATTAAACAAGGAATAAATGTATGTAGCAATGTAACAATTGGAATGGGTGGAATTGTTGTTAAAAATGTATTAGAATCTGGAGTTTATATTGGTAGCCCGATAAGAAAATTAGAAAAGTAAAGATTAAATAGCATTTCCATTCCATTCAATTTCTTTATTATTCCCCACCACCACCTTTCCATCTTCAATATCTTTAAGTATTACACTGCCAGCACCAATAATACAATTTTTACCAATAGTAATACCTTGTTTTATCACAGCATTTGCGCCAATAAAGCTACCCTCTCCTACTGTTACATTGCCACATAATACCGAGCCAGGTGCAAGATGTACATAATCATTAATGATGCATTCGTGTTCGATAATAGAGCCTGTATTGCAAATTACAGCATTGCCTATTGTGGCTAATGGATTGATGATACAATTGGCACCAATCATAGTGCCGTTGCCTATTTGCACATGTGTAGCTACAATAGATGATGGATGTATGGCATTGCAAATTTCAAAATCGAGTTGCACGGTTTCATAAATGCGCTTTCGAACTATATTATCGCCAATGGCAACAAACATAGTATGTTTTTTAAGCAATGATTTAATGGCAGCATCGGTTTGCATACCCATGTATTTTAATCTATAAGGGTTTACTTGTTTTTCGTTTTGTTCGCAATAGCCCATCACCTTTTCGCCCGATTGAATAAGAATATCTGCCACTACAAAGGCATGACCCGAATAGCCAATTAATATTATTTCGTTTTGCATTATTTGTTTTTTATAGTGCTTTTATTTAAAACAACAAAGTACATATATAGGCGCATTTAGATTATAATCATATCGCCTTTTTCAAAATTTTTAACAGCATGTTTTCCTATCACACTATCCCATCGCATGGCGCTTAAGCCTGTTCCTGGGCGCATTACAGTAATATTTTGTTCGGTAAACAATTCATCTTTTTTAATATCAGTTTTTGCAACAATACTTTTTTTGGCTACTAAAGCATTTTGCAATGCTGCATCTGATATTAGCTTTTCGCTGCTGCCTAATGCAATTTCAATACTTCTTATTTTATCAACCAAAGTTTTTAATTCATTAGGTTCAAGCGATGCTTTATGATCGGGGCCTGCCATGTTTTTATCTAATGTAAAATGTTTTTCGATAACTGATGCACCTAATGCTACAGATGCCACAGCTACTTCCCATCCAATAGTATGATCGCTATAGCCTACATTTGTTTTAAAATGCCTAGCAATAGTTTTCATGGCTTTAAGGTTTACATCTTCCATTTGTGTAGGGTATTCGGTATTGCAATGCAAAATTGTAATTTGATGGGTGGCAACACCATTTTTAGAAAGCAGCCTTACAGCAAATTCAATTTCTTTAATATCGCTCATACCCGTTGATAAAAAATAATATTTGAATTTGCCAGCAATATGGCGCAGATAAGGCACATTGTTAATTTCGCCCGATGGTATTTTAACCATTTCTAACTTCATGCGTTGCAATAAATCAATGCTTGGCAAATCGAATGGAGTAGATAAAAACTGAATATTGTGTGCCACACAATGTGCTTGCAATTCATAATGGGCTGCTTCGCTCAATTCTAATTTCTTAACCATATCAAATTGCGACTCTTCATTGCCTGTAGTATTTTTTTGATACTGGGCTTTGGGTGCATCTTTGCTAATCACTTCTTCGGTAATAAAGGTTTGAAACTTTACCATATCGGCACCAGCTTTAGCAGCTTCTTCAATTAGTTTTTTAGCAAGATTAATATCGCCATTATGGTTTACACCAGCTTCGGCTATGATGATTGTATTGTGCTGCATTAAAATATATTATGGGGGTTAAATTTTGGTAAAGATAATTTTTTGAAAACTGAATTAGAAATTCTTTTTATATAGATAGTTGTTAAGTATAAAAAAAGGTTGGCTATTTATGTAGCCAACCTTAGTAAGTAAAATTATATACTTTGTTTATAAACCACACAAAGTGGTTTTACCATTTTTCGAACTGCTTAAGTTTTCGCATTGTTTCTGTACATCGGTTTTATTGCCATGAAGGCTTGTGTGTATAGTAGCTGTAACAACACCAGTAGAATCGGTAGTGGTACAATTGCAAATAAAATCACGTTTTTCGCAAGCAAAAAAAGTGCTGCCAAAAATGATAATAGCGATGATAATAAGTTGAATTTTCATATATAATAATTGAACTAGTTTAATGTTAATTGTAATTCAAATATAAGTGATTTTATTATTTATATTTTAATATTTTTTTATTCATCGGCGATTTTATCAAAAAAAATACAATAACTTTATATTCTTAAAATGTAAAACTGCATGCAAAAAAGAATATTCGTTTTGCTTTTATTGTTATTTATAACTAAGCAAGAATATTGTTTTGCCAAACCTTTAATTACCGCTACTTCTAATTTTAGTAATCGCCCTATACATAAGGGTATGAATAGTTTTTTTGAAAACATTGGGCAATTAAAAAACGAAGATGGAACCCCAGCCAACGATGTTATTTTATATTCTAAAAATACGGGATTAGATTTTTTTATAACCACACATGGCATTACCTATATATTGCATAAGCGATTTAATAAAAAAAATACGGCTGTATTTATAGATTCGTGTATTACAATACATGTAAGCCTAATTGATGCATCAATTAAAAAAGAAAATATTGAATGGCTCAATCCTGCTGTTGAATTAACTAATTTTTATACCGACCAAAACCAATTTAAAAACATAACTAGTTATCATAAAATAGTGGTTCGTGATATTTATCCTGCTATTAATTGGATAATAGAACAAACAGATTCGAGTCTGAAATTTTCGTACCAAATAGCAGCTAATGCTGATGCAGATAAAATAAAATTTGAATACAATGGTGCCGAAAATATTGCAATAGATGAACAAGGCTATTTACTAACCCAAACCAAAATAGGTAGCTTAGCCGAAAGCAAAGTATTGATTAGGCAACATGAAAAAACAATAGTTTCGGGCTATCGTATTCATCAAAATAAAGTTTCGTTTAATACCACCAATATTATTGATACATCAACTTCGTATATTATTGATCCTGTATTAACATGGACTACTTTTTTTGGTGGCGAACAAAATGATGTATCAACAGCTGTATGTACCGATAAGCAAGATAATTTTTATGTAACGGGCTATAGCCAATCTGTTTATTTACCATTAAAAAATGCAGGTACTTATTTTGCTTATAAAAAAAATTATAACGATGCTTTTATTAGCAAATTTAATAAGCAATTAAAGCTTACATGGTCTACCTTTTTTGGTGGCAATGCTGATGATAAAAGCTATGCTATTAAATGCGATAAAAATGATAATGTTTTTATTTGCGGTTCATCTACTTCTTCAAAAATTCCTATTGTTAATAATGGTTCAAACTATTTAGATAGTATAAATAATGATAAATATACCGATGGTATGTTTGCCAAGTTTAGCAGTTCGGGCAATTTGCTTTTTTCAACTTTTATAGGCGATAGTTTAGCCGATAATTTATATGATTTAGATATTAGAAATGGTACAAATCCAATTGTTGTAGGAAGCACAAATTCGAAAAAATTTCCTACCAAAAATAAAACAGCAGCATTTAACCAAAGTGCTTTAAATTTTAATACCGATGGAGTAGTTATTGAATTGGATAACAATGGCGCAATGCTTTGGTCATCGTATGTAGGAGGCAATTCTAGTGATATACTGAATAGTGTTTCAACGGATGGAGCAGGAAATATATATGCCATAGGTACTACCAATTCAACAACAGGATTGCCGTTTGTAAATAGTGGTTTTTATTTTGATACCTTATTAAATTTTAATGATGCCATAGTTTTAAAATTTTCTAATTCTAATGCATTGTTATGGTCCACTTTATTGGGAGGCAATAATGATGAATCGGGCAATGCATCTGCTATTGATTCAAAAGGAAATTTGTATGTAGCTGGTTCAACCAATTCGTCAAATTTTCCTATAAAATATGCTAATCAATACATTGATTCAACACTAAACAATGGCATTACTACTTTTAACAGAGATGCTTATTTATCAAAGTTTTCATCATCGGGCAATTTAGAATGGAGTACACACAAAGGCGGCGATGATGATGATTATACCGATTTTTATACCATTAAAATAAATGATCTATTGGTAATTGATAATTGCAATAATGTATATTTTTCATATACCACTTCATCCAAAAATGAAGATGTGATGAATGATGGCTGCAATTCGTATTTTGATAATAACTTTCAAGTTTCGCCTAATTATTTTAATCAAGATGCATTTATATGCAAGTTTAATAAATATGGCAATTATATGTGGGGCAGTTATTATGGCGGCACAAATTCGGATAATCCGTTTTCGATGGCATTAAATAACAATAGCGATGTATTGGCATCTGCTACTTTTACAACTGGCTTAAACGGAAATATATTTATTGCTAATCCAAGCGGTGCATATTTTAGTTATAATCAATATATTTCATCATATTATAATTATTCTGATGCAATGCTATTAAAATTTGAGCAACCCAAATTTAATAGTAATGTTACTTATTCAAATTGTGGTGCAGGGTGCAGTGCATCGGCATCGGTGATTGTAAATGCTACTTGCAATAAAAGTAATTTTGCATATTTATGGAGCAATAATACTCATCAAATAAATGCAAATAATTTGTGCAATGGTGCCTATTCGGTAATCATATCCGATTCAATTTATTGCACATCCGATACTGTTTTTTTTACTATTAAGCCCAATAGTTTTAATGCTGTTCCTGCTATATCAAAATATAGTTGCCCTGCTACTTGCAATGGTTCAGCTTCTATTTCAGTTCCTAATTTATCGGGCTTAGGTTATGAATGGCATACAGTAGATACTATATTGAAAAATATATCAACCGTATATCAGCTTTGCCCAGGCTGGGATACAGTAATAGTAACAAGTACAGGGTGTGGCAGTGATACAATTATTTTTAATATTCCACCACCACCACAATTATCTATTCAATTAAATGGTATTGATAATGGCACATTAACCGAATGCCCTTTATCCTGCACAGCCGCAGCAGAAGTAGTTTTAATAGGTGGCGAAAAAACGCCAACTTGTTTATGGAGCAATGGGCACATTGGTACATTTGCCGATAGCTTATGCACTGGTAGCAACTATATTATATTTGCTACCGATTCGGTATGTTACAATACATTTAATTTTGTATCAATACCCCATGCACCAAAGCCTACCGCTCATTTAAACAATATTATTCCAACATCTAAATGTAAGAATACAGGAATAACTTCTGTTACAGTAAACAATACTATTACTAATGCCATACATTATAAATGGAGCAATGGCGATACTTTATCGAATACAGATAGTTTGGCAGCAGGCAACAATTATTGTGTAATAACTATTGATACTTGTTTCTATGATTCAATTCCTTTTTTTGTTCCTAAAAAAAGTTTGACGGCTGTGTTAAACATTCCATCTGTTTTAGCTTGTTCAAATTCTTCTAATTGTGTGGGTCGTGCTTATGCTTTTCCTGATGGAACGGCACCTTATACATATTTATGGAATACAGGTTCTACATTAAACCAAATAGATAGTATATGCCCTGGGCAAACAGTATCTGTAAAAATAAAAGATGCTTGTAATGATTCTGTTACTTTAAGCAGTACGTTTAATGTAATAATAGCTGGGCCGCCTACAATAATATCTATCAACTATATTTATTCTTGTTTAAATCCTTGCATCGGAAAAGCATCTTTGAATATAACTGGTGGCATTACGCCATATACATTTAATTGGAGTAATCATCAAACCACACAAACAGGAAAGAACCTTTGTCCCGATAGTGTTTACACCGTAATTGTAACCGATAAATGTAATAAAAGCGATACCATTACTTTTACATTTCCAAGGGCAAAACCAATTGTATTAAATATAACTTCAACAGCTACTTGCAATTCTTTTTGTTTGGGTACAGCCACAGTACAAAACTCTTCGCCACTTTCGCCACAAGGCGGTGTACCACCTTACACATATTTATGGAATAATGGACAAACTACTGCAATAGCCACTGGGCTTTGCACAGCAAACAATTATTTTTGTATTGTTACTGATGCTTGCGGAACTATAAATGGCATTGCTACCACAATTGGAGTTGCTAATAATTTAAGTATATCGTTAGGTGCTTCGGGGTCTTGCTTAGATGCATGTTTTGGTACTGCTTATGTAAATGTAAGTGGTGGAATACCACCTTTTACTTTTACATGGAATGATGGTACAAGCGGACAAACTTATTTTAATGCCTGTGCTAATACTTATTATAAATGCACCGTTACCGATGCTTGCGGTTCATCCATTACAGATTCGATACTTGTGCCACTAGTAGGCAAAGCAACTGGCAATTTTACTATTGCCAACAATAATTGTAGCAATCAATGCAATGCTTATGCTACTTTAAATTTAACAGGTGGTGTACCACCCTATTTTTTTAGATGGAATGATTTTGTGTTTTCGCAAACTCATTTTAATCTTTGCCCCGATTCAAATTATTATTGCATTGCCACTAGTATTGGTTGTGGTTCGGATACATTTAGTTTAAAAGTAAATAAAATTACACCACTTACCATTGATTCATTTATAATGCAAAAATCATGTAACAATATTTGCAATGGCGGCGCTACCGTTTTTGTATCAAATGGTACAGCACCCTATACTTATAAATGGAGTAATGGTGGATTAACAGATTCTATTATGAATGTATGCCTTGGCAATTACAATTGCATTATTAAAGATGCTTGCAATGTAGCTGATACTTTTTATGTAAGCATTACAGCAACCGATACTTTAAAGGCATTATTAGATTCCATTTCTAATCCTATTTGTAGTAATAGTTGCAAAGGCAAAGCAATTGTAAAATGCAAGGGTGGCAGGTTGCCATATTTATATAATTGGAATAATAGTATTTCAACCTATAACAATACCACACTTTGTTCGGGTAATATTTATTGCAATATTACTGATGTATGCCTTCAAAAAGATTCTGCATTTGCTGCCATTACCAATTATTCATTGCCCCAGCTTTATTTAGATTCTTCAACCATTTCATGTATTAATACTTGCAATGGCAAAGCATTTGTGCATGCCAATGGTGGATTAAAACCATATTCGTTTTTATGGAATAATGCGCAATTAAATGCTACTATAAATAATTTATGTGTAGGCTCAAATTATTGCATTGTTACAGATGGCTGCGGTATAAAAGATACTATATTGGTTCAAACAAAAAAAGTAGATAGCCTTAGTTATACATTAAACTATCAAGCTTCGCTTTGCAAAACGCCATGTAGTGGCAATGCTATAATTACTGTTAATGGCGGTATGAAGCCATACACTTATCTTTGGAGCAATGGAATAAATACAAATTATATAGATTCTATTTGCAGTGGTAATTACAACATTATGGTTACTAATAAATTTTGTGTAAACGATACACTTGTTGATTCATTTACCATTCAAACCAATTTTATTACCCAAGCCCAAGTAATTTCAAATCCTTTTTGCAACGATTCGTGCAATGGCATAGCAGTCATTACTCCTTTAGGAGGTAAAATTCCTTATCATTATAATTGGGGAAATGGATATAAGCCTGATAGCATCAATAAAAAATTATGTTCGGGCACATATATCATCACATCAAAAGATGCTAATAATTGCATCAGTATAGATACTATTCATCTTCAAAATCCATTACCAATTGGTATTGATACTAACTTTATAGCAAGCCATTGTTTTAATAAAGATGGCAACATAAATGTAAATGCAAAATATGGCACAGCGCCCTACTACTATCTTTGGAGCAATGGTGAAACTTTACCAACGCTGTATAACATAGCCAAAGGGTTATATTATTTGCAAGTATCTGATAGCAAAAATTGTAAACATAATTTTGCTTTGCAACTTAATGCCATAAACCCATCCATTTATGTAAGCCACGATACTTTAGTGGGCACAGGGCAACTTGTAAAATTAAGTGCATCGGGAACAAAATATTATACTTGGCAACCCTCTAACAATTTAAGTTGCGATAGCTGTAGTTCAACCATTTGGAACGGAATACTTACTCAAAAATATTGTGTAATCGGTACAGATGAATGGAGATGTACAGATACTGCATGTGTTACCATTACTACGTTTGATGAATGCGGCAGTGTACAATTGCCCAATGCATTTTCGCCAAATGATGATGGCGTTGATGATGTTTTTATGCCTATTTACGAAAACATTGATTGTATTAAAACCATTCAATTTAATGTATATGATAGATGGGGGAATAACGTGTTTAGTACCAATGATAAAACAAAAAGTTGGAACGGTTCTTTTCATAATCAACTGATGCTTATTGATACTTATGTATGGACACTTCAAGTTGAAAATTATTTTGGCAGAACTATTTTTTTAAAAGGCGATGTTATACTAATTAAATAACTGCACATATTAATGTTGAAACTTTATCTTAAAATCAATATTGCAGAATTAATCTTTTTACGTTACGTTTGCGCACTCAATTTTCAAAAACATAATTTGAAACTTTCCAATTATACAAAATCAATTGCCTTTTTAGTAGGTTTACTAACCTTGGCAAACACAGCATCGGCTACTGAAATGGCTGATACCATGCGTTCCGAAGGGAAAATATGGGTAGTGGTAGCGGTAATTTTAACTATCCTTACAGGTTTAATTATTTATTTAATTACCATTGATAGAAAAATAACATCAATAGAAAAAACATTAGATTCATCAAAAAAACAATAATCCATTTTTAAATCATGGCAAAGAAACAATCAAATACTCATGCCGAGTACAGTTTTTTTCAAAGCGTTGAACGTTCATTTGATAAAGCTGCAAAATTCACTTCATACGAACCAGGTTTGTTAGAACAAATCAAAGCTTGTAATAGCGTTTACCAAATGCGCTTTCCTGTAAAAATAAAAGGCGAAGTAAAAGTTATTGAAGCTTATCGTGTGCAACACAGTCATCACAAATTACCTTGTAAAGGTGGCATCCGTTATAGCATGGGTGTAAACCAAGATGAAGTAATGGCTTTAGCATCGTTAATGACTTACAAATGCGCTACTGTAAATGTGCCATTTGGTGGTGGTAAGGGTGGTATTAAAATTAATCCAAAAGATTATACCGTTGATGAGTTAGAACGTATTACACGTCGTTATGCGGCTGAATTAATTAAGAAAAATTTTATTGGACCTGGCATTGATGTACCTGCACCTGATTATGGCAGTGGCGAACGTGAAATGGGTTGGATATTAGATACCTATACATCTATGAAGCCAGGCGAAATTGATGCTGCTGGTTGTATTACTGGTAAACCAATTGCACAAGGTGGTGTTCGTGGTAGAAAAGAAGCTACAGGTTTAGGTGTATTTTATGGCATTCGCGAAATGTGTAACCAAGCCGATGAAATGAAGAAATTAGGCTTATCAGTTGGTGTCGAAGGCAAACGTGTAGCCGTACAAGGTTTAGGAAATGTAGGTTATCATGCTGCTTACTTCTTCCAAAAACATGGTGCTATTATCGTTGCATTAAGTGAAATGGAAGGAACTGTTTACAATCCAAAAGGATTAGATGTAGATGCAGTATTTAAATGCAAACAAGAAACTGGTTCTATTTTAAATTATAAAGGCGCTAGCAAAACTTCTAAAAAAGCAAGTGATGTATTAGAAGCTGATTGTGATATTTTAATACCTGCTGCTTTAGAAAATGTAATTGATGCTGCTAATGCTCCAAAAATAAAAGCTAAAATAGTTGGCGAAGCGGCTAATGGTCCATTAACGCCTGATGCTGATGCTATCTTAATAAAAAAAGGAATAGTTGTAATGCCCGATATGTATTTGAATGCAGGTGGTGTTACAGTATCTTATTTTGAATGGTTGAAAAACTTAAGCCACGTTCGTTATGGACGTATGGAAAAACGTTTTCAAGAAAATTCGAATGCGAATATGATTTCGGCTGTTGAAGGATTAACAGGTAAAAAAGTTAGTTCATCTGAAAGAAGTATTTTGGCACATGGTCCTGATGAAATTGATTTAGTATATAGCGGTTTAGAAGATACTATGATTGGCTCTTACCACGAGATTCGTGAAATATATAAAGCCAATAAAAAAATAGATGATTTAAGAACTGCTGCATTTGTAAATGCCATCAATAAAATTGGCGATAGCTATTTACAATTAGGTATTTTTCCATAATCGTTTATTGAAAATACTTTTTATAAAAAAGCGAAACTGAATGAATCGGTTTCGCTTTTTTGTTTTTACAATTATCTTGATATCTATTATCTCTTTTTTTTATAGTTTAAATCATTCTTCTATTGCCTACCCAAACAAATCTGCGATTAATAAAATCGGCATTAGTAAATGATGCATTACCAGCAGGGTTGCCACCTGTAACATGAAAATCGCTAAAAGATGCATGTTGGTTTACCCAAATAAAGCCTGTTAAATTAAAGCTTACAGGCGCAAATACACTATTCATTTCATCTTCTATTAATTGAGCCGTTGCATTATCGGTGGTATAAGCCGCACAAGTAATTGCACCATGATTTTTACACATGGCTTTAGCCAATTCAACTGATTGTTGGGTTGATTTGGTTTTAATAAAAATTACTATTGGCCCAAATAATTCTTGTTCGTACACATTTTTATCAGCTGCATCACATACAATTATTGATGGTGAACAAGTACGAGCATTTGTAAATTCTTCATTGGCTACTCTTATCGAAGCCATTTCAACTTTACCACCTACTTTCGAAATATTCAACACACGATTTAACGTAACTTCATTTTGTATAGCACCTAAAGTACCAGCACCCATTTTGGGGTTGGTAACCAAAGCATGTAAGGCAGTTTTAAATTTTTCAACGGCTTCTTCAAATGTAATTTCAACATCACCATTTTTTATTTTTTCAGGAATAAAAAAGTTTTGTGGCGCTGTACACATTTGCCCCGAATATAAGGAAACCGAAAATGCTAAATTCGAAAATACATCATCTATGTTTTTAGCCGAATCAATAATTACACTATTTACACCTGCTTTTTCAGTAAATACTGTTTTGTTTTTGATAGATTCAACATAATCGCCAAATGCCGAACCGCCTGTATAATCAATTAAATTAACCGATGGATGTTCGGCTAATTGTTTGGTAATTAAATTTTCTGATACATCGCAAGCTAACTGAACTGTGTTTACATCAACACCAGCCGCTTTACATGCTTTCTGTATTTCAGCCACTGCAATAGCAATAGCCAATACAGCTTTTGGATGTGGTTTTACAATTACCGAATTGCCAGTAATTAAATCGGCAAATAAACCTGGCAATGTGTTCCAAACAGGAAATGTAGAACAGCCAATTACCAAACCTACACCTTTTGGAATGGCTTTAAAACTTTTTTGTAATGTGATATTAAATTTACCCATAGGCTTTTCCCAAACCACATTGGCTGGGTATTCGGCTATTGATTTTACGCCTTGTGCAATAGATTCTAAAGCTCTATCATTGGCATGTGGCCCACTTGCTTGAAACGACATCATGTATGATTGCCCAGTGGTATGCATGGTAGCAAATGCAATATCAAAAAATCTGGTTTTAATATTTTCTAATGCATCAATTAAAATATCAGCACGTTCGGTAACCGATTTTTTCATCCAACTTTTTTGTGCTGATGTTGCATTTTCAACCAAACTATCTACCGAAAATAATGGATACTTAATGCCCAAATTTTCTTGTGTATAGGGCGATGATTCTTCGCCACCCCAAGCTGATTCATTAGTTTGTAATAATTCTGTGTAATTTTTATTCAAACTATTCTTAAAAAAATCTGCACCCTTTTGCATGCCATCTTCAGCATAAGCTTTTGGATGTTCGGGATATTGAGCATAAAAGGTTCTTTCAAAATTAGCTTTTATTGCATTTTCAATAATTGAAATATGTTTCATAAATAAATGTTTTTTAAATTGAGTCGCAAATATAGTTGTTTGAAAATAATATTGATGCATCTTATCTACTAACAACTTAATTTAGTAAACACGAATGCATTAAATGCCATAAGGCAATAATTTTTTGTTGAATAAGGAAAGAAATAAGCTACAACTAATGAAGCAAATACATAGGGAAATTAATAGGCAAGTTGTTGTTTAATCAACTATTTCTACTTTTATCATTTTATCGCCTTGGGTAATCAATTCAATTACCTCTACGCCTTCAATTACTTTACCAAAGCAAGTATGTACTCTATCTAAATGGGCTGTGTTATTACGACTATGGCATATAAAAAATTGTGAACCACCAGTATCTTTACCACGATGAGCCATGCTTAAAACCCCTGTATCATGATATTGATTAGCACCTTTTAATTCGCATGGTATTGAATAACCTGGACCACCACTACCCCTACCTTCGGGGCATCCGCCTTGAATTACAAAATCTTCAATTACACGATGAAAAGTTAAGCCATCATAAAAACCTTGTTTAATTAGTTTCACAAAATTAGCAACCGTACCGGGTGCATCTTTTTCAAAAAACTCAATTTTCATGTTGCCTTTAGCTGTGTGGATGATAGCGTTCATTATATTTTTTTTTAAGTTTAATTAAAAAAGCCTTTCAAAATAAATTTTAAAAGGCTTTACTGCTGTTTTTTGTTGTCCGACTAGGGCTCGAACCTAGACTCTTCTGAATCAAAATCAGACGTGTTGCCAGTTACACCATCGGACAGCATTTTATTGCGGCTGCAAAAGTAAAAACTTTTTTTATTTTTTAGCAAGTATCTAAAAATATTTTTTCTTTTTGTTTTAATTAGCCTATTACAAATAACACAAGTTGCTAGTTAGTTATATTCATTGATGTAAGCTAAAAGTGCCTAGGTACAGAGTAGCCGAAGATGTTTATTCTTAAATAAATATTTCATCTTTAAGGTGTTTGTATTGCATTCAGCTTGAGTAATTAATAATTTTAAATAGTATGCTAAACTGTGGCGAAGCATTTTAGTTTATAACCAATAAATAAAAGCTACTATCACAGCGGCTTAATGGGCAATTTGAAAGTTTGCTCCCTTAACAAGCACAAGTTTGTAACCCACAAAAGACAAGCTGCAAAATTGCTTGCAGGAGTATTAGTTGTTACGTTCTAAAGTTTCGAAATAGAAAATCAACAAGCTCTAACCTTCTAATGATTTGCCACATTTTTTTGCTTTGTTGCAAATTGTTTGCTAATCAAAAATATTGCGTATTATTGCAATCATCATTGCCATGAAAAAAATTACACTCTTACTCACTTTGTTCCTGTACCTATCTACAACAGTAGGTTTCAGTCTTACAGTGCATCATTGCGGTGGCAAAAATTCTTTTCAACTTTTTGGGTTAAATATCAATAAACATTGCAAATGCGACCACGAAAAAGAAAATCATTCTACCAAATGTTGCCATGATAAGTTGGTTATTTTAAAAACTAATAAGAATGACAAAAACACCAACAAATCATTCACATTAAAATTCCATTCCAATAAACTTGTTGCATTTTTACCTTACCAAATTGCAACAGCATTTACCACAAATAATTTTCCGCTTCCAACTTTTGTTTCCGAATCGCCACACGGGCATTCGCCACCCATCTACATCCTGCACAGGTCGTTTTTAATTTAGAATTTACTTTTTGCTAATTCCGCTATTGCATTTCATGCAATGGCTTTTGCTGTTTTGTGTTCAGTACAAAAACACTACAATTAATTTTATTTCAAAAAACAAAAACAATTTTCAAAATGAAAAAGACATTTTTACTTTTTGCTTTCGCAGCAATTACAATTTTCTCAAACAAAATAATGGCACAAATGGTAGGGCAGCCTACCACTTTTAATTTTCACAAAATGGATTGCAACGGCACTATGCGTAACTGCTTTGCCGATTTAGATTCGGGCAAAATAGTTATTCTTCATTTGCACCACAGTTGCAGCATGTGTCCACCACCTGCACAAACTATGCAAGCAATGGCAAACCACATTTTAGCAAATCATCCTCATAGTATTAAAGCGTATGCTTATCCAACAGATGATTTATTGTCATGTTCAGGTTCTCAAACGTGGGTAATGAGCAACAATGTGATGATGTATGCACCTATGGATAGCGGTGCTTTAATCACTGCATATTATGGTACAGGTATGCCAAAGGTTATTGTATTAGCTGGCAAAGACCATCGCATTATGTACAACTCTGCTGCATTTTCAACAAGCGATACTACAATTATTCGTGATTCTATTTTGAATAGATTAGGCGGCACTACTGGTTTTGCAGATGTAGTTAATCCTATTTCAAAATTCAATGTGTATCCAAATCCATCAAACAGCAGTACAACTATCAGCATCAATTTAACTACAACTTCTTTTGTTGCTGCTAATTTATTTGATGTAGCTGGCAAACAGGTTGCCACCGTTTTAGACGAAAAAAATGCAACAGGCAATATCTCTAAAACCTTTAGCACAGCCAATTTGCCCAACGGTATTTATTTACTAAAAGTAAATGCTAATGGAATTATTTCCGAACAAAAATTAACCGTTGCACATTAATACAATGCTATTCACTAAAAAATATTTGTTGTTGTTAGTCGTAATTTTCTTTGCGACTAACAACACTTTATTTGCACAGCACTATAGCATTTATCCCAATGACACCGCCGCTATAGGCAACACAGTGCTTACAAGCACCGTTACCCGAAACTTTAATCTTAAACATACACAAAACGATACGCTTGTTTTTCATTGGAAGAAACTATCTGTTACCATGCCTACCAATTGGGATGCTGGTATTTGCGATTACCAACATTGCTACACAACCCTTCGTGATAGCGGCATTACCGACAAAGTAATCCCCTCCGATGATTGCGTAATGGCAGTACATTGCACACCATATATCAACACAGGCACAGCAATTATTCGCTACACTTTTTACGAAAAAAATTCACCACTTATTATTGATACACTCACTTGGATTTTTAATTGCACTACCACAGGCATTATTAACACAGTAGCTCAAAGCCTTATCATTACTACTGCTCCACAAAAAGTAATGTTGCGAAATGTAGATGAAGCAATTTCTAACATTCATATATTTGATGAAAGTGGAAAAGAAATTTATCAAACTGAAAAAATAAAATCAGCCATGGAAATTCAAATTCCATCATCTTCTTCACATATTTATTTTGTTCAATTCAACACCAAACAAAATTCATTTACTAAAAAAATAATTGTAAATCCATGAATTCTAAAAAAGAACATTGGGAAAAAGTTTACGCTACTAAACAACCCAACGAAGTAAGTTGGACTCAAGAAATTCCAACAACTTCATTAAATTTTGTACACAGTTTTAATTTGCCAAAAACTGCCGCAATCATTGACATTGGCGGCGGTGATAGCAAATTGGTGGATTACCTTTTAGAAGAAGGTTTTGAAAATATTTCAGTTCTGGATATTTCAGCCCATGCCATCGAAAGAGCTAAACAAAGGTTAGGCAACAAAGCACAAAAAGTAAATTGGATTGTAAGCGATGTTACAGAATTTAAGCCCACAGCCACTTACGACTGTTGGCACGACAGAGCGACTTTTCATTTCTTAACCACTTCAACAGAAATAGAAACTTATCTTACGATAGCAAAAAAAGCGATTAAAGGTTTTATGGCAATTGGAACTTTTAGCGATAGCGGACCAAAAAAATGTTCGATGCTGGATGTGCATCAATACACCGAAGATGAATTGCAGCAGCAATTGCAAGATGGTTTTGAAAAAATAAAGTGTGTAACCGAAGACCATATTACACCATTTGATACCGCACAAAATTTCTTGTTTTGCTCTTTCAAACGAACCACTAATTGAAATAGTTTGCCATGAAAAAAATAGTTCCAATCATTTTATTTTTTGTATTCGCAGCAAAAATTTCTATTGCTCAAAATGCTTTACAAATTCCGCCAAGCCTCACTGGCACTACGTTTAATTTAAACATTCAAAGTGGTACTCAAACCTTTTACAGTGGCTATTCTACCATCACTTATGGCATCAATCAAAATTTTTTAGCCCCAACTATTATTGTCAACAAAGGCGATAATCTTTCTTTCAATATTCACAACGCATTAACTGAAACAACCACTTTGCATTGGCATGGTTTGCATGTACCAGCCATGATGGATGGCGGCACACACGAAGTTATTGCAGCTGGTGGAAATTGGAATCCATCATTTACCATAAAAAATAATGCAGGCACATTTTGGTATCATCCACACGGTGCAGGGCATACTGACCCTCAAGTTTCGATGGGTTTAGCAGGCATGTTCATAGTCCATGATGCAGCCGAATTAGCATTAAATATTCCACACACTTACGGCACTGATGATATTCCTTTAATTGTGCAAACCAAAGAAATTGATGTGCTAAAACACTTCACTTTTTCAACCACTACAGATACTGCCATTTTTATCAATGGTACGCTAAACCCTTATTACAATGCCCCTGCACAAGTTTTGCGTTTTCGTTTGTTGAATGGAAGTAGTATGCGAACTTTTTATTTTGGCTTTTCCAATAATCAAATTTTCAAACAAATTGCAACAGATGGTGGCTTGTTAGATTCAACAGTTTCTTTAACTCGATTAAGATTAAGCCCAGGCGAAAGAGCAGAAATTTTAGTTGATTTTTCTTCCATGATTGGGCAAACAATTTATCTAAAAAGTTACGCTTCACAATTGCCAAATGGAATTTATGGCGCAGCCGCCGTTGGCATTTCGCCCGACACTATTCCTTACTACAATTTCAATTTCTTAAACGGTGTTGATTTCAATTTAATGAAAATAAATGTGGTGGCAGCTACCACGGGAGCTTTGCACAGCATGCCTTCTACGCTTTTGCCGTTTCAAACTTTCAATCCATCATTAGCAGTTCGCAATCGCAAAATGATTTTTGATACACTCACCATTTTAGCATCCATACCACCCAACCGAGCCGAAGGAAGTTTTGGTATCAATCGAAAAACATACAACATGGATACCATCAATTTCATCACTTATTTGAATGATGTAGAAACCTACACCCTCATCAACAAAACATTAGTTGCCCATCCTTTTCATATTCATGGCATGTATTTTAATGTACTCGAAAAAAGCGGCTTGCCCACACCACCAACCGAACGGGGCTTAAAAGATGTGGTATTAGTAATGCCAAATGACAGTGTAAAATTTGTAACACAATGGCTCGACTTTGCTGATAATACCATGCCTTACATGTATCACTGCCATTTGTTGCATCACGAAGATGATGGCATGATGGGACAATTTTTGGTACTTGACACCACTAACAACGGCATCAATAATTTACAAATCAATCAAGCAATCAATATTTTCCCAAATCCTTGCACAAAACAGTTATCGGTATGTAGTAATCAGTTATCAGCAAATGCAACACTTCAAATCTTCGATATTTTTGGTAGAAAAATAATTGAGCAACAAATTGACAAATCAACCAATCAACAAATAATTAACTCATCAAATCTATCAAGCGGCATCTACTTCATCAAAGCCACCGACAATAAAGGTTACATCACAACAACCAAATTCATCAAACAATGACAAAAACAATTATCATTTTGGCAATGGCAGCTATTAGCTTGATGGCTTGCAACAACACCGAAGAAAATAAAAATTTAAAAGTGGCAACTAGCAACAACTCCATCCAATATCAATGCCCCATGAAAGACCAACACGATACCTCCTACACCACCGCAGGCGAATGCCCCAAGTGTGGAATGGAATTAGAAAAAATAAAATAATTCTAATTTACAAAGTACATTTACACTATGAAATTTTGGTGCATCTTTTTATCGCTGTATGTTTTTGCTATGGCAATAATGCCTTGCAACGATACGGATGATTGCAGCAATGATTCATTCATTACAAACGCTTCACAAAGTAGTTCACAACAGCACGAAGAGCAACCCTGTTCGCCATTTTGCAGTTGTAGTTGTTGTAGTTGTGTAGGCTTTATTATCTCGTTACCATTTGCATTTAGCAACACATTTTATTGTAACTTCGAGAAAGTTGCTGCTGTATTTACATCATTTTTCTGTAAAGATTTCATCACTACTATTTGGCAACCGCCAAAAATAAATTGTTAGTTATTGGTAATTAGCTATGAGTAAATGCAACAAGTGTTTTACTGATAACTGCTGCTTTTTTTTACAATTAACATCCCCGAGAAAGCTATCGGGAAACTTTTAACGATTAACAACATTATTATGCAAAAATTATTTTTGTCGGTTGTGGCAATATTCATTTCCATCAATACCTTTTCGCAAAACACTTTTAAGGCTATCATTAAAGATGCTGAAACCAACCAGCCATTAATGGGGGCTACTGCCTATATACAAAGCACCAAGCAAGGTGCTGTAACGGATACAAGCGGCATAGTTATTATTACTAATGTACCAACCGACACATTTAAAATTGAATGTTCATTTATTGGATATGAAAAAACAACTTTGGCTATTTCGGCATCTAATTATAATCATCAAATTATTGAAATCTATTTAAAAAAAGAAAATACGGAAATAGAAACCATTGTTATTGCATCTACCCGAACCAATAGTAGAATCGAAAATGTACCTGTTAAAATGGAAGTAATTGCATTGGATGAAATTGAGGAAATGACGGGCATCAATCCTACCAATGTATCTATGTTGCTTACCGAAGCATCGGGCGTTCAACAGCAAATTACATCAGCCACTTCGGGCAATGTAAATGCACGTATTTATGGGCTTGATGGGCAATATACACAAATTGTAAAAGATGGTTTCCCTATGTTCAGCGGCTATTCATCGGGCTTCAACATTATGCAAATTGCGCCGCTCGATTTAAAACAAATAGAAATTATTAAAGGCGCTGCATCTGCTTTATATGGTGGCGATGCCATTGCAGGTGTAATGAATTTGGTTTCGAAATCGACCACTTTTAAAAAAGATTTTTCTGTTATCCTCAATCAAACTCAAAAATTGGGAACTGATATTGATGCTTATTATTCGAAGCGGAATAAAAAATTTGGTATCGCATTTTTAGCTACTCAAAATTTTCAGCAACCTATTGATGTGAATGGTGATAATTTTACTGATATTCCTAAAACAAACACCACCACTATTTCGCCCAAATTATTTTTTTATCCTTCTAAAAAAACAACAGCAAGTTTATTGCTCAATGCCACTTTCGATAATCGAATTGGAGGCGATATTATTGCCATTAAATCCATCCACGACAGCCTACACAGCTATTTCGACAAAAACACAAGTCAACGATTTTATTCGCAATTTAAATTTGAAAAAACATTTAATAATCATAATCAATTTACGGTTAAAAACGGATTAAGTTATTTTAACCGCACTACTAATACAGGTAAATTTGGCTTTGGCGGCATTCAAACTTATTCTTACACCGAGCTTTCTTATTTTATCAATCTTCAAAAAAATAAAATTGTTTTTGGAAGCAATTGTATTACCGACCAATTTGCCGAAAATCAAAAACTAAATACAAGCACCATTGCCCGAAACTATAATTATTATACCATTGGTTTTTTTGCGCAAGATGATTGGAGCATTACCCCCAAAGCTATTTTGCAATTGGGCACTCGAACCGATTATCAGAATAAGTATAAATTGTTTTTTCTTCCTCGAGCATCTTTTATGTACAAATTTAAACCCAATCTTACAGCCCGATTGGGCACTGGCTTTGGCTATAAAGCACCTACCATTTTTTCAACAGGATATGAAGAAAATGCATTGCACAATGTTCGCCCACTTTCAGCTACTACTATTGCCGAAAATTCGATTGGCATTAATGGCGATGTGAATTACAAACGGTACTTTAAGCAAGGTTCAATCAATTTTAATCAAGCTTTCTTTTTTACTCAAATTAATTCATCACTCATTCCGCAAAATGATAGCCTGCTACAAGGCGTTTATTATTTTATAAATGCTACCAAGCCATTGCAAACACAGGGCACTGAAACTAATATCCGAATCGTATATAAAGGTTTAACATTGCACACAGGCTATACCTATACCGATGCTATTAAAACTTATGCCATGGGCAATCAGCAAGCTTTATTTGTTGCCAAGCACAAAGTAATTATGGATGCTTTTTATGAATTAGAGAAATGGAATGTGGGATTAGAGGCTTTTCATACGGGCAAGCAATATATTGGCAACAATCAATATGGCAGGGGCTATTGGCATTTTGCATGTATGATAGCTTATAAATTTAAGAGCGCTACTTTATTATTAAACATCGAAAATTTTGCCGACCAACGCCAAACCCGTTGGGAGCAAGTAGTGTTGCCACCCTATACCAACCCCACTTTTAAGCCTATCTATGCACCACTTAATGGTATTATTGCTAACTTATCTTTACGAGTAAAATTATAACTTTGCCGAATGGAAAAATGGAAAATTTACGCTATCATATCAATGCTGTTTGCAGGGCTAACCTCGGTTATTGCTAAATTTGGCATGAAAAATTTAAGTAGCGATGTGGCTTTAAGCATTCGAACGATTGTGGTTTTTAGCATCATCACAGCCAATGCTTTTTTGTTTACAAATGCTTTTCAACAACTAAAACAAGCACCCAAAAGCAATTTAATTTTTCTTATTATTTCGGGCATTACCACTTCGCTATCTTGGATTTTTTATTACAGGGCAATGAAAGAAGGGCAAGTATCTTATGTAGCATCTATCGATAAGGCAAGCATAGTAGTTACACTATTGCTTTCTTTCATTATTCTTAAAGAACCAATTACAGCAAAACTAATTACTGGTGCTTTATTTATTTTGATAGGAATGATAATCTTAATTTGGAAATAACTCCCTTCAATTTTGTTAGCACAATTTTGCAACATCTATTTTTGGAATAACCAAACCGTTCGTTTAGCTATGCAAGTAGACACTTCTCAAACGTTCGGAACGGAAACGCAAATACAATCTATTGTATGTAAAATTTATAAAAGAATAATAGGATAATCGCTAATTATTCGGTTTGCTAACAAACAATTTTTATTTTTGTATCATTAATAATTAATAATAATCATGAATAAGAGTAAATATTTTATCTATTTAATGCTTTTGTTAATGCCTCTAACCATATTGGTGGTGGGCTGTAGCAAAAAAAAGAAATACAAATTAAGTGGTGTTATTTATAATTCGTGTGGCGAACCAGCAGGCAAAATAATGATAGATATTAGGCAACGCAGCACAGCATTTGTAGATTATTCGGGTGGTTCGTTAAAATCTTTTAAAACCAACTCGGATGGTACATTTGAATATACCTATAAAACATTAGATAATGCTACCACACCATTAGCAATATTTGATGGCACAGCCGCCGATGCTAATTTATTAATGAGCGGCATACCAGCTAATAGCGATGAAATAGTAGATATATATCGGGAAAAGAAAGTTAATTTTACATTTACCCTAAACTTTGATACACTGCCCATTCCACATGGTGATACATTATACACCAAAAAAGATACTTTGTTTGCAGGCGCACATCAGTTTAGTGGCACATTTCATAATGGGCAAGTAATAGGGCCTATAGTTGAAAACCAAGATGTAAACTTTTATGGATGGGAGAAAAAAGTATATACATTTTGTTGGGGGGTAAATAGAAAAGATTTTTATCATAGTATTAATTCATTGGGCAGATACAATGAATATCGTGTAATAAAATATCAAATGACCGAGTGTGATGAAACCACTAATATCAACATACCTATAAAATAAACAATTCATCAAGTCAAAAGTATAGCCATGCTAAGCTTCAAAAATTAATTAATGATTATATACCCTAGCTTGTTTTACAATTAATTTGTTGTTAGCACCTATCCATTTTAGCTCTACATCCATTGCAAAATCATAATAATCGCCTGTTTTTATTTGCGGTATTTTATAGAAATAATATTTTTTGATAGCATGAAGTGTATTGTATAATTCTTCATATTGCTTATTGTTCAATAATGGTTTATTATTATTTAAGCTGCTATACGATAAATATTCTATCACAATATTATTGTTTAATTCATCATTCGATTTATCATACAAAATTATTTGTTCGTAGGTTACACTATCAGGTGAGCCAACCACAGGTGTTTCGCCTTTTTGCAGATTAACTACATAAGCAGGATAATCGCTTCGGTATAAATTTTTTGTAATGGCCACAGCATTTATATTTTCGGTGCCAAATGCAGGATGAACCAATAAAGCCATGGCCACATTTTTTTGATTCATGTTAAAATAGCGACGTTCTTTAAATGCTCTTTCGCTAAAAGTGCTTGCCCATACAGCTTTAATAGCATGCTCAATAGATTTGTTGCTATCGCCCACAATTCCTGTTTTCGAATCATATAATCCTGCGCCATTAAATCCATCAATATCTTCGGCATTGGTTGACGAACGAAAACGAAAATTTTTAGTAGTATAATTTTTTTGCAATCGTAAAGTAAGTTTGGTTAAAAAACTGCTATCCAGCTTGGCTTTGGTAATGGCTTTTCTAATTTTTTTTAATTGCAATCGCAATATTGAATCGTTGGCAAGTGTAACCGAATCTTGCAACAATTCATTAACCATCATATCAATTTTATTTTTTGATAAATGCTGTACATAAAAATACAAAGGAATTACAAATGGTTTTTCGGGCAAATTGATTTTATCAATCACACCAATTGAAGTAGTTTTAAATAATTCGCCCATATTACTAGCTTTGCCACCTGCAAAATTAACACTGGCGTAGCTTAGTTTTCGAGCATCTACCATACTGTCAACCGTTAAATTTCTTTTTAACTCAATCGGTTTTAACGATTTCTTTTTTTGTTGAGCAAAATATTTTTTAACTCTTTCATCTGTTGTTAAAGAAATAGAAAATGAATCTTGCCTGATAACTAAATAAACAGGTTTGCCCACTAATGAATTGATGTAAGCATTATTCCATAAGGTTTTGCAAGCCATTAATGGTGTTTTTCTATTTTGCGCTAAAATACAAACATGGCTTAATGGTGCTTGAAAAGAGGTAGTCATAATACCTGCAACCACAGGCACTTGAAAAGGCGTTCCGTTGGTTAATAAAATATCTTCGGCTTTAATAACTGTTTTATCAATTTGCTGCACATCTACTTTTTTTAAATATCCAAAACATTCTTTTTCTATTATAGGTTGATAGATTAATCCTTTGTAAACCTCATCAGGCAAGGCATAAGGCGTAGTGGTATGTAAACTTTGAAATGCTGCTAATTGCTTATCCGTAGCAACAAAAAATTTAAGATTTTTACAAAAACTATTTTTTACAACAGCATTATAACAAGCAATATCATCGCTGCAAATGGCCTCGGTACAAGCAAATTCTAAGGTATAAAAATTTTGAGATGGATAACGATTAACGGTAGCAAATACATATTCCCTGTTTCTGCCTGGCGAATAATTGGCTTTATTAAAATCGTATAAACTGCCCGATTCGCCTAATTCTTTAAAACAAAAATCGTAATGAAATCGATAAAGTTTTGAATCTAAAAAATATACATCTTTTGTATTGATACAATACACCACTTTTACAGCCGTTACGCCGCCATATTTAGTGGTTAAAGGTTCGGCTTCAATGCGTTTAAATAACTCAATTGTATTTAATTGTAAATACGATGTTCGCTGTGCATTCGAAACAGAAAAAAAACTAATAGCAATTACGAATAGGATTATTTTTTTCAAAACAATAAAATTAATTTAATAGATAACGAAAAACAAAAGATGAAATTGTTGCTACAATTTCATAAATAAAAATCTTTTTATTAAACATTGGGTTGTATTTTTTAACAGCAATACAATAAATGTAACAAATAAATAAAATATAAATTACAATTGTTCAATCTTAAAATTAATAGTATCTAATCTCTTTATCTTTACAAATTGTTTACGTTTTGATTTGTTACTTTTGCACCTCAAATCACATTTTTATATTTGTACATGAAAAAATTCTTCATCATTTCGGGTATTATAGTAGTAGTTTTAATAGCAGCAATTTCGGTTGTTCCATTTTTATTTAAAGATAAAATTGTTACGAAAGTAAAAACGGCTATCAACGAAAATGTAAATGCAAAAGTTGATTTCGGCGATTTTGATTTGAGTGTTTGGAAACATTTCCCGAACTTAACTTTCACCTTGAATGACTTGAGCGTAGTGGGTGTCGATGATTTCAAAGGTGATACTTTATGCAGCATCAAGCAATTTGAAACAGCGATTAATTTATTTGATGTGGTGAAAGGAAGTAACTATTCTGTAAATGCAATTTATTTACGCAGTCCAAGAATTTTTGCAAAAGTTTTAGCGAATGGAAAAGCAAATTACAATATTACTAAGCCGAGCAAAACCCCTGAAAATGGCTCTGCAAGCGAATCAAAACCATTTCATTTTTCTTTGAAAAAATATGCCATTGAAAATGGTTACATTATTTGGGATGATAAAACATTGAAACAATCTGCAAAAATTGTTGGCTTAAATCATGAAGGCAGCGGCGATTTTACAAGCGATTTATTTACATTGGTTACACAAACTGACATCGAACAACTGACTTATAATTTTGGTGGCATAAATTATTTAAATAACACCAAAACCAGCTACAAAGCTACTTTTGAGATTGATAACAAAAACAGCAAGTACACATTTAAAGATAACGAACTTACATTGAACGTTTTGACAATAGCGTTTGAAGGCTGGTTGGCAATGCCAAAAAATGATATTGATATGGACATCAAATTTGCCAGTAAACAAACTGATTTTAAAAATATTTTTTCCTTAGTGCCAGGTGCTTTTACAAAAGATTATAACAACATCAAAACCGCAGGGAGCATGGCTTTCAATGGTTTTGTAAAAGGAACTTATAATGATAAAGCGATGCCTGCTTATAATGTAACATTGCTTTGCAAAAATGGAATGGTGCAATATCCATCGTTGCCAAAAGCAATTAACAACATCAATTTAGATTTGAATGTAAACTGCCCTGATGGCAATGTTGCGAATGCTATCATCAAAATTCCTACATGTCATTTTGAAATGGGAACTGCGCCTTTTGATTTGAGTTTGTTGCTCACACAACCAACTACGGCGATGAATTTGGATATGAAAGCAAAAGGAAAATTAGATTTGGGTGAAATGAATAAAATGATGCCAATGGAAGGTGTAACAAAGTTGAGTGGCTTGATGGATATGGATTTGGCGGCGAAAGGAAGTTTGAAAGCAGTGCAAGAAAAACACTACGAAAACTTTTTTGCTGATGGAAATTTGTTGTTAAAAAATGTTGAATATGCTTCAAAAGATTTTACAAAAGGTGTTTTGTTACGTGATATGAATATGCACTTCAATCCGAAAAATGTTGATTTAAAAAGCTTCGATTGTAAATTGAGCGAAAGCAATATTTCAGCAACTGGAAGTTTGGAAAATGTTATTGGTTATGCTTTAACGAATCAAACATTGGGCGGAAATTTGAATTTAAAAATGGATTATTTAAATGTGGATGAATGGATGACACCAACTTCGCAAGCCACTCCAACAACAGATAATAAAACGCAACCAACGCCAACTTCAATTTTCAAAGTGCCTAATAATATTGATTTTGTAATGACATCAGCAGTGAATAAAATTCATTACACCAATATGGATTTGCAAAATGTAAATGGCGGAATTGTTGTTAAAGATGAAAAGATGCAATTGCAAAATCTAAAGGCTGAAATGCTTGGTGGAAGCATGGTTGTGAGTGGTGGCTATTCAACAAAAAATACAACATTGCCCGATATTGATTTGACTTATGACATCAAAGATTTTGATATTCAGCAATCGTTTAAAACATTTAACACGGTGAAAAAAATTGCGCCATTTGCGGAATTTACAAAAGGAAAATTCACTACAAATTTATCGATGACAGGAAAAATGTTAGCTGATATGTCGCCTGATTTAGCAACGATAAATGGGAATGGATATTTCTCTATTTTCAGCGGAAGCATCAGCAATTATCCGCCGATTGCAAAAATCATGGAAGCTTTGCAAATGAAAGGTGCAAGCGAATTGCCGATTAAAGATTTGAAAACTTGGTTTGAAATTCACAACGGAAAAATTGAAATCAAACCATTCGATATTAAGAGCAATGATTTGGTGATGAATATTTCGGGAACTCAATCATTAGATTCAAAAATTGATTTCTTGGTAAAAATGGATATGCCGCGTAAAATGCTGGGAGCTGCTGCTGGTGCGGCTATCGACCAAGTAATTGGATTGGCAAATAGCAAAGGCGCAAATCTTTCTTCGAGCGACAAAATAAAATTTGACGTGATGATTGGAGGCACAAATAAAAATCCGATTGTAAAAACTGGATTGAAAGATGCGTTGAAAAGCAAAGCCAGCGATTTGAAAAATGAAGCCGAAGCAAAAGCAAAAGAAGAAATTGCAAAAGCGAAAGCTGATGCGGAAGCCAAGGCAAAAGCCGAAGCCGATAAAATAAAACAACAAGGATTAGATGCCGCTAACAAAGCCAAGCAAGATGCTTTGAATGCAGCCAACAAAGCGAAAGCAGATGTGGAAGCACAAGCCAAAGCTGCTGCTGATAAAGCAAAACAGGATGCAAAAAACAAAGCTAAAGATGCTTTGAAAGGATTGTTTAAATAACTTTACACCCTCAATAATTTTTTACAAAGTGAAAATATCAAACGAAATAAAAATCGGAATTTTTGGAGTGGCTACGCTTGTAATTCTTTTTTTTGGTTATAATTTTTTAAAGAGCAGCGATTTGTTTTCGAGCAGTCAGCGATTTTATATTTTTTATAAAAATGTAGATGGATTGGGCGTTGCAAACGAAGTACAACTGAATGGATTTAAAGTTGGCAAAGTGGTGTCGTTAAAAATTTTACCACAACGCAACAATCAGATTATGGCTGTGGTGGATATTGATAAAAATATTCAAGTATTCAAAAACAGTGTTTTTAAAATTAACAGTGTGCCATTAAGCACTACTGTAATTAAATTAGAAACTATTAATGGCAGCACATTAGCAATTGATGGCGATACATTAATGGGCGAAAGCAATTCATCTATTTTGAATCAATTTACCGAGCAGATGGAACCCATAAAACAAAAAGCTGTGGCTGTGGCTGGTACTATTGATTCTATTCTTACACAATTAAGAAGTATGTTGGATAATGGCGGCAAAACAGGTTTACAAAATTCGTTAGCCGATATACAAACGATGATTCATAACCTGCGTCAAACTACTGAAAAAGTAAATGGTTTAATGACTTCCGAATCGGAAAGATTAGATAATATTTTAAAAAATGTAGATGCTATTACTACAAATTTAAAAAACAACAATACATCTATAACACATGCTTTAGCCAACATTGATAAAATAACGGATGATGTGGCAAAAAGCAATTTGAAACAAACCATTGAAAACACAAATGCTACAATAGCTGATTTATCAACAGTTTTGAACAAAATAAAATCGGGTAATGGTTCATTAGGTATGTTAGTTAACGATGATAAATTGTATTTGAATTTAAAATCATCATCCGAAAATTTAGATAAATTAATGATTGATTTAAAAGCAAATCCTAAGCGATACGTTCACTTCTCGGTATTTGGCGCCAAGGATAAAAAATAAGTACACTTTTTAGAGATAAAGAAAAAGGCAGTCATTGCTGACTGCCCTTTGCCCAAAAGGCTATTAGTGGTTTAATAATATTGCTCCTATTATAATAATAGGAATGCCTTTTAAGCGCTGCAATGATATTAAATTTTTTTTAAATCTTCAACTACATCAATTGATATTGTTTCTAGATATGTATGTGAACAATAAATATCAAATCCATTTTCCAACCATCTTAATTGCTCTAATTGTTCTGCATTTTCCAACATAGAGGGCTTCAATGCTGCAATTGAGGCTAAAGCACGTTGAGTATATCCATACATTCCTATGTGTTTATAAAATTGAACATTGGCTGTTTTATTCCGAATAAATGGTATTCCATTTCTCGAAAAATACATAGCTCTTGATTGATGATTAACAACCACTTTGATAATATTAGGATTGTTTATTAATTCCAATTCATCTTCTTTTTTTATAGGCTTAATCAATGTGGCAATGCCAGTTTCTTTTGGTACATCAAATAATTTTTTTGCTAATTGGTTAATTTGTTCGGGCTGTATAAATGGTTCATCGCCCTGAATATTAATATATGCATCAGCATTTATTTGCTGCGCA
The DNA here is from genome assembly GCA_046051225.1 of Bacteroidota bacterium. Taxonomy (GTDB): domain Bacteria; phylum Bacteroidota; class Bacteroidia; order Chitinophagales; family CAIODY01; genus CAIODY01. The sequence continues at coordinate 162,103 of JBJOOR010000006.1, read as the reverse complement.
ATTTCATTGCATCTATCTGTACCCGATTGATGATGAGTTGCGGTGTACATCACTTTACCACCAATTGATTCTATATGTTTGTAGATGCGTTCATCATCCGTTGCTACAATTACATCCGAAAGCAAATTTGCTTTGCAGGCTTGTTCATACACCCGTTGAATCATCGTTTTACCATTGATATCAACCAATGGCTTGCCAGGAAAACGAGTGCTTCCAAATCTTGAAGGAATAATTCCAATTATTTTCATGTGTGAAAAATAGAGCTTATTTTTAGTTTGTAATAACTTTGCAATATCTTTAAGTTATGATTAAAAAAATAATTCTATCTGTTATTTTATTAGGCAGCATTATGCAAACAAATTTTGCTCAAAATATGCATGCAAAAGTGTTAAGAAAAAAGCTGGAAACTGAAATGAAAGTACATCCTGCTCAAATAGATAGTTTTTTGGCAATACAATCTGATTATGAAAATGCAGTAAGAGAAATACATCTTAATCATCATATGAAACAAGTTGATAAAGATAAAAGTATTTTAAAATTACAGGAAGTAAAGGGTAAGAGATTGCAACGAAATACACTAACCATACAGCAATTTAATAAAGTAGTTGAAATATTGAATTCATTAAAAAATAAATAAGAGCTGTGCAGAAGAAAAAAATTGTATTTATTATCAATCCAAAATCGGGTACAAAAAATAAAATTGTATTGCCCGATTTAATCAAAACAAATATTGATAGCAACCTATTTGAATACGAAATAAAATTTACCGAATATGCTGGTCATGCTATTGAAATAGCTAAAAATGCAGCAGAAAATAATGTAGCTATTGTAGTAATAGCTGGTGGTGATGGCTCAATCAATGAAGTATCATCGGCATTAGTACACACAGAAACTGCTTTAGGAATAATTCCATTAGGGTCGGGCAATGGTTTATCTCGTCATTTAGGTTTACCATTAAAAATTGAAGGTGCAATAAAAAAAATAAATATAGGCAAACGTGTATTGATTGATACTTGTTTAATCAACGATGAAATATTTGTAAGTGCATCGGGTGTGGGGTTTGATGGATTGGTAGCACATGAATTTAGTAAAGTAAAAAAACGTGGAATTGCAAAATACGTTATCATTTCATCACAAAAATTTTTCGGTTATAAACCACATCATTATACTATTTATGTAGATGGCAAAAAAATAGAAACTGAAGCTTTTATGGTTGCATTTGCTAATTCGCAGCAATTTGGCAGTGGCTTAAAAATAGCTCCTACAGCCGATTTAACGGATGGCTTAATGCATTGCTGTATTCTTAAACCATTTGGATTATTAGCAGGAATACAACTTTTGTTTAATGGCTTTTCGGGTAAATTAAAAACCAATAATTATTATGAATTGATTGATTGTAAAGAAGCAACTATTCAGTTTAACAACCATGTACATTGGCAAAAAGATGGTGAACCGATGCATTATAAAAACGAAGTGAGCGTTAAAATAAATCCAAAATCTTTATGGACCTGGATTTAATATAATAAGTTGAACAAAACATACCACAAGAAAATAGAAACAAAATATATGTATTTTTGAAATCTAATTTAACTACTATCTTAAAATGCGAAATTCGTTCCTCTTGATATTGGTTTGCTTATTTATGCTATCGGTCATTTCTTGTAAAAAGAAAAAAACTTATACAGTAAGTAATACTTCAACAGTAGCCACATCAGCCAATGTGGTTTTAAAGATGAGCAATATAATTAGCAACAATGCTATTGATTTTGGAATTATAAAATACACCAATTTAGCAGGCAATCAATATTCTGTTGCTACATTAAAATATTATGTATCAGATATTGTGTTAACCAAAAATGATGCATCAACAATAAGCATCAACACTTCTACATTAATTGATGCAGCTGATGCTGCAAAGCAAAATATTACTTTAAGCAATATACCCAATGGAACTTATACCAATATTAAATTTCATATAGGTGTAAATAATGTAAAGAATCATACTGGCTTGCAAGAGGGCGATTTAGACCCTATTTATGGTATGTTTTGGACATGGAATACAGGCTATATATTTTTTAAACATGATGGTCAGTTTATTGATTCGTTGGGTGCTACAAAAGGATTATCATTTCATTTAGGTACCGATGCGGCTTATACCACTATATCTATTCCTACTAATTTTTCGGTAGATGGTATTACAAAAAATGTGTTTTTAAATTTTGATGTAAATAAATTGTATGCTTCGCCCAATAAATTGAATTTTGATTTTGGTAGCAATCATCAATCGGGTACAACCGATTCTTTATGGATTGTTCAATTTACCCAAAACTTAACTCATACATTTTCGTTTAACCATGCCGAGTAATTGTATGCAAAAACTATTCTGGCTTTTTGTTTTTATTTCAATTATCTATTCGTGTAAAAAAGATGGCGAATTATCCATTCCATCTACACCAAATACTGGCTTAACGCCTTATCAATTATCCATTCCGCTGGGGCTGCCACCTATTTATATACCCGATAGTTTAAAGCTAACCGAAGAAGGTGTGGCATTAGGTAAGCAATTATTTTACGACCCTATACTTTCTGCCAATGGGCAAATGTCTTGTGGTTCATGTCATCATCAATTAAACGCATTTGTGGATACAGGAAAATTAAGTATTGGTATTGATGGCATAGCTGGAACAAGAAATGCCATGCCATTATTCAATTTGGCTTATGCTACTAATTTCTTTTGGGATGGTGGTGCTACTAGCATCGAAAACCAAGTGATTGGGCCTATTCAAAATCCTGTTGAAATGCATTCAACATTAAAAGATGTAATTGAAAAATTAAACAACAATGCAGTTTATAAAACCAAATTCAAATTAGTTTTTGGTAAATCAATTATTACAACTGCTTTGTTGATGAAAGCCATTGCACAATTTGAAAAAACAATACTTTCGGGCAATTCGAAATACGATTTGTTTAAAGTAGGCAAAGCAACATTAACCAGCCACGAAGCCAATGGATTAAATGTTTTTATTGATGCTAATAAAGGCGATTGTACACATTGCCATGTATTAGGTAGCACATTTACCGATTTTGCTTTTAAAGATAATGGTTTAGATTCTATTCCAAAAGATTCGGGGCGGTATAGAATTCCGCCTTATTTAATTTCGAATATTGGTAAATTTAAAACTCCTTCGTTAAGAAATATTGAGCTAACAGCCCCCTATATGCACGATGGCAGATTTAAAACTTTAACCGAATGTGTTGAACATTATAACACAGGTTTTAAAAATTCGCCCAATTTAGATATTAATATTGCTAATAAAATAAAAGGACGAATGACTGTGCAAGAAGTGGCAGATGTGGTAGCATTTTTAAAAACATTAACCGATAATAGCATTACTACAAACAAGAATTTTGCAAAATAATTTTTTTTCGAAAACATGACAACTATGCAACACCATATTATTACAGATAAAACTACGGTAAAAGAAGCCCTAAATAGGTTTAATGAATTAGCACCCGAATCGTTTCAACAAACCACATTATTTGTTGTAAACTTAAAAAAGCAATTGATTGGAACGCTTACCGAAGGCGATGTTCGTAGGTCGTTATTAAAAGGCACAGCATTAAGCGAAAGTATTGAAAAATGCATGAATAAGAATTTTAAATTCTTAAATGATGAAACATTTTCGGCATTGGCTATTAATACTTTTAAAGAAAAAAAAATACGATTTATTCCGTTTTTAGATAAACATAAATCGATTATAAAAATTTATGATTTAGATACAATAAAAACCATTTTGCCTATTGAAGCCGTGATTATGTGTGGCGGCAAGGGCGAACGATTACGACCATTAACTAGCGATACCCCAAAGCCATTGTTGCAAGTTGGAGGCAAGCCAATCATGGAACATTCGGTAGATAGAATGATGCAATTTGGTATTCAAAAATTTCATTTTTCGGTAAATTATTTAAAAGAAAAAATTATTCATCATTTTGGCGATGGCAATGATAAAGGAATTGAAATAAAATATATTCAAGAAAAAAATCCTTTGGGTACTATTGGTAGTGTGGCGATGATAAAAAAAATAAGTACCGAATATTTGTTGGTTCAAAACGGCGATTTGATTACGAATATTGATTACGAAAATTTTTATTTGAATGCTGTACAATCAAAAGCGGCTATATCTGTTGCCACTGTGCCTTATAGTATTGATGTGCCTTTTGCTATTTTAAATTTAGATAAAAAAAATAGAGTGAAAGCATTGCACGAAAAACCACGATATACCTACGAAGCCAATGCTGGTATTTATTTAATTCATCAATCTATGCTTCAGTTTATTCCTAAAAATAAACCATATAACGCTACCGATTTAATTCAAACGGCTATTGATAAAAATTTGGCTGTTACTACTTTTCCTATTTTGGGTTATTGGACAGATGTGGGTCGTATGGAAGATTTTGTAAAAGTGCAAAGCGATATTCAGAATATTTATAGAAATTAGATAATAGCGCTACTTAACAATGCTGCTTATACACGTGCATCCAAAAAATATACACGTGCTTTTATTCTAAATACACGTGCTTTTTTTATCCATACAACCATATTTTGCTTCTAAATTGTTCATTTTCAGGCAGTTAGTGTTTTTTTATGTTGTTGTACACTAAAAAACACTGGTATGTTTTCAGTAAATGCTAAGTTGCCTTTTGTTGCTGCCGATGCTTTGGAGCAATAAATAGTTTACTTGTGTCATTCTTTTACAAATTTTGCATTCATTGTATTGCCTTTGGTATCAGTGGCTTTTATAAAATATAAGCCATTTGATAAACCCGACACATCAATTTGAAGTTGTTGAGTAGATGAGTTTTTGATTTGTTGATTGATGTGGTTCGTCAAGCTTACATAACACGACCCAACACATCCGTAATTTCAATTGTATTTATTGCTAACCATTTATCATTAATCGATAACCATTCATTGGTAGGGTTTGGATAAATAATTAGTCCACTATTGTTTGCCGCAAAGTCTTCAACGCCACTAACTACAATAGTTCTGCAATTTGATGTATCGCTGCAATAGGTTAAACTATCTTTTACAATTACAGCATAACTGCCCGAATGATGCACCATAAATGTATCATCATTTGCATTTTGAATGAGTTGATGTTCGGTACAATCATACCATTGAAAACCGCTGTGTTGGGCTTGTGCTATTAATGTATTACCGCTTTGAACTACAGATGTATCAGCATTTGTAATCATATTTAAGGTAATAGAAATAATAGAATCGCAGCCCAAATAGGTTTGCATCGAATCGTAAATAATAGTTGATGTGGTGTACACATTTCCATTATAAAAATATCTATCGCCCTTACACATGCCAATGGTGGTGGTGTTTTGCTGATACGCAGTATGCGATATTAAATGCAGATTGATAATTGAATCGCAGCCTACATAATTTGTTAGCGTATCTTTATAATTGCCCGATGTGTTTAATAAATGACCATTAAATAAAAATGGATTATTGCTACAAATGGTTTTTGTAAATGATGAATTGGTGGCAGGTTTTACCGTTAAATGAAGTGTGATTAACGAATCGCAACCCATATAATTTATTAATGTATCATGATAAATACCCGATGTATTTACATAATTATTATGAATATAAACAGGCTGATTACTACAAATAGTTTGATTATAAGAATAACTACTAATTGATTTTACGATTAAATGTAAAGTAATGAAACTATCGCAACCCGAATGATTTTGAATAGTATCATAATAAATGCCGCTTTGATTTAAAATAGTTCCATTCAAATTATAAAAACTATTGTTGCAGATGGTTTTTGTAAAGTAATTTGATGAAGGTTGATTTACATTCAAATGCAGCGTTATAAAGCTATCGCAGCCTAAATAGTTTTGTAAAGTATCGTAATAAATTCCTGCTGTAGTTAAATTATTCCCATTGAAGCTATAAGATGAACCATTGCAAATATTTTGTGTGAATGAATGATTGCTAATTGGGTTTACAATTAAATGTAAAGTGATAAAACTATCACAGCCAACATAGTTCTGAAGGGTATCATAATAAATTCCTGTTTGATTTAATTGATGATTATTGAATGAATAATATTGATTGCTGCAAATGGTTTGAGTGAATGAATAATTACTAATGGGTTTTACATTCAAATGAAGCGTAATAAAACTATCACAACCTACATAATTTTGCAATGTATCATAATAAGTTCCTGTTTGGTTTAAATTATGATTGTTGAATAAATAAGGCTGATTCGAACAAATGGTTTGACTGAATGAATAATTACTAATGGGTTTTACATTCAAATGAAGCGTAATAAAACTATCACAACCGAAATGGTTTTGAATAGTATCATAAAAAATGCCGCTTTGGTTTAATATTGTTCCATTCAAATTATAAGATTGATTGTTGCATATGCTTTGATTAATTGTAGCATAGCTTACAGGCAGTATGGAAAGATGCAATGTTATAAATGAGTCGCAACCAAAATGATTTAACAAGGTATCATAGTATGTTCCATTTTGATGCAACGATTGATTATTAAATGTATAAAATTGATTAGTACAAATAGTTTGATTAATTGTTTTGAAAGTAGTTGAATACACTATTAAATGAAGCGTTATAAAACTATCGCAACCCAAATAATTTTGCAAAGTATCGTAGTATATACCGCTTTGATTTAGCTGATGATTATTGAAAATATAAAACTGATTGCTACAAATGGTTTGGGTAAACGAATAATTGCTAATTGGTTTTACAGCTAGATTTAAAGTAATAAACGAATCGCAACCTGCTGCATTTATCAATGTATCGAAGTAAGTGCCGCTTTGATTGAGCTGATGATTATTAAATAAATAATATTGATTAGCACAAATAGATTGATTGCTATTGCTTGATGAAATAGAAATGGGCAACACTGTTAAGTTTAATGTAATAATAGAATCGCAACCTAAATGATTAATTAATGTATCATAATAAGTACCAGTGCTATTCAAATAATGATGATTAAAATAATAAAGCTGATTATTGCATACGGTTTGATTAAAACTAGAATAAGTAGGCATCGAAATATTAACTTGCTGATAAGCATTTGCCCTACAACCTACCCCATCTTTTACTTGCAATTGATAAGTAGTAATTGCAGAAGGCGAAGCCAAAGGCATAGCTGTAAGTGGTAAATTAATATTTGAAACGGGCGACCACGAATAAGTTAAAGGTGGATTTGCAGTAGTTACATGATTGGAACCTAAAGTGGTTGCATTGCCATTGCATACGGCTATGGTAGGCAGCGCTGGGATTTTTGGTTTTTTATTGATGGGGAAAGATGCAAAATTTGTTTGATTGTTCGAGAAAGGACCAAGCCCCATACATGTAAAATTGGTAGTATAGGAAATATCAATACTCAACCAATTAGTATCAATTAGAATATATGTATTGGAATAATTACCATTAACACCAATACCAAAACCATTAGCGCTAGTATTAATAATTGTTCCCCACCAATCTTGCATTGCACCTATACCTAAATATGGTGGACTTGCTGCTTGCCAATTAAAACCTACAGTATCCCCCATACAAATAGCCGTATTGTTATAGCCTAAATATGATACTGATGCAACAGTTGGCATTCCTACACAACTACCACAACCGCAATCAACAGAAGAAGTACCAATAGTTCCTGATGCCGAACCTGAACAACCAGGATTGCAATTACCACTTCCGCCACCCCCACCACCGCTTGGCATAGTAGTGGTATCGCAAACAATTGAATAATGAAAAGTAGTGCCTAACACACAATTACCATTTCCAACAGTAGTACAAGGAATCCATTTAACCACCCAACTATTCGAGCCAGCAGTTGAATTATAATGGCTAATATATTCTATGCCACCACTTTGTGTAATGGCTGTAGTTAAAGGGTTTACAATTACAAAATTACCACCACTGCTACTATACATTTGAAATCCTGCTCTTGTAGCACCAGTAACTGAAATATAAAATGTTAAGGTATCTAGTGCATAATTGGGGTCGAAGAATTGCACATTGCTAAAAGATTGAGTACCTAATATACTGCTTTTGCAAGTAATAGTATAATTGCATGCCATACCTGTTCCGCCTGCATTATGGCATCCACTTGCATTACACGATTGCCCTGCTGGTGGTGTTAATGAATGCGATTGCAATACATTACTTGAAACAAATATTCCAATAATTATTGCCAATAAACAAAGTAGAAGTTTTTTCATCATCGGTGTTTTAGGTTTTTCAAATATAAAAGTTTTATACAAGATGATGAAATGTTTTTTAAAAATGGTATAAATGATGCAAGAAGGCAATTAAACGAACTTATTTAAATATTGGTTTAAAACTCATTTATGATTTGCAATTTCGCATATATAAAATGATTATTATGATTCAAATAATTTTATTCATTTATCGCTAATACAATAAATTGTGTTTTACTTTTGGGTTTATAAGGCAAAATAGTAAAGCATGAAAAAGAATAAAAACAATGATGGTGGATTGGTTTATTCAACCAATAAAGAATTTATGAACGAGCAATTTGCAATGTTGGCTCATTTGGCTTCGCCCACAAGCGCCGAAGATACTAAGCAACATTTAATAGTACGATTAGAAACCAAACATAGGGCTGGCAAAGCTGTAACGGTAGTGTTAAACTTTAAAGGCACTGATGATGAGATGAACGAATTGGGCAAATTATTAAAAACAAAGTGTGGCACAGGTGGCTCGGTAAAAGATGGCGAAATAATTATACAGGGCGATTTTAGAGATAAAGTATGTACACTATTAAAAGAAAAAAACTATCATGCCAAACGGGGCAATTAAATAACGATTGGCGCTACATTATTGCTACACAATGTAGTTTTTAGGCTCTGCATCAATTTACAATTAAGTTTAAAAATTATACCGACATAATGCCTAGGCAACTAGTTGCAAACTTTCAACCGCTGCTTTTATTTCATCACATATTTATAATTACAATAATTGAACCTACGGATATTAATATCCAAAGCAATACACCCAATACTAACGGTTTTACACCTACATTTTTAATAGCAGTGCGGCTTAAGCCTGCACCTATTAATAACAGTGTAATAGTTAATCCTTTTTTAGCAATTAATACAATGATAGAATTTGCAGCATGCAAAACAGGGAAAAATGTATTCACCAACATAGCAGCTACAAACAATAAAATAAACCAAGGTATTTTAATTTTATTTTTTTGTTGGCGATAAATAAAAGCCACTACAATTGATAACGGAATAATCCATAAAGCTCTTTCAAGTTTTACAGTAGTAGCAATTTTTAATGCCTCGGCACCATATTGCGAAGCTGTGCCTACTACCGAGCTGGTATCATGAATAGCAATGGCAACCCATAGCCCAAATTGCGATTGACTTAAATTGAAATAATGCCCTACAAATGGAAAAATTAAAAGCGCCAACGAATTTAAAATAAATACAGTGCCTAATGAAATACTAATTTCATCTTCCTTAGCTTCGATAATGGGTGCTACGGCTGCAATAGCGCTGCCGCCACAAATAGCAGTACCCGATGAAATTAATAAACTAGTTTTTTGATTCATCTTAAATACTTTGCCAACTATTAATCCTACTATTATAGTAATTGAAATAGAAGCAGCCGTAAATACAAAACCTTGTTTGCCAGCTTTGGCAGCTTCATAAATATTCATTCCAAAACCCAAGCCTACAACAGATATTTGCAACAAATATTTAGTGGCTTTGCTATTATATTTTTGAAACGGATGCCCAATAGATTGCGATATAGCAAACCCAATCAACAATGCCAATGGCGGATTAACCCAAGGTGTGGCGCAGCTTACAACGGCTGCAATAAAAATTATTTTAGCAAATAATTCATGTTTATAAAATGGCTGTGTCATCAAAATAATTATTTAATAATTGGGTGTGGTTTCATGTCAACATTTTTATCAAACATTACTTTATAAGTAATTAAAGTTTTTATTTTTTTAGCATTTAAGCTTTCGCAAATAGCAATCATTTTAGGATTAAATGAACCAATCCAATTCATCTCCATATCGGTATATTTATTTTGTTTTTGAATTACCGCTTCGGCAGCTTTAATAATTGCGCCCTCTACTCCCCTAGCCTGAAACTCGGGAATAACGCCAAATACAACGCCATAACATTTTGAAACGGTATTAGAAAATTTTAATAAATACATAAATTTCAATTTTTCGAACCAACCAAATTTGCCATTTAGTTTTTTTACTGCTTGGTTTATTTCGGGCAGCATAATAAAAAATGAAATAGGTGTTTCGTTATAAAATCCAAACCAAATAAGCTTTGGATCCATAATAGGTTTTATTGTTTTTAAAATCTTCTTAGCCGATTCTAAAGCCATTGGTTTAAAGCCATGATGCCCACCCCACGATGCATTATATATTTGATGAAAATAAGTAGCATATTTATCTATTTCAGTCTTTTTTAAATATTCAAATCGATAAGCTTTTTCTTTGCCAATACGTTCGGCTTTTTCGCCAAATTTTTCGGGTACAGGTTGGTCTACATCGTATCTAAAAACATATTGTTCGTAGTATGTACCAAATCCATAATTGGTAAATAAGGCAGGATAATAAGTAGGATTATAATTCATACCATAAGTAGGGTGTGTAAATCCATCTACTAATAAGCCCCACCATTTATCTCTATCGCCAAAGTTTATAGGGCCTTCCATAGCTTCCATACCCTTATTTTGAAGCCATTTTTTTGCTGTATCAAATAATGTATTGGCTGCCAATTGATGATTAATACATTCGAAAAAACCTACGCCGCCTGTTTTAGAATCTTTGGCTGTTCGTTCGTTAATAAAAGCCGCAATTCTGCCAATAGTAATGTTTTCATCGTTTTTCAAAATCCATCTTGTGCATTCGCCATGACGAAAAAATTTGTTTTTATTTTCATCAAAAATATCTTCCACATCGTGGTTCCATGGGCGAACATACACATCATCACCTTTGTATAATGATACAGGAAATTCTATAAATTCTTTTGCCGTTTGCTTATCTTTTATTTCTATTAATTTCATTTCAGATTACTTTTTATTGTACCACTATTTTATCTGCTATTGATTTTGCTTTCTTTCGCAATTCATTCATATCTGCATCAATTGCATCGTAAGCTAATGCCACCCCCATTCTTCTATATTTTCGAGTGGTAGGTTTGCCAAAAATTTTAACATCGGATTTAGTAATGGCCAATGCTTCATCAACACCGACATATTTTGGAACTGATACTTCATCATTTGTGGCTAAAACAACAGCACTACACCCCGATTTTAATAATTCGATACTTGGAATTGGCAAGCCTAAAATAGCACGGGTATGTAATTCAAATTGATTCAAATTTTGTGTACCAGCTAATGTAACCATGCCTGTATCATGCGGTCTTGGTGATAGTTCGCTAAAGTAAACTCCATTTGCAGTTAAAAAAAATTCAACGCCCCAAATACCAGCACCGCTTAATGCTGTTGTTACTTTAGCTGCCATACTTTTAGCTTCGGCTAAATCATTTTCAGAAATAGCACATGGTTGCCAGCTTTCTTGATAATCGCCACGTTCTTGCCTATGCCCAATTGGGGCACAAAATAATGTTTCACCATTTTGTTGGGTTACAGTAAGCAAAGTAATTTCAGATAAAAATGGAATAAATTCTTCAACTATTACTTCCATCAAATCGCCTCGGCTACCGCTGCATGCATAATTCCATGCTGTATAAATATCTTGAATAGTTCTTACAACAGATTGACCCTTACCACTTGACGACATTAAAGGCTTTGCTACACAAGGTAAACCAATTGTAGCCACTGCATTTGCAAAGCTATGCAAATCATTAGCATATATATATTTAGCTGTTCTTAATCCTAATTCTTTAGCCGCCAAATCTCTTACTAATTTTCTATTCATGGTATAATTTGCCGCTTTTGCACTAGGCACTACCTGAATGTTTTGTTTTTCATAATCATACAATCTTTCGGTTCTAATAGCTTCTATTTCGGGTACAATAATATGTGGTAAATGCTTAGCAACTATTTTATCCAATTCGTCAGCATTCAGCATATCAATTACTTCATATTCATCTGCCACCTGCATGGCTGGTGCATTTGCATAATTATCTACAGCTATTACATATTGTCCTAATCGTTTTAAAGCTATTACTACTTCCTTCCCTAATTCGCCACTACCAAGCAGCATTATCTTATTATTCATTTGTTAAATTATTTTGTAAGAATACAAAAATGGTTGAAAGTTTTAATACTTTTTAAATTCCTTTTACTTTTCTACAAAAAGGTTGCTAATTTTAATATGCTTTACAAGGCGATTTGTTACGCTAAATAATACACTTAACTGCTTTTAGTTTATAACTACCGATTTATATTATGGTAAATGCCACTCTGTAATTTTTAATTTTGTTTCGATGGCAAAAAAAGAAGTAAAAGAGAAAGAAAAAAAAACACCTAAACCAAAAGATGGTTTTGAATTAAACGAGACTAAGCAGGAAGACGAAATGCCTGTTCGTAATTTTTTTACCGATGGTAGGTTTCCTAAAATTTTAGGAATGTTTTTTATATTAAGCAGTGCATTTCTTTGCATTGCATTTGCTTCGTATTTAACCACTTGGAAGGCTGATCAATCTAATGTTTTTCAATTTAATTGGCATTTACTTTTTGCTGGTAAAGAAGTAATTGTTCAAAATAAATTAGGTAGGCTAGGTGCATTTATTGCTCATCAATTTTTCTTCAATGGCCCTGGCATTGCATCGTTTGCCTTTGTTATTATTCTCTTTACTTCGGGTTTTAATTTATTAACCCGAAAAAATGTTTTTCCTGTTGTAAAAATTCTTCAATTTAGCCTATTCGGAATTGTATGGATAGCAGCAGCATTAAGTTTTGTGTTGGCAAAAAATCCATTTCCATTTGGCGGTGCAATGGGCGATGCTATTAACTTTTGGACAAATGGCTTTGTAGGTACAATGGGTACAGCCTTAAATTTAATTATCACACTATTCATATTTTTAACAGTAATTTATAATCTAAATTTTAATGTAAAAATGCCTGCTGTTAATTCTTTTTCTTTTAAAAAGAAAGATGAATTGGATGAAACACAGAGCAATTTTATTTTCGATAATAGCTTGAAAAATGAAGCAGAAGCAATTTTAGATGATGTAAAAACATCGCAACAAAATATTGAAATTATTGAACCCGAAATTATTCCATCATTAGCACAAGAACCTTTATTTAAGCCTAATTCGGGCGATGTTGAATTTGAATTAAATACAATTGAACCACAAGAAAAAGTGGCAAAAAAAACGGAAGCAGCTATTCCCGAATTAGAAATTGAAGAACCAATAGCAGCCGAAGAACCTGTAGCATTAAATATTGTAGCACCAGTTGATGAACCTAAAGGCGAAACAAGAAGCACTATTGGTATTACTGAAAAATACGACCCAACATTAGATTTATCGCATTACAAATTTCCAACGCTTGATTTATTGCAAGATTATGGAATGGAAAGTACAAGCGTAACAAAAGATGAATTAGAGCAAAATAAAAATCAGATTGTAACTACGCTTCGCAATTACGGAATTGAAATTGATAAAATAAAAGCAACGATAGGACCAACCGTAACCTTGTATGAAATTGTACCAGCAGCTGGTGTTCGTATTTCTAAAATTAAAAACTTAGAAGATGATATTGCATTAAGCCTTAGTGCATTAGGTATTCGTATTATTGCGCCCATTCCAGGCAAAGGCACAATTGGTATTGAAGTGCCCAATATTAAAAAAGAATTGGTATCGATGCGTAGTTTGTTAAGCAGCGAAAAATTTCAAAATGCACAAATGGATTTGCCTATTGCATTAGGTAAAAATATTGCTAACGAAAATATTATTGTTGATTTAGCAAAAATGCCACATGTGCTGGTAGCAGGGGCTACAGGGCAAGGTAAGTCAGTAGGGCTGAATGCAATTTTGGTTTCATTATTATACAAAAAACATCCATCGCAATTAAAATTTGTAATGGTTGATCCAAAGAAAGTAGAGTTGAGTATTTATAAAATAATTGAAAAACATTTCTTGGCAAAAATGCCTTACGAAGAAGACCCAATTATTACAGATACAAAAAAAGTGGTAGCTACTTTAAATTCGCTTTGTATCGAAATGGATAGACGATATGATTTACTAAAAGAAGCTACTTGTCGTAATTTAAAAGAGTATAATCAGAAGTTTGTAGATAGACGATTGAACCCTGATAAAGGACATGAATTTTTACCTTTTATTGTGGTTGTAATTGATGAATTTGCTGATTTAATTATGACAGCAGGAAAAGAAGTAGAAATGCCAATAGCTCGTATTGCACAGTTGGCAAGAGCAGTGGGCATACATTTAATTTTAGCAACACAACGTCCATCTGTAAATATTATTACAGGAACGATTAAAGCCAACTTCCCTGCCCGTATTGCCTTTAAGGTTTCATCTAAAATTGATAGCCGAACTATTTTAGATACTGGCGGAGCCGAGCAATTAATTGGTAAAGGTGATATGTTGATTTCAAATGGTGGCGAATTAATTCGTGTACAATGTGCTTTTTGTGATACTCCTGAAATTGAAAAAATTACAGAGCATATTAGCCGCCAACAAGGTTATGCTACAGCACATTATTTACCTGAATACGAAGATCCTAACGACCCTAACAAAGGCGATATTGATTTGGGTGGCGAACGTGATGAATTTTTTGAAGAAGCTGCAAAAATAATTGTGCAACATCAGCAAGGCTCTACATCATTGATACAGCGCCGAATGAAATTAGGTTATAACCGTGCTGGTAGAATTATGGACCAATTAGAAGCTGCTGGCATTGTAGGCCCTAATAATGGCAGCAAAGCCCGTGATGTAAAATACAAAACCGAAGCAGAATTGATGCAGGTTTTAAATACATTAAAATAGCAGCACATAAACTGTAAATTCAACATAGAATATTGAATTCCGAAGTTAATTTTCAATAAAAAAATAAATAAAGTTAAGGGACGTAAAAATTAATTTTTATTTTAATAAAATAGCACTATCTTCGCCGTCCAAAATATTTTTTCACAAAAGGAGGAAACAAAACTTGACAGAAACAACAAACATTAACCAAACCGCACACGACGATTTCAACTGGAACGTTGACAAACGTAGTGCAAACACTTATTCTACTCAAGAAGTAGAATCTATGGCAAACATGTACGATGGTACATTTAAAGCTATAAACAACAACGAAATTGTAACAGGTACAATCGTTGGAATTTCAAAGACTGATGTTGTAGTAAACATTGGTTTTAAATCAGACGGATTAGTTCCTTTGAACGAATTCCGTGACATGCCATCTATCAAAATCGGCGACGAGATTGAAGTGTATGTTTTAAGCAAAGAAGACAAGTTAGGTCAATTAATTCTTTCTCGTAAGAATGCTAAATTGGCTAAAGCTTGGGAGCAAATCGTTAGTGCTCATTCTACTGGAATTATTGTTACAGGTCTTATCACCAGCAAAACTAAGGGTGGTTTGATTGTAGATATTTTCGGTTTAGAAACTTTCCTACCAGGTTCGCAAATTGATGTTAAACCAGTAACTGATTATGATGGTTATGTAGGTAAAAACATGGAATTTAAAGTAGTGAAGATTAACGAAGTAATTAAAAATGCAGTAGTATCGCACAAAGCATTAATTGAAAGCGATATTGAAAGCCAACGTGCTGAAATCATCGGACAAATGGAAGTTGGTCAGGTGTTAGAAGGTACAGTTAAAAACATTACTGATTTTGGTGCATTTATCGATTTAGGTGGTATTGATGGCTTATTATACATTACTGATATTTCATGGGGTCGTATTTCGCATCCAAATGAAATATTGCAAATGAACCAAAAATTAAATGTAGTTGTATTAGGCTTTACTGATGAGAAAAAACGTATCAGTTTAGGTTTAAAACAATTAACCCCACATCCTTGGGAAGTATTACCTGCCGAAATGGTAGAAGGTGGTACTATTAAAGGTAAAGTGGTTAACATTGAAGAATATGGTGCATTTTTAGAAATTAAACCAGGTATTGAAGGATTGTTGCATGTATCTGAATTAGGATGGAGCAACCAACCTGTTAATGCTAAAGAATTCTTTAAATTAGGCGATGAATACGAAACTAAGATTGTAGCATTAGATAAAGAACAACGCAAAATGTCGTTGAGCTTTAAACAAATGACTACCGATCCTTGGAGCAGCATTGCCGATAAATACCCTGTAGGTAGCAAACATAAAGGAACAGTTAAAAATGTAACTAACTACGGAATATTTGTTGAATTTGAAGCTGGTATAGGTGGTATGGTTCATATTAGCGATTTAAGCTGGACAAAACGTTATCACCATGCAAATGAATTTGCAAAAGTAGGTAGCGAAATAGATGTAATAGTTTTAAATCTTGATATTGAAAATCGTAAAATGTCGTTAGGACACAAACAATTAGAAGAAGATCCTTGGGATACTTTTGAATCTATCTTCCCTGTTGGTTCTATTCATCAAGGCACTATTGTTCGTAAGGACGATAAAGGTGCTACCATTCAATTACAATATGGTTTAGAAGGATATGCTCCAATAAAACATTTGAAAAAAGAAAATGGTAAGAATGCTGAATTAGACGAAACAATGGATTTTAAAATTTTAGAATTTGAAAAAAGTGATAAACGTATCTTGTTATCTCATTCTAAAATTGTAACTGATGCTAAAAATGCAACTAGAGTTGCAGAAGAAGGCGAAAAAGTTGCAGAAGAAAAACGTACCAAAGATTCAGTAAAAACAATAAACGAAAAAGCTAAAAAATCAACTATGGGAGATATTGAAGCTTTAAGTAAATTGAAAGAAACAATGGATAAAAACGAAGGAAAATAATTTTATCGTTTCAAAAAATAAAAGCCGCTTTGATTAATTCAAAGCGGCTTTTTTATTGATTTTTTTTAAAAAATTATACATTTACTTCTACTTGTTTACGCAATAAATCTTCAAAAGTATCTCGTTCTCTTATCAATTCTAATTTACCATTATGCAACCATGCTTCGGCTGGCTTAAATCGGCTATTAAAGTTGCTGCTCATTTCAAATCCATAAGCTCCAGCATTTTTAAAGCATAATATATCGCCTTCGTGTATTTCGCTAATTTTTCTATCCCAAGCAAAAGTATCCGTTTCGCAAATATTGCCTACCACAGTGTATATACGCATAGCACCGCCTACATTGCTTATGTTTTCGATATGATGATAAGCATCATAAAACATAGGTCGAATTAAATGATTGAAGCCACTATTGATACCTGCAAATACTGTAGCGGTGGTATGTTTAATAATATTAGTATTAACTAAAAACGAACCTGATTCACTTACTAAATATTTGCCTGGTTCAAACCATATCTCAATTTCTTTTCCTGTATCGGCTTTATATTCTGCCATTGCATCGTGCAATATAATGCCCAATGCTTTAATATCAGTGCCTTCTTCATCAGCTTTATAAGGTACTTTAAAGCCACTGCCTAAATCAACGAATTTAATATTAGGAAAATGAGAAGCTAAATCAAACATTATTTCTAACCCACTTTTAAATACACTTACATCTTTTATTTCGCTACCTGTGTGCATGTGTAAGCCTTGCACATTTATATTCATCGATTTTACTAATCGCTCTACATGGCGCAATTGATGTACTGATATACCAAACTTACTATCTACATGACCTGTAGATATTTTATAATTGCCACCAGCCATTATATGTGGATTGAAGCGAATACATACAGGATATGTATCATGGTATTTAGCTCCAAATTGTTCTAAAATAGTGATGCTATCTATATTCACATTTACACCTAATGCAATAGCTTCTTCAATTTCAGTAAAAGCTACACTATTAGGTGTAAATATTATTTTAGAAATTTCAAAACCAGCCTTTAAGCCTAATTGTACTTCGTTTATACTTACACAATCTAGCCCCGACCCCATCTTTTGAAAATGCTTTAACACATTTATATTAGATAAAGCCTTACAAGCATAAAAGAATTTAACATGGCTGCCTAATTCGGTTTGTAGGTGACTGTATTGTGTTTGCATTTTTTCGGTATCGTATAGATACAACGGCAAGCCAAATTTAGATGCTGCTTGTAGCATCATTTCATTACTAATCATAAAATAAAATTTTTGGAAAAAAATTGAGCCACAAATGTACTATTTATAGCGTTAGAAATGAATGTATGAAATACAAATATGTATTGTTTGAAATTTAATGTTTCAATGCATAATAACCTAGCTTAATATATTCATCATACACTGCCAACAAACCATATTCATTTTTCCACCATTCATCAATATTATAGCTTTGCGAAGGCGATGCATGAACCATTATTTTAGTTGCTGAATTTAAAAATGCTTTACCGAATACAGAATAAATTCGTCGGGTATGAAATGCACTGCTAACAATGGTTGCTAATTTTATTTTATTTTTTTCGCAATACAATTTTATCACTTGGCTTTCTTCAAATGTGCTAGTACCTTGATGAATAACCACGATTGCCGAATCGGGAATGTTTAATTGTAATAATCGTAATCTAATCATATCCGATTCTAATTCTTTTAAGCCCAATATTTTAAAATCGCCAGTTTGATTACCACCTGTACAAATTATTTTTTTTGCTATTCCTTGTTTGTATAATAAAGCTGCTTCGGGGGCTCTATCAGTGGCGTTGCCGCTTAATACAAATATGGCATCGCAAGTTTTTAATGCATCTTGTTTAATTAAAATATTGCCTGTTAATCTTAACAACGGAACTCGAAAAACATAAATAGCAACCATTATTTTTATAAATAATAGCAATACTAGTAACCATTTTCGTTTATAAATCTGCACTAAAAACTGTTTCATGTTATCTGTTTTTGTAATGATTAAAAATACTTTTGAAACTTCATAAAAAAAATCTTTTTTAAAAAATTTATTTGCCTATTTTCGAGCGCTTAAAAAAAATTAATCATCACTAAAAAAATATATTACACAAATGGCTGCCGACTTAACTTGGAAAAAAGGAGTATTTTATAAAATTGAACAAGAAACACATAACACAAGAAAGTATTTTATCGAATTTCCTGAAGTAGAAAATTTCGATTTTACCCCTGGTCAGTTTGTAACTATGGATTTGCCAATTCATGAAAAAAAGAATTTGCGTTGGAGAAGTTATTCTATTGCATCTGAACCAAATGGAACTAACAAAATTGAATTGGTAATTGTATTGGCTGTAAATGGTGCTGGCACTACCTATTTATTCGACCATATTAAAGAAGGAATGGATGTGCCGATGAGAGGACCATTAGGTAAATTTACTATGCATCATCCTGTTGAACAGGATATTTGTTTTATTGCCACAGGCACTGGTATTGCCCCTTTTCGTAGTATGATTAAAGATTTTTATCGTACTGGCAAACCTTACAAAAACATTTATATGATTTTTGGAACCAGAGTAGAAACTGATATTTTATATCGTGCCGAAATGGAACAGTTGGAAAAAGATATGCCCAACTTTAAATTCATTCCTGTATTAAGCCGTGGTGATGAAAATTGGAAAGGTGAAAAAGGATATGTACATGCCGTTTATGAAAAAATGTTTGCTGATAAACGCCCATGCAAATTTATGTTGTGTGGTTGGACAGCGATGATTAACGAAGCCAAAGATAGATTAGCTGCTATGGGCTATGGTAAAGAATCGGTGCATTATGAATTGTATGGATAGGCTAAAAGTTATTAGTTGTTGGTTAATGGTTATTAGGGAATACAAATAGCATAAGTCCATAAAGTAACATTCATCATTTCTTTTTTAAATGGAAAATAATTTAAGCAATAAACAAATAGGTGATGCTGGCGAAAATGTAGCCGTGAAATTTTTAGAATCTCACGGCTATATTATTTTAGAAACCAATTGGCGATATGGGCAAGCCGAAGTTGATATTATTGCTAAAGATAAAACTGATTTGGTTTTTGCCGAAGTAAAAACCAGAAGTAGCAATAGATATGGCGAACCCGAAATGGCTGTAAACAAGGCAAAACAACGACAATATCAAAGATTAGCCGAAGGCTATATTCAAAAAACAAGATTGAATATGGATGTACGATTTGATATTATTTCTATTACCAATAAAATACCCGAACCCGAAATATATCATATTAAGGATGCATTTTATCCTTACAATTAATTAAAAAAAACAAATTATACAATGGATTTGAATAATGAAATAACACCCGATGCAACTGTAGAAAATGTGGCTGAAGCAGCTATGCAATCTGCATTTAAAGTATCCACTACTGAATTAAATAAACTTACCGAAAGTGTTTATTTAATTAAAAGAGAAATGCAAAAAGTAATTGTGGGGCAAGATAAAACTATTGATTTAATGATTATTGCTTTGCTTACAGGTGGGCATGTATTGATGGAAGGAATGCCTGGCATTGCCAAAACATTAATGGCAAAATTATTAGCTAAAACAATTCATGTAAATTTTAATAGAATACAATTTACGCCCGATTTAATGCCTACGGATGTGGTAGGCACATCGGTATTTAACATGAAAACATCTGAATTTTATTTCAGTCGTGGGCCTATATTTTCGAATATTGTATTGATTGATGAAATTAATCGTTCGCCTGCAAAAACCCAAGCAGCTTTATTTGAGGTGATGGAAGAACAACAAGTAACGGTGGATGGCGCTACGCATATTTTAGATTTTCCGTTTATGGTATTGGCTACACAAAACCCTATTGAACAAGAGGGAACTTATAAATTGCCCGAAGCTCAATTAGATAGATTTCAGTTTAGAATAATGGTTGATTACCCTAACTTAAACGAAGAAAAATTAATACTACAACGCTTTAAAGAAGATTTTAATCAAGCCAACGTTGAGCAAGTAGAAGCCGTAATTACACCTGTTGATTTAAAGAAGATGAAAGATACTATTCAAAACATTTTTATTAAAGATGAATTGGTAGATTATATTGCTAAGATAGTGGTGAATACAAGAAACCATCCTTACCTTTTTTTAGGTGCTTCGCCACGGGCATCAATGGCTATTTTAAAATCGTGTAAGGCAATGGCAGCTATCAAAGGCAGAGAGTTTGTAACGCCTGATGATATTAGAGATGTAACTTTTGAAATACTTAATCATCGCATTATTCTTACACCCGAAAAAGAAATGGAAGGCTTTGAACCTAAAAAGATTATTGAAGATATTATTAAAGAAATTGAAATACCGAGATAATCAAACATGGATGTAGATATTGAAACATCGTGGAAAGCCTTGCTGCAAGATGAATTTGATAAACCTTATTTTGCA
This sequence comes from Bacteroidota bacterium, assembly GCA_046051225.1. Taxonomy (GTDB): domain Bacteria; phylum Bacteroidota; class Bacteroidia; order Chitinophagales; family CAIODY01; genus CAIODY01. The sequence continues at coordinate 140,633 of JBJOOR010000006.1, read as the reverse complement.
TCTATTGTAAATCAATTAAAAAAAGAAAAGGCAGAGGGCAATATTATTTACCCCAATGGTAAATATATTTTTAACGCATTTAATACCACTGCTTTCAACAACATTAAAGTTGTAATTATAGGGCAAGACCCTTATCATGGCATCAACCAAGCACATGGTTTATGTTTTTCGGTACAGCAGGGCATTAAGCCACCGCCATCACTTTTAAATATTTTTAAAGAATTAAGATTAAGCCACCCCCATTTTGTTATTCCTAAGCATGGCAATTTAGAACATTGGGCTAAGCAGGGCGTATTTTTATTAAATGCATTTTTAACGGTGAGGGCTAATTTGCCGTTATCGCATAGCAAAATAGGATGGGAAACATTTACCGATGCTGTAATTAAATTAATAGCTGATAAAAACGAAGGCGTAGTTTTTTTACTTTGGGGTTCGTTTGCACAGCAAAAGGCAGCCTTAATCAATGCCTCGAAACATCTTATTCTTACAGCCCCTCACCCATCGCCGCTATCAGCTCATCGAGGCTTTTTGGGCTGCAATCATTTTATTATTGCCAACCAATATTTAGAGCAAAATGGCAAATTGAAAATTGATTGGCAATTGTGATTTTTTAAAGTGCAAAGCTTGCAATAGCAGGTTCATTACCATATCGCAACCCAACTATTGTCTCTAGGTTTCTTTTATGCCAAATGCAATCTTTTTCCATTCGGCAGTTATATCAATGGCTTGCCATAAGCCGCCCAATAAAGCCACACCATTAAATTGCATTAGCTTTATTAACTGCATGTTATCGGCATTTATGCCACCCAAGGCTATTATTTTTTTGTTGTTACAAATAGCAAGTGCGTTTTTTATTTCATCAATACTAAAGGCACTTTTATAATTGGCTTTGCTAATGCTATCGAAAATGGGGCTAATAAAATAATAATCGAAACCATTAAGTTGTTGTATTTCATCAAAACTATGGCAACTGATAGATAGCGATTGATGCGGCAGTATCATTTCTTTTATTGAATCAATCATAGGCATATAATGCTGTGTAATATGAAATCCAGCAAGGTTAAACTGTAGCATCAACTCTGGATATTGATGCAATACTATTTTATGATGATGGGCAGCATCTATTTGAAGTAAATATTGCTTTACCTCATCCATTGTATAATTGGGTTTGCGAATATGCAGCTTCATTAATCCATTAATGAATAGCTGATGAATAATATACACTTCATCAGTTATCGTATTGGCTGGTGTAATTACTATTATTTCCATTTTGTTTAGCTTCACAAATTAACAAATTAATCATATACTAACGGTAAAAAACTTTTAGCTTTGGCTTCGCAAAAATCAACAATAATAAAGATGAAGAAAATTTTACTTACTGCTTTTACCATTGCAGCAATGATGCAAGCAAAAGCACAAACTATTACCTGCGCAGCAGCTCGTACACAAGGTACAGGCGCCGCCACAATTACAGGTATTGTAACTAATGGAGCCGAATTGGGTGGTACTATCCGATACATACAAGATGGCACAGGTGGTGCAGCTGTATATGGCACAAGCATGGCAGCTTACAACCGTGGCGATTCAATTACAGTAAGTGGCACATTAACCCAATACAATGGATTGATGGAATTAACTACACCCAATGTAGCCAACAACTCAACAGGGCATACCTTACCTAATCCAATAATAGGTACTACCAATGCTACATTTATTGAAGCCAACGAAGGTGTATTAGTAAGATTAAATGGCGTTACATTTAATAACACGGGCAATTTTAGTGGCAATAAAAACTATGATATCAATCAAGGCACTAATAATATAGAAGATATACGAATAAATGGTTCGAGCAATTTAGTAGGTACGCTTATTCCCAATGTACCAGTAGATGTAGTAGGTATATTAAGCGAATATAATGTAGGCACTTATACAGGCACATCGTATCAATTACTTCTTCGTGATATAAACGATATTAAATATATTGGCAATCCGCCTGTGTTATTAACTTCATTAATCCAATCAAACATTACTCAAACTTCATTTGATGTAAGCTTTAATACTCAAAACCAAGGTACTACCATCGTTAGATATGGATTATCGCCCACTGCATTAACCAGTGTAGTACAAAGTGCTAGCATGGTAACCAATCATACAGTAAGCTTAACAGGTTTAACAGCCGCCACAGTATATTATGTACAAGGCATTTCGGTAAGCGCCACCAATGATACATCAAAAAGCGGTGTACAAGCAATGGTTACCGAATCTAATTCAAGCGGAAAGATGATAGCTTATTTTAATAATCCAGTTGATAATTCGAAAGCACAGTATAACAATTTAGCAAAATATTTACCCAATGCATTTGATGATACTTTAATAGCCTTTTTTAATGCCGCAGTAAGCACATTAGATGTTTGTATTTATAATGTAGATAATAATTTGGGCGTTATTACAGCCATCAACAATGCCGTTACTCGTGGCGTACAGGTAAGATTGGTATGTAATATAACTGTAAATACATCTTTATTTACCACCCCTTATATTTATCAAACACCTATTACCCATCCAACCTACATGCATAATAAATTTATAATTAGAGATGTAGCCAGCCCATCATTAGCTACAGTATTAACAGGTAGCACCAATTGGACGCAACAACAATTATTAACCGATCAAAACAATATGGTAATCATTCAAGACCAATCATTAGCCAAAGGTTATCAAGTAGAGTTTGAAAAATTTTATATTGGTCATAAATATAGTAATTTAAAGTCGATAGGTTTACCCTATTCGCCCCATGAATTTAAAATAGGAGGCAAACGAGTTGAAGTATATTTTGGCCCAACCGATGGTTATCTTGCACAAGTAAAAAAACATATTACTACAGCCAATTATGAAGTATATGTAGCCATGAGCTCATTTACCCGTACCGAAGTATCCTATACCATTGTAGATTCGGCTGTAAATAAAAACGGAGCTTACTTTGCAGGCATAGGCGATAAAGGCGGCACATCAGCCACAGTACAAAATTCGTTTAAAAACAATTCGGTTGATACAGTAGCCGTTACAGGCAATACAGGCATATTTCATCATAAATATATTATTATTGATGCTAATGATGCTTGCAGCGACCCAATGGTAATAACAGGTTCAAGCGCTATTAGTAATAATGCCGAATCATTTAATGATGAAAATACTATTATCATTCATGATTCTACTATTGCTAATTTATATTATCAAGAGTTTTCGCAACGATATACCGATGCAGGGCATACATTAACAGCTAAAGCATACAAAGCTTGCACAAGCAACAATATAGGCTATACCACTTTAAGCAATAATACAGGATTCGAAATTTATCCTAATCCATCTTTCAACGAAAATGCAAAGGTGCAATTTAATCAAGCTGTAAATGGCTATATAAGTGTAACAAGTATTTCGGGTATCGAAATGTATCGCTTGCCATTACATAATCAATATACTGTTGAATTGCCTGTGGCTGGCTTAAGCTCAACTATTTATTTTGTAACTATAAATACAGATAAAGGTACTGCTACCACTAAATGGATAATTAATAAATAAGCTACCTATTTAGAGTATAAAAAAGCCGCCCCGATAAACTTGGAGCGGCTTTTTTTATACCGATAGTTGATAGTTTAATATATCTTAACTCATTAAGATACGCCAAGCATCGGCTATGTTTTTTTCAGCTAAAAATTGTTTGGCTAAAGTATGTTTTTGTTCTGTCGATGTATTAGCATAAGTATTTGTTTTTTCTACCATTGGTATTTGTTCAACATTTGCCAACATGCCTAAATCATTGCCCGAAAGTATGCTGCTATTGCGTATTTCAAGTGGCAAACCATCTATGCCTATGCCTAGTTTTTCATTAGGTTTGCTTACTTCAAATAATGCTTTGCCACTTGCTCGGCAATATAAATCGCCACCCATTCTAGCAACCAAATCTATCTTATTAGCATCAATTCTCATCGATTCATCTAATACATCATCATTAATATGCATCACCAAAATTTCGCAAACTATTAAATTGCCTGCGCCCCCTTCGGTACCTGTAGCAATTACTTCACGTACCTTACATTCAAACTGAACAGGCGATTCAGCAACCCGAAATGGTTTTACCACCTCCGATGCTAAAGGTGTAAAACCTGCCTTGGTAAATTCGCTTATCCCTTTTGGATATTCGCAACTAGCTAAACTCATTTGTTGCACCATGCTATAATTTACTACATTTATTACCACCTCTTTATTAGTTATTACATTTTCTAAAGTATGCTTAATGGTATTATTTCTAACTCTTCGAGCAGGCGAAAATATTAATGTGGTAGGATTACTACCAAAGGCATTAAAAAAACTATAGGGTGCTAAATTGCTATTGCCATCGCTATCTATTGTGCTGGCAAAAGCAATAGGTCGGGGGGCTATAGCGCCTAGCATATAGGCATGTAGTTTGCCTGTGGCTATTTCGCTTGGTATAATTTTCATAATTACTTATTTAGATAGCAAAAGTAATTATATTGAATTTGTATTCATTCATTTTAATAAACAATCGGCAATAAAATGTTGGTTCAATATTATTAGTTACAAAATTATTACCATCATAATATAGTTTCTTTGCAGTAGTAATAAATTATTAAAACATCTATGCGAATTTATCTTAACGGATTTATGGGCTGTGGCAAAACCAAAACAGGTAAAGCTTTAGCAAAAAGCCTAGGCTATTTATTTGTTGATTTAGATAATTTTATCGAAGAAAAAACATTCACTTCTATTCCTTTACTATTTAATCAATGGGGCGAAGCTTATTTCAGAACTTTAGAACTTGAATATTTACAAGATTTATTAATTTACGAAAACATTGTAATTGCCTGTGGTGGCGGTGCTATCACTTATTCCGAATCGTATCATTTTATGAAACAAAACGGAACCACTATTTATCTACAACATAAATTTGAAACGCTTTATAATAGATTAAATACACCCGATGCCATTAACAAGCGCCCACTGCTTAAAGCCTTACCCAACCAAACATTCAAAGCCGATTTGCTTACCCTTTTTAATAGCCGATTACCTTTTTATGAAAGTTGTAACCTTACAATTGATGCCTCAAAAAATGAAGAAACTGTAATAGCTACCATCAAACAAAAAATGCAATTAAGCAGTTAGCACAATGAATTTGCCCGATGTATCACTTAACTTTATTCAACCAATTTTTCATCCTTTATTAGATGAAAAACAAATAACATTATTTGTACTTAGGCTAGATTTAATCCATCCCGAATATGGCGGCAATAAATGGTACAAGCTAAAATATCATATTGATGATGCTATAAAAAAAGGCTATACAACAATCGGTTCGTTTGGTGGTCCATGGTCTAATCATTTAGCAGCTTTGGCAGCTTTTGGAAAACATAATGGACTTAATACCATTGGCAAAGTAAGATTTACTGGCAATTATACCAATTACCCTACCTTAGTAAATGCCAAAAAAAATGGAATGCAACTTTCATTTTTAACCAACGATGAATATGATATTGAAAATAAAGAAACAAATTTTACACCCGATAAAAATGTGTATTGGATTCCATCTGGTGGGCATACTGCCTTAGGTGTAAAAGGTTGCGAAGAAATTTTGAAATTAAGATGTGTAGAAAATATACTTCCTCTTACATCGCATATCATTGTGCCAGTAGGCAATGCCACCACATTAGCTGGCATTAGCAATTCTGCATTAATGCATCAAAAAATAATTGCCGTACCAGCATTAAAAAATGCAGCCTATTTAAGCCAAGAAATAAAATTATTTACAAAAGCAGAAACCATTGAATGGTGGCTCGATTATCATTTTGGGGGCTTTGGCAAAACCAATAGTAAGCTAAATGAGTTTATGATATATGCCCATACTACTTTGCAATTACCATTAGATAGGGTATATACAGCTAAAATGATGTATGGCATTTGGCAAAATATACAACAAGATTATTTTGCCAAACCATCAACTTTATTAGCCATACATACTGGTGGCTTGCAAGGCAACCTTTAAAAAATACAAGGGTTATTAACTAATGGATTAATTAATTAATAAAACCTACCACATAAATCAATAAAATTTACCTCCATTACACTTTTCATTTTACTTTTGCGTTTCTTAAATAAAACAAAGATTTTATATGAAGCAAATAGAAATGGTTGATTTAAAAACTCAATATCAAAAAATAAAAACTGAAGTTGATAATGGTATTCAAGAAGTATTAAGCAACGCAGCTTTTATTAAAGGCAAAGCAGTGCAAGATTTTGCTGACGGATTATCAAGATATTTAGATGCTCCTTATGTAATACCATGTGCTAATGGTACTGATGCCTTGCAAATAGCCATGATGGCTTTAGGATTACAACCTGGCGATGAAGTTATTACTCCATCATTTACTTATATTGCTACTTGCGAAGTATTAGCATTATTGGGTTTAGTGCCTGTATTTGTTGATGTACATGCCGATACATTTACCATCGACCCAAAAGAAATTGAAAAGGCTATCACACCCAAAACAAAAGCCATTGTGCCTGTTCATCTTTACGGTCAGAGCGCACAAATGGAAGAAATAATGGCAATTGCTACCCAACACAATTTATATGTAATTGAAGATAATGCACAAGCCATCGGCGGACATTATACTTTTAGCAACGGTAGAAAAAAAACTAACGGAACGATGGGAACAATTGGTTGCACCTCATTTTTTCCTTCTAAAAATTTAGGTTGTTATGGCGATGGTGGTGCTATGTATTGCAATGATGAAGCATTGGCTAATCAATTAAAAATGGTTGCCAACCATGGACAAAGCATTCAATACAAGCATGATGTTATTGGCGTTAATTCAAGATTAGATACTATTCAAGCCGTAGTATTAAATGCCAAATTGAAACATTTAGATGAATATTGCAATGCCCGTAGAATTGTGGCTGATAAGTATGATGCAGCTTTTGCTAATCATCCTATAATAAATGCACCTGCCCGTGCAGCTTATAGTCATCATGTATACCATCAATATACTATGATTGTAAGCGAACGTAGAAATGAATTGCAAGCATACTTAAAAGAGAAAGGAATTCCAAGCATGATTTATTATCCAATTCCTGCTCATCTACAAAAAGCATTTGAAGGAAAATATAAAATGGTAGGCGATTTAAAAAATACCAATTGGCTTACTGATAGAGTAATATCATTACCTATTCATACCGAAATGGAAGCCGAACAACAACAGTTTATTATCGAAAAAGTATTAGAATTTTATAAATAAAATAAATAAAAAATGAGAATAGCAGTAGTAGGAACAGGCTATGTAGGCTTGGTTACAGGTACATGTTTTGCCGAAACAGGTAATCATGTGATATGTGTAGATGTAAATAAAGAAAAGATTGACAAATTATTAAAAGGCGAATTGCCTATATATGAACCAGGCTTAGATGTATTATTAGAAAGAAATATCAAGCACAATCGTATCGAGTTCACACTTAATTTAAAAGAAGCCATTGATAAAAGCGATATTATTTTCTTGGCTTTGCCTACACCCCCTGGCGAAGATGGTTCGGCTGATTTAAGCTATATACTTGGCGTAGCCGAAGAATTGGGAAAAATAATCACATCGTACAAAGTAATTATTGATAAAAGCACTGTGCCAGTGGGTACTGCCGAAATGGTTAGGGCAAAGGTGGCATTAAATGCTAAGTGCGATTTTGATGTAGTAAGTAATCCCGAATTTTTACGTGAAGGTGTAGCTGTTGAAGATTTTATGAAACCCGACAGAGTGGTAATTGGCACACAAAGCGATAGAGCCATTGAACTAATGGAAAAATTATACGAACCATTTGTTCGCCAAGGCAATCCTATATATTTTATGGATGAAAAAAGTGCCGAAATGACCAAATATGCAGCCAATTCTTATTTGGCAATGCGTATTTCATTTATGAACGAAATGGCAAACCTTTGCGAAAAGGTAGGCGCCAATGTAGATATGGTTCGAAAAGGTATGGGCAGCGATAATCGTATTGGTAAAAGATTCTTGTTTTCGGGTATTGGATATGGCGGCAGTTGTTTTCCTAAAGATGTACAAGCATTAGCCAAAACAGCCCGAGATTATAACTACGATTTTAAAATTTTAGACAGTGTGATGAATGTAAATCAAATTCAAAAACACATTTTATCTACCAAAATCATTAATCATTTTAAAGATTTAACAGGACATACCATTGCTATATGGGGTTTAGCATTCAAACCCAATACAGACGATATTCGCGAAGCACCATCATTATATATTGTAGATAATTTAATAGCCGCTGGTGCTAAAATTAAGGCTTACGACCCTGCTGCCAACGAACACATGAAAAGTATATTTGGTAATAAAATAGAATTTGTAGCCGACCCTAATGATGCATTAAAAGATGCTTCGGCATTAGCCATATTAACCGAATGGAACGAATTCCGAACGCCCGATTTTGATGTTATAAAATCAATGCTAAAACAACCTATTGTATTTGATGGTAGAAATGTATTTACACCCGAACAAATGAAAGAACTGGGCTTTGTGTACCACTCAATAGGCAGAAATCCAGTATTATAAAATCGAAAAAAGCTCAACTCATTTAGTTGAGCTTTTTTTATAAATATTCCTGCTAGTACTCGTTTGTAGCAAGGCATTTAAGCGCAGGAAACGAGTATCAAAGAGGTATTTCGTTTCCAACGAAAATAACTTATTACTCTATCTTGTATTTTGCCTTTCTATGCCCCTTATGTTCCTATGTGGTAAAATGTTCTAATCAGCCACCAACAACTGTAATGCAAAGCCAAAACCTACTTCGGCTGACAAGTTTTTTGCTTGCCGCAACAGTTTTCAAAAATTAGCCAATTTTTATACAGCCTTGTTCCAAACGTTCAGAATTTTGTTTCTTTTTTATCAAATTGCCAAGTTATTGTTTTTTTAACTTGACACAGTTCCGTGAACGGTCTCAACGGTCTCAAAATCACAACGCCCAAAAACCAATTTACATCATAATACATTACGGGAGCATTTTAAAAACTAAAACACTCTCATAATACATTACGGAAGCATTTTAGAAATAAAAACACTCTCATAATACATTACGGAAGCATTTTAGAAACCAAAACACACTCATAATACATTACGGAAGCATTTTAAAAACTAAAATACACTCATAATACATTACGGAAGCATTTTAGAAACTAAAACACTCTCATAATACATTACGGAAGCGTTTTAAAAACTAAAACACACTCATAATACATTACGGAAGCATTTTAGTTTTCAGAATGCTCTCCTTTCGGAACATTTGTCAGTTTTTTATTTTAGAATGCTCTCCCGTTGGAACGTTTGTCAGTTTTTTATTTTAAAATGCTCTCCCGTCGGAACGGGGAAGCGTTTTAGTTTTCAGAATGCTCTCCCGTCGGAACGTTTGTCAGTTTTTTATTTTAGAATGCTCTCCCGTTGGAACGTTTGTCAGTTTTTTATTTTAAAATGCTCTCCCGTCGGAACGGGGAAGCATTTTAGAAATGATATAGCAGTAAATTGCTATATGTAAAGCATTTTAGTTTATAAAATGCTCGGTTTGGGTTTTAGAGGAGGGTATTAGCATAAAAAAATAAACTTGAATTAACCCTATTTTAGTTTTAGATTTGTGGTATAAAAAAGCAACCCAGTTGCACCAAGCCACCCATGCAACAAAGGGCGGAAACGTTATGCAATTTAACACAACAACATTAACAATCGAATAAACGATAACATGAAACAAATCATAGACTATCTCGGCAGACATAAACGCTTTTTGATTATCATTGCTGGCATTGTTTGCCTCAACTTTTACTATGGTTTTGATGCAAGGTTTACCATCATCAACTTACTTTGGATTCTCATTAGCGTTGTAAAAATAGACAGATGAAAAAAGTATTAGTGCTTTGTACGGGCAACAGTTGCCGCAGCCAAATTGCCGAAGGCTATTTACGACATTTTGCAAACAACAACACTTTGGTGTACAGTGCAGGTGTTGAAACACACGGCGTAAACCCAAAAGCGATTGAAACAATGAAAGAAGATGGCATTGATATTTCAAACCACACTTCCAACAACATTGACGAGTATCACGATATAGACTTTGACTTTGTGATTACCGTTTGCGACAATGCTAAAGAACGCTGCCCTTACTTTCCAACAAAGGCAAAGCAATTTCATCAAAACTTTGCCGACCCAGCAAAAGCAACTGGTACAGCCCAAGAAATCAATCAGCAGTTTCGACAAGTAAGACAACAAATCAAAGAATATTGCAAACAATTCATAGCAAACAATTTGTAGCTTAACAGAATAAGAGCAGGTGTATATTTTATTTAAAATGATTGCATTTGTGCCAATCGTTTATACAATCCATCAAAGGCAATTAGTTTTTCGTGGTTGCCCCGTTCCACTATTTCGCCATCCTTCATCACCCATATTTCATCAGCATGCTGTATAGTGCTTAGCCTATGGGCAATTACAATTGATGTACGATTTTGCATCAATTTATATAAAGCATCTTGCACCAGTTTTTCGCTTTCGGTATCTAATGCCGATGTGGCTTCATCTAAAATTAAAATAGGCGGATTTTTTAATACAGCACGGGCTATGGTGATTCGTTGGCGCTGCCCACCGCTTAATTTGCTGCCCCGTTCGCCAATATTAGTTTCGTATTTATTCTCCAATAGCTCAATAAACTCGTGTGCATTAGCCACTTTGGCGGCTTGAATCACATCTTCTAATTTTGCATTATTAATACCAAATGCAATATTATTAAACACAGTATCATTAAATAAAATAGCTTCCTGCGATACAATGCCCATGTGTTTTCTAACATCAAATAGTTTTACATCTTTAATATTAATACCATCAATAAGTATTTCGCCCGATGTAGCTTCCCAAAACCGAGGCAATAAATCAACAAAAGTAGATTTGCCCGAACCACTTGGCCCTACCAATGCTATCAGTTTTCCTTTGCCAATAGTGGCATTAATATTTTTCAAAACCAATTCGTCTTTATAAGCAAAGCTTACATTTTTATATTCTATTTGGGCTGTAAAATCATCCAATGTTTTAGGCAGCAATGGGTCGATAATTTTATCATCGGCAAATAATACATCATTTATTCTATCCACAGCAGCAAATCCTTTTTGAAGATTAAAGAAGGAATTAGATATTGATTTTAATGGATTAATCAATTGCGAAAAGAAAAGCATATAAGCAATAAACCCCGATGGGCTTAATTGCGAAGTATTGCTAAGCACCAATTTGCCCCCCAAGTATAATACCACAGCCACAGCCGTAATGCCCAAAAATTCGCTAAGCGGCGATGCCATATCACGAAGGCGAATAATTTTATTATTGATTAAAAACATTTGATGCGTTTCTTTTCTAAACCGCAAGCGTTGAAATATTTCGCCATTAAATGCTTTAATAATTTTAATACCCGAAATAGTTTCTTCGATGATAGATAGCAAATACCCTGTTTGTGCTAAACCTTTGGTGCCTTGTTTTTTTAATGGCTTGGCTACAAATGAAATAATTAAACCGCTGATAGGTAAGATAACAAATGCAATAGCAGTAAGCGATGGGCTATTAAAAATCATCCAGCCTAAATAAATAATTACTTCAATAGGGTCTTTCACCAAACTTTCTAGCATACAAATAATGCTATTATCTATTTCATTTATATCATTCGAAAACCGTGATAATAAATCGCCCTTGCGTTCGGTAGTGATATGCGATAATGGCAGCCGAAGTATTTTTTTATAAAAATCGTTGCGCAGTTCTAATATAATTCCATTGCGAATAGGAGCCAAAAAATAAATAGCCAACCAGCGAAACAAATTTTTAAGAAAGAAAACAATAACTACACAAATGCATACTGCCAATAAAGCCGTAGATGAGCCATATACATCAATTAAATTACCCATAAAATAATTGAATGAATTTATCCAACTAGTTACAGATACTGTAAGCTGGGGCTTTACCAATACCTTTTGTGTAATGCCAAATAGAATATTCAAAAACGGAATAATCATAGACATTGAAAATACAGAAAAAACTATCGACAATACATTGAACAAAATATTGAGCAATGAATAATGATAATACTTTCGGATATATGTATTTAGCTGCTTTAAATGTTTCATATTTATAATGGGCGAAGATACAAAGTAGATGAGTAGAATAATTTATTTTTTACTTCGCCGCCAAATGTAGTAAACAGGAATGCCCAAGCCTACAATGGCTAAACCTGGATAAGAATAATTGGGTTTCATGATTAATAAATCAATACATATTAATAACGCCATGGCAATATAAATGGCTGGCAATATAGGATAACCCAATGTTTTATAAGGTCGGGGAGCATCAGGTTGTTTAACTCTTAAAATAAAAACACCCACAATTGTTAAGATATAAAATATAAGAACGGCAAAAATCACATAGTTTAGCAAGTCGTTGTATTTACCGCTTAAACATAAGATACTGCACCATACAAACTGAATCCATAAAGCAAACGAAGGCACATTATTAGCATTATTGGTTTTCATTTTATCAAAAAATAATCCATCTAAAGCCATTTGCTGATACACCCTAGCACCTGCCATCACCAAACCATTATTGCAAGCAAATGTTGAAATAATAATTAATACCGCCATGATAGAAGTGCCCCAATCGTTAAACATCATAGTGGCTGCCGATACCCCTACTCTATCATTTGGCGCAAACATAATTCCCATTTCTTTTACCGATAAAGTATCCATTGTGCCTAAAAATGGTAGCAATTTTAAATAAGCAATATTGGCCAAAATATAAATAATTGTAACCATCAAAACCCCAATGATTAAGCTTCGTGGAATGTTTTTCTTTGGGTTTTCAATTTCGCCAGCAATAAATGTTACGTTGTTCCAAGCATCGCTACTAAATAAAGAGCCAACCATACCTACACCCATAGCCATTAATAACCCAATATTCGATAAAGGTTCGAAATTTTCTAAGCCTGTTTTTTTATCAACGGTATAAGAGGCTGCATTCCAAAAGTGAGTAAGATTTTTGTTCCAAATTTGGCTATCGGCAAATACAAATAAGCCTAAAATTACTAACCCAAACAAAGCAATTAGTTTAGCCGAAGTAAATATTCGTAAAATTATTTTGCCATACTGTATGCCTTTTGAATTGAAATAAGTAAGCACCGCTAACATAGCTATACCCAATAGTTGAGCACCTGTAATTTTTATAAATAAAAAATCGAACAGCACATTGTTTTCGCTTAACGATGGAAAAAACACACCTACAAATTTCGAAAAACCTACAGCAACGGCTGCAATTGTGCCGCATTGAATTACGGTAAACAATGTCCAACCATACAAAAATCCAACAAACGGATTATAGGCTTCTTTTAGGTAAGTATATTGTCCGCCAGCTTTGGGCATCATGCCTGCTAATTCGCCATAGCTAAGGGCTGCAAGTAATGTCATCACACCTGCCAACACCCATAGCATTAGCATCCAACCTGCGCCACCAACAGTTCGAGCCATATCGGCACTTACAATAAAAATGCCGCTGCCAATCATACTACCAGCAACAATTAAAGTGGCATCAAATAAATTTAGTTTTTTCATTCATTAAATGGTGTTTGTATTTCTGAAATAATTAATGCAATTATTTTCAGCTGTAATAGAAGTGTTTGGCTTTGCAATTAATATTGGAGCATCTATTCCATGATGAATGCTTAATTCTGTATTAGTAATCACAATGGCTTCATCCCATAAATTTTCATTGATAAAATTCTGCAATAAAATAGCTCCACCTTCAACAATCATCGAATTGATATTTCTTTTATAAAGTTCGTTCATTAAATGGGGCAGCAAATAATTGAAATCTAACCGTAAATATTCCTTATTATTTTCATGCTTATTTACCACTTCATTTAAAATTAAAGTAGCTAATTTATCACTCAATAAATGATGCGAAACAGGTAGTTTATTCTGCCTGTCTATCACAATTCGTAAGGGTTGATGTGTGCTGTTAGTAAGCCTAGCAGTAAGTCTTGGATTATCATGCCAAGCTGTGTTGTAGCCCACCATAATGGCAGCTTCGTGGCTACGCATTTCATGCATTTTTTCATCTACCAAATTGTTTGATATTTTTATTGCATTATAATTATCGGCGGCAATAAATCTATCTTTGGTTTGAGCATATTTTAAAAATATATAAGGTCGTTTTTTTTGATGAAAAGTAAAGAATCGCTTATTTAATTCAATGTTTTCTTTTTCTAGAATTGGGTACACTACATGGCAATTATTAGTTTTCAATTTAGCTATACCCTTACCACCTACCAATGGATTGGCATCTACACAACCCACTACTATTTTTTTTATACCATGTTGAAGAATAAAATCTGTACATGGTGGCGTTTTGCCAGTGTGATTGCACGGTTCTAGGTTTACATACAAGGTGCTTTCGGCAATTAAATGTTGATGGTTGGCAGCAACCGAATTAATGCAATTCACTTCTGCATGAGCTTCGCCGTATTGCCTGTGCCATCCTTCGCCAATTATTTTATCATCATGCACCAACACTGCACCTACCATAGGATTGGGTGCTACATTGCCAATACCTTTTAATGCCAAATCAATGCATTGTTGCATATAAAACTGATGATTCATGCTATTTAGCTTTTGGCAAACCTAACCAAATACAGCCTAACCACCTATAACTCCATTTGTTTTTTTTATTCATTAAAACTAAAAAAGCCGCTCCAATATATTTAGAGCGGCTTTTTTCAATCGAACAAATTTATTTTCCAAATAATCCGCCTAACATTCCGCCCATACCTGATGGTTTTTCGCCTTTTAATAAGCCATCAACCATGCCTTGAAATGCTGGTGGTACTTTTTCTTTTGCAAAAGCCACAACAGCTTCTAATGCTAATTTTGCTTGCTCTTCGCTTATGCCTGCTTTCTCACTAATTTGTTTTACTAAATCTTCCATTGTATATATTTATTTTATTTTTATTAAAAATTTATGCTTCACTCAAAAATGAATATTTGTAATCCATTGGTGGGTCGAATGTTTCTTTAATTGTTCTTGCACTCACCCAACGATACAAATTTAAAATTGAACCAGCTTTATCATTCGTGCCAGATTTTCTGCCGCCGCCAAATGGTTGTTGCCCAACCACTGCGCCTGTTGGTTTATCGTTGATGTAAAAATTACCAGCACTGTGGCGAAGCCTACGCAGAGCCAGTTCTACGGCATTTCTATCTTGTGCAATGATAGCACCTGTTAAAGCATAAGGCGAAGTGTTATCCAAAGTTTGCATCGCTTTTTCAAATTCATTTTCGGGATAAACATATACTGTTAATACTGGTCCGAAAATTTCTTCACACATCGAAACGTAGGCTGCATCAGTAGTTTGAATCACTGTTGGTTCAATAAAATAACCTTTCGATTTATCGTAATTGCCACCCACAATTATTTTTGCTTTGTCTGATTTTTTTGCTGCATCAATATATTTCGCAATGCTGTCGAATGATTTTTCATCAATCACAGCATTGATAAAATTGCTGAAATCTTCGGTCGTTCCCATTTTGAACGATTGAATTTGTGATTTCAATTTACTCAAAATTTCATCTGCTAAATTAGATGGAATATAAGCACGACTTGCTGCCGAACATTTTTGTCCTTGATATTCAAATGCGCCACGAGCAAGGGCTGTAGCTGCTGCATCAGCATTGGCAGAAGAATGAATCATTACAAAATCTTTGCCGCCAGTTTCACCTACAATTCGAGGATAAGATTTATAAATTTCGATGTTGTTCGCAATCGTTTTCCACATGTGATTAAATGTGCCAGTTGAACCTGTAAAATGAATACCAGCCAACATCGGATGATTCAAGCAAACATCGCCAACAGTTGCGCCATCGACAAAAATTAAATTGATAACACCATCGGGTAATCCAGCTTCTTTCAAAATTTTCATCATTACATTGGCTGAATAAATTTGTGTGTTGGCACATTTCCAAACTACTGTATTGCCCAACATGGCTGCACTGGTGGGCAAATTGCCGCCGATGGCTGTAAAATTAAATGGTGTAACTGCCAAAATAAATCCTTCCAAAGCTCTGTACTCAACTCTGTTCCACATGCCTGCGCCGCTCAACGGTTGTTGGTTGTACATTTCATACATAAACTGCACATTGAAACGCAAGAAGTCAATCAATTCGCAAGCACTATCAATTTCGGCTTGAAAGCAATTTTTGCTTTGCCCAAGCATCGTTGCAGCATTCATTTCATAACGATATTTATTCGCCAACAAATCAGCAGCTTTTAAAAAAATCGCTGCACGATTTTCTAAAGAAATATTTTCCCAATTTTCTTTTGCTGCCAAAGCCGCTTCGACTGCAGCTTTTGCATGGCTTGCATCACCTTTATGATAATAACCCAAGGTGTGTGCAATTTCATGTGGCGGATGAATGGCTTGCTTATTATTAGTACGAATTTCTTTGCCTCCGATGTACATCGGAATATCTACTTCATTTGCCTTAGCCGCTTTCAGTGCAGCTTTCAACGCAATTTTTTCAGGTGAGTTGGGTGCATAACCTTTTACAGGCTCGTTGATAACAGGTTGAATTTTTGATAACATTTTATAAAAATTTTGAAGCGCAAAAGTAAGTAAACTTGATCGTTAATAAATAAAATAATTACTATCAATTTTATAATCTTCATTTACTAATCGTTCTAAATTGATTTACTAAAACCTACATTTGCATTCTAAAAAAACTAAATTGAAATACTATATTATTAGTGGCGAAGCAAGTGGCGATTTGCATGGTAGCAATTTAATGAAAGCCATTAAACTAAAAGATGCTACGGCTGATTTTAGATTTTGGGGCGGCGATAAAATGCAAGCCGTTGGCGGTTTTATGGTTACCCATTATAAGCACATGGCTTTTATGGGTTTTTGGGAAGTATTTAAAAATTTGTTTTATATTCTTAAAAAAATGAAGCTTTGCAAAGCTGATATTTTGCAATGGAAACCAGATGCTGTAATATTGGTAGATTACCCTGGATTTAATTTGAAAATAGCCGAATTTGCTCATCAACATCAATTTAAAACATTTTACTACATATCGCCACAGGTATGGGCTTGGAAAAGCGGAAGAGTAAAAAAAATAAAACAATTTGTAGATAAAATGTTTGTGATATTGCCATTCGAAAAAGCATTTTATGATACTTGGAATTATGAAGTTGAATACGTTGGGCATCCATTAATGGAAGTGATTAGTGATAATGTAAAAAATAATAATTCAACACCAAATGCTGAAAAGATAGTTGCTTTATTGCCTGGCAGCAGAAAGCAAGAAATACTAGTAAAATTGCCTATTATGGCTGCTGTTGCTCAAAAATTTCCAACCACAAAATTTATTGTTGCAAAAGCTACTTCGGCAAATCAACAATGGTATGATGATGCCATGAAAGGTATTAAAACCAACAATATTTCATTTGTTGAAAATAGAACTTACGAACTTTTACAAACTGCTGATGCCGCATTGGTAACCAGCGGAACAGCAACTTTAGAAACTGCATTATGGCAAGTGCCCCAGGTGGTTTGCTACAAAGGAAGTTGGATAAGCTATCAAATAGGAAAACGATTAGTAAAAATAAAATACATATCGTTGGTAAATTTAATCATGGATAAATTGGTAGTAAAAGAATTAATTCAAAATGATTTGACAGTTGAAAATTTAACCAATGAATGCAATAAATTGTTGAACGATGCTGATTACAGAACTAATATGATTAACAATTATAAAAAACTAAATTCTATTTTAGCCGAAAGCAAAGCATCAGAAAAAACAGCAAATTGGATTATTGAAGATTTAAAAAAACACTAAAAAATAATGGAAGAAGTTTCAGAGGTTCCAAGTTGGATGAGTCGTACTGAATTATTAATTGGGGCAACAAAAATTAAGAAATTAATGAATGCTCATGTATTAGTTGCTGGGCTTGGCGGCGTTGGGGGCAATTGCGCCGAAGCCATTGCCCGAGCTGGTGTGGGCACTATTACCATTGTAGATGCCGATGTGGTTGAATTAAGTAATTGTAATCGCCAATTGGTGGCATTACGAAGCACCGAAGGCAAATTAAAAACAGAAGTATTAGCACAACGAATTAAAGACATCAATCCTGATGTAAATTTAATTATTTATGATGCTTATATTAGAGATGAAAAAACGCATGAAATATTAGATGCAGCAAAGTATGATTATGCCATTGATTGTATAGACACATTAAGCAGCAAAGTATATTTTATTAAAGCTTGTTTGGATAAAAAAATTCCATTGATAAGTTCGATGGGAGCTGGTAGAAAATTAAACCCTACTCGAATAAAAATAGTACCGATTGAAGAAACGCACACTTGTCCATTAGCATTTGATGTACGAAAATATTTGCATAGGCTTGGTATCAGGAAAGGCTTTGAAGCTGTATTTTCGGATGAGTTAGTGAAAAATGACGAAATGACTATCAACCCAAAAGGAAGCAAAAAACGTTCGTTCATTGGCACTATATCTTATATGCCAGCCATTTTTGGGTTATACTGCGCTAGTGTGGTGATTAGAAATATTCTTGAAAAGAAATAGATTAACAAATTAAAACATTGAAATTTAATTACATTCTATTATTCGCATAATTTGGTCTAAAACATCAGGCACTACATCGCTGTAAATGGTGATGAAGTTGAGTTTGAAGATGTGATGATTTGAAGAATTAAAGATTTAAATAATTCCAAAATCTTTTTTCACAGTCACTTCTATTTTCTCAAGTAGTTTTGGGATTTCAGTTTTCCGAACAACATCTCGAATATACTTCAAATCTTTTTGTAAATCATTATCTGAAATATATCCATGTATATTCCTTGAGATTGCTGAAAAATCAAGTTTTAGAAAAATGTTGTCTAATTTTTTTTCTAGTTCATTAAAGCTATTGCATTCATCTTGATTTAGAAATATTTTTAAGTACATTAAATTCGATTTAAAATTTTTGAATGGCTCAATAATATTGGTTCTTATTTGACTTTCTTCAACTTTTCTATTTTGTCCTCCATAAAATTCTAAATTCTCTAACAATGAATAAAATTCAACATAGCTTTTATAAAATTCTTTCAACTGCTCAATTTTCTTTGCTTTTACAAGATTGAAAATTATTTCTTGTTTCTTATTTTTTGATTCAAAGAATAACTTGAAAAAATAAGAAATCCCACCAACCAAAATAGATAGGATGACAGCAATTTGCGACCAATATTTAATTATGTACTCCATTTTCAAATTCTCAAATTAATTAAACCACCACTGCTCCTTCTTCTTCTTTCAATCGCATAATTTGGTCTAAAGCATCAGGCACTACATCGCTGCAAATGGTGATGAATGCTCCTTTTGGTGCATTTTTAATAACGAAGTCGATGGATTCTTTTTCTTGTTTGAATACCGTAACTTTTAAATTTGGATTCACCGATTTTATGCCTTGCAGAATCAAATCAATAATTTCCTGTTCGCTTTTGCCACGTAAATTTCTATCCTGACGAATAATTATTTCATCAAATATTTTAGCCGCTTCAGCACCTAACGAAATCGTGTCTTCATCACGTCTATCCCCCACTCCAGCAATTACACCAATTCGTTTTGTAGCTTCCACTTGCTTCACAAATTTCCCAATCGCCATAATACCATGTGTGTTGTGAGCATAATCAACCATCACCGTAAAGTTTTTGAAATGGAACATATTCATACGCCCAGGTGTTTGTGCAGCCGATGGCACAAAGGTTTCCAAAGCTTGCTTCACATCTTCAATTTTAAAATTACGAATGTGCGATGCTAATACAACAGGCAATACATTGGCAATATTAAACTCGGCTTTGCCACCAAATGTTATTGGGAAATTACTTGCTTTATCAACTCTAATTTTCCAAGTGCCTTTCATAATAGTTACATAACCGTTTTCGTAAACAGCCGCCAAACCACCTTCAGCACAGTGTTTCTTGATTCTCGGATTATTTTCATCTAAACTAAAATAAGCCACTTTGCAAGCCAAATCTTTATGCATGGCATACACCAAATCATCATCAGCATTTAAAATGGCATAACCTTCGGGCAATACACTTTCGGGTACTACTGCTTTCACACGGGCTAATTGCTCCATCGTATCAATGCCTTGCAACCCAAGATGGTCGGCGGCTACATTGGTTACAATAGCAATATCGCAATTATGAAAACCTAATCCTGCTCGTAAAATTCCACCACGGGCACATTCTAAAACTGCAAAATCAACAGTAGGATCTTTTAAAATAAATTCAGCACTAATTGGTCCTGTGCAATCGCCTCTCATCATTAATTGATTTTGAATATACACACCATCGGTGGTTGTAAAGCCAACTTTATGTCCCATTTGTTTTACAATATGCGCCATCATTCGGGTAGTAGTTGTTTTACCATTTGTACCACCAATGGCAATAATCGGAATACGAGCCGATGCTCCAGGTGGATACAACATATCAATCACAGGTTCAGCTACATTTCGTGGCAAACCAATAGTAGGCTCTAAATGCATACGGAAGCCAGGTGCAGCGTTTACTTCTAAAATTGCGCCACCATTTTCACTCAATGGCTCACTTAAATTTTCAGCCATAATATCAATTCCACAAATATCTAATCCAATAATTCGGGCAATTCGTTCACACATAAAAACATTGGAAGGATGCACCAAATCAGTTACATCAGTAGCTGTACCACCAGTCGAAATATTTGCTGTAGGCTTCAACCAAAGCTCTTCGCCTTTTGGTAAAATGGTTTCTAAAGTAATATTTTTATCAGCCAATATTTTTTCAGTAAATGAATCAACTTTAATTGATGTTAAAACTTTTTCATGTCCGTAACCTCTTCGTGGGTCTTCATTTACTTTATCAATTAATTGTTGAATGGTAGATTTGCCATCGCCCAACACCGCTGCTGGTGTACGTTTGGCTGCACAAATAAATTTGTAGTTAATCACTAAAATTCGATGATCGAAACCTGTGATAAATTTTTCAACAATAATTTTTCTTGAATATTTTTTTGCTGCTTCAAATGCGATAACAGCTTCGTCCCAATTTTTAATATCAGTAGTTGCACCTTTGCCATGATTGCCATCAATAGGTTTGGTAACAATTGGATAACCAATTTTTTTTATGGCAGCTTCTAAATCTTCATGGTCAACACATATCAAACCCTTTGGCACAGGGATTTCAGCAGCACTTAAAATATTTTTTGTATCTTCTTTATCGCAAGCAATTTCAACTGCAATGCTTGATGTTGTTGAAGCAATTGTGGCTTGAATACGTTTTTGATTTACACCATAACCCAACTGTACCAACGAACTTTTATTCAAACGGATGTAAGGAATTTTTCTTTTCACAGCTTCTTCAACCAAGCTACCAGTAGATGGTCCAAGGCGTTCATCTTCTCTCAACTCACGAAGATTATTAATATCATCAGTTAAATCATAAGGCACATTATCGGTTAAAGCTTGCCCAATTTTTACTGCTGCTTTTGCTGCATATATGCCAGCTTTTTCTTCAAAATAACTAAACACCACATGATAAATACCGGGTGTAGATGTTTCTCTGGTTCTGCCAAAACCCACATCCATACCTGCTAATGTTTGCAGTTCTAAAGCAATATGTTCAATCACATGCCCCATCCAAGTGCCTTCTTTTACCCTCATAAAAAAGCCACCATCGCAGCCTTCGCTGCAACGATGCGATTGCATCGAGGGCATTAATGCTTGTAAGCGTTCTAAAAAACCATCAATTTTATCGGTGGGTTTTTGCTCCATGTCTTCCAAATCTAATCGCATTACAATTAGCTTGTGACGGCGCACTGACCAATAGTTTGGTCCTTTCATTACTTTAATGTCGATGATATTCATGTGTTGTAAGTTTGAATGATTAGTATTTTGTTTTCAGTTTTGAAAAGTACAAATCAATTTTTATGAAATCAAAAAAAGTTTTTGAAATAAAAAATATTTTTATCTCGATGCAACCCTTTCGTTTTTTATTTCGACAATTAATATAGCAAAACTTAAAGTTGATGGATACGAATGAAAAAAACTTTTTTAACTCGTATTTTCATTTATATTTGCCGAACAAAAAAAAGTAAGAACCAAAATAAACTAAATAAACAAATGATTAAAAAAACTTTTACTTATCTACTCTTAATGATGCTTTGCTTTGCAAAAGTAAATGCACAAGATGCGAAACCATCAAATTGGTGTGGCACTAAACTAAGTAAAGCCCAATTAGATTGGTTAGATGAATACCAACGTAATGATGCTTCGGAAGTGTATCGCAAAAAAAACACTTATTCTGTATATGTGCCTATTAAGGCGCATATAGTAGGAAAAGATGATGGTTCGGGGTATTATGATTTACAAAAATTATTTGCCGATGTATGCGAATTAAACATGCGTTACGATAGAGATTCTATTGGTATCCATTTCTTTTTATATGAAGATATTGATTACATTAATAATACTTCATTTTATAATGATGGTTCGCAAACTAACCCAATGGCAAATTCTATCATGAATAGCTCTTTACACCATCGTTCGGGTGCTTTAAATATGTTCTTCGTTTCTGCATCGCCAGGCTTATGCGGCTATTTCTCTCCAGGATTAGATGTAGTAGTTATTATTGGCGCTTGTGGTGGTCATAATGCAACCACAGTTGCTCATGAAGTAGGACATTATTTTAGCTTACCTCATACTTTTAATGGCTGGGAAGGTGTATGGGATGCTAACTGTGATACCATTGTAAAAACAGGTATGTCGAAACCAACAAATCCAGAAAAAGTAGATCGTAGCAATTGCTATGTAGCTGGCGATAAATTTTGTGATACAAAAGCCGATTACAATCCTGATAGATGGGCATGCCCATTTATCTGCACACTAAGAAAAGACCCAAATGGCGTAGTTGTTAGACCAGACAGTTCTTTATACATGAGTTATGCTGATGATATTTGTGTTACTCGTTTTAGCCATGAGCAACGAGGCGCTATGCAAGCTAATTATAATACAGTTCGTGCTGGTTATTTATTAAATCTTGCTCAAAACTTTAATGCCGTTACAGGTACGCCTACTTTAATAACACCTAATACAATTGATACACCACCTGCCGATTTTGTTACATGTAGTTGGACATCTGTACCTGGTGCTACCAAATATTGTGTGGCTATTTATAAGCAAGGTAATGCTACAAACCAAGTTTGGAGTGTAATGACTACTGATACTTTTGCTGCATTTTATGCTAATGCAAATTTGGTTGAAAATGTATTGTATAATATTAAAGTAATGGCATATAATCCTGGTAAACCATGTGGTACTTTTGGCGCAGCTGTTCAATTCTCTCCTTCGGCTGCTACAGGTATTAATACTATTTCTTCTGTTTCATCTTTCAAAATTTATCCTAACCCTGTAAATAATTATTTTATTGTAAATTATATTTCTGAAACAACTGTTGGAAATTATACACTTACGGTATTTGATATTTCGGGCAAACAAGTTTATAACAAACAAATTGCTGCTAATGGCAGAACAGAAGTAGTTGAAACTTCAAACTGGGCTTCGGGCGAATATTTTGTTCAATTAAGAAACGCCGATAACAAAATTTTAAAAACAGAAAAAGTTATGGTAAGTAAATAATAAAAATAGATTTTCAAAAAAAATATAGCCCTGTATAAACCACCATATTTGTACAGGGCTTTTTAATTCATCATAAAATAATTTATCATGAAAAATAATTTCATTTTTTTAGTTTTCATTATTCTATTGTTTAGCAACAATGCAAATGCTCAAACTACCGAAAGACCTAGCCGATGCAACACCGAATTAAGTAAAACACAAGCAGATTGGCTTGATGCATACCAACGCAATGATGGATTGCCACAATACAGAAAAAAGAAAAACACTACTATTTATATTCCTATCAAAGCTCATATTGTAGGGAATGATGATCATACGGGCTATTACCCACTTCAAAAATTATTTGATGATATATGCGATTTGAATATGCGTTTTACCAGAGATTCAATCAATTTCCATTTTTTTCTATATCAGGATATTGATTATATAAACAATACTTTGTTTTATAATGATGCTTCAGAAACTAATCCTATGGCAGATTCTATTATGCAAAGCAGTAAGCATTTTACTTTAAATGCTATAAATATTTTTTTTGTTAATGGTTCTCCAGGGCTTTGTGGATATTATTCGCCAACACGAGATGTGGTAGTACTGATTGGCGCTTGTGGCGGTAAAAATTCAACTGTACTTACACATGATATAGGTCATTATTTTAGTTTGCCGCATACTTTTCAAAATATTCAAGTATATGATAGTTCTTGTTGGAATCAGCCATCAGCTGGTTATATTGTACCGCAAACATTAGAAAAAATGGATGGCAGCAACTGCCATGCTGTGGCAGATAAATTTTGCGATACGCCACCAGATTATAATATAGATAGGGTAAGTTGTATATCTAACCATTGCAGATATAAAGACCCCAACGGTGTTCCATTAAATACTGATTCATCATTGTATATGAGCAATTTTGACGATATATGTTTAAGTAAGTTCAGCAAAGAACAAATAGCTGCCATGCAAGCCTCGTTAGATACATTTCATTTTAATTGGCATTTGAATCTGCCACAAAATTCAACTCAAATAAATGATACTATAGGATTAATTACACCCAATGGTGAAACTTTGCCTGCCGATTTCATTAATTTTAAATGGCATAGTGTGGCTGGTGCTACAAAATATTGTGTAGCAGTGTATAAGCAAGGCAACAATACAAACCAAGTATGGAGTAAAATAACTTCGGATACCACAGCCAATATTTATGCAAACGATAATTTGAAAGAATCTGTATTTTATAAATGGTTGGTTGTTGCATTTAATCCTGCTGCTACTTGCAGTAGTTTTTATACTAATACCCATTCGTTTATTACTTCAAAAGCATTATCAACAAACGATTTGAGTAACAATTCGTATATCAAAATATTTCCTAATCCTGCTTCAAATTATTTTTTAGTAAATTTTGTTGCTGAAAATAATGCAGGTTATAATTTATCAGTAATGGATTTGAATGGAAAAATATTGTTGAATAAATCTATTCATTCAACAATCGGAAGCGAAGTAGTTGAAACTTCAAACTGGGCTTCGGGCGAATATTTTGTTCAATTAAGAAACGCCGATAACAAAATTTTAAAAACAGAAAAAGTTATGGTAAGTAAATAAGAATATAAATTAAAAAAACAATTATAGCCCCGATATGTTTAATCGGGGCTTTTTTATTGTAATTTTCCGAACCATTTTTTCATTATGCTATTAAGTTATCTACCACTTCAAGCCACTCGTCAATTTAGCAAATTTATTATTGAATATGCTGTTGAAAATAAATTATTTCACTTTTTGGATAATGATTATTTCAACAATTCATACATTAAAAAAACAATAGAAAGCCGCAAGCATTTTAGTACTATTCAACGTAACGAATTGGCTGACATATTAATAGCGCAAAATTCATTTTTAAGCCTTCACGAATCGGTATTGCATAATATTAAATTGTTGCGAAACAATAATTGTTTTACCATCACCACAGCTCATCAGCCCTGCTTATTTACTGGGCCTATTTATACAATTGTAAAAGCCATTTCGGCTATAAAATTGGCGCAACAATACAAAAAAGATTTTCCCGAAAATGATTTTGTGCCTGTATTTTATATAGGCAGCGAAGACCATGATATAGATGAATTAAACCACATAAATTTATTTAATAAAAAAATAAATTGGCAAACTAATCAAAGCGGTGCCGTGGGTAGTATGAATTTAGCAGGAATTGATGAAGTGATAAATGAAATAGAAAATCTGTTTCAAAATGAAATACGAAAAGATGAAATAATTGCTATTTTAAAAAAAAGTTATCAACCCGAATACTCGATGAGCAAAGCATTTAGATGCTTATTAAACGAATTATTGGGTAGCTATGGGTTAGTAATTTTAGATGCTAACGAACCCAAATTAAAACAATATTTTAAACCCATTATTAAAGATGAATTGATAAACCAAAATTCAGTTATTTTATTAAATGATAAAAATTGGTTAGCTAATTTCGAAAATAATGAACTTCAAATTACTCCTCGTGAAATCAATCTTTTTTATTTAGATAACAATAGTAGAGAGCGCATAATTAAAGAAAATGAAACTTGGAAAGTGAATAATACTGATTTGAAATTTTCGAAACATGAAATTGAAAGTTTGGTGGATTCAAATACTGAAAAGTTTAGCCCCAATGTAGTGCTAAGGGCTTTATACCAAAGCATAATATTACCTGATGTGGCTTTTGTAGGTGGCGGTAGCGAAGTAACTTATTGGTTGCAACTAAAAACTTTGTTTGATTTTTATAAAATCGATTTTCCGAAAATTGAATTACGGGATTCCATTTTTTGGATAAATGAACAAGCAGAGCAAAAAAGATTAAAATGGAATTTTGAGGTGGCAGATATTTTTAAAAATGTAAATGATTTAATTGTAGATTATACAGAAAAAAATGGAGGATTAAATGTTGATGCAGAAATTGAAGCAATACAAACTAAAATAGCCGAATTGAATGAAAAAATAAAACTACATGATAAAACTTATGAGCCAATAAGCTTGGCTGTGGCTACTCAAATAAATAATCAATTTGAAAATTTGCAAAAAAAATTATTGCAAGCTGATAAGAAAAAACTATCTGATTCTATTCAACAAATACAAAAATGGAGAGAAAAATTATTGCCCAATAATCATTTACACGAACGCCACGATAATTTTATTTCGTATTTTTTGAAGTACGGAAACCAATTTGTTGAAACTTTAATGGTACATTTAACCCCTCAAAACAAGAATATAAAAGTATTTACCCAATAATTGATGAAAAAAATAATCTGGCTGCCTTATAGAATTTACATTTTAATCATTTTTTTCGTTACCCTTTTAATAGCATTTAGTTTAATTATGGCTTGTCAGCTTTTACCCGAAAGTGTAAAAAGTCAAACTATTTTTAAGATAAATTGCGCTTGGACAAAGTTTGTATTTATCTGCTTTTTTATACGATTACGGGTAAAAGGAAGAGAGCATGTAGATAAAGAAAAATCGGTAATTTTTATTGCCAATCATCGCTCATATTTAGATGCAGCTTTAATTTTTTTAGCTATTCCTAAATATTTTAAACCATTAGGAAAAGCTGAAATGGGTAAAATTCCATTGTTTGGTCCTATCTATAAATCAGTTGCCATATCAGTTGATAGAAGTAGCCCTTTTAATAGAGCCAGAAGTGTAAAATTATTAAAACGCCAAATACTTAGAGGTACTTCAATTGTTATTTTCCCTGAAGGAACTTTTAATATGGGTACCGAGCCATTAATTGATTTTTATGACGGTGCTTTTAGAATAGCTATTGAAACACAAACCGATATTCAGCCTTTTGTAATAACAGGTACACAACAAGTATTAGATAGATTTAGTGCCATTGCAATTACGCCAGGTTTTATTGATGTACAGTTTTTGCCCGTAATAAAAGTGGCTGGTTTGAAATGGACAGATGCTGAAATGCTAAAACAAAAAGCTTATCAGCAAATAAAAGATGAATTAGTGAAAATCGGTAATTGGTAAAAATTAATGCTTAAATGTAAATACTTTATTCATTGTAAAATTCCAAAATATGACAATGAAGGTTGCCAATAATTTAGAAAAATAGAAATTGTATTCTCGTTTTTCGGTAAAATAATAAGTGATGAAATTATTAAGTAAAAGTCCTGTGCTTGATACCGCAAAAAACTTTAATAGCTGAATATTATAATCTGCATTATGATCGGGAAAAGTAAAATGCCGATTCAAATTAAAATTTACAAATCCTACCAAACAAAAGCTGATACTATTGGCTACATATTTATTCCACTTTACTTTTTCTTTAAATAAATAAGTGATAGCAAAATCTAATACTAAGCTTATGCAGCCTATGATGCCAAACATCACAAATTTATAAAATAAAGGCAGCAGGTGCTGAATCATACTAGTAAAAAAATTTCGGCGAAGGTATTGGTTTAATTAATACAACAGCTATTTATTAAAAATAATATCTAATTTATTTAGTGGCAGTGGTATCAGTATTCATAGCAGGAACGGCTGATTGAATAGCACTAATTTCGTTTTGAATACTTTCAATTTTGCTTGTTAATTCAGTTATTTCAATTTGTTGTTCGCTTTGTGTTTTAAATTCTTTTGGTTTTTCAATAGCTTCTAATTTCGATTGTGCTATTGCCAAATCAGATTTTAATTGAACTGTTTTTAATTCATTTTTAAGCGCAAGCACTTCATTTTGCAATGATTCGGTTTCGGTTTTTATAGTTGCTTGAGTTCTTGCTTTTTCTTTAGCCAATTGCTTTTCATTAGGGTCGCATGAAATAATGGTAGCAGAAATTGCTATCAATAACACAGATGAAATAAAAATTTTAGTATTCATTTGAATAAGAATTTTGTTGTTAAAAAATTATTGATAATCGTTGGTATCGTTAAAGCGCTTTAAGTTGTTGGGATTTACTTCATTATCATTTTTTTTATTAAATTTTTTGGGCGAAAAATAATAAAATACTAAACCCGATAACGCTGTTGCAAAGCCTATTAAACTAATTTTTGTATTGCCTACAATAGTAAAATAAATCATCCAAAGCGATAATATGATAAATATAATAGGCACAATTGGATAACCCCAAACTCTATAATTATCTGTAACTGTTTTATTTTTAAATCTAACTACAAAAATTCCAATTACGGTTAGTAAGGTAATTAAACTTAAGGTAAAGCCAATAAATGTAAAAATATCGCTGTAAGATGATGTAAGCATTAATAAAAGCGAAATTGTCATTTGCACTAATGTGGCTACATAGGGTGCACCTGCCGAGTTTTTGATGGCTGCAAACGAGAAAAATTTATAATCCTCTCCCATTACTTGTGTAACTCTGGGCCCAGCAAAAATCATTGAACTAATAGAGGCTACTAATGCTAAACTAAAAAACATTCCATAGGTTTTGCCGAGTTTTTCGCCAAAAATATGAATGGCGGCTATTAAGCCTGTATCTGCATTTTCGGGTTTACCAATTTCTGAAAAAGGAATGTTTTGAAGAAAAGTATAGTTGAGCAAAAAGTATAACACTGTAACTATCAATGTTCCAAAAACCATTGCTTTTGGAATATTTTTTTTAGGGTTTTTTATTTCGCTTGCAAAATAGGCTGCTGCATTCCAACCCGAAAATGCATAGGAAACAAAAATTAATGAAATAGCATAAGGCATACTCAACATATCTTTTAATGCATCTTTATTGGGGGCTATTGGATAGTTTTGATGATTACCTAATATAAATCCAAATGCTATTAAAATTACTATTAATACTAATTTTAAAATAGTGAATATGTTTTGAAATTGACTTCCAAATTTTACACTAATGGAATGAATGATAGAGATAATAATTACTACCGCAATTCCTATTTTTAATGGATTAATATTGGGAAATACGCCATGAACATATTCGCCTAAAATCATTGAGTTTACAGCTACTGGGGCTGCAAAGCCTACTGTAATTGAAATCCATCCGCTTACAAAACCTACTGCTGGATGATAAATTTCGGTAAGTAAATTATATTCGCCGCCACTTCGTGGAAAAAGGGTTGCCAATTCGCTATATACTAATGAGCCACATAATGCGGCTAGCCCACCAAATAGCCATAACATTAATAATGCAAAACCACTATGTATAGCGCCAACTTGAAAGAATAAACTGGTAAACACTCCTGTACCTATCATGTTGGCGATTACCAAAAATGTGGCGGTGTTTAATGAAATTTTATTGTTGGATATTGACAAGTTTAAGGTTATTTAATACGTTTTAAATATCCATCCATGCCTTCGGTAACCATTAGTTTATTATCAATATCTTTATCAATGATAAAATCTTTATTTTGTTTTAAAAATTCCCAAACGGCTGTCATTGGGTTATTGCCTACATCCCATGGTCTATCTTGTACATATCCTTTTGGAAAAAATTCGACAAATGTATCGGGGCATAATATATAACTGCCTACGGTAACCATGGGGGCATACATTTGCAGCTCTCTTAATACATGCTCGTGTGTATGATTAGAATCTAGGGCTACTAATACTGTTTTTTTGCCTTCGGTATGTTTTCTTATTTTTTCTACAATTGATTCGTCTGTACTACTTCCTTCGTACATGGTTATGCGTTTCATCATAGGATGTTTTTCTATTTCATCCTTATTGTGTTTTCTAATATCAATATCTACGGCTACCACTTCGCCTTTTCCAATTAATTCGAGCATAGATGCTGAAAATATAATTGAACCGCCATGCGCTATTCCTGTTTCAATAATTACATCAGGTTGCAGTTTCCATATCAATTCTTGCATAATTATAATATCGCTTGGATATTTAATAATTGGGCGACCCATCCAACTAAAATTATAAGTATATTTATATTTATCGGCATGTAGCATCCATTCTAATGATTTTTTTCTTAGCTCTGCATCTTGCCCCATTGCTGCTATATCTTCGGTTCTTTCTTTATTGAATTGTTCTATTGGATTCATATTAAATTAAGTTAAAATTTTGATTTGCAAATAACGTAAAGTATTTGCATTGAAATATAAATTTAAGGTAAAGTTTATTTACATGGCAAAAGTTGATAACGATTATATATCCATTTAACTTATTTTATTTGATGATAAAATTATTGTTGAAGTGAATTATTAGCAATAAAAAAATAGCTATTGAAATGAAAACTACTAGTAAACATCAACAATTTAGATAAATGCCAATACTAACTAAAATAAAGTATTAACTCATCCAACTTTTAATGCCATTTTTCTGTATTTAATTTTCAAAATTAAATACTACTTTCGTGGTCTTTTTCAATGAAATATTTATACCTATTTATAGCGTTTATTTTTCCTACAGTAATCTTTGCGCAAGAGTTTACTAGCATTACCAGCTCTGCAATAGCCAACGATTCATCATTTTATGATATTAAGCAAATATCGGCAAACACCTATTGGGTAGCTGGCGAAAAAGGAATATTAATGGAAATTAATTCAGATTTTGAAAAACATTATATCCCCTATCCCAATGAAGGGGTAAATATTTTAAAAATTGGTAAACTATCCGATAATCATATTATTTTATGTGCCGATAAGGGCACTATTTATCATTATTACAAAAATGAAAACAAATGGCAAGTGCAACACCTAAAGGGTTTCAAGAGCAAAGTGTTATATAATTTTACAACCATTAATGATAAAATAGCATTTGTATGTGGCGGTAATTCGAAAATAGCCTTATCAAAAAAAGCAATGCCAAGCGGCTTTATTTTAAAAACAATTGATGGCGGATTAACTTGGAAAAAAATATATTCATCAATTGGCAGTATGATATGGGATGTAGATACCGCTGACAATAATTTAGTAGCATTAAAATATAATTTATTGGGCTCAAGACTTCTTACATTTAATACGAATAGCAACAAAATTATAGCAAAAAGCAAAACCTATAAAATGCTAGCGCACGAATACAATGCTGAATTAAAAATGCTAGTAGGTGCTAATGATTTTCATATTTATACATCGGGCAAAACAATAGATTGCAGTACCAACATTGCACATAATTTTACTTCATTGATTTGGGATATTACATCGTTTCAGAATTTAAAAATTGGAAGTTCGTGTAGTGGTAAAATTTCTATCATTAGTACCAATAATAGTTTACAAAAAGAAATACAATGCCCCACCCATTTTAATTTGTATGGCATCATTTCTGTAAATAAAGAAGCTTTACTTTTAATAGGTTCGAACAAAACTATTTTAAAATTAAACATTAATACAAATCATATTTTTCAATCCATAAACAACTAACAAATGAAATTAATTAAACCACTATTATTAGCTACTTGTGTAGCATTAGCAGGTTGCGATGGTAGTATTCAATCGCAAGATGTATTTAAAGCTATTGATAATGTAGCCAACGAAATGAATGCAGCAAGCGGCAGCGGTGGCATTACCAATGACCAAGTAGTAGCAGGCTTAAAAGAAGCTTTAAACCGTGGCACATCAAGTGGCTCAAGCAAGCTTACAGCCTTAGATGGCTTTTTTAAAGATGCAGCTATTAAAATATTAATACCACCCGAAGCTAAAAATGTAGAAACAAAATTAAGAGCCATTGGCTTAAATGATTTATGCGATAAAGCCATATTAGCTATTAATCGTGGAGCCGAAAATGCTGCTGGGCAAGCTGCTCCTATTTTTTCTAATGCAATTAGGCAAATGAGTTTTTCGGATGCAATGGGTATTTTAAAAGGTGGTGGCACAGGTGCTACCGATTATTTAAAACGTACTTGTACTGCACAATTAACTACAGCATTTCGTCCAGTAATCGAAAATTCATTAAAAAGCACCGATGCCACAAAATATTGGGGCGATGCCATGAGTGCTTATAATCAAATACCATTGGTAACACCCATTAATACCGACCTTACAGGCTACGTAACAAGCAAAGCCATTGATGGTTTGTTTTTAAAAATAGCCGAAGAAGAAACAAATATTCGTACCAATCCTGCTGCAAGAGTAACAGCATTATTGCAAAAAGTATTTGGTAGTGTTAAATAATAAAACATAATCAATACCTTGCCACAAGCCTCTATTAGATTTAATAGAGGCTTTTTTTATACACCTGTTCCCTATTATTCAATCTAAACTGTTGATATATTGTTATTTCATTTGCAATTGATTGGCTAATAGTTTCATTTCAATCAATATCTTTGCGCTTCATTTCAACCAAATCTTACTGTGAGCGATCCTATAAAACACGAATGTGGCATTGCGATGATTCGCCTTTTAAAGCCATTATCATTCTATCAAAAAAAATACGGCACACCGTTGTATGGCTTAAACAAGCTGTATTTGCTGATGGAAAAACAACACAATCGTGGCCAAGATGGTGCAGGTATAGCATCGGTAAAATTAAATTTGCGAAGCGGTCAGCCATTTTATAATATAGCAAAAAGTAATAGCAAACAAGCCATCACCGAATTGTTTGAACGCATACATACTGATTTTGCTAAAATAGAAAAAACAAACCCCGATTTAGCCACCGATTGCGAATGGTTAAAAAATCATGTTAGTTTTTTGGGCGAAGTTTTAATAGGTCATTTAAGATATGGAACACATGGTGGCAATGGCGTTGACCGTTGTCATCCATTTATGAAACACAATAGTTGGTTATCAAAAAATATTATCACCGCAGGCAATTTTAATTTAACCAATACCGATGAAGTATTTCAATTTTTAGAAAAACAAAGCAATTATTATAAAGATAGATTTGACACAACGGCTGTGTTAGAAACGATTGGTCATTTTTTAGAAGAAGAAAATGATAGAATATATGAAGAGTTGGTAAGCAAAGGAGTAAATAGTAAAGAGATTGTAAATGAAATAGCCGAGCAAATTGATATACAAAAAATCCTTTCTCAATCAGCCGAATTATTTGATGGTGGTTATTCATTAATGGGTATGCTTGGGCATGGCGATGCCTTTGTAATGAGAGACCCAGCAGGCATACGTCCGGCATTTTATTATTTAGATGATGAAGTATGTGTAGTAGCTAGCGAACGCCCAGCTATTCAAACGGTGTTTAATGTAAATGCTGCTGCCATTAAAGAAATAACACCTGGCAGTGCTTTGATTTTAAAACGCAATGGTGTGGTGGAAGAAAAACAATTTGCACAACCTACACAGCGCAGCAGTTGTAGTTTCGAGCGTATTTATTTTAGCCGAGGAAGCGATTTAGATATTTATGCCGAAAGAAAATTATTGGGTAATTATATTACCGAAACAGTTTTAAAAGAAGTTGATTTCGATTTTAAAAATACTGTATTTAGTTATATTCCAAATACCGCCGAAGTATCTTTTTATGGTTTAATAAAAGGTGTTGAAGATTATATTAATCAATGGAAACGTGAACATATAAAAAAGCATGCTTATCAATTGGATGAAAATAAATTGAATGATTTATTAAGTATGCGCCCAAGAGTTGAAAAGATAGCTATTAAGGATGCTAAACTACGAACATTTATTACGCAGGATACAGCCCGAAATGAGATGGTGCAGCATGTTTACGATATTACTTATGGTAGCGTAGTAGAGCATAAAGATACCATTGTAATTATTGACGATTCAATTGTAAGAGGTACTACTTTGAAAGAAAGTATCATCAGAATGTTGGATAGATTAAATCCTAAAAAAATTGTAATTGTTTCATCTGCTCCGCAAATTCGTTACCCCGATTGTTATGGCATTGATATGAGCAAAATGGGCGATTTTATTGCTTTTAGAGCCATGCTTACTTTATTGGCCGAAACTAATCAAACACATTTATTAGATGAAGTTTATAAAAAATGCAAAGCACAAGAAAACTTACCAAAAGAACAAGTGAAGAATGAAGTAAAAGCTTTATATAAAAGTTTTACAGCCGAACAAATAGCCGATAAAATCGCCCATTTAGTAAAGCCAGCTGATTGCAAAGCCGAAGTGAAAATAATATTTCAGAAAATTGAAGACTTGCATAGAGCTTGCCCCAATCATTTAGGCGATTGGTATTTTACTGGCAATTTTCCAACACCAGGTGGCAACAAAGTTGTGAACCGAGCTTTTATAAATTATATGGAAGGCAAAAACGAACGAGCTTATTAATTTATTTGCTATTTTGAAAAAAGATTGATTCTTGTAAAAAGACATCTTGATGCAGCTAAAAAAGTATTTACTTTTGTTGCTCTTAAATAATTTACGATGAATAAAAAACTGGTTACTGTTTTATTTTTTTTCAGCACTGTTTTTTTTGCTTCAGCACAATCTTTTAAAGTGAATTGGACAGCCGCTTTAAAAGGCGGCAACACTGCCAATGTAGCTTGCACAGCGGTTGATAAAAACAAAAACGTTTATTCTGTTGGCTTTTTTGATGGCACAACTGATTTCGACCCAGGTGCAGGCACTTATAATCTTACTTCTATCATTTATAAAACACAATCTACCGAAGATATTTTTATTTCAAAGTTAGATTCCAACGGGCATTTTCGCTGGGCATTGCCATTTGGAAGTAATTCGTATGACATGGCAAAAAAAATTGTGTTTGATGATTCGATGAATTGCTACATCATTGGCACTTATGTGAGTACCATTGATTTTGACCCAAGCGCAGCGGTGTATAATTTATACAGTTGGAGCAAAACAACTAACGCATTTATTTTAAAATTAGATTCGGCTGGAAATTTTAAATGGGCAAAAGGATTTGGTGCTTCGCAACTCACTTCCATCAACGATATTGCTTTAGATAAATTGGGCAATTTGTATGTAACAGGCAGTTTTGCTGGCGTTGGCGATTTTGACCCAGGTGCTACCTACGATTCTTTAACTTCTATTTATCCGTTTGGCAATCATCAAGATGCTTACATTTCTAAGTTTGATTTGAATGGCAATTTTAAATGGGTAAAGCAATTAGGCAGTGTTTATGATGATTATGGAGTGAGCCTTTCTGTTGAATCTACAAATATTTATGCAACAGGAAATTTAACCGATGGCAACAATATTTTAAATACTTACATCTGCAAATTAGATTCAGGAAAAACAATGCATTGGCTCAAACAAATCGAAACGTGTTATTTTGATACACATCCTTTAATCACCGTTGACCAACTTGGAAATAGCTACACTGCTGGTGTTTATTATGATACAGCTGATTTCGACCCAGGTGCTAATGTGTTTAATTTAAGTGTGTTAGTGCCCAACAGCACTTCATGCAGCAACGCTTATATTTTGAAATTAGATTCAGCTGGCAATTTTATTTGGGCAAAAGATATGGGTGCAAAAAAAAATAAGATGGGTTTTTCAACTTCCTCAAACACAGCATGCCAAAGCATTTATTTAGATAAAGGTAACTTAATGATGAGTGGCGCATTCAGCACTTGGGCTGATTTTAATCCTGATACATCTTCCTTTATTTTAAATGCACCGACCAATGCGTCCAATGGGTTATTCATTTCTAAATGGGATACAAGCGGAAAATTTATTCTTGCCAAAGCGGCTTTGGGAGTGGGTTATTGCAGCGCAAGCAGTATTTATACAGCTAACAACAATATTTATGTAGGTGGAAATTATTTAACCAAAATCAATTTGAATGTCAATGGTGGTTATGATACGCTTACTGGGCTTGGCTTTTGGGGAAGTGGAAATGGATTTGTTGTAAAATATTCGCCTTGTAATTCAACCTATGAAAGCAAAAATATGATGGCTTGTGATTCAATAATTTTTATGGGTTCAACCATTAAATCGTCAGGCGTTTATACTTTTCAAATGCAAAATAGCGCAGGCTGCGATAGCGTTATCACACTCACGGCAACGATTAATAAAAGTAAAATCACTACGCTGAACAAAACAATTTGCGCTGGAAATTATTATTCGTTCAACGGGCAAAACCTTTATCTGGCAGGCACTTACAAGGATACTTTGCAAACGCAACATGGCTGCGATAGTTTGATAATTTTAAAATTAAACATCACCAGTTTGCCAGTTCTTCAAATTAGTGCAACTCAAAACCCTTTATGCTTGGGCGATACAGATACTTTGATGGTAACAGGTGCAACCACCTATCATTGGTTGCCCACCTCATTGGGAACAAATTCAACCGTTTTTATAATGCCAACGGATACAATGAAATATTACGTGCAAGGCACAAAAAATGCTTGTAATAGTTATGATTCCATTACCATCAATGTGATAAATTGTAACACTGGAATTGATGCCATGAATTCATCAGGCAATAAAATGTTGATTGTTCCAAACCCTTGCACAGCTTGCGAAATAGTCATGGAGACAGATAATTATCCATCTTTACAAATCACAGATTTATTGGGAAAAAATGTAAAGGCGCATTTTGAAAAAACTGCGAAAGGTTATTCTATCAATATGATTAATCAAAGCGCAGGAATTTATTTTATTCGCAATTTGCAAACAGGGCAAGTATTGAAATTTGTGAAAGAGTAAATGAGAGAACTTTGAATTAAATTTTTAATAGCAACAGACTATACCAACATTTAACCTTTGCTTAAAATGAAACGCTTTATTTTAGCATTCACAAAATCGCATTTCTAAAACAATAAAATCATTACATCATGACAGCAGCAGAAAATTCAATCAACTGGTTTGAGATTTCAGTAAAAGACATTACCCGTGCAAAAAAATTTTACGAATCTATTTTCAGCATTAAAATGGACCAAATGGAAATGATGGGTATGCAAATGGCTTTCTTCCCCATGGCACCAGCCACAGGCAAAGCCAATGGCGGCTTATGCCAAAGCAAAATGCACAAGCCCAGCAAATCGGGTGTGAAAATTTATTTAAACTGCAACCCCGATTTGAATAAGGTTTTAAAGAAAGTAGAAAAAGCTGGTGGCGAAATTACGATGCCTAAAACTTCAATTGGTGAAAACGGATTCATGGCTTTCATCACTGATACCGAAGGAAATTCAATTGGTTTGCATTCAAATAAATAAGTTGGTTTAAAATTGAAAAAAGAAAAAACAAACCGCCCCGAAATTCATCATGAACTTCGGGGCGTTTCTGTATTACACCTGACAGGTTTTTAAAACCAACGACATACTTTTGGGAATTAGAACTCTAATCTGGAAATCTGAACTCATGTTTGAAAATTAAGACTCACTTTTTAAGATTAGTGCTCAGATTTTGAAACTTAGAAACTTCTTCGGAAATAAGAGCCTTAATTTGAAAATCTGAACTCACAATTTCAGATTAGTATGCTTCTTTGGAAATAAAGACACTTCTTTTGGAAACAAGAATCCTTCTTTGGAAATCTGAACTCATGTTTGAAAATTAAAGCTCACATTTTCAGATTAGGACTCAAATATTGAAATAGGAACGCTACTTTAGAAATTCGGACTTAAGTTTTGAGATTAGTCCTTCTCTTTTGAAATAAGCACCCAACCATACAAACCAATTGGTATTGTTTGAGAATTTAATAAAGTGTTTCTTTGTAGCACGAAGCCAACCGAAAATGGGTGGATAAGTGCGAAATAGTTGCAAGTATAAACGAGTTAGCGGTCAGGCTAAAAGACGACACAGCAAAAGAAAAAACAGTTGACAAATGGGAATTTTTGACTTCTTAAAAGACAAACCAAAAATGGCTGACGAAAAATCAGACAACCAAAATTTGACAAATAAGGTCGAGCTTAAAACTCATTTGGACAACATTCAAAAAGAAATTTTTCATTTCTTGAAACCATTAGGATTTAAGAAAAAAGGACGGACATTTAACAGAGAAACAGAAGACGGAATTTATCAAGTAATAAATATTCAAAGTGGCAGATATGAATTTGGTGACAAGTATGTAATTCCTGGATTTAGAGAAAATTATTATGGAAAGTTTACGGTTAACTTAGGTGTTATGGTTAAAGAGATTTATGAACTTGATAGCTACAATAAACCCAAAGACATTTATCAAGACTATGACTGCCAAATTAGAACACGACTTACTCATTTGACAATTAAACAAGACCTTTGGTGGTCAATTTCAGACGACAATGAAAAGACCGCAATTGAAGTTATTGAAGGACTAAATTCACACGGACTTCAATGGCTTGAAACTTTTGAGAACAGGGACAAAATTTGTAGAAATTGGGGAGTTATAGAAGGTTCTTCAGTTAGAGCCAAATTGGACGTGGCTTTAATTATACTACAGAGCGACAAACAAAAAGGGCGTAAATTAATACAAGACTACTACAACAATATTGAAAGCAACGGACATAAAGAATATGTAAAAGAACTTGCTGACAGACTTGGAGTAAAATTAAAAGACTAGTAATAGACTGAATGACAAGAAAACTAACGACAGAAAAAAGACGACCGAACCGCTAACATGGGCTTGCTTCATTGGCCGTTGACGGGCAACGCCAACTTGTTGTGGTTTCTACTACCTTTGTGCAGGTAGACGGCAGACGGAACACCAAGCCGCCAATGCAGCAAAGCCCAAAACCTTTGGCGGCAATGCTTTGAGACGAAATAGATTTTCATTTTGACAATAAAACAATGACGACAAAACGACTTCAAATAATCCAAATTTGAACAAAGCATTTTCCATATTTCTTTTGACTTTTGTCTTGACAAATTGCTTCGGACAAACAACGAAGAAAAGGTTAAAACTTTTCGACAGTTTGCCAGACAACAGCATCATGACATTGACAAATCCAAAGCCTTTGTCTGACGCAGAATATGTTTCGTTGGACAGCATACATTCAACATTTACAGGTGCTAAACAAAATCCTAACGAGCAAACATTTCACTTGACATTGAATGGAAAAGGTTCAGCTTATTTTTTTTATTACACAGAACATCTCAATTTAAAAGACTCATCATGGAGTCATTTCAATTTTTACTTAAAACTCAACGACAGCGTTTGCTATCGGTCGCCAAACTTTTCTTATCCAAACTGTTGCTTTGAAAAAATTTTAGCAGTTTCGTTTTCTGACATCAATTCGGACGGCTTCACTGACGTCATTGTGCTTGGACAATTTTACAGAGGTTATGGAAGTATGGAACAAAAATATTCACCGCAATATATTTTTGACATCTACTTCGGTGCTAAAAACAAATTCATCACCGACAGAAATAGTATTGACAAATTAGCAATTGACTTGGACAAAAAAATAACAATTGACGACATAAAAAAAGCATACTCAAAACAATTAAACGCTGACAAACAATTATTGCAGACATTACACGGACAAGAAAAGCACTACCGCTAACATGGGCTTGCTTCATTGGCGGTTAACGGGCAACGCCAACTTGTTGTGGTTTCTATTACCTTTGTGCAGGCAGACGGCATAGGAAACACCAAGCTGCCCATGCAGCAAAGCCCAGAAACGTTGGCGGCAACCCGTGGCGACAGTGCTAACTTGAAACTGACTACAAGAAATAAAAGTTACATAAATCCGTTTCAATCCTAATAAAATGAAATTACTTATGTTGACGAAGAAACGATTACCACTTTTGATTGCACTTATTTGTTGCATAGAATTATCAATTTACTTGTGGGCAACTTGGACAAGCACTTTAGATTTGAATAATTTTTTTGCAATTCAACGAGAATTTATTTTTGACAAATGTGCTCGTTTAGCAGGCAGAATATCATCATTCATTATGCTCATCACTTTACTAATGGTTGGTTACAATGGTTTGAAAAAGATTTATAGTGCTGAAAAGAAAAAGGAATCTTTTTTGGTTTTACTAACCTTGTTTACTTGCAATCATTTAATTCATTTAATTTTTGTAATTCTTCGTTTCAGAAGTCATGGCGAATCAATTAGTTTAGATGGACCAATAGATATTGGTGGAACACTTCATGGAGTCATTACTTTTGCATCTATTATAATAATTCCAGTCATTCTTTGGAGATATAAATATCTAAACAAGCTCCTCTATTCTGTCATCATTCTTTATTTACTCAACATCAGTAGCTTCATTGTTAAAACTTTTTTGGGTAAAGTAAAACCACCTGACCATCCAGCATATCATAATCAACTTGGAATATTTTTAATAACCGCTGCTTGCATTTATATTTTGTATAGAGTTTATCAAGAGAACAAGCGAAACGCAACAGTCCGTCAATCTTGATGTTCTGTCGAGTTTGTAACTCGGTATTTTTAACTGTTGATTTGAAATCAACAAATATATTTTCCGAGTTGCAAACTCGGAAGAACAAAAACAAACCGCCCCAAAATTCATCTTGAACTTCGGGGCGGTTTTGTATTACACCTGACAGGTTTTAAAAACCTGTCAGGTGTGAAAAAATTTAATTCTCACTTGGTGCAATTGGCTCTGTGCCTTCTGCATCAGGTGTTTCGGTAGAATCGGTTGGTGGAACAATTGGGTTGCCATTTTCATCTAATATTATTTCAGATTCTTCTTCCATTTCATCCAATTTTGTTACGGCTGCAATTTCATCACCTTCTTCTAATCGAATTAAACGAACACCTTGTGTCGCTCTGCCCACCTCACGAATATCTTTTACCGATGTACGAATCGTAACACCCGATTTACACATAATCATCAAATCGTTGGCTTCGGTTACACTCATTAAACCAACTAATTTTCCTGTTTTTTCGGTTACGTTTAATGCTCTTACACCTTTACCACCTCGGTTGGTAATACGATATTCATCTAAAGCAGTTCGTTTGCCATAACCATTTTCTGACACCACTAATATAGTAGAAGTAGTATCTTCTTTCGATACACAAATCATTCCTATCACTTCATCATTCGCTTCATCCACTTCAATACCATACACACCAGCCGAGCTTCTGCCTGTTGAACGAACTTTTTCTTCAGGGAAACGAATACTGCGTCCGCTGTGGATTGCCAACAATATTTGCGAATTACCATCCGTCAATTTTGCTTCCAATAATTGGTCGCCTTCATTCACCGTAATCGCAATAATTCCATTCTGACGTGGGCGACTGAATTCTTCTAATTTTGTTTTTTTGATGATACCTTGTTTTGTACAAAGCACTACATAATGACTATTGATAAATTCTTCATCTTCTAAACTGCGAACATTGATAAATGCACGGATTTTATCGCCAGTTTCTAATTGCAACATATTTTGTATTGCTCTGCCTTTGCTAGTTTTATTGCCTTCGGGCAATTGATAAACTTTTATCCAATGGCATTTTCCTGCTTCGGTAAAGAACAAAATGGTATTGTGTGTTGATGCTACAAATACGTGTTCGATAAAATCTTCATCACGAGTGCTGCCACCCATCGAGCCTTTGCCACCGCGGTTTTGCGAACGATATTCGTTAGCCACAGTGCGTTTGATATAACCCAAATGCGAAATCGTTACCACCACATCTTCTTCTTTAATGAAATCTTCCATGCGCATTTCTTCCGCCAAATAAACTATTTCGCTTCTTCTTGCATCACCAAAACGCTTTTTAATATCCAACATTTCATCTTTAATAATTTGCATTCTTAAAGATTCGTTAGCCAATATTTCTTTTAAATGATTGATGATTTTCATGATATTTTCATACTCTTCACGAATCTTGTCAATCTCCAATCCTGTTAAAGTTCTTAATCTTAATTCTAAAATTGATTTGGCTTGAATTTCAGATAATTCAAAACCAGCCATCAATTCTGTTCGTGCAATATCAGGTGTGCTACTTTCTCTGATAATTTTAATCGCTCTATCCAAATCATCTTTAGTACCGATTACTTTCATGTAACCTTCTAAAATGTGTGCACGTTTTTCGGCTTCACGTAATTCAAATTGTGTACGGCGAACAACCACTTCATGGCGGAAGCTTACAAATTCACGAACCATATCCAACACATTTAATTGTATCGGTCTGCCTTTTACCAATGCCACATTATTAACGCCATAGCTTGTTTGCAATTCAGTTTGTTGAAATAATTGGTTGATGACAACTTGTGCATTGCCATCATTTTTCATTTCATAAACTATACGCATTCCTTCTCTATCGCTTTCATCACGGCAATCACGTAAGCCATCAATCTTTTTTTCTTGCATCAAATAATGCGTCTTCTCAATCAACGAAGATTTATTTACTTGATAAGGAATTTCGGTAACGATAATTTTTTCTTTGCCTTTTGCATCGGTTTCAATTTCGTATTTAGCACGAACCACAACACGACCTCTGCCTGTTTCTAATCCTTGTCGAACGCCTTCCATGCCATATATAATGCCGCCTGTAGGAAAATCGGGAGCTTTAATAAACTCGATAATTTCGGTAACAGTAATTTCTTTATTATCAATGTAAGCGCAAATACCATCAATTACTTCAGTTAAATTATGAGGCATCATATTAGTTGCCATACCCACCGCAATACCGCTTGCACCATTCACCAACAAGTTAGGAATTCGAGTAGGCATCACCGTTGGTTCTTCTAATGTATCATCAAAGTTTAAAGAGAAATCAACGGTTTCTTTATCCAAATCCATCATGATTTCTTCGGCTAATCTTGTTAATCGAACTTCGGTATAACGCATTGCTGCTGGAGGGTCGCCATCAACCGAACCAAAGTTTCCTTGTCCGTCAACTAAGGTGTAACGCAAGCTCCAATGTTGCGCCATACGAACCATCGTGTCATAAACGGAAGCATCGCCATGCGGATGGTACTTACCCAAAACCTCACCCACAATACGGGCAGATTTTTTATGCGCTTTATTGTGTTGCATGCCTAATTCGTTCATGCCAAATAACACACGACGATGAACAGGTTTTAAACCATCACGAACATCGGGCAATGCACGACCAACTATAACCGACATCGAATAATCAATGTAAGCGGTTTTCATTTGGTCTTCAATCAAAATGGGAATAATCTTTTCGTTTTCGTTTTGCATTTACTATTTAATATTGATTAATTGAAAATTTTTTATTGAAGTGTGTTTTGAATGGCTTTGAATATTCAATAATTCAATCCCACTAACTTCAATTTTTTTAGTGTTGCGAAGATAAAAAATGGAATGATTTTATTCTAATAAAAACGGGCTGAAATACTTGATTTTATAAACATTTGAAGCCTTAAAATGTGAGTAAGTTTTTAACGTGAATTTGCTTTGAAAAATGGAATATTTTTAATAATAAATTAGATGTACAACCCATTCTCGGTTTTGTGTAATTTTTTGCCACGACAATCACGTTTGGCGCAAGATGTTTGAAGAAGAATTAATGCCGTAAAAATCAATGCGAATAATATTTTAATTGTATGTTTCATTAATTACAATTGCATAATTATTTTAATTTCATGTAAGTTTTCGTTGGATAGGTTTGGTTATAGAAAATCAAAAAATCGTAACAATCTTTCAATTTTATTTTCCAAGTTTGCCTTCTATTTCTGCCATCGCCACCAATATCTGTACAAATAATATTTTTTGTAAACTGTTTATTGATTTGATAAAAAGTATTTGTATTATAATGTGGAATTAAATTCATAATATGATTTTTCCTTTTTAGTGAATCTGATATATAAACTGAAAGCCCATGCTTATGATTGTTATATCCAATGTAGCTACCTTTTTTGAAATCAGTTCCTATTGCAGTATAATTTTCTTTAAGATTCTCTTTTAATAAAAATCCTGCATTTTTGTAAGAACTCAATCTTTCATTTGTTCGATAAGAAATATGACCATTATGTGCAAAAAATATGGCGATGTTGTGTTTATAAATTCTATTAAAAAGTAAAATATTTTGAGCCATATAATAATCTCGGATATTATCATATTTAATGTCTCTACCTTTCTTTAATTCAAGATATTGAATCAAAGCATTGTAGTTGTACAATGCTAGTTTTTTATCCAAAGATTCTGTACATGATATTTTTTCTATTACATCTTTGTATTTAGCAAGTAAGTTATAATAGATGTATGATTTTTTTCTTGTCAATGTTCCATTATTAAATTCAATATCTATTTTATTTAAAATTAGATTAAGGGAATCTAAACTGTAATTATTATTCGAAAAAAAATGAATCAGATTTTTTGTTGCAGCATCTCCAAATTGCATATCGGCACCAATAACATGAATTTTGTTTTTGTTCTTATGGGTTTTACAAAATAATATTAAATCATTTAAAGATTTATTATACCAAGTCCAATAACCTAATTTTTTTAATAGATGTTTTGATGTTGAATCATTG
The DNA here is from genome assembly GCA_046051225.1 of Bacteroidota bacterium. Classification (GTDB taxonomy): domain Bacteria; phylum Bacteroidota; class Bacteroidia; order Chitinophagales; family CAIODY01; genus CAIODY01. Next base: position 95,640 of record JBJOOR010000006.1, on the reverse strand, counting down.
TTTATGTTGGAATGTATAAAATTATCAATAAGCAAAACTTCAGAGTATCCTGCTTCCATAAAAAATAAACAATTAATCGAATCAGAATATTGTTCACACATTCTTTTGAAAATATCACATCTAACTTTTGTAAATTCTTCTGTTCCGTGTGTGGCTTCACCCATTCCATATAAATTATTAGGCTGAAAAAAAGTGCTGAAAAAAGGGTTGCTATAAACACTATCTATACTACAAATTTTTATACATGGTTTTATCTTTTCAAAAGTATTTTGTTTGGCGAAGGCATTTGAATAAACAATAGATATTGCAACGAAACAAAATATTGACAAGGTCACCTTGATTGTATTCATGATAGAGCTTTTCATTTACTTCATATTTAATCGTTCTACATATTTTCCAATAATATCAAATTCGATATTAACCATATCGTTTACTTTTAAATTTGAAAATGTAGTGTGTTGAAATGTATAAGGAATAATGGCTACCGAAAAACAATTATCAATCAAATTAAAAGCCGTTAACGAAACACCATTTACACAAATACTTCCTTTTTCTACTATCAATCTATGATTCAAATTTTCAGCAACTCTGAATGTAAATAACCAACTTCCTTTTTGGTCTTCGGCATTTATGCAAGTGGCTAATCCATCCACATGCCCTTGTACAATATGCCCATCTAATCTGCCATTCATCAGCATACAACGTTCTAAATTTACTTTATCGCCAACTTTTAAAACGTTCAAATTTGTTTTCGTAAGTGTTTCGTTTACTGCCACCACTTCATGCGTATTATTTTTAACCGATACCACAGTTAAACATACGCCATTATGCGCCACACTTTGGTCTATTTTTAATTGATTAGTTATTTCAGATTCAATACTAAATCGCTTATTGCCTTGCTCTTCAACAATGTTTTTAACTATTCCATTAGTCTCAATGATTCCTGTAAACATTTTATTTTATTAAATTATAAATAGAATTTGTAATGGTATTCCAACCGTATTTTTTCTTTTCCACTTTCACATTTTCAACCATTTCATTTTCTTTATTTAGTTGATAAAATTTCAAAATAGCTTGAGCAATAGCTTCAGGGTTTTGCTCTACTACATAACCCACTTTTTCATTTGGAACGATTTCGGGCAATCCACCTACATTAGTTACAATCATTGGTTTTTCGAAATGATAAGCCATTTGAGAAATACCACTTTGTGTAGCTGTTTTATAAGGCTGAACAACACAATCAGCAGCACAGAAATAATTTTTTACTTCATCATTAGGAATAAAATCGGTATGTAGATACAATTGGTTTTGCAATTGATTTCGTTCTATTATTTCATCATAATATTTTCTGTCTTCATAGAATTCGCCAGCCACTAAAAGTTTAATATTTTGATTTTTCATGGCTTCATTTTTCATGGCTTCCAATATCCAATCTAAGCCTTTATATTTTCTGATAAATCCAAAAAATAAAATTACTTTTTCATCATCCTTTATATTCAATTTAGCCCTGGCTGCTTGTTTTGAAATAATTTCGCCAAAATTATCATAAATAGGGTGTGGAATAAAATCGCATGTAGCTTGTGGTAAAAACGAATGCAAATCTTTTTTTACGGATGCACTCATAGCAATAAATCCATCAACGGGTTTTAAAAAATATTGAGTGAATTGTTTATCACCAATTCTATGTTCATGCGGAATTACATTATCTAAAATTGAAATTACTTTGGTTATTTTATTTCGTTTTACAAATCGTAAAATTGTGCCGAAACATGGCCCCATAAACGGTAACCAAAATTTCACAATTAAAATATCAGGCTTTTGTTTGGCTATTTCTAATCCTACTTTTATCCAATTAAATGGATTAATAGAATTTACTTTTATTTTAATATTCAAATCTTTTGGTGCAGCTTCATCTGTGTATTGCGATGTGCCAGGAAATAAGAATGATGGATATTGTAAAGAAAATGTATAAACAATTACTTCATTTTGTTCATCTTGAAATTGCTTGGCTAACCTTTCATTAAATGCCGCTAAGCCGCCACGGAGTGGATGTGCAGAGCCGAGGATTATTATTTTATTGTGTGGCATTTTTTATAGAAGTATTCAGTGATTAGTTTTTAGTATTCAGTAAAAAATCATTTAAATTTATCTGGATGATTTATCATATAGTTAATCAACTTACCAACTTCATCATTTTTTGCAGTTAATTTTTGATGTAATTCAATAGTGATATAATTACATTTTTCAGCAAAATCAATCCAAACTAAAGTTTCCGCATTTTCCATATCAGCATCTGTAAGCTTTGAAACAAAATGTGCTGGGTAAATTCTTTTCCTGTAAGCTTCTGCTATGCATGCACATACTGACCTTGATGAACGCCTAACTTGGTCGGTTAATGAATAGGTTTCTTCTTTAGGAAAAGTTTTAGAAATAGTAAATAATTCAGATGCCAATTCAAATCCTTTTTGATAGGCTAATAAAGTTTTAAAATTGCTCATAGATGTATTTACTGATGACTGAAAACTTAATACTGTAGACTATTTAAACAATTCTTTTTTCAACCAAATAATGATTTCGTTCTGTTGAATTTCGAGTAACTAATTCGCCTACAAAACCAGCTAAAAATAGTTGTGTACCAATTACCATCATTACTAATCCGATATAAAAAATAGGTCTGTCGGTCATTGAATATTCATTAAAAGCAAATTTTGCAATGCCTAAATAAATTGAAATCATGCTACCAAAAATAAATGCTAAAACGCCTAACAATCCAAATAAATGCATGGGGCGTTTGCCAAATTTACCAATGAACATGATGGTCATTAAATCTAAAAAACCATTAATGAATCTATCCCAACCAAACTTTGAAACACCATATTTTCTGGCTCGATGTTGAACTACTTTTTCGCCAATTTTTCTGAAGCCTGCCCACTTTGCCAATACGGGAATATAGCGATGCATTTCGCCATACACTTCAATAGATTTAACCACATTGCGGCGATAAGCTTTTAATCCACAATTAAAATCATGAAGCATAATGCCACTCATTCTTCGAGCTACTGAATTGAAAAACTTTGATGGTAAATTTTTGGTAAATGCATTATCAAATCGCTTTTGTTTCCAACCACTTACTAAGTCGAATTTTTGTTCCATTATCATTTTATACAATTCTGGAATTTCATCTGGCGAATCTTGCAAATCAGCATCCATCGTTATTATAACATCGCCTTTTGTAATTTTAAATGCTTCGTTTAAAGCTGGCGATTTACCATAATTGCGCTGAAACTTTATGCCTTTAATAGCATTATTTTTTTGCGATGCGGCTTCAATTACTTCCCACGATTCATCAGTACTACCATCATCCACGGCAATTACTTCGTAGGTATAATTATTTGCCTTCATCACATTATCAATCCATTCAAATAATTCGGGCAATGATTCAGCCTCGTTAAGTAATGGCACTACAACAGATATATCTATTCCGTTTTGCATAAAATTAAATAGTAGGTTGTTTTTTTCTGATGATTAAAGCTATCACTGCTGCCCAAAAAAATCCGAAAACTACTGATGTTAAAGTTTGCGGAAATATTCTGGAAATAGGCATATCGGTAGATGAATTTTTGTACATATCTATAGCTTCATCAAATTGCTCTTGCGAATATTTTATTTGTTTTAAAAATTGTGTAACGTATTGAATGGTATAATATTTTAAACTTTCTTTTAATTGTGGCGCCATTATATTATACAATACGTATTGAAAAATCATGAACGAAATCATCGTCATAATTAAAACCAAAAATGTATTTGATACAGCAGTTTTAAAATTGATATAGCCGCCCATTAATTTTCGTTTTTCAATGGCTGCCATAAACATAAAAATTATCATGGCTAAATAAGGCACATACGAATAAGGCCCAATTACGCATCTAGCATCTTTAAAAATCAAAAACATTAGGTAGGTTATCAGCACATAAGCCGCAGCCGAAAAGCCGCCCCATTTCAAACCTGTGTTGGCAGTTTCTTTTTCTATTTCAAGTTCTGTAGTGTTCATTTATTTAGTTTAACTGCAATTGGTTATTATTAATAGTACCGATAATTTTTCCTTTTAATTTTTGATTAATAAAAGGAGAATTTTTAGATTTAGAATGAATCATTTTTTCTTCAAAAATCCATTCTGAATGGGGGTTGAATAAAGTAAAATTTGCTTTTTGATTTAATTGTATAGTTGGAATTTCAACGCCCATAATTTTTCGGGCATTGATGCTAAGCATGGTTACAATTTTTTCTATGTCGATATTTTGCAAAGCCGTAATAGCAGCAGCAAAGCAAGTTTGAAGATTGATTGCGCCAAACAATGCATGATCAAATTCTACCACTTTTTCTTCTGTATCACGTGGTTGGTGCCAACTACAAAACACATCTATTGTTCCATCGGCAATGGCATTTTTAATTATTTCAATTTGTTGTTTGTTTCTGATGGGTGGCATCAATTTTAAATTGGTATCAAAATCTTCCAACATCAAATCATCTAACATTACATACATCGAACTTATACCTGCCGATACTTGTACGCCTTTTTGTTTTGCATGCTTTACCAGCTCAATAGATTGAGGTGTGGTAAGATTGAAAAAATGAATTCGTGAATTGGCATATTCGGTTAAATATAAATCACGTTGAACCATTGTTGCTTCGGCAATCGCCGGAATGCTGAAACTGCCCATGTTTACAGCCGCTTCGCCTTCGTTCATCACACCTTGTTCGCTTAAATTTACATCGTTGGGTTGTTGTAAAATTAATCCATTAAAGGGCAATACATATTGCAAAGCTCGAAGCAATACACCCGAATGTTGCAAGGCATTTAATCCGTCTGTAAACCCAATAGCGCCTGCTGTATGCATATCATATAATTCGGCTAATGTTTCGCCTTTTGCTTTTGGTGTAATGCATCCTAAAGCAAATACATCTACTAAATTATCTTTTGCTCGGTTTTTTATATATTCAATGGTTGATTTACTATCGGTAGTGGGTTGGCTATTTGGCAATATTGCCATTCCCGTAAAACCACCTGCGGATGCAGCTTTCATGCCCGATGCCATATCTTCACGGTTTTCAAAACCTGGGTCGCCGATGTGTGTACCGATATCAAAAAAGCCTGGCGAAATATGTAAATCGGTAGCTTCTACTATAGTTGTGTTAGATTCAGAAATTGAATCTTCTATTTTTACAATCAAACCATTTTGAATAAGAATATCTTTTACTTGGGTATTAAAACTACTGTTGGGATCAACTATTTTGGCTTGTTTTATTAAGATATTCATTTTTTGAATGATGAAGGGTTACAACATTATTTCAAAACGCTAAAGTAATATAAAAATACTAAGCTTTAAGCGGATTGATTTAATAATTTTACTTTAATAAACCATAGCAGGGCGTATTGTAAATTATTTCAATAGTTTTAGTATCGATTTTATACTTTTGAAGAAATATTTATTGATGATTAAAACTACCGAACAAGCCTCGTTATATAACCATTTAGAACAAAAATCTACAGCCGATTTATTACGATATATCAATACTGAAGATAAAAAAGTGCCTTATGCCATTGCCGAAAAATTAGATAATATTGAATTATTGGTAGATGCAGTAGCCGATAAGATGTTGGCTGGTGGTAGATTGTTTTATATTGGCGCAGGCACTAGCGGCAGATTAGGCATTGTGGATGCAAGCGAATGTCCGCCTACGTTTGGCGTTGAACAAGGCTTAGTAAATGGATTAATAGCTGGTGGCGATGCGGCTATCCGTAAAGCAGTGGAATTTGCCGAAGATGATAAAGAACAAGGATGGAAAGATTTGCAAAGTTTTAATATCAACCCAAATGATTTTGTAATTGGAATTGCAGCCAGCGGCACTACGCCTTATGTAATTGGCGCTTTACAGCATTGTCGAAAAAATAATATTACCACAGGTTGTATTTGTTGTAATGCTGGTTCACCTATTGCTTTTGAATCTGATTATAAAATTGAAATTATTGTTGGTGCCGAAGTTATAACAGGTAGCACAAGGATGAAAAGCGGCACAGCGCAAAAGCTTGTGTTGAATATGATATCAACTTGTGTAATGATTAAATTGGGAAGAGTTGAAGATAACAGAATGGTCAATATGCAATTAAGCAATGACAAATTAGTGGATAGAGGTGTGAAAATGATAATGGAAAAAACTGACCTTGAATATGAAGAAGCCAAGCAATTATTATTGCTAAATAAAAGTGTAAAAAAAGCGGTGGAAAATTATGGGCAGAGCTAAATATTATTTCTATTGATGTTGTAGACTAAAAAGCCTCGAAATATTTCGAGGCTTTTTAGTTTACTAATCTCATTCTGAAATATCATTTATAGTGCATGGTGGCTTAAGTACCTTTCGGCATCTAAAGCAGCCATACAGCCACTACCAGCTGATGTAACTGCCTGACGATAGTTTTTGTCTTGTACATCGCCAGCGGCAAATATACCATCAATATTGGTAAGCGTAGTGCCTGGTTTTGTAATAATATAGCCTTGTTCGTCCATATCCATCCAACCTTTAAATAAATCGCTGCTTGGCTGATGACCAATAGCTACAAAAAAACCTTTTATCGGTATTTCGAATTTTCTATTTTCTTTATTATTAAAAATCCTTACAGCCTCAACGCCTTTATCGCCAAGTATTTCATCTGTTTCGCAATTCCAATATACTGTAATGTTTTTCGTTTCTAATACTCGTTGTTGCATCACTTTGCTGGCTCTCATTTTATCCGTTCTTACCAGCATGTGTACATGTGTACACAATTTAGAAAGATAAATTGCTTCTTCGCAAGCTGTATCGCCAGCGCCTACAATAGCCACATCGGTATTTTTATAAAAAAATCCATCGCATACGGCACATGCTGATACGCCATATCCATTCAATTTTTGTTCGCTAGGTATGCCCAACCATTTTGCCTTTGCACCTGTGGCAATAATAACAGTTGCAGCCTTCAAAACCGTTCCATCTTCAATATGCACAGTATGGTAGGGATTGCCTTGTTCTACTTTTGTAACAATAGCATAACGAATATCAGTACCCATTCTTTCTGCTTGTTTTCTAAAATCTTCCATCATCTCGGGTCCTAATATGCCATTGGGATAGCCTGGATAATTTTCTACATCTGTAGTTTGCATTAATTGTCCGCCTTGTTCTAAGCCTGTATACATTACAGGTTTTAAATTAGCTCGTGATGCATAAATAGCTGCTGTATATCCTGCCGGGCCACTGCCTATTATCAAACATTTAATTGTTTCCATTTTTTTAATTTTTTTTTAAGTTGGCAAAAGTACAATTTTAACTTTTATAAAATGCCATCATTAATAACACAAAATATTAAGGTTTGTTTATTGAAAAAAACTTGTACCGCCTCAATTGCTATAAGTTTTTCTTTCTGCTTGCAACCCGATTTACTAAATTTACATCGGGTTATTACTATAAATTTTCGCCTAGTTCAAGCCATCGCATACCTTTATCATCCATTAGTTTCATTATTTCGCCTAATCGCAATGAAGCAGCATTAATTTTATCAAAATTAGTTTCTGTATTTAGGCTTTCCTCAATTTGTTTTTTTTCGGTTTCTAATTTTTCAATTTCTTTTTCTAATTTATCGTATTCCTTTTTTTCGTTGTAATTTAATTTCGGTTTTTCGGTTTGTTTTTTTTCGGCAGGCTTTATTTCTTCGGGTTCATTATCATCGTCCTCTTTAATAGTGGCTTTTAAAAATTCACGATACTCGGTATAAGTGCCAGGAAAATCAGATATTACACCATTGCCTTCAAACACCATTAAATGGTCAACCAATTTATCTAAAAAATATCTATCGTGCGATACAATGGCTACACAACCAGGAAAGTCTAATAGAAACTCTTCTAACACTTGTAAGGTTAATAAATCTAAATCATTTGTGGGTTCATCTAAAATTAAAAAATTTGGATTTTGATACAATACACTTAGCAAATGCAATCTTCGTTTTTCGCCACCGCTTAATTTCGAAATAAATGTATGTTGCTTATCGCCTTCAAACAAAAATTTTTGTAAAAATTGTGATGGACTAACTTTTGTACCATTTGCCAGCACAAAATTTTCGGCAATATCTTTTACAAATTCAATCACTCGTCTATCTTCTTTAAGATGCAATCCTTTTTGATCATAATTGCCAAACACAACTGTTTCACCAATGTTTATTTTGCCGCTATCTGGTTGTTCAAGGTTTTGAATTAAGTTTAAAAATGTACTTTTACCCACACCATTTGGTCCAACAATGCCAATTCGTTCACCCTTCTTAAAAGTATAATCGTAGCCTTTTAATATTTCTAAATCGCCATAGGCTTTATATACTTTTTTCATTTCAACTGTTTTACCACCAAGCCTTGTCATTTTCACTTGCAATTCTAATTGCAAATCATCTTTCCGTTTCATGGCTCGTTGCTTCACTTCATCAAATGCATCAATTCTCGATTTCGATTTTACAGTTCGGGCTTTGGGTTGTTTTCTTATCCAATCTAATTCTCGTCTAAAAATATTTTTATCCTTCTGTAATTCGCTAGCAGCCACCATTTCACGTTCGGATTTTTTTTCTAAAAAGTAAGCATAATTGCCTTCATAAGGATAAATAATACTATCTTCTAATTCAATAATTGTAGTACATACGTTATCTAAAAAATATCTATCATGGGTTACTAAAAGCAAAGTAAGCGAATGGCTATTTAGATAATGTTCCAACCATTCAATCATACTAAAATCAAGGTGGTTGGTAGGTTCATCTAAAATTAATAAAGTGTGTTGATTCATAAAACCAACATCAATTAATGTTTTTGCCAAAGCCACTCGTTTGCGCTGCCCACCGCTTAGTTGATGCATTGGTTTTGTTAAAAACGATAATTTTAATTTACTAATAATTTGGTGCACTTCGTTTTCAATGCCCCAAGCACCTTGGTTATCTATTTCGTGCATCAATCTAATTAGCTCGTCCGATTCGGGATTATTTTGCAATTCATTTTCATAATCTTTAATCAATTGCAACTGCGGATTGGGATGATTAAAAATATTTTCTAACACCGTTTTTTGTTCTTCAAATAATGGGTCTTGATTTAAAAATACTACGTTTACATCCTTATGTATCCAAGCCTTGCCTGTATCGCAATATTCTTTACCACATAACATTTTAAGCATAGTGCTTTTGCCATTTCCATTTTTAGCTATTAGTGCTATTTTATCTCCTTCATTTATATGAAGCGTAATGTTTTCAAACAAAGGTTGTACTCCAAAACTCTTACTCACATTTTCAAGACTAGCGTAGTGCATGTATTATTAATTTTAGTGCAAAGCTAAAATTTTGCAAGGCTATAATTACTTATGTGCTAAAAATATTATTGCACTAATCAATATATTATTTAATTTTATACTGAATTTATGTTCCATATAAAATAATTTATAGCATGAAAAAAACTTTCATTTTTATATTTTTAGTATCAATTACTAATTTATTAATGGCACAGAACATTGTGCCAAACCCTAGTTTTGAAGATACTACTGGCAATTATTTACGAAGTGGCATTGATTATATTCCAGCATCAAGTTGGAGTTCGTTTGGCAATTCGCCTGATTTTTTTTACACAGGAAACTTAGATTTTTCAGGCGTACCTGGTAATGGTTTTGGTTTTCAAGCAGCACATTCGGGTAATAAATATTGTGGTTTTTATTCTTTTTTAGATAATGCTTTAATTCATCCATATCGTGAATTTTTAGGCGTTAAACTAAACGAACCTTTACAAAAAGGAACTCGATATTTTATAAACTATAAAGTAAGCTTAGCCGATAGTGCAAATTGTGGCAGCAATAATCTTGGTGCCATGTTTTCAAATAAAGAATATACTGATTCAATTGTAGCGCCCATCAATAACAAGGCGCATATTTTAAATAAAAATATTATTCTCGAAAAAAATAAATGGGTATCTATTTCGGGTGCATTTACAGCCGATTCAAATTATCAATATTTGATTATTGGTAATTTTTTTAATGATGCATCTACTCAACGAACTATTCTGAAAAATTATGATTGCACAGCCTATTATTATATTGATGATGTGTGTGTAAGCACCGATTCATTATTATGCAATGATGATTTTGATACTACCAATATTGCCGATGTATTATTATTCCCTAATCCATCTACCGAAAAAATAACCATTGAGTCGAAACAAAGAATAAGCAAAGACAAATTGTTTTTTTACAATGTTTTAGGTATAAATACTACATCTAATGTGGTTATTCAGCAAGCTTATGATGGGCATAGATTATTAGTGGATGTTAAAAATTTATCAGCTGCCATGTATGTGATTAGATTGATAGATGCGGATAATAATTTACATTTACTTAAGTTTATTAAGCAATAAGATTTTTTTATTTACCCCTCTCCTGTTTGTCGTAAATTATTTAACCTGTTTTTACTTCTATGATTAATCATTTTGCCTTTATCTACACCTTTGCGTAATTGTTTTTGTTCCTCTTCGGGCAATGCTACTACATCTTTACAAGCGATACTACAGCATTGATTATATTTTTCAGCACATTCATGGCATTGAATAAACAATAAATGACAAGCTTGATTTATGCAATTGATATGCGTATCGGTAGGTTTACCACATTGATGACATTGCGATATGATATCATTAGTTATTCGTTCGCCAAGGCGTTCGTCAAACACAAAGTTTTTTCCAATAAATTTATTTTCAATCCCCCACTCTTTCGCTTTATTGCTATATTCTATTATTCCACCTTCTACATGAAATACATTTTTAAACCCATGATGAAGCATATAGGCACTAGCTTTTTCGCATCTAATACCGCCAGTGCAATACATAATTATATTTTTATCTTTTGCATCTTTCAACATATCTACAGCCATAGGCAATTGCTGCTTAAATGTTTCGGATGGCACTTCAATAGCATTTTTAAAATGCCCCACTTCGTATTCATAATGATTACGCATATCTACAATAATAGTATCGGGCTTTTCGGCCAGTTCATTGTATTCATTAGCCTTTAAATATTTGCCTTTATTTTGCATACTAAATGCAGGGTCGATAATTCCATCGGCTACAATTTTATTTCTAACCTTTATTTTTAATACCCAAAAGCTTTTACCATTATCATCAATAGCTTCATTTAGTCTTATTCCATTCATTGGTTCAATAGAATAAATATAATTTTTAAATGCCTCAAAATTTTCAACAGCTACACTTATTTGAGCATTAATGCCTTCATGCGCCACATATATTCTACCCAATACCTGTAGTTGAAATAGGTTTTTGAACAATTCATCACGAAGTTGTTGTGGCTCATTTATTTTAAAATAATGATAAAAAGAAACAGTTTTACGAGCTTCATTTGATTGCAAAAGTTTTTCTTTTAATTCCTTTTGCGAAATACGATTGTAGAGTACTGACATGGGTATAAAATTTTATGAATAACAATAAATGTTATGTTATAAAAATCTACTTGCAGGGTAGATAAAATTTTTAATCAGTGCAAAAATAAAACATTTTTTGAAGCCAAAATATGATTCTTATTAGTTTGAGTTTTTTACATTTCACTTTGATATTATATTATTTTAAATTGATTTTGTATAACTACAGTTAACACTTGTGAATAATTATTTTAAAACATGCCAACTATAAATTGTTTTTTTGTATAAAATTATTGACTTTTTGTAATTCATCATTTTATGCTACATATTAATCTTCATCGAGTATTTAAAGCCAGAGGCATTGAACAACCTTATAAATTTTTAGTGCAAGAAGGCTTTGTACCTTTTACGGCTCATAAACTAAAAAACAATAAAGTAGAACACATTAGAATAAACCATATTGAAAAACTTTGCATATCATTAAACTGTACGCCCAACGATATTTTTGAGTGGAAACCCAATGATTTATTAGATGATAGAAAAGACCATCCATTACAAAAAATAAGAACTCAATCTAAACGAGTAGAGATTAAAAAAATGCTGGGTAAGTTATCATTAGATAAGCTAGAAGAAATAGAAAAAATGATTGCCGATATATAAAATCAAAAAAATTACTTTTGTTGCATGCAATCAAAAACAGTTAAATGGAAATTGGCTCAAAGCATTGAGTTAAAGTGGTGGAAAAATTACTTGGGTGATAAAAATCCTGCTGAATATGCCGTTTGGAAAAAAAATTATTGGCTCAATTTACTTTCAAAAATCGACTCTATACAATTTACTGATAAGCATGAAATATTAGATTGCGGTTGTGGTCCTGCTGGCGTTTTTATGGCTTTACCAAATTTTGTAAAAATAGATGCCGAAGACCCTTTATTAAACGAATACGAAAAGAATCTTCCTCATTTTAAGCGAAGCAATTATCCTTTAATTAATTTTTTTGCTATGCCTTTAGAAGATTTTAATCCTACAAAAAAATACGATGTAATATTTTGCATGAATGCTATTAACCATGTAAGTAATATTGATTTTTGTTATGATAAGCTTTGCAATATGTTAAAACCAAATGGGCAATTGGTGATTACAATTGATGCACACAACCATTCTTTTTTCAAACAATTGTTTAGAGCCATACCTGGCGATGTATTGCATCCTCATCAATACGATTTAGATGAGTACAATAATTTTTTAGAAAGCCGAGGAATGAAAATTTTAAAAACAGAAAAACTAAAATCAGAATTTTTCTTTAATCATTATTTGCAGGTTGCAATTAAATTTAATAGTAAAGATTAAAGTATAGCCAATCTGCGCTAGGGCTACGTTCCTACAATCAATATGAAGATGAACATAGTTTTTCATAAAAAGCAATCAGTTTTTTTTCTTCATTTTGCCAATTATAAATTTCACGGGCTGCTAAGCAATTATTAACTAATGATTGATAATAGGTTGCATTATCCAACATTTCGTTTAATGCATGGGCAATTGTAGCAGGTTGTAAATTATCAATCAATTTAGCAATTTCATGCTCTTTATTAATCGCTATATATTCGGGATATTGATTGCATAATTGCGGAATACCACCATGCAAATAATCAAAAAAACGATTGGCTAATGAGTAATAATTACTCAATCCATTGGTTTCAAACAAGGTAATACCAACCATAGCAGTGGGTGTAATTTTTTGTAATTCGGCAGGATGAATAAATCCTTTTAATTCAATTTTTGAAGTAAGATTATTGGCTACAATATATTTTTCTATATCATTAAATACATCGCCATTGCCACATACAATTAATTTAGCATCTACATTTTTCATGGCTTCTACTAATTGAAACAAGCCCCTACCCTCGTTTACAGCACCTTGGTATAAAACAATTCTTTCTTTTTTTGCTATGGCAGGAATTGGTTTTAGCAAAGCAATATTTCGTATCAATTGATATTTAACAGCATAATTTTTTTCAAACAAATCTGCATACGATTGCGAAATGGTATAACCCTGTTTTATTTTAGGTACACAATATTTTTCAATTGCCAACCATGTTTTTTTAATCATGGGGCGGCGTACTACTTCTTCTAATTCGGTAAAATATTCGTGTGCATCATACACAATTTTTTTATTCCGAATTTTACTAACAAAATAGCAAGGCAGAATAGTATCTAAATCAATTGCGCCTATTACATCACATTTAAAAAATAGCAAAAAGAAAAACAACCGAATATTAGTTTCTATGTATCTTAATTTTCCTTTTTGAAAAATTAAGGGCAATCTTTTTTGTTGAAATACAAGCTGATTAAGTGGTGGCGCTTTTTTTAATTGCCAACCAATCAACGTAATATCATATCCAGCATTTTGCAACGAAGTACAAATGCGAATCATTCGCTGATCAAAATTAAGCTGATTAGTAACGGTAAAAACTATTTTCATTTTTTAAAAATCGATGCAAGATAATTAATCATTCATTTTTACCTTTGTTGAATGTCGAAAAAAATAATCATAGCCATTGATGGATTTTCTTCTTGCGGAAAAAGTACAGTTGCACGGCAGTTGGCAAAAGAATTACAATATATTTATGTTGATTCGGGTGCTATGTATCGTGCTGTAACTTTATATTTTATGCAGCATAAAATTGATATTGAAAACAATGATGCTGTGTTGGATGCTTTGCAAAATATTCATATCCATTTTGAATTAAACAATGAAGCCAAGCCCGAAATATTGTTGAATAATAAAAATGTAGAAAAAGAAATACGAACTATGGAGGTTAGCAATTTTGTTAGCCCTGTAAGTGCTTTAAAACCTGTACGTGATGCAATGGTGGCTCAACAAAGAAAGATTGGTGCTACAAAAGGTATTGTGATGGATGGCAGAGATATTGGCTCTACGGTATTTCATGATGCTGAATTAAAAATATTTTTAACTGCACATCCCATTATTAGAGCACAGCGCCGATATGATGAATTATTAAATAAAGAAGAAATTGTAACGCTTGATGAAGTGATTACCAACTTAGCACAACGAGATAGAATTGACAGCACCAGAGCCGAAAGCCCTTTGCGAAAAGCCGATGATGCCATTGAAGTAGATAATAGTAATCTTACGCCCAATCAACAATTGCATTTATTGGTTGAATTGGCTGAAATGGTGATTAATACCAATTTTAGTTTGGGTAAAAAACAATTAGAAGTAGAAAAATTTTTAGTTAAAAAATCATTTTAACTATATTTTGATTACAACAACCAATGCAGCTTAACTTCTACAGGGTTACTTTTTATACTCTACCAAATATATTACAATTGTCAGCATGGGAATTAAAAATGGAAGCCCACATGAAAAACAAAACCCCAAACTAAATACTCGTTGTCTGAATTTCTCACTATTGTCTTTATTAAAATTTTTGTCAGCCCAATAACCAAGATTGTAAAAGAGGTTTGCAATCGCCATCATAATTAAATAGCCAACGCCTTGAAAGAAAATTGTAAACAGTGTTATCTCAAACTCGTTGTCGTATGGTGCGATTAAATATGAACCTAAAATTGCGTAACAAATAAATGCAGTAATACCAGCAATCACCAAACCGATGTTGTATTTTCTTCTGCGGTTTGTCCACCAGTCTTTACTTGGCAGCGTTAATAGTTGTGGTTCGTCAAGTGAAAAGTATCTCATTGGTTTTGTCTATTCGGTTCTTGCAGTTAGTTTGATGTTAGCAGTGTCCCCAAAGCTTGCCCCTAAAGTTTCTAACCTCTGCCACACGAAAACAAAAGTAGCAGAAACAACCGAACTTTCAAATTGCTTGTTAAGCCGCTGTAGCAATAGTTTTATTTATAAGTTATAAACTAAATACCTCTTGCATCCTCGTTGGCTATGCACTTTGCTATGCCCCAAACGAGGACGAGCAGAAATGTTGTAAAATATTTGTTACCAACCTTCGTGTTTTATAAATGTTCGTTTGCCTTTAAATTTCAATTTCTTTTTTCGTCTGATGTCGTTTATAAAAACATTTTCTTTGAGAGTTATGCTGTTGTATTTCCATTCAACTATTTCAATGTCGCCTTTCATGGTATAATGTTCGTCTGACCAATTCCAAATGGAAAAGATTGAGTAGTAGCACTTCAGAATTGTAGTGTCTGCAACTAAATTTATAAGTCGCTTTTGTTTTGCAGCAGTTGTATCAATAAATTTAAAGGTCAACTTATAGAAAAACTCTTCATCCATTATATGAGGTTTGTTATAGAAAACCATTTCTATTAATTTACGAGTAGTGTCGCTGGTTAAAATGTTTCGTTCCGAATAATATCTTTTGTGTTTAAGTGTCAAAACTTGTGTAGTGTTGCAAGCAGTTAAAAAACTAAAGATGAATATAAGTATGATTGAAAAGTATCTCATTGGTTTTGTCTGTTCGGTTCTTGCAGTTAGTTTGATGTTAGCAGTGTACCCAAAGCTTGCCCCAAGGTTTCTAACCTATGCCACACGAAAACAAAAGTAGCAGAAACAACCAAACTTTCAAATTGCTTGTTAAACTGCTGTAGCAATAGTTTTATTTATTAGTTATAAACTAAATACCTTTTGCATCCTCGTTGGCTATTCACTTTGCTATGCTTTAAAGGAGCAGGGTTGTGTAAGCTTTATTGAGTTCTGCTATAAAACTGATTCACTGCACCCTTTTCTTCGTCATAGATAATTGTCACCAGTTGAGATTGTGTCAGTGAAACAACTGGAATATCCATTTGTCCTATGTTTTTTGTCTGTAAATATTTTCCCCAGTATTTACATTTTCGCTGGTATAAAATAATCTTCTTATTGTCTGTCGATATTTTCCAGTTTCCAGTTTCGTTAATTCCACATTGTTTCCAAATATATTGTCCACTTATTAAATATTGTATTGTGTCTTTGCATTTAAGTCCAAAGTATTCTTTGCCGTCTTTGGTTTTGTCAATCTTTTTTATCCATTGTCCAATAATTAATTTGCTTAATTCGGCTTTATTGGTTTGTTGAGCAAAAATAGATATTGTCGAAAAAACAGCAATTGTTATGAAAACCAAAAAAGCAATTTTCCATTTATTCATTTTGTCGTTGTTTGATGTCTGCAAAGTTGTTCCGATTTATTGCCGCCAAAGTTTTTATTCTTTTCTGCATTAGCGGCTTAATGTTCCGTATGCCGTCACACGAAAACAAAAATAGCCTAAACAACTGAACTTTCAAATTGTCTCGTAACAGCAAAGCGACTGTATGTTATCGCCAAGATGAAGTATGGCTTTTGAGCGAAGGGGCTCCCGATTTCTTCGGGACAGGTTTGGTGCTGCTTGGTTCAATTAATATTTTGAATCAGGCAGTGCCGAAGTGGAACTTCGACACAACTAAAGCATAGCTTCGCTTCTACTGTATAATTTTGTTTTTGCAATCAGAGATTGCTTTCCGCCAAAGCGTAGTCGGGAGACATACGCTTGTCAAATACAAACTACGATGGTCTGGGGCTGTTTTTTCTTCAATTATTGTTTTGTTTTTTCGTTTTATAAAATGATAATGTAAAACCGAGTAATGCCCCAACTACCAAAGCAAAAATGATGTTAAACATTGTTGGCGTTGGATGATAACCTTCTGCACCAGTTATTTCATAGAACAAGTTAAATAGCCTACTCGTTTTGAAGTCATGATTATGATAATAACATGGGTCGGGAATAATAATATTGTAGACAACGAAAACATTAAACAAGAAACCTACAATACAACCTGCTAAAGTTGAAATAAAAATTATTATCGTCCTTTTAATTGTCATTGTCTGAGCTATTTTATTGTACTTAAAGTAATTCTTTTAATACTGTCGTCATACTGTGTATTTGTTTTAGCAATTAATCTTGTCGAATCATTGTCGTAAAGAACAATAACAGTATCAACATGTCCAAGGTATGCACCACGATAAATTCTTTTTTCGAAGAGAAAATATTTACGATAAATATCTGTATTGGGAATTGCCAATGGGCTATTAACACTACTTTCTACTCTAATTTTATTATCTTGATAATATACAAAGTTTGGTGTAAAGAGATGCCCATAAATTGAAATAATTATTACAACACCCAAAAAAGGAATACACATAATCGAACCTATAATTGTTGGTAAAAATGAAAAAATGTTGAAGTAAATTTTTTCAACCCAATTGTTAATTGTCTTAGACGAAATAAGAATGAATGTGCAACCTGTTAATAATGTAAAAATCTCAATTACTCTCGTTGCTAATTGTCCACGTAATCCAATGTCAAAAAGCGAATACATAATTGTTACAAAAAGCAAAATGCTTAACCCTGCGTAGTGAAAGTATTTAATTGTCTTGGAAATTTTAGGCGAAAGTCTCCATGTAACTTTCTTGTCCCATAAAAAAAGTCCGAAAGTGTATAGAAAGAAAAATACTATCGTCAAGATATATGTCATGTCTTTATAAAAATGATTCCAACGTTTCTAACCTCTGCTGCATGGGCGGCTTTGTGTTTCGTATGCCATCACAAAGATAATAGAAACCACAACAAGTTGGCGTTGCCCGAATTGTCTTACAAGTCAATATTGTTTTCTTTCGGATTTTGTCCATACTGATTTTCTCTTTTGTCGCCGTCTGCAAAAATCATTGAGAAAATGTAAATTGGATAAATTAGATACCAACCAGCTTTGTCTTTGTCATGGCATCTTTTCGTCCCTTGTGCTAAAATGAACCAACATAAAGGGATATACAACAGTTCTAAAAAGTCAGCTTTTGGTAAAGCGTCAATACAAATATCAATAATGCTAAAGCAACCAATAAATATAATTAACGAAAGGCAATATTCCTTTCGTCTTATACGTCCGTCAAAACTAAATGGTGTTTTAAACATTGATGATTTCATTTTAAGATTGTCCAATTTGAATCTGATACTTCTTTATGAAGTCCAACATTAATGTCTTTGAACTTTTGTTTCCCTTTTACAATAAAGTATAAGTCAGCTTGTCCAGTTGTGCCTTTGTATGAAGTGGAAGATGTAATGCCGCCGTAAGGAACTAAAACAACATTATACACTCCACCCAATTCATTTGAAATCGTTTTGTCAGTAAGTAAATATTGTTTTGCAAATTGATAGCTGTCTGTTTGTGGAATAAAAACTAACCAGCCACACAATCCCAAAAAAGTAATTCCAAGAAGTCCAATGGCAATATTCTCCGAAAGTGTTTTTTTGTCTTGTTTGTTTTTTGTTTGAATGCGTTGCAACAATAAGCCAATAAAAGTTACGATTAAAAGTGCCCAACCAAGCATTTTACTTTCCCAAAAGAAGTCAATGTCTAAAAGGCGACACAAGTAACCATAAACAAGCATTACACTTGTTAAAATAATAAGCGTTTTGTTTGCCAGAGAAAGTTGTTTGAACTTATCCATGATTCATAATAGAATTGATGTCTTTGAAACGGTTTGCCGCCAATTTGTATATTGCGGCAGTTTTCTTTTTATCCTATCCAAAAATAGAAGGAAGTTTTTACTTTCCATTATTTTTTTTCAGCTATTTTTTATTGCTCGTTTTTAGTCTTGGGCAAGAAGTTTAGAGTCTTGAGTAAGAAGTTTAAAGCCTTGAATACGAAGTTTAAAGTCTTGAGTACGAAGTATAAAGTCTTGAGTAAGAAGTATAATGTCTTGAGTACGAAGTTTAAAGTCTTGAGTACGAAGTATAAAGTCTTGAATACGAAGTATAATGTCTTGAGTACGAAGTATAATGTCTTGAGTACGAAGTTTAAAGTCTTGAGTACGAAGTATAATGTCTTGAGTACGAAGTTTAAAGTCTTGAGTACGAAGTTTAAAGTCTTGAGTACGAAGTATAATTAATAAACTATAAAGTTTAATTGTAAATTTGTGAAATAATAAAGCCATGAAAACTGAAACTAAAAAAATAATATTTATGGGTTCAAAGCCCATTGGTTATAATTGTTTGGCACATTTAATTGCCAATCAACAAAAGCTTAATTATACAATAATTGGTGTATTAAGTAATGATAATATAGGGTTTCGAAAAATGCCATTCTTAGCTGTTGAAGATAATAAAGATGAGATGGAGATGGCTAGCAAGCATTTTTCGAAAAAATCTATTGCAAAGCCGAATATAAACCAAAGCGTACTGCAATTAGCCAAACATAATAAAATAAAAATAATTTCATCGCTTGATGCCATGCCTAATTGCGATATTATTTATTCGGTGCAGTATCATCAAATATTACAACAACAGCATATAGATAAAGCCAGCCAAATAGCTTTAAACCTACACATGGCTCCATTGCCCGATTATAGAGGGTGCAATCAGTTTTCATTTGCTATTATAGATAAAGCTAAAGAGTTTGGCACCACTATTCATCAATTAGCATCGGGTATTGATAATGGCGATATTGTATTTGAAGATAGATTTAAGATACCAGAAAATTGCTTTGTAAAAGATTTGTATGATGAAACCGAACATCGTTCTATCCGCCTTTTTAAAACTTCCTTGCCTAATATCATAAAAGGAAATTATACTTTATTGCCACAAAATTCATTTACCAAAAGAAAGAAAAATTTTCATTTGCGCCATGAAATAAATGATATTAAGCAAATTGATTTGGCTTGGAGCAAACAAAAAATAAAACGGTACATAAGAGCCTCCTATTTTCCACCATTCGAACCACCATATTGTATTATCAACGGCAATAAATTTTATTTTAAACCACAATAAAATATTTATATTTGCATCACTTAAATTTATTAAAAATAAAAACTGTGAAGAAAATATATACCATCTTATTATTGATTGTATCCTTTCAATTAAAGGCACAGGATATTCATTTTTCGCAATATTATTTAACACCTGTATTACAAAACCCTGCTTTAACAGGCAATTTTAGCGAAGTAGATAGAATTTCGGGTGTGTATAGAAGCCAATGGTATAAAGTATCCAACGAACCATTTAGAACCATTGGTATGGCATACGACCACAACTTTCGCCCCACTAAATATGATATAGATACCAAGCCATCATCGGGCGAACAGCATAATTTTTGGGGCGGTGGTGTGCAAATGTATTATGATGAATCGGGTGTGGGCAGGTTGGTAAATCTATCGGTATTGCTTTCGGGGGCTTATCATATTATGCTTCCATACGGCGATAAATTAAGCTTTGGTGCACAATTGGGCTTCACACAAAAACGAATTGATTATAGCAAAGTATTGGTAAATAATCAATATAATTATGCTACCAATTCATTCGATCCAAGCCTATCTTCAAAAGAAAACTTTAATAAATCTACTTTAATTTATCCCGATATGAATATAGGGATAGCCTATCAACACAATTTTAATAATCCACGTTGGAAAGGCTATGGCGGCTTAGCATTTAATCACTTAATATCGCCTACCGAAACATTTTTGTATTTGGGGCCTAAGCAACGTTTAGGTACAAGATATAACCTGTATGTAGCTGCCGATTATATTGTTAATCCAAAATTAACTATTCGTCCGTTATTACAATTTCAAACACAATCGCAAGGGCAAGAATTTAATATAGGCGCAGTATTGGCTTATAAATACGAAGATGCTTTATTGTTTTTTGGTGCACAAGGCAGGGTATCGGCTGGCAATAAAAACTTTGATGGTATAATGCCCTCAATTGGTATAAGATATAAAAATACAAGAGTTGGGCTTTGCTACGATTTAAACTTTTCGGGCTTAAAAAGTGTAAGCAATTATCGTGGTGGCCCCGAATTAGGCGTATTGTACACCACAGGCAAGCCTCAAAAAAAGGTAATCAACAGAAAAGCGCCTTGCGATATTTTTTAATCTGTATTGCATACCTACTATTTGCTTGCTTTAATTTTTTTATGGGTTGCTTTTTTTATTGTTTGTAAAGGTGTAGATGTTGATATTGTTCAGCGCAAATCAATAGTCTATTTTAAAAACAATTGTAAATTGCAGCCACTTAATTTATTCAAAAAGAAATATCAATTGTGAATTTATTTCATTTCATAAAATCAAAATACTTGTGGTATCAAATAGCAATAGCTATGGTAATAAGTTTTGTTTTGATTTGGTTTCTGTTGGTTAGTTTGGGATGGCTTACCCAACATGGCAAAGCTATAAATGTGCCCATGATAAAAGGCTTGCAGCTAAACAAAGCCCGTGCATTATTAGATGAACGAGGCTTAGATGTAGAAATAATGGATAGCACATTTGTATTGGGCACAAAGCCAGGAATGATATTAGAACAAGACCCCAAATCGGGCACACCAGTAAAACCTGGCAGAAAAATTTATGTTTCTATTCAAGTATTTTCGCCACCCTATATTAAAATGCCAAATGTAAAAGATGCATCATTGCGCCAAGCAATGATGATTTTAAAAACAAATGGATTAAATTTTGGTAAAGTAATCTACAAGCCCGATTATGCTAGCAATGCTGTGTTGTATGCCGAATTAAATGGACAGCAAATAGATGCAGGTACGAAATTGCGAAAAGGAAGCTATGTAAATTTAATAGTAGCCAATGGCTTAGGCTCGGAAGAAATGCCTGTGCCAAGCCTATCTGGCATGTCGTTAGAAGAAGCAAAAATTATTTTAAATGAAAATCATATTTCGATAGGTTCAGTTATTTATGATAATGATGCAATAAATGATTCTACTTCGGCGTTTATCTATCGTCAGTCGCCCGATGTATATGATGAATTAGATAATCCAGTGATGATACACATGGGGCAAAGTATTGATATATGGCTTACTTTAAATTCGGATAAAATACGATTAGATAGTTTGCATACTCATATTAAAACTGGCGAAGGTTCAACCATTGATGTGCAATAAAACTTTAATAACGCTTTGAAAACTTTTGTATTCTTCTTATTTGTTTTTTCATTTTTGCTTAGCCATCATCTGTTTGCTCAAGAAATATTGAACAACGATGCACAAGCAAAAGGCAGTAGATGGATAAAAAACAATACTGTATCATCTACACAAAAAAGCAAAGCAAAATCAACGTATAAAAAGCCATTAAAGCTTCCATTTTTTGATGATTTTATTCAAAGCAAAAATTATCCATTCTCTACAAAAGATATGAATCCTAATGATTCGCTTTGGATAAATTCGGGTGCTTTGGTAAACAATGATTACCCTATCAATCCGCCATCTTATGGCTGTATTACATTAGATGGATTGGCAGATAGTGGCAAAGCCTATACTTATGTACCATTTGCATTTGGCGGTGCCGATACAATATCATCGCAACATATAAATTTGTTTAATTTATTTCCAAAAGATTCAGTGTTTTTTAGTTTTTTTTATCAACCCGAAGGGCATGGCGATTACCCAGATATTGGCGATTCATTGGTATTAGAATTTAAAAACAAAAATAGTACTTGGATTAAAATTTGGAGTGTAGATGGTTTTTCATCCGACCCATTACCTGCTTATTTTTCGTACATTATTTTACCACTTACCGATTCGCTTTTTTTTGATTCGTTATTTCAATTTAGATTTAGAAACATAGCCACCATTAGTGGTAATAACGACCATTGGAACATTGATTATGTAAAACTTAATAAATCGAGAACTTATAACGATGCTACCAGCGATTTCTCTTTTTCGAATATACCCACCAACCCATTATTGAATTATTTTTCGATGCCTTTTAAACAGTTTAAACCTAATAAAAGTGCTGAAATGGCAAGCAGTTTTAAATGCGAAATTTTTAATAATTGGAATGTGAGTGGCAATTTAGATTATCGTTGCAATGTATATGATGGCATATCGGGCGATACCATCAAAAAATATAATTCATTATCGAATAATGTAAACGCCAACTCATTTGTAGCCCCACAACCAAGCTATACCCCTATTTATACAATTCCTGATACGCTTACACAAGTGGGTTGTAGAAACAGTATAGTTAAAGAAAAATTTAGTTTTAAGCCCCCTAATGGCGAAAATAATCAAAATGATACGTTCAACTATTTATTGAAATTTTCTAATTACCTAGCCTATGATGATGGTACAGCCGAAAAAGTGTATGGTGTATTAGGCAATGATGCAGCATTGGCTTATGAGTTTGCTTTAAATACTTCAGATACTTTAAAAGCCATTCAAATTCATTTTGCACACATGAATGCCGATGTAAGTTCGAAGCTTTTTGATTTAAAAGTATGGAGTTCAATTGATATTCCGAATGGCGTTTTAGATGTACAAATTCAAAAAGAAACATTCCTAAAACCAATATATGTAGATAGTACAAATGGTTGGGCTACCTATCCTTTAGATACTGTACAGATACTTCCTTCGGGCAAATTTTATATTGGGTTTACTCAATTGCAAGCTGATTATTTGAATATTGGCTTTGATGTAAACGATGATGCACATACACATTTATATGTAAACACGGGCTTGGGTTGGTTTCCGTCTATCATCAATGGTGCATTGATGATGCGCCCATTATTTGGCAGCTGTGTGCCCTTAGGAACTTTTATAAATGATGTAGCAGCCAATCAAATACAAGATTATAAATTGTATCCAAACCCTGCTACCCATACCATTGTTTTACAAACTAATAATGAAACGGTAGATGAAATAAAAATATATGATATAATGGGTAGAGAATTTTTTATGCTAAAAAACAATCATCATTCTACCAGCAATACTATTGATATTGAAAAATTAGAAGCCGGTATTTATGTTATAAAAGCATTAAATTATACCAACGGAAAAACAATTACTACTAAATTTATAAAAGAATAATTTAT
The DNA here is from genome assembly GCA_046051225.1 of Bacteroidota bacterium. Lineage (GTDB taxonomy): Bacteria > Bacteroidota > Bacteroidia > Chitinophagales > CAIODY01 > CAIODY01. The sequence continues at coordinate 71,354 of JBJOOR010000006.1, read as the reverse complement.
GACAATTACAGCAACCGAAGTAAAACAAAGATTAAACAATGGCGAAAAATTGAACATTATTGATGTTAGAGAAGTGTATGAATATGAAGAAACAAATATTCCTACGGCAGTAAATATTCCATTAGGAACTTTACCAGCTAATATAGAGGAATTAGAACATTTAAAAAATGCCGAAGTAATTATGCAATGCAAATCGGGCGGTAGAAGTGCAGCAGCGCAGCAATTTTTATTATCAGCAGGGTTTACAAATGTTAAAAATTTAGAAGGTGGTATAATGGCTTTTAATGCACTATAACTAAGAATTTTCTAAAATTAAAAAGCCTCGATAGAATTTCTATCGGGGCTTTTTGTTGAATAAGGCTGTATTAAAATTTATAAGCTAACCCAACACCTACTGTGTGACGAAATTGAGTTCTAGGACCTGCACTCAAGTAAGTGGTATTATGAGTTATAGCATCATAAGTTTTACCTGTTGGCACTGCCACATCATTATCGTAAATAACAGTAGCACCAACCGAAGCGCTGATGTATTTATTTACTTTCATCGAAATAATTAAATCGCCAAATACATCCACATTGTGTGCATTATCTAAATAATCAGTAAAAAACTCTAAACGGGTTTTTACGTTTACATTTTTCATCACATCTTTTTGAAACAACATTTTTAATGACGAACCAAATTCATAACGATAGTTGATAGCGCCACCTTGTCTTTTACCAGTATTTTTATCAATATCCTGTGGTCGTACTTTTAAATAAGTAGCCAATAATGATGAATCATGTGTATTACAATACACAATTCTGTTTGCCAATGGCGAAAAGAAAACAGAAAAGTAATCGGTAGGTTTATAATCTAACCCTAATGATAATTCTATTTTGGCAGGTAATAAGAAATCGCTGTTTCTAGTACCAGTTTTATCTAATGCATTATCATAAGTATAGCCAGGTGCAAATTGGCTTTTAAAGTTGAAAAGTAATGTATAAAATAATTTACTAGATGCAGCATAACCCACTTTAGATGTTACATCCATTCTATCATCACTTTTTCTGAACGAACCTATTGAACTTAATCGAGATTGAGCATAAGCAAAATCGCCATAGTTTTCCCAATTTAATTTTCCTTTTTTGTACTTAGCAAATAAACTTAATAAGCTGTTTACAGTTACTACATCATCGGTTACTGTAGCCCAATTTTGATAACCTGTTTCTGAAAAACTTAAATTAAATGTACCACCTTTTTCCCATTTGCCTGTATCGGCTGGCATAAAGGCAAATGTTGATGAACTGAATAGCACAGCGGCTAAAAATAATAAAGTAATTTTTTTCATATTAAAATATGTAATTGTGGTTTTGGTTTAATAAAAAAGTCTATCAAACTATTAATTTGATAGACTTAAATTAGTTGGATAATTATTTTTTTAATGAATCTCTTATTTCCATTAATAATTTATCTGTTGAAGATGGAGCAGGTGGAGCGGCAGGAGCAGCTACTTCAGCTTTTTTCATTTTATTAATTGCTTTTATTATCATAAACATTACAAATGCAATAATTAGAAATTCAATAGTAACCGTAATGAACGTACCATATTTAATAACCACAGATGGTTCGGCTTTTGTAATTACAGCGCCTGTTGCATCTTTTACTTCGGTTATAGCTGCTTTTAGAGTTACTACTTTGTCGTTAAAATCGGTACCGCCTGTAAGCATCCCTACAGCAGGCATTACCATGCCATCAATAAATGCACTTGTAACCTTACCAAAAGCACCAGCCATAACTACCGCAATTGCCATGTCTACCAAATTGCCTTTCATGGCAAACTCTTTAAATTCTTTAATCATCGACATAATTAATTTTGTTTTTAGATTGTTTAATAATTTTATAAAAGTAAATGTTTTTTCTTTTTAGGCAACCATCATGCCATATAGTTTCTGCTTAAATTATTTCATTTGTTTACAATAAAATACATCAACTATAAAGTAATTCAATTAGTTGTTGATAAAAAAAGCAGAACTAGTATTTACCAATTCTGCTTTTTTATTTTTTTACAACATTATAATCTATCTTTTTTCTAATTCCTTAGCCTCTAAACTTAAAGTGGCATGAGGAACAGCACGTAATCTTTCTTTTGATATTAATTTGCCCGTAATACGACAAATGCCATAAGTTTTATTATCAATTCGCATTAATGCTTTTTCTAAATGACCAATAAAAGTACCCAATCTTGTTGCCATTTGATTCAAATATTCACGTTCTAATGTACCAGCCCCATCTTCCATCCCACCAAATCTATTTTCAGTATCAGCTGTAGAATTTTCAGACGATTTAGTAATTTGCTCTTGAATATAATGCAATTCTTCTTTCGATTTTTGCATTTTATCATTTATCAAATCTCTAAATTCATTCAATTCACTATCTGGATATCTAGTTCTTGTTAAATCTACGGTTGAACGCTTAATAGGTTGAGGACCAACTTTTCGCATAATTGGCAGTTTTAATTCAGGAATTGGCGTATTATCAACCTGACGCTTTGATGGTTTTTCTACCTTCACTTTACTTGCTTTACTCATATTTTTTGTTTCTTTTTTAGAAACAACCGCTTTTACTTTTACTTTCTCAACTTTTTTAGGTTCTACCTTTTTTGCAATCGGCTTCGGTGCTGGTTTTACAACCTTTTTTGCAACTGGTTTTGAGGTAGCTTTTTTTGCAGTTGGCTTTACAATCTTTTTTGCAATCGGCTTCGTAGCAACTTTTTTAGCTACCGATTTTGCTTTTGCAATTGGTTTAGATACTTTTTTTGCCACTGATTTAGAAGCAACCTTTTTTGCCACTGTTTTTTTAGCAGCAGGTTTTGCAGCCTTAACTACTTTTTTAGCAGCAGGTTTTACAACTTTTTTAGGAGCTGGTTTGCTTTGTTTTACCGGAGCTTTCTTTTTCGGTGCTGGTTTTTTTGCCATCACTATTTAGTTTAAATGGTGAACAATAATTTTTAGCGGCTGTTCGTTAATTTCTATACTTACATCTGACATCATATTAATTTTAAAATCAATATTTTCCGCCAAAATTTCGGCGCAAATATAACCTTTATATTCAGCTATCGCATTTTTTAATAAAGTATTTTCTTCTAATATAACGTTAATTTTATCTGTGATATTAAATTTGCTTTCTTTTCTTATCTTCTGAATTTGGTTCACCAACTCACGTGCAATCCCCTCATTTTCAAGTTGTTCTGTTAAATTAATATCGAGTGCAACGGTTAAAATCCCTTTGTTTGCCACTTGCCAACCCGGAATATCTTCAGCAGTAATTTCTACGTCATTCAATTCAATTTGAAATTTTGAATCTGCAATTTGCAATTCAAAAGAACCATTCTTTTCCAATTCCGAAATTTGGTGTTGAGTAAAATTGGCAATTTGAGCTGCACCCTCTTTCATCTGTTTCCCAAGCTTTGCGCCAAGCGTTTTAAAGTTGGCTTTAATTTTCTTTTTGATGATGCCTTCGGTTTCGGTTATCATTTCCAATTCTTTCACATTCACTTCGCTCAAAATTAAGTCTTGAACTTTTGTTAATTGATGTTTGAAATCATCATTCAAAATTGGAACAATAATTTTTTGCAACGGCTGACGAACTTTAATATTCACCTTTTTGCGAAGCGATAAAACCAACGAAGAAATATCTTGCGCCATTTGCATTCGTTCTTCTAAAGCCTTATCAATAAACGCAGAATTAGCAATTGGAAAATTGCTCAAATGCACTGAATCAGTATTAATTTTTCCAGTAGAATCGTTCAAATTTTTGAAAAGCCATTCTGCAAAAAATGGCGCAACTGGACTCATCAACTGACTCAAAGTTTCTAAACAAGTGTACAAAGTTTGATAAGCCGCAATTTTATCTTGCTCGTATTCGCCTTTCCAAAATCTTCTTCTGCATAACCGAATATACCAATTGCTAAAATGCTCATCCACAAACTCCTGAATGGCTCTGGCAGCCTTTGTTGGCTCATATTCATCGTAAGCCGTTTTCACTTCTTTGATTAAAGAATGGAGCAACGAAATTATCCAACGGTCTATTTCTGGTCGTTCGTTTAATAGTACTTCTGGCTCTGAATAGCTGAATCTATCTACGTTTGCGTACAAGGCAAAAAATCCGTAAGTATTATAAAGAGTGCCGAAAAATTTTCTTCGTGTTTCATCAATGCCATTAAAATCAAATTTTAAATTGTCCCAAGGATTGGCATTTTCAACCATGTACCAACGAATCGCATCAGCACCATATTTCGGAATGGCTTCAAACGGGTCAACCGCATTGCCCAAGCGTTTGCTCATCTTTTCTCCATTTTTATCCAATACCAAACCATTGCTGATTACATTTTTATAAGCAACGCCTGCAAATTTTTCAGGGTCAATTTCATGCAACATTACTGCGATGGCATGCAATGTATAAAACCATCCACGAGTTTGGTCAACGCCTTCGGCAATGAAATCGGCAGGATAATTTTTTGCAAAAATTTCTTTGTTCTCGAATGGATAATGCCACTGTGCAAGCGGCATGGCGCCACTATCAAACCAAACATCAATTAAATCCGATTCACGTTTCATTGGTTTGCCTGACGGTGAAACCAACGTGATTTTATCTACAAATGGTTTATGTAAATCGAGTTCGGAATGTTGATTTCGGAATTCGGAATTGAAACCAACCTTTTGCGCTTTTTCAATTTCACTCAACAATTCCTCTATCGAACCAATCACGATTTCTTCGCTGCCATCTTCGGTTCTCCAAATTGGTAATGGTGTTCCCCAAAATCTACTTCTGCTCAAATTCCAATCATTCGCATTTTCTAACCAATTACCAAAACGCCCGATACCAGTGGCTTCGGGCTTCCAATTAATGGTTTTATTCATCGCCACCATTTTCTCTTTCACTTTGGTTACGGCAATAAACCAACTATCCAACGGATAATAAATCACAGGTTTATCAGTACGCCAGCAATGTGGGTAGCTGTGTTCGTAGTTTTCTTTTTTAAATAATTTTCCTTCTTCCTGCAATTTCAAAACGATTCGAGTATCCACACTCAAATAGCTTTTCAATTCTTTCACTTTTCCTGCGGCTTCTAAAATTTGTTTCTGCTTCGCAAATTCAATTTTCTTTTCGTCTTCGGTTAAATATGCCTCTTTAATAAACTCATCGCCAAAAAGATAAACACCATCTTTTATGCCCGATAAAAACTTGCCACGTTTGTCCACCATCGTCAATGCACCGATGTTATTTTGTTTGGCAACACGGAAGTCATCAGCACCAAAACTTGGCGCAATATGCACTATACCTGTTCCATCTTCAGTGGTTACAAAATCGCCACAAATCACTCTCCATGCGTCTTTCGGGCCTTCTAAATTTTCTTTGGTGTTGGCTTCAAACGGCAATAATTGTTCGTAGCGAATACCTTCTAAATCTTTGCCTTTGAATTCTGAAATTGGAGTACTCAATGCAAAAGACTTTCCTTTTTGATTTTTAGAAGATTCCTCTAAAACGTCTTTTCCATGAGGATATGCAGGTTTTAATCCATTAGTTGATTCAAGGATAATGTGTTTTTCTAGAAGATTTTTTGCAAGAATAACTGTTACTACTTTTTCTGGTTTATGCGGATGGATAATATCAACTGCAACGTAATCAATTTTTTCTCCCACAGCCAATGCCGTATTCGATGGCAATGTCCATGGCGTTGTAGTCCATGCTAAAAAATAAGTTTCCCACTTTGAAGCGAATGGTAATTTACTTTTAGATTCTTCTTCGATTTTAAACATCGCTACTGCCGTTGTATCCTTCACATCCCGATAACAACCTGGTTGATTTAATTCATGGCTGCTCAAACCTGTGCCAGCAGCAGGACTGTAAGGTTGAATAGTTAAGCCTTTGTATAAAAATCCTTTGTTGTAAAATTGTTTTAAAATCCACCAAAGCGATTCGATGTAAGTGTTTTCGTAAGTGATATAAGGCTGTGTCATATCCACCCAATAACCCATCATTCGGGTTACTTCTTCCCATTTATCCTGATATTTCATCACCTCTTCACGGCATTTTTTGTTGTATTCTTCTACCGTTATTTTTTTTCCGATGTCTTCTTTAGTAATGCCCAAACTCTTTTCCACACTCAATTCTACAGGTAAGCCATGTGTATCCCAACCTGCTTTGCGATGCACCTGTTTGCCATTCATGGTTTGGTAGCGACAAAAAATATCTTTAATCGTTCGAGCCATCACATGATGAATGCCAGGCATTCCATTAGCACTTGGTGGCCCTTCATAAAACACGAAGCTTTCAGCACCTTCACGTTGTGAAATGCTGCGTTCAAAAATTTTATTTTCTAACCAAAACGATAAAATATTTTTATCAATTTCGGGTAAGGATAGTTGCTTATGTTCGGGATATTTTTTTGTCATTTGTCAATGGTAATTTGTATTATATTTTCCTATTAAATAGTAGTGTTTTTTCAGAAACCAATTCAATAATAAGTAATAAATAACGGTTTAAAATTTGAGGTGCGAAAATAAGGAAATAAGTATTGATATTTGAATTTTATAATTACTACTAAATACTATTTTTGCTACATGAAATTACACGTAATAGAAACAGGTACTTTTAAATTAGATGGCGGAGCAATGTTTGGCGTTGTACCCAAAAAACTTTGGAAAAATTTAGTACCTGCTGATGAAAACAACCTTTGTACATGGGCTTTGCGCTGTTTATTAGTAGAAATTGATAACCGTAAAATATTGATTGATTGTGGCTTAGGCGACAAACAAGATGCAAGATTTTTTAGCTTTTATGAGCCTACTTATCAGCATACTTTACATCAAGAATTGCAAAAAATAAATATTTCGGCAAATGATATTACAGATGTTTTTTTAACACATCTTCATTTTGACCATTGCGGTGGTGCTATTTTAAAAAATGCTGATGGCAAATTATTGCCAGCCTTTCCAAATGCCATTTATTGGAGCAATGAAGCACATTGGAAATGGGCTACAGTGCCCAACAATCGTGAAAAAGCAAGTTTTTTAAAAGACAATATTTTACCTATCCAAGAAAGTGGATTATTGAAATTTGTACCTATCGAAAAAGACGTGGAATTATATAAAGGATTTAAAATAAAATTTGCTTACGGACATACCGAAGCCATGATGCTTCCGCAATTAGAAATGGGAAATAAAACTATTGTTTATACTGCCGATTTATTGCCATCGGCTGCTCATATACCTTTACCATACATTATGGGCTATGATATGCGCCCATTGGTAACTTTACAAGAGAAAGAAATATTTTTAAAAGAAGCTGTTGAAAAAAATTATACTCTGTTTTTCGAACACGACAACCAAACCGAATGTGCAACGGTAAAACAATCGGAAAAGGGAATTATATTAGATTCAAAAATTACTTTAAAGGAAAGTTTGGGTTATAAATTTTAACCTAATAATTTATCTAAATCTGTATTTATTTTTGAAAGTGTTGTCGAAAAATCAACATCTATTGTTGAACTATTAGTTACTTTATTTTCATTCATTTGTATTAGTAAATACATTGCCATATAATCTTGCATATCCCGTCCATCATATTTATTCATCAACTCTTTTAACTGCTGATTAATTTTAATAGCTGCATTTTTTATTTTTTCTTCATCAACTGCTTTTATCTTTAATGGATAATCACGATCGGCTATTTTTATTGAAATATTTATTTGGCTCATAGTAGGTTTTTCTACATCAATATTGACGAATTATTTATTGTATTTTTCTTCATAAAAATTTCGATATTCTTCTACATCGCCACTTTTTTGAAGTTTCGAATAATTATCAAGCGATATTACTACCACTTGATAATCATCGGGTGTAAGTGGTTTAAATAAATTGTTTTTCGCATCAATTTCATCATTATAATCCATCGCATCTTGTGCATTTTTAAATGGCTTAATAATACATAATTCGGTGGTAGCATTCATCAATTCTTGTTTTACTTCCATATTATCTAAACTATGATTTTGTGAATTATAATTACTCAACTGCCCAATTACTATGGTGTTTTTTAGGCTGATTACATTAAATATTACCAATAATATATGTTGCTTAAATGGCTCGTAAGCATAAGTCTGTTTTTTACTGGTTTCCTTTTTTTCATCTTTTGGTTTTGAATTATTGCCATCCATTACTGATGAAAGAGAAACCGAACTATTCTTTTTGGCTTCAATAGCGTTTAATATTTCTTGCGCTCTGGTCTTAATATCAGTGTTTGGATATTTACCAACTATTTTTTGAAGCGATGCCGTAAATACAGATAAATCTTGGGTTTTACCCAAACTTAATGCTTCTAATAAATCAAATTTCGATTTCAATTTATTTTCCTTAAACATGGAATCTGAAGCTCTACATTTTTCAATTACAGATTGATAATCGCCATCGGCATAAAGGTTATAAGTTCTTTCATAATATTTATTTAAAGCAATTTCCGACGAGCTTGCTTTTGTAGCATATTCGGGGTCTTTAATAGCTTTTGCAAATGCTGAATTAGGAAAATTATTTAAAATTTTATTTTTATACTTCTCTGCTTTTGCAAATTCTTGATTCCTTTCGTAAAGCAAATACAAATTATAATAACATTCTTGTTCGTATTTATTTTTAGGGTATCTATCTAATAATTTTTCAAAAGTTTCAGCACTTTTTTTATTGTTATTTAGCTTCGATTTATAAATATTTGCTAAATCGAAATAAGCGTTAATAATTTTTCTGTCTGATTCTTCTTTGCCCTCGGGGGTGGTTGGTATATCTGCCAATGCCCTTTCTAATTCAGTAGTTGGGGCTTTACTATCCTTACTTTTCATTTTTGGGTCTTCGGTTTTTTCATCATCTTTTTCTTTACTTCCATCACCCGAATTAGCAACCGATTGCTTATTGTTTCTGCGCCAATTATCAGCTAAAGTTCTGTTGCCCCACTTTCGAACAAAATCATTAAAGCCGCTTGCTTTTAATGATGAATTATAAAAATACCATACTGCTGCATCATCATTTTGTCCATTCTGTTTATTGTCAGCATTTGCTTGCTGCCTAGTCATTTTATCCAATGAATCATTCAATTCTTTTCTGTGTTTAGCCTCAATCATTCTACTTACTTTTTTTTCTAAAGCTATTGGGTTCATCATTGCCAATTTTTGTAAGCTATCTTCTTTTTGAATAATTCTGATTTTTGCCACCACATTATCTAGTACATCTTTTCTATCTTTTACAATCGGGAAATCAATATGGCTTGAACTAAGATAATGCAATGTGCTATCATAACGGTTTCGAGCCAATATGTATTGCGATTTATTATAATAAATATCTGCCAATAATTCAAATGATAATCCTTTTTGAGTTGCATTAATGGTGCTATAAAAAACAGAATTTTTTAAATCGGCAATGGCCTGTTTTTCATTTTTACTTTTTAATTCAAGTTTTGCCAACATATAATATACTTCATCCCAATAATCTTTAAATCGTTTGTCGGCAAGCATTCCGTTTAAATAACTTCTAACTTCATTGGGTGGTGCATTTTCCATCGAGCTGTATAGTTCAACAATTTTTTTTCGGGCATTAAAATCCATCACAAAATCGGGCTTCATTGCCAACACTTCTTTATAACTTTTTATGGCATTAAGTTTACTACCCGATGCTTCTTTTACTTGGGCGGTTATAAATGTATATCGGGTTACTAAATTTTTATCTTTTGTAAGTTTAATGGCTTCATTTAATTGAGGTACAGCCCTTTTATAATCTTTATCTTTTATATATAAATAAGCATGCAGTATTTTTAATTCATCTTTTAGTTTTAATGGAAATCCTTTTCTCGATTCAACTTCAGCCATTACTGCATCGGCTTCGTTGTACTTTTCCATTTGAATATATGTTTTAATTAACCATAACAATCCTGTATTAGCAATAGGCTGATGAAATATTTTTTTTGTTTCAATGGGTACACCCTTAATGGTTTTAATTTTAAAATGTGTTTGAATGTATTGAAACACTTCTAATGCATCGGCATATTCTTTTTTATAATAATAAGCTCTGCCCATCATCAAATAACAATCGGGTTTCCAAACCGATGGTTGATGAAGCTGAATAGCATTCGACATTTTTTTTATCACTTCATCCATATCAGGGCCTACAGTGCTTACATCGGCTTCATCGGGATATAATGGTAAAATTTTACTATAGTCATCCTGTTGCGATGTTTTTACTTTATCTAAAGCTAAATTCAATTTTAATCTACCATTATAATAAAAATTATATCTAACTGTAAGATTATGATAAATCTGCCCAATGCTATATCGTTTTCCTTTTCTATTTACTTTGCCGCTGCCATCATCTTTGCCAATTGTTTCATCCTCTACTTTTGTGGTGGTGGTTTCTTTACCAGCCGCTGCATTGCTTTTAGCAGCAGCAGATGAAGTAGCTTTTTGGGTAGATTGATTCTGCTGAATATGGTTTCCTTTATTCATTTGCGCAGCTGCTAAATGAATAAACCCAAATTGCATTACACAAAAAAATGTGAATGCATAAACAATTCTATTTCTGTTATTAAATTTCAAATTACCTTTGGAATAAATTATTTAGATTACTGTAGCTATTTTAAAAACGTTATTATCAGCAAAAATATTTTATTTTTCGCAAAATAATATTCAAAACAAAACTATTTTGGAACAAGGAAAAAATAAACGTAGCTTTTGGCAACAACTTAAAAACAAATATAGGTTAGTTATCATGAATGATAAAACCTATCAGGAGTTGGCAAGTTTGCGTTTAAGCCGCTTAAATATATTTATTGCTTTAAGCACTTTATCGGTGTCGCTTATCATTATTACGGTAATGCTAATTATTGCTACACCTTTAAAAGAATATATACCTGGCTATGGCGATGTAAGTAGCCGCAATGAAATTATTCAATTACGATTAAAAACTGACTCGTTAGAACAACTATCGGCAGCTACTGATTTGTATTTAAAAAATATAAACAGAATTATTGATGGCAATATGGATGGTAGCAAACCTGCGCCACCTACAAAAAACCAAAATGATAATTATTCGAAAATTAATATTGAATCTAATTCGCCCGATGATGCCGATTTAAGAGCTACGGAAGAAAAAAAAGAAAAATTTTTAATTAAAAATAAATCGGGCAATTCTAATTTGGGCGATGTAAAAACAGGAACAAAAATTTCGGAATTTTATTTTTTTAGTCCGCTTAAAGGCACTATTTCATCTGTATTTAATCCAGCCGCTAATCATTTCGGAATTGATATTACATCGGCTAAAAGCGAACCAATTAAAGCTACTTTAGATGGTGTAGTAATTTTTAGCGATTGGACATTAGAAAATGGCTATACCATTTCTATTCAACATGCTAATAGCATAGTTTCAATGTATAAACACTGCTCGGTATTATATAAAAAAGTAGGCAATTTTGTAAAAGCTGGCGATGTAATTTCGGTGGTGGGTAATACTGGCGAATTATCTCATGGGCCACATTTGCATTTCGAATTATGGTATAATGGTATTGCCGTAAATCCTAAAAATTTTGTAAATTTTAATTGATTTTAATCTTTAGTAAAAGCCATCCCTACTTACAAGTTTTAGCAGATACCTCCCCCCATTCCTTTCTACTCTGTTTGTATTCATTCTACGCAAAAGCTAAACTGTTGTTTGCAAATATATTTATTTTTTTGAATCAAGTAGTCACTAAGCCGCTATACTTATAGTTATGCTTAGCTTAGCGACAACAAACACAACTTAGCGCCTCCTACGGGGCTGGCTGTCAAGTGAAATTAGGGTTAACGAAAAAGTGGTCATTAAAAACAGGATTTAAAATCAAACTGTAAAATCATTTTAGTAACAACAAAAAAGCAAGTAAGTATGATTAGGAATAAAGCATCACCATGACAGGAAAAACTAGGGTTTAACCAGAATCCTGTAACCCAATTTTAGGGTTACGAAAAAAGTTGTAATCTTACACCAGGATTACAGCAAAATCTTGACAATCTATTTTAGCATTAACCTCAAAATGTGTCAAGTAATTTTAGGAGGGTACACTTCGTATTCAAGACATTATACTTCTTACCCCGAACTCTAAACTTCGTACCCCGAACATTAAACTTCTTGCCCAAGACTAAAAACGAGCAATAAAAAATAGCTGAAAAAAAATAGTGGAAAACAAAAACTTCCTCTTATTTTTGGATAGGATAAATATAGGAGGAAGTTTTTGAGAAGAAAACTGCCGCTATATACAAGTTAGCGGCTATTTAAAGACACCTCAACTATGAATATTTTTTTGGATACTTCTGTTCTGTACTCAGACCCATTTTGGAAAGAAAATTTCACTTCTCAATTATTGGAGGTATCAGCTGACAAGAGAATAAATATTTTTATTTCAGAAGTAGTTTTACAAGAGCTTCGACACAATTTTGAAAAAAATATTGACAAAGAATTCTTTGACATTAGAAAATCAAACTCAAATCTAAAAAAGACTTTATTACGATTTAAACAGTTTGAAATTCCAAACAAAGACGAATGTCTTTTAGATTTTGATAATTTCTATTCACACCTACAGAAGTATAAAAATGTTCAAATTCTCAATTTAAATAACGACTTTCTACCTATCGTTTTGGAAAGAGCGGTTAAAAGAAAGAAACCATTTACTGAAAAGAAAACAGAGTTAAAAGACGCATTAATATGGCTTACTTACTCAACCTACGTAAATCAAAACAATCTTGATAATTGCATATTTATTACTGAAAACAGTAACGACTTTTGTGATGTTGACAAGATGAAAAACAAAGTCTTTGAGCTTCATCCAGAATTACTTTTAGACAGTGATAAATTCAAACTTCACTTATCAATAAAAGACTTTTATAAAGCAAATTCAGATTGGCTTGATAAACCAAAATTGGAATTTAAAACTTGGTTTGATAGTCAAAATATTGACGACGTTTATGTTTTTGATTTGTTGTGGGGCTCTAAAATCGACAAAGTGAATGATGAAATCACCCATCACATTGACAGCATTAACCCAAGAGATATATTCGAGGATAGCCATTTAATATCTATGGGCGGCTATATTCAAGTTGGGGAAGTTATATGGGATAGTTGTTCAAATATTGAATCAGAAATTGTCGGGGACTATGCAATTATTAGTGGTACACTTACTGTAAACACAGAAGTTCAAGGATATGGATATAATTCAGCCAGAGACCCTGGCGACGAAAAGTTTCCTTTTGTAGGTGAAGAAAATATTGATGTTGACTTAGACTTTTCATTCACCCTTGACATAAATGGAAGCCTTGACAATTTTGAAATACTTAATGTTACAACAAACTAAACAGCCGCTAACATGGGCTTGCTTCATAGGCGGTTGACGGGCAACGCCAACTTGTGGTGGTTTCTACTACCTTTGTGCTGGCAGACGGCAGACGGAACACCAAACCGCCCATGCAGCAAAGCCCAGAAACGTTCCGTTAAGCTTGATGTTCTGTCGAGTTTGTAACTCGACATAGTTAACCGACGTTCCGAATAATCGGAATAAAATCGTCAAATAAAAACAACGAGTTGCAAACTCGTTGGAACTACTTCATCAAACAGCCCCACCTCAAAATCGAACTACAAGCTACACATTTTTTGTAATTCAAATTCATTTTTGCAATAAGAATGTTAATTTAAAAATTACTGTAAATAACACTTTAATTTTACGATACAATACTTTTGCTATATGAAGAAAATTTATTTTTTAATCGCCCTTATCACTATCAGTATTAAAGCATCGGCTGGCATGATTTTAATACCGATGGATGATGCTCAAAAAGATCATTTAAAAGCCTATGGCATTTGCTTTTGGGTATTAAAGCAAGGCGCCGAGGCCGATTGGTTGTTGAATTACCGAGGAGGCAGTTTTGCATTTCCACAATCTGCATTAATTGAAAAAGAATGTGTGATAAGAGGTGTAAGCTATCAAAATGTACCATCGGCTCAATATCAAAATATACTTACCGAAATTGCAAACCCCGAAGCCAATATGGATTTAATGAAATTGCAAAAAGCACCCCGAATTGCAGTTTATTCGCCCAAAAGTAAATTGCCTTGGGATGATGCCGTAACGCTAGCTTTAACCTATGCCGAGATACCCTATGATATTATTTATGATGATGAAATATTAGATGAAGTATTGCCCAAATACGATTGGTTGCATTTGCACCATGAAGATTTTACGGGGCAATATGGAAAATTTTATGCATCGTTTCATTTAATGGATTGGTATAAAGATGATCAAAAAATAAATGAAGATTGTGCTCATCGTCATGGCTTTGCAAAAGTTAGCCAATTAAAATTAACGGTGGCTAAAAAGATAAGAGATTTTGTAGGCGGCGGCGGTTTTATGTTTGCCATGTGTAGCGCCACCGATAGCTACGATATAGCCTTAGCAGCCGAAGGCACAGATATTTGCGAAAGCATGTATGATGGCGACCCAGCCACACCCAACTGCCAAGATAAATTAGATTTTAGCAAATGCTTTGCTTTTGAAAATTTTAAATTAGAACGTAATCCATTGGTGTATGAATATAGCGATATTGATGCTACTAATACTAGGCAAATACCTGCCGATTTAGATTATTTTACCTTGTTTGATTTTAGTGCAAAATATGACCCTGTGCCTACCATGCTTTGTCAAAACCATACCAAAATAATTAAAGGCTTTATGGGGCAAACCACTGCCTTTAGAAAACCTACAATCAAAAAAAATGTATTAATAATGGGCGAAAACAAACCAGCTAACGAAGCTAGATACATACATGGTGAATTTGGCAAAGGTACTTGGAGTTGGTATGGTGGGCACGACCCCGAAGATTACGAACACCGTGTAGGAGATCCAAAAACCGATTTGGCTTTACATCCTAATTCGCCAGGCTATCGTTTAATATTAAACAATGTTTTATTCCCAGCGGCTAAAAAGAAAAAACAAAAGACATAATTTTATGATATAAAAACAAGAGGGAACAACGCCTACATCATACCCCAAAATGTATAGTTGTGGGTGTATTTTATCCTTAATAAATACATATTCCGTTCTACATTTGCACGATGCTTAATATTAATAAATTTGAACGACAAATAATATTGCCCAATTTTGGTGTATCGGCTCAACAAAAATTGCACGATGCTAAAGTTTTAATAATAGGCGCTGGCGGATTAGGGTGTCCAGTTATTTTATATCTATCGGCTGCTGGTATAGGAAATATAGGTATAGCAGAAAATGATGTAGTATCTATCAACAATTTACATAGGCAAATTTTATTTAATGAATCTCAAATAGGCACATTAAAAAGAGAAGCTGTACAACAGCAATTACCCAATTTTAAATTCAATTTTCATCCAGCAATTGATAGAAAAAATGCACTTAAAATTATTAATCAGTATGATTTTATAATAGATACAACTGATAATTTCCCTACTCGATATTTAATAAATGATGCTTGTGTGTTGCTAAACAAAATATTAATAAGTGCTTCTATTCATCAATTTAATGGTCAATTAGGTGTATTTAATTTTCCATTACAAAATAATAAGCGCAGCGGCACTTATCGTTGCCTATTTCCTGAAGCACCAAGCCAAAGTTTAAACTGTGCCGAAGCAGGTGTATTAAGCACAGTAGCAGGTGTGATGGGTACATTACAAGCCCATGAAACTATTAAAACAATTGCAGGTATAGGCAATATTTTATACAATAAATTATTAATCTGGGATGGAAAAACGATGCAACAAAATATATTACAATTTGAAAAAGATGAATTAGCCGTTGCCCATTTAATTAAAAATGGATTATTACAATCGTATGATGCAATAGAAACTTGTGAACTAGAAAATGCAAACGATATATCAGTAAAAGAATTAAAGCTGAAAATTGAAAACAATGAATTGTTTCAACTAATTGATGTTAGAGAGCAATACGAACATGAAGAATTTAATATTGGTGGCAATTGGATACTTATTAATGATTTGATAAAGCAACCACAATTAATAGCAACTGATAAACCTGTAATACTTTATTGCAAAATTGGCGAACGTAGTAAAATAGCACAACAGCGCTTGCAAGATAAATTTGGATTAACCAATATTTATAACCTAAAAGGTGGTATAAGGGCATGGAAAAAAGATTAGCCTGTTTTCAAAATACAACATTATAAATTGCATAAAAATTAAAAACACTTGTTAAAAAAATTATTGCTTTTCATTTTATTTTTTCAATCAACGCAGCCATTATGGGCAGTTGATTATGAAAAATATATGACTACCAAAAAAATTGAAACAGCACCCAAAATTGATGGCAAAGCAAATGATGAATGCTGGAAAAATATATCGCCCATTCATCTTACTTATCAATTTGAACCCTATACTGGCAAAAATGCTACAGAACCTACCGAAGTAAAAATTGTATACGATGATGATGCACTTTATGTATTTGCCACTTGTATTGATAAGCATATTGATAGTATACAACATGTATTTACCACTAGAGGAAATGTATTTAAACAAACAGAAAATTTTTATGTATTCTTTGATACTTATCATGATGGACAAAATGCTTATGGCTTTGGCGTTTCGATAGATAATGTACAAGATGATTTTAAAGCCACCAATGGCGGCAACGATATTGATGGTTCGTGGGATGCAGTATGGGAAAGTAAAACCTTTATTGATAAAAATGGTTGGTATGCCGAATTTAAAATCCCCTACTCTACCATTCGATTTCCAAAAGCCAACAAACAAGATTGGACAGTAGATTTTGCTAGAGAAATACGGCGCAAAAAAGAAATCACAAATTGGTGTCCTACGCCCCCAACTACTTCAGCATTTGTACCAAAAATGAATCCAATTATTGGTATTGAAAATATAAAACCTCCACCCCGTATCTCTTTATCACCCTATGCTTCAGCCTACTATTTATCGCAAGGCAATGCTAATGGAAGCAATATTAAAGGTGGCGCCGATATAAAATATGGTATTAGCGAAAGCTTTACATTGGATATGACTTTGGTACCAGATTTTGGACAAGTAATATCCGACCAATTAGTAAAAAATTTAAGCCCTTACGAAATACAATACGAAGAAAGGCGTCCGTTTTTTTTAGAAGGTGCCGAACTTTTTACTAAAAATAATTTATTCTATTCAAGAAGAATTGGCGAAACATCAAACTATTTTAGTAGTCATAACAACTCGTCATTAATCATTCAAAACGAGCCACAGCAAAGTAATTTACTAAATGCATGTAAGCTTAGTGGAAAAACAAAACAAAATTTATCTATTGGTATTTTAAATTCAATTACCAATAATTTATTTGTAACCACCATTGATTCAAACCAACATACTGAAAAAAAATTGTACGAACCACTTACCAATTACAATGTATTTGTATTAGAAAAAACAATAAAAAACAATTCGCATATTGGATTTATAAATACTAATGTAACCCGAACACAAAAAGGTAATGATGCCAATGTGATGGGTATTGATGGTAGATTTTACAATAAAAAAAATTCTTTTATCGCAACATTTTTTGCCAACCAAAGTTCACTATTTAATAAAGCCGATAAACTATTTACAACTATTACGGGCAATTGCTATGGCGCTGGTTTTGGCAAAATAACGGGTATGTGGCAATCAGCTTATAATATAGAAATAATAGACAAAAAATATAACCCAAATGATATTGGATATTTATCTAAAAATAATTTTATAAATCAAAATTTTTCAATTAATCAAATCATTACCAAGCCATTTTGGCGATTTTTGAAAATGACAAACACTTTTTATTTTGAACGTGAAAACAATTATAGCTCGGGCAAATATTCGTATAATTTATTTTTATTAAAATCAAGAGCAGATTGGAGAAACCATTTAACCATGGTTAATCAAATAGCTGTAAAACCTAGCATTCAACACGATTTTTATGACCCACGAACAGATGGTTATTTTGTAAACATTCCTAAAGTATATCAACTGCGAAATTATATTTCATCCGATTATCGAAAAACTTTTGCTTTAGATGGTTATATCGATTATATTTTTTTAGATGAATATCATCGTGATAAATTTGCCTATTCTATTATGCCACGAATAAGACCAAACAAAAAAATATTAATTAATTATACCTATGAAAATATATTTAATAAAAATGAAAAAGGATTTGTGTCGAAAAAAAATAATGAAATTTATTTTGGTAAAAGAGATGTGAAAACGATAAGCAATTCGATACATGTAGATTATGTTTTTAGTAATCGAATTTCAACTGCATTAGTTGCTCGGCATTATTGGAGTGGCGGACGTTACAGCTATTATTATACATTGCAAAAAGATGGAAATTTGAGCCCCACGAATGAAAATCTTAATGCCGATTTTGATTTTAATGCATGGACATTAGATTTAGTTTTTAATTGGCAATTTGCACCAGGTAGCACCATTACTATTGCATGGAAAAATTTGGTTTATGCTAATGCTGATATCGAACAATTTAAGTACATCAACAATTTTAATTCAACTTTTAATAATACACTTTCAAATTCATTCTCTATTAAAATATTGTATTTTTTGGATGCAGGAAAAATGATGGCAAAGAAAAAATAAGTTTCTATAATCTCAATTTTTCATTTTCGCTTTTAGCATCGAAAACCCAACAAAAGCAAACAACAACATTAAATTGCTAATGCCCAACAATCCATGTTCTAAATATACATCAGCCCAATAATTGCCAATAACGCCAGTAACTTTTATGCCAAATAAAATTAACAAAAATGACGTTGCAATTAAAAAAATAATAGGCAATTTATGCTGATATAAAAATGAAATCAAACATAATATAACTGGAACTGAATATAAAAAATGTTCGGTATCGGTAACTGTTACACATGGCACTAAGCCAATCAATAAAAAATATTCGAAAAAATAATTCCGAAAAGTAGTTTGTTGATTTTGCTTTTCATTTTTAAAATGAAATAAAACAAAAGCAAAAATAAAAATGCCGCAAAGCATTATCAATGCTGCATTTACATATATCGAGCTATCTATATTAAAATATCGTAGTAGATAATGGTAAGCCATAAAGTAGATAGTTTGTTCGTTGCCAGATGTAGCTTCATTGTGCAATAGCATTGTATTTTTCCAATCAATCATTAATTGTAATCCATTACCAAAGCCTGTATAAATAAAAGAAATGGCTAAAAACAAAACTGAAGCTATTAGCAACCAACTTAGTATTTTCCATTCTTTTCGTAACAATAAAAGCGGCAATAGAATTACAAAATGAGGTTTAAACAAAATCACAAAAGCCAATACAAAACCAGCCAACATAAAATTTCTACATTCTATTTTATGCCAAGCAAAAATCAATAGGGCTAATAATATCATGTTTACATTGCCTAAATGCAACTCACGTTGAAGATGAACTGCAACCACTAAAAAACTGAACAATGAAATGTAAAAAATATTTTTTGTAGAAAGTAAATCGTTCGATTTTTTAATCCAATTAAGAGTTGAATTGAAAACATAAAAAATAGCAACACTGCTTATTAAATAGAAAAATATTTCGGCAATAAAATACGATACATAGGTGAATGGAATGAAAATTAAAGCTGCAAATGGGGAGTATTTATAAAATCCTGAACCCAACGAAAACAATTGCCCATAAATAGGTTTGCCATTTTTGAAATTATCAGCGGCATTAAAATATACTTTAAAATCGTTTAGCCAAAAACGTTGATTAATAATTTCTAAAACCAACATAATCAACAAAAATGCAAATAAGATATAATTAATTTTATTTCGATTAATAGCTGTAAAAAGTGATTTCATGATTTTTAAAAGATAAACTCAAATGTATTCAATTCAAATTAAAATTAAAAAAGTTGGCTAATGAAAAACCCATACTAAAATTACCTTGCAGCAAATAGCCGCCTGTTGGGGCGTTCCAGTCGAGCATTTCGCCGATACAAAAATGATGAGGCAGTTTTTTTAGTTCAAAATTTTCATTGATTTCATTCAAAGAAATTCCACCAACAGTTGAAATGGCTTCATCAATTGGAGCTAAGCCTGCAACTTTTATTGGTAAATTTTTAATCGCTTTTGCAAGCAAATTCATATCGGTAAATTCTTCTTTGCTTAAATAGAATTTCAACAAATTAATGGCTGTTTTACTCAATCCAATTTTGGTTTCTAAATGATTGCTCAACGAATTTCTTTTGGGTTGATTCAATTTTTCTAAAACTTCTTCATGGCTGAAAATAGGCTTCAAATCTACATAAATTAAAGCTTCTGACTTTGCTTTTAGTTGCTTTCTAATCGCTGAAGTCAATGTATAAATCGCTCCGCCTTCTAATCCAAATTTTGTAATCACTACTTCACCTTTGCGTTCTTTATCGCCACATTTTATCGAAATATTTTTTAGCGATTGTCCTTCGGCAACATTTAGAAAATCAGTTGCCCAATCAATTTTTACAGCACAATTGGATGCTTCGAACGGAACGATTTCAATTTCTTTTTCTGAAAAATAATTTATCCAATTCCCATCCGAACCTGTGATGCGCCAGCTTTTTCCGCCTAATGCAAAAACTACAAAATCGGCTTTGACGAAAGTTGTTGTCATTTCTTTTTTCAACCTCACCCCTAACCCTTCTCCAACAGAGAGGGAAATTTCAAATTGCAATTCACATTTTTCGTTCCATCCTTTCCATAAATAATTGGTTTTGATAACTACATTTTTCTTTTTCAAAACACTAACAATTGCATTCAACACTTCAATTGGTTTAATTTCTTTTTCAGGAAATACTCTTCCGCTTGTGCCTGTGAATGTATTGATACCAATGCTTTTCAGCCAATTGATTAAATCGGTGTTGGAAAAATTAGTAATTATTTTTTCAAAAAAATCGGCAGGTTCGTAGCGTTGAATAAAATTTTCTAAAGGTTCGGAATGCGTAATATTTAATCCGCCATCGCCAGCTACTAAAAATTTTCTGCCCACTGCCAGATTGCGTTCATAGATAGTTACAGCAAATTTATTTTCATCTAAATGTGCCGCCAACATTAATGATGATGCACCTCCTCCGATAATTGCGATGGTTTGTTTGGGCATTTTAAAATTAAAATTTAATGCTACAAAATACATGAATCAAATTGAATTTCTGTTGTCAAAGATTTTATTCAACAGATTCAATGATATAAATTTGTTCGTTCACCTTTGCTTGTCCGTCAACTTTTAATCCCATTAATTTTATACCCAAAGGAGATTGTGGTGAAAGTGCAATAACAGTAATGTTTTCAATCGATGCTTTGCCCAATGCAATACTCACAAAAAAATAACCATTGTTAGTTTTTACCAAGCTGCCATGTATAATTTTATCAGTTAAAATGGTAGGATTTATTTTTTCTAAAATTGTTTTTTGTGCTAAAGCTTCTTCTAATTGCTTTCGAATATTGGCTTGTTCTATTTGCACCATTGCTAAAGCCGTTTCGTGTTTATCGCCAGCTGTGCTTTTGGTTTCGTTGGCTCCGCTTTCTTTCAAATCATCCAAACGCTGTTGCAGCAACTGAACTTTTTCAGATGCTATTTGAAGAAAGTGAGAATGGATTTTTTGTTTTGCCACGAATGCACGAAATTATTTAGAGTTATTGTTTTTTAAATTTTTGATGCAATTCAATAAATCTTTTTAAATCTTCTTCCGAGTTATAAATGATTTTATCATTAACAAAATCAAATTTATCAGTTGTAATTTGAAATTTGGTTTTAATTAAATCCTCTCTCGATTTATTCTCATCATCATAATTTGTTTCAGCTACAGTTAGCACTATAATGTCAAGTAAAGTTAGCTTTTGCAAAACATCAGAATTTTGAATGGCAATATTCGTAACACCATAATCCCTTTTTACGCTTGGATAAGTTATTGCGTCTATCTTGAAGTTATTTATATCTGGCTCGTTTTGCAGAGTGGCAGATGAGTATAAAGCAGAAAACAAATAATTTTCTTTTTCTAAGTCTACAATCGGCTTCATAAATTCTTCACTAAAAAAATTCAAAATCAATTCAAAAGTTTCAGCTAATTCTGAGCTAATTTGCTTTTTAGCTTCGAAGTAATCTCTTATAACTTTTTGAGACTCTTTATTGTTCATTTCAATTTCAGGATGAAAAATTGAATGAGCATTTAATTTCTGATTTTCTTTTATTGTCCAATGACTAATAGTGATATAATCTCCAACATCTGGTTTTGTTTCCCATAAAGCTGTATTCGAATCAAAAGCAGCATAGAAAACACTTTCTCCACTTAAATTGCATCTGTTAATATTAGAAAATTCTTTTGGCGCTCCTAATAAGTCGGAGACTTTTTGAAGTTTTACTTTTTGTCCATTGTATAATTTCTTATTGTTGGTTACTCTATAAAGATTGGATGGATATATATCTGCAAAAAAAGAAAGTTCAATATTGAAGAAGTTGTTAAACTCTTTTTTAATGCTTGATATTTCAGACTTAGACAATTGATTAATTCCCGTCCTGCTGATGTTTTTGAAATAATTAAGCCCATCAACAATAATTGATTTTTCTTCCAAGACGTGATTGAAAATGTCTTTAATAATTGGTTTCAACATTGGCAATTAAATCTAAAAAAAATCATCCCACCAATTCCCTCACCACACTTTGCACTTCTTGGGTTTCCCATTTTTCAAAAACATTTTCGATGGCAACTAATTTCTCTAAATGAATGCCATGTCTTTGGCCTTCGTTGTAGGCGGTATGATAAGAAATTTGCGGACTGAAAGTTACTTGTGCATACATGCTTAAAAAGTTAGGGTGCTCTGTTGCAATTCGGGCTTCAATTTTTTTGCGTAACAAAAATTTCGGGTCAGCAGTTTTGTCTCTCATCTCAATGAAATTATCCAAAGCCAATTGCGCCACTGCATCACCATTCGGTTTGCGAAGCATTTGATATTCTTCAAACAAAGCTTTCCAATTATCGCCATGCTTTTCCATCATTTCATCAAATACCACACAGTCTTCAAAGCCACAGTTCATGCCTTGTCCGAAGAACGGCACAATCGCATGAGCAGCATCGCCAAGCAAACAAGCTTTGTCTTCAAAGCTCCACGGAAAGCAACGCACCGTAACCAAAGTGGAAGTTGGATTGTTGAAAAAATGGTGTTGCAAAGTTGGCATCATTGCCACTGCATCAGCAAAATATTTTTGCATAAAATTCATTTGCGAAGCTTCATCTTTCAAGGTTTCAAAAGATTCTTCGCCTTTCAGTTGCAAGAATAATGTGCAAGTGAAACTGCCGTCAATATTGGGCAAAGCAATCATCATAAAACTTTTTCGCGGCCAAATGTGCAATGCATTTTTCTCCATTTTAAAACTGCCATCTTCATTTGCCGGAATCACCAATTCTTTATAAGCATGCTCCAAATAGGTTTGCGAATAGTTGAACATATCGGTTGAAGTCTGCATGGCAAGCCGAACTGGCGAAAACGCACCATCCGTTCCTAATAAAATATCCGATTGGATTTTTGAAATTTCGCCGCTTGCTTCATCTATCATGGTTGCCGAAGTGTTGCGTAAATTCACATCAGTGCAACGATGATTAAAATGAATTTTTACGTTTTCATTTTTTTCTGCCAAAGTCATCAAAGCCATATTGATACCGCTTCTGCTCACCGAATAAATCGCCTGATTTTCTTTTCCATAAGGTTGAAAAGATTGTGTTCCATCTTGATGATGAATTTGTCTGCCGTACATTGGGATGGCAATTTTCAGGATGTCATCGGCTATGCCAGCGGCGTTCAAGCCACGTAAGCCTCTGTCGCTCAACGCTAAATTAATACTTCGCCCAGCCGAAATTTTTGTAGAACGCATATCTGGTCGGCGTTCAAACAAATTAATTTGATGCCCACGTTTTGCTAAATAAACGGATAGCAAACTACCTACTAAACCAGAACCGACGATGGAAATATTTTTTTTCATTTTATAGAACGCAGATTTTTATGATTATTAAGATGATTTAAGATTTTTAAATTCATTAGCAAATGCTTTTCGTTTGAAAGAAGCTTTTTTGCCAAAGTTTAATAACAAGCCAACTTCAATTTCAGTGGCTCTTAAATAATTTATGAGTTGTGCTTCGTGTTCTTCTATCAATACTTCCGCAGCTTTTAATTCAACAATAACGCAATCATTTATGATTAAATCAGCAAAATAATTTCCTACCTCAAAGTTCTCATAAAAAACTTTCAATTGTTTTTGCGATTCAGCTTTTAATCCATTTTTCTTCAGTTCTATAAGCATTGCATTTTCATAAACTTTTTCCAAGAATCCATAACCCAATTGATTATAAACATTGTAAAAGCACTTGATTATTACCTCGGTTATTTCGGTATGCTTATAATTTGAATTCATAACTTTTCATAAAAATCATAACAATCTGCGTTCTATCTTTTAAAATAAGTTTACGAAGTTAAACACATCCTCAAACGAATTATACAATGGAACTGGAGCAACACGAATTACACCTGGCTCTCTCCAATCGGCTATCACACCAGCTTTGGTGAGTTTATCAAAAATTTGTTTTCCATTTTCTTGGAATGACAAACTGATTTGACAACCTCTTTCATTTTCGTTGAAAGGTGTTAAAATATCAAACTGTAAGTTTTTTTCTTTTCGTTTTTCGATTAATAAAAATTCCAAAAATGCAGTGAGTTGCAAACTTTTCTTTCTCAAATTTTCAATGCCAGCTTCTTCAAAAATTTCTAAGGATGCTTTATGAATTGCCATCGCAAACACAGGCGCATTGCTCATTTGCCAAGCTTCGGCAGTGTGCATGCTGTCAAATTTATTTTCCATTTTAAAGCGCGCACTTTCATTGTGTCCCCACCAACCATTGAATCGCGGCAATGTGTCATCGTTGTGATGTTTTTCATGCACAAAAATTCCTGCCACACCACCCGGGCCGCTATTCAAATATTTGTAACTGCACCAACATGCAAAGTCAACATTCCAATTATGCAATTGCATCGGCACATTTCCCATGGCATGGGCTAAATCGAAACCACAAGTTGCACCAGCCTTGTGAGCCGCATCAGTTATGGTTTTCATGTCGAACAATTGACCAGTATAAAAATGTACGCCACCAAAAATTACTAACGCTAATTCATTTTTATTCGCTTCAATTTTTGCTAAAATATCTTCTGTACGCAAAGTGTATTCGCCGTCACGAGGCTGCATTTCGATGATTGCATCTTCATCAAAACCATGAAATTTGGCTTGCGATGTGACAGCATATTGGTCGCTGGGGAACGGACGATTTTCAATTAAAATTTTATACCGCTCTTTTGTTGGGCGATAAAACGACACCATTAACAAATGCAAATTGTTTGTAAGCGAACCCATTGCCACCACTTCATTTTTATTAGCACCCACTAATTTTGCCAACGCATCTTGTGTGAAATGATGATAATACAACCAAGGATTTTTGCCGTGTACATGCCCTTCCACACCTAGTTTCGCCCAATCATCCAATTCCACATCAATGTGTTCCATGGCTGATTTAGGTTGCAAGCCTAATGAATTTCCGCAGAGATAAATGGAATCTTTTCCATTCACTTTTGGAATAAAAAATCGTTCACGAAAATGTGCCAATAAATCTTGTTTATCTAATTGTTGAGCAAAAGCCAACGAGTTTTCGAATTGCATTTTTTTAAATATTGTTGCGAAGATATTATTTACATCTTCATTTAAAATATGATTATAATCAATAACATTTATACCACCACATTCACCATTCTGCCTTTTACAAAAATGAATTTCTTCATCGGTTTGCCTTCCATAAATTTTTGAACTTGTTCATTTTCTAACACCAATTTTTCAATTGCTGCTACATCAGTATCTAACGCAAACTCCATATTGATACGGGTTTTGCCGTTGATAGCAATCGGATAGCTGAATGAATTTTCTACCAAATATTTTTCATCATGTGTTGGAAATGGCGTATCAATTACACTGTTTTTGTTGCCGATTTCCTTCCACAAAAATTCGGTAATGAATGGTGCAAATGGGTTTAATAAAACCAGCAAAGGCTGTAAAATGCTACGCTTGTTGCATTTCAAAGTTTGTAGTTCGTTGACACAAATCATAAACTGACTAACGCAAGTATTGTAAGCCAACTTCTGAATATCGGCATCAATTTTTTTGATGGTTTGGTGCAAGATTTTTAATTCTTCGTTCGTTGGTTCGGCATCGCTCAAAGTCAATTTATCTTCTGTAAAAAATAAATTCCAAAACTTGCGCAAGAAACGACTAACACCTTCAATGCCTTTGGTATCCCACGGTTTGCTTAATTCAATCGGACCTAAAAACATTTCGTACATCCGAAAAGTATCAGCACCGTATTTTTCAACCATCTCATCAGGAGTAACGACATTCTTCTTTGATTTAGACATTTTTTCTAATGTCCATTTCAACGTCAATTCATTTTTATCATTATGAATCACACTATAACCTTCAATATCATTTTCCTTTAAAAATTTTGGCAAGAATTCTAAATTAAAAATTCCAGTTCCATCAGTGTAATCTATAGGAACTCTTAACTGATTATAGCCATTATTTAAATTCATTAAATTTGTTGCTATTGTATCTGCATGACAAATTGATTTTTTTGAGTGATTGACATAAGTAAACCAACTTACTCCAATTATCATTCCCTGATTCACCAACTTTTTAAATGGCTCATCGAAGTTGATGAAACCTAAGTCGTGCAAGACTTTCGTCCACATACGGCTGTATAACAAATGCCCAACAGCATGTTCGCTTCCACCCAAATAAAAATCAACAGCACCCCAATATTTCATGGCTTCTTCATTTACAAAAGCGTTGTCTTCTTGCGGACTCATGTAACGCAAAAAATACCACGAAGAGCCAGCATAGCCAGGCATGGTGTTGGTTTCTAAATTTCTATCTGTCCAGTCTTTAATGTTAGCTAAAGGTCCTTGTCCTTCTGGTCCTGGCGAATACGAAGCCACATGTGGCAACTCTAAAGGCAATTCATTTTCAGGTAAAGATTTCGCAATTCCATTTTCATAATAAATCGGGAAAGGTTCGCCCCAATAGCGTTGGCGGCTGAAACCTGCATCTCTCATGCGGAAATTTATTTTGCGTTGCCCAATATTTTTTGCTTCAATTTCTTGTAAGATTTTTTGTGTGGCAGTTTTGTAATCCATGCCATTTAAAAAATCTGAATTGCACAACACCGCAGTTTTTTCTTCGTAACATTTTTCATCAATGTTGATGTCAGAAAAAATATTTGGGATTGGTAAATTAAAATGTTTTGCAAAAGCATAATCTCGGCTATCGCCAGCCGGCACAGCCATGATAGCACCAGTGCCATAACCATTCAACACATATTCGCTAACATAGATGGGAAGCGGCTTTTGAGTGAATGGATGTAAAGCAAAAGCTCCTGTAAAACAACCTGTAATTTTCTTTTCAGCCATGCGTTCAACATCGCTGCGGCTTTTCACATACTGCACATACTTTTCAATTTCTGCTTTTTGTTCGGCAGTTGTAATTTGATTTACTAAATCATTTTCTGGCGCAATAACCATGAACGAGCAACCAAAAATTGTGTCGGGTCTTGTTGTAAAAACTTCTACTGAATACTGACTACTGTCAACTGAAAACTTAATAGAAGCCCCTTCGCTTCTACCAATCCAATTCCTTTGCATTTCTTTCATTGGTTCGCTCCAGTCAAGCGTTTCAAGCCCTTGCAACAATCTATCCGCGTATTCTGTAATTCTTAAAAACCACTGACGCATTTTCTTTTTCACAACAGGATGTCCGCCACGTTCGCTAACGCCATTCACCACTTCATCATTTGCTAAAACAGTTCCGAGTGCTTCACACCAATTCACTTCTGCATCAGCCAAATACGCTAACCTATGCTGCATCAATGTTTCAGTCTTTTTCTTTTCGTCAAAATTTTTCCATTCTTCACTTAAAAATTTGAAGTTGGAAGTTGAATATTGGATATTTGCATTTCCATTTTTCTCAAACTCCTCAATCAAAGTGCTGATGTGTTCTGCTTTTCCAGCTTTTCTATTAAACCATGAATTGAAAATTTGAATGAAAATCCACTGCGTCCATTTGTAATATTTCGGGTCGGAAGTTTTGAACTCTCTGCTCCAATCATAACTCAATCCAATTTTATCCAACTGCTCACGATAACGAGCAATATTTTTTTCGGTTGTAACCGCAGGATGCTGACCAGTTTCAATCGCATATTGTTCGGCAGGCAAACCAAATGCATCATAACCCATCGGGTGCAATACATTGAAACCTTTATGCCGCTTATATCTGGCGAAAATATCCGAAGCAATATAACCCAACGGATGCCCTACGTGTAAGCCTGCACCGCTTGGATACGGAAACATTTCGAGCACATAATATTTCGGTTTATCGCTTTTATTTTCAACGCGATAAATATTTTTTTCAGCCCACAACTTTTTTACTTCTTCTTCAATATTGGCAAAATTCAATTCCATTATAGTTCAATAAATTTTGGCGAAGATAATTTTATGAAATTGTAATCAGAAATGTAATTGCTATTTAATTAGTTCATAATCTTTCAACACTCTCCATCCATATATTCCATTTGCAAAAGTTAATTTTATAAACCTATTCCCCCCTATCCTATCTGGGTCGGGAAAAAATCGAATAAAAGTAAATTCATCGTAAGCATCATTTTCTAACTTTATAATAGCACCACGTTGCAATACAAATTCGTATTTCTCTTCTTTGGTATTAAAACTAATATAGTAATTTATGATAAAAACCGAGTTTGCAATAAATGGCGAAATGCCTATCAGCAATACAATTAACGATAATTTTATTTTATTTTTAAATTTAAAATACCAAAGCAACAGGCAGATGATTAATGCTAGTAAATAAATAAGCAAAATAAATTTCAGGTTAATCATAGTTACTAATGTATAGTTCCAAAACAACCATACATTCAAAATAGTGAGCCATATTAATTTAAAATCATCGAATCTTACTAAATAAAAAATTGATAATCGCAACCGCTTAAAATTTATCTTTTTTCGAAGCCCCCAACCTTCGATTACATAAGGCGAAGCAAAAACTAAAAGTATTGCTGCTGGCACAAGTGCATTTATTCCGTACCATTTATAAAACATTAGTGGTAATAAAACTGGAACAATTAAGGTAAATAAAAAGCCTACATGGTCTAACAAAATGTTCAACGAATTCAAATATCTGTATTCATCCGAATTGATATATTCTTTGTAGCGCATTCGGGCTTGTTGTTCGGCTCTTTCATTGGCTTTTTGCTTTTCATTCTGCCACCAATTAGTAAAATTTTCATCGGTTGATTTAGTATTATTTTGCTTATTGTTTTTTATAAATTCAAACGCTTCATTTAATAATACAAACTGTTGATGTGCATTAGGATGTGGATTAATATCGGGGTGTAATTGCTTAGCTTTAGTACGATAAGCTTTGTTTATTTGCTCAATCGTTGCTTGTTCTGAAACACCCAATATTTTATAATAATCATGCAGCATTGATAAAATTAATAGTATTAAATTTATATCAAAGAAAATAGGAAACTGCAATTTGCCCAAATTTTCAACAATAATGTTGGAATAAGTATTCTGCTGCATCAATATTTTAAAATAAAAAAAGATTATTTTCGCCCAACTTAATCATACAAAATGGCATTACAGTTTGGTAAAAAATATTCGCAAAAAGCCCGTCCGAGTTATATCTATTCGGTAATTGGGGTGGCTTTGGTTTTATTCATGTTGGGTTTGTTGGGCATTGTGGTTTTAAATGCTAAAAAATTGAGCGATTATTTTAAAGAAAATATCGAATTCAGTTTTATACTTATGGATAATACTACTGCCGACCAAGCTATGATTATTAAAAACAAACTATTGCAAAACCCGAATGTAAAATCGGTTGAATACATTACTAAAGACATGGCATTGCAGCGCTTTAAAGACAACTTTAAAGAAGATTTTATGGAGTTGATTGAATACAATCCATTGTATGCTTCGCTTAATTTTCATGTTAGCAGCGATTACACAAATCCTGATTCGATACAAAAAATAGAGAATCAATTTATGGCAACTAGGCATATTAAAGAATTGTATTATCAGCATTCGCTGGTTGATACTATGAATCAAAATGCTAAAAAGATTTCGGTAGTAATATTGGTAATAGCCATCATCTTGTTTTTAATTGCATTAGCATTAATTGATAATACTATTAAATTGGTGATGTATAGCAATCGGTTTTTAATAAAGAGTATGCAAATGGTGGGTGCCACACGTTGGTTTATTAGCAAACCATTCATCATTCGTTCGGTTATCAATGGGCTTTTAAGCTCATTAATTGCTATATTTTTATTAGCATCATTAGGCTTTTATGCCAATAGTATTATTGAAGAATTAGCATCATTAATCCGCATCGAAGATTATCTATTATTATTTGCTTTAGTTATGCTTTTTGGTGTTTTAATTTCGGTATGGAGTACTTATCGCTCGGTAACTAAATATTTAAAACTTAAATTAGACGACCTATATTAACATTATTTAACAATTCTATAAAAATATAAATTGCTACCTTGCGTTTGATTTTTATACTAAAAAAAACAAATCATGTCACAATCAAAATCAACTTCTCATAAATCTGCGGTAAATAAGAGCAACACCACATCTAAGGTTCAAAACTTTAATGCTACTTTACTTTTTGATAAAACATCTTACTTATTAATGGGTGCTTGCATTGCCTTGGTAGCTATTGGTTTTATTTTAATGAGTGGCGGCAAAAGCCCTAACCCTGCCGAGTTTCATCCCGAAACATTATATAGCACAACTCGTGTTACCATTGCTCCCATGATTATTTTAATTGGTTTTGGGGTGGGTATTTATTCTATTATGCGCAAATCGAGCGAAGCATAATTATACATTAGATTTTCAAATTTTATTATTTTAATGACATATTTACAAGCAATTATTTTAGCCGTAATTGAAGGCATTACGGAGTTTTTACCTATTTCATCAACAGGTCACATGGTTATAGCATCATGGATAATGGGTATTGAGAAAAACGAAATGGTTAAACTATTCAATGTTTGCATTCAGTTGGGCGCTATTATGGCGGTGGTAGTTTTGTATTACAAGCGTTTTTTACAATCGTTGCCATTTTATTACAAACTTTTTGTAGGGTTTATTCCAGCCGCTATTGGTGGTTTGTTATTAAAAAAACATATTGATGTTTGGCTCGAACGACCAGATGTGGTAGGCTATTCATTATTAATTGGCGGCATTATACTATTATTTATTGATAGAATATTTATGGCTAATGAATTTAGGAATAACGAAGAAAAAGATAACATAAGCTATGTAAAAGCTTTTATTATTGGCTGCTTTCAAGTAGTAGCTATGATACCAGGCGTAAGCCGCAGCGGTGCTACAATAGTAGGCGGATTATCGCAAAAACTAAATAGGAAATCAGCAGCCGAATTTTCATTCTTCTTAGCCGTACCCACCATGTGTGCAGCCACAGCAAAAAGCTTATTAGATGAAAAAGAGTTTTTAATAGCACATCTACACCAAAGTTTTATGTTGCTTTTAGTAGGCAATGTAGTAGCATTTATTGTAGCATTATTAGCCATCAAATTCTTTATTAATATATTAACCAAATATGGTTTTATGGTATTTGGTATTTATAGAATTATTGTAGGCATATTAATACTAATAGCTTTTTATAAAGGCGCACAAATG
The DNA here is from genome assembly GCA_046051225.1 of Bacteroidota bacterium. GTDB lineage: Bacteria > Bacteroidota > Bacteroidia > Chitinophagales > CAIODY01 > CAIODY01. The sequence goes on along the minus strand of JBJOOR010000006.1, from coordinate 39,461 downwards.
AATATTATTTAATCAAACCGCTATGATACAACGCATTCAAACTATTTATTTATTATTGGCAAGCATTTGCTTAGCGTTGGTTTATTTTTTTACAGTATGGAGTTGTGTAATTAATCTCGAATCCAATCCTATTATTTATCAGCTTAAAATTGCAGCCCATTTACCATTATTATTATCATTGGCCATTGCTTTTGCCATCACCATTTTATCTATTTTTTATTTTAAGAATAGAAAAAAGCAAATTTGGTTTTGTGTGGCGGCTATATTCACTGTTATAGCATTTTTAGCATTATGCAATTTTTATATAGCCAATGAAAAAAAGGATTTTGATTTAGTATCATCAGCTTATTCATTAGCCATGCTGCTGCCATTTGCAGCCATTCTATTTATAGCATTGGCCATCTGGAATATAAGAAAAGATGAAAGGCTAATTAAATCATTAGATAGATTAAGATAAATATTTATAAAATAGTTTGTACCAAAGAAATAAACTTGTTTATATTTGCGCCACAATTTTAAAAACTAAATTAATATCACATGTCAGACATTGCATCAAGAGTTAAAAAAATTATCGTTGACAAATTAGGTGTTGAAGAAACAGAAGTTACGCCAGAAGCTAGCTTCACCAACGATTTAGGTGCCGATTCATTAGATACAGTTGAATTGATTATGGAATTCGAAAAAGAATTCAATATTTCTATTCCTGATGAACAAGCTGAAAAAATCACTAAAGTAGGCGAAGCTATCTCTTACTTAGAAGAACACGTGAAGTAATTTCTCGACATTCTTCTTAACTAAAGAATCCAAAACATTTTTAAAAACATCTGCCTGTTAATTAATAATAGGTTAGTTGGTTTATAAAAATTGAAAAACAATTTTATTTTTGTTTGTCAGTTTTTTAAATCAAGCTTAAGTAAATGACAGATTATATCTTTCAATTATTTATATGTTTTTAAAAATGTTTTTTTATTTAATCTAACTTATATTTTATATGCAACTTAAACGTGTAGTAGTAACAGGTATTGGCGCATTAACCCCCATTGGTAATAATGCCACAGATTATTGGAATGCTTTGCTTAATGGCGTTAGTGGTGCCGATTTTATTAAACGATTTGATGCCAGCAAACACAAAACAAAATTTGCCTGCGAAGTAAAAAACTTTGATGTTACCAACTTCATGGATAGAAAAGAAGCCCGTAAGATGGATCCATTTGCACAATTTGCGGTGGTATGTGCCGATGAGGTTTTAAAAGATAGCGGTATCGACCCCGAAAAAATAAATAAGGATAGAGCTGGTGTAATCTGGGCATCGGGTATTGGTGGCTTACATACTTTTCAGGAAGAGGTGATGGGCTATGCCAAAGGCGATGGTACACCCCGTTTCAATCCATTCTTTATTCCTAAAATGATATTAGATATTGCTGCTGGGCATATTAGTATGCGGTATGGTTTCCGTGGTGTAAACTATGCCACCGTTAGTGCTTGTGCATCATCAAGCCATGCTATGATAAATGCATTTGATAATATAAGAATGGGCAGAGCCGATTTTATATTAACAGGTGGTAGCGAATCTGCCATTAACGAAAGTGGTGTGGGTGGTTTTAATGCCATGCATGCTTTATCTACCCGAAATGATTCGCCACAAACTGCAAGCCGCCCATTTGATAAAGAACGTGATGGATTTGTGATGGGCGAAGGTGCTGGTGGATTAATTTTAGAAGAATTAGAACATGCAAAAGCCCGTGGTGCTAAAATATATGCCGAAATAGTGGGTGGTGGTATGACGGCCGATGCTCATCATTTAACGGCTCCACATCCCGAAGGATTGGGTGCATTAAATGTAATGAAAAATGCTTTGGTAGATGCCAATTTAAAACCCGAAGATTTAGATTATATCAATGTTCATGGCACATCTACCCCATTGGGCGATGTAAGCGAATCGAAAGCGATACAACAAGTATTTGGCGACCATGCTTATAAATTAAACATTAGCAGCACAAAATCTATGACGGGGCATTTATTAGGTGGCGCTGGTGCTATCGAAGCTATTGCTACCTTATTGGCTGTAAAAAATGATATTGTGCCGCCTACTATTAATCATTTTACCGATGATGAACAATTTGATAGCCGATTAAACTTTACATTTCATACTGCTCAAAAACGCATTGTTAATGCTGCTTTAAGCAATACATTTGGGTTTGGTGGGCATAATGCTTCAGTTATTTTCAAAAAGTATATAGCTTAATTGATAATGATAGTTGCTAAAAAAAGCCTCATCCTAATAGATGAGGCTTTTTTATTAATTGCCATTACTGCCCAGCTACGCTTATAGCAATTGTATTTCCCAAGCGCCTTGATACACCGTATCTTGGTTTTGAACCATGATATAATGTTCGGTATTGGCATCGCCCAATTGAAGCATGGTTACTGTTGTTTCGTTGCCAGCACCTAAATCAACAAATACTGTATTAGGTATGCCTTTTTTATTACTGCTGATATAAAACCGCAATGCTGTAGTGCCTTTATTGCTTAGTTTTATTTCATCAGTTACTAATCTGGTACGTTTGCAAATATTTTTAATGCCATTAGGTGCCACATGCCCCACATAAGTAGTTTGAGGGCCATTATGCATAATTTCTAAATCAATATAATCGCCTATTAATGTGGGGTTGCCATTAAATTTATCCATCAATTTGCCCAATACACTATACAATCCATTGCAGATAATTACACGTTGATTTTCAGTAGCCGAACTATTAGTATTGGTGGTAGATATACTATCTTTTTGGGTATTAAAAGCCCCCAATAAAGCTGTATAGGTGCTGTTTACATCGCTTTTAGTAGCTGCCAAAGCTGCTATGCCTAGTAAATTACTATTCAACGAATTTACTACCTGTAACCTACTAGCTTGTGAGCCTGTAGTAAATGACATTTTACCATGCGGTATTAATGCATTGTATTGCGACGAACCCTTGGCATATACACCACGGATGGCATATTCCCAAGTATCAAATTTTAAGGATAAACCATCCAGCAAATTATTTAAAGCATCTGTATTGCTCATTTGTATGGCCAATTGAGCATCCCAAGTATTATACGATGCCTGAAAGGCAAGATGCAGCGGATGGTAAATATTATACATAGCTAAAATAGTAGCATCGGCAATGTGGGCATGCAATGCCGTATCGGTAAAGGTGCTAAGTTTAGATGCTAAACTAAAACTTTTAAGAGTAGCAACCAAAAAAGGGTTGATTAAAAAAAACCAATTTCGTTTCATGATAAATAAATTTAAATAATTGCAAAATTGCTTATTCAAAATTATAGTTAAAAATAATCAAAAACAAGAATATTTGATACTTAAATACTTAATGAATTGTTAATGCAGCTATAAATGGTTGATTTTTGCACAATAAAAACAGTATAGGCATAGCAGCCATACAATAATAGGAAAGATGAACGCTATTGATACTTAAAATTAAATAGAAATAACGATACCAACAAACAACGAATAAAGTGCATAAAAAAGTATTGGATTAAGTAAAATCGTTTTATGTAGTAGCTAAGTAATTACTACATAGATTAGTACTAATATATGCGGTAGCTAAGTAACAACTACATAAATTAGCACTAATATATGTGGTAGCTAAGTAATAACTACATAGATTAGCACTAATATATGCGGTAGCTAAGTAACGACTGCATAGATTAGCACTAATATACGTGGTAGCTAAGTAACGACTGCATAGATTAGCACTGATATATGCGGTAGCTAAGTAATTACTGCGTATATCAGTTTTAAGCAATGGTATATTTTTAAATTCTATATTTGTAAAGTATGAAACAGCAAAATGAACCAAGCCGTCACCAAGCCCCTATGCTCAAAGGCTACGCTTCAGCTCCGAATGTTCGGAGCGAAACTTCGGAGCGAACGTTCGGAGGGCGTCAACGAATACAGGTTAGCGTTTACGGTGATGCTACACAATCTGTTCAATTGCAAATAAAGGATGTAGTAGGACGAATTGTTGAAAACCAAAATATAAACCTTACCCATGAAGTATTTGAAATAAATACAACACAATACGCTAATGGTGTTTATTTTATTTCGATAATAGATAATGCAGCTAATGTATTGATGACTAACAAATTTATTATTACGAAATAATGAAGCTAATAATAAATATAATAGTAATTTATTTGAGTATGGGCTTAATAGCCCATGCACAAATAAAATTACCAAATCCATCGCTGGATGGAGGCAATAACCCTAATAATGCGCCACAATATTGGAGCATTTGTGAGCCTACGCCCGATGTGTTGCCTGTAAGTAATTATTTTACTCAAATGCCTTATCATGGTACAAGTTATGTTGGGTTAGGTGCAATTACTTCATTATTAATTCAACCTACACATCAAGTAATGGAAAGTGTTGGCATACTATCTATGTGTAATTTAATTCAAGGACAAGAGCATTTTTTTAACTTATATCTTATTCAACTTCGATTAGCTGGTATCACTGATGGAGATTCGATACAATTAAAGATTTGGGGAGGTGGGCTAGCTTGCGATACAGCCCAATTATTATGGTGTAGCCCTGTGATTAAAAATACTACTTGGCAACGATACAGAGTTAACTTTATACCCAATCAAAATTATCAATTTCTAACGTTTGGTTCGTATGAGGCTGATGCACCACCTTCGGATACTATTAGTTCTCTAGAAGCCTATCTAGGAATCGATTCAATAAGCGATATTATTTTACCGCATTATAAAATTGTAAAAGCAACCATAACACAAGATACAGCTACACATTGTTTTCAGTTAAGTTCGGCTGCGGCTTATGGCGGTTTAAATTTTCAATGGAGTAGTATTCCATCGGGGTTTAGTTCATCGGCTCAAAACCCAGGCATGGTTTGCCCTGTGGTTAATACTTCGTATATAGTATCGTTTACCACACCATGCGGCAGCATTGTATATGATACTGTATTTGCCGATATGCATACAGGCATAAATGATGTAAAAGGGAAAGAGAATAAGTTGGTTGTTTACCCCAATCCTGCAAATGATAAAGCAACAATTTATGTAGGTGTAAATAAAGAAAATATAGTGTTAGACATAAAGGATATATCAGGCAGAGTTGTTGAATCTATATTAATTAATACCACAAATAAATTATTAGATATTAATACTACAAAATATTCTAATGGAGTATATTTATTGCAGTTAAGAGATGATAACGGAATAGTAATTTTAACAAATAAACTTGTTGTTACTAGATTAGAATGATAAAAAAAATAAGTATATTATTTTTATACTTGGGTGTAGGATTTCAAATATCCTATGCCCAAGTATTATTTAAAAACCCATCTTTTGAAGGATTGACAGCAGTAAGTCAACCTCCGCAGTTTTGGAATATATGTTCGGGAACTCCAGATACACAACCAGTAAGTTGGTGGATAAACCAATATCCAATTAGTGGAAAAAGTTGTGTAGGAATTGCTTACACAATGAATGGAGTGGAACAAGAATCCATTTATCAAAAATTAAATTGCACATTATATAAAGGAAAAAAATATACTTTTTCAGTTTTTCTTAACAGCTATGTTGACACAGTTAATGATGGAATTTACAAAGGGAAAATTGAAACTTGGATAGGAGAAAATTCTTGTTCTAAACAGCAGAGAATTTTTATTTCTCCATTGTTAAATAATAGGTGGGAAAAGTACACCATAAATTTTTCCCCTAATTTGGATGTGAGCTATATACTATTTAATGTTCGTAATGATAGTAATACATTACATGCTGCTTATGTTAGTATTGATTCTTTAAGTACAATAAAATTAATTGGAGAAAAATATTTAGAAATCAACGCATCATATTTTATTGATTCAATAAGACTTATTTGTAATGGTTTGATAGAGCCATTGGAGAATTATATTTGGTACGATTTTAATAATAATATTGTTATAAATGGTAATCCAATTTATGTAAGTCCTACTATCAATACTACTTATATAGTAACAGCTACCACACCCTGCGGCAGTATAGTAAGCGATACAATATTTATTAAAGGGCATAATAACAGCATAAAACCTACCACTTTATTATCTACTCAATCTGCTTTTCGTATTCAACAAGATAATCATCTTAATCAATCATCATTAAGCATTTATAATACTTTAGGGCAGTTAATTTATCAATCTATTAATTACCAAAACGATTATCGTTTTTCATCAAGTGGTATGTATTATTATCAAATAAACAATAATGAAAGAGGAAAAGTGTTGGTGGTGGAATAATGAATTTATAGAATTGTTGGCTAACGATTGCCCCAGCTCGTCATCCGTTTGGGGGTGAGCAGGAAGCTAAGCTGCAAACTAGCTAGCAGGGTCATTCTTTTAAAAACTTACCATTTATTATATTGCCTTTAGTATCAATTGCTTTAATAAAATAAATACCTGGAAGCAAGTTTTCAGTGGTAAGTTGTAAGTCATTAGTAGTAAGTTTTTCAACGATTACATTTTGTAGCTGACCAAGCAGATTAGTTACTTCTATTGTATTTACTATCCCGAACGTTTGAGACTTATCATTCATCACTATTAACTTTTCTGCACAAGGATTAGGATACAACATCAACTGCCCAATACCATTTGCCAACTGCCCTACTCCTACATTTCCAAAAGTATAACATGCCGAAGTATCAGTACATAAATTTTGTTTTGATTGAACTACTACTGCATAATTGCCCGATGATGATGGATAAAAAATACTATCGGTAGCACCTACAATATGCTGATGTGTGCTACAATCAATCCATTGAAAATAACTATTTGATGCCGTGGCAACCAACGAATTATTGATAATATGAACAGCAGTATCTGCTATTTTCATAGCTATTAATAGGGTAATTGCCGAATCGCAGCCGTTGGCAGCAATTAATGTATCATCATAAATTCCATTTATGGTAATTGGTTTTCCATTAAAATTATAAATATCGCCTCGGCAAAATGAGGCATTTACAAAAGTGTGATTATAAGGCAGCACCACCAAATTCATCACCACAACCGAATCGCAGCCTACATAGTTGGTAAGTGTATCAAAGTAAGTACCCGATTGATTATAATTATGTTGGTTAAAATGAAACACATCGCCATAGCAAATATTATGTGTAAAGCCCGATGCAGTAGTAGGATTTACAATTAAATGCAGCGTAATTATTGAATCGCAACCTACATAATTTTGCAATGTATCTTTAAATGTACCACCTACATTTATTAAATGATTGTTGAAATAATACGACTGACCGCTGCATAATGTATGATAAATAGACGACGAACTAGTAGGCAATACTATTAAATGCAAAGTGATGAAACTATCGCAACCATTACTATTGGGCAATGTATCGTAATATGTGCCGCCGCTATTTAATTGCTGATTTTTGAATAAATAGGTTTGATTATTACAAATAGTTTGGTTGATTATTTTATTACTGATTAAATGGTAGGTAAAATGCAACATCACAATACTATCGCAGCCTACATAATTGGTAAGTGTATCATAATAAATGCCCGATGAAGTTAGATGATGATTATTAAAACTAAAAGATTGATTACTACAAATGCTTTGTGTAAGCGTAGTTTGGCTGATGGGTTTAATTGTAAAATGCAAAGTAATAAACGAATCGCAACCCAAATAAGTTTGCAACGTATCGTAATAAATGCCGCTTTGTGTTAAAGCATGATGATTGAATTGAAAACTTTGATTACTGCAAATGCCTTGTGTAAGCGTAGTTTGCTTGATTGGTTTAATTGTAAAATGTAATATCACAAAACTATCGCAACCCAAATAATTAGTTAAAGTATCGATATAAATACCCGAAGCAGTAAGCGTTTTATTTTTAAATGAATACGATTGATTGCTGCAAATGCTTTGCGTAAGCGTAGTTTGGCTGATGGGCTTGTTGGTAAAATTCATTGTAATAAAACTATCGCAGCCCATATAACTTTGTAAAGTATCATAATAAATACCACTATTAGTAAGCAATTGATTGTTAAAATAAAATGGATGATTAGCACAACTGATTTGCGAAATGGAAGTATGAATTTCGCCCAACACAGTTAGTATTATTGTAGCAATTGAATCGCAACCTAAATGCCCAATTAAAGTATCTTTATATAAGCCCGATTTTTTGATATAATGCGCATTAAAATAAATGCTATCGCTACTACAAATGGTGGTGAACTTTGTTGTACGAATAATTGGTAATACTGTAAGATGCAGTGTAATCAACGAATCGCAGCCTATACCCATCAACACAGTATCTTTATACATGCCATTGGCATTTCTGTTTTTACCATTGAAAAAATAACTGCTGCCGTTACAAATTGTTTTATACATATCACGTTTGGTATTAGTGATATTTAAGTTTAATTGAACGATAGAATCGCAGCCTACATAATTTACTAAAGTATCAAAATAAATTCCTGCTGCTGTTAAACTATGATTATTGAATGTATAAGCTTGAATTGGGCAAATGTTGGCATTGATAGTAGCAAACGACGGATGATAACAAATAGAAGTTTGTGTTGTATTAGTATATATAGCTGGATTAAAATCGAAGTATATAGCAGCTTGATTTGGCACAATAGAATTGGTAGTAACTGTAGGCAAAACCTTAACTTTAAAACTTACAAAACCATGACTCAAAGGCTCGTTGGTAGAGCTATCTACTAAATTGATTTGTGGAAAATTAAATACTATTTTATTGCCAAATGTTTGTGTAACAGGCTGATGGCTATAGCCCGTAATTTGCAAACTTGCTACATCTAATTGATTGCTCAACGTATCTCTTACAATAATATTAATAGCAGTATCATTACCTGTGTTTTGAAATTGAATGGTATAATTTATAGTAGAATCATTTACATTCAGTTGAGCTGTTTTTACATTAGGGTCGTAGCCACTCATGATAGGAAAACAAATATGTAAGGTATCATTGTGTGGATTAGCATCAGGTGTATTGGGAACTACAACTAAAGTATAGCAAACACTCTGACCAATTTGTGCTGTAGTATCTACTTGTAAACTTAAATTTAAATTAGCTGGAAAAGTATTAAAATCTGCTACATTCCAAATTAATGAATCGTCAGAGATAATAGATGGTTGTGTTGAATAATAAGTATTAGCTTTAAATTTAACAGGACCATTTTTGAATAATTTTACTTTGCCCGAAATGTTTGATGAAGCACAATTATAGCCGTAAATTGAATTAGTAAATCCTTCATTAAATGTAATGTTATTTAATCTTCCTATTCTATGCCTATTAGTTAGTATACTTTTAGTTTCAATATCATTTTGAACTAATTTACATTGCATACCAAAATTCATATTAAAATCTGTAGAATCAGTTGCTGAAATAATAGACGTTAGTACTTGTTGATTAGAGCAACTTAGATAGTAAGGTAAATTTGTTGTATCAATTTTTATTTGAAAAGTATCGTAGATATTTACATCAAATGAGTATGTTCCATCAGGACGACTATAAGTTTGTTGTTCCAAAATTCCATTACGCCAAAGTTCCACTTTAATATTTTTTAAAACGGTGTCAGTAGCGTCATAAATACATGAAGAGTTTTTATCCATAAAGATTGTTCCTGTTATATTCCAATATAACGCACATGTTGTTAATAAGCCACAAATGGGATATAGGGCATGATAAGTTGAATATAATTGATTATTCCAACCATAATTAGGTAAACAACTAATTGGGTTTCCTGAACAAACCAAACTATTTATGTTCTTTAAATCGGGTAAACAACTTAGTTGATTGTAAGAACAGTTCAATGTATTCAAAGAAGTGGGTATAACAGGTAAAGCGTTTAATTGGTTATAGGAACAACCTATGCTTGTTAAAGCAGAAGGTAAAATAGGTAAATTATTTAATTGGTTATTGTCACACGACAAATACAATAAAGACAGTGGTAATGGTGGTAATCTATTTAGTTGATTATTATAGCAAGCCAAATCTCTCAAAGAAAAAGGCAAGATTGGTAAACTATCAAGTTGGTTATTTGAGCAAAACAAATATGTCAAAGGAGACGGTAATGCTAGTAAATTCGATATTTGATTATTGGAACAGTCTAAAGCTGCTAACGATGAAGGCAAAGCAGGTAAGCTTATTATTTGATTGTTGGAACAGTCTAAATCTGTTAACGATGAAGGCAAAGCAGGCAAACTATTTAATTGGTTATATGAACATTTTATAATTATCAAAGAATTAGGCAAAGTTGGCAAAATACTTAATTGATTATCCTGACAATTCAAATTAATTAAAGAAGAAGGAAGTACAGGCAAGCTGTTTAAGTGGTTATAAGAACAATATAAATCAGTTAAAGAAGAATGAAGAATTGGTAAATTAGTTAAATTATTATTACTACAATCTAAAATGGATAATGAATAGGGAAGCGTAGGTAAACTAGTTAGGTGGTTATACGAACAAAATAAACCAGTTAAAGAAGAAGGAATTTGTGGCAGGGAAGAAAAAAAATTAGTACTGCAATCAAGTGTTTTTAAATTAGCAGGAAGAGGGCAATAAAAAGTATCTATCTGTATATCGGAACAATATAAATCTTTTAATGAATCAGGTAATTCTGTTATAAAAAATGCAGGAAGGTTATTTATATAATTATTTGATGCAGTTAAATATAATAAATTTAAGTTTTTAAAAGCTTTAATTCCTGCTATGTTATAATTGAAAAGGGTATTGCTACGGGGAACAGTAATAGATAAGACTTGAACACTTAATACTACAGGCGCATTACTATTAATACTATCTAATGTGTTGTTGAAGCCAGCACCATATCCTAAATTAATTAAATAATTTCTGAAGTTTGTATCAGGCACAGCATACCACTGCGCCTTCGTATTTTTGCTCATCATCATTGCCAATAACAAAAGCAGGGTAAATATTTTTTTCATGTTGTACTTTTTAGTTGGTAGTAAATTTATTCTTTTCTGTTCAAAATACAAAATCCCGAAACACATTGCTGCATTTCGGGATTTGTATTCACTAATAACTTGCTACTAAAAACTAGCACCTAGTTTTTAGTTACTCATTTCAGCAAAGTACTTAAAGAAGTATGGAATGGTTTCGATGCCTTTGTAATAATTGAAAACATGGTAATGCTCGTTAGGGCTATGCAATGCATCGCTATCCAAACCAAATCCCATCAACACCGTTTTTAAACCTAATACACTTTCAAATAGTGCAACAATAGGAATGCTGCCACCACCACGAGTTGGAATTGGCGATTTGCCAAAAGTAGTTTCAATGGCTTTATATGCCGCTTTGTAAGCTATGCTATCAGTAGGTGTAACCACAGGTTCGCCACCATGATGTTCGGTTACTTTTATTTGTACATACGATGGAGCAATTTTTTCGAAATGTGCTTTAAACAAATCTGCAATCTTTCCCGATTTTTGATTAGGAACTAAACGCATTGAAATTTTTGCATAAGCCTTAGATGGCAAAACTGTTTTTGCACCTTCGCCTGTATAGCCGCTCCACATGCCATTTACCTCGGCAGTAGGGCGAATGCCTGTACGTTCGATAGTGCTATATCCTTTCTCTCCCCAAATTTCTTTGATAGATAAATCCTTTTTATACTCTTCTAAACTAAATGGAGTTTTAGCCATTTCAGCTCTTTCGGCAGCCGACAATTCTAGTACATCATCATAAAAACCAGGAATGGTAATATGATTATTTTCATCATGCAATGAAGCAATCATTTTTGCTAAAATAGTAGCAGGATTAGCCACAGCACCGCCATATACGCCACTATGCAAATCTTTATCGGGGCCAATTACTTCCACTTCCATATAAGCTAAGCCACGTAAACCTGTTTCCAATGAAGGGTTTTCCATGCTAATCATCGAAGTATCCGAAACTAAAATTACGTCAGCTTTTAATTTCTCTTTATTGTCTTCTAAAAATTTACCTAAGTTGCTGCTGCCTACTTCTTCTTCGCCTTCAATCATAAACTTTATGTTGCATGGCATCGAATTAGTTTTCATTAATGTTTCAAATGCTTTTACATGCATATAAAATTGACCTTTATCATCAGCACTTCCACGAGCATAAATTTTACCATCTTTAATTACAGGCTCAAATGGTGGCGAATGCCACAACTCAACAGGGTCAGCAGGTTGAACATCATAATGACCATACACCAATACTGTTGGTAAAGTAGCGTCAATCATTTTTTCGCCATATACAATTGGATGACCAGCCGTAGCACAAATTTCAACATTGTCAGCACCAGCTTCCATCATTCTTTGTTTTACAGCTTCAGCACATCTTGCTGTATCTGCATTATTTTCTGATTTAGCACTAACTGATGGAATGCGCAATAAATCTAATAATTCGTTTAGGAATCTTTCTTTGTTTTGTTCCTGATATTCTTTCCAAGCTTGCATAAAGATTTTGTTTTTTAAATTGAATGGCAAATGTAATTCTATAATTTTAATTTCTACTGCCAAAAAGTAAACTACCAATTCTTACCATGGTTGAGCCACATTTTACAGCCAATTTATAATCGCTGCTCATACCCATTGATATTTCTGTAAATGAATTAGATGATGAAAAATATTCTGATTTTAATCTATCAAAAATGATTTTTACCTGAATAAATTCTTGTTCAATCTTTCGCTCATCATCTGTATTGGTAGCCATTGCCATGATTCCTGTTATCAAAATATTTTTGAAATCTTGTTGTTGAATAGCTTTTGCTAAATCCAAAATTTCATTTTCATCTAATCCAAATTTTGTGTCTTCATCGGCTATATGTAATTGCAATAAACAATTAATTATTCTGTTATTTTTAGCTGCTTGTTTATCAATTTCTACTAATAATTTCAAACTATCTACAGCATGAATGGTATGTACAAACGGAGTTATATATTTTACTTTATTCGATTGTAAATGACCAATAAAATGCCATTGAATATCAGCAGGTAATTGTAGTTGTTTATCAACTAATTCTTGCACATAGTTTTCGCCAAAAACTCTTTGCCCTGCATCATATAATTCCTGCATATCCGAAATTGGTTTTGTTTTCGAAACCGCTATTAATTGAGTGTTTGAAGATTTTAGTTCTTGTTGAATAAATTGATAATTAGTAATATTTATCATTAAAATTATTTTTCAATTTAGATGTATAAAACAATAGCCCAAAGAATGCTATAAAATAAAAAAGACTGAAGATAAATTATCTCCAGTCTTGCTTTTTTGTGACTCCGTCAGGAGTCGAACCTGAAACCTTTTGATTCGTAGTCAAATACTCTATCCAATTGAGCTACGGAGCCATTTTTCTAATGGGCTGCAAAAGTAATAATTTGATTTTAAAAATCAAGAAATTGTACTGCTTTTTTTATCTAAAAATATTCAATCGTTTTATAATAGGCAACGAAGCAACCTTTTTTTCATCTGCTATTAACACAAAAAACAAAGTAAAAAATGGATACACACATGATGTGTAACGCACCATTGCGCCTACATTTGGCACTATCCACCCTATAAAAACCATCATCAGCAACGAATAAAAAATACAGAATAAAGCCAAGCCCGATATTTTTTTATTTTTAAAATTGATAAAGAATAAAAGCAAAAAACAATGAATTAAAAATAAAGTATTGATGATAGCATAAATCAATTCGTGAATGGTGTGGTATTGAAATATATTGGGGCGAAACAAAGCACGATAGATGGCATGTGGTGCTGTAATTAAAAACGAAATAGGATGATTATTAATCATTAAAGGGCGCAATAAACTGTTGCCCAAGCCATATTCGATAAATAGTTTTTGTTTTTGCAGAATAAAATTTACAAACCCAAGCTGAAACCATGAATCAGTAAAAAAGAAAAGCAAAATGCAAGTGGCATACACAAAACTAAATTTTAATAATTTGTATTTTGGCATTCTATAAGTCCAATATAAAGCCGCTAAACCTGGAAACATAATGATAATATCGTAGCCCCTTATCATCAATAATAATATTACACAAGTAATGCAGATACATAATTTGATAAAGTGAAACCCTTTTACTACTAAATCGTTGGCACACATAAATAATAAGCCTGTACACGTTAATATTAATCCATCTTTATGAATACCCGAGCTCCAAAATAAGGCAGATGGAATAGCAAATACACACATCAATAATAAAGGTTTTTTATCAGGAAAATAGTAATGAAATATTTTATACAAACTTAGCAAACCCACCATGGTTATCATTTCGAAAAAAATAGTGTTGATGTACACATTTTGCCTAGTGATAATATCAAAAATGGCAAGAATTCGAACTAAAAAAAATGAACCATTATCGCCCCAAAACAAAATGTGCTTTTCGTAAGGAGCCAATTCGGGTGGTACATATTCGCCATACCAACCAAATACAAGTTTTAAATAACTGATTGGATTATCTGCTAATGCACGATAAACCCAAAGTGCATTTTTATGAAACCGATTTACATCGCCACCACCATAATAATGATAATGAACAAATGTATAAGCCACACCAGCAAACACTTTCATTAAAAACAATAACAAAACTGATTGAGGCGACAAATCAAAATAACGATAAATTTTATATCGATAGATTAAGAATGAAAAAAATAAAAGATAAAATCCGAACAGGAAGTAATCCATTCAATTAGTTTTAAATTAAGAGTACAAAAGTGCACAAAAGGTTGCTCTATTTCAAATTTTAACTTTCAACTATTTTCAGTTTTATTTTGAAAAACAAAATGAAATAAAGTTTTAAATTATATTTGCATCACAAAAATTAAAACCCATGAAAAGTATAAAATCGATATTCATCGTAATCATTCTTTCGGTAGCTAGTATTTCTATATTAAGCCTTAATTCGTGTAAAAAATCGAAACTTTCTTGCGATGGTGTTTCATGTAAAAATGGCGGTGTATGTGTTAATGGAAATTGTAGCTGTACTACTGGCTATGAAGGTTCGGATTGTGGCAACTTTATCCGTGATAATTTTGTAGCTACCTATAATGGAAACTTGGAATACAATGCCAATTCTAAAAACAATATATATGCTAAAAGTATGACAATTGCTGCTGGTACAGGCTTTAATCAAGTTGTTATTTCTACTGTGGGGGTTGAAGTTTTTACCAATCAATACGAATTATCATTTGCAAATCAGGCTTCGGTAAATGGTGTGATAGATTTTAGCAACAATTCAATTACTGTTCCCGAACAGATGGATGCTGATGGTAATATTTATTCGGGGTCGGGTTCAATTTTATCGGGCAATAAATTTACATTTACTTACTATACAACAAACACATCTAATAACTATACACTAAGTGTAAAATTTACGGGTACTAAATAGATTTAATTATATCCTACCCAAATTTGATTTTCATTTATTTTTAAAACTTCATGTTTTAAAAATATAGTTTTAAAATTATCGGTAAAGTTTTCATTGATTAGTTTTTCAGCATCATCTGCAATAATATTAAATAATAATATTGCATTATCATTCATTAATAATTTGCATTGTTCAATAAATGATTTGCTTTGCACAAATGCAGGTACACTGCGGTGCACAAATACATCAACACAAATTAAATCGTATTTATTAGGCAATTTATAAAGGGCAGTTAAAGCATCTTCATTTATCCAATTTATTTTTTCATAAAAAGATGATTTTATATATTTTTTTGCCCAATTTACTACTGTTGTTTCAGCTTCAATGGCGGTGTATTGTATGTTTTTTTTATTTTGAATGCTATACAATATTTTCGAAATGCTACCCATTCCCATTCCTATTATCAAGCACGACTCAACGCCAATTAATCGCTTTTTTATTTTATTAAATGCAAATGAAAATGGATAGTATAAATCTTCCCACGAATACACCGCCTTATCGGTAGATAATTGCAATCTATTTTTTACTAATAATAATTCGAGCGATGAGTATTTGCCTTGTTTTTTTTCTAACACAATTGGGTATAAATAACTTACATATTTTTGCCAGGCACTAATCATTTGTGTTGATTTTTTAAAGGCTGCAAAAGGTACTCAAGCCCATTCATTTTTATTTCCAAAATAGTTTGCAATAAGGCTCCTATTTCGCCTTGCGGAAATCCTTTGCGTTGAAACCACTCTAAATAATTAATAGGTAAATCGCAAATTAACCTACCTTTATATTTGCCAAATGGCATTGGCATTTTCACTATTTTTAAAAGCAAATCGGTATTTGGTAATGGCAATTCTTGCATGGGTTATTCTTCGTCGTAAAAATCTATTAAAGCACCAAAATAATATACATCCCATCCTTCCGAAATATCGGCAAAAGCATCATCAGGAATATTGGTATGTAATAACTCTACTGATGTACCCTTTTTATGTGGGTGCAGCTTAATGGTTACTATTGATGGCTCATCTTGTTCGCCAAAATACCATTCTTGTACAATTTTTTTACTCGGTTCAAATTCAATATTTCTTCCTACAATACTACCATCCCATAACGAAAATTCAGATTCGGGCTCGGTACTCATTTCGGCTAAATCGCCAGTCCATAATTGAATAGTGGCAGGATTTGTAAGCCCTAAATATACATCTTCGGGCGATGCAGTAATTTCGTAATACTTTTTAAATTCTTTCATTGAGTGTAAAATAATAGGGCAAAAGTACATGAAAGTTTTGCAATAATATTTTCATAATTCATTTTCGAGTTATTACATTTGCAACTCTTTTAAAAAAACAGAAAATAAAAATATGCCTCCAATAAAATTCAGCCAAGACACCTACTTATATTGGTACGAGTTGATGCAGCGCATGAGAAAGTTTGAAGAAAAAGCTGGGCAACTTTATGGTATGCAAAAAATAAGAGGTTTTTGCCATTTGTATATTGGGCAAGAAGCCGTAGCAGCAGGTATTATGAGCGCTATCCGACCTGATGATGCTATTATTACAGCATATAGAGACCATGCTTTGGCTTTAGCTAAAGGTATTACAGCTAATGCTTGTATGGCCGAATTATATGGTAAAGCCACTGGATGTAGCAAAGGTAAAGGCGGTAGTATGCATTTCTTTTCAGCCGAGCATAAATTTTTTGGTGGGCATGGTATTGTGGGTGCACAAATAGGTACAGGTGCAGGTATTGCTTTTGCTGAAAAATATAATGGTACTGATAATGTATGCCTTACTATGTTTGGCGATGGTGCTGCCCGTCAGGGTATTTTGCACGAAGCATTTAACCAAGCTATGCTGTGGAAATTGCCAGTAATATTTATTTGTGAAAACAATGAATATGCTATGGGTACATCTGTTGAAAGAACAAGTAATGTACATGATATTGTAAAATTAGGATTGGCCTATGATATGCCATCGGCACAAGTAAATGGTATGAGCCCCGAAGATGTACATGAAGCTATTGAATTAGCAGTTGATAGAGCTAGAAAAGGTGATGGCCCTACATTTTTAGAAATAAAAACATATAGATATAAAGGGCATTCGATGAGCGACCCAGCTAAATATAGAAGCAAAGAAGAGGTGGAAGAATACAAATCTAAAGACCCTATTGAGCAAATAAGAAAGCTAATTTTAGAAAAAAAATATGCTACTGAATTGCAATTAGATGAAATAGATAATGGAATAAAATTAGAGGTAGAAGAAAGTGTAAAATTTGCCGAAGAATCTCCATTTCCTGATGATGATGAATTATTAAAAGATATTTATGCGCAAGCAGATTATCCGTTTATCACTAATTAATAGCACTACATTTTAAACAAGAATAAATTAACTAAACAATAAAAATGGCCGACAATCAAGAAAAGAAAATAACAGACGTAGAAGCAAGTGTTTTGAATACCTATTCAAAAGCCGAACATTATTTAATGAATAATAAACAGATGGTTACCTATGTAGGTACAGGTTTGTTGGTAGTAGTATTAGGCATTATAGGATTTATGTGGTGGAAAGGTAATAGAGAAAAAGATGCACAAGCTAAAATGTATCAAGCTCAAATTTGGTTTGAAGCCGATTCATTTAAGTTAGCTATAAATGGCGATGCGGCTCATTATGGTTTCAAAAAAATTAAAGATAAATTTGGAATGACTAAAGCATCTAACCTTTGTAATTATTATTTAGGTGTATGTTACTTAAAAACGGGCGAACCTAAACAAGCTTTAGAATATTTAAAATCATTTAGCAGCAGCGAAGAAATAGCACAAGGGCAGGCTTATAGTATGACGGGTGATGCCTATGCCGAAACTAATGACATGAAATCGGCTATTGAATATTATAACAAAGCAGCTAAAAATGTAGATAATGAAATGTTTACCCCATTCTATTTATTAAAAGCAGCTATGGCTATGGAGCATGAAAATAATTTTAAAGATGCAAAAGAAGCTTATCAAAAAATAAAAGATGATTATCCTACATCGCAAGCTGGTAGAATGGCAGCAGCATATATTGCCCGTTGCGAAGCACATTTGTAATTTACATTATTCAATAATATAAAAAGCGACCATTTCATGATTATGAAATGGTCGCTTTTGTTTAAGGTGAAAAAATTACTACTTACTAATGAGATACAACACAACAAATAAATTTTACCAACCGTTTCGATGGAACGGTAAACTCAAATCTATTCATTTCTCTAACTACAAAATATTCCGAAACTTCGAAACGATGGAACATAAAGACTTACAGGAGAATGAGAATTGATTTTTATAAAATCAGAGATTTACTTCAGCGGAAGCGTAGTCTGGAGACATACGCTTATCAAATACAAACTACGTTGGTCGGGCATTAAATCGATGAGTTTAAACTTAAAATAAGTTTGTTAAAGTTTAAGTAGATGAGTTTTAAACTTGAAATTGATGTTTTTAAATTTAAAATAAGTTTGTTAAAGTTTGATTAGATGAATTTCAAACTTAAAATAAGTTTGTTTAAGTTTAAGTGGATGGATTTTAAACTTAAAACTTTTGTTTTCAAACTTAAACTAAGTTTGTTCAAGTTTGATTGCCTCCTATTATCGTTTACATATCCGTTGTGGCTGGATATGCTGTGACTCGAAATATTAGGATTGATTAAAGCAAGCAAATTAAAAAATGCAAATTATCTTGCATCAATATTTTATAGTTTAAAGCAAATTATTGATAATTACATTGTATAACTCAAAAATTCAGTATAAAAATTTTGAAACGGGTGAATTTGTGGAAGAAACTCCACGGAGTTATGAATCGTTGATAAAAATAATTGAAGAATTTCCTTGGGAAACACAAAGAGAAAAAATACAAATTTCACTTACCAATCCTTCCATTACAATTGAAAATGAGAATCAGCAATTCTTAAAACTAGCCTTGTTTTACAATGGAAAATTCGTGTTGCATTATTGTGATAAAAGCAATAAACTTTTTTCGAAAAGTTTTACAAGTGTTAAAGATTCTTACTCATATTTGAAAAAATTTTACGAACAAGATTCTTTGGATTTATCTGATTTTAAGCATGAAAGCACAATCCTTCAAGATAATATAGTTCATTTTGTTTCACAAGATTTTCAATACACTATATCCGACGAAGTTGCATTTAAATATCTTCTAAAATCAAGTTGGATGAATTTGGCGTCGGGTATATTTATTCTTTACGGACTTTTAGATATCGCATTTAATAAGCCTTTTAATCCTCTTTATTTGATTTTTATTATCCCAATATTTTTTCTTTTTGGTGGTGGAATACACTTGATGCTGTTTTTCAAATACTACCTATTTAGCAAAAATAAAATTCTCATTTTGTCAAAGGGAAATGACACCTTTTATTTTGGGAATATTTTTAGTCCGTTTCAATATTCCAAAAAAAATATTGAGCAAGTACTTATTTATCAAAACAATGGATATAGAAGTATGATTTCTGATTTTGTAATTGTGAAAGTAATTTTCAAAAACAAATCAGAGATTACTATCCCAAGTATTTTTGTCAATGATGTTGCTTTAAGAAATAAATTTTCAGATTACCCACAAACGGAAATTAATAGTGGTGTAACAAGATTAATGAGATTGAAAGAACCTGCACAAATGGAAAATTGAACTACATTATTTTCAATCATAAATCATCCATCAGAAAAAATTACTACTTACTAATGCGATACAACACAACAAATAAATTTTACCAACCGTTTCGATGGAACGGTAAACTCAAATCTATTCATTTCTCAACCTACAAAACATTCCGAAACTTCGAAACGATGGAACATAAAGACTTACGGGAGAATGAGAATTGATTTTTATAAAATCAGAGATTTACTTCAGCGGAAGCGTAGTCTGGAGAGATACGCTTATCAAATACAAACTACGTTGGTCGGGTTTTTAATACTTTTTATTTTTGTTGAACAATCAATAATTGTACTTTCATGATTCGAAAATATTTTTACCTTTAGAATATATTTATAATTGTAGTCTGATTAAATTTAATTTATAGGCTCTTGTTAATCTAATCCCTAAAATGAAATCAAGTATATGAAAAAAAATTACCTAGTAGTTGTTTTTTTATTGTTGATAAGCTTAACCGCAAAATCACAATTACCTGTATTATTAAAAGATATTAATTCTGGTTGGAATTCCCAAAGTATTAATTTTATAGGACTTCCTAACGGAAAAACTGTTTTTCAAGCTAATAATGGAATTAATGGGGCTGAACTATGGATTACCGATGGTACAACAGCAAACACATATTTGCTTAAAGACATTAATCCTAACGCAGGAAGTTCTGATCCTTCTGATTTTATTGTATATAATAACATGGTTTATTTTTCTGCTGATGATGGAATTCATGGAAAAGAATTTTGGGTTACTGATGGAACAGCAGCTGGTACGTTTATGGTTAAAGACATATGCCCAGGCGTTTCTGGATCAAATTCTAAATATTTTACAATATTTAAGAATAAACTATACTTTAATGCTTGGGATGGGTTTCATGGTTTTGAACTATGGGTAAGTGATGGAACAAGTTTAGGAACACAATTGCTTATAGACATAAACCAAATTAGTAACCCAATTAGCGGTTCCAACCCTAGACTTTTTATAGAATATAATAATAAGTTATACTTTCAGGCTAATGATGGGGTTCATGGCGAAGAGCTCTGGGTAACCGATAGTAGTTCATTAGGTACTCAAATGGTTAAAGATATATGCCCTGGTAAAGCTGGTTCATTCATCACTCCTCAGTTAGTTTACAAAAACAAACTTTACTCTAATGCATGGGATAGTTTACATGGCTCGGAAATGTGGGTAAGTGATGGCACGGATACTGGCACACAAATACTAAAAGATATATGCCCTGGTCTTTTTGGGTCGGGAGCAGGGGGAAACCTAATAGAATATAATAATAAGTTGTTTTTTTCTGCAAGAGATACAATCCATGGTTTTGAATTATGGGTAAGTGATGGCACGGATACAGGTACTCAAATGCTTAAAAACATTTATTTAGATATCACCTCTCCCCCCTTTGGCGACAATTCTTATCCAAGTAATTTTATTGTATTTAATAATAAACTTATATTCGTAGCTGAAGATGCTGTTAATGGAATTGAACCTTGGGTAACTGACGGTACAACCATTGGCACTTCTCTCTTGGTAAATTTAGCCCCATTTAATTTTAGTTCAATTGACATCGTAAATTTTTATGGGTTTACTATGTTTAACAAAAAATTATATTTCATAGCTGCAAATACTACTTTTCCTGATTATGAGCTATGGTCAACCGATGGAACTGTAGCAGGTACTTGTATAGTAATGCCAATTAAAGCTGATAAAATTAATGCTTTAACTAATAATAGCAATAATAGATTGTTGACTGTTTGTAATGGTGCTTTATATTTTAGAGGTTATTATACATATTCAGAAGGTGATGAACCATACGTAATTACAATTGACAGCACTAATACAGCAACCTTTGTAGAAAAAACAAATAATCCTCTTTCCATTTCTCCTAATCCTTGTTCTACTTGGTTAAAAGTAAATGGTGCGGTAATTGGGCAAAGCGCAATAATTTATGATGTTCTTGGTAAAGAAGTATTAAGTGTAAAAATTAATGAGGGGTTGTTCGTTGATGTATCCACTCTAATCGATGGAATTTATATAGTTGTTATAGGTAACAATCATTTTAAATTAATTAAAGAGGGCGACTTGCGAAAGTGATGAATAAAATAACCCTGTCGATCTAGATGTTCTTTAGAGTTTGCAACTTAGTTGATAACAAATTCAATCATAAATTATCCGTCAGACTTGATGTTCTGTCGATTTTGCAACTCGACACACCTAACAGACGATTTGAAATCGTCAATTACAAATCCCAAGTTACAAACTTGGCAGAACAAATTAGCACATTAGCAAATCATCACATTATCTCATTTGCGAATCATTCCTTTCAACTCAATCAACTTCATCAAAGCTTCAACAGGTGTGGTTTTGTTGATGTCGAGCATTTTGAGTTGTTGTAAAATTTCTTTTAGTTCATCACTTACTGGGTCGAAAATATTCAGTTGCATTTGTTGGGTTGGTACGCTGCGCAATTGTTGTCGGTTTTGTTCCTGCAAACTTTTCGATTCTAATTGGTGCATCATTTCATTCGCTCGTTGAATCAAATTTTGCGGCATGCCAGCCATCTTCGCTACTTGTATTCCAAAGCTGTGCTGACTTCCACCTTGTTTCAGTTTTCGCAGAAAAATAATTTTGCCTTCATGTTCATGCACACTCACATTGAAGTTTTTAATTTTCGGATACACTTCCGATAATTCAGTGAGTTCGTGATAGTGCGTAGCAAACAGCGTTTTGGGTTTATACAATGGATGATTGTGCAAATATTCGGCAATGCTCCAAGCGATGCTGATACCATCATAAGTGGAAGTACCACGACCTATTTCATCCAACAAAACCAAACTGTCATTTGAGATATTATTGAGGATGCTGGCGGTTTCATTCATCTCCACCATAAACGTTGATTCGCCACTGCTGATGTTATCGCTGGCACCAACTCGAGTAAAAATTTTATCTACCAAACTAATCGTTGCATGACTAGCAGGCACAAAACTTCCAGCTTGCGCCAATAAAACTATCAAAGCTGTTTGCCGCAATAACGCTGATTTACCAGCCATGTTCGGACCTGTGATGATGATAATTTGTTGTGTATCTCTATCTAAAAAAATATCGTTGGGTACATAGCTTTCGCCCACAGGCAATTGCCTTTCGATAACAGGATGACGACCATCTTTTATTTGCAAAATGCCATCTTCGGCTAAATGTGGTTTCACATAATTGTTTTCAGCAGCCACCGTTGCAAAACTTATTAAACAGTCCAATTGCGCCAACACTGTGGCATTCAACTGAATCGGTTGCACAAATTCTGCTAAATCTTTTACCAATTGTTCAAACAAATTTTGTTCGATGGCTGAAATTTTTTCTTCTGCGCCTAAAATTTTTTCTTCAAAAATTTTCAATTCTTCGGTGATGTAACGCTCTGCATTGGTGAGTGTTTGCTTACGAATCCACGAAGCAGGCACTTTATTTTTGTGCGAATTAGTTACTTCTAAATAATAACCAAACACATTGTTGAAGCTGATTTTCAAAGTGGTGATGCCAGTTTCTTCTGCTGCCTTTTGTTGAATTTTTAGCAGATAATCTTTTGATGAACTGCTGATATTTCGCAACTCATCCAATTGTTCGTGCACACCCGAAGCGATGATTCCGCCTCGATTTGCCAATGCTGGTGGTTCAGGCAAAATTTCTTTTTCAATTCTATTTCTGATATGCAAACATGGATTGAGTTGGTCAGCCCATTTTTGCAAAGTGGTTTGATTGCTTTGTGTGCAAATATTTTTTATCGTTTCAATTCCGTACAAAGATTTTTTTAATTGCACTACTTCACGTGGCGTAACCCTTGCCATTGGCACTTTTGAAATCAATCTTTCCAAATCACCCAACTGCTGCAATTGATTTGAAATCAAATTTTTTATTTCATTTTCATTCAAAAAATATTCTACCACAGCATGACGGTCTTCAATTGGTTTTGCTTCTTTCAATGGTAAAAGCAGCCAACGGCGCATCATTCGAGCACCCATCGGCGATTGCGTTTTGTCAATTATTTTTATGAGCGGCACACCATCATGAAATGGCGAATCAATTAATTCTAAATTTCTAATTGTAAATCTATCCAACCAAACATATTTGTCTTCGGCAATTCTTTGCAACGAATTAATGTGTTGCAATTGGGTATGCTCGGTGGTTTTTAAATAATGCATTGTGGCGCCAGCCGCTACCACAGCCAGTTGCAGCTCTTCAATTCCAAATCCTTTTAACGATGCTGTTTCAAAATGACGCAACAATAATTCACGAGCTGTGTCATATTGATACACCCAATCGTCTATCATAAAAGTGTAAAAACGATTATCGAACCACGATGAAAATTCGCTTTGATATTTTTTTGAAAAAATAATTTCGGCTGGTTGAAAGCTCTGAATCAACTTTTCAATATGTGCTTTGTTGCCTTGCGATACTAAAAATTCGCCTGTGGAAATATCAATAAATGAAATGCCGAACTCCTCATTTCCATAAGCAATGCTGCATAAAAAATTGTTAGTTTGATGATTCAGAATTTTATCATTCACCGTAACGCCTGGTGTAACTAATTCTGTAACCCCACGTTTTACAATGGTTTTGGTCATCTTCGGGTCTTCGAGTTGATCGCAAATCGCCACTCGATAACCTGCTTTTACCAACTTCGGTAAATATGTATCCAATGAATGATGTGGAAATCCAGCCAAGTTGCTGGAAGATGCTGCACCACTATTTCTTTTGGTTAAAGTAATGCCTAAAACTTTGGAAGCAATCACGGCATCACCATCAAAAGTTTCATAAAAATCGCCTACACGAAACAACAAAATAGCATCAGGATATTTTTCCTTGATGGCGTTGTATTGCTTCATTAAAGGAGTTTCTTTGGATGTGCTCATTTTTGGTAGTAAATTGCAAATGTAAAAAAAATGAGTTGCTAAAAGCTAAGAAATTTTATCTTTGAAAAAAAAACTTCATGTCATCTCATTTAATTAAAAACGCAAGAATTGTAAACGAAGGAAAAATATTTACGGGTGATATATTAATAAAAGATGGTTTGATTGAAAAGATTGAATCTACTATTGCAAACCCAGGTAATATTGATGAAACAAATGCCGAAGGAAAATATTTAATTCCAGGAATTATTGATGACCAAGTTCATTTCAGAGAACCTGGTTTAACGCATAAAGCAACAATTTATTCTGAATCGAAAGCGGCTGTAGCAGGCGGTGTAACCAGCTTTATGGAAATGCCAAATACGCATCCACAAGCTTTAACACAAGAATTATTAGCAGAAAAATATTTGATTGGGCAAAATAAATCGTTAGCCAATTTTTCATTTTATATGGGTGCTTCTAATTCAAATTTAGATGAAGTTTTAAAAACAAATCCTAAAGATGTATGTGGTGTTAAAATTTTTATGGGCAGTAGCACTGGCGATATGTTGGTAGATGATGAAAGTATTTTAGAGAAAATATTTTCGCAATCACCTTGTTTAATTTCTACACATTGCGAATCGGAAAGTATTATAAAACATAATTTAGAAATAGCCCGAAAAAAATATGGTGATGCGATTCCAGCTTCTGAACACCCTATCATTCGTGATGCTGCGGCTTGTTTCGAATCATCGTGTTATGCTGTGGCACTAGCAAAAAAATATGATACCCGATTAAATGTATTTCATATTTCAACAGCCAATGAAATTGCATTGTTTGCACCACAAACTACGGTAGATAAAAATGCATCAACGGCTGAAGTATTAAGTGCATTGGTAGATAAAAAAATAACATCTGAAATATGTGTTCATCATTTATATTTTAGTGCCGATGATTATGAAACTTATGGCAACCTAATAAAATGCAATCCAGCCATTAAAGCATCACACCATAAAGAAGCACTGTTTGACGCATTGTTAAAAAACCAGCTTGATATTATCGCCACTGACCATGCACCGCATACTTGGGAGGAGAAGCAAAATGACTATTTAAAAGCACCATCAGGCATTCCGTTAGTGCAGCATACCTTAAATTTGATGTTAAGTTTTTATCATCAACAACGAATTAGTTTAGAAAAAATAGTAGAAAAAATGTGCCATGCACCAGCCGTTTCATTTAAAGTTTCAAAACGTGGATTTATTCGGGAAGGTTATTTTGCCGATTTAGTTTTGGTAGATGTAGATAAAGATTATAGCATTACGCCACAAAATGTTTTATACAAATGCGGATGGAGTCCGCTGATTGGTAAAACGATGAAAGGCGAAATAACGCATACTTTTATTAACGGACATTTAGCTTATCAAAATGGTGTTTTTGATGAATGCCAAAATGGAATGCGATTAACTTTTAATCGATAATTTAATTATGTTTCATTCTGTTATTTTTCATATCACTACCAAACAGCAATGGGAAAAATTTGCTAACGAGACTATTTATTTTCCTGATGCATATCACCAAGAAGAATTTATACATACCAGTACTATCAAGCAATTGGAGGCTACTGCCAATAGATATTATGCCGCTGAAAATGAAATAATTTTATTACATATTGATGCCAATGCTATAAAAGAAAAGATAAAATATGAATGGGCAAATTCTGTACAAGATTATTTTCCGCACATTTATAATGTAATACAAAAAGAAAATATTTTAGAAGTTCAAAGTATTGTAAAAGTGGCTAATAAATTCAACATAAATATTGATAGAGAAATAGAAATTAGCGATTAAACCATTTTTATTTTTTCAATTTCAATTATCATGTCATTTATTTTTTCAGCATCCATCCATTTCAAATTTTTCTCTTTACTAAACCAAGTAATTTGTCTTTTAGCATAATGCCTTGTGTTTTGTTTTATCAATTCAATCGTTGTTTCTTTCGAATTTTTATTTTCAAAATAATCAAACCATTCAGCATAACCTACTGTATGCAATGCTTGTAAATGCTTGTATTCATAAAGATTTCTAACTTCTTGCTCCAATCCATTTTGTATCATCAGCCCTACCCTTTCATTAATTCTTTGGTATAAAATTTCACGAGGCATTTGCAATCCAATTTTAATTACATCAAAAAATTGTTCTACTTTTTTACCTTCATTTCTAAAAGATGAATAAGGCAAATTAGTTTGCAAGCACACTTCCAAAGCCCTTGTTAGTCTATAAGGATTTTTCAAATCAACTTGTTTAAAATAAACTTCATCTTTTTCTTTCAAAGTATTTTG
This sequence comes from Bacteroidota bacterium, assembly GCA_046051225.1. Lineage (GTDB taxonomy): Bacteria > Bacteroidota > Bacteroidia > Chitinophagales > CAIODY01 > CAIODY01. The sequence continues at coordinate 12,117 of JBJOOR010000006.1, read as the reverse complement.
CAACCATTCAATGCCGAATTGCTTATAGCTATCTCGTATTAATTGTTTTACCGATTCATCAATTTCAGGAAATTCATCAATGCCTTCGCATACAGCACGAACATATAAACCTGTGCCACCACACATTACAAGCATTTTATTTTTTTGAAACAAAGATTGCATCAGTTGCAAAACTTCATTTCTATACATTCCTACATCATATTTTTGATGAATAGAAATATGGTTAATAAAATGATGCTTTGCCTGTAAAAGCTCATCGGCTGTAGGTTTGGCGGTTCCAATTGTCATTTCATGATACACCTGCCTCGAATCGGCAGAAATAATTTCTGTATTAAAATGATTGGCTATTTGAATAGCAGCTTTTGTTTTGCCACTTGCAGTTGCTCCTGCAATTACTATCAATAAAGGTTTTGAAGACATTTTTATTTTTGTTTATTCTTCAAAATAAATTCGTTTTACACGTTTCGAAATACCTGTAAGTATTTCATAAGGTATGCTTCCTTCCCATTCTGCCAATTCAATTAAGGTAGGGTTTTCGCCAAATACCGTTACCAAATCTCCTGCTTTTACATTCGCAATATGCGATACATCAAGCATACTCATATCCATACAAATATTGCCAACAGTATTTGCCAGTAAGCCTTTTACCAACATTTTGCTTTTGCCATTTCCTAATACTCTTCTGTATCCATCAGCATATCCAATTCCAACTGTTGCAATTTTTCCTTCTGTTGCTAATTTTCCTTTTCGGCTATAGCCAATAGTTTCATCAGCATTAATATTTTTAACTTGTAAAACAGTAGTTTTTAAAGTGCTTACCGTTTTTAGTTTGTTTTGCATTTCAATGGCCGAATCGTAGCCATATAAGCCTATTCCAAGCCTTACCATATCCATTTGGTAATTATTGTGTCGTACAATTCCGCCACTATTTAATATATGTTTTAAAAATGGATAACCAATTTTAGTTTCAATTTTTTGAGTCATTTTTTCAAATAAATCAAATTGATATTTACTAAAATCATCATGTTCGCTTGCTTCGCTTGCGCTTAAATGTGAGAATACAGATTTTACTTGAATAAAATTTTTATGCTCATTTAATTTATCCAATAATTTATCTAATTCTTTTTCTTCAAATCCTAATCGGCGCATTCCCGTATCTAATTTCAAATGAATAGATAGCGGTAATAAATCATAACCCACATAATACTTTTGCAACGTATCAATTAAATCTTGCAAAATTTCTATCGAATAAATTTCGGGTTCTAATCTGTTTTTAATGATGGTATCAAAGCTTCGCTGTTCGGGACACATGACCATTATGGGTAATAAAATTCCATTGTTTCGCAGCTCAACACCTTCATCAGCATAGGCCACAGCCAAATAATCGGCATGATGAAATTGCAACACATTGGCTATTTCGAAACTGCCACTGCCATAACTAAATGCTTTTACCATCACCATAATTTTGGTTTTGGGTTGTAGCATGGCTTGATAAGTTTTAAAATTATGAACCAATGCACTTAGGTTAATTTCTAAAATTGTTTCGTGTGCTTTTTTTTCAAGCAATTGCGAAATTTTTTCAAACTCAAATGCTCTTGCACCTTTTAATAAAATGGCTTCGTTGCTAAATAATTGCAAATCAAAATCCTGAATAAAATTTGTAGTATCGGGGTAAAAATGCAATTCAATATTTTCGAGTTGTGCAAATTGCTTTTGCTGCTTACAAATATTTTTACCAATACCAATAAAACGATTGATGTGCTTAGCTTTTATCAATTCAATCACATCATTGTATAAATCATAATCACTCTTTCCGCTTTGTAAAATATCGCTTAAAATAACGGAGTGTTTATCATGTTGTTTTTGATGATATAAAAAATCTAAAGCAATAGAAATAGAATTAATATCGCTGTTATAACTATCGTTAATCAACGAACAATTATTGTTGGCTTCTTTTAATTCTAACCGCATTCCAATATTTGTTAAATGAATCATGCGCTGCTGAATGATAGCATTATCATAATTATTTAACAACATATACGCCCAACAATGAATGGCATTTTCGATAGATGCTTTATCGCTAAATGGAATTACAATAAAAATTTCAGTTGCATTAAAAGTAGCATGAATAGTAGTTTTCATGCCTTCGCTTACTATTTCATTTATTTTTAAATCGGCTTCATTTTTAAAACTCCAGCTAAATAAATTAAATCTATCTGTATCGCCATCATTTGCAATTTTCGATTTAAAATTTACAGCAGCATGATGCAATTCATCATAATCTTTGCAATAAATAATATGATTAGCAAAAGCAAATAGTTGCAGCTTTTCATTTATTTTCTGACGAACATTTAAAAATCCTTCGCTGTGTGCTTCACCAATATTTGTAAAAATACCAACAGTAGGTTTTATAATTTTTTCAAGATTTTGCATCTCGTAAGGCTGCGAAATGCCTGCTTCAAAAATACCTAATTGATGTGTAGCATTTATCTGCCAAACGCTTAATGGTACGCCAATTTGTGAGTTATAACTTTTTGGCGAACGAACAATTTTGAAATCATTTTCGAGCAATTGATACAACCATTCTTTTACTACCGTTTTACCATTGCTACCCGTAACGCCAATGATGGGTATATTGTATTGATGCCGATGAAAAGCAGTAATTTGTTGTAAGGCTTCAATCGAGTTTTTTACTTTAATGAAATTGGCTAACGGAAATTTAAGTAAGTCAATTTCTTCTTCTACAATAAAATTTCGTACGCCTTTATCATACAAATTTTGAATATACAAATGACCATTTTGCCTTGCACCTTTAATAGCAAAAAACAGTGTATTGCTGGTTTGTGTAAGTTTTCGGCTATCAATAAGTAAGTGTAAAATGGGTTGGTTATGTGCAACCCTAAGCAATGTACCTTTTGTAATCTTAAATATAAAATCGATGGTGTAGTTGTTCATAAATGCAGGCTAAAAATACAATAAGAAATTGGATTGATGAACATAAAAAAGCCGAAAAGTATTTTACTCTTTTCGGCTTTTGAATTTATTGCAAGACTATAATCTAACTGAAAGTCCTATTTGAAAAGGAGATTTAGCCATGCCTATTTCACCAAATACACCAATATTATTAGCTACTAAAATTCTAAATCCTAGGGTAAGATCCATCCCAATAGGATAATTACGAAAGTCAGTGAATTGATTATTTTCTTTAAAATATCGATAACCCATTCCTAATCCCATATATAAATCTGCAATTTCACTTTTTGGCAGAGCATGAAAATTAAATCTTCCTAATGCACTAAATGTTGAAATTTTATTCGTTGGATTATTGTTAGTTGCATATGCTAAATTTAATCCAATACCAATTGAATTTGTAATGGCGTATTCAAATTTTCCGTAAATAGGACCTACTACTGTTGGAGCCAAACTACCTAACCATGGCGCACCATACCCTGCAGAAACGTAGATTTTATTTTGATTAAAAGCAGCAATTAATTCAGATTCATCTTCTTTAGTTTCTTTTAAATGTATTTTTCTTATTTGCGAAGTAGCAAATTTTATAGAAGCTATAGTTACTAGCAAGTATATAAAAATAAATTTCATTAATTATTTAAGCTTTAAATTAAATTCTATAAGTTATTCCAAATTGAAATGGTGATTTGGCAATGCCAACTTCACATTCAATTGCAATTTTTTGTACTACAAAATATCTAAACCCCATTGTTAAATCGAAGCCTAAAGGCAAATAAATTTTTCGTGGCAATCTAAGTTTTTCATTTACATCAGTTGATGTAAAACTCCATGTACGCCATCTATAACCTAATCCAGCACCAATATAAGGGTCGAATCTCTTATTAGACAATAAATGATAATTCATTCTAACCAACAAGCTAAACGATTTATATTTCACATGATCATAGTTTGTAACTGCTTGTCCGCTTGGCGTATTGATGATATGATAAAAATCAACCGTTGAAAAATCATAAGCACTATTAAAACCAATGCCCCATCTTTTTTTTACTGCTTTTTCATATTTAAGATATACTGGCCCTATCAAATATTTGGTTGGGTTTACAATATCTCGATGATGCAAAAAATGCTCAAGAGCAAAATCATTTTTTCCATAATTTAATGAAATATAACTTTTTCCTTCTTCAAAGCCTTTTGCAAAAGCAGAGAAAGAAAAAAGAAAACACAAAAAAAGAATTTGTATAAATTTACTATTCAACATTTTTCAAAGCTAATAAAAAATTAATTCACACCACTTACAATTGTTTCTTTATTGATTTTTTGAACCAAGCCTTGCAATACTTTTCCTGGACCTATTTCAACATATTCGGTAATATTATTTGCCACCATATTTTGTACAGATTGTGTCCAACGTACAGGTGCAGTTAATTGCGAAATTAAATTTTGTTTTATTTCATCAACGCTTGTATGTGGCTGTGCATCTACATTTTGATAGATTGGGCAAATAGGTTGATTAAAATTTGTGTTCTCGATTGCTGCTTTTAATTCTAATCGGGCTGGCTCCATTACTGGCGAATGAAATGCACCACCAACTGGTAAAACCAATGCACGTTTTGCACCTGCAGCTTTCATGGCTTCGCAAGCTTTGTTTACCCCTTCAATTGTACCCGAAATAACTAATTGCCCTGGGCAATTATAATTGGCTGGTACAACGGTTTCTTCTATTTCGCTACAAATTTTTTCAACTACATCATCGGCTAAATTTAATACAGCAGCCATAGTTGATGGTTGCAACAAACAAGCTTTTTGCATAGCATTAGCACGGGCTGCTACTAATTTCAATCCATCATCAAAACTTAAAGCGCCTGCTGCTACTAATGCCGAAAATTCGCCTAATGAATGACCAGCAACTGCATCAGGACTAAAGCCTTCCATTGTTTTTGCTAACACAACCGAATGAATAAAAATGGCTGGTTGGGTTACATTTGTTTGGCGCAATTCTTCATCCGTACCACCAAACATAATATCTGTAATTCTAAATCCTAAAATAGAATTTGCTTGTTCGAAAATTTGTTTTGCGGTTTCATTACTTTCGTATAAAGCCTTGCCCATACCACTAAATTGCGAACCTTGACCAGGAAAAATGTATGCTTTCATTTTTTAATTATGTTTTTGATTAATGATTAATGTTAGATTTCTATCTTTGCGAAAGTAAAAAAGTTATTGAAAAGTTTTATTTTTTACTCAAAACTAATAACCAGTAACCAACAACTTTTTAAAATGCCCAGGTGGCGAAATTGGCAGACGCACTACCTTGAGGTGGTAGCTCCCGAAAGGGCGTACGAGTTCGAATCTCGTCTTGGGCACAAACATAATTTGCTAATTAGCTGATGTGCTAATTTGCTAATTGTAGTATTGTAGATGATGAATATTCAATTAAAAGAAAAAATGTTTTCAGTTAACCATTTTCCTTTTTTATTTTATCATGTTTATGAATTTTAATTATCACATCAGCTAATTAGCATATTAGCACATTAGTTATTTATGAAAATTGTTTTTTTCGGCACACCAGATTTTGCAGTTCCATCATTAAAAATTTTGGTAGATAATGGCTATGATATTGCAGCAGTAGTAACTGTAGCCGATAAACCTGCTGGTAGAGGATTACAAATTCATCAATCACCTATTAAAAAATATGCAGTTGAAAATGGTTTAAAAATTTTTCAACCCGAAAAATTAAAAGACGAAAAATTTATTGCTGAATTAAAATCATTGAATGCTGATTTACAAATTGTAATTGCATTTAGAATGTTGCCCGAAATAGTTTGGACAATGCCAACAATTGGTACATTTAATTTACATGCTTCATTGTTGCCCAAATATCGTGGTGCTGCGCCTATTAATTGGGCAATAATAAATGGTGAAAAAGAAACGGGCTTAACTACATTTTTTTTAAAGCATGAAATTGATACTGGTCAAATTATTATGCAACAAAAAATTGAAATTACTGAAACCTATACTGCTGGAGATTTGCATGATGAAATGATGATGAAAGGTGCAAACTTAGTATTAGAAACGGTTAGAAAAATTGAATCGAAAAATTATGAATTGAAAGAGCAAATGGGCGAAATAATTCATGCACCAAAAATATTTAAACCCGATTGCAAAATAAATTTTAATCAACCAGTAAATAAAGTTTATAATCACATTCGTGGCTTAAGCCCGTATCCTGCTGCATTTACAGATTTGAATGGAAAAGTATTGAAAATATTTTCGGCAAAAAAAATAAACGAACAACATACAATTGAAATTGGAAGTTATGAAACCGACCATAAAACATATCTTCGGTTTGCTTGTACAAACGGTTTTATTGATGTTGAAGTGTTGCAATTAGAAGGCAAACAAAAAATGAATGTTGAAGATTTTTTAAGAGGTTGGAGAGCTTAAAAAAATCTATTTCTATCTAAGGATAGTCAAATAAGATGAGTTCATTTTTAGATTCGGAAAAATCTTTCCAACAATTGGTTTTAATTGCAAAAATTGCTACACCAGCTGTGGGCATTCCAAAAGTTGTATTGCTTTTTAATGCGTTTACAAAATCGGTTATCCCAAAATTATGACATACTATCATAGCCGAAGTATATGTATCATCAATAGCGGAAATGGCATCTTGAATATGGCTTGGAGATGCATTATACAATGACTCAAGATATTTTATTTTTAAACTTTCTATACCAAACACTGCCGCCATCGTTTCGGCAGTTTGCATAGTTCGTTTTGCATGGCTTGAAACAATTATTTGGGGTAAAATATTTTTTTCAGTTAAGCGCTTTGCCATTGTTTCGGCTTCTTTAATTCCATTCATTTTAAGCTCTCTATCCTTATCTGCCATATCATATCCAGGCTGTGTTTCAGCATGGCGTACCAAAATCAATGTCTTCATTTTTTTTATTTTATGAATTATTTTTTGATGGTAAGAATAAAATTTTTAACCACCATTGTTCATTTACATACAAATGACTTTTCTGAATAGAAAAGTCATTTGTACAAACTTTAAAATCAAATAAATTAGAATCAATTTATAGTTTTGCTATTGTGTTGTTTATATTGTCAACACTCATTTTATCATAAACTAATTTCGAAATATTTTTAATTACTTCGGGCAATTTTTTTACATCTTTTCCAGCTGTCATGATAGTTACAATATAAGCCGAATTGTTTACATAAATTACTCCTGTTTCATGAAGTTGATGTTCGTTGCCTTTCATACTTTCGCCAAACTTTGTACTTGCAATTGCTTTGCTTGTATCAATAGAAGCTAAAATGCCATCTTTAAATGATGATTGATTCATTAATGTTAAAACTAATTCTGAATGCTGTCGGTGTATATAAGTGCCATTATATAGTATTCTAATAAATTTTGAATAATTTTTTGTAGAAATGGTATAATCAGGATCAGCTACGTTAGGCTCGGCAATACTTACATCAGTAAATACTTTTTTTAATATTTTAATATCAATAAAATTATTTAATACTTGTGTTGCCAAATTATCTGAATAAGCTAATGAATATTTTAAAAGTTCTTCAATAGTATACGATTTGCCTGGCACTACGCTGTTGGCACTATATGTTTGATGAATTTTTAATAAATTATCGGTAGGTACAGTTAAATGGTCGGTAAGTTTTATTTTTTTTTCTTCTAATATTTTTAAAACACTAATAGCCAATGGCACTTTAATTAATGAGCCTGGCTGAAATTCGGAATTTTCATTTACCCCTGTCCATTCGCTTCTATTCATATCAAATACACAAACTGATGCATTAGAAATTGACCCTTCAGATTGATAGTGAGTTATTAAATCGGTAAGTTGATTTTTTAAAGGAAATAAATCGGCAGATTCACATTCGGTTTCTAGCAATAATACAGGTTTAATAAATTTATAGCCTAATACATTTACTCGTTTAAAGGTGCAGGAACTTGCTGTGACTTTACTATTAGAAGAATTAGCAAAAAAAGAAGATGAACTTTGATGGTAATATGAATGCGAAATAAAATAAGCAATAAAGCCTACTATAATTGAGCAAAATACACCAGCTAAAAACCAAATTTTGTTTTTTGATTGCATAAGATTTTAGTTTAGTATGTGAGTAAAAAGAAAACAAACATACATTTTCTTTATCATTTTTTTATATAAAAAAATAACAACTAATTACATAATTAAGCAATAATAAAAAGATGGTAGTACAGATTGATTATTCTTTTACAAATTTCGAGTTCAGAATATTGCCATTTGTATCTATTGCTTTTATAAAATAAATACCTGATGGCAGGCGTTCAGTCATAAGTCGTAAGTCGTTAGTATTAATTTTTTCAACTATTATATTTTGAATTCTTCCCAACACATCCGTTATTTCTATTGTATTTACTACTAACCATTTATCATTAATCATTAACCATTCCTTCGCTGGATTGGGATAAATACTAAGTTTATTGTTCAAACTATTTGATTCATCATTAATGCCAATATTGGTAGTAAATGTAATGGTTGAATCATACCCCAAGCTATCTCGATAATTATGCAATACAGATTGAAAAACTGCTACCTGCCCTTGCGAAAACATAGTCATGCAGCCATCATCCGAATAATCCATATAATTTTCAACCATATCTATTTCATCGGGGCTATCATTATGGCACGAGTTGGCTCCTTTACTACATCCTATATTATAACTTAACACGGGTGGTGTATCTTTAATGCTATCGCCTTCGGCATTGCAGCCATATTCAAATGTATGTTGCAATCCAAAAAAATGCCCTGTTTCATGTGTGCCTGTTCTGCCTAAGTTGAACGGTGCATTGGCAATGCCCGATAATCCAAAATATAAATGATTAATTACTGTTCCATCGTTGCCACCCAATGCTAGGGAAGTGCCAGGCAAGGAAGAATAACCAAGTATAGAAGGGTCGTTTAATATAACAACCCAAATATTAAAATATTTTTTTGTATCCCAAGCATTATCGCCATTGCTACTATTATGCTTGCATAAATTATTAGCTGCAAATGAAGATGCAGCTGTATGTTTATGAATGATAGCAAAAGTATCAGCACCATTAGGCGCTTTATTGGCTATATAAAATTGAATGCCCGATATACCTATTCTATTGGTAAAGACAGATTGTGTTTTCCATAAATTAGCGTTCATTGCCAAATAATCATCGTTTAATACTTTTATTTGCGATAAAACTTGAGCATTTGATATATCATGAATGATAGTATCATAAAGTATATGAACCACCACTGGCACATACCTAACCTTCATGGTAGTAGATTTAGCATGATTAAATGATGATTGAGTTGCAATTGTTTTAGCATCGGCATATATTTTTTTGGTGATAGAATCGTATTGCCTTAGCAATAAAGAATTTTGATTCAATTCATTTGCAATATATTGCGATGTAGCACATTTGCTTTGGGCATGTATTTGATAAAACGAACAAATTAATGCAGTAAAAAGAATGCTGGTAAAAAATAGTTTCATTTTTTAAAATTTTGTATAAAATTAATTAAAATTTAGAGTTAGAACAAATTAATAAAACCAACCCGAAATCATCATGCCTATAAAGCCAACTAAATAACCCACAAAAATTTCTTGTGGTTCATGTTCTTTTAAATAAAGCCTTACCGAACCTATAACCCCTGCCATAAGAATAATGAATAACATTAGCGGAATCATATTGCTATAACTTATTAATGCACATTTAATTATTACAGCTACCAAACAGCCCATGCCTAATGTATGCAAACTTATTTTCATAATTATATTAGCAATAAAAGCTAATACTATTGCCATACAGCTTCCCAGCATCATCCATAAAAGCAGGGTGGGCAGTTGTTGCGAACGCAATACCATAAACGTCCAGATATAATAAACCATAATGGCTATAAAAGGCATAAAGCGTTGCTTTTGATCACGTAGATATAAATCATCTACAAAATTTAAAGCCTTCATTAATAATACAGTAATTACAGGAAAACCAAATGTAAGTGGTGTAATAATAGCAAGTAATGCAAACTGTCCTTGCTTGTAAGTGCCAAACCAGTATGGATTGGCTATCACAATTAGTATAGTGGCATATGTGGGTAGTAATAAAGGATGAAATACAAATGATAAAAACTTGGCAATAAACTTCATGGTATTTTTTAATAATAAAATACAAATGTAAAAAAGCTTACCTCATTATTGTTTTAAAAAATTAAGAACAAGTTTTTTTGTTTGTTATTCAATTTCTAAAAGATGTTTTAAGACCTATTTGTAGTCAGAAAATAGAATAAGAAATTAATCAAACAAATCAGAATAAGAGTAATCCATCATCATTATTCAACAACTTTTTTCTACAAAAGTAGTCGCTTTATGATTACTTGACGATATCATGTTTTGCTATTGTTTGTAAATGTTTTTATTTTCGCCGCTCAAAATTATAAAAACATAAATTATGTTAAAGAAAATTATCTTTTTAGCATTGCTAATGCTAACATTGGCAATGGGAAGCTATGCGGCATCTGTAAATTTAATTACAAGTATCCAACGATCGCCTACCAATGCTACGGCTGCACAAAACACTAATGGTACATCAGTATCTTATAAGGTTACTTTTAATACACCTGTTAGTGGTGTAAACACTGGTTCTTTTGCTGTTACTGTTACAGGTAGCGCAACGTATACTATTGCAAGTGTAACCACAGTATCATCTACTATTTATACAGTAGTTGTAAATTCAATAAGTGTTACGGGCGCTTCAGCTACATTAAGACTTGATTTAATAGCAGGAGGAAATGGTATTACTAAAATTTCAAATGGCGATATTCCAACTGCTTATACAGCATCAGTTGGAACATATATAGTAGACCAAACAGCACCATTAGCACCAACTTTAACTTATCCTAATTCAACTTTAACCTCTAACGGTACTGTAAATGTACAATTACAATTATCTGAATCTAATCCAAAATCAAGCACTGTAATTTTAAAATTTACAGATGCAACAACAACTTCAAATGTGTTTAATTATACATTAAGTGTAGCAAATGGTGCGCTTACCATTTTTACATTTAATATAAATAATGTTGTAAGCACTTCGAGTGGACAAATTGTTAGTGCTTCTCCATCCGCAACTTTACCATCAGGTACTTATACAGTTACCTTAACTTTTCAAGACCAAGCAGGAAATACATCAGCAACAACAACTCAATCAAATGTTTTTATCAATAATAATCCAACTTTTACTGGAGTTAACACAATGAGTTTTTGCGACAACTCTTCGAATAATGATGTAACATCAAATTTAGTAGTAAGAGATTTAGATAATGGTCAAACATTAACTTGGAATGAAAATTCTTCGCCAAACGCACATGGTACTTTGTCAGGTTTACCTGCTACAAGAACATCAAACGGCGGAAATAGAACCCCAACTGCATTATCAATTTCATACACACCTGATGCAGGATTTATTGGAGATGATTCTTTTAGTATATCTGTTGATGATGGCTTAGGCGGTACATCATCAAAGGTTTTTTATGTAACAGTAAATGAAACTAAAGCCTATTATCATGATGTAGATGCAGATACTTATGGAGATATAAATGCAAGAGTTTTTGTATGTACAGGTCAACCAACTAACTATGTATTTGACAGTACTGATTGCGACGATAATGCTTCTTCGATGCATGCTAAATATCCATTTTACCAAGATAACGATCATGATGGATATGGTATTAATACCATTGATAGTGTATGTGCTGTAAATGCTTCTACACCGCCATCAAATAGTTATTCAAACAATAATACTGATTGTAATGATGTAAATATTTTAGTATGGCAAAGTAGTTCATTGTATATTGATGTTGATGCAGATGGATATGATATAGGAACATCAACACAATGCTATGGAGCATCATTACCTGCTGGTTATGCTTCTTTATCTTCTGGTTCAGATTGTAATGATGGCGACAATACAATGCATGCTACTTTTAGTTTTTATGTTGATGCAGATAATGATACGTACGGAAGCACCACAGCTTCAACACAATGCGCCGTAAATAATTCTACACCGCCTAGTGGTTATTCAACCAACAATACCGATTGTAATGA
>JBJOOR010000005.1:0-237993 GCA_046051225.1 Bacteroidota bacterium | reverse complement strand
GGTAATAAGTTCCCAAGATTTACCATTTACATCTTCAATTAAATAATTTTCTAACTGCTTGATTGAATAAAGAAACCCTTTGGTTTTAATAAATGACAGCAAATCTATTGATATAGTTGTGATTCCGAGCAAAGCAAGTTTCTTGCGTTTATCATCATCAATTTTGCTAGAAAAAAAGGGTTCAATAAAAAGTTTCTTCCCACTACTTTCAATCACAACATCAATTTTTACATCATCAGCACTTGTCTTAAAATATTGTTCGATTGATACTTTTTCAATTTTAATTAATTTTTCATTTTGTAATAGAAGCTCTTTGTTTAGTAAACTATAAAATTCACTTTCAAAGTTATTTTCACTAAAATAATTTCTTATTCCAATACGAATTTTTTCTCTTGAATCTTTGTTTATACAATTAGTCGTAACTGCTGGAATTCTTATTTGGTTTGCTTTATTTAGAATTTTTTTTGCTAGCAAATGAACTAAAGTTTCGGTATTCGATGTGCATTTACTTTCAGGGTAATGTCTAAAATGTGGAGTTTGTTTATTCTCTTCTTTATTCACATAAACTAAATCTTCTTTACATTCTGGGCAGTAACATTTTCGGTCATCATTTTTCGTTGCCTCAATTATGTCATTTGTGCCATGTTCTAATGCAAACGGAATTTTGATATTATTCATAAACAAAAGTAAAAAGGTTTTATCTTAAAATAAAATTGCCACTCTTTCCGAAAAAATATTTTTCAACCGCCACTCTTTCCGCTTTGCTCAATGATTTCTGTCATTGTTTCTTGTTAAATTAAATGGTTAGTTTGTTGCTCGTTGGTCAATCGTCATCAGTCATTTGTCATTAGTAAAATGCAATTGTATTTACCAATGACAAATGACTTTTCAAAAATAAAATTACAAAAAATGAATCTCAACAACTTTACCATCAAAGCCCAAGAAGTGGTGCAAGCCGCACAGCAAGAGGCTTTCAACTTAAAAAATCCACAAATTGAAACTTCGCATTTGCTTGATGCTTTGTTGACAGAAAGCGAAGACACGATGGAATATTTGCTGAAAAAAAACAACGCCAATATTGTTTCGATTGAAAAACGAAATCAGGATTTGGTAAATAAATTACCAACTACTTCAACCGAAGGTGGACAAGCATTGTCACGAGATTTGAATTCCGTTTTAATGAAATCAAATTCTTTTTTGAAAGATTTTAAAGATGAATTTGTAAGCGTTGAACATTTATTGTTGGGCTTATTATCCACCAATGATGCGGTTTCCAAGCTTTTGAAAGAAGAAGGTTTGAACGAAAAGAATTTAAAAACTGCCATTTTAGATTTACGAAAAGGCAGCACTGTAACTTCTCAAAATGCTGATGCACAGTACAATTCGTTGCAGAAGTACGCAAAAAATTTAAACGAATTAGCAGCCGCAGGAAAGCTCGACCCAGTGATTGGTCGTGATGAAGAAATCAGAAGAACGCTGCATATTTTATCTCGAAGAACAAAGAACAATCCGATTTTAGTTGGTGAACCTGGTGTGGGCAAAACAGCGATTGCAGAAGGCATTGCGCACCGAATTGTAAATGGCGATATTCCTGAAAACTTGAAAGGAAAAATAATTTACGCATTGGATATGGGCGCATTAATGGCTGGCGCAAAATATCGTGGTGAATTTGAAGAACGCTTGAAAGCTGTGGTGAAAGAAGTAACCGAAAGCGATGGCAATATCATTTTGTTTATTGATGAAATCCACACACTTGTTGGTGTTGGCGCAACAGAAGGCGCAATGGATGCGGCAAATATTTTAAAACCTGCGTTGGCTCGTGGCGAATTAAGAGCAGTTGGTGCCACTACTTTGAATGAGTATCAAAAATATTTTGAAAAAGATAAAGCCTTGGAACGCCGATTCCAAAAGGTTTTCATTGACGAACCAACCAATGAAGATGCGATTTCAATTCTTCGTGGATTGAAAGAAAGATATGAAACGCATCATAAAGTTCGCATTAAAGATGAAGCGATTATTGCTGCAGTGGAATTATCAAGCCGTTATATCACCGACAGATTTTTGCCTGATAAAGCCATTGACTTAATGGATGAAAGTGCCGCCAAGCTTCGATTAGAGATGGATTCGTTGCCCGAAGAATTGGATGAATTGGAACGAAAAATTCGTCAGTTAGAAATTGAACGGGAAGCAATCAAAAGAGAAAAAGACGATAAAAAATTAAAAGAGTTGAATGAATCCATCGCCAATTTTTCTGCTGAAAGAGATTCGTTAAAAGCGAAATGGCAAAACGAAAAAAAGATTGTGGATGCTATTCAACAATCGAAAAAAGAAATTGAAGCATTCAAATTAGAAGCCGAACAAGCCGAGCGAAGTGGCGATTATGGCAGGGTTGCAGAGATTCGTTATGGAAAAATAAAAGAAACAGAAAGCAAGCAACATCAATTAGAATTGGATTTAGAAAAATTGGATAGCGGCAAAAGAATGTTGAAAGAAGAAGTGGATGCCGAAGATATTGCCGAAAGTGTGGCGAAAGCTACGGGCATTCCTGTTTCAAAAATGTTGCAAAGCGAACGTGAAAAATTATTGCACTTAGAAGATGAATTGCACAAACGTGTGGTTGGGCAAGATGAAGCCATTGTGGCTGTGGCTGATGCCATACGCCGAAGCAGAGCAGGTTTGAACGATTTGAAAAAACCAATTGGCTCGTTTATTTTCTTGGGTTCAACAGGTGTGGGCAAAACAGAATTGGCAAAAGCTTTAGCCGAATATTTGTTTGATGATGAAAGCATGATGACCCGAATTGACATGAGTGAATATCAAGAGAAACATGCTGTAAGTCGCTTGGTTGGTGCACCTCCGGGTTATGTAGGTTATGATGAAGGTGGACAATTAACCGAAGCGGTTCGCCGAAAGCCTTATTCGGTGGTGTTGTTGGATGAAATTGAAAAAGCACATCCTGATGTTTTTAATATTTTGCTACAAGTTTTAGATGATGGAAGATTGACCGACAACAAAGGTAGAACGGTGAATTTTAAAAATACCATTATCATCATGACGAGCAATTTGGGAAGCAACATTATTCAAGAAAATTTTGAAAAGGTAGAAACAGAAGCCGCTATACAAAAGGCTTATGATGCTACCAAATCAGAAATCATGGTATTGTTGAAAGCAACTTTGCGACCTGAATTTTTAAACAGAGTGGATGAGATTTTAGTTTTCAAACCCTTATTGAAATCGGAGATTAAACACATCATCGAAATACAATTGACTGATTTAAAAAAGAAATTGGCAGAGCAAGATTTGAAATTAGAATTAACCGATTATGCTTTGAATTATTTGGCTGAAAATGGCTTCGAGCCTCAATTTGGCGCACGACCTTTGAAACGATTGATTCAAAAAGAAATCACCAATGCCTTGAGTAAAAAGATTTTGGAAGGCAAAATTGATAAGAGCAAACCTTTGTTGGTGGATGTGTTTGATGGATTGGTGGTGGTGAGATAACAATGTGATGATGTGTGATAATATGCTAATTGAAAAAATAAACGCTCAATCAGAAATGGTTGGGCGTTTTATATTTTATTTAATTATCAGAATACAATTTAATTTTGTCGCATCAAGTGTTGTTATATTTTGTTTCAAAAAACCATAGCATTGAAAGTTGCTATACACTTGGCTCTTCTTAAGCGAAATAGATTTTATGAGTAAGGATGAATATTAATATATTGATGTATTTTTTCTAACACAAATGGCGCTATAATAAGAATAATTAAATAAATACTAACAATGATAATAACTCTTATTGCTGAAAGTATATTTTTTCCTTCATAACTTTTTTTTACATTTTCAATTCTTAATGGGGTGTAATATTTAAACAATAGCCATGCAACAGTACTGATGAAAAAAAATGCTAAACAATTGCCCAAGTAATAATTTTTTAAAATATGAAGTTGGTTGAACTTCGGCAACTAAAAAGTTGTACTAACAAAATTAGTGTTCATTCTATAAAAAGAAAGTTTAACGAACTTTACTATTAAAAATATAGCATAAAAAAACTGATATACATGGTAATTTCTGGTGTGGTTTGTGTCGCACTATATCTCTGTTCTATTACTATTAAAAGCCTTAATCTATAACCTTAGTATGAAACTTTACACAACTATCTTTTTATTTTTCACCGACATTTTGCTCTTATAGCCAAAGTTATTTATTGCAGTAAAATACAATTGGAAAGCAGCTTTGCAGGCAATAGACTTCTTCGGAAATTCTTTTTTTGCAACCTCACCCTTACCCTCCTCTACAATACAAAGGGATAATAATTTTCGAAGAAGTATATTGAATAAATTTTCTCCATTTTTAAAAAGGTTCGAGCATAGTTTACAACCATCATGAAAAATGTGAAATGAGATAAAAGATATATTGCTATTAAATTCTTTGTTTAAAAAATAAACCTACCACATTGCAACCACAATATGTTGGTATGACAAAACTTAGTAGTTTCAGAAACTCTTTTAATCTAGTAATATTCAATCTTTCTGATTACTAATTCTTTAACCGTACAATCAGTTGCATTAAGCAAAATAGCTTTTACACAATTTTCTTTCTCATCCATATCAATCAAAGAATACAGAATGGTGTATTTAGTTTTTAATTTTTCGTCATCATAATTTGCTTGCCTTAAATGCCCTTTTGAATCATAAAAGCAAATATATTTTTCTTGAGTGAAAATTTCATTCTTTTTAAATCGCTTATATTCAGTTTTGTATTCTTTACCATCCTTATGATACCATGATTTTGTTATCATAATCATCTTCCCTGTTGAATCAAGTGTAGTAATTTCATAAGTGCTATCATCAACCCATTTGTAAGAATCTTTTTCGATTAATTTCTTCCGCTGATTGAAATATTTTGAAGCAATTTTTCGGTTCTCAATATATTCATTAACAAGTAGAAATTGATTGCTGTATCCGCTTGAATCAACTAATTCAGTTAATGTAGTATCAATATTTCCAGCCAAATTAAAATGTTCAGAAGTTGCTCCAGCCAAATCAGTACTATCATAAGGTTGCCATTCACCATTAAAAAATAAAACATTATCATATTTAAGACTAATAATTCTTTTTACTTTTCCCTTAAGTGAATAGCCCTGTAAATCATTTATTTGAGCATTTGAGTTAAATGCCCAAAAAACAAAAAGTATCACAGCAATAAGCCCAATATTTTTCATAATTCAAAATAAAAAAGCCTGACTGAAATTGTAACAGTCAGGCTTTTTTTATCAAAAAAAATTAATTTAATGCGGCCATTATTGCAGCAAAATTTGGTAATTCAGATGCTATTTCTAATACTTCAGCATATTGTACTACGCCATTTTCATCAATCGCAAATGCACTGCGCTTGCTATGCCCATACATACCAGCAGGGAAAATACCTTTAGCATAATCAACACCATACAATGTAGATACCTCTTTGTTAAAATCGCTTAATAAAGTAAAATTAAAACCTTCTTGTTCTTTCCATTTACCTAACACAAATACGCTATCGCAGCTAATTCCAATCACTTCAGCATTTACATTATTAAATGCACCTATTCCATCACGAATACTGCAAAGTTCTTTAGTGCAAGTGCCAGTAAAAGCAGCAGGCACAAATAATAGAACTACTTTTTTTCCTTTCAAACCACTTAAAGTTACTGCATTTTTATCTGTGTTATACAGTGTAAAATCGGGCGCTTGTTGTCCTTTTTGTATTGTCATTTTTAATTATTTTTATTGAAAACAAAAGTAGTTAAGAAAAGTTTTATGAGCAATCTAAAAACAAAAACATTCTATTCTAATATTTTTATGTTTCTATATTTGTACAAAAATAAAAACATAACATGAGTAGCTACAAAAAAATATTTGATAATAATAAAAAATGGGTTCATGAACAATTGGCAAAAGACAAAGATTTTTTTGAAAAATTAGCTAAAGATCAAACACCTGAATATTTGTACATTGGTTGTAGCGATAGTCGTGTACCAGCCAACGAAATAATGGGGCTTGAGCCAGGCGAAGTATTTGTGCATCGCAACGTTGCAAATGTGGTAAATGGTATCGACCATAATGTAAATGCGGTGATACAATACGCAGTAGAATATTTAAAAGTAAAACATATCATTGTATGTGGGCATTATGGGTGCGGAGGTATAAAAGCTGCCATGACATCGCAAGACATGGGTGAACTAAATGCTTGGCTGCGCAATATACGTGATGTATACAGATTACATCAAGACGAATTAGATGCTATAAAAAATGAGCATTTACGATATAACCGTTTGGTAGAATTAAATGTATTTGAGCAATGTATTAATGTAATAAAAACATCGCATGTGCAAAAGGCCTGGTACAATGGTGGCTTTCCTGAAGTGCATGGTTGGGTATTCGATTTACACAATGGTTTGCTAGTAGATTTAAATCTGAATATGAAAGAGCAGATAAAAAAAATCAGAAAAATATACGATTTAAAACAAGGTTTATAAATTTTAGAAAAAAAGCATCAACAAAAAAAGGCAATAAATAATGTATTGCCTTTTTTTGTTGATTAATATTTTTTTATTGATGACTTGTTTGTGGCGACATAGATTCGGGCACAACTGTAAATTCAACTCTACGATTAATATATTGTTCTCGTTCAAATCTTGGGTCATAATGGTCAGGTAAATCTTTTACCATATTTGTAGTTTTACCTAAGAATCGAACAATTAATCTTTCAGGATCAATACCATAATTTTTGATTAAGAAATTCTTTGCATTTTCGGCTCTACGATGCGATAAATCTTCATTATATGAATTTGAATGGCGAATATCTGTATGTCCATCAATATACACTTTCATTTGAGGATACATTTTCATCACTTGTGCTAAGTGAAACATATCAGGGTAAAAATCAGGTTTAATATAATCTTTATCTAAATCAAAATGAATCATTGGCAAATACCAACCTGGAAATGTGGCATTAGCACCACTTCCACCATTAACAATCATTTCTTTTACTTTTGCAATTAAGGTATCAATTTCTGGATTGTTCTTTTTCTCTGCCACACCATCAGCATCTACTTTAGCACCAGGTAAAGAAAAAGGTTCTCTATCTCTACAATCAGGAATACCATCTTTATCGCTATCCAGTTGCACACCATGGGTATCAACTTGACAACCTTCAGGCGTATTTGGTTCTCTATCTAAAAAATCGAGCACACCATCATTATCGCCATCCGTAAATTCAGGAATTTTAGCCAATTTATTTTTAGCTTCGGATAATGCTACCAACTGATTATCAATTGGATTAAGCCACCATAAAGGTTCGGCAGCTTTTTTTCCTAAATTATAATTCAAACTAACAGAAGAATAATTCAAATTATCATTATTGGGCGATAAAACTGGATCAGCAAAATTATGTTCTTGCCAACGTTGCCCATCCATTAAATCATCACCAGAAAATGTTTGCATGGTTTCAAAATTCAACGACATTTTTCTTGATAATCTAATACCAACGCCCATTCCTAAATTAATAGCAGCGTCCAATCTCCATCTGTATTCTCCACCAGATGCTTTGCCTCCCACATGATTCCATGATGCATCTGTTTCAGCTTGGGTTTCGTATGTATCATCCCACAATGCTTTTAATTGATTTTTTCTATCTTTTCTATTCGCATGGTCATTGCCTAATGAAGCATCTATTTTATTATAGTCATACATTTTACCATTTGCATCTAACTGATTTATTCTTGTGTTATAGAATAATGGCCCTGCACCAATAATTCCGTACAATGAAAAACGAGTTCTTTCTTTATGAAATTTTATGTTATTGAAATTGAGAATCAATTGCCCCATCAATTGCTTATAATTTATCATATAATTCAAATAAATGGGATGGGTAATTGCAAAAGTAGAGTAATTTACTGCTGCATCATATCCACCTGTAAGTGCAGGATTGTTTTTTATAGCGTAATTACCTTTCCAGCCTATCCCATAAGCTCTTCCTTGATTATATTGAACTCGAATGGATGTAACATAACCTAAATCCTTTCTCAAAGATAAGCCCCAACCTAATGTTTTTCCAAAACGATACCAAGTTTGAATATCGCTACTTAAATAAGGATTACCTATACTAACACCTACTTCAAACATTGTTTTTGGTCTTGCAGGATAAGGATCTTGTCCTGTTTTATATTCTCTTGCTTGGCGCATATTTTTAGCCGCCACCCACGGTGTATCAACCAACGGACGATACAAATTTAAATTCCCTTGATGTACTGAATCTAATATTTCTGTTGTAGGAGGATTGGTACTTTTATTAGGCACAATATAAACTCTTTCTCCATTTACCACAGTAGGCTTTGCAGCTGGTTGTTTATCTTCTTCATCATCAAAATTATCAATTGATTTAGGCTGTTTTGCTGTTGGTGTTGGCGAAACCTCATCTGGCTTCTTTGTATCATCTTTTGCCTTTGTGGCTTTTTTGGTATCAACTGATGAAGGTGTTGGGGCTGTAGTAGCATCCTCTTCATCTGTTGCATCAGTTGTTGTTGGTTTAGCTGGTTCTACTTTTGCACCCTTTTTTGTTGCACCTTTAGCACCCTTATTAGCCTTTGCGGCCTCTTTGGTAATCTTTTTTTGTTGTTGTTTTGAAATGGTTGTTTGGGCGTCATCTTCCAACAGCTCTTCTTGACAGAATGCTTTCTGAATAGGTGCTACAAGCAACATAAACACAATTAAAAAAAACAATTTTTTCATTCGTAAAGGGTAATTTATATTCTAATTTCTAAAACTAATTAATGGTTATATTGAACTATTGTATAGTCATTTACAATACATGTAAGCTACAAAAATAGTATTAATTTCTAAAATAAAAAGTATTCAATTATAAGATTTTGATATTAGATAATTTATATTCGCTCAATTACTCCTGCAATTCCTTGTCCGCCACCTACACATGCACTTACAAGACTATATTTACCACCACTTCGCTGCATTTGAAATATAGATGTCATAGTAAGCCTTGCCAAGCTGCAACCCAATGGATGACCTAACGAAATTGCACCACCGTTTACATTGGTTATGTTTGTATCTAAACCCAATTCATTAATAACAGCTAGTGATTGCGCAGCAAACGCTTCATTTAATTCAATAACATTAATATCCGATAAATTCAAATTAGCTTGTTTTAAAACTTTTGGAATGGCAACGCTTGGGCCTACACCCATAATTCGTGGATGTACTCCTGCTGATGCACAATTAACTAATCTTGCCATTGGTTTTAAGCCTAATGAATTCATTAATTTTTCACTCATTACAATCATAAATGCTGCACCATCAGTAGTTTGTGAACTATTGCCTGCCGTAACTGTTCCACCAACTGAAAACACAGGTTTTAATTTTGCCAAAGCTTCTATTGATGTATCTTTTCTTGGGCCTTCATCGGTATCAACTATCCATTTTTTTACTTGGCGTTTCATATTGCCATCCAAATAAACTTCTTCAACTTCGATAGGCAAAATTTCTTCTTTAAATAATCCTTTTTCTAAAGCATTTACAGCACGTTGATGCGAATGAAATGAAAATTCATCTTGAGCTTCACGACTAATATTATATTCTTTGGCAACAGCTTCGGCAGTTAAACCCATGCTTAAATAATAATCATCATGTTGTTTGGCAATGTTATAATTAGGTACTGTTTTCCAACCGACTGTAGGCACTAAACTCATACTTTCTGTTCCGCCAGCAATAATACAATCTGCTTGTCCGCTTCTGATTTTTGCTGTTGCTGTTGCAATTGTTTCTAATCCTGATGCACAATAACGGTTCATTGTCATTCCTGCACAATCAAGTCCAACTGCTTCTAAAGCAATCATTCTTCCAATCTGTAAGCCTTGCTCGGCTTCGGGTACAGCATTTCCTACTAAAACATCATCCACCAATTTTTTATCTAGTTGAGGATATTTTTCTAACAATGCTTTAATGACTTTAATAGCCAAATCATCGCTTCGCATAAAACGAAATCCACCTCTTCCTGATTTTGCGAAAGCTGTTCTTAGTCCGTCTATGATGTATGCTTCTTGCATGTGTTTTGTTTGATTTGAGAATTTAGTATTGTGTAATGAGGATTTTACGCTAAAGTTTTTTGAAGATTGTAAATCATTTTTTGAATATAATCAATCTTACTTTCCATAATAGCCAAGTCATCATCAAGTATAAATTTTAATTTATTTGCAATTATTAACTGTGTTTGTAATTCGAAAGATGAACCATTTGCTATTCCTAAAAAATTAACAAACTCTTTCTTTCCATTTCTTCCTGCACCTTCAGCAATATTTGATGGTATAGAAATAACTGAACGTTTGATTTGTTGAGTAAGTGAAAATAATTCTTCTTTAGGAAAACCATTTACTGTATTATGTACCAAAACGGTTAATTCAACTCCTTCCTGCCAAACTTTTAAATCTTTAAACTTATGCATATACTAATTTAATTTTAATAACCTAATTACTCATTTCTCAATACTCATCTTTTAATTTCTATCTTTCTCCCCAAACTAATTTCTTAGAGGTTTACCTGTTGTTAAAATGCTTTGTAATCGTTCTAAAGATTTTTTTGTTGTTACTAAACTTAAAAATGTTTCTCTTTCTAAATCTAATAAATATTGTTCGGTTACTAATGTGGCCGATGTTAAATCGCCGCCACACATAGCATACGCTAATTTTTGAGCAATTAATTTATCATGTTCGGAAATATAACCGCCAAATTGCATAGCCGAAATGCCGCTTAACAAAGCTCCTAAAGCCGAACGCCCTAATACTTTAATATCGTTTCTTTGTTTAGGTTGCACATAGCCTTCTTCAGCCATTTTCAAAACTGATGATTTTGCTTCTGCCAATAATCTATTTTGATTCATCACTACTACATCATGCCCTTTTCGTAAAACACCTAAATCAAATGATTCATGTGCCGATGTTGAAACTTTTGCCATAGCAATATCTGTAAATCTTTTTTGCAAAGTTGGCAATTGCACATCGCCTTCAAAATACGAATCGCTTGCCCGTAAAGCAAATTCTTTAGTTCCTCCACCAGCAGGAATAATGCCTACACCAACTTCCACTAAACCAATATAACTTTCTGCTGATGCAACCGCTTTATCGCTATGCATTGTAAATTCGCAACCACCGCCTAATGTAAGTCCATGTGGCGCTACAACTACTGGAATGGATGAATATCTAATGCGCATTGATGCATTTTGAAACATTCTAACAGCCATATCTAATTCATCGTATTCTTGTTCCATGGCTAACATGAACATCATTGCCACATTTGCACCTGCGCTAAAATTAGCGCCATCATTTCCAATAATTAATCCATTATATTCTTTTTCGGCGGTATCAATTGATTTCATTACACCTTCTAAAACTTCGCCACCAATCGAATTCATTTTGGTAGTAAATTCTAAATTCAAAACGCCATCGCCAATATGTTTTAATAAGCAACCCGAATTTTTCCAAACAATTTTTTCATTGAAATTTTCTAATATCACAAATCCATTTATCGATTTAATAATTTGTTGATTTTTAGATGGAATTTCGTAGCAGGTTTTTGAATTATTTTCAGTTGAATAAAATGATTTTACGCCGCTTGCTATCATTTCATTTACCCAATCAGCAGCCTTAAAACCCAATGCATTCATTTGTTGCAAAACGGCTTCAACACCAATGGCATCCCATATTTCAAACGGACCCAAATCCCAACCAAAGCCAGCTTTCATGGCATCATCTATTTGATATAAATGATCGGCAATTTCAGGAATTCGATTACTGGCATAAGCAAATGTGCCAAATAATGTTTCACGATAAAAATCAGCAGCTTTATCTTTTCCGATTACTAATATTTTTATTCTTTCTTTTAAGTTTTCAATTGGTTTTGCAGCTTCTAAAGTTGCAAATTTCGATTTTACTTTTGGTTTATATTCTAATGAAGTTACATCTAAAGTAAGTATTTCAGTTTTGCCTTTTTCGTTTTTTGTTTTCTTGTAAAATCCTTGCCCAGCTTTATCTCCAATCCATTTTTGCTCTACCATTTTCTTTACATAATCGGGCAAATTAAAAATAGAAACTTGTTCATCATTTGGGCAAGCCTGTTGTAATCCTACCGAAACTTTTGCTAATGTATCTAAGCCTACCACATCGCAAGTACGAAAGGTTGCCGATTTTGGTCGGCCAGCAATTGGTCCTGTTAAAGCGTCTATTTCATCCACACTTAATCCTAATTTTTGCATTACAGCAAAGGTTTGCATAATACCATAAACACCAATTCTGTTGGCAATAAATGCAGGCGTATCTTTACATAACACAGTTGTTTTCCCTAAATGCAAATCGCCATAATGCATTAAAAAATCAACTACATCTTGCGATGTTTTTTGTGTTGGAATTATTTCTAATAATTTTAAATATCGAGGTGGATTAAAAAAATGCGACCCACAAAAATTGGTTTGAAAATCTTCGCTTCTACCTTCCAACATAAAATGAATAGGAATTCCCGAAGTGTTGGAAGTGATGATGCTGCCTTGCTTTCTGAAGGCTTCTACTTTTTCAAATAATGATTTTTTGATGTCGAGATTTTCGACTACGGCTTCTAAAATCCAATCGGCATCTTTTATTTTTGATAAATCATCATCAAAATTTCCAATACTAATTCGAGTAGCAAAATTTTTATGATACAATGCCGCAGGATTGGCTTTGTAGGTAGCTTGCAAGGCATCATTTACTATTCTGTTTTTTACAGCTTTGTTATCTAATGCTAATCCTTTTGCCTTTTCAATATCGTTTAATTCTTTGGGCGCAATATCCAACAATAGTACTTCTACGCCTGCATTTGCAAAATGACAAGCAATGCGGCTTCCCATTACACCGCTTCCTAATACCGCTACTTTTTTTATGATTCTTTTCATCAACTTTTTCAATTAATCAAATTTTACTGATTCATAAAATTTGTGAAAGTGAAATTAGAATAAAGAATTAGGATTGTTGCTACGTTAAATTTATAATCAACAATATATTATAAACAAATGCATAAAAAGTGTACAAATTTTATACACTTTTTCAAAAATGATACCCAGCAGAAAGATTAATACCAACAGAACCATTAATAGATTTCGGAATTGAAAAATTAGATATAGATGGAGAAAGATTATTTATATTTTTTGTTCCAAAATTTCCTCTAAATCCAAACGTGAATAAAAAATGGTCGGCTGCTTTAAATTGAATTCCTAAAACACTTGTAATGCCAACTTCTTGTTTAATTACATAGTTTTTTTCTTTTAAATCAGTGGTTACTTCATGCAAATTTTTTCCACTTTCGGTTAATGTAGCATTTTGTAAAACAGAATAACTAGGACCAGCCATTATAAAAAAACCAGAACCATCATGCCCTGCCATTAGTTTCAACATTATTGGTATTTGCAAATAGCTTGAACTTAATTCGCCAGTAATTGCTCCTTTCGACAAGGTGCTATCTTGATATTTATATCCCTGATATTGCCCATTTAGCTCTGTAACAATGGCTACATTTTTATTAAATTCAAATCCAGCCTGAATCCCAAATCCACCACGAAATGTATTATTAGCGGATGAAATTTTATGGCTTAATGGTTTTAAAGAATCTACCCTACTCCATAATGGATTTACATTTGAAACCCATACATTATTTAATCCCCCATGAAAACCTACAAAAAAGCCTTGAGCATTTGATTTAACAGCAATTGAAAGAAAAACAAAAACAACTATTATTATTTTTTTCATTTGATAATTTTCAACAAAAGTAATCAGATAATTGATTATAATTTTTCAAAAATAAAAGGCATAAAAAAAAATTGTAATTAATTTTCTATTTCAAAATTTATAAGCATACATTTGCAGCCCGATTCTGAAATACAAGCAATTGTATATGTTGCCCGGGTGGCGGAATTGGTAGACGCAGCAGACTCAAAATCTGCCGTTCGCAAGGATGTGCTGGTTCGATTCCAGTCCCGGGCACAAAAAAAGCCTTTCAAAATAATTGAAAGGCTTTTTTATTTTAAGATACTACACAAACTTAATTGCTATTTGTTTTTTAAATTAGAATATTAAAAATAACGTTCCCCCAATTATTTAATGATGAAATCCCAATAAATTTTCGCTACTAATTAAATAAGTGCTAATGTATTTTTTTGCATCCACACAAGCTTTAGTAATACCTTTATTATTGGCTAAATTAGCAACAATAGAAGCCGATAATACACAGCCACTGCCATGCTTTGCAGCATTTTTTATTCTATCAGATTCAATTGTTTGATATGATGTTTTAGAAATTAAAACGTCATTGGCATCATTAGTGTTTTTGTGCCCACCTTTTAATAAAATATTTGTAGTGGTTGTAAATCCTTTACTAATAATCATTTCAGCATTATCAGTTGAAAATAAAATTTTAGCTTCATCAGTATTGGGTGTTATTAAATAAATTTTTTGCAACAAATTTTTTAAATCCGATTCATTAAAATTTTGATGAAATAAAAAACCCGAACTTGATTTTAAAATTGGATCCCAAATTATTTTAATTTTATTATTCAGCCTTAAAAGCTCATCACAAATAGCATTCAGCATTTCAAAATTTTTTACTAATCCTATTTTCACAAAATTGATTTCATATATTTTAAATAAAATTTCTAACTGCTCTTTTATTTGCTCAATAGGTAGCCAATATATTTTACTAAATTCGCTTTCATTCTGCACAGTAATACTTGTATTGATAGCAAAACCTAAAACATCATTTGCCTCAAATGTTTTAACATCAGCCAATACACCAGCACCACCGCTTGGGTCGAAACCTGCAATGCTCAACACACAAGGTTTTTGATAATTTATTTTCAAGGTTTCTTAGTTTTTGATAATTCAAACTCGGATGCTGCTAACCCCATTTTGGTATCTTTATAATTAGGGTTCAACTGCATTGCTCTTGTGAATGCAATTTTAGCTTTTTCAAATTTGCCTGCCGTATAATAAGCTCCGCCTACATTATATAAACTTTCTACAGTAGTTGAATCATTGGCTGTGGCATACAAAACTGCTTTTTCTAAATATCGAATAGAAGAATCCATGCTTCGTCTTCTGCCACATACCAATCCAATATCTAAATATTTTATGGCCAAATATTTATTAAACTCAATTAATTTAGGATGGTTAGCATGTTGCCTTACCACATTCCAATTCCTTTCAGCAGCCTCTACACTATCCATTCGGCTATATGCCACACCTTTATTTAAAAATGCATCATCAAATGTAGGATGAATTTTTAATGCTTTATTAAAGCAATTAAGAGCTATAAAAAGTAAACTATCTCTTGTGGTTTTGCTCGTATTATTTTTAGCTGAAAGTTCGATGTACGATGTCCCAGCACCATTAGCAATACGGGCACTATTAGGACATTTTTTAAAATCAACAATATTTAAAACAATATCATTTTTCCATTCTTTATTTCTTGCAAAAGTTATAAAAGCCGATGCCATAAAAATGGGCAGCAACAATGCAATTACAGGAATCCATTTGTTGATTTTTAATTTATCATTTATCAAATCAATCATTTGTTTTGCAACAATTACAACCGACATAATAAAAAATAAAGATGGTATAAATAGTAAGCGTTCGCCCATTGCCATACCAATATCAATAATTAAATTACTACTGATAGATGCTGTGATAAAAAACATAAATATTGAAAATGAAATCAACGATTTGCTTTTTAATTTTATAAAAGCAAATACAGCCAAAGCCGCATAAATACTAATGCTTAGATACACAAAAATATTATTAGCATCAACAAAAGGAATTTGATGAAATGAATAATCGTAGGCTAATGGATATGGCACAAACAACATTTTTAAATACAACAACAGAATAAATATTTTGGTGCATATGCGTTGAATAGGCGATGCATAAAGGAACGGATTATTCATCACTTCCTTACTTTCAATCACATTATTGAATGGCGCTATTTCATTTTTAACAAATACCAATACTGCAATTGCAATAAAAAATCCAATAAGTATCAACCCAATTTTTGATATTTTATAATCGGTAAAAAAATATAGCATGCATCCAATTCCACCCAAAAATACCATTGGTGCTTCTTTTGAAGTAAGCGCTATAAAAAATAAAACAACAGATGAAATGTATAAAATAGGTTTTTGGGTTTCGATATATTTCCATAAAACGATTAACGAAAATGAAGTAAATAATAAAGCCAATAATTCATCTCGGCCTTTAATATTCGCCACCACTTCGGTGTGTATGGGATGTATGGCAAAAAGCAGAATGCTAAAAAACGAAATCCATTGATTTATTTTTAATTGCTGAAACAAAAAATAAAACAGCAAAACACAAATTAAAGCATACAGCAAAATATTTATTAAATGGCTACGATGTGGATGCCCAACACCCCAAAAACCAACTTCAAGATTAAATGAAATTAAAGCTAAAGGTCGCCAATGGCTGCTGGCTGCATCATCGGCTTCTTTGTGGCTAAAACCATAAATAAACGAATGTGTAAGTTGGTCGCCAATGCCATCATACCCTTTTAAAGTATATTCATTTTGCGTAATCATCATGGCATCATCTAATGCATATTCATTAAAAATAGAATTAAAATAAAATGCAATAGGCACAATAAATAAAACAACATACAATAACCAATTTGATTTTATGGATGATGGTGATGATTCTATATTTTCATGCTGAACAATAGTTTCAACAATGTTTTTCTTTTTCTTATTCGACATGTTTTAAAAAAAATTTATTCTGCTCAAAAATAGAAATATTTTTTTGTCGTTTTTAGTCTTACAATTATTTAGATTTTACGAACTTCGCAAACCAATTAAATTCGATATATAATATGATTCCTTTAACGGTTCCACACTTAGCAGGTAATGAATGGAAATATGTAAAAGATTGTTTAGATACAGGCTGGATTAGCAGTGTAGGTAGTTATGTAAATGATTTTGAAAAGAAAATGGCAGAATTTACAGGTGCAAAATATGCAGTAGCTTGTATGAATGGCACTGCTGCATTGCACGTTTGCCAACGATTAGTAGGTGTAAAACAAGGCGATTATGTAATCATTCCTAATATCACTTTTATTGCCACAGCAAATGCTGTAAGCTATACTGGTGCCGAACCGCTGATGATTGATGTAGATAGCGATACATGGCAAATGGATTTGAATTTATTAGAAAAATTCTTTTCTGAAGAAACTAAAATGGTAGATGGAAAATGTGTGGTAAAAAAAGATAACAGAGCAATCGGTTGCATTATGCCTGTGCATGTATTGGGCAATATGTGTAATATGGAAAGGCTGATGACAATTGCCAATCAATATCATGTTCCTGTTATTGAAGATTCTACAGAATCGTTAGGAAGCACTTACAAAGGCAAGCAAACAGGCACTTTGGGGCAAATGGGTTGCTTCAGTTATAATGGAAATAAAATTATTTCGACAGGTGGTGGTGGTATGATTGTAACTAATGATGAAACATTGGCAAAGCATGCAAAACATTTAACTACGCAGGCAAAAATTCATCCCGAAGAATATATCCATGATGAAGTTGGCTACAATTATAGATTGGTAAATATTTTGGCGGCAGTTGGTGTAGCACAAATGGAACAATTGCCCGAATTTTTAATTAAGAAAAAATACATCAGCGATTTTTATAAAAAAGAATTAAGTGGCGTTGGCGATATTCAATTTCAAAAAGTAGAAGAAAATATTGAGGTAAATGATTGGTTGTTTACCATTAAATCAAGCCATTCAAAACAAATTTTTGAAGCTTTAAAAGCCGCTGATATTATGAGTCGTCCGTTTTGGATGCCAATGAATCAATTAAAAATGTTTACTTCGTTTTGGTATTACAGCCAGCATGATAAATCGAACGAAGTATACAAAAATTGTTTAAGCATTCCTTGTAGTACGGGCATTACAGATGATGAATTACAAAAAGTAGCAACAATTATTAAATCAATTTTTAAATAAATAAAATTATGGTAGACAAAAATTTAATCACAACCAGCAATGCTTTGGAAGGTTATAAAGTAACCAAACAATTAGGCGTAGTTCGTGGTATTACAGTTCGTAGCCGCAGCTTATTTGGTAATATGGCTGGTGGTTTTTTATCTTTATTAGGTGGTCAAAACTCTATCTATACCGAGCTTTGCGAAAAAACCAGAGAAGAAGCTTTTATGTTGATGACCGAACATGCTAATGCTATGGGAGCAAATGCAATTATTAATATGCGATATGATGCAAACGAAGTGATGCAAGGCATTACAGAAGTATTGGCGTATGGCACAGCAGTTTGTGTTGAGAAAATTTAGTACAAATTGATGCAAAAAAAAATATCTTCATTTGTAACTGATTTAACATCTATTTTTAAAGATGTGGCTGATGAGAAATTGGCTGAAAGTCAGAAAGCATATTTGAAAAATCGGTTTGAATTTTTTGGAATGAAAATGGCCGAACGTAGAATTATTTTCAAAGAATTTTTAAAAGAAAATTTTCCACCACAAAATAAAATTGAAATTTTAGCTAAAGAATTATTTGCTCAACCACAACGTGAATTTCATTATTGTGCTATTGAATTATTAATTGCCAATAAAAAAAATTGGCAGCCCGAAATGATTGATTTATTTGAATTTATGGTCATCAATAATTCGTGGTGGGATACTGTAGATTTTATTTCGGCACATTTAGTTGCACCTTATTTCAAAAAATTTAACCAAGAAAAAAATAAAATTACTAAGCGTTGGAATCAATCAAACAATATGTGGTTGCAACGGGTAAGCATCATTTTTCAGAACAAATACAAAACGGAAACCGATGAAAAATTGCTAACTGAATACATTTTATCTCATACAAAAAGTAAAGAGTTTTTTATTCAAAAAGCCATTGGATGGGCACTTAGAGAATATGCTTACACTAATTCA
This sequence comes from Bacteroidota bacterium, assembly GCA_046051225.1. Classification (GTDB taxonomy): domain Bacteria; phylum Bacteroidota; class Bacteroidia; order Chitinophagales; family CAIODY01; genus CAIODY01. The sequence goes on along the minus strand of JBJOOR010000005.1, from coordinate 218,963 downwards.
GATTTTGTAATTGATTTTGTACAAACAAATGATTTGGCAAACTTGAGTAAAAGAGAAGCAATAAAAAACATTAAGTAGAAAACAAATTATAGTTACCACATGAACAGATTTAATCTTCATCAATTTATTTGCGCTGCAACAGGCAGAGCCGAAAGTTATTTTAAGCACGATATTGAAAACAATTTTGCCGAATTGAGCAAAAGAATTGATGGCAAAAGTGTGTTGGTGATTGGTGGCGCTGGTACAATAGGTAGCTCGTATATTAGAGCCATACTGCGTTTCAAACCAAAACGTGTTTATGTAATTGATACCGATGAAAATGGTTTAACCGAATTAGTTCGTGATGTTCGCAGTACAGTTGGGTTAAATGTGCCTGATGAATTTATCACTTATCCCATCAATTTTTCTGACCCAGTTTTTACAAAAATATTCAAGCAAAAAGGTCCGTTTGAAATTGTAGCCAACTTTGCTGCTCATAAACATGTAAGAAGTGAAAAAGATGAATTCAGCATCGAAGCGATGATTAACAATAATGTTATCAGAGCAAAAGGCTTGTTGGATTTATTGATGGAACACAAGCCCGAAAGATTTTTTTGTGTAAGCACCGATAAAGCTGCAAACCCTGTAAACGTAATGGGTGCAAGCAAAAAGCTGATGGAAGAAGTTATCATGGCGTACAGCAAATATATTCCTATCACCACAGCTCGATTTGCAAATGTGGCTTTCAGCAATGGAAGTTTGTTGTATGGATTTTTAGAACGCATGATGAAGCAACAACCATTCAGTGGGCCAAGTAATATTAAGCGTTATTTTGTATCGCCCGAAGAAAGCGGACAGTTGTGCATGTTGGCTTGTATGTTGGGAAATTCGGGCAGTATTTTCTTTCCAAAGCTTGACCCTGAAAAAGATATGCAAACCTTTGAAACCATTGGTGTGAAGCTTTTAGAAGCACATGGTTTAGAACCTGTGTTTTGCAAAAATGAAGAAGAGGCAAGGCAGTTTGCATTTAATTTAAAACCCGATTCAAAACAATATCCAGTTTACTTTTTTGAGAGTGATACGAATGGGGAAAAACCTTACGAAGAATTTTTTACCGATGCTGAAACCCTTGTAAATAATGAGTTTGAAGCATTGGGTTATGTGAAAGATTATCCAGCAAAATCATTAAATGAAGTGAATGTGATGTTTGAAAAATTCAATCAATTATTCTTGCAAAATAAAATTAGCAAAGCTGATATTGTAGAATTAATGAACGAATTTATTCCCAACTTTGAACACATCGAAAAGGGAAAAAATTTAGACCAAAGAATGTAAAAAAATTTGCTGATGTAATAATATGCCAATTTTAAAAAAATGTATATAATAATAAAACGCCTACTCGATATTTCGTTTGCTTTACTAGTATTGATAGTACTTTCGCCGCTATTAATTCCAATTTTTATCGCTTTAAAATTAACTGCAGAAGGCGAAGTATTTTATGGGCAAGATAGAATGGGTTTGAATAATAAAATTTTTAAGATTTTGAAATTTGCTACCATGCTTAAAAATTCGCCCAATATAGGAACAGGCGATATTACACTTAGAAACGACCCACGTGTAACACCTATTGGTAAGTTTTTGCGCATGACTAAAATGAATGAAATGCCGCAAGTATTTAATGTACTGTTGGGTGATATGAGTTTGGTAGGCCCTAGGCCATTGATGCCTGTAAGCTTTAAATATTATGCCCCTCATGTTCAAGATGTGGTGTACAAAAGCATTCCAGGCATTACGGGTATTGGTTCGTTGGTTTTTAGAGATGAAGAAAAATTGGTTTCAGACCAAAAAGAATATACCGACCCAAGAGATTATTATCGCCACAAAATTTATCCTTATAAAGGCGAATTAGAATTGTGGTATCAAAAAAATAAATCTACTTATACCGATTTGATGATTATTTTTTTAACTGCTTATTCAATTATTTTTAAGGATAGTAAATTGGTTTATACCATCTTCAAAACCTTGCCTGAAAGCCCTTTCAAATAATTATGTTACAAATCAATCAAAATATTTCGTTACAAAAACTCAATACATTTGGTATTGATGTATCATCAAAATATTTTGTTGAAGTAGGAAGTGTAAATGAAATTATTGCACTTACTAATGATGCCATTTTTCAACAAAATGAACAACTGATTTTAGGTGGTGGCAGTAATATTTTATTTACCAAAAATTTTAATGGCGTTGTAATAAAAAATAATGTAAAAGGAATTGAAGTTGTAGAAGAAACAAACGAACACATATTGGTAAAGGCTGCTGCTGGCGAAGTGTGGCATCAATTTGTATTATTTTGCATTCAAAATAATTATGCTGGCGTTGAAAATTTATCGTTAATTCCTGGTTGTGTGGGTGCATCACCCATGCAAAATATTGGTGCTTATGGTGTTGAAATTAAGGATGTATTTTACTCGTTAGAGGCTTATCATTTACAAGAAAAAATGTTGGTTAATTTCGATGTAAAAGATTGTGAATTTGGTTATCGTGAAAGTGTTTTCAAACGTAAATTCAAAAATCAATTTATCATTACTTCGGTTACATTTAAATTAAACAAAAATCCTGATTTTAAAATTTCGTATGGTGCTATCGAGCAGCAATTAAAAGCGATGAAAGTAAAAGAATTGTCTATCAAAGCCATTAGCGATGCGGTTATTAGCATTAGAAGTTCGAAATTACCAAACCCAATAGAAATAGGAAATGCAGGAAGTTTTTTTAAAAATCCTGAAATTTCATCAGCAAAATATAATGTATTAAAAGCCAAATTTGAAAACATTGTAGCTTATGATGTAGCAAACGGAAATAAAAAATTAGCGGCTGGTTGGTTGATAGAACAATGTGGCTGGAAAGGTAAAACCATTGGCAATTGCGGTGTTCATAAAAATCAAGCTTTAGTTTTAGTAAATTTTGGCGCTGCAAAAGGCGAAGAAATTTTTAATTTATCTACCGAAATTATTCAATCGGTAAATGAAAAATTTGATATTGAATTAGAACGAGAAGTAAATATTATTTAAACATGTTTTTTGCTGATAGTTTCGAGAAAAGGTATAGACTAGAGCTACTTAAAATACAAATGATATCACGAACATTCGGGAAAACATTTGCATCCGTGTCAGCAACACACGAAAGGCTTGGCTACATAGTAGAACGGGCAGGGGTTTAATGAAGTTTGTAGGTTAATGAAAAACCAAATTGTAATGATGGGTAAACAAACAAATGGGTATAGTCTTTATCAATACCACCGCTGGTATACTTTTCGTAACCATCCCTTTCAGTTATTTTTCTTATTCCAATACCGCTGAACATTTCTAATCCTATATTTTTGGATATTGGAAACCTTTTACTGAATAAACCTTGTACTCCAAATGAAGTTAAAGTTATTCCATCATCATGTTTATTTGATACTAAACCATAATAGTATTTATACAAAAAAAGAAGTGTAATAAAAGTGTTATGATTAATTTTATAATCAAGCCCAATTCTTGTGTCATATCCTAACGGTGAATTTATAAAGTGCATCCATGTAAATTGGTATTCATTCCATATTACGCCTGTATATGCAAATAAATAACCAGCACCAAATTCAACACTCATTTTTTTACTGATAGGTTTTTCATAACCCAATTTCACTTCACCAACTAACACATGTAAAGGATAAAATTTGATTATTCCCTTGACTTTAGTAGAATCCGATTTGTTTTGAGCAAAAGTTGTAGAAAAAGAAAAGAGAAAAAAAAAGAACCAAATAAAAATTTTGGTCAATGTGATATCAGGTTCTAAAACATTAGTATCCCTTTCTATGCAATCAATGGCATCACTTACAATGTTAGTATTATGGGCAATTATGTAAAACTTTCTCTTCATTTTATTTGCATTTAAAACCAATTGGCACACCTATTTAATGTGTGGAATAATTAATTTGATTTTGAGTTTCACTAAGATTTTGAAATATTTTCACAGAGATGATTGACCGCAATCAACTCTAAATTGTTTCAATAAAAGTAGTTCAATTAAATTTAATCTTTTAGCACTTTTAAATTTCAATAAAACTACGCAGTATTTTTTCTCCTTACAATTCAAAATACGTATTTCAGGTTAGAAAATTACGCCTTGTCTTGTATTTCATGATTTCATGCAAAAAGTAGTTTTGTGGTGATTGATAGATGTGTGATTTATCAATTCGAAACAAACAATTTTTATTATGAAATCTTACTTTTTACTTACAGTAATATTAGTATGTTTTAATGTATTTGCAAATGCCCAAACCAATTATACTTGGAATGGCAATACATCAACTGCTTGGAATGTGGCTACTAATTGGACACCAAACGGAATACCATCAACTACCGACAATGTAACCATTGTAACGGGTAGTAGAAATTGTAATTTGGTTGCAAATACTACCATCAACAATATCATTTTTACAAGTGGCACATTAGATTTAGGAAACGCTACAATTACCGCAAACGGTACTACAGCCACATTTACAGCTGGTACTATTCAAAACGGAACACTTACAATTAGTGGTGCTACTACTACAACTATTGGCAGCAGTAATTTTACAATGAATTGTATGTTGAATGTTACATCGGCAGCTATCACGATTACTAAAACTACATTTCAAAATACAACAACGATTACTAAAACGGGTGCTACTAACGACCAAAGTTCGGGCAATAATATTTTTAATGGTGCTTTAACTATTACCAATTCGGGCACAGGTTATATTTTGTTGGGTAATGGAAATGCCGACCAATTTAATTCTACTACAACATTTAATAACACCGGCAGTAGCCAAATTTATGTGGCTTATAATAGCAGCAACAATATTTTTAATGGGGTAACTACTTTTAATAATACACCAACAGGCAATTCATTAATTTATGTGGGTTGGCTTTCGGCTAATACAGCATTCAACAACAATATTATTGTTAATTCTACCAACGGACAAGGGGTTCAATTTTGTGGTGGCAATGCAACAGCATCAGCCACTTTAGCCAATACCAAAACCATTACAATTGGTAGTTTGGGATTTACTGCCGGAACTTTATTGCTAAATAAATTTACACAAGTTGGTTCAACTGCGCAAACTTTATCGCTTACCAATACTGCCACATTTACTACCAGTGGTTCAACCACTTTTAATGGTGCTTTAACTTTAAGTTCGCCTAATATTTATTTAGCTGCATCAACTTTTAATGGTTCAGTTTTATTAACTAAAACAACTGGTACAAACAGTAATCCAATGACTGGTGGCAACACATTCAACTCAACCTTAACTGTAAATTATAACTCCACATTGGGCAATGGTTATTGGTCGTTTGGCAATGGTGCAGCCGATATTTATAATGGCGATGTTTATTCAAACAATAATAGTTTGGATAGAATTATTTTTGGTCATGCTTCAGCAAACAATCAGTTTAATGGCAATTTAATAATTACACAAATCGGTTCATCAGTAGGCACTTCATTGGCTTGGAACAGCGGTGCTACAAGTATAATGGCAGCAGGCAAAACAATTTCATTTGGTAGCAATGGGTTTACCACTGGCTATTTGTATTTACAAGGTATTACACAAAATGGAACTGCTCCAATTAATTTAACAACTACAGGTTCTTCGTCGGTACTTATTGGCGAAGGTGCAAGTTATACGCCATCTACATTTGGTGGCGCAGTAAATATTACATCGCCCGATATTTATGTAAGAGGCGGTACATTTAATGGTGCTACAAATTTTACAAAAACAGGTGGTGGAAGCAATCATAATAATCAACGTCAAAATATTTTCAACGCATCGTGCACCATTAATCAACAAAGCAGCGGTGGTTATTTTATGTTGGGTTATAACTCGAATGATTTGTTTAATGATTCAATCATTGTTTCGGCAACAGGCTCTGGTGGCGTATATTTAGGTAATTCTTCGGGCACAGGAACACCAACTTTAGCCGCTGGTAAAAATATTTTTATTGGTAATGCAGGTTTCGGTATTGGTACATTACAATTTGGAGGATTTATACAAAATGGAACTACTGCTATTAATTTAACTTTAACAGGTACTGCCACTTTAAACACTTATAAAACAGCAGCTAATTGTATTTTCAATGGAGCATTTAATGTAAACGCACCGAACCTAAATATTACTGGCGCTACATTTAATGCAGCTACCACTTTAACTAAAACAAATGGTGTATTGAGCAATGCAATGGGCGGTGGCAATACATTCAACTCAACGTTAACTGTAAATTATACCTCCACATCGGGCAATGGTTATTGGTCGTTTGGTAATGGTGCTGCCGATATTTATAATGGCGATGTATATTCAAATAATAATAGTTTGGATAGAATTATTTTTTGCCATGCTTCGGCTGGTAATCAATTTAATGGCAATATTATTATTACTCAAACAGGCGCTTCGGTTGGAACAGCATTGGCTTGGAATGGCACTTCTACAAGCACTTTAGCAGCAGGCAAAACAATTTCATTTGGTAGCAATGGATTTACGAATGGTTATTTGTTTTTACAAGGCATTACTCAAAATGGAACAACACCAATCAACCTAACAGCTACAGGCACTTCGGCAATTTATATTGGCGAAGGCGCATCTTATTCGCCATGTATATTTGGTGGAAAATGTAATATAAGTGCAAATGATATTTATGTAAGAGGCGGAACATTTAATAGCGCTGCTACATTCACAAAAACAGGTGGCACAAGCAATCACAACAATCAACGTCAAAATATTTTCAATGGCTCATGTACTATCAATCAACAAAGTAATACTGGTTATTTTATGTTGGGTTATAATTCAAATGAATTGTTCAACGATTCAATAATTGTTTCATCAATAGGTACTGGTGGCATTTATTTGGGTTGGCAATTGGGTAGCACAAGCACACCAACTTTAGCTGCTGGTAAAAATATTTTTATTGGCAATGCAGGCTACAGCGCAGGTACATTAAGCCTTGGCGGATTTATACAAACAGGCAATACAACTGGAATAAATTTGAACTTAACAGGCACTTCATCATTTCAAATTTTTAAAAACACTTCCAACTGTATTTTTAATGGCAGCTTTAATATTACAGCTCCTGATATTTCGGTGCAAGGCGGCACATTTAATGCCGATGCTACTTTTACAAAAACAGGTGGCACAAGCAATCACAACAATCAACAACAAAATATTTTCAATTCTACTTGTACCATCAATCAACAAAGCAATACAGGTTATTTTATGTTGGGTTATAATTCGAATGATTTATTTAACGACAACATTATAGTTACATCAACAGGTACAGGCGGAATTTATTTGGGATGGAGCAGCGGAACAGGAACGCCAACTTTAGCAGCAGGCAAAACCATTTCGATAGGTGCAGCAGGCTTTAGTGCTGGTAGTTTGAATTTAAACACATTTACACAATTGGGTTCAGCTCCAATGAATCTAACATTAACGGGTGCTTCAACAAGTATAAACTTTGCTCGAACATCTGCTATTGGTGGAAACCTAACTATTACAGCACCATCCATTTACTTTAATGGTTGCACATTTAATGGTGCAGTAGCTGCTACTAAAAATGGTTCAACCAGCGATAACAGTAGCGGTGGCAATACATTCAACGGTACAGTATCTATTACTAATTCAGGAACGGGTTATGTTTTACTTGGTAATGGCAGCCCCGATATTTTCAACTCAACTGCCACATTTAACAACACAGGAAGCAATCAAATTTATGTAGCTTATAATAGTACAAACAATGTGTTTAATGGCGTTACAACTTTCAACAATACACCCACAGCTAATGTTGGCATTTTTGTAAGTTGGTATGGCATCAACACTTTATTCAACGATAATATTGTGGTAAGTTCAACTAATGGACAAGGCATTCAGTTTAATGGTGCAGCTACCGCCACAACAACTTTAGCGGCTGGTAAAACTATTTTATTAGGTGCTGGTGGATTTTCGGCAGGAACATTATTGTTGCAAAAATTTACACAACAAGGCTCTACTCCCATATCACTTTCAATGACAGGCACAAGCAATCTTACCTTGGGTCCCTCTTCGACAATTGGTGGCGATTTAACTACAACAAGTGGCGCATTATTATTTAACGGTTGCACATTTAATGGAATAACAAATTGTACCAAAACAGGCTCTACTGGCGATTGGGGACAAGGTGGTAATACATTTAATGGCACTTCTACTTTCATAAATAATGGAAGCAGTTATTTATTATTGGGTGGCACCAACCCCGATATTTGGAATGCCGATGCCACATTTACTGATGCAGGTTCGGAAAGAATTTTACCAGCGTATTCAAGTATAGGCAATCAATTTAATGGTAATATTTATGTAAATACATCGGGTGCTGCACAAGGCATTCAATTTTGTGGAGGCAACGCAACTGCTACTACAACTTTGGCTTCGGGCAAAACAATACAAGCAGGTTCAACAGGATTAAATGCAGGTTATTTAATCTTGAAACAATTTACACAAGCAGGTTCGGGCATTATAAACTTAACTATGGCAAGCACTGCATCGTATTTGCAATTTGGTCCGTCATCATCCATTGGTGGCAATGTTACTTCATCAAGCCCTGGTTTATATTTTAATGGATGCACATTTGGTGGCACAGTAAATTCTACCAAAACGGGTTCAACCAACGATGCTAGTAATGGAAATAATATTTTTAATGCAGCAGCTACATTTAACAATTCGGGTTCGGGTTATTTAATGTTTGGCAATGGAACTGGCGACCAATTTAATGCCGCTGCTACTTTCAACAATACAGGTACTAATCAAATTTATGTAGCTTATAATAGCAGCAATAATACATTTGGCGGCGTTACTACTTTTACCAATTCGCCTACCAACAATTCGGCTATTTATGTAGCTTGGTATTCTGCCAATACTTTATTCAACGATAATATTATTGTCAATTCTACATTTGGTAGCGGTGTACAATTTTGTGGTGGCAATGCTTCAGCCAATGCCACATTAGCTGCGGCTAAAACAATAAGTGTTGGCAGCAACTTTTCGGCTGGAACGCTTTTACTTCAACGATTTACACAAACAGGCAATACAACACAAACATTTAATTTAACAGGTACGGCTACCTTAAATATTACTTCAAGTTCAAGATTTGATGGCAATATTACGGCATCAAGTCCATCCTTATTTTTTAATGGTAGTACTTTTAATAAACCAGTTATTGCTACTAAAACAGGCTCTACTAATGATGGCTCAACAGGTGGCAACACTTTTAACGATGTGGTTTCAATTACCAATACAGGCGCAGGCTATTTTATGATGGGTAATGGAAGCCCCGATGTGTTTAATGCTGCTGCTACATTTATCAATAGAAGTTCGGCGCAACACATGTACATAGCCTACAACAGCACAGGTAATATTTTTAATGGCGATGTAACATTTACTAATCAACCTACTTCCAATTCACTTTGGATATATTTAAACGCTTATGGTATCAATACGCAATATAATGGCAATATTACTATTAGCAATGTGAATGGTGCTGGGGTTTATTTTGGAAACAATACAGGCTCGGCTACTTTAGCCACTGGCAAAACTATTTCGATTGGCGCTGGTGGATTTAATGCAGGTGGTTTAGTTTTCAAAAGTTTTACGCAATCGGGTACTGCTACACCCCAAACCTTAACTACCACTGGCACAAGCTATATTCAATATGGCTCGGCTGCTCAATTTGATGGCGCATTAACTTCTACCAGCCCAGGTTTATATTTTAATGGTTGTAGTTTTAATAGCGCTGTTAATTGCACTAAAAATGGAACAACAAACGACCAAAGCACTGGCAATAATAATTTTAATGGTGCTACAACCATTACCAATACAGGCACTGGTTATTTAATGTTGGCTGTAACTACTGCCGATGCTTACAACAATAATGTAACCTTTGTGCAAAGCAATACTGGTGTAGTTTATCCTAATTATAACAACACTTCAACTTATAGTGGCAATGTAACGGTTACATCGCCTGCGGCTACCTCTATTACATTTGGTAGTGGCAATGGCACAGCTAAATTTACAGGCAATAGTGGGCAAAATATTAGCATCACAGCAGGTTCTGCCATTCCAGTTTTTACTCGATTACAAATTGCTAATACAGGCGCTGGCGTTACTTTATCTAACACAGGCATCAATGTATCCAATAGCCTTACATTAACTTCGGGCTTATTAAAAACTACATCAACCTATTTATTAACCATGCTTAATGGCTCTACTACAGCAGCAGGCACAGCTTTATCTACTAGTTATGTAAACGGACCTATGCGTTATCAAAAATCAGCTAGTGGTATTACTACTTTAAATTTTCCTGTTGGCAATGGTGCTGATTGTCGCCCAGTGTCATTAACAGTTAATCATTCTACCGCTACATTGTATAATTATTTAATAAACATTTATAATGCAAGCGCCGCTGCATTAAATTATACTTTACCTTTTTCTGTTTTTAATGTTTCGCAAATGCATTATTATACCATCACTAGAAGCGATGCATCTAATACAAACCAACCCTCACAAAACTTGAGTGGCAATCAAACCATTAAAATATTTTTTGGCGCTAATGATATTGTTACAGATGGCGCCAATCTTACCATTGTTAAAAACACTTCAGCAGCTATGAATAAATGGATAGATATTGGTGGCACTGGTGCACCTGCTAATAATGGTTCAAATTTAACGGGTAGCGTATCTTCTACATCTTCGCCTGCCAATTTTAATTCATTTTCAACTTTTGCTTTAGGCAATAAAAGTGGTGGGGTAAATGTATTACCTGTTGAGCTAATTAGCTTTACAGCCGCATTAGATACCAACAAAATAAATTTAGATTGGCAAACGGCCACCGAATCAAACAATGATTATTTTGAAATTGAAAAAAGTATAGATGGAAATAATTTCGAATATTTACAAAAAGTAAAATCGAAATCAGTAAATGGTACAAGCAGATACTTATTAGATTATCAAGCTGAAGATATTAACCCAAATAATGGCTACAATTTTTATCGTTTAAAACAATTTAATATAGATGGTACATTCGAATATTCAAAAATTGTAGTTATCAATTACGGCAGTAGTTCAACACTAGGTGAAGATGAAAAAGTTGAATTATTAAGTAGCAACGATAATCCTACATTAAGAATAACTACACCATCTTCTTGGCAAAATACCGAATATGATTTGTCTATCTATAATCAAACAGGGCAACTCTTAAAACAATTCGAAACTTTTAATATGGATGGCGGAAGCAGCGAATTAAAACCTTTAGATATGGGCTACATAGAGCCAGGTTTGTATGTGGCTGTTCTATCTAATATTACACAGAAACGGAAAAAAACTTTTAAACTCATAAAATAAAATACCAATTTTATTAGCTAATACAGTTGTAAAAAAATATCAAAGAACACAATCCTAAACATTCAGGAGAAAGCAATCTTTTTTAAACTTGTATTAATAAAGCTAATTATTTTTTGAAATAATGAGGCTTCTAAATGAAAAATATTAAACAAACAAAATCAATTTAAAAACTAATTATAATAAAAAAGCCCTGATAAAATTTATCAGGGCCTTTTAGTTTCGTATCGAAAAAGAATTAATATTCTCTTCTAGGACGGAAATTACTACGTTCTGGACGCTCTTCACGTGGACGAGCTTCGTTACATGTAATGTTTCGACCTGAAACTTCTCTACCATTTAAGCTGTTAATAGCAGCTGTAGCTTCAGAATCGTTAGGCATTTCTGCAAAGCCATAACCTTTTGAACGCTTGGTGAACTTGTCGGTAACAACTTTTGCAGATGTAACCTGGCCATGAGCTGATAACATATCAGTTAATTCAACGTCTGTGATGCTCCATGGCAAATTTCCTAAATAAAGATTCATAAATGTGTTCTGTTTGAAAATGTTTAAAATGAGCCGTAAAAATAATCTTATTTTTAATATAAAAAAATATTTTTTTTAATTCTTGCCATTCATTTAAAATGTGAAAGTGTATACTATTTTGAATATTCAACTACCCCCTAAGTATATTGTTTTGATATTAAATTAAACTTTACTTTTCAATTTTTACAATTTTGTAAACCATGAAATCAATATTTCAATTACCCTGATTTTCATGCTAATCTAATTTAATGCAACCCAATAAATCACATTATATTTTGCAATTTTTTATTTCAATATTCTTAGCTTTTAGTTGGTTTAATACTGGTTGCCAATCAAATGGCAGTGCACATACGCCATCATCGTATCATATAATAGAAAATACAGATAGCATTAAATCAGCTAAAATATTTAAACAAATAGGTGGGGTTGAAAAAAATCATAAACTTGATTCTTTTTTCCAATTCAAAATTCATCAACAAGGTTTTAACGGCGCTATGCTTGTAGCACAATGGGGGCAAATTTTATATAAAAATTGCTATGGTTGGGCTGATGCAAACAATAGAGAAAGAATAAACGAACATACTGCTTTTCAATTGGCATCTGTATCCAAACAGTTTACGGCGGTATCTATTTTGCAATTAATGGAAAAAGGATTATTGAAATTAGATGACGAAGTGCAAACTTATTTGCCAAATTTTCCTTATCAAAATATAACTATTAAATTATTATTATGTCATAGAAGTGGATTGCCAAATTATTTAAATTTTGCACCATTGTATTGGAAAAACAAAACTCAATTGATGAGCAATACCGATTTGATAGACATGATGATTACCAACAAACCACATATAGCAAGCCGCCCCGATTCGCATTTTGAATATTGTAATACTAACTATGCTGTATTGGCTGCCATTGTAGAAAAAATAAGCGGTATGAGTTTTTCGGAATATGCTCATCAAAATTTATTTATGAAATTGGGCATGAATGATTCATGGATTTTTACGCAAGACAATTATACAAAATGCACTAGCAAAGCATGTGGCTATAGCCGCACCAATTGGATAAAAGGGGGTATTGATTTTACAGATGGGGTAACGGGTGATAAAGGTGTATATACTTCTATTAATGATATGTGGAAATGGGATTGTGCCATGTATGATTACACTTTATTAAAAAAAGAAACTTTAGAAGAAGCTTATCAGCCTCGTAGTTTTGAAAAACATGGGGTAAAAAATTATGGTTATGGTTGGCGTATGTTTGTGTATTCGCCTACATTAAAGGCTGTATATCATAATGGTTGGTGGCATCAGTTTAACAATGCTTATTTCAGAGGTTTAAATGATAGAACGACAATTATAATATTAGGAAGTAATTCTAATTTTGCAAATTATCAAATTCAACCTATACTTGATATTTTATCTGGCACAAAAACATCATCAAACGCAAGTATTGATGAAGAAGATAAATAAGTAAAATATTTTTTGCCCGATTGTTAAATCCATTTATCTTCGCCCCAATGGATTATTTAATTACTTTTATATTGCCTGATGTAATGGATGAAAGTTTCATTCAAACAATACCCATGCACAGGGCAAAGGTAAACTCATTAATTGAGGCTGGTGTGATAAAAAGTTACAGTGTATCTATCAATCGAGATAAACTATGGATGGTATTAGAAGCCACTGATGAAAACCATGTGGAACGCATAATTCAATCATTACCATTACATGAATACTTAAATGATTTTACCATTGATGTATTAATGTTTTCATTAACTGCTAATACAGAATTGCCATTTATTAGCTTGAATTGACAACTGATTAATGGGTTAAAATATGCTCATGATAAACTTATAATCAATGGCTTATATTTTTCTATTTTGTTAATTCATTTTATAAATCCGCAAAATAGTTAGCAAAAAAATTGACATGGGGCTTTAAAAAGCGTACTTTTGCAAACTTTTTAAACTAAGATTACCTTATTTTATAACCAACCAATAGTAATGAAACTATCTTCTTTTATTTTCGATGTTCCTCAAAATCTAATTGCTCAAACACCTTCAAAACTTCGTGAAGACGCTAAATTGATGGTAGTTAATCGCAAAACTGGTAAAATAGTACACAAGCATTTTAAAGATATTATTGATTATTTTGATGATAAAGATGTATTGGTAATCAATAACACAAAGGTGTTTCCAGCTCGTATGTATGGCAAAAAAGAAAAAACGGGTGCAAAGATTGAAGTATTTTTACTACGTGAATTAAATGAATCTCAACGCTTATGGGATGTATTGGTTGATCCTGCTCGTAAAATACGTGTAGGCAATAAATTATATTTTGGCGATGATGGTATGTTAGTTGCCGAAGTGGTAGATAATACTACAAGCCGTGGCAGAACTATCCGTTTTTTATTTGATGGTACTGATGAAGAGTTTAAAAAAACATTAAATACAATGGGCGAAACACCATTGCCTAAATACATCAAAAGAAAACCAACTGAAGAAGACGAAGAACGCTATCAAACAGTATTTGCTAAACATGAAGGTGCAGTAGCAGCACCTACAGCTGGTTTGCATTTTAGTAAAACATTGATGAAGAGAATGGAAATAAAAGGGGTTAAATTTTCAGAAGTTACCCTTCATGTTGGATTAGGCACATTTCGCAGTATTGAAGTAGAAGATTTAAGCAAACATAAAATGGATGCCGAATTTTTTGAAGTAGACCAAACAGCGGTTGATATGATTAATAAAGCTAAAAATGAAGGAAGGAGAATTTGTGCAGTAGGCACTACAAGCATGCGTTCATTAGAATCATCAGTAACTGCGCAAGGCATGTTAAAACCTCAAAAAGGTTGGACAAATTTATTTATTCATCCGCCACATGAATTTAGTATTGCCGACTCTTTAATTACCAATTTTCATTTACCAAAAACAAGTTTGTTAATATTAGTAGCCGCATTTGCTGGATACGATTTGGCAATGGAAGCATATCAGCAAGCTATTAAAAATAAATATCGATTTTATTCGTACGGTGATGCTATGTTGATTATCTAAATTAAATAAAAAACTTACTTAAAAAGGTTGCTATTCAAATATTGTTTAGCAACCTTTTTTATTTATTTTTGAACTATGAACAACACAAATAAATTTGCAATTATTGTTGCTGGTGGCAGCGGAACAAGAATGAATACAGATGTGCCAAAACAATTTTTATTGCTACACAATAAACCAATAATAGTTCATAGTATCGAAAAATTTTTGTTGTCGGATGCGGCTATTAAAATCATTATAGTATTGCCGCAAAGTCAATTAGAAAGATGGAATACTTTGAAAACAGCATATCCATTTTTACAATCTATAAAAATAGCAATAGGTGGTAAAACAAGATTTGAATCGGTAAAAAATGGATTGGATGAAATTAATGAAAATGGTATAGTTGCCATACATGATGCTGTACGCCCATTAATCACAAAATGTAAAATTATTGAATTGTATAGTAGTGCCGAGCAAAATGGAAATGCGATTCCAGCTTTACCATGTGTAGATACGATTAGATTTGAAAAAGAAAAAGGGAAATATGAATTAATGAACAGAAATAAAATGTGGTTAATGCAAACACCACAATGCTTTATGATTAAACAAATAAAAGATGCCTATTTAAAAGCCGAACACATTGAATATACTGATGATGCAGCGGTGATAGAAGCAGCTGATTATTCAATAAATTTGGTTCAAGGCGATAAAAATAATTTAAAAATAACTGTACCCGAAGATTTAAAATTAGCCGAATTTTTAATGGGCAATTTTAATTGATTTCTTTTTCTTACGATTGCTTACCAATACGGCTACAAACATTCCTCTTTCAATTAATGGTAAATCCATTGGTATTATTTGTTCACCATTACCTGCCAATTCAATATCATTTTTGGTGCTTACCAATTGCCCGGCAGCATTATAAATCTCTAATGTGTAAGTAGTATTCTGTTCAATTAATGAATGTATTTTTAATAAAGGTTGGCTACCATTTCCTAATACAGATACTTCTTCGTCATCTGTTTCAGTAGCATTTACAGTTTCAGTATTAGTAATATCTGCCAAATGGCTTTTACCCATTTTTCTGTTTATCATATCAACCGAAAATTGAGGATTATCAATTATTTCAAGCAACTCTACTGTTGATGTATAATTTTTTATCAATTCATTCATTGCCACTATTTCAACCAGTTTTATTTTTTCACCATTTTGTAAAACACTAATTTCATAAGTGCCTTCGCCATTTTCATTTTCTATAGTAAATGTAATTTTGTAATGATTATTATCTAATCTTAAAGCAGCACTTTCTATTAATTTTTTATTTATCGTTTCAACTGTTTCAGCTTCATCTGTAGTTCCTAAACTAAAATTACCAAACGATGTTAAAAGCCCCGAAACAATTTGCCCAGCCGATGATACATTGCCAAATGCTTTGCCACCTTCATTATTCCAATTATCGTTAATCATGTGGCTTACTTTTATTTGCGATATTTTTTTTTGTTGAGCATCGCTATAAGCTACTTTTTCATGATTCCAATTTAGTGCTATATTAGCTGTAGCATGGTATTTTTCGCTTTGATTAATATTCCAATATTCTTTATCATTAGTAGATGTCAATTTATTTAATGATTTTGATTGTGGTGTATCTTGATGATAACTACAACTAAATACACTTGATTCGGATACATTTCTTAAGCCTGCTTTTCTTTCAACTAAGCCATTGCCAACAGGAAAATCAAAATCAGCTAAACCATATTTTTTTACTGTTCCGTTAATATGTTTCGAATCATCATCGCCAGTGTAGGTAGCATTGCTTTTATAAATTAAAAATGTAGTTGTAGCTGCTGTGGTAATAATTCCATTACTAAAAATATGCAAATTAGCCACACTCATATTTGTATTTAAAACAATCCCTTCTTTATTATCTGTATTGAGATTAAAAGTATTAAAAATTTTTGTACCATTAATTAACTGCGCTTTAGTACCTTTTAAATAAAGCGTTCCAACGCCTGTAGCCATGTTAGCCTGCTCGTTGGTAATATTTTCTGTTACATACAATTTTCCATTGTTTACCAAATTGGCGTTGCTTTCATTAATTAAATCGCCGCCTACAAATAATACATCTTTTGCAGTGCTAATTCCGATAGGAACTTGACTTGTAAAAGTTATTTGGGCAAATGAAGAACCGCCAAATAGAGTAAGTATTAATGAATATATGTAATGTTTTACTGGCATCAAAAAGAGGTTATTTTTGAAATTAAATCTCTATTTCATTTCTTTAAAAAATCAACTGCAAAATCAAATGATAATTGCAGTTGATAAGATGTTTTATTTAGTTTTAATGAGTAATTATTTTAAATGTTTTCTTTTTCTTGTTAGAAGTAACAGATGATAAAACTGCGAAATACATAGCTTGGGGCACGAATGGAAAATCTAAAGGAATAATTTGCGAACTGCCAGCCATTACTTCAATATTTTCGGATGATTTTACTAATTGCCCTGCTGAATTAAATATTTCTAAAGCATAAGATTCATCTTTTGAATTTGCCGATGATATTATTTGAATAGCAGGTGTTTCCATGCTGCTTAATAATTTATAGCTATTTCCATCTTCATCTGTTAATGATGCAGCTGTTGAACTACAATCGGCATATACGCTGCCTAAATCGCTTGCTACATTCATTTGATCTACATATTCTAAATTAAATACTGGCTTATCAACTGATTCTGTTAATGTAATTTTTGCTGAATAATTAATATCATTTCCTCGTTGGGGCATTAAATGAGATAAGCTTACTTTTTCATTGTTGTTATTGATATAGCTGATATTATAAGTACCATCTCCATCATCATGTGTTGCAATCCACGATAGTTCATATTCATTGTTGCCCAAACATTTTATATCAAGATTTCTAATTGATACAGGCAATACTGCATTACCACTACCAAACGAAAATGGGCTAAAAGTGCTTAACGTACCCGATGTGATACTTCCACTTGTTAACAAACTTCCTGTTGCAGTACCTGTTTCACTTCTCCAATTTGAGCTTGTATAATGTGCCACTTGCATATAACTTAAGAATGAAGTTCCTAATGCCAATGCACGTTTTAATACATTCCAAGTCATATATACTTTAGCTGTGCCGCCACTATTTTTATCAATATACCAATACTCATTACTGTTTACTAATGATAAACCTGATGAAGTTAAAATGGAAGAAGTGTAAGGTGTATTTTGACTGTATTTGCATTGAAAATCGGATGAGGTAGATAATGCACGAATACCTGCAATTCGCTCTATGGTTCCGTTGCCCACTGGAAAATCAAAATCTTGTGTTCCAATTTTTTTAACCCAACCATTTACATGCCTAGCATCGCCATCGCCACTATAAGAAGCGCCGCTTTGATAAATTAAATAATTAGAAGATGATGTAGCAATTACGCCCGATGAAAAAGTATGACTTCCACCCACACTTAAATCATTATTTAATGTAATTCCATTGCTATTATTAGTTGTTAAATTATAGGTTTTAAAAGCTTGTGTTCCCGAAACTGTTTGAGCCGAAGTACCTTGTAAATATAAGCTTCCAGTGCCTGTTGCCATTCCTGTTTCAGCATTTGCTAAATCACCCAATAAATAAAACGAACCATTATTGGTAAAAGCAGATGTAGATTGATTATCCATTGAACCATTGATGTACAATACATCCGACGAACCCGATACATAAAATGTTCCTTGATTGGTTACCGCTACCTGTGCATTTGCTTCTACTTTAAATAGAAACAAAATGATTGCGTTTACGATTAAAAGTTTTGGTGTTTTCATTTCAATATTATTTGTGATACTTGTTGTGTTTTTTTTATTTGATGTAGCCCTCTTTTCAAATCATGTGCCTTTATTTCTTTAGTACCTCATTTTTGATTTTGGTTTACAAATTATTTTAATTTCTTAACCACAAAGTAACAACACTACCAAAGCGCTTTCAATCCTATACTTGGCGTATTTAGGTGCGTAAAAAAACCTATTTTATATTTTTCGAGCACTATCATTATTAAATAAGCAACTGGAAATATTCTATCAAAATTTACAATAAGTTGATAAACCGATAAAAGCATTTTGCATTTATTTGCCGACATTTGCATTCCATTATATGATGCAACTGCTCCAAAAATCTTTTTATTATTTAGGTATATTTATTTGCTTGTTTACCAAGCAAATAAATGCGCAATGCATAGCTACATTTCCCTATCATGAAAGTTTTGAAACATCGGCTGGTGGGTGGACAACAGCAGGCACAAACAACGATTGGATTTGGGGAACACCCAACAAACCTGTAATAACAGCTGCTGGGCAAGGCTTAAAATGTTGGGTAATTGGTGGTTTAAACGGAGCTTCATATAATAGTGGCGAACGCTCGTGGATACAAAGCCCCTGTTTCGATTTTACAAATTTGCCACATCCTTATATCGAGTTTAAAATATTTTGGGAATCTGAACATCATTATGATGGTAGCAATTTGCAATATTCAACCAATAGCGGTACTACATGGATTAATGTAGGAACAGTAAATACACCTGTTGATTGTTATAATGATAATTGGTATAACTATAGCTCCATTAACTATTTAACCACATTAGCTACGATTAAAGAAGGCTGGAGTGGTAATAAACAAGCTACATCGGGCAGTTGTCAAGGTGGTTTTGGAAGCAATAATTGGGTAGTGGCAAAACATTGCTTAAGCAATTTAGCAGGCTTACCTAATGTAATATTCCGATTTACATTTGGCGCTGGTACAAGCTGCAATGCTTTTGATGGTGTAGCTATTGATGATATTTATATTCAAAATGCCCCCCGAAATACTAGCAATTTCGGATTCAACTGCACCACAAATTCTAATTTTTCATTTACCGATTCATCTACCAACTGCCCAACTATATGGCATTGGAATTTTGGTGATGCAGCATCGGGCATTAGCAATATAAGCACTTTGCAAAACCCAATTCATCATTTTTCGGCAGCAGGCATTTATTCGGTACAATTAATTGCTACCAACACTTGCAGCGGCAGTGATACCATTTCAAAAACAATTTCAGTATTAGGCTTAACATCAGATTCAATAGACGTTTCATGCCCAAATGGAACTAACGGAATGGCAATTGCCAATATTACTGGCGCCAATTCCACATTAACTTTTTTATGGAACACCTCCCCTATTCAAACCAATGATACTGCATTTAATTTATCAGCAGGCAATTATACAGTTACCATTTCTGAAGCAAATACTTGTGCTATTGCTACCACTATTCATATTAAACAACCTACCAATTTCACCCATTCATTTACTACTACATCTTCTATTTGTGGCTCGGCAAATGGCTCGGCTCATGTGTTTGTAAATGGTGGAACGGCAAGCTATACTTACACTTGGCAACCATCAGTAAGCATTTCATCTATTGCTTCCAATATTATTTCGGGCAATTATACAGTTACAATTACTGATGCAAAAAATTGCATAGATACCCTGCATTTATTTGTACCAAATGCAGGTGGCAATATGAATTTATCTATCACTAATAAAAAAAATGTTTCTTGTTTTAATGGTAATGATGGAGCTGCTACAATTCAAATAGTTGGTGGCAGTTCGCCATTTCAATTTGCTTGGAATCCAAATGTAGGCAACACTTCTACCATCAACAATCTTACGTTTGGCAATTACAATATCACAGTAACCGATAGTAATCATTGTGCTTCGCAAATACAAACCACTATTTTTCAACCTACAGTTCTACAAGTAAATCATGTATCAAAAAATACATTGTGTGGCAAAAACAATGGCTTTGCAAATTTACAAGTAAATGGCGGAACTAAGCCCTACGCATATACTTGGACGGGCAATGTAAGCAACAATCAACATGCATATAATTTAATGGCAGGCAATTATTTTGTACAAGTAAACGATTCAAATTTGTGTACAATTGCCGATACCATTATCATCAATAATTCAACTGCTTTGCAAATATCATTAGTAACTACTGCCGATACTTGTAGTAAATCTGTAGGCACCATTTTTTCGCAAATAAATAGCGGCACTGCCCCTTTTCATTACCAATGGAATTCAACCAATTCATCTAATTCTTATCTTTTGAATTTAGCTGCATCAAGCCACCATATTGTAATTGTAACCGATTCGAATTTGTGTGCCGATACTGCTGCAGCCACTATATTTTCAATTGGCAATTTTCTTATTCATATTGGAAATGATACTTCAATTTGCAATGCATCACAACCAATTTCAATATCTGTTGCTAATTATCCATCTATACTATGGCAAGATGGAAGCACAAAAAATAATTATCTGATAACAGCATCGGGGCAATATTTTGTAACCGTAAAAAATATTTTAGGTTGCCAAGCATCAGATACTATTCGTGTTTCAGAACATTGCAATGATGTATTGCAATTACCCAATGCATTTACCCCCAATAATGATGGCATTGATGATGAATTTGGTTCTATTACCAATTCGCCCGAAGGATTAGTTTATTATACCATAAATATTTATAACCGCTGGGGGCAATTGGTTTTTAATTCCATTAATTATAATACCTTATGGAATGGCAAATACAATGATGTCGAGCAACCTACGGGCGTATATGTATATTTAGTTGAATATAGTTTTGATAAAAATGCTACCCACATTTTATTAAAAGGCGATGTTACATTGCTACGATAATATTATATTTCAATATACCATCCTGTACATAAAAAAATTATAAAATAGATTGATAAAATAATGAGGGTTGATATTAAATAAAATACATTTGTTATCATTCTGAACAATATAGTTAACCATGTTTTTTGCAGATATATACATTTTAGCATCTACCAATAAAGGCAAAGGCGTTTTTACCAACGAATATATTGCCGAAGGAAAAACAATTGAAATAGCACCCATGTTGGTTTTGCCCGAAGCCGATAATGATAAAATAGAAAACTCTTTTTTATACAATTATTATTTTATTTGGGGTAACGATAAACAACAAAAGGCAATTGCATTAGGCTATGGCAGTATTTACAACCACAGTTTTAATCCCAATGTGGCGTATAAAATGAATTTTGAAGAAGAAACTATAACCTTTGTAGCATGGCGAAATATTGAACCTAACGAAGAATTATTTATCAATTATAATGGCGATGAAGATAGCCAAGACAAGCTTTGGTTTGAAGTGGTATAAAACAATAACGGTGATTTAAAAAAAGAAATTTCGCCTCGTACCATCTACAGTTTTAATAGAACAAAAAAACTACATTTGCAGTATGTTTTTATACAACATATCCATTCGTATATATTATTTTTTAGTTTTTGTTTTTTCATTTTTCAATAAAAAAGCAAAACTATTTTATAATGGTAGAAAAAATTGGCAACAGATTTATCCATCAAAGCTAAACCATCTAAAAAATCCTGTGTGGGTGCATTGCTCATCGCTTGGCGAATTTGAACAAGGCAGACCATTAATAGAATGGATAAAGAACACATACCCCCATAAAAAAATAGTAGTTACTTTTTTTTCGCCATCGGGTTTCGAAATTCAAAAACAATATAAAAGTGCTGACGCTGTATTATACCTGCCGCTTGATACACCTAAAAATGCCATTGATTTTATTCATGTATTACAACCATCGGTAGCCATATTTGTGAAATATGAATTTTGGTTAAATTATTTATTTCAATTACAAATTCAACATATTCCTACCGTTATTATTTCTGCAAAGTTCAGAGCCAATCAAATATTTTTTAAATGGTATGGCAATCATTTTAAAAAAGCGTTGCGATGTTTTACTACCCTATTCGTACAGGATGAATATAGCAAATCAATGTTGCAATCAATTGGCATCAATCAGGTTGAAGTAGCCAATGATACAAGGTTTGATAGAGTACATCAAAACTCGTTGCAGATAAAATTGCCCGATTGTATTCATCAATTTTGTGAAACCAAAAAAATAATAGTTTTAGGCAGTGTATGGCAACCTGATGAAGAAATATTTATTAATTGGTTTAAAAATAATCTACCTAAAGATTGGAAAATAATATGGGTGCCCCATGAAATTGAAACTTCAAAAATTAATCAACTAAAATCAAAAATAGCAGCCCCTACTCTATTATTTTCTGAAATAAATAATCAATCATTTGATGCTACCCAGCACCAACATTTAATTATTAACACCATTGGTATGTTAAGCAAACTATATTCGGTTGCTTCAATAGCTTATATTGGTGGTGGCTTTGGCACTAGTATTCATAATATTTTAGAACCAGCTGTGTTTGGCATGCCAATTATCTTTGGACCAAAATATCATAAGTTTAACGAAGCTTTTGATTTAATAAATGAAGGCAGCGCCTTTGCCATTCAAAACGAACAACAACTTACAGTGATACTAAATAAATTAATAAAAAACGATAGCGAATTAACAAGGCTTTCATCTATCTCAAACAAATATGTGGTTAAAAATTTAGGCGGCACAAAAACAATTGCCGATTATTTAGTAGCAAAAAAAATATTGGTTGGTTAGAAAAAAACAAGTAATTTTAAGCAAACAAAAAAACGAATGAAAATAATTTATCTATCCGTTTGCCTAATTATGTTATCGCAATTTGCTCAATCGCAAGATTCATTACTATTTAAAAAAACAAATAAATTCGGATTAGAGGTTCTTCTTAATCCTACTACCACTTTAAATAAATTGGTTTCGGCTAAAGATTTTTCATTTGCCAATTTCGATAAAACTTATTTGGTAGGTTTAAAATTAAGATACAAGCACCATGTATTGCGAACCAGCATTGGTTTAAATACTTATTCAAACAAAAATAATCCACTACCTGGCGACCCAGATATTACAACTACTTACCGCCAAATGGATGCAAGAATTGGTTATGAATATGTGATAAGATTAAATCGTAGATGGAATTGTGGATTAGGAATTGATATTGCCCGTGCATTAAATGATTCATCCAAAACTGTAATTAGCAGTTTTGATAATATAGCTTATAAAAATGCTTACAACGCATGGGGCATCGGTCCTGTAATAAATCTTCAATATCATCTTAATAGGTTTTTATCAGCATCGGTTGAAAGTTTTGGATATTTATATTGGTATCAAATCGAAAACACATCTAAATTTAAATTATTGCCCGAATTAAATACCTCTATAAAAAGCAGCGGTACAAAATTTAATTGGACACCACCTGTTTGTTTTTTTCTTATTCTAAAATTATAATCTCTTAAAATTATGAAACAAAAAAAATCATTAAGCCTATTATTTTTATTAGCGGCAAGTATTGTAATTGGATTTAATTGCAAAAGAATAAAACAATATGATGCCACTGCCGAAACACCCAATCTACCATCGCAAACTAGTGATTACAGTATTAATGTAAGCGCTTTAAGTAGCTCATTAAATACTGATATTAATGCCCGATTTAATGACCAAACGGGTTCGATGTTAAACACAACGATGTAGTAACATTGGGCAGGGTATTATTTTATGATAAAAAACTTTCAATACACAATAATATATCGTGTGGCTCATGTCATAAATCGGCATCGGGCTTTGCTGATGCTACAGATAAAAGCATAGGATTTGATGGTGGCAAAACAAAAAGAAATACACCCAATATTGTAAACGAGGTGATGAACAATATTTTGTTTTGGGATGGTAGAGAAAGCAATTTACAAAAAATGGTAGTAATGCCCGTATCTAATCATATTGAAATGGGATTAGAAAAAGTAGATTTATTACCTTCAAAATTGTATAGAATTAATTATTATTCTGATTTATTTACAAAAGCTTTTGGCTCATCCGATATTACATCGTATAAAATAAGCAATGCTTTAGCTCAATTTGTAGGTAGTATGTTTTCATCTAATACAAAATTTGATATTGGCGAAGCCAATAATTTTTCGAATTTTACCACCGAAGAATTAAGAGGCAAAGTTTTATTTTTTGATGAGTTGCCTTGCTCATCTTGCCATAATGTATCATTGCTAAATGCAAATAATTTTGGCGGTGCGCCTTTTATATACACCAACAGCACCATTACAGATATTGGTTTAGATTCAATACCATTTGAAGCCAAAATACCTAATTTAAGAAATGTAGCCTTATCGGCCCCATATATGCACGATGGCAGATTTGCTACTTTAGATGATGTAATCAACCATTATTCAAAGCATATTATAGCTAATCAAAATTTAGATTTTAGATTGCGATACCATGGGCAAACATCTTCTATTTTAGATTCTACTGTGATGCTTAATAATCCAATCCAATTTAATTTATCACAAAGTGATAGAAAAGCTTTACTTGCTTTTTTAAATACACTTACTGATAAATCAATGATTACAAGCGCTAAATTTTCAGACCCATTTAAAAAGTAAAAAAAATTTCACTTGTTATATATTATCGGACACCAATTAAAGGAAATAATAGAAATCATTCATTTGAAAAATTTTTGTATTAGTATATTCAAAAAAGTATCATCAAGTAATTTACTTTAAGCAAAAAAAGTGGCACATAATTTTGGCCCAACTGAATTCGATGGTCTGAAAATAATTAATTCTATCAGAGGTTTCAAAAAACAAATTAAGTAATTTAGAATGACTGCCTGCTTACCCTGACCCCGATAACAATAATAGATATAACTGGAGTAATACAACTAATTCTCTTGGAGATTTATTTGTTGGATTAATGCTCCTGAAATAACAAATCTTATGAAAAAAATTATCTTATTTTTTGCGTTGTTCAATTTTGTAAAGCATGGATTTAGCCAAGAAAATAATTTTTTAATTTCTCATCAAGATACAATCTACATTGTCAAGCCTTTTGTAAGGTCATTTTGTGGACGAAATAATTTTCTTATTAAACGTAGCTTTGATTCAACTTTAATAGCAGAGATGAATCGAGATGGTTTTGGAAGGTATACAGACGAAGAAATTAAAAAGCAAAAAAAAATATTAGCAAAATTTATTGACATTTTAACGCCAATATTAAATGTTGATACATTAATTTTAAATAATACAGATAATTCTGAAACGGAAACCAAAACAATTGAATTATGCAAGTATTTAGAGCATGCAAACTGTAAATCGTTTAATGAATTTATTCCTACCCTTAATAACTATAAGGGGTCGCTTTTTTTAGTTTCATTTGTTCTTGATTATTGGACACCAATTAAAGGAAATAATAGAAATCATTCATTTGAAAAAATTTTTGTATTAGTATATTCAAAAAAGTATCATCAAGTAATTTACTTTAAACAAAAAAAAGTGGCACATAATTTTGGCCCGACTAAATTCGACGGTCTGAAAATAACTAATTCTATCAGAGGTTTCAAAAAACAGATTAGGTAATTTGTTAATATATAAAGTACCACTTGCAAAAAATAAAACTGAAATAATTAGCAGTAAAATAAAAAAAATGTGCACTTGGCCTAATGGTTACCTATTGTGAAGTTTCGGAGCGAAAAAATTGAATACAATTTAAGTGTAATTTTGCAGACAAAAAAAATTAATTAATTCATTGTATAATGTATATCAGAAACTCATTTTTAGTTATCAGCTTGTTGGTTGTAGTAAATCATGTATCGGCACAATTAGTTCAATTAGATACAAGTTTTAATCACACTGGCAAATTGTTTACAAACATAGCAGGTGTTGTTAGTTCGAGCATTGCGCAGCCTGATGGCAAAATATTAATAGGCGGTAGTGGCAAAGTAAATCAAGTTAGCCGAAATGCAATTTGTAGATTAATGAATGATGGTTCGTTTGATATTTCATTTGGTACAAATGGAATATTGTATGATTCATTTTATCATAGCCAACACGACCAAATAAATAGTTTGTTGCTTCAACCTGATGGAAAAATAATTGCCATAGGGCGTAGCGATTCTTTTATAAATTTCAATATCAGTGTTGCACGATACTTAGCCAATGGAACTATTGATAATTCATTTGGTACAAACGGAAAAATATTATTACCTCAAACAATATATGGAAGCAGTGTTGCAGCAGCTTTACAATTAGATGGAAAAATAATATTAGCTGGCAGCAATGCAGGATTTTGTTTGATAAGATTATTATCAAATGGTATTATTGATAGTTCTTTTGGAAATTATGGCGTAGTTGTATCTCATTTGGGTACTGCCAACTATGGCGGTGGCGAAGCAATAGTTATTCAACCCGATGGAAAAATAATAGTAGGTGGAAAATCATATCACAACACATTTTATTGGGCAGCACTAGGTCGCTACAACTCAAATGGTACATTGGATAATACATTTGGCACTAATGGCATTGTAGAAATAAGTGTTAGAGGATATTATGATGAAATAAATTATTTGCTATTGCAACCCGATGGAAAAATAATTGCAACAGGAAATTCTACTATTAATAGTAGTGGAAGTAGCTCGGCATCAACAGCATATTTAATCATGCGATTAGATTCAGTTGGAAATTTAGATAACTCATTTAATAGTAATGGCAAATTGGTAAAAGCGCTTGGAAACAGAGATGATAAATGTTTTAAAGCAATATTACAATCTGATGGAAAAATAATAATAGGCGGCTATACTACAAATGCAAATATCAATTTAGATTTTGCAATGTATAGAGCCACTTCATCGGGTGCTGATGATATTACATTTGGTGGCGGTGGTGCAGTTACTGGCAATTTTATTTTTAATAGCTCAAATTTTAATGATCGTGGTCAAACAATTTGTATGCAACCCAATGGAAAATTAGTGGTAGCAGGCTACTCTGCATTATCAGGTGCAGGAAGTTTTGCAGCCATGCGTTTTAATAATAACTATACAACTGGTGTTCAGTTACCACTAAATATCCTATCTCATCAATTGATAATTTATCCCAATCCTTGCCATCAATCAATAGCCATAAGTCAATTATCATTGATGAATGCTACTATTAAATTAATCAACTTAACAGGTCAAACTTTAATTGAAAAACAAAACCAATCAGGCAGTTATTTCAATTTAGATATTTCAGAACAAACAAACGGAATTTACTTTTTAGAAATAAAAGAAAATGCAAATGTGTGGTGTGTTAAGGTGGTTAAGGAATAAATAATTTATGAGATAATTGGCTACTAAAAAAATCTTACCTTAAAAGGTTAAGTTTTTTTTATCCACAAATTTTATATTTTTCGTAATAAATTCAATTAGGTTTGTATCATTGTATTCCCAAAATGTTGCTTACCTCTAATCATATTATCAAATTGCTGCAATCACATAATTGTGTGATACTGCCTGGCTTAGGCGCTTTTATTGCCAATACTGAATCGGCTAAGATTTCTATTATTGATAAAAATATTTGTCCGCCTCATAAAGTAATATCATTTAATGCCAGCATATTAAATAATGATGGTTTGCTAATTAATCATTTAGCAGCCGTTGAGCATATTCCATTTAATCAATCTACAATTATTGTTCAGCAGCAAATTGCCATTTGGAAAACCAGAATGCAATTGGGCGAAATAATTAAATTTGAAAACATCGGTAATCTTTGGCTTGATTTAGAAAAAAATATACAATTTAAAGCAACAGCTACTTTTTTAAATAGTATCGAATTTTATGGACTTGATGTCATCAATATTTTGCCAGTAATAAGAGCAGAAGAAAAAGAAACCATTATTAAACAAATGGTAAGAGATGATGATAAAGGATTGCATATTGAAGGTTATAGAAATGATTTTATTAAAAAGAAATCATACACTTTTCGTAATTGGTGGATAGCTGCTGCTGCTGCTGTAATAATTGCATTGGTTGGTGTGGGCAGTATGTTTTGTTTCGATGATAAATATTGCACTATGAATGTGGCAAGCATTATATCATTTGATTGGTTAAAAGATATGATTTCGCCAAAACAGGAAAATCAACTTATTCAAAAACAATTTATTCCAATATCGGCAGTACATTATAGCAGCGAAAAAAAAAACGATATTCAGGTAAATCCACTATCGCATCCCTATACTTATTATCTTGAAAATCCTTCCGAACCATATTATATCATTACCCAATCGGGTTTAGATTATGCAGCAGCCGAAAAAAATAAATTGCAATTATGGAAAAAAGGATTGGATGCTCGGCTAATTGCTATTGATAGCACTTACCAAATTGGCATTTATTATTTTGTTACTTCATCCGAAATTCAAAATATTAAAATGCAGCTAGATACTATACTTAAATGCGAAACACAGTTGATGAAAATATCAATTTAACCAAACACGAAATGAAATTAGTAAACTTTAATTTCAGTATCACTCTCTAATAATTTTTACTTCAGTAGTTGATATATCAATAATTGCCGAAGCCATTTTTTCAATTTCGTCATCTTGTTTATAATGCACTACATAATCAACTTTTTGTGTGATAATAGATTGAATAGCTGCAAAATTTTGTGGCGAAACTTCGCCCGATACATTAGCAGATGTAGACAACAATGGAACATTGATATTGTGCAATACAGCTTCACAAAATTCATCTTTCGGAATTCTAATAGCAATCGTATTATCGGCAGAACAAATAGGATATTTTAAAATTCCATTCGATTTAAAAATAAAAGTGGTGGGCTTTGTAGCCTTAGCTTTTAATTCAAAATATATTTCGGGAATCTGCTGAACGTATTGCTGCAACATAGCTTCATCCTTCATCAATACAATGCAACTTTTATTTGCAGGTCGGTTTTTAATTTCAAAAATTCTTTCAACAGCATTTGTATTTAGTGCATCACATCCTAAACCCCAAATTGTATCCGTAGGATAAAGAATTGTTTTTCCATCCTCAATCAGTTTACTAACTATTTGTATTTCAGAATCAAAATTCATTTTTATTTTTTGAAATTTAAAATCAAAAATAGCTAATAATTAATGTTTAAAAATGATAAGTTTGCAATCCCGAATGTTCGGTACAATTTTAAATTAAAAAATTAAATTTTCAATTATGAATGGTTCAATCCTAAACACGGTTGGTAATACACCACTTGTTAAATTACAAAAAATAAATCCTTATAAAAATGTTGAGATTTGGGTAAAGTTAGAATTCTTAAACCCAAGCGGAAGTATTAAAGATAGAATTGTAAAATACATTATTGAAGATGCAGAAAAAAATGGTTTATTAAAACCAGGTGGTACAATTGTAGAAAACACAAGTGGCAATACAGGCGCTGCGGCGGCTATGATGGGGGCTATTAAAGGTTATAAAGTAATTTTAACCATGCCCGATAAAGTGAGTATTGAAAAACAAAATGCATTGAAAGCATTTGGTGCTCAAGTAGTTGTTACACCTACATCAGCTGCACCCGATTCGCCTGACCATTATGTAAATACAGCCATTAGAATTGCGAATGAAACCCCCAACAGTTTCCGTATTAATCAATATGATAATCCTAAAAATCCTTTAGCACAGTACCTTTCAACTGGTCCTGAAATATGGGAACAAACACAAGGAAGAGTTACACATTTTGTAGCCAGCGGCTCAACAGGTGGTACAATTAGTGGTATTAGTAAATATTTAAAAGAAAAAAATCCGAAGGTTTTTTCTTTTATGGCTGATCCATTTGGTTCTATTTATTACGACTATTTTAAAACTGGCGAAATACGTCATGATGGAAGTTGCAGCTATCAAGTAGAAGGTGTTGGCGAAGACCATATTAATAAAGCAATGGATTTTTCTTTGGTTGATGATATGATTCAATTCAATGACGATAATGCATTTACTACAGCTCGAATGCTGGCAAGAGAAGAAGGTATCATTGGCGGTGGCACAGGTGGAGCAAATGTTTGGGCGGCTTTGCAACTAGCTTCAAAATTAACCGAACCTGCCGTAATCGTTACAGTAATACCTGATAATGGTGCAAAATATTTAAGTAAATTTTATAATGATGAATGGATGAAAGCCAACAATTATAAATTATAGAAATAAAAAAAAGCCGATTTAATTGAATCGGCTTTTTTAATTAATCAAACCCACCCATGTGAGCCGAAGCCCAACCCATTTTTACAGCAACAAAAGCTAAAATGGAAATAATGATAATTGCACCTATTAAAATTCTGAATCCTAGTTTATAGATTTTTAATTGATGCATTGTTTTCATGTGTTCGCCGATATTATTAAAAATATTTTCGATACGCATAAAAGCACTTTCGCTTTTTACTACATAATCATAAGCGCCATGTTTCATACATTCAACCGCCACCGAAATTTTATCTTGCCCCGAAAGCATGATTACTTGTGCTGTTGGGCAAGCTTCTTTCATTTTTTTCAAAATTTCAATTCCATTTTCGGCAGATTTATTTACACTCATTAAATGGTAATCTAATATTACAATTTCAGGATTTAGATTCATATTAGCTAATGCTTCTTCACCTGTTGAATATTGATAAAGTTTCATTTCGAAGCGTTCGTCCAAATAATCTTTTATCATCTGCAACTGCATATTATCATCATCAACTAAAAAAATAATGCGTTCTTGTTTTGCCATAATTAATATTGTATGTTTTTAAATTAATTGAATCGAAATTCAAAAGTAAAATTTAGTTTTTAAAGTGAATTTATTTTTTCAGAAAGTTCGGTAATTGATTGCGACAAAACATGATTTACTTTTTCAACCAACATAGGTAATTGGTCTAAGTTATTTTGTTCGGTACAAGTGTGTTCAAGGCTTACAATATCAGCCTCCACAGCGGTTATGCCCATATACCTTGCTTGCGATTTCATGGTGTGTGCAGCCACTTTTAGCGTTTCATATTCTTTGGTTTGTAATGCACTTTTCATCACTTCCATTTTTTGTTTTGCAGTATCTAAATACATCTCAATGTATTTTTTCATTTTTGCTTTATCGCCTTTTGTAAAAGTTGTTAAAAAATCTAAGTTAGTTACCATTTCCAAATTGCTGGGTTTATCGTTATTAAATTATTTGTAATTGTATCTTCAAAATTAATCAGTGATTGACGTTTTGTGATTTATTAATAACAATCAGCCAATCACAAATAACCTTTAGTGTTTCACTTGCTTATAAATTTTCCGAATCAAATCTTCTTCTTCAAAAGGTTTGCTGATGTAATCATTCATGCCAATGGCAAAACATTTATCCGTGTCGGTTTTTAAAGCATCAGCCGTCATGGCGATAATTTTTATCGCATTGCCAGTTTTACGAATCGCTTCAGTGGCTTGATAGCCGTTCATTTCGGGCATTTGCAAATCCATCAAAATAATATCGTAATGATTTTGTAAAACTTTTTCAACTGCAATTTTTCCATTTTCAGCCACTTCTACATTCACATTCGGAATCATAGATTGTAAAGAATCAATTGCCACAATTTGATTGAAACCATCATCTTCTGTCAACAAAATTTTTACGCCATCCAATTTTTTTGCTAAATCTAAAAAATCATTCGCCGCTGCTTCTTCGGCTGAAACCGATGCTGCATCAGCTGTTCGGCATGGAATGGTAAACCAAAAAGTTGTTCCATTGCCATAAGTGCTATGTACACCAATGCCGCCACCCATCATTTCGCTCAACTGTTTTGAAATAGTTAAACCCAAGCCTGTGCCGCCAAACTTACGACTGGTATCACTTCCAGCCTGTGAAAAACTTTCAAAAACTTTATCCAATTTATCTTCGGCAATACCAATCCCAGTATCAACCACATCAAACTGAATAAATTTATGTGGCTCCATTTTTTGTTCGTTGGTGCTGCTAAAGCTATGTACATTCAGCGTTACACTTCCTTTTTCGGTAAACTTAATCGCATTACCAATCAAGTTAATCAACACTTGTGTTAATCGAGTTGGGTCGCCAATGATATTATCAGCTAAATCTTTTTCTACTGCAAAAATTAGTGGTAGATTTTTTTCTTCGGCTTTAAATTGTAACGTATTCAAAACCCCATCCAACAAGTGTTTCAGCGAAAATGGAATTTGTTCAATCTCCATTTTTCCAGCTTCAATTTTCGATACATCTAAAATGTCATT
Source organism: Bacteroidota bacterium (assembly GCA_046051225.1). Classification (GTDB taxonomy): domain Bacteria; phylum Bacteroidota; class Bacteroidia; order Chitinophagales; family CAIODY01; genus CAIODY01. Next base: position 185,946 of record JBJOOR010000005.1, on the reverse strand, counting down.
TACAATCACCAACAAATTATTTCCAGCTTGTTGAATCGCATTTAAATATTTCATGTTGTCATCATCCTGATTGCGTTTCAACATCAATCTCGTCATGCCCACAATGGCATTCATCGGCGTACGAATTTCATGACTCATGTTGGCTAAAAACTGGTCTTTGAATTTTGCCGATTCGATGGACAATTGATTATCCAACGCCTCTTTTTGTAATTGTGTGTTTCTGATTTTCAAATCCAAACTTTCCAATGCCAAATCAATCGTCATCTTCAACTCCTGTTCCTGCCAAGGTTTGGTGATGTAGCGATAAATTCTGCCTGTGTTAATCGCTCTGATAATATCTTCCACATCGCTAAATCCTGTGAGAATCATTCGCACCGATTCAGGATACAATCCAACTGTTTTTTCCAAAAATTCAACACCAGTCATTTCAGGCATGCGTTGGTCGGTAATGATTAAATGAATAGAATTGGTATTCATTATTTCAATTCCTTCTTTTGCGCTGTTGGCTGTAAAAATGTTGTAATGCCTGCGGAAAGCGGCTTTGAAAGAATTCAAATTGTGTTGCTCATCGTCAACGTAAAGAATGTTGTAGTTTTTTGTGTCTAACATTTTTTGTGATTTTTTATTTTAGTTGATGGGTAATGATATTGTAAAAGTAGTTCCTTTTCCCACTTCGCTGTTCACTTCTATTTTCCCGTTATGACTTTCGATGATGCCATAAGTAATGCTCAAACCTAAGCCAGTTCCACTTCCAACATCTTTTGTGGTAAAAAATGGGTCGAAGATTTTTGATTTAATTTCATCCGTCATGCCTTGTCCATTATCAGCAATGGAAATAAATGCTTTGTCATTTTCACACCAAGTTTTGATACTGATTTTTCCTTTTTCATTGGATGCATCAATGGCGTTGGCAATAATATTCATAAACACTTGATTGATTTTTCCAGCAAAACATTTTACCAAAGGCAACTGCTCATATTTTTTTTCAATCGAAATTTCTTTCGTAATAATTTTTGAATTGAGCAATAATAATGTGCCTTCTAAACCTTCTGTAATTTCATACTCCGATTTTTTTTGTTCGTCCGTTCGTGAAAAAGTTTTCAAACCTCTAACAATATCAGCCGTTCGTTTTGCACCTTCTTCAATGCCTTTTAATAAATCTTTTATTTCGGTAAAAGTGTAATCAATATCCATGTCGGCAATCATCTTTTCCAACACCTTATCATTAGGCGCTATGCCCGATTCCTTATAGCGTTTGTAGATTATTTCTAAATCAGCAAAATCACGTTTTAGTGGCGAAATATTGCTGCTCACAAAATTGATTGGATTATTAATTTCATGCGCAATGCCTGCCGTTAATTGCCCAAGCGATGCCAATTTTTCATTTTGAATTAATTGACTTTGGGTGTGTTTTAAATCTTCCAAAGTGTTGTTTAATTCTGATGTTCGTTCGCTCACTTTTGTTTCCAAAATTACATTTTGTTCTTTCACAATTCTTTCGTTTTCCATCGTTGATTCTAACAATTTTTCGGTGGCTTCCAATTTCATTCGTTCCAATTCTTCTTTTTCCCACTCAAATCGTTTTGAAATTAAGAAAGTGAAAATGAATGCTTCAATCAATGTTGCTAACCCAACATGGCTCAAACCTATGAAGTACGCAGGTTTGCCAGTTTGAATGTAAGTAGCTTCGGTAAGCACCAACAAAAAATAAATGAAGTAAGCCCATGCAAAATAATAGCCCAATCGGTTTCCTTTTTTACCAATTTTATAACCCACATAACCCATTAAAAAGTACGACAGTAAAGCGTTTACGGTATTAATTGCCAACGTAACTTTTAGCGGACAGAAAAATCGAATCAGGGCATAAGCGATAAAATAAATGGTGATGCCAACAACAGTTTTATACAATTTTGGCAACGCATTTTTTACTTCTAAAAACCACAAACAATAAATGGTTTGAATCGGTACACCAATGGTTGGAATAACTACATACCAAAACATCATATCAACATGAGGAAAAAAATAAACTACGAATCCATCCATAACCATGGCGGCATACGAGGCATAAATGCAAACTACCAAGGCATAAAATAAATACAATCGGTTACGCAAGGAGAAGAAGAAAAACAGATTGCTCAAAATTACAAACAGCATAAAACCCATGTAAAATCCATACACCATTTGCTGATTATCGGCTTTTATTTCGTGTGCATCTTTCTTGAAAATCTTTACTGGCAAGGGATGTGAGTTACTCAACAATTTTACATAAAAAGTATGTTTGCCCATTGGCAACGGAAAAACTTGAAAATGACTTTTGATAATTTTTTGATGAACAGGAATTTTATAGCCTGCTTCCATCTTCACAAATTTGCCTGTTGAATCAGTAAAATACAATTCGGTAACGGGCAAAAAAGCATGTGCAATTTCTAAATACAAATCATCGTTGATAGAATTATCGAGTGTGAATCGCAACCAATAATACGATTCAGTAAAACCAAAATTTAAGATAATTTTTTCGGATGGCGTAAATTTTTTCTGAAAAGAATCACTGGCAATTTGTTCAATGCTGAAGCTGCCTTTGGCATCTTCTAATGTTGAAAGTTGATTGCCAATAGTGATATTTTGATGTGTGCCATCCCACAAAATATTTTGGGCTTGGGCACTTAAAATCGTTGATAAAAAAATAAAAACTAAAATCAGTTTTTTCATTATTGTAAGTATTGAAAAGTTATTTTTTCTTCTTTAAATTTTTAACTGCAACATTTCGTTTCAAACTTCATTTGCTGTGATGAAAAGTAAGAATATCAATTCTATGTTCGTTTACTATTCGATAAACAATTCTGTAATTCTCTCTTACCAATTCACGAATTGACGGTTTGTTAAACTCCTTTACAACCTTCCCTGCATAAGGTAATTCTTCTAAAATGAATACACTTTCAAACAATGTATTTACAGTAATTTGAGCATAGCGAACTGAATTTTTTGCAATGTATTCGGCAATTGTATGCAAATCATCAATGGCTGCATCAGTTACTTTTACTTCAACCATTTTTTCAATTTTGCTTTCGCTTCTTGTTTGCTATTGGTTTGATTATTTTCTGATTGAGCAATTCCATTTTCGACTTTTTCAACAAAAATCAATTCATCAATCAATTCATCTAAAGTGAATGAAAGCGGCAGTTTATCTATTGTTTTTTTTACCAATCCTTTTGTAAGCATGCTATTTTATTTTATAAAAATTAAAGATTTTAAAATTGATATCACTTCACATAATTCGGCTCCATCGGTTCTTCTTTAAAAAATTTAGAATCGATGCCCATGATAGTAGCGCAAGCAATCCACCAAAGCCAGCAATAACCGCTAAATGGCAGGTAGCCCATAAAGCCAACTACTGGCATTTCGAACAAATGAAAATCGTTGATGTAAGGCAAATCGTATTGCCAAAAAGCTGGTGCTGCGGTAAAAGTTATTGTTCTATCAGCGGCATGAATGGCACTAAAATAATTTTGACATTCCAATACCAATCCTGCACAAAAATAAGTGAGTGCAAAAACTAAAACAGGATTCCAATTGCCTTGCCCAATGGCTCTTAACGGCGACCAAACACCACATTTATCAATCACCAAAGCCAACAACAAAGCTGGTGCAATCCACAATGACCAAAAGAAAATATTTGGAAAAATTCCTGCTGCAATCAAGAAAAAAAGTGAGAGATAAATCAAATAGTTTTTCCATTTTTCAGGCACAATAATTTTTACACCGTTTGAAAATCTGTTTTGAAAAATTGGAAATGTTTGAAACAAACTATACCACTCGAAAGCCACTGTGAGCAAGCCTGATGAGATTAAAATGGCGTACAATAAAAATTGTTCTTGCGAAATAATATTGCCAAATGGATAGTACCAATCGAAGTGAACGAAGAAGTTTAAATATTCGAATAGCATCCATCCGCCTGCTGATACAATGCCGATGGCTACAATTTCTTGCGGCACATTTCTGATTAAAGATTTACCGCCATTGCGAACATAAACCCATCCATCCAACATCAACACAAAGCCCCAAAACAATGGCATATCGCTCCAATGCAAATACCATTTTGGTGCGGTTGCTTTTGTCCATAAAAGCAACAAAGCACTGCCCCAAAAAAATAATCCAATCCAAAACCATATTGGTAATTTTACTTTCACAACTGGCTTCCGTGGCTCAATTGGTTGTTGTTTGAAACCAAACAAACTTGGGAAAACATACAACGTGATGACGCCAATAAATAAGATGACGCAGACAATAAATACTTTCCAACTAAACCCTGATTTGCTCATCGGTGCTAACATGGGGTAATCGAAAAAGTGTGGTGGAAATACGCCACCAAAGTTGATGTAAGAACCTAACCACGGTAAAAAAACAATGGCTAAAATTGATCCAGATAAGTAGGTTACTTTTTTTAAATCGGTCATGATTTTTAGTTTTTTTTTGAATTATTTTTTTGAAAAAATTAAGTTGCCGAAGTGTCGCTTACTTCCACTCGTTGCACATCGCCCACATCTTTTATCATCATCATTACCATGTATTGCACAATGCCGAAAAGCAGCATCAGTAAGTAATCGGGTATGTGTTGCCCAATAGGAAACAACGCATGCCAAACCACTTTCAACACCACAATTGGATGAATAAATAATTCCCACGAATACAATAATCCGTTGCCATAAGGTATGCCCGAAGCCAATAATCTGCCCATATAAAAACCTACGCTGCTCAAAATTAATGTAACAGCAACCGCACCATTTGCAATCATTTTATTGTAGCGATTAAAGATGAGGTTGAAAATAATTTTCATCGAAATGAAACCATAAAAAAGCGACAACATGGCTATCGAAAAAATGATGATGGTATCATAAATTACTTGATTCGGAATTTTTGAAGGGTCTAAATCGTTGTGAATTAAATCACTAATCATGTAAGGTGCATTAGGGTAAAAAATGAGCCACACAAAGCATCCAATCCAAAAGAAAAATTTATTTATTTTTTCGTTGAAGATGAGCAGCAAAGTGGCTACCAGCAATGGACAGAAGCTCGACCATAAATTTCGCCATAAAAAATTAAACACGGCATTATCAACATACCAATTGCGAATGGTCATGATGATAAGATTCATTACAGTAAGGAAAATGATTACTTTGGTGTAATCAGGAAATTTGAATTTACGCATGTGGTTGAGTGGTTTTTAGATGGCACAATATAAAAAAATCTGAATGGAAAACTTTAATTCATTAGTAATCTTATCAAACAAAAAAACTGCTTAACTGATTTTAAACAATTGGCAACGTAATTAAAAAATCACTGCCCTTACCCACTTCACTTTGCACTTCAATTTTGGCGTTGTGCTTTTCCATGATACCATAAGCAATGCTCAAACCCAAGCCTGTGCCACTTCCTACATCTTTTGTTGTGAAGAACGGGTCGAATATTTTTTTCTTCACTTCATCCGTCATGCCTTTGCCATTATCTTTTATTGAAACAATAATATTGTTGTTTTCTTTTTTTGTAGCAATATTTATTTCGCCATTATTTCCGTCAATCGCATCGGCAGCGTTCGAAATAATATTCATAAACACTTGATTCAATTGACCCGGATAGCAAGCAATATCAGGCAGTTGAGCAAATTGTTTTTTCAAGTCAATATTTTTATCTTTCAATTTTGTTTGCAAAATCATAATTGTTGAATCCAAACATTCGTTGATGTTGGCATTCTTTTTTTCTGCTTCATCGGTACGGCTAAAATTGCGTAAACCCTTAACAATTTCTGATGTTCTGTTGGCGCCTTCAGTAATGCCCAACATCAATTCATCAATTTCTTTTACGGTGTAATCAATATCCAACTGTTTCGCCAAAGCATCAGCCTCATTGGGTTTGTCTTGATATGTTTTCAATAATAATTTCAAATCATCCACATCACGTTTTAATGAACCAATGCTGCTGCTTACAAAATTTATCGGGTTATTTATTTCGTGTGCAACGCCAGCAGTAAGCTGCCCAAGCCCAGCCATTTTTTCTGATTGTACTAATTGCTCTTGTGTGTTTTTTAATTTTAAATGCGTTTCATTCAATTCTTTATAAGCCTTTTTTGTTTTTACCAAAGCTCGTTGATTATTCCTATAAATAATAAAAATAAAAATGGCAATGAGCAGCAAAACCGCTGCCCCAGCCATTGCCCAATATTTAAAGTATCTGCCTTTTTCCAATTCCAACTCTTTTGCTTTCATGGCTAAAGCCTGCAATTCTTTTTCTTTCATCAACTGTTTAATCAAATTTTCCTTAGCTATAATTTCATCATCATTATAATTCAATTCAGCCTTTGATAAAGAATCTTTTTCAATGATTAATCGTTTAATTAAATCATCGGTAGACAAATTTAATTTTCTAATTTCATCTTGACTCAAGTTGGCATAAGCAGTTGAAAAGGCTTTATCTAATTGACTTTTATCTCGTTTATTGGTTACCATTCGCTTTAATAAACTATCCCTAATTTGGTCATACCGTTCGCTTGCATCTTTCATTGTACCTGCATCAATTGGCTTAAAAAAACCTGCTTGCGAAACCATATCGGCTGCAAACTCTTCATTTTCGGGCATTTCGCCACTACTTGCAAAAAAACCAGCACTTTTATTAAAATAATTATTTGCTTTTTCAAATTCACTTCCACCCCAATAATTAAACCCAATTTCTTTACACACTTTTCCTTTTTGCACATTGCTCATTCCATTAAATCCACCATTTTCAATGGCTAACAATTGCAACAATCTTGTATTGCGTTCCTTTTTACTTTGATCGATTGATTGTAATAAATTACTCATTTTATTACCCAAAGCCTTAGTATTTGCTGCTTGACTAGCATCAATACCCGATTTCAAAAACTGTTCGGCTTCATCAGCCTTATTAATTTTTACATACAATTTACTTATCAAATAATTTACTTCTGCCAATTGTTTATCCAACTTCAATTGCTGAAAATTTTTCAATGATTGTTTATATAATTCTAATGCTCTATCATCATTGCCTGCTCTATCAAATACATAAGCCAATCTTGCTGTAAGAATAGATAATGCCTTAGGATTGCCCAACATATTTTGTGCTTGCATAGCTTGTTCAAAATATATTTCAGCATTTTTAAAATCGCTTTGTTGAAAATAATAAATAGCTATATTATTAGCGCTGTGAGCTGTTAACTTTTGATTGCCCAATTTATTAGCAACGATATTTCTTCTATTATTTAAGTTAAAAAAATTGATTGTAAAACTGCCAATCTTTGATACATCAATGTTTTCGTTAGGTAGATTTGTAGTTTCGTTCAACATTTGTCGCTCAAGAAAAAGCGAATCTTGAGCATGTGAACTAATGCTGAATAAAACAATAAGTATAAAAATTTGTACAACTACTTTTAATGTTCGCATTTTAAAGAATTAAATTGAATTGCAATTTAGAAAAATATTATTTCATTGAACAATGATTTATAAAATAAAAAAAGCTGTTTCAAATAAAATTATTTGAAACAGCTTTAAATACAATGTTAGCAAAATTATTTTGCCTTTGCTGCGTATTTCTTTTTAAATTTATCAATACGACCTGCCGTATCAATAAATTTCATTTTGCCTGTGAAATAAGGATGACTTGTATGTGAAATCTCCAATTTGATAACTGGATATTCATTACCATCTTCCCATTTAATAGTTTCTTTAGATGCGGCACAAGAGCCACTTAAGAACATATATTCGTTCGACATGTCTTTAAATACAACCTTTCTATAAGTAGTAGGGTGAATGTTCTGCTTCATTTTGCTTTGAATTATTTTTTTAATTGGAGTGCAAAGATAGATTTATTATCTAAAAAAACAAATCTAAATTTAATATATAAGTGTACAACATTTTTGGTTCAATCATACTAACCTGGTTACCTTTCAATTAATTAAATTTTATTGCTATGAATTGGCACAAATTAAATGGAGAACCTATTGAATCTGATTTGAAAAATTCAGTAAAAATTACTTTAGAAAAAGAAAAATTACAGAACAGAAAACTGAAAGTTTGTATTGGTACAGATTCGCAAATAAAAGGCTCTATTACTGAATTTGCTACTGTAATTGTTTTTCTTAGAGAGAAATGCGGAGGCTTTATGTTTATCAATAATTTTTCGAGCAACCAAAAATTTTCTTTAAAAGAACGAATGCTAATGGAAGTAAGTAAATCAATTGAAGTAGCATACGAACTTTGCTCATTATTTGAAGAATATAAAATAGAAATGGAAGTTCATGCAGACATCAATACCCAACCTAATTTTAACAGCAATGTTGCTTTAAAAGAGGCTATGGGGTATATCTTAGGAATGGGGTTTATTTTCAAGGCAAAACCCGAAGCCTTTGCCAGTAGTTGCTGCGCTGATAAGGCTTTATAAATAAAAAAGGCTGGCTTATTGCTAACCCAACCTTTTTAATAATCTAACTATTTATAATTTTATTGTAATGACATTTGAACAGGCAAAGTAAACTGAACTTGAACTGGCTTACCATTTTGTTTACCTGGTATCCAATTTTTCATTTTCTTTACTGCATCAACAGCTGCCTGACCACAACCATCACCAATATCTCTTAGTATTCTAATATCACCAATTGCACCTGTTTCGTTAACTACAAATGTTAATACTACTTTACCTTCAGTTTGATTTTCTCTTGCTCTGGCAGGATACTTAATGTTAGCGCCTAAAAATTCCGACATTGCATCTTCACCGCCAGGATACGATGGCATTTGCTCAACAAATGTAAAAATGGTAGGCTTTGCATCTACTTCTTTACCAATACCTGGGTCAACTTCTAATTGATCAACACCATCTTTATTACCTTCTTGCGTTTTATCGCTAATTACCACTTTCTGAATTTCCTCTTGTTTAGGTGGATCTTCATGCACTTCCTCATCCTTTTTAATTACAGGAGGTGTAAATTTTATAGTCGCTTTTAAAGGCGGCGGCGGAGGAGGAGGCGGTGGCGGTGGTGTTTTAGGATCAACTGGCGGCGGTGGTTTAATATTAGCCAAATCAACCAAGCTTACTTTTTGCTTTTCAATTGGGGCATCTTTAAATATTTTTTTCCAAATTACTGGCCCAGCCAAGCATAATGCAAACGTAATAAATGAAATGATAAAGCCACGAGCAACGTGCTTATCATACACTCGACGTAAGAAATATGCACCATAAATTTTATTGCGACCATCGAACACAATATCATTTAAATCAGCATTTTTTATTTTGTTTAAATCCATGTTTTTGAATTTGATTTTATTGAAAATTAAATACAGCTATTATTCAACAGCTACATTTTGAATCATTTCTTTTTCTGGTTTAGATATATCAACGATAGCATATACTTTAATGTCGCAAATTTTCATTTCATCTAAAATATCTACTACATTTTTGTAATTACTTTTTTCATCAGGTTTTATTAAAACCACAGCTCCATCAGCTCGTTCTTTAGCAGAAAGATTTGGGTTGGCAGCTACTTCTTCTTTTCTTCTTAAAATAGCCTGACGAATACTTTTTTTACCATCGTTAAAATAGCCAACTTCAATTTTTGTATCTTCTGGATGTTCGCCCGTTCCTAAATAATAAAACACACGATTATCGCTTCCTAATATTAAAGTAATAGCTCTCGATTCTTTTATCTTAATGTTTTCACCAGGTGGATTGTTTTTGTCGGGCATACCCAATTCCATTACCATTGGCTTACTAAAAGTGGTGGTAACCATAAAAAAGGTAACTAACAAAAATCCTAAATCAACCATTGGAGTCATATCAACCCGTGGGGAACTTTTCTTTCCTCCCCCTGTATTTACTTCTGCCATAATTTTATTTTTTAGTTAAAGGATTTGCCTCTAAATTGGTAATTAAACTAAATTGGTTTACATTCTGTTTTTGCAGTATATTCATTACAGTTTTAACGGCTGGATATTGCGTTTTCATATCGCCTTTAATGGCTACTTTTAACGAGCCACCATTGCTTTGTTTTACTCGGCGCAAGGTTAATACCCAATCCATTAATTCGCATTTGGTATAATTTTCACTTGTATCAAGCCCAATGCCTGGCATCTTAGATGCTAATGCATCACGGGTTTCGGGAGTTGCGCTTAATAATTGTTGAAAATTGCCCATGGGTGCACCAAATGGTCCTAGGTTTGAAAACACAACTTGTTCTTCTTTCGAAAACTTAATATTATATTTTTCAGCCATTAAGTTTAAGGCTTGTACACGAACTTGCTGTTGGTCTACATCCAAAAATACTCTGCCATCTTTACCAATGGTAATTACTGCCAAATCTTTATTCGGAATTGGAATACTTACTATTGATGATGGAAAATCTACGGTTAGTGGTTCTGGTGGACGAAACTGTGTGGTAAGCATAAAAAAAGTAAGCAACAAGAAAGCCACATCGCACATTGCGGTCATGTCTAATGTTGTACTTTTACGCTTTATTTTTATTTTTCCCATTTTATAAAATTAGTTATTTGTAATTGATTAAATGGTTAGCTATTTTAAGATTAGAGATGATTAAAAAAATCATTTCCACAAAAAATAATAACCTTTTTTGTGCAACTAATTAATTAGTTGCTTTTTGAAGCAAAAGTTTGTGTAATTGTAAAACCTGCTTCTTCAATACCATAACTTAATTCATCAATGGCTGATGTAAAATAGTTGTACATAATGATAGAAATAGCTGATGTACCAATACCTAAAGCAGTATTAATTAATGCTTCCGAGATACCTGTAGATAATGCAGATGCATCGGGTGCACCAGCAGCCGACATGGCTTGGAATGAACGAATCATACCTAATACTGTACCGAACAAACCGCCCAAAGTGGCAATAGATGCGATAGTAGCTATGATGGTTAAATTCTTTTCTAACATTGGCATTTCTAAAGATGTAGCTTCTTCTACTTCTTTTTGAATGGCAATCACTTTTTGATCACGAGTTAAATGTGTTTCATTCAACATTTCGCCATATTTATCTAATGCTGATTTTACTACATTAGCTACCGAACCTTTTTGTTTGTCGCAAGCGGCTTTAGCGGCTGCAAGGTTTCCTGTTTCTAAACTGTATTTAATATCGCGAACAAAAGATGAAACACTGCCGCTTCCTTTTGCTTTCATAATTGTAAGCAAACGCTCGATTGTAAAAGTTAATACTGTAATTAAGAATGTGATTAAGAAGGGTACTACAATACCACCTTTATAAACTATTCCTAAAAAATTTCCTTTTAATGGCGCTAACTCGTTGTTGCCACCTTCAAAGTTTGCACCATTACCCATCATAAATTTCCAAAGACAAAATGCTACTACAAATGATAAAGGAATTACAATCATTGCTAACATAGAACTCATGTTTTTTCCTGAAGCTGCTGCTGGTGTGCTGGTTGATTTGTTTTCTGCCATGATACTTTTGATTTTAGTTTTTAAAATTGAACGTTTTGTTTATTAATTAAATTGATTTTTATTCGAAACACAAAAATAGTTTTAGGATTGAATAACGCAAGGATAGATGAATTATTTTTTCATAAAATTTACTAACAAATTATTTTTGCCTTACAATTTGTGTAAAAACTATTTGATAGTTTGACGCAATATTTAATGAATTGGTTGCATTGCAAATTGAAAACAACATTACCAACGAGTGCAATAAATTAGAAAATGGAATGTGGATACCATTTTGCAAATTCGTTTTACTCTTTCACAAATTTTCCATTCATCACATTACCATTTACTTGGGTGGCTTTTATAAAATATATGCCATTGGGTAAACCCGACACATCAATTTGAATTTGTTGAGTGGATGAGTTTTTGATTTGTTGATTGATATGGTTCGACAAGCTCACCATAACACGACCCAACACATCTGTTATTTCTATTGTTTTTTCTATTAACCATTTATCATTAATCGTTAACCATTCATGGGCTGGGTTTGGATATATTTTTAAATTTCTATCAATGCCCTCATTATCTATTATACCCAAGCTGGGCTGTGTATGTATCAATCCTACGGCATCTAAATCGAAACCGCTGGATGGAAATGGAGTTTTCCAAGGGTCGTTTATTTTATTGCCATTTATATCATAGGTGGCATATTTGTTTTGAATGCATCCTACCACATCAATTATTTTTATATGGGTAATAGAATCAATATTTAATCCTACAATAGAATCTAATTCTTTTAAATCGAATGGTGTACCATAATTAGCTCTGTATTTACCTGCCAAATTGTTTACATGGGTGGGTTGTATATACCCAAAGCCGCCTATCTGTATGGTATCTTGGGTATTGGATGTGGCTTTAAATCGAAAGTAATTAATGCCATCGCTACTTACTTCAACAAAGCCCAATTCTAAAAAAGTATCTAAAAAACTATTTTCGAAAATGGCAAAATCCCATCCAGCGGCATCAAACACGGGGTGTGCAAAGGTAACAATGGCTTCGCCACCATCGCCCAAGCTTACAAAACCATTAGTGCCTGCTTTGCCCAATGCATTTGTGCTATCGCCATAGTTTGCCAATCCAATAGTAGAGTCGGATATATCTTGATAACCTCTTTTAATATGGCATCCTGTAGCCCAGCCTATAAAGATGGAGCTATCTTTATAAATAGCCGTAGTGCCCAAATGCCCCACTGCTGGCGCAAATTGAGCACTACTTGCTATACATTGCAACACCAATATTAATGCTATTACATTTTTTATCATCATCAAATTATTGTTTCACAAATTTAGTGGTGCTGCTATTACCTTGTGTATCAGTAGCTTTAATAAAGTATATACCGCTTGGTAAGGATTCAATATTTATGATTTCAGTCCCGATTTGATTCGGGATTTGATTTACGATTGAAATGCAAGTTCTTCCTAAAATGTCTTTTATTTCAATTGTATTTTCAATAAACGAGTAACCAATAACTAATAACTTATCAGTACAAGGATTAGGATAAACCTGCAAAGTATTTTCAATTGCTACATTATTAATACCCGTAGCAGCTACATCGGCAGTGGTAAAATTATCAATACAAAAATAAGCAGGTGTATTCATAAAGCCGCTTGTATTATCGCTTGATGAAAGATGAAAAGCCAAACTATCTACATTGCCTAATGCCGTTAAATCTACCCATTGCCAATTAGTTACAATATAATCTTGTGCATTGTTGGCAAATCTAAAATCGGCTAAATAAAACTCAACACTATCATTAGTTAATACACCACCCAAATATTTACGAACAGTAAGTTTAAACCAATCGGGTTGTGAACCTTGTGCCAAGCCCGAATGAGTGCCAGTAGTATCGCCAAATTTTTTAGCATACAAATCGCCATGGCGCATGCTCATAGTAGCAAATGTTCCATTGGTTACATAAAAACCTTTAACGGCTTTGCCCGCTGCCGCACCCGTTAATTTCATGGTTACATTTTTACCACCAAATACATCAAACGAGCCTACAATATAATTAGCCGAACCATTATATCCCTTGGCTGGCATGGCTGCATATAAATTTGTATAACCCACTGTGGTACTATCTTTTTTACTACTAATAGCCCAACCAGCCGCCCAATAACTAAAGCTATGGTTATAGGTTGTAGCACACATAATATTTCCGTTTGTAAATGTAGTATCATCATGTTGTGCTGCCTTACCATTCCAAAATGAATCGGTTGGAATAGTTAAAGCTTCGAATGTTGCTACCGTTTGAGCTTTTGCAGCTACTAAAGACACTGCCACTAAAGCAGCTACTAAAAACACTTTTTGTAATTGTTGTTTCATTGTTTTTGTTTGATTTTATTATTTATATTTATTTGTTTGATTGAATTGAAAAGAAAATCCAGCATTAAAATTTCTTGCTGGCATGGCTCTGTTTAAAATAGCTTGGTAGCTTTCATTCCAAATATTATTAACTTCAATAAACATATCAACGCATGTTTTATTAAAATTAATTTTATACGAACAGTATATAGCACCCAATTGATAAGGCTTTAAATATTCAGTATTATCGGTGCTTGTATATCGATAGCCCACATAATTATGACGATAAAAAACAGAAACATTTTTATAATCCAACTTCATTTTTGCATTGCCACTATACATCGGCACATAAATTAACTGCTTATCAATAGCAGCATCATTAAGGCTTTTAGCTGTTTGGTTGGTAGATACCACATAATTAGTAAGTACCGAAAAACTAAGCTTTATCTTTTTAATAGGAATAGCTAATGTTGAATTAGTTTCCATTCCCCTACTCCACACATTCATTAAGTTTTGCGGTGTCCAATAGCTAATACTTGGCAACCAAATAATCCAATTATCAATTTGTTTAGTAAAAATAGTAGGCTGGGTAATGAATACAAATAGTTTGTGTTTTGCTACTATCTTCAATCCTATTTCTTCCGAAAAGCCGCTTTCAGCAATCAAATTGGGGTTTCCGCCTGGATGCCAATACAAATCATTCATAGTAGGTATGCGATACACTTTTGAAATATTGCCTTTTGCGCTCAACCATTTTGTAAGTTCATAATCGCCACCCAAAGTATAAGTAAACGGCACTATTTTATGATTTGATAATTCTTCACGTATCGAAATATTTAATTTCAGTTTATCATTTCTGGTAGTATATAAATACGAAGCAAAAGCAGCCAATCTATTATTATTTTTAATAGCTGTATAACCTGTAGTAGCCAATGCAGCCACATAAGTATTATTAATACCTATATTAATTAAATGCTGATGGTTTAGTTTTATTTTCGATTCGGCTTCGGCTATAAATGTTTGCCAGCGGCTCGAATCGGCATAGTTATAGGTTCTATCTTTATAAATTAAGGCTTCGTTAAAATAGGCAGCTCTTACAAAATTTGTAGTTCGGCTGTTATCATATTTCCATTCCGAAGTAATTCGATAATGCTTATCTGTTTGTGCCGAGTTATTGCTTGCCTGAAGCATTGTTGGCGGAATGTTTCTATCCGTATGTTGATACCAACACAATAAATTAATGCGCTGTTTATCATTAATTAAAAAATAGTTTTCGGATAAAATGCCTTTGTTTTTTAACTCGGCATTGGTTTGTATAATCTTATTATTATCGGCAGAGAATATATTATTGTATTCAAAATTATTTTTTGCCGATGCGTTAAATAATTTAATAACAGATACAAATCTTTTTTTACTGTATGTTAAAGATGCTTGCTGATGATAAGTTGCAAAACTACCACCCGATAAATTTATACTACCCGAAAACCCTTGATTAAATTTTGCAGTATTGTTTATATGAATAGTACCGCTTACAGCACCACTACCCCACAAAGCACTACTACCACCATATTGTATCGATATTTCATCGGCCAAATTTACAGGCACTAATGATAAATCTAATTGCCCATTCATAGGGCTGCTAATATTAAATCCATTCCAAAGTATGGCTGTATGATTAGCGCTGCCGCCTCTAAAAGAGCTGGTAGCTAAAGAACCTTGTCCATAAGATTTAATAAAAAGCGAACTTTCATCGGTTAGCAAATCGGCTACACTTTGATGACTATGTGAATTGGTTTGAACACTATCCATCATATATTTTTTCGAACCAGCCGAAAAAATGTTTCCACGGTTTGATACAATATTTACTTGCTTTAATTTAAAAACAGAATCGTTAAAATTAGATTGAGCCAATAGCCGATTGGTTGCCAACATGGCAATTGATACAATCAATATTAGATAAGCTATTCGCAACATTTTTTATTTCATTTAAAAAATGCCTACAGAAAATTGTACTCAAAAAAATAAAGGATAGTTTGCCTTCATAATTTCAATCTGCTTTTTCCCGAAGCACTTAAAATAGTTGCATGTAGGCAGGTCTCCTGACTTACTCGTTGTGCTACCTTCCCGTTTATAAAATACAAAACAGTGGTTTGAAGAATGCACTTATTCATCTAAAATAAATTGATGAAGAGCTTACAGTTACGGGAATAGTTCTCGATTTTAACGAGATTCCCTTTTAATCTTATTATCTGTTTTACTAACAGAAGTAAGAACCAAAATGCAGGGCGAAGATAGATTTATTTTAATTAAATAAAATAAAAACTTCCAGATAGAATAGGATTTCTGTTAATATCAACCCTCAAACAATATACTTTTATTAAAATGAAAATTAATTCTAATTCAATTTTTGTTTTCTTTGCAATAATTATATGTCAGCACCACACCCCATATTGTCCGAAAAGTTTTATGCCCCCGATTGGGAGCTGCTACGTAAAAAAGGCTTACGATTATTTGCCGAAATAGATAGTAATAATTTTTATCTATCGGGCGCATTAGAACATGATGCAGCACCCATTTTTTTTGAACATTATTCGTTAAATAAAATCGAAAGTTTTTTAAATGCGGATATGATTAAAGCCGTAAGAAATCAATTAAATTGGTTGAACGAAGTGGCTATTAGCAAATTTACAATTTGCTTTCAAAACATACCTTTTCAATTATTACCCGAAGATTTTGCTCCCCCCCATGCTACTGATAATTGGCAAAGTATTGATACAATAAACAGTATAGAAGGTAAAATAGTATATGAAATAAGCAGCAATATAAATTTGGCTTTACAATCTTTTTGCAGTAATATAATACTAAAACATTCGCTTACAGGGCTTATGCATCAAGTAGTTCAGCTGATGCTAACAAATGACGATGCTATTTTATGTAATATAAATTCGAATTCATTTAATATAATATTGTGGCAAAATAAAAAAGTAAAAATGCTAAATACTTATGCCATTAATACCCCCGAAGACATGGTGTATTTTTTGCAATTAGCTGTTCAACAACACAAAATGATACAACCCAAATTACTAGTTGGTGGCGAAATAGTTCAACAATCATTATACTATACTACGATTAGCAAATTTTTTCAACATTTAGAAATAATAAGCCGATTAGCAATGAAACAACAAGGCGTTTTTAAAACCTTATTACCTAACCGGTTCTTAACCTTATCAGGAATAATAGCATGCGAATAGTAGGCGGAGAATTTAAAGGAAGAGTGTTTTCGCCGCCAAAAAAAATGCCGGCAAGACCAACCACAGATATAGCTAAAGAAGGCTTGTTTAATATTTTAATTAATGAATTTGATTTTGAAGAAATTCATTTTTTAGATTTATTTGGTGGTACTGGCAGCATAAGCTACGAAACAGCTTCACGTGGTTGTAGCTATATGCACACGGTTGAAATAGATGCCAAGCTAGTACAATTTATAAAAGGAAATTTCGAAATCTTGAAATTGCCAAAAACATGTGTGGTTTTTAAAATGGATATTTTTAAATATTTAGAAACAGCTACCGAAAAATTTGATTTTATTTTTGCTGGGCCACCATATCCATTGCCTACTTTAAATACCATTCCCGATAAATTATTTAAAGCAAATGTATTGCATGAAAATGGATGGTTTGTATTAGAACATAATCCAAACCACAACTTTGATAATCACCCTAATTTTTTCAAAAAGCGAAACTATGGGTCAACTATTTTTTCAATTTTTAAAAATAAATAACCACTAATGGCAAAAAAAATTGAATGGGTGAAAGCTGGTAAAATGGGTGCAGCACATAAACTTAGTGGCGAAATAAAATTGCATTTCGATACTACTATTACACCATTAAAATTAAAATCAGTATTAATTGGCAAAACCCCCGAAACGGCTTTGCCATTTATTATTATCAATATAAAAAATTTTACCAACCACACTTTAATTGTTGAATTGGATGAAATAAAAACCCGTGAAGCTGCTGCAAAACTTAGCGGCATTGCCGTTTGGATGAAAGAAACTGATATAGAAAAATCGGAAACAATAGTGGATGAAAAAGTAATTAGCTATAAAATTATAGATTTGAATTTGGGCGAAATAGGCTTGGTTAAGGATGTATATCAAATGCCATCACAAACTATTTTGGTGTTCGATTATAAATCATTTGAAATAATGATGCCCTGTAATGATGAAAGCATTGTAAAAATTTATCATCGAAAAAAAGAAATTGAAATTAACATTCCTGAAGGTTTAATTGAAGTGTATAGCAGTTAATTATGTATTCATTTATAAAAAAAATAATTCAACTATTCTTTTTTTTTCTGCTTGTATTTGCAGCAAACCGATTGTTTTTTTTAAGCTTTAATGCATCTCAACATCTTCCCAATTTTAATTTTCTTGAAATTTTAAAATTAGCTTATAAACCTTTACCATTAGATATTTCAACGGCATGCTATCTAATTGCATTACCTTTAGTAGTTGGATTAATTTTAGTACATGTGCGATGGAAATGGGATATAATTTTCCGAAAATATTACTTGCTAATTATTTTAATTGTAATCAATTTTATTTCGGCAATTGATGTGGTAGTATATAGAGAAATGGGAGTTAAAATTCATTTTAAATTATTTTCTCATGCCCAGCATCCATCCGAGGTTTTTAAATCAGTAGCCTTATTTTATTGGATAATTGGTATTTCTTTTATCATATTGCTTACCTATTTTCAATTTATAGTTGCTAAAAAAATAGTTCATCAAAACACGAATGAAACACAACAGATGTCGGCTCTTAAAAAAGTAGGCTATTCATTTTTAATTTTATTAGTAGGTGCATTTTTAATTGTAATTGGCTTACGTGGTGGCTTTCAACAAATACCAATTAATGAAAGCGAAGTTTATTTTTCGAAAAATAATTTTTTGAATGAAACAGCCGTAAACCCAAGCTGGCGAATTATTCATAGCTATTTAGAAAATAAAAAAAATGGAAATACAAACCCATATATATTTTTAGCTAATGCCGAAGCCAAGCAAAATGTTGAACAATTATTTCAGATAAAAAAAGATACTACAGTTGCAGTTTTAAAAAATAATAAGCCCAATATCTGTTTCATTATTTTAGAAAGTTGGAGTGCTGATATGATTGAATGTTTGGGTGGAGTAAAAAATGTAGCACCTAATTTTGAACAATTAAAAAACGAAGGTATTTTGTTTTCAAATTGTTATGCATCTGGTACTTTAAGCGATCAGGGAATTCCTGCTGTATTAAGTGCATACCCTGCACAACCCACCACATCTATCATTGCCAATGAAGAAAAATATCCTAAGATGCATTGCATCAATAAAAATTTAAAACAAATTGGTTATCATACATCATTTTATTTTGGTGGACAGTTAATTTACGGCAATATAAAAAGCTATTTATACTACAATAATTTTGATGTAATAAAAGAGCAGAAAGATTTTGTGAATTTACCTTCGGGTGCTTTAGGCATACATGATTCGTTGATGCTTAACACTTGGATAAATGAATTAAATCATACACCATCTCCATTTTTTTCGGGCTTATTTACAGTTAGCACTCATTCGCCATTTGATGCACCTATGCAAAATAAATTTCAGCAATTTAATGATTTAAACAACTATGCTAATTCAATTCATTATGCTGATAAATGTTTGAAAGATTTTTTTGAAAAAGCAAAAAAAACTAAGTGGTATGCCAATACGCTTTTTGTATTAGTATCCGACCACAGCCACGATTCGCCCATGAATTGGGATTTTTTTAATGCTCACCATTTTCATATACCATTATTATTTTTAGGAGGTGCTATAAAAGATGAATACCAAGGAAAAACATTTAATCAAGTTTGTTCGCAAAATGATATTGTGGCAACAGTGCTTCATCAAATAAATATTTCTTCGAAAGATTTTAACTGGAGCAAAAATATTTTAAACCCCTACACTAACCATTTCGCTTATTTTAGTTTTACCGAAGGTGGTGGATTTGTAACTGATTCATCACAATTTAGCTATAATAAAATTTCGAATAAAGTTTTTTTTCAGTCTGTTTCTATTCATCAAAACACACAAAAAATTCAACAAAAAAACATGCAATCCTACCTTCAAATTTTATTTGATGAATATTTAAGTTTTTAGCAAATATTGTTTTCAATTTTTTATTCTTTTTTATATTTGCCAAATAATAAACACAAAACCTAATACACATGTCAGTTTTTAAATTCAGAGTAGCCTTAGAACAAGACGATACCATATTTAGAGATATTGAAATTAAACCTGCTCAATTATTTTCAGATTTTCATACTGCTATATTAAAATCATTTGGTTTTGATGATAAACATGAAGCATCATTTTATAAAACAAATGATAGATGGATAATGGGTGAAGAAATAAGCTTAAATAAAAAAGAAGGTACTAAGCAAATGTCGAAAATGGCTATGGCTATGGCTATTGATGACCCACATGAAAAATTTATTTATGTGTATGACTTTGAAATGGAATGGACATTTTTAATTGAATTATTGGGCGTTGTAGATGAATTGAAAAAAGAGTCTTACCCAAAAATGTCGAAATCGGAAGGCATTGCACCCAAGCAATATGGCAACGAACCTATTATTGGAAAAGATGTTGAAGGTTTTGAAGCAGAAGAAATTTATGATGCAAGCGAAACAGATGAAATGGGAGAAGAAGGCGAAGAAACAGATGACGATGAAAAGGCAGATGATAATGAAGATGAATTTGGAGAAGATGAATTTGGAACTGAAGAATCGGCTGGTGGCGAAGAATACTAAAATAAAAAAAAGTTTAAAAAGGTGTTATCTGAAAATTGATAACACCTTTTTAGTTTAACGAAAACTGAATTACCAATATTAAATGCTAAATTGCAGCTACGAAAAATGAAAGTACTAATCATCGGTTTGGGTTCGATAGGAAAGAAACACGTAGCGGCTTTGCAGCAGATTAATTCGGCTGTTGAAATTTTTGCATTGCGGTCTGCTGATAAATTTGAAGAAGTAAAAGGTGTACATTCTATCACTTCAAAAAATGAAATTCCAAATCAGTTGGATTTTATTATCATCAGCAATCCAACTTCAGAACATTATTCAACGATAAAAGAATTTTCAGAAAAAAACATTCCGCTGTTTATCGAAAAACCTTTGTTTCATCAATTAGAAGAAATTGATTTTAAAACGCCAATCACTTATGTAGCCTGCAATCTGCGATTTCATCCTTGCATTGTTTGGTTGAAAAAAAATATCAACTTTCTCGAAAAAATAAATGAAGTGAGTGTGTATTGCGGCAGCTATTTACCCGATTGGCGTATGAATGTTGACTACAAAAAAATTTATAGTGCCAACGCTGCGATGGGTGGTGGTGTTCATTTAGATTTGATTCACGAGTTGGATTATTGCTACTATTTATTTGGCAAACCAACTTCATCGCACAAATTATTGAAGCATAATTCATCGCTAAAAATTAATGCAGTTGATTATGCCAATTATCAATTGGACTATGAAAATTTTGCGGTAAATGTTACGTTGAATTATTTTCGTCGAGATATAAAACGGCAAATTGAATTGGTTTGTAAAAATGAAACTTATACCATTGATTTGGTAAATAATGAAATCATAAAAATGGATGAAGTGATTGAAAAGTACGATACAGAGCCACTTTATACTTACATCGAACAACTGAAATATTTTATGGATTGTTTGCAACATCACAAAAAACCAATGAATGATTTGGAAGAAGCAAATGAAGTTTTAAAAATTTGTTTAGGGTGAAAGTTCCCACAGATAAATAGCTATGGGAAATTTCAATATTAAAAACGTCATGGTGAGATAGTTTATAGAATTTAGATTAAAATGGAAACCAAAAAATTATGACACAAAAAATAATCGTCATCACTGGCGCAAAAGGATTGCTTGGAAAAGAATTTGTAAATCATTGTCGCAGCAAAGGTTTCAGAGTGATTGAAGCCGATATAAAAACAGAAACTGATTTAGACAACGACCAATATCAATTGGATATTACCAACGAAGAATCAGTTGAAACCTGCATTGCATCTATTGTTGCGATGCATGGCAAAATAGATGGTTGGGTAAATAATGCTTATCCACGAACGGCTGATTGGGGAATGCCTGATGCTGATTTGCCTTTTGAAAGTTGGCGAAAAAATGTAGATATGCACCTCAACGGCTATTATTTATGTTGCAATAAAATCATCAAACAGATGAAGCAGCAAGGCTTTGGCAGCATTGTGAATTTGGCTTCCATTTATGGTGTGCAAGCACCTGATTTTTCGATTTATGAAGGCACACAAATGGGCAATGCAATTATTTATTCGGCAATAAAAGGTGGCATCATCAATCTCACTCGTTATTTGGCTTCTGCAAATGGGCAATTTGGAATCAGAGTAAATACTGTTTCGCCAGGAGGAATTTTTGATAATCAAAATCCTTCTTTTGTAGCAAACTACAACAAAAAAGTTCCGCTAAAAAGAATGGGTTTGCCAAAAGACATTGCTCCTTCTATTGCTTTTTTATTGAGCGATGATGCGGCTTACATCACTGGTCATAATTTAATGGTAGATGGTGGTTGGACGATTGTGTAATTCTAAATTGCAAATTACAAATTGATGAAAAAATGGATTTTGTTTTTATTGATTTTATGTTGCAAAATTTCGTTTGCACAAAAGAATATTGAAGTTGATACTTTTGATTATTCAACGATAAAGTATGAACATGATGTTTCTGAATTTCCGAAGTTTTATTTCAATACAAATCCATTTCAATTAATAGTTAATCAACCTAATCTTACTGTAGGATATAGAATAAATGACGAAACTGTAATTGAGCTAATGGGAGCAAAAATTGGCGAATCATTTATCCATCCTTCGCCTTGGGGAAACGGCGATGCATGTGTTTCTCAATTAATGCATGGCTACAGATTTGTGATAGGTTTGAAAACTTATACATCTGATATGGATAAAAACAATACTTATGTCAAATTCAATTTAGATTATTCATATAAAATTGCAACAAAGAAATTGTTAGATTTTACGGGCTCTAATGAAAGTGATAGTTGGGTATTAACATTTAATCAAAAACGATTTAATCTTGGATTAAACTGTGTAGCTGGATATGAATATATTTTATTTGATTATTTTAAAATTGATGTTTATGCTGGAGCTGGCTTAAAGTATATGTATTTGAAAACCGATAGATTAGAATATTACAGTAATTACAACTATGGTGATGGCAGCCAATTTACTCATTTGCTATTCAATAAATCGAACTACATTTTACCTACTATCAATATTGGAATGAATATTGGGTTTTGTTTTTAATAAGCTAATGTTCAATGCTCCATTTTTTTGAAATCACATTTCCATTGTCGGTAATACATTTTGCTAAATAAATACCAGCAGCAAAGCTTGAAGTGTTGATTGTAGTGGTATTGGCGGTAATATTATTTTTAACTAAAATTAATTGACCTTGCATATTATACAATTCAATGCTTTTCAAGTTTCTATTCGAAATCCATTTAATGGTTAATTGAGATATAGTATTATCATGTGTGATAATTAAGTTGTCATTTTCATCTATTTTATTTTCTATGCCCGATGCTGTAGTAATGATTACAGTATCTAAAAATATAGCGGCACAATTTCCATTTTGGGCTGTAAGTGTAATGGTAAACATTCCATTTTTTGTATAATTATGAATAGGATGTTGAACCGAACTTTGTGTGCCATCACCAAACGACCAATTATACGAAGTAGCGCCCGAGCTTTGATTGGTAAATGTTACGGCAGTGCCTATTTTTGCAAAAATAAATTTTGCAGTAGGCAATGGGTTTACATTGATAATATTAGCGGCCGATGAAACACAATTATTATCACTCACATTTAAGGTTATATTTTTTGCTCCTGGCAAACTCCAATTAATTTGATAGGGTCCAGCTCCATTGCCCGATGCAATGTTGCCGCCGCCAAATGTCCAAGTATAAATTGCAGTACCCGAGACGGTACCCGAATAAGCAATGATAGAATTATAACCCACACAAATATTGCTTACATAAGAAAAATTGGCATTGGGTGTTTGATTTACAATAAGCGAATCTAAATAAGTACGAGCACCAAAAGTATTACTAACAGTAAGGCTTACAAAGTGCTTTCCAGCTTTGGAATAGGCTATTGTAGGATTTTGATTTGCCGAAGATGGCTGGCTAGCAAAGCCATCAAAATTCCATTGCCATGAGGTAGGATTATTTTTCGAGCTATCAATAAAATGAATAGAATCGCCCGTACAAAAATTAGCCAATGGTATTTTGAAATAGGCAATTGGGCCAAGATAAACACAACTTCCATCATCAATTTGAGCCATCGAATTATAATTTGTCATAGCAGGATTGGTGCACCCTTGGCAGTTTAGCATTTTAAATGCATCCAACTTTCCATAACCCCATATATTATTTGGCAACATAGTTCCTGTAAAATTATCGGTTGCTACACAAGTGGTTAATGCAGCTTTTGCATCATTCCAATTTGCCGTTGGTCGTTTTTGAAAATATAAAGCAATCGCTCCACTAACACAAGGTGCAGCAGCAGATGTACCTTTATGTGGGCCATGCAAAGTATCGGTGGTAAGCGAATTGGGGTTATTTGTTTTTGCCCAATTAATCCAATACAAATCATTGGCAGCCATTGTCCATTCGCCCGATGCCGAAATATCGGGTTTGTTTAAACCCAGCCGTGTAGGGCCTTTGCTACTTGTAGGATAATGATTGCCCGGTGTATGATTATCGCAAGTATAATTGTTGCCTAGCCATGTGGTATAATTATTTCTATTCAAATAATTGCCTACTGAAATTAATTTGGCAGAACAATTCCAAGTGCCTACAATTGTTTGTTCGGTATCGGGCATCATATAATGAGAAATATCGGGTAATTGAGTGGTAGTAGGCAAAGCAGTATATACCATTGCCGAGCTTCCTGTAAAATTAGGATGACTCCATACATCAAATTTTCCTGTGCCTTTGGTCATAAAGCGCCAAGTGTAATTGGTTACAGAATCTACAGTTATACCAAAGTACATAAAATAATGCCCATTTTGTTTTTCGCAATACGATTCTAAAATACCTAATCGCTGCCCACTATTATTTTTTATAGTATCGTATTTTGTAAATAAAGTTTGCGAACTCATTTGATAATCGCTCATCACATTCATCCAGTTGGTTCTGTTTCGATGATTAAATGCTGGCGAACTAACATCAGCCCCAATAGCAAAATAGGCATTGTTCCAATCGGCATAATCGCTAAATAATTCGAAATAAGTCACATATTTTCCGCCACCAATTCCAAAAGAATTAAAGTAAGTATAGGCCGAATCGGCTGGAAGGTTATAACCTAAATGCATCATTTTGCCACCTGCATTGCCAGCCGAAGCCACAAAGGCTCTGCCGCTTTGCGCCGTAACTAAATTTTCGATGGCTTGTGTTGCTAAATCTGTAGCATCGTGTGAACCATTGTATGTGCCAAGGCTTGCATTAATTACACATGGCTTGCCCAATGCGGCAGCTTTTGCAAAACAATAGGCAGCGCCATCGGCTACACACGATTCAAAACTATTGCCCGTAATACCGTTAAAATCTATGGCTACAAATATTAAATCGGCATTGGGTGCAATACCTCTATAATTGCTGTGTTGCTGGCTATTGCCACAAGCCACACCAGCCGTTAAAGTACCATGCCCATAAAAATTTTGTGGTGGTGTATGTGTGCAAGTATTATTATTGATGGCTATACTATCCCACTCTTGCCCATAAGCAAAATTAGTTGGTGTGTTGCCACCTGTAGTAATGGTTTGATCCCACAAATATTTTACTCGTGTTTTTCCATTAGGGCGCTTAAAATCGGGGTGATGAAAATCTAAACCCGAATCTAAAAAACCAATGATAATGCCTGTACCATCATAAGCCTGTGGCAATGGTGTTGTACCAATATGAACTGGAACCACATTATTATTAATATTTGCTTGGTCTTCCATCGTCCAACCGCCATAGTATGGGCGCTGAATGCTTTCATAAAAATCGCTTTTTAAAAAATTATCGTATTGGCTAGATGGAATCATTATCGAAGAAATATCGCCTGCATTAAACTTAAATATGCCACCCATTTGTTTTACAATGGCTTTTGTTTTCTCAACATTTCCTTTTACAAATAATGAAATGTTTTGGTGTGTTGGCTTGTAGCCATTAAATTGTTTAGCAAAATTAGGATGCAATTGGGCTAACAAAAAAGTGTGGCTACATAAAACGATTATAATGGAAAGAAAATATTTTTTCATTTCTACAATTTTATTTAGCAATAAAATTAAGATTAATTATCAGTTGTAAAAATTTAGTTTTTAAATGAATAAAACAATCAGTAAAAGTATTAGTAATTTGATAGTATTAATCATTAAAGAAACTAAATGAGTTGTAAAAATAAATTTGGTTTTACTTTTATAACCATGTATATTGCATCAGCAATTTTAATTTTAACCAATCAAAACCTTACAACATGAAATTAATTTTTACTTTCTTCATTGCTTGTTTGTTTGTGGTAGGCAGTGTTTCGGCACAAAATTCTACCATCATTTATAAAACTGCCAATCATTCGGTAGTTAAAGATTTGGTATTAAATAATCCCATTAAATTAGACCCTAATATTGTAAAAGATTTTTTAAAAGTATCTGTTGATCCTGCTTTGGGCGATGTTAGAAAAACAGTAGCCATTTATGATATATTAGGCAGAGAAGTATTAATGCAAATATTTGAAGGAACTGATAAACAATTATTCATTCAAAATTTATCACGAGGTTTGTATTTTATTCGTGTAGATACACCAGATATTGCTATTGTAAGCAAGTTTGAGGTAAATCAATAATGCAAACAAAAATTTCAACCCTTCAATTTATTACCCCACAACCTACTAATTCTACTCAATTTTTTGATAGCATTGAATCCATTATCTCTAATGGAATTAATTGGCTTCAATATAGAGATAAGAAAAATAAGGACGAAGATTTTTTGCAGATTGCAGCCAAAGTAAAATCTATTTGTCATCATTATCAAGCCACTTTTATTATTAATGATAGAGTTCATTTAGCCCCTAAATTAATAGCTGATGGCGTACACACAGGGCAGCTAGATGCATCAATCATCGAAACAAAAAAAATAATAACAGCCGAAAAAATTGTAGGTACATCAACTAATAATTTTAATCAAATAGAAAAAGCATTCAATGATGGTTTCGATTATGCAGGTTTTGGACCATTTGCTTTTACATCTACCAAAGATAATTTAAACCCAATAGTTGGAATACAGGGTTATCAAAATGTATTTTCTGAATCTTTTTTTATCGAAAATAATTTTCCTGTGGTTGCCATTGGCGGTATTTCAATGGCAGATATTTTACCCTTAAAACAGGCTGGCGTTAAAGGCTTTGCTCTTTCATCCGAAATATTTAATGCCGAAAATATACCTTCCAAAATAAATCAACTAAAAGATTGTATTGGCTATGAATGGTTTTAATTAATCTGTTAGATTTTAATAAACTATATAGCCCAACCAACTACTAATTTTGTTTTCAACTATTATCTTTACCGCATGCAATTAAATCAACTTACAGCCATAAGCCCCATTGATGGGCGCTACCGCAAAGGTGTTGAGCCTTTAGCCAATTATTTTTCTGAATTTGCTTTAATAAAATACAGGGTATTGGTTGAGGTAGAATATTTTATTGCGCTTTGCGAAATGCCATTGCCGCAATTAAAAAACTTTGATAAAAATTTATTCATTTCATTACGAAATATCTACCAAAATCTTTCGGAACAAGATGCTGAAAAAATTAAAAACTTAGAAAGTGTAACCAATCATGATGTAAAAGCAGTTGAATATTTTTTGAAAGAAAAAATGACTGAATTAAACATTGATGAAGCCAAAGAATTTATACATTTTGGGCTAACATCGCAAGATATAAACAACACAGCTATTCCGCTTTCTATCAAAAATTGGTTGCACGATATTTATTTACCCGAAATTAAAAAAGTAGTAACTATTTTAAAAACCTATGCCAATGATTGGAGCAACATTACCATGTTGGCGCATACACATGGGCAACCAGCATCGCCTACTAAATTGGGAAAAGAAATAATGGTATTTGTAGAACGGTTAGAAAACCAAATAGAAACATTGCCCCTAATACCTATGGCGGCTAAGTTTGGCGGCGCTACAGGCAATTTTAATGCACATCATATTGCTTATTCAACCATTGATTGGAAAAATTTTGCAAATGATTTTGTGAATAATAATCTTGGGTTAAAGCGCATGCAATACACCACACAAATTGAGCATTACGATTCATTAGCTGCCTTGTTTGATAATTTGCGCCGAATAAATATTATCATGATTGATTGCTGCCGTGATATTTGGCAATACATTTCGATGGAATATTTTAAACAAAAAACCAAGAAAGATGAGGTAGGAAGCAGCGCCATGCCGCATAAAGTAAACCCTATTGATTTTGAAAATGCCGAAGGAAATTTAGGATTAGCCAATGCATTATTAGGTCATCTTTCCGAAAAATTACCCATTAGCCGCTTACAACGAGATTTAACAGATTCAACCGTGTTAAGAAATGTAGGCGTACCAGCAGCGCATATTCAAATCAGTATCAATTCAATTGTAAAAGGTTTATCTAAATTAGTATTGAATGAAAAAGCAATTGAAAATCATCTCGAAAAAAATTGGATGATTGTGGCCGAAGCCATTCAAACCGTATTGAGAAGAGAAAATTATCCTGCGCCTTATGAAGCTTTAAAAGCTTTAACTCGTGGTGCCGAACATATTAATCAGCAAAGCATTCATACTTTTATTGATGGCTTGCAAGTAAGCAATGATATTAAAATGGAGTTGAAAAATATTTCACCATTTAATTATGCAGGAATATAACAAGGTTGTTGTTTTTAAAAATCTTACAGCAAACTTATATATGGGCATGGGTATAAAAAAAAGAGAAACTTCTTTGGTTTCTCTTTTTTTATTAACTTGGCAAAGTATAGCCATTATATTTACAACAATTGTATTTCCCAATTACCCCAATATAAATTGTTTTCATTTCGAACCATTATATAATATTCAGTATTAGCATCGCCCTCCGAACGTTCGGAGTTGAAGCATAGTTGCTGTTTACCAAGAATAATAGGCGCTATTGATACTTATAATTAAATAGAAATAACGATACCTACAAACAACGAATAAAGTGTATAAAAAAGTATTGGATTAAATAAAATCGTTTTACGTGGTAGCTAAGTAACAACTGCGTATATCGACATCGTTTTATGTGGTAGCTAAGTAACAACTACATATATCGACATCGTTTTATGTGGTAGCTAAGTAACAACTGCATATATCGACATCGTTTTATGCGGTAGCTAAGTAACAACTGCGTATATCGACATCGTTTTATGTGGTCAACGAAAAGGAACTGCATATATCGACATCGTTTTACGTAGTCAACGAAAAGGAACTACATATATCGACATCGTTTTACATGGTCAACGAAAAGGAACTGCGTATATCGACATCGTTTTATGCGGTAGCTAAGTAACAACTGCGTATATCGACATCGTTTTACGTAGTCAACGAAAAGGAACTGCGTATATCGACATCGTTTTACGTGGTCAACGAAAAGGAACTGCGTATATCGACATCGCTTTACGTGGTCAACGAAAAGGAACTGCATATATCGACATCGTTTTATGTGGTCAACGAAAAGGAACTGCATATATCGACATCGTTTTACGTAGTCAACGAAAAGGAACTGCATATATCGACATCGTTTTACGTAGTCAACGAAAAGGAACTGTGTATATCAGTTTTAATCAATGGGTACATTTAATAAAAATGCTTACGTTTGTATATGAATTATATTGTTCCTAAGGATCGGAACAAGCGGTCACGGCATCAATAAGTTAAACAAACGAATTTGTGTTATTCATTAAACGACATATAGCAAAACTATTCATAATAATTTGGGTGCTATTAGCACCCAAATTACTTTTTGCACAAATTAAAATACCTGATGCTTCATTTGAGGATGTAGATGTATTTACTGATAAGTTTTTTACTTGGAAAGTTTGTCAAGGGACTCCTTATGTATTTAACAATAATTCTTCATTTAGTAGCCAATATCATCCCAATAAAATGATTCAAACAAATGGTGATTACTGTGCCCACATAGTTGGTTCAGCTGATACCTCAATTGTTTCAGATTCTATAAATCAAATTATAGGAATTCAAATTTCTTGTCCTTTAAGAATGGGTAAAAAGCATTTTTTTTTTATTGATTTATCAACAATAATCTATAATGATAACAATCAATTTGTAGCACCAGGCAGTATTCAAGTATTATTAGGCGATTCATTATGTAAGTATCAACAAATAGCTTGGACATCGCCTATATTAGATAGTGTATGGCATCGCTATAAGGTGGAGTTTATACCCGATGATAATTATCAATATATGGCGTTAAAAGGCTGGTGTTTAATCCCCGAAGGTGTTGGAAGTGTTTGGGTAGATAACCTATCAGATATTTATATAGATGATAAAATAGGCGATGTTAAGTTGAATGTAACCAAGCAGCAAATAGCCGCAGGCGAATGTGTGCAGCTAAGCAGTGAAGTATTTACTACCTATAAAACCATAACATGGAGCAGTGAGCCACAAGGCTTTAGTAGTACACTACAAAACCCTAAAGAAGTATGCCCCACTCAAACCACCAAATATAAAGTACAACTAACCGATAGCTGCGGATATAATGCATGGGATACTGTAACCGTGTATGTACATCATGAATGCGGCTATAACCTGCCCACTTTTATCAAAACAAATGAATCTTTAGTAGCAAATTATGAAGGATTAAGTATGGTTATTTATAACAGCATAGGGCAATTAGTATATCAAGCTGAAAACTATAACGATACATGGCAACCCACTACCAAAGGGCTTTATATTGTTTTTGTACGTTGTGTAAACGGTAGCAAACGGAGTTTTAAATTAGTGGTGGAGTAAATATAAATTATCTTTGTGCTTTCCGAAGGTTCGGAACTATCCTCCTAGTTTTAGGCATAGGTAAAGAGCCAAGCCAACGAGGATGCAAATGGCATCTCAAATGCTCGGAACGTATATGACGAAACAATAAAAAAACATTGTTTACATTTACGCAATTAAATATGTTTCAATTATTACAATGAAACAAGATTATTTGTTAAAAACATCCCGAACATTACGGATAACAGTTACATACTCGTAAGCCACACACAAGGCTTGGCTAAAAACGAGCAGGATTTATAAATAGCGTATAATGAAAAAAATATTAATTGTACTTTTTTTTACCTCATGTATTCATTTCCCCAATAAAAATTATTATTTAGGAAATAAATTCCTGAAAGTTGAAAAGGGAAATATTCTATTTAATCTTAATGAGCCGGGAGACACACAATCAAAAATTGACTTTTGGGGATTTGGTAAATATAAAATTGGCAGGAAAAGGATTTTTATTAAAACAGAAAAATTTAATCAGAATATTGGTCAATATTCTTTAAATCATATTAGAATAATTAATCCTGATTCTGTGGAGTTAATTTTTCAAAACAATTTTCATAATATGGATTGGCTTAAAATTTCTTATTTTGATAGTTCAATGGGGTATTTACATACGTATTATTCGGATTCAATTGGGGTAGTTAGAATAGGTAAACCAATTAAAGGAGGGATTTTATATGGGCGAATTTCGTATTCAAGAACATTTTTTATATGCACTGATACCATAAAAGGTTTTTGTAGTTCTATTTCTTTTCATAATTCAAATCTGTTTTTTATTCAAGATCAAGATGTTTATTTAAGTTATAAATTAAAAAAGGATACCCTATTTTATACACTATTATCTTATGAATTTAATTTATTGGGCGAAAAAAGGAAAAAGATTCCTGCACGTAAAATAATTCACAAAAATTATTTATTAGTACATTAGGCAATGTCATGCTTCCCCAGCTAGTCGTTTTAGGCGTAGGTAAAGAGCCAAGCCAACGAGGATGCAAATGGCAATTAGCAGTTTTATTTGCTGTAATACAAAAAAGGCTGCATCAATTAAATGATGCAGCCTTTTGTATAGATGTTTTATACTTTGTAGTTATTATTCTTCTTCTACAGCAGCTACATACACATCTTGCTTGGTAGCTAATAATTTATCATATTCTTCTTGCGAACCCACTACCATGTTTTCGTATTCACGAAGACCAGTACCAGCAGGAATTAAATGACCCACAATAACGTTTTCTTTTAAGCCCAACATTAAGTCGGTTTTAGCAGCTATTGATGCAGTGCTTAACACTTTTGTTGTTTCTTGGAATGATGCCGCCGAAATCCAACTTCTAGTACCTAATGATGCACGGGTAATACCCAACAATAATGGTGAAGAAGTAGCAGCTACAGCATCTTCGTATTGAACTGGTGTTTTATCACTCCGTTTCAATGATGAGTTTTCATCACGTATTTGACGAATATGAACCAACTGACCAGCTTTTAAATTTTTGCTATCTCCTGCATCGGTTACCACTTTTAATTCCATCAATTTATCGTTTTCTTCAATAAATTCTAATCTATCAACTGCTTCGCCTTCTAAGAAAGTAGTATGACCAGAATCTTCGATGATTACTTTACGCATCATCTGACGACAAATAACTTCAATGTGTTTATCATTAATTTTTACACCTTGCAAACGATATACTTCCTGAATTTCGTTTACAATATATGCTTGTACAGCATAAGGTCCTTGAATAGCTAAAATATCTTGTGGTGCAATTGAACCATCACTTAATGGCGAACAAGCTTTAATAAAGTCGCCATCTTGAACCAAGATGTGCTTAGTTAATGCAACCATGTATTTTTTAATTTCGCCATCTTTAGATTCAATTGATACTTCACGATTACCACGTTTAATACCACCTAAAGTTACCACACCATCAATTTCAGATACAACGGCAGGGTTAGAAGGATTACGAGCTTCAAACAATTCGGTTACACGTGGTAAACCACCTGTAATATCTTTTGTTTTGCCCATCGAACGTGGAATCTTAACAATTACCTGTCCTGCTTTAATTTCTTCACCATCTTCAACAGCTATATGCGCCCCTACAGGAATATTGTAGTTTTTAGCATCATGCCCTTTTGCATTAATTACAATAGTAGGAATTTTAGTTTTATCTCTTGTTTCAATAATTACTTTTTCGGCATGGCCTGTTTGTTCATCCATCTCTTCACGGAAAGTAATACCTTCTATAATACCATCAAATTTAATTTTACCTGTATATTCAGATACGATAACGGCATTAAACGGATCCCATTTACAAATCAAGTCGCCTTTTTTAACTTTCGATCCTTCTTTAATACTTAAAATAGAACCATAAGGTAAAATGTTTGAAATTAACATTTTATCGCCGTTCATAATTTTCATTTCACCACTACGGCTTATTACTACTTGTTGTTTATCGCCATCATCATTAATATGAGATACTAAACGAACACTATCAAATGCAATTGTACCTTCGAATTTGGCTAATAATTGGCTTTCAGATGAAATGTTACCAGCCGCACCACCTTGATGGAAGGTACGTAATGTTAACTGTGTACCTGGTTCACCAATTGATTGAGCAGCTATAATACCTACTGCATCGCCTTTTTCGGCCATTCTGCCTGTTGCCAAGTTTCTACCATAACATGAAGCGCAGCAACCTTGTTTAGCTTCGCAAGTTAATACCGAACGAATTTCGATGCCTTCTAATCCGCTATCATCAATTGCACGAGCTAATGCATCGCTAATTTCTTGACTTGCTTCGGCTATTTTTTCTCCCGAAATTGGATCATATACATCATGTAAACTTGTACGACCTACTATACGATCATATAATGGTTCTACTATATCTTCATTTTCTTTTAATGCTGTAGTATAAATACCACGTAAAGTACCACAATCACGTTCGTTGATTACCACATCTTGTGCTACGTCAACTAATCTACGAGTTAAATAACCAGCATCGGCTGTTTTCAACGCCGTATCTGCCAAACCTTTACGAGCACCATGCGTAGAGATAAAGTATTCCAATACACTCAAACCTTCTTTCAAGTTTTTCAAGATTGGATTTTCAATTACCTCACCACCTGTACTACCCGATTTACGAGGTTTTTGCATCAACCCCCTGATAGCTCCAAGCTGACGAATCTGCTCTTTACTACCACGAGCACCCGAATCCAACATCATATATACCGAGTTGAATCCTTGTTTATCGCTGGCTAATTCTTTAATTAATGTTTCAGTTAATTGCATATTTACTCTACTCCAAATATCAATTACCTGATTGTATCTTTCATTATTGGTAATTAAACCCATGTTGTAGTTGCCCCATACTTCATCAACTTCGGCTTGTGCTTTAGCAATCAATGCTGTTTTAATAGATGGAACTTTAACATCTTCAATGTTAAATGATAATCCACCACGGAATGCCATACGGAATCCTAATTCTTTAATATCATCCAAGAATTTAGCCGTACGTGGAATATCAGTAGCTTTAATAATGCCGCCAATAATATCACGTAATGCTTTCTTAGTTAATAATGTATTTACATATCCAGCTTCTTTAGGTACAAATTGATTGAAGATAATACGACCTACAGTAGTTTCAATTAATTTATTAACTAGTTTTCCTCCTTCGGCTACATCTGCTTTTACTTTTATCCATGCATGTAAGTCGGCTTGTCCTTCATTATGTGCAATGATAACTTCTTCGGCCGAATAGAATGCTCGTCCTTCGCCTTTTACTATTTCATTGCCAATAGTTTTTTTACCTTTTGTAATGTAATATAATCCCAATACCATGTCCTGCGAAGGAAGTGTAATAGGCGAACCATTTTGCGGATTTAAGATATTATGCGACCCCAACATTAATAATTGAGCTTCTAATATTGCTGCATTGCTTAATGGAACGTGCACAGCCATTTGATCACCATCAAAATCGGCGTTGAACGCTGTACAAACTAATGGGTGCAATCTAATCGCTTTACCTTCTACTAATCTTGGTTGAAATGCTTGAATAGATAATCTATGAAGTGTAGGCGCACGATTCAACATTACTGGATGCCCTTTCAATATATTTTCTAAAATATCCCAAACCACAGCTTCTTTTCTATCTACTAATTTCTTAGCCGATTTAACTGTTTTAACTATACCACGTTCTAATAATTTACGAATAATAAATGGCTTGAATAATTCGGCAGCCATATCTTTTGGTAAACCACATTCGTGCAATTTCAATTCAGGCCCTACAACGATAACCGAACGACCAGAGTAGTCAACACGTTTACCTAATAAGTTTTGACGGAAACGACCTTGTTTGCCTTTTAATACATCTGATAATGATTTTAATGCTCTGCCACCTTCTGCTTTTACAGCATTAGATTTACGGCTATTATCAAATAATGAATCAATGGCTTCTTGCAACATACGTTTTTCATTACGTAAGATTACATCGGGTGCTTTAATTTCTATTAATCGTTTCAAACGGTTATTACGAATAATAACACGGCGATATAAATCGTTCAAATCTGATGATGCAAAACGACCACCATCTAATGGCACCAACGGACGTAATTCGGGTGGTACTACTGGTAAGTATTGTACACACATCCACGATGGATTATTTTCGTAACGCAAATTGGCATCACGAAAAGCTTCAACAACTGTTAAACGTTTTAAAGCTTCGGCTTTACGTTGTTGAGATGTTTCATTGGCTGCTTGATGACGCAATTCGGCACTTAAATCATCTAAATTAATAGTGCTTAATAATTGTACTAAAGCTTCGCCACCCATTTTAGCTACAAACTTATCGGGGTGTGTATCTTCTAAATGTTGGTTTTCTTTAGGTAATTTTTCTAAAATATCTAAATATTCTTCTTCGGTAAATAAATCTAATCTGGCTACGCCATCTTTAGCTTTAGTACCTGGATTGATAACTACAAAACGTTCGTAGTACACAATGGTTTCTAACTTTTTAGATGACATGCCTAACAAATAACCAATTTTGTTGGGTAGCGATTTAAAATACCAGATATGAACTACAGGAACTACTAATTTAATATGCCCCATGCGTTCGCGACGAACTTTCTTTTCGGTAACTTCAACACCGCAACGGTCGCATACTATACCCTTATAACGGATACGTTTGTACTTGCCGCAAAAACATTCGTAGTCTTTTACTGGTCCAAAAATTCTTTCGCAAAACAAACCATCTCTTTCGGGCTTGTAGGTACGATAGTTAATGGTTTCGGGCTTCAATACTTCGCCATGTGATTTTTCTAAAATTGAATCAGGCGAAGCAAGTGTGATAGTAATTTTACTAAAATTACTTCTTGGTTTGATATCTCGTTTTATTGCCATAAATTGTTGTTGGAGAAAAAATAGTGGGCGAAGATAGATTAAAAAAAACTAAAAAATGCAGTTTTTTTAAAAATTTGGGTAATAATTTTCTGATGAATAATAGCGCTATTTAAAATAGTACTCATTTATTACTTTAACTGCCTATTCATTTTTTTAAAAACATATATTTAAAACAGAAATTAGGCGTAAAAATTAACATTTATTTGATAGGTGATATTTGACTTTGTAACATTTGTTGCCTTTAAAATGCAAATTTTATATATATCTTGCTGCCGTAATTATTAAACCACAATAGAAATATTCGACCTAATAACCCCTACAGGCGCTATTAAACCACTACTTTCGAATAATAGTAGCTGTGTTATATCGAAAGGTGTAACGTAGGGGTTTACTAAAACAAGCATCGTTTTGGTTCGATATATTTTATATTCAAGCTTGTGCACCCCCATCGAGAACCAGCAGGAAACGGATGGTTTCTAATATCATAATTTAAAAACGAAACTAGAAACGAGTGGTTTCTAATTTCAAAATTTAAAAAGGAAACTAGAAACGAACGGTTTCTAATTTCAAAAATCAAAAAGGAAACTAGAAACGGATGGTTTCTAGATTCAAAAATCAAAAACGAAACTAGAAACGAGTGGTTTCTAGATTCAAAAATCAAAAACGAAACTAGAAACGAGTGGTTTCTAATATCATAATTTAAAAAGGAAATTAGAAACGAGTGGTTTGCATATCCAAACGAGTGGTTGCGATATAACAATGAGCCGTTGCGATATGGCAACCGATGGTTTCGATATGACAACGGATGGTTTGCATAGCCTTTGCTTAAAACGGATATATAATTGTTTTAAAATGGAATACATAAAAAAAATCCCAATTATCATTACTTGATAATTGGGATTTTTTTTTAAGAATTAAAATATTCAATTTTAATAATTGTGCGATACCACTATTTTTTTACTAATCTTTTTTCCTTCGGATTGAATACCCAGAAAATAAATGCCATTTGCAAGGCTTGAAATATCAATTGATACATTATTTAATCCTTTGTTGCTGGCTAATTGTTGCTGCATTATTTTTTTACCAATAATATCTGTTACATCTAATGATGTGGTATTGCTTGATGGGGTATAATATTGAATGGCAATATTATCGCTAGCTGGATTAGGCTTTACATCTATTACCGAAAAAATAGTTTCGTTAAAATTATCGGGCATGGTAATGCCTGTACCATTTCCATCAATAATAAGTTTATACCAATTTACCATTTGAGTAATCGTTTGTTGCGATGGTATGGGCAATTGAGTAGGTGTAAATACACCTCTGCCTACTGCTGTTACATTTATTCTATAAGTGCCAGCTACCGATGTGCCTGCGGCTGGTACTGTTACATCTATACAACCTGTAGATGAACCTAAAAACTTGCATCCTAAAGCGCTACATGTATATTGAATAGTAGCACCCGATAAGGCAGGCACTGTGTTTACACCATGTATGGTAATAGAATCAAATACAAATGTGCCTGCTATAGGAATGCCCGATACTACAAATGTGCCAGTGGTATCGTGTGCTACCTGAATTTGTATTACGGCATGAAAAGCTTGGTTAAGTGTAGCATGCGGAAACTGTGTGCTATCGGGCAATATAAAACCATGATTGCCCGTATAAGTGCCTGGTACGCATTGCGCATTTGCAAATTGAGATAATGCACAAAGAAATAATAGTGTGTAAAATGTTTTTTTCATTGATTGTATTTTGATTTGAACAAATGTAAAACTAAATTTATAAAAAAAAATAAATAATTATGTATTCAAATAAATATCTTTGATTAAAACCAATTGTATGATAAAACCATTGTCAATCATCATTATTTTTATTCTATTAATTACCAATAGTAAAGCACAAAACACAGCTACCATGGTAGGCAAAATTATAGATGATGCCACCAACCAACCTTTGATAGGCGCTACTATTAGCATTGCCAACAGCACTATTGGAGCAGCTACGGATAAGGATGGAAATTTTTCAATAGCCCTAACCAAAGGCACATATATATTGCAAATTAATTCGATGGGGTATGAAACTGCGAAGCAACAAATTGATATTACAAACACTGATAATGTGGTGCTTTGTTTTAAATTAAAAAACAAACAAAACGAGCTTAATACCATTACCATTAGCGGTAGTAGATTTGAAAAGAAACTAAGCGAAGAAACAGTTTCGATGGAAGTGGTAAAACCATTACAAATACAAAATGCTGGGCTTACACAAGTAGATGATATGTTGAAACGAATACCAGGCGTAGATGTAGTAGATGGACAAGCTAACATAAGAGCTGGCAGCGGTTGGAGTTATGGTGCTGGTAGCCGTGTATTAGTAATGGTAGATGATTTACCGATGCTTACCAGCGATGCAGGCGATGTAAAATGGGACTTTTTGCCTATCGAAAACTGCGAACAGATTGAAGTAATAAAAGGTGCTTCATCAGCTTTGTATGGTTCATCAGCTTTAAATGGGGTGATAAATTTTCGAACTGCATTTCCGAGAAATACACCCCAAACAAAAATTACAATACAGCAAGGTATATACGATACCCCTCATAATAAATATGAAAAATGGTGGGGTAATAATTTTCAAAAGTTTAATGGTGTAAGTTTTTTTCATAGCAGAAAAATCAAACAATTAGATGTGGTAGTAGGCGGCAATTATTATAGCGATGATAGCTATCTACAAGGTGGCTACAGCACAAGAGGACGAATAAATACCAATTTAAGATATAGATTTAAAAAAATAACTGGCTTGCAAGTGGGTTTAAATATAAATGCGCAAACATCAAAAGGGTCTACATTTTTTTTATGGGCGGCTGATGATAAATTTAAAATAGTAGGCAACAGAATTTATACCGATAGCACTTTATATTTAAAACCCCGTGGCGGATTAGATACGCCCCAAACTACATTAAGTTATTATAATAGTTATAGAATTAATATCGACCCATAC
Source organism: Bacteroidota bacterium (assembly GCA_046051225.1). Taxonomy (GTDB): domain Bacteria; phylum Bacteroidota; class Bacteroidia; order Chitinophagales; family CAIODY01; genus CAIODY01. Next base: position 146,550 of record JBJOOR010000005.1, on the reverse strand, counting down.
ATTACCTATCAAACCCGAAATGATTATAAGCTTAGCCTTCGAAACAGATTTTTTAATTCGGTAAATATTAATAATACCAAGCAGGGTTCTAGTGCGCAGCTTTATTATTCAGAGTTTCAAATTCAAAAAAAATATAAGCATGATTATAATGTATCGGCAGGCATGGTATATAATTATACCAATGTAAACTCCGATTTATTTAAAAATCATACTGCCGAAAATGCAGCAGCATATACACAAATAGATAAAAAATTATTTAATAAGCTATGGCTTTCGTTTGGCGGTAGATATGAATATTATAGAGTAGATACTGTAAAAGCCACTACAAAACCATTGGGTAGAATTGGGTTAAATTATCAAGTAGCTAAAGCCACTTTTATAAGAGCATCGTATGGCATGGGTTATCGTTTTCCTACCATTGCCGAAAAATATGTAAGCACTAGTATATCTACCATTTCTATTATTCCTAATCCTACATTATTGCCCGAAACAGGTTGGAATGCCGAACTGGGCGTAAAACAATTATTTAAAATAGGCAATACATCGGGCATGATAGATGCTGCTGCATTTTATACCCGATTTAATAATATGGTTGAATTTGTATTTGGGTTGCAAAGTTCAAATTTCCAGTTTCATAATGTGGCGAATGCACAAGTAAAAGGCATCGATTTTTCGATACTAACCCAATCTAAAATAAATAAAATTACATTGCATATTAATACAGGCTTTACCTATTGCTTACCACAAGATATAGGGTTTAATACCATGACGGCGTTTGCTAAAACCATTAGCTATAGCGATACTACCAAAAATATTTTAAAATATAGATATACCACCAGTGCTAAAACCGATATTGAATTGGGTTATAAAACGCTTCACTTGGGTTCGTTTATTAGATACAATACTTATATGGTAAATATCGACCAACCTTTTAATTTTCTATTTCCATCTATTGCACAATACACTAAAAAATGGGGACATAAAGATACTTGGATAATAGATGTACGATTAAAATACGATATAGCTAAAAATGCATCGCTGGCTTTTATTGTAAAAAATGTATTAAACTTTGAATACACCGAACGCCCAGCTTATATAGCTCCACCCCGAAGCTTTACGGTGCAGTTTGTGTATCAACTATAAAGTTAGCACAGTTTAATAAAAGCTACTTTGTAATACTTGAAATCACTCTATGTTACAATACTTTCGGAAGTGTAAAACCGATTGTGAAAAGGTTTAATACCCCAGTATTTTCATCATACTTTCGGGTGTTTGTTCTTTGCGAAAAAGCTTATCGGTAATAACACCATCTTCATCCATTTGTATTAAAATATGCTTTGGCGATGGCACTAAGCAATGTTTTATGCCACCATAGCCGCTTAACGATTCTTGGTAAGCACCTGTATGAAAAAAGCCAATGTATAAAGGTTCTTCTTTATACACTTTGGGTAAATATATCTGCGATACATGCACTTCGCTATTATAATAATCGTGGCTATCGCAAGTTAAACCACCTAAGTTTACACGTTGGTATTCGTTGTTCCAACCATTAATGGGCAGCATAATAAACTTTTGCCCAATGCCCCATGTATCGGGCAGTGTAGTAATAAATGACGAATCAATCATGTACCAAAGTTCATTATCATTTTGCCATTTTTGAGCTAATACTTTATAAATAGCAGCACCGCTTTCGCCTACGGTATAACTTCCAAATTCGGTATAAATATGTGGCTCGGGTACTTTAGCTTTTTTACAAGCATTTTTTATTTGCAAAATAATTTCGCTAATCATGTATTCGTAATCGTAACTAAAAGTTAGCGAATTACGAATAGGAAAACCACCGCCAATATTAATAGAATCAAGGCTTTCGCATTCTTGTTTTAATTCACAATATACATTAATGGCTTTGTTCAACTCACTCCAATAATAGGCATCATCTTTAATACCTGTATTGATAAAAAAGTGCAACATTTTTAAATTAAACTTCGGATTATCAGCAATTTTATCAGCATAAAAATGCTTAATATCTTTACTTCTAATACCTAAGCGGCTAGTATAAAACTGAAACTGTGGTTCTTCTTCGGCAGCTATTCTAATACCAATATTGCAAGTTTCTTTTACTAATTTATCGTACTCTTTAAGTTCCTCTTTATTATCTAAAATAGGGGTTACATTAAAGCCTTCATTGATCATGTTGCTAAGCCTACGGGTATAGGTTTTGGTTTTAAAACCGTTGCTTACAATTTTGGTAGTTTTATCTAATTTTTTGCGCTTGTATAGGCGCATAATTATTTCTAAATCGGATGAAAAAGAAGTTTCTAAATGGATATTATTTTTTAGTGCTTCTTCTAATACAAAACTAAAATGACTGCTTTTAGTACAATAGCAATAATTGTATTCGCCTTTGTAGCCATGTTGCTTAAAAGCCTTGGCAAACAAGCGTTTGGCTTCTTGTATTTGTTCACTTATTTTGGGTAAGTACGAAAGCTTTAGCGGCGTTCCGTATTTTTTTATTAAATACGATAAATCAATATCATTAAAGAATAATTTATTTTCTTTTACTTTAAAACCTTTTTGAGGGAAATCATAGGTTTGGTGAATGAGGTCGCTGTAGCGGTTGTTCATTAATGGTTACTTAATAATCTTTGAAATGTGAGAAATACATGAGCCGTTTTTTTTCGGTATAAATGTATGCAATCTTAAGTTTTTTTTGATGTTAATTCTCTGCAATTTTTTTCAACAGCTTTAAAATCTTACCTTTGCACAAAATCAGAATAAAAATTTATGGTTAAGCCAATAAAATTAATTGAGATAAAAAGTGAAATAGGCGCTGGCACACGGGGTGCAAGCATGGGTGTAGACGCATTAAAAATTGCAGCATTAGATTTTAGAAGTAATTATTTTAATAAATATAGTTCTATTGAAGTACCCAATGAAAATGCTTTGTTGTTTGAAGCACAAGGAAGTCCGCATGCCAAACGGATAAAAGGCATTTATTCGATGGCTGAAAAAATTAGCAATACAGTTTTAAAAACTTTAAAGAATAATGAATTTCCGATTGTATTAGCAGGCGACCATAGCAGTGGTTACGCAACTATTGCAGGTATTAAAATGGCTTATCCAAAATCGCATATTGGTGTAATCTGGATTGATGCACATGCCGATTTACATTCGCCTTATACCACACCCAGCGGCAATATGCACGGCATGCCTTTAGCAGCAGCACTGGCCGAGGATAATGTAGAAAAACGAGCCAACAAGCCAGATACAGAGACTGTTGAATATTGGAATAAATTAAAAGGATTAGGCAATATTATTCCAAAAATTTCGCCACGAGACTTGGTGTTTGTTTGCCTTAGAGATTTTGAATCGCAAGAAGAATTTGTGATAAAAAGCAATAAAATAAAAGTGGTGCCTACCAACGAATTGCGCCGAATGGGAATTGAAAGAGTGGGCAGAGATATTTTGGCTTATTTAAAACATTGCGATTATATCTACATCAGTTTTGATGTGGATAGTATGGATAGCAGCATTAGCAAAGGTACTGGCACACCTGTACGAAATGGTATTAACGAACGTGAAGCTGGCGATTTAATTGTAAGATTATTGCAAAGCGAAAAAATTTGCTGCTTCGAAATTACAGAGGTTAACCCAACTTTAGATAAAGAAAATTTGATGGCAGAAAATGCTTTCGAAATTTTGTTAAAAGCTACTAACGAAATATTAGCTGAATAGAAAAACACTTACATTTGACACTTAATAAATTTTTATACAAACATGAAATCAACCATTTTAGACAACATCGAAACCATTCATCCTATTGATTTACAAGTAGCCGTAAATAAATACATGACCAAAGTATTTGGATGGATGTGTGCTGCATTAATGATAACTGCATTTACATCTTTATATGTAGTTTCATCCGAAACATTATTACAAACAATTGTAGGCAATAGAATTGTATTTTATTGTTTGATTGGTGCAGAATTTTTATTGGTGATGGGCATTAGCAGTATGATAAATAGAATAAGTACACCCATTGCTATTGCACTTTTTATTGCTTACTCAATTGTAAACGGGCTTACGCTATCTATCATTTTTTTAGTGTACACTGCTGGCAGTATTGCATCTACATTTTTTATTACAGCTGCTACATTCGGTATTATGAGTGCAGTTGGCTATTTTACAAAAAAAGATTTAACATCATTTGGGCAAATATTAGTAATGGGATTAATTGGTTTAATAGTAGCATCGGTAGTTAATATTTTTATGCAAAATGATATGCTGTATTGGGTTTGCACTTATGCTGGGGTATTAATATTTACAGGCTTAACAGCTTATGATACACAAAAAATTAAAATGATAGGAAGTGATGCCATCAGCAACGGAAACGATACATCCAAAATTGCAATTATGGGCGCTTTAAATTTGTATTTAGATTTTATCAATCTATTCTTATACTTGCTAAGATTATTTGGAAGAAGAAAATAAGCAGCAATAAAAAATATCAACGGCGAACAATTTTGTTCGCCGTTTTTTTTACAAAAAAATATTTATACAATATGCAAACTCGATTATCAACTGTAGCTGATGCCCACATCATTGCATCGTTTAATAAAGCAATGGCTTTTGAAACAGAGCAAAAAAAAATAGACAATGAATTGGCTTTGCTTGGTGTTGAAAATTTAATGAACCAACCTCAATATGGATTTTATGTGGTTGCCGAAATTAATTCAGAAATTGTTGCATCATTAATGATTACTTACGAATGGAGTGATTGGCGCAATAGTTTAATTTGGTGGATACAAAGTGTGTATGTAAAGCCCGAAAACCGCAGACAAAGTGCATTTAAGTGTATGCTTGTATTTGTTGAACAACTTGCCAAACAACAAAATATAAACTGCATTAGATTGTATATGGAAAAAGAAAACCGAACAGCGCATCAGGTTTATCTTCAAAATAATTTTATAGAAACTGATTATTTGATGTTTGAAAAAAAAATATTGTTTTAATTCTTTCAAAGTTTTCTTTCCTCTCTATGTTTATTTTGGTTGCAGCTTGGGGTAAATTTATTTATACTTACAACAAGCAACTGTTTTGTTATTTCCAATCGTCTATGTGGTTTCAACCTAAATCCGTTTACCGATTTTAAAATACCATTCGCCTAAAACAAATTTTCAGCAAACATTTAGCTATTACTTTTGTTTTCTCAAAAAATAAAAAATTAAATGGATTCACACACAGCCAACATTGTTATTCGATTCAGCATTATCATTTTAATATTAGCCGCTTTAGATTTTTATGTTTTTAATGGCGTAAAAACATTAACCCGAAATTTATCTTACAGTAAATATATCAGTTGGGCATATTGGTTAATTAGCAGCGGCACTTTAATTTTTGTATTTTATAATTTTGTTACAGCCCGTGAAAGTGGCATCAATCAAGCCATGGTAAGATATAGCATTGGATTAATGCTATTGATTAGTATTCCAAAAATTGTGTTTAGTGTGTTTTTATTATCAGATGATGTGGTGCGTTTAATTCAATTTATAGTGCAATGGATAGGCGGATTTTTTCATTCAGAAAGTAAAGAATTATTTATGGCTGATAGAAGAAAATTATTAATTCAAGTGGGTGTGTTGGCTGCATCTATTCCATTTATGGCTATTATTCATGGTGTAGTTAGCGGCAGATATAATTTCAAAATAAGAGAAATAACTTTAAAATTTAAGGATTTACCAGCAGCATTTGATGGCTTTACGATTACGCAATTAAGCGATATTCATATTGGTAGTTTTGATAATAAAGATGCTATTGAAAAAGGTATTGCCATGGCAAATTCGGCAAAAAGCGATGTGATAGTTTTTACAGGCGATTTAGTAAATAATGTGGCTACCGAGGTTGAACCCTACTTGGATGTATTATCAAAATTATCAGCGCCGATGGGCATTTACAGCACATTTGGCAATCATGATTATGGTGATTATGTGCAATGGGAAAGCAAAGAAGCCAAGCAACAAAATTTAGAAAATTTAAAACAACACCATAAAACAATAGGCATGAAATTGCTTTGCAATGAGCATGTATCGTTTGAAAAAAATGGTGAAAAAATTCATTTAGTAGGAATTGAAAATTGGGGCTTACCACCATTTCCGCAATATGGCAATTTGAATAAAGCATTAGGAAATTTACCGAATGATTCATTCAAAGTTTTGTTATCGCATGACCCATCGCATTGGGATGCGGAAGCTAAGAATCATGCATCGCATATACATTTGGCGTTGGCTGGGCATACACACGGAATGCAATTTGGTATTGAATTACCAGGCATAAAATGGAGCCCTGTAAAATTCAAATATCCAAAATGGGCTGATGTGTATGAAGAGAATAATAAATATTTATATGTTAATCGTGGCTTTGGATATTTAGCATTTCCAGGCAGAGTGGGCATTTGGCCCGAGATTACTAAGATTACATTGAAAAGAGCTTAATCGTAGTAGAAAAATTATTCGTTAATTATTAATTCAATTGTATTTACTTCCGACTATTCGGAATAACTAATAACAAGTAACTAATAACTTTTTACTAATACCTCTAATTATACCCAATATCATTTGCTATTGCAATTTGTATTCTGCAAATTTGCAATCATGTTTGCCCGATTACTTTTAATTTCATTTTTATTCTGTTCGTTGATGATTGCCACAGTGGGGTATCATCCTATATTTTCTGTTTTACAAAATAAAATAAAACATGAAATGATAGTGTTGAAAAAAAATGTAACGGCTGATGAAGTAATAAAAATTTCGTTTAGCAAAAATGAAAGTGGAAAAATTGCAGATAAAAATTTTGAGCTATTGAATGATGATGAATTTATTTTCAATCATCATTATTTTGATATAGTAAAAAAAATAATCAGTAAAAACGAAATCACTTATTATTGTTTGTGTGATGAAAAAGAAACAAATTTGGTGATAGCTGATATGCAGCAAACACAAAGCCATAGCATCGTTGAACCGAATCAAAAATCTTCATCAAAAAAAATAGAGAAAGAAAATGACACTATAAATTTATTTTTTACCGAAAATAATTTTGAATTTAAAACATCGTTAAATTCATCTATCACATTCTTTTTCAATAACAAAAACATTGCATTACAAAAGTATTACTTAGCATCTCCACCACCCAAAGTTGAAATAGCATAATTCAACATTTTACCATTTTATTGCTGATTTTTTTCGGCCATTTCATCTTATTTTAAATCAAATTAAATGAATAGAATTTTAATTACTATTCTATTAATGGTGTTATATCTACTACCATTTAATACATATAGTCAAACTGCGATTGAAAGCAGCAAAGCAACGCTTAATGGCATGCCTATGATGATGCTTTGCCCAGTAAATATTATTGATATTGCAACATCAATTATTTCTACAACGTCCAATAATGCTGTTGTTTTAAGCAAAGAAAATATTGCTAATTCGGGCGCTATTAGCTTAAGCGATGCTGTTGCAAAATTGCCAGGTATTAGCCAACTTACAACAGGCGCAGGCATTTCGAAGCCCGTTATTCGTGGGTTGTATGGCAATCGGGTTCAAATAAATGTAATGAGTTTACGCTTCGATAATCAACAATGGCAAGATGAACATGGCATGGGTTTAACTGATATGGGCGTTAATACATTGGAAATTATTAAAGGACCAGCATCGTTAACTTATGGCAGCGATGCATTGGGCGGTGTAATAAATATTACAGATGAAAGTTGGGCAGCGATGAACCATAAAGAACAAGAAATTAAAACTAAATTATTGAGCAATACATTGGGTGTTGGATTAGAATATGGTATCAAAAAAACAACTGAAAATAAAAGTTGGAAATTAAGAATTGGTGCTGAAAACAATGCCGATTATAGCAGTGCAAATAATACCAGAGTTTTAAATTCGAGGTTTGATAATTATTCTATTAAAGCATCTGAAAATAAATACAGAAGAGGCTGGGAAATGAATACTAATTTTTATGCTGGCGTTAATCGGTTTGGGTTTGTGTTTGATAGTTTATCCAGAAAAACTATTGACAACAGAATTAGTAGAACCTACGATGGACCACATCATCGAGTGTTTTTTGGATTGTTAAGTTCTATTAATACAAAACAAATTAATGAAAAAAATACAGCAATTATAAAAGCTGGAATCATTAGCAATTTAAGGCAAGAACAGGAAGGCGGCAACAGAATTAGTTTGAATATGCTGTTGAATACTTATTCGCTTTCGGCACAGATTAACAGACGAATGCAAAGCCATGCAAACTTAATTTATGGTGTATCTTCTTTTTATCAAACCAATAAAAATTTAGGTTCGAGAATTATTGTGCCCGATGCTCATACGCTTGAATCATCAGCCTTTGCGGTGTTTAAAAAATATTTTTCTAATTATCAAAATTATGTTGAAGCTGGCTTAAGATACGATGTGCGAAGCATTACTACTTTATTTTCAGATAGTATTTTAAATAACGGAATGCCTGCATTTACTAAAACTAAAGGCTCGTTAAATGGCAGTGTGGCAACTAATATTTGGGCAATAAAAAAAATAATTTTGGTACAAGCCAATGTTGGCAGCGGTTACAGAAGCGGCAATTTAGCTGAATTAAGTAGCAATGGTTTGCATGAAGGCACATCGAGATGGGAAGTAGGAAATCCAGATTTAAAGATTGAGCAAAATATAAATTCGGAAATTGGATTGAGAATATTTACTATTAATAAATATGTAAAACAAAACAATAAACTAAATCTCGATTTTAGCATCAATGCATTTCATAATCAATTTTACAATTATATTTATTTAGCCCCAACACCGCATCAATACTATGGTTTTACTATTTACAATTATGTGCAAAGCAATGCAACATTGCAAGGTAGCGAAATAATAATGAATGCAATGTTGAATAATATAACACATCAACAGCAGCTATTTTTTAAATCAGAATTTAGTTATTTGCAAGCCAAAAAAGCGGATGGAACTTATTTGCCTTTTATTCCAGCCAGTAAATTTTATAACGAAATAAAATTAACCAGCCATGTAAATCAATTTGTGTTATTGGGTATTACAAATGTATTAGCACAAAACAAACCTGCTGTGTTCGAAACCGCTACACCAGCTTATTACACCATCAATGCAGCTATTGGCAAAGAATGGAAAAAAGACGGTAGCCAAAAAATTTATTCGCTTTCTATCACAGGTACAAACTTAACCGACACAAAATATTTCGACCATTTATCTCGATTCAAATATTATGGAATCTATAACATAGGCAGAAATATTATGGTCAATTTTTCAATTAAATTTTAAAAAACAAAAACAATAAATCATGAACAAAATTATTTTCAATTTAACAATTACTACTTTAATTATTTCGGCCACAATTTTTAGCGCTTGCAAAAAAGATCCGCATAAACCACCAGTGGTTGAGTTTAAAACAGGTTCGGGATTTTATACCGTATTGGGTAATAACTTAGATACCATTGCTCGAAACACAACTATTACTATTGGATTAAAAATCACAAAAATAGAAGATGAATTAAAATCTATAAATGTAAGTGCAGCTTATGATGGCTCAACCAATGCTACAAGTATTTATAATGCTAACACATCGCATAGCCAATATAATGGATTTGAAACAAGCCAAATATTAACAACTCGAAATCAGGCTGGTATTGAAAAGTTTACTTTTGCCATTGTAGATTTTGATGGCAATATTGGTACAGCAGTATTTACAGCTGTGGTTAAATAATTACAAAGCAATAACGTATAAAAAAAGAGAAGCAATTTTTAGCTTCTCTTTTTTTGTTTTAGGATTTGCTAATCCACTTTGTATTGCTCACTTTTGCAAATATGTTTTTGAAAACGATATATCGAATATTTTTATTGCTGATTTTAATTTGTGGCTTCCACCATTTTTCACTTGCTCAAGATGAAAAAACGGTTGAGATTATAAATTCGAATGAAATGGAATTTTTAAAGAATGATGAAGGCAGCATGAAAAAACTTACAGGCAATGTTATTTTAAAACAAAATGATGTGATGATGTATTGTGATAGTGCTAACTTTTATGATTGGAATAATACCGTAGAAGCATTTGGCAATGTAAAGGTGAAACAAGGCGATAGCATTACATTGTACTGTAGGCATTTAATTTATAATGGTAATGATAAATTGATGCATGCTAATCAAAAAGTAAGATTAGAAAAAGGCAGAAGCACCTTGCTTTCGGATAATTTAGATTATGATTTAAAACAACGCAAAGGATGGTATGTAAACGGTGGTAAATTGATAAACGATAGCACTTTATTGATTAGCAAAATTGGATATTATTATGCCGAATCGGGTAATGCTTTTTTTAAAGAAAAAGTAAAAGTTACTAATCCGCATTATTCATTAATAGCCGATACATTTCAATACAATGTAAAAACAAATACTAATTATTTTTTAGGTGCTACCAACATTACAACCGATAGCACCAAAGTATTTTGCGAAGGCGGTTATTATGCTTTAAATACTGGCGAAAGTAGATTTATTTGCAATGCACACATCAACACCAATCATCAGGATGTAAAAGCCGATACAATAGATTTTAATCAGAAAACAAAGATGGGCGCAGCTTTTGGCAATGTTTCATTTTATGATTCGTTGCAAAAAGTTTTAATTTATTCGGGCGAAGCACATTTTAATTCGGCTACTAATTATTTAAAAACATTTCGCTATCCGCAATTGCAAACCATTTTAAGTAATGATACTTTGCGCATAAAAGCCGATACATTAATATCAACAAATAGCAAAAAATTTGATTCTACCCTTTCGAAAAATGATACCGCAGATAAAAAAATATTGTTGGCTTTTCATCATGTAAAAATGTATAGCAAAAAGTTTCAAGCCGTTTGCGATTCATCTCGATATTCATTTGTTGATTCTTCATTTGTATTGTATCATCAGCCTGTGTTGTGGGTAGATAGCAATCAATTATCGGGTGATACTATTCAAATATTTACTAAGTATAATAAAATACATCATTTGGTATTGATGCAAAATGCTATGATTGTAAGCCGCATACACCGAAGATTATTTAATCAAGTGGCTGGAAGGCTTATTGATGGCTACTTTGTCAACAACGAATTAAGTGATATGTATGTAAATGGAAATGCTGAAAGTGTATATTTTTCGGCTGATAAAAACAATGCTTATACAGGTGTAAACAAAAGCTCATCAAGCCGAATGCGATTTAAGTTTGCAGCAGGTAAGATGGATAAAATATTTTTTTACGACCAACCCGAAGCCTATTTTACACCCATGAAATTTTATAAAGTTGGTTCATTAAATTTGAAAAACTTTAGCTGGAAAAGTGATGTAAGACCTTTAGAGAGTTGGTTTAAAAGGAGGTAAAATAAGTATTGCTTTAATTTATATTTTTTAGCAATTACGTTTTATATTTATAAAAATTATTAATATGAAAAAAATAATACTTGTATTAGTAGCGCTTAGCTTTTCATTTTTTTTAAAAGCACAGTCAAATAATGGTGAAGAATGGAATATTCCGTTTTTTAACAATTATATAAATGTGAATAATGCTACTAGCACATCTTTATATATTGATAAAAACAATTACAATTATGTAGTTGGTGGCGATAATCAATTTTTGATAAAAAGAAAATCGAATGGCGACTTGGTTTGGAAAATAAGATTAGATACTATTTTTTCGACCACCGCCCCTAACGACCCACAGTTTATAGGAGTACAACATGATTCTATTTTTACTTTTTATGACTATAATTTTGCTGGTTACAAAGCTATTTCATCATCAGGCAAGATAATTAAATCACATCTTTTAAATATTTCGTGGGCAAGCTATTTTGGTAGCATGTATTTTGATGCGAATATGAATTGGTATGTAAAATATGATTCAGCATCTTATATAAGCTCAACAAGTTCGCTGGTTCATACGGTATCATATATTGATAAATTTAATTCATCAGGCATATTACAATGGCATAAAAGAATTGCCACAAGTGACACTGTGAATGGATTACTAATAGACTTTGTAACCGAATCTAACAATAGATTATTAATTTCGTCATCGGCTACAAGTTCGGGCTTTTATTTTATGAATATTAGCGATGGTATTTTTTCCGACTCGATTAAAGCACAATACGCTGGAAATGTTTTCATTAAAAATAGCTATGTATATGCGGTAAATAATAATTTTAAAATATGCAAATTTACTCAAAAAGGAATAGCATTAGATTCAACTGTAGGCGATTGGAACAATTTACTCATGAAACAAGATGGTAAAAATATTGTAGTAATTGATTTTTGTTCGTCAAATCAAAAATCTACTTATATAAGCTATGATACACTTTTAAATCCGATTAGAAATGCTGATACATTGCAATTATTCAATTGCAATCAAATACAACCCCATTCTGGTTCGTGGGTAATAAATGGAGATTATTATTGGGTTAATCAATCCGATTCTAGTATATATCCTTACGTTAAGTTTTATTTAAACCGATATAATGGAATAACGCATAAAGACAACCTTATTTACGAAACAGAAGCCATTTTAACACCAACGTTAACTCAAATTCTTCCTGAAATTTCTGTATATGATTCTTCAAATATTTACTTGATGTTTAATACAGGTTACAATGTTGGCTCAACAATTAAAAACACATTTATTGTTAGAAAAATTGGAAGAGGAATTAAGCCTACTGTTTTTGGAAATGTGTATGAAGATAAAAATGTTAATTGCAAAGAAGATTCAGCTTTAGAATATCTAAATCATAATACATTAATTCAAGTAACTAATAATTCTTTTGCAACTACTAATAATCAAAATTCGCAATTTTACTTTAGTTTATCAAATGGCAATTGGAATATAAGGGAAATATTACCAAGGTATTGGTTTCATACATGTAATAGCGATTCATTTAATATTACGATTAGCCCATCAAACCCTACTGACACAATTTATTGTGCTTCTGATTTTACACCCAATATTATTGACGACCAAATAAGCTATGGTATTGATAATGCAAGTAAATCTCACAACAAACAACATCATTATATAAGCTTAAGAAATGTGGGTACTACGGTATCATCAGGCGTTGTAGTATTAAAATTAGATTCTATATTTAACAATGTTTCGTCATTGCCAGCACCTAGTAATGTTATTGGCAACCAATATTTTTGGAATTATAATAATATTAATCCTTGGGAAAACAAATATATTTTTCTTACCACAAATTTTGATTCTACTAAAGCGTCAATTGGTAAGTATTTTAGCAATAGTATTGATGTATATCCCAATCAACCCGATTCATTTATGAATGATAATAGTGATTTTAAATGGTCTAAAGTTTCAAAAAGTATCAACCCAAATTTAACTAGTCCATATTTGTATTTATTACGAGACTCTAACTATCAATCATTATATGCAAATTATTACGATATCAATGATCCATTTAACCAATCATTGAATGAATTAGCTTATGAAATACATTTTCAAAATTTAACCCATGATAGTGTTTATTCTATTAAAATTATTGATTCTTTGGATCAACGATTAGATTTATCTACTTTGAGAATAGGTGTAGTAACATCAGCATACAAATATACAATTAGTGGTAAAGGTGTACTTACATTTATATTGGATAGTATTAATTTACCTAGCTATTTGGTAAATGATTCAATGAGTAATGGAATTGTAAAATTTTATATCAGACCAAAAACATCAAAGTATTTGGGCAATGCAATTTATAATTCGGCTAAAATTAATTTTGACGATAACAAAACTATATACACTAATAAAACAAAATATCCTTGGTGGAATATTAATGTAGGAAATGAGTATATAACTATACAAAATATTACTTCAAGTTTAATGCTTTTTCCTAATCCAACAACCACCAGTTTAACTATTAGTTTATCTAATTCCTTCATTAGCCAATATGAAGTATATGATGTTTGGGGTAGGCAAATTGAGAAGTTTTATAATAGGGCAGAATTCATAAAATCTAATTTATTAAATATTGCTAATTTTAATAGTGGGTTATATTACATAAAGGTATACGATAATAATGGTTCGATTTACATCAATAAATTTGTTAAATTATAAAGGCGTTTTTTTACAAACATCAATTATCTGTAATTATCTAATGTAAACAATTGTTACGATTTAGTTTCTAGTTTTTAATTTGGTATTAACTAAAAACAACTTTTAACTGTTGGGCAACTTATATCTTTGTAAGTATGAAATATTTTAAAATAATACTTTTATCAGTTGCTTCAGTATTGGGTAGTTTTTTAGCCCATGCACAAACATACGAAAAGCTTACAATGCAAGCCGATTCATTAAAAGAGGCTGATACATTACCCAATTTTATTTTTTATACGATTAAAGATAGTTTGCCATTTACCCCCCATGAATTAAAAAAAGGCTTACCTGTTTTGTTTATTTCGTTTAATACCGAATGCGACCATTGTCAAAAAGAAACCGAAGCTTTAAAAAATTATATTGATTATTTTTCGGGAATTCAAATCATTATGGTATCAAGGCAAAGCCGTGCAGATATTTTGAAGTTTTATAAAACCTATCAAATTAAAGAATACCCCATCATTATGTTGCAAGATGCAAATAACTTGCTACATAAAATATTCGATTTTGAATGCATTCCTATGCTTAGGCAATACAATAAAAAATGGAAGCGCATTGCAGCTTATAATGAGCAAGCACCTATTGGTACAATATTAAAAAATTTTGATGCCGCAGCAAAAAAATAATTTATATTTTGCACCAACGAAATTAGAGATTTTAATATGCAAATTACATTTTTAGGTACAGGCACTTCACAAGGCGTTCCGATGATTGCTTGCCCTTGCAATGTATGTCAGTCAAACAATACAAAAGATAAGCGCTTGCGTTCATCAGTAATGATTGAATGCGATGGGCAAAATTTGGTGATTGATACTGGTCCAGATTTTAGAATGCAAATGTTGAGAGAAAATGTAAAAAGTGTTGATGCCATCATATTTACTCACGAACATAAAGACCATACCGCTGGATTAGATGATGTAAGAGCATTTAATTATTTTAATAAAAAGCGAATTCCAATCTATGCCAGTAAACATGCATCTGTAAAAATTAAAAACGATTTTGATTATGTATTTAGTGGCAAAAATTATCCGGGTATTCCTGAAATAGATTTGAATGAAATCGATAATTCACCTTTTAAAATTCAGAACAAAATTGATGTAATGCCGATTGAAGTGTTACATTATAAATTGCCCGTAATGGGCTATCGCATTGGTGATTTTACCTACATCACTGATGCTAATTTTATTGAAGAAAAGGAATTGGATAAAATAAAAGGCTCGAAAATTTTAGTACTAAATGCTTTACGAAAAGAACATCACATTTCGCATTTTACTTTGGATGAGGCGATTGCGATTGCACAAAAAATTGGTGCAGAAAAAACTTACTTTACACACATCAGCCATCAGCTTGGTTTGCATGATGAAGTGAGCAAAGAGTTAGCACCAAATATTTTTTTAGCGTATGATGGTTTGAAAATTTCGCTTTGATTTCGTTTCTTTAACCAAACTTAAAAACAATTTTATTTAAACAGAATGGCAAATTATTTTCGTACAAAATCGGTGGCACAGATTATTGCCGAATCAGAATCGGGCACACATAAACTTAAACGTACATTGGGTTTATGGTCGTTGGTAGCTATTGGTATCGGTTGTATTATCGGTACAGGTATTTTTGTTTTAACAGGAAAGGTAGCGATAGAAAATGCAGGCCCGGGCGTTGTAATTTCATTTGTCATTTGTGGCTTGGCATGTATTCTTGCTGCTTTGTGTTATGCCGAGTTTGCTTCGTTTATTCCTATCAGCGGTAGTGCATACACTTATGCTTATGCATCAATGGGTGAATTGGTGGCTTGGGTGATTGGTTGGGATTTGATTTTAGAATATGGCTTATCTACATCAGCAGTGGCAAGTGGTTGGAGTAGTCATTTTGTAAACTTTATTCAACTCACCTCCAAAAACTTTTTTAATCTCGATGTGGTGTTTCCAGCAAAATTTGCGCTAACGCCTGCCGATGGTGGTTATGGTAATTATCCTGCAATATTTATTTCTTTATTAATTACTTGGCTTTTAATTACAGGCATAAAAGAAAGTGCTCGATTCAACAATATTATTGTTATCATAAAGGTGGCGGTGGCTTTGTTTTTCATTGGTCTAGGCATGTTCTTTATTAATACTGCCAATTGGCATCCATTGATTCCAAGCTTCACTCCTACTGTAAGTTCGGTTGCCGAAAAGATTGACATGAATCATACAGAGTTTTGGAAAGTAATAGTAAGTTGGTTTACCGATTTGCCACAAAGTGGCTTTGGTGGATGGAGTGGAATATTTATGGGTGCTGCTGTTATTTTCTTTGCCTACATAGGGTTCGATGCGGTATCTACCACAAGCGAAGAAGCAAAAAACCCATCACGTGATATTCCAAGAGGTATTATTTGGAGCTTAGTTATTTGCACAGTTTTGTACATTGTTATGTCGTTGGTATTTACAGGAATTGTAAAATGCGATGGCACTTTAAAATTATCCGATTTGGGTGTTGATAAAGGCGCACCAATGGTTTATGCTTTTAAACAAGTGCCTAATCATTTCATTAATCATTGGGCTTCGTGGATAATTGATTTGGGTGGATTGTGTGGTATTACTTCGGTTTTGTTGGTTACTTTGTTAGGTCAATCACGTGTATTCTTTTCGATGAGTAGAGATAGATTGCTGCCCTCATGGACTGCCGAAATTCATCCTAAATATCAAACACCTTGGAAAGGTACTTTAATTACTGGTGTATTGGTATCTGTTTGTGCTGGCTTTGTTCCGTTGGAAACGATTGCCGAAATGGCAAACATCGGAACGCTTTTCGCATTTGTATTGGTAGCTGCTGGTATTATTTATTTGCGTAAAAATCAACCTGAACAGGTTGCTTCATTTCGTACACCGCTTGTGCCTTGGGTGCCATTGCTTGCCATTTTATTCTGTGTGGTATTGATGCTTAGTTTACCTACTGCCACTTGGATTCGATTTGTGGTGTGGATGGCTTTTGGTATGATCATTTATTTTGGATATGGTGCCAAACGAAGCAGATTGAATGATAAATAAATAAATTGTATTACATGAAAAAGGCTGCATCAATTGATGCAGCCTTTTTTGTTTGTTTTCGAAATCATTTATTATTTGGGTAATATGCCAATGGCTGGCGCTAAATCGTGCATGGCTTCGGCATCTAATGAATCTTGAAGCTGGAGTTTTTTATTTGCTGAATCTTGTTGGGTTGTTGTATTAGCTGGGCTGATATTGGATGTGCATGACAGCATACTTACTATACTAAAAGCGACAATTGCAACGGCTACTTGTATTATTGGGATTGGTTTTTGGTTCATACTTTATTGCGAAATGGATTTATATTTTACTGATTATATTAAAACGATTTGCAGCCTCCTACATCATTGTATCTATGCTTTTCGCTTTCGCAATCGTACTTAAATACATAGCTGACGTATGCAAATGAAAGGAAATAATAATCTTTAATAGATGAGTTGCCACGAGCATAGTCTGTGGGATTGTTATTGGGGTATTTATATTTTCCTGGATAGGATGCTGCAACGGAGGCTGCCCCCCGTTCGGATAATAATACAGATGGGTTGGGGTAGGTTGTGCTTACATCATCTACATAATCGGTGAAGGTTTTGCGTAATCCCATTTCGAAGCCTACAATTATTTGTTTGAGGGGGATAAATTTAATTCCAACGCCGATAGGTATAGACGGTTGATTTATCCAATACTTTTTTCTATCGGGATATGCCGATGTGCCCTGCCCTTCGGTACTTAAGGAACGTAAATCTCCGTATTTGTTGCTGGGACGGAAATGGAAAAGCGCAACACCAAACGTGGCATAAACCGACCAATTATATTGCCTACAGGCGGTAAACTCGGGATAGTTGTATTCTGCCATTAAAGCATATTCATATAAAGGCGATTGAAAGCTTAGGTTTCGGGGTTGAAGGCTAGCTTTATTGTAGGCATCGCTAGCCGATAGGTTGCCTTGGCTATATTGAAATTTGAAAACCCAATTTCGCCCTCGTTGATATTTAATAAATGCGCCATACTCTTTATGTATATTTTTGGATTGCAGAATGCCATTTGATAAATCGCCATAGTAATGGCTTTCGCCGATATGTAGCCCTACTTCGTAGGCTGTATATCGGGTAGAAACTTTATTTGATTTTAATAAATCGGATTCGGCAAATAGGAAATGGGGCATTAGCATACAACAGAATAGCCATGGATATTTTTTCATGCAAATTGATTTTTATAGGATGTGAATTTAAGCCTTATACGAATGGTATGGAAAAATGTTAACTACACTTAAGTGTTTATTAATTCACTTACTTAACGCATAATATTTAATTTTGTACTGATTATTTAAAATTTGATGGCAATTGTATGCATTTGATATCGTATAAAAGTAATTTTGCATTACAAAAAGTTGATTTGAGTATTCAACATTATAGTATAAACCACTAAGCTTTGAAAAGTTATATCTATTATCATTTATTGGTTGTAGTTGCTTTGTTTTTCTCGTGCCAACCGAGCAATAGCTCTTCGCAAAAGAATATGATAAAGTCGTTTAATCCTGATAGGTTGCCCACAGGAAAGGTAATTGCTGCCGTTGCTATCCATAACAATACTGCTCATAGCTATGCTATTTATTTGCCTAAAAAGGCTGCTGCCAACAATAGGTATAATGTTTTAATTTTTTTCGACCCACATGCCAATGCCCAGCCTACTATTGCCCAATATAGGCAATTGGCCGAGCGCTATTCGTGTATTCTTATTGCTAGTAGCAATTCGCAAAATGGTATGGATATGAATGATACCAAAGCTATTGCTGAAGAATTGGTGGATGAGGCTATTGATTTTTATGGTGCCGATGAGGATAAGATAATTTTGTGTGGGTTTAGCGGTGGGGCTAAGGTGGCTATTAATGCGGCTATGGAGCTTAGCAACATTTCGAGGGTGGTATATTGTGGGGCTACATTGCCTTTTCAAAGTTGCAATCATCGATTATCGCTTTTGGGATTTGCTGGTAAAAAAGATATGAATTATAGCGATGTGGTGAGTGCTGGTATGATGAAAACGAATAATAATGTGAACAATTATTGTGTGGAATGGGATGGCAAGCATGAGTGGCCCGATTCGGCTACATTTGAACAGGCTTTTTACTTTATGAATAATGATTTTTTGAAATTGCGATTGATTAAAATAGATGATGCTAAAATGAAAATGCTTGAAACTGAGCAAACGATGCATCAGCAATACATTGCCGATTTACAAACAAAGGATGAAAGCTATTGGCAAGCCGAAATTAATAAATTGAATACGGCTAAAGATGAAACGGGATTGAACAAAAGGCTATTGGGTTTTATATCGTTGATGTGTTATTCGGTTTCGAATCAAATGCTGCACCAAGGCAATATATTGGCGGCGCATAAAATATTAAATATTTACAAACTTGCCGACCCTACTAATGCCGATTGCGATTATGCTTTTGCATTGATGTATGCCAAGATGAATCAGCCCGATGGTGTTTTTATGGCTTTGAATAATGCTATTAAAAATGGGTTTAAGGATGTGCAAAAAATAAAATCGGAATCTATTTTAAGCAATTATATGATGGATAAAAAGATGATGGATTTGGTGGCGCAGATAAAGCAATAGGTTAATCTTGTTGTTCATAAAATGTATCTACTAATAGATTGCCACCATCGGCGGCTTGGGTGGCTAAAAAATCGCATCGCTCGTTTTCGGGATGATTATTATGCCCTTTAATCCATTTAAACTTTACATGATGGTGGGCATACACGGCTAAAAAGCGTTTCCACAAGTCGGGGTTTTTAATTCCCTTAAAGTCTTTCTTTATCCACCCTTGCAGCCACTTCTTTTCAACCGAATCAACTACATATTTAGAATCGCTGGTTACAATTACCTCTGCTTGAGATACCTTTATCGTTTCTAAAGCTACAATTACCGCCAGCAGCTCCATTCTATTATTTGTGGTGTTTCTATATCCCTGCCACAACTCTTTTCTATGCTTGCCGCTAACTAATACTGCCCCGTAGCCACCCTTGCCTGGGTTGCCACGGCTGCTACCATCTGTGTATATATATATCATAAGGCTTTAAAAATAGAAAACATTTTATCGTTAAAAGTAATAATTAGAACAATTTTAGGCAATTTTGAGTTTATTATTTCAAATTAAATTTTAATCATGTTACAATCAGCAGTACACAATAAGGGTAGTAGATTATTCATCATACTTGGCGGTTTTTTTATTGCCAATGCCCTAATAGCCGAGTTTATGGGGGTAAAGCTGTTTACCCTTGAAGGTTCGTTGGGATTACATTCCGTAGATTGGAATTTTTTTGGCAATCCGTTTAGTTTTAATCTTACGGCTGGTGTATTGTTATGGCCTGTGGTGTTTATCATGACGGATATTATCAACGAATATTTTGGCGAAAAGGGAGTAAAATTGCTTTCGTATCTAGCCGCTGGCTTATTGATATATGCATTTTTGATGTTGTACTTAGGCATTCGGCTAAAGCCTGCTGGCTTTTGGATAGGCAGCAAAAAAACAATGGGTGTGCCCAATATGAATGACGCTTATCAGCAAATATTTGGGCAAGGCATCGGCATCATTATAGGGTCGCTGTCGGCATTTTTGATAGGGCAGGTAGTAGATGTGATAGTATTTCATCGCATTAAAAAACTTACGGGCGAAAAATACATTTGGCTTAGAAGCACAGGCAGCACCATCGTATCGCAATTGATTGATAGCTTTGTGGTATTGTTTATTGCGTTTTATTTATACCCTCGATGGGCAAACTATCCACCCGAAGCGCAATTTTCTTTCAGCTTGGTGATGACTATTTGCGTAGGCAATTATATCTATAAATTTGTGGTGGCGGTGCTACTTACGCCGCTATTATATATAGTGCATAATGCCGTAGAGAAATACCTTGGCAGCGCATTGGCTACCGAAATGAAGCAAATGGCTATGAAAGATGAATTGTAATAATAGCTATCGATGGCTGGCAATTGGCTACTAAAATATTCCATTTTGCATTTGATGCTTGGGCTATGCATACGACTAATAGCTTATTAGCTATCATCCCTTTTTAATTTGATTTTTACAATAGGAAACTAGAAACCATTCGTTTCTAGTTTCGTTTTTTATTTTTGAATCTAGAAACCACTCGTTTCTAGTTTCATTTTTTATTTTTGAATCTAGAAACCATTCGTTTCTAGTTTCATTTTTTGTTTTTGAAATTAGAAACCGTTCGTTTCTAGTTTCGTTTTTAAAAATGTAAATTATTTATTTTAAAATGGGTATTGCTTTTTAAAAAAAGTATATTTATTTTTGCTAATAGAAGCATTCATATAAACTAATTAACAATCCTAAAACTTGCTTCTACCCTTATTATGCCTTTTCCCATTAAAACAAAGTACAGTTGGCTTAAAGATTCGCCATTAGAGATGGCATCATTTGCCCGTGGCACAGTATCAGCCATGACAAGCAATAGCCATGTGCCCACACCCCCTGTTACATTAGCCAATATGAGCACCGCTGCCCAACGGGTAGAAACGGCTTGGGCTAATAAAGATAATGGGCAGGTGGCGCAGGATGAATTGCACAATGCTACCGATGCGCTTAATGCCGATTTGCATTTGCAAGCCGACTATGTAAGCAAGCAAGCCGCTGGCGATACTACTGTTATACATGGTTGCGGATTTGAAAGCACCAAAGCCACAGGCACTAGCAATACGCCGCCCGAAGCCCCCGAAGCTACCAAATTAACTAGCATTGCTGGTGGTAAACTAAATTCGAAAGTAAAAGCTATTGCTAATGCTACCAAATATACACACATTGCCCAATTGGGTGGCGACTTTCAAGTAACTATTCAAAACGGACAATTGATGGTGCCAGCCAATGTGTTGGTATTTATAATACCTTATGGCAGTGCTAATGAAACATTTGAGAACCTGCCTGCCTTGCAACCTGTAATGGTATGCGTAGTGGCGCATAATGGTGTGGGCAGCAGCGGTTTTAGTCCGCAAATATTGGGTAGTACTATCAATTAAATAATAATAGTATTATATAATAGTGCATTAACGACTTATCAAAAGCGAAGTATCATAGTAGATACTTCGCTTTTTTTTATCAATAGGCATATTCATTTTATAAAATGGATAATAGCTATTGTGCGATGGCAATTGCCTTTTAAAACTATATTATTAGGTAGCCAAATGTATTTGTAGCTTTGCAATGATAGGTAGCTGCATAGCCATGCTACCATATATATTTTTTATAAAAATAATAGGCTTATAAATATGAAATATATTGCATTAAGTATAAGTATAATGGTATTATATGCCATGCCATTGCTATTGGCAGCGCAGGGCGATACGATGGTAAATTATAATAACTATAATTCGCCATTGCCTAATAATAATGTAACGGATATTATACTATCCACCGATGGCAAAACCACATGGATAGCCACTTGGGGTGGTGGCATTACAAAGCATACGGCTAGCAGTTGGCAAACATTTAATACCAAAAATTCGGCTATTAGTTCCAATTATATCAATGAAATAAAACAAGATAAGCAAGGCAATATCTGGATAGCCACTAATCAAAAAGGTGTAGATAAATATGATGGCAAAAAATTTACTAACTATTCGATAGGCAGCACCAATACTATATTAAGCATAGCTATTAATAATAATGGCAATGTATTGGTAGGCACTTATAATGAGGGTTTGTACCAACTAAGGAATAGTGGTTCTACAAAAATATGGGGCGAAACCAATGCCCTTAAATATGCCATACAAGCCATTTGCTTTGATAATAAAAACACCCTATGGATAAGCACAGGCAAGGGCATATATAGCAGCAGCGATAATATTCATTTTAAAAAAATGATAATTAATTCAACCCAACCCAAACAGAAAATAAACTATGGCATAGCCGCCGATAGCAAAGGCAATATATGGTGTGCCACGTTTCCAAGTGGTACGTTGCAAAAGTGGAATGGTACTGCATGGAGCATATATGAAGAATCTGCCACCAAATACCTAATGGATAAAAGGGCAAACCCTAGCAAAGAATACTTTAAGCATGCCTTTTATATAGATAAGGCTGACAATGTGTATCTATCATCGCAGCGCAATAGCCTGATGCGTTTTGATGGATTGAATTGGACATCGCTTACCAGCCCACAGCAAAACAAAGCCGTGATAGCTGCCGTAGCCGTAGATACATTGGGCAATATATATTCGGGTAGTTGGGGCAATGGCATCATGCAACTGCACACCCAAGCCCCATTGCATTTTAGCGCTACGCAATTGGCTACCATTTTAAACAGAAAGATATTGGATAATTATTATGTTGCTGCCACATCTAGCCAATGTACCATTGCCCTATTCGACCATGGCATTGTAGATGGCGATGAAATATCGCTATATATCAATGATATATTAATAGCCAATCATTATACACTTACTGCCAGCAAAAAAGTATTTGAAATAAATCTACAGCCTCACACACAAAACAGGATAGTAATAGTAGCGCATAATCTTGGCGCTCAACCGCCCAATACCACTAGCTTAATTTTAACATGTGATGGCAAAAGCAAGCGCTATGATTTGAATAATGACTTACAGAAAAGCGTAGCCATCGTAATTGATGTTGAATAATTAAGGTTGCCTTTTGTACAATCTTTGTACCTCATAATAGGCTTTCTTTTTATTACCATAATAATCAATTAAACTCCAACTGGCACCCGGCCAAGGTTCGTTCAATTGCCATAAGATAGTACCCATACACCTAGGCTGAGCTTTTAAATGCGCTTCGATAGCAGTGCGCAGGGCATCGGCTTGCAACTGTTGCGTAGCATTAATATAATCTTCAAATTGCCTAATGCTGACAGGATTATTCCCAATCCTGACAGGATTTGAAAACCTGTCAGGATTAATAATGCTATCATCACTAGCCAATTTGATAGCATTAGTAATCGTATCCATTTCATCGGGATTGCCCTTGCCATATTCGGCAATCACTTTCCTACCCTTCACATCACCCCCATAAACATTAAAATGATAATACTTTAAATAGCCATCCAAATTCTCATAGCCCGTAGGATGTTTCTGATGATTGCGCATAGCCACCGAATTGATGCGAAGCGATGAATCGGGAGCAAACTTCCTAATAGTAGCCAAGCAAGGCAAACTCTGCATACCGTATTCACTAGCGAATCGAGGCACACGAATATTGTACATTTCATAAGGCTCCATGCCCCACCACACACCCCAATAGTGGCTATCGGCATGCGTTAAGCTTTGGCTGTGCCCCCATCCATATTTGGGCGAAGTAGATATATAATTATCCATATCATAAAACATATCACCCTTAATGCCTTGCGTTTTATCGGCAAACATTTTATAATATTTAATAGCCTCATTAGCACTATCAGTAGCCGAATAATGCAGGCTCGATTGCCATCCCCAATTGTTCAAACCCTCATCTATTTCGTTGTTACCACATAGCAATACCACCGAAGGATGCTTCAATAATCTGCATTTCAATTGCTCTATTTCGTCTTCGGCATTGGCAGGAAACAATCTATATTGCTCTATTTTGCCAGTAATAGCATTACTAGTTACAAGCGAATCTTCGGGATACAAAGCACATGCAAACATCATGTCTTGCCATATCATAATGCCCATCGAATCACACAGATGATAAAAATACTCATCCTCATAAGCGCCACCACCCCATACCCGAAGCATATTCATACCAGCATCTTTAGCAGCCATTATCAAATTGCGATATTTTTGATGCGAAACATGGGGAAGAAATACATCGGCAGGCACCCAATTAGCCCCTTTAATAAAAACAGGTTTGCCATTAAGCTTAAAGTAAAAGCATTCGCCAATAGAATCAATATGTTCTACCAATTCACTACTTCTAATAGCCAAATCAATATTCTTTAAATCAATATTGATATGGCGCAGCGAAGCATCAGTATTGATACATGAAGTTTGAATTTGCAATCGCACCGATTCAAAATTGGCATTTCCCGTACCATTACAACTCCAAATAATAGGATAATAGATTTTAAATTCTTGCTCAATATCTTCATCCATATCATTAATAGAATGATTGAATTGAAAAGTATCCGTTCTCGATTTATTATTGATAATAATAAAAAGCGGCAATGTTTTATCGCTTTTCATAGTGGCATCATGGGTATGCCATTTATTTTGGTCAAAATCAATTTTCAATTTCAAATTAATAATAGCCGAATCCGAAGCAAATATTTTCCTAGTTTCAAAAGCAATATCATTAATTCTAAAATCACTCCATGCCACCAGTTTTACACCCTTCCAAATACCACAACCCAATAGCCTAGGAGCAAAATCCCATCCAAATTGGTATTGAGCCTTACGCACAAAAACCCTTTCACCCTCGGGCAACGAATAACCATGTTGCTTTTCAAACGAAGCCTTTAATCTTTTCGCCTCCTTTAATGTAGCATGAAAAACAATAGTAAGCCTATTGCCTTTAAGCTTTAAATAATCTTTCACATCCTCATTCCATTGCACAAACATATTATCGGCCGCCACCACTTTTTTATCATTCAGATACACATCAGCATAAGTATCTAAGCCATCCAATTGCAATTCAATGTTATGCTGTTCGTACACATTTCTATCCATATCAAATTTAGTCTCATACACCCAATCCGCAGTGTCAATCCATTGCAAACGTTTCTCATTATCAGCATAAAATGGGTCAGCAATTAACCTATTATCCAAAAGGTCTAAATGAATAGTGCCAGGCACTTTGGCAGCAAAGCCTTGCATCAACCTTTTGCCAAAATCAATATCCCTTCCACCGCCAGCAATATCCCTTTTATCAGCAATACATGCCCCACAGCGAAACCGCCATTGCACTTTATCACTATTTAATGACTGCTCAATCGTTTTAGCATTTGAAATTATCGCATGAAATAGGATAGCACAAAAGATAAGTTTTTCTTTCATTAACAAAGCAATTAAAATTAAAATATTTATATCCTGCTAAAAAATACCCAATACTCTTTACATTAGCATACAATTTTACGCAACTTATTCACTAATCATGTTATCCCAACTTAAATATATTTTGCAAAACAAAACATTCAAATTTGTTTTAATAGGCTTAATAGTAGCCCTTTGCAGCTTCCAAGCAGCCGATTCATATTTCGAATTAAACAAAAACCTCGACATTTTTCAATCACTATATAAAGAGTTAAACACAAACTATGTCGACCCACTCGACCCCGATAAACTAGTAACCACAGGCATTGATGTAATGCTCGAATCATTAGACCCATACACCAACCTAATTACCGAAGACGACCTAGATAATTATAAATTTCAAACCACAGGCAAGTACGGAGGCATAGGCTCACAAGTACGAGACGAAGGCGAATACATCGTAATCGCCGAACCCTACGAAGGTTTCCCAGCTCAACGCAATGGATTGCAAGCAGGCGATGCCATTGTAAATATCGATGGCATTTCATGCAAAAACAAATCCGTATCAGACGTAAGCAAATTGCTAAAAGGCATTGCTGGCACAAGTTTTAAAATCACAGTAAAGCGCCCAGGCAGCAACGATGAAATCACAAAAGATATCAAACGAGAAGAAATTGCAATCAAAAGCGTTTCGTACGTAGGTATGATAAATGATGAAACAGGCTATATCAAATTCTTGCAATTCACTGATGAAAGCTCAAGACAAATGGCAGAAGGAATTAAAGAATTAAAAAGAAATAACCCAGCCATTAAATCGTTGGTAATTGATGTAAGGGGCAACCCCGGTGGATTATTGAACGAAGCGGTAAACATTGCCAATTTATTTATTCCAAGAGGCAATGAAATAGTAAGCACCAAAGGCAGAATGGATGAATGGGCAAAAAAATATAATGCACTAAACATGCCTTTAGATGCCGAAATGCCATTGATAATTTTAGCTAATCATGGTTCGGCAAGTGCTTCCGAAATTTTATCAGGTGTAATTCAAGATTATGATAGAGGTGTAATAATTGGGCAGCGTACATTCGGAAAAGGCTTAGTACAAACCACCCGACCATTAGCTTATAATTATAAATTAAAAATAACCACCGCAAAATATTATATACCAAGCGGCAGATGCATACAAGCCTTAGATTATTCGCATCGCAATGCTGATGGCAGTGTGGGCAAAGTACCCGATTCATTAAAGCATGAATT
Source organism: Bacteroidota bacterium (assembly GCA_046051225.1). Lineage (GTDB taxonomy): Bacteria > Bacteroidota > Bacteroidia > Chitinophagales > CAIODY01 > CAIODY01. The sequence continues at coordinate 119,080 of JBJOOR010000005.1, read as the reverse complement.
TAAAACCAAAAACGGACGAAAAGTATTTGATGGCGGTGGTATTGAACCCGATATTAAAACCGAAGAAGTTGATTTAAGTAAACTTGCTGAAGAATTATTATTGAAAAATATTTTGTTTGATTTTGCCACCAATTATAAAATAAACCATTCTACTATTTCATCAGCAAAACAATTTAGATTAACAGATGCCGAGTTTGATGAATTTGTGAAATATGCATCTACAAAAAATTTCGAACATCATTCTGAAAGCGAAGAAGCGATTGATGAATTTAAAAAACAAGCCGAAAAAGAAAAGTATTTAGATGATATTAAATCTGAATTGGAAGCTTTAAAAACAAAATTAAAACGTGATAAATCGCAAGATATTTATCACAACAAAAAAGAAATAAAAGACCTATTAGAAAATGAAATTGTATCAAGATATTATTATCAAAAAGGTAGAATGGAAGCCGACTTTAACAACGACCCTGATATTTTAAAAGCATTAGAAATATTACAAAATAAAGCACAGTATAAATCATTACTTAGCGCTAAGTAACTTTTGTTACAATTCATACTTGGTATTAAGCCAACCATTTGGTTTTTTTTAAAAAAATGTTTTTCTTGCCAAAAATTTTAAAATCTCAACACATAACTTTTTACAATCAAATGAAGAAAATTTTATTATCAACTGCTTTTATTGTTTCAGCAATGTTTGGTTATCAATCTATCTATAATCATGCAAATTCACGTTCGAACGGTGCACCAGCAGGCAATGCAGGCAATCCATCAGCAGGCAACAATTGTTATACTAGCTGCCATAATGAAACAGTAGCAAATTTATCTTCATCACAAGGCGGCGCTACAGTTAAATTAAATGGTACAGTAGTTACAGGTTATTATCCAGATTCAACGTATGATGTTACAGCATCAATTACAGCTTCATCTAGTGGATTTGGTTTTCAAACTGCCGTTGAAGGTTCGCCAAGTGGATTTAAAGGAACTTTAATTGCAGGCGCTGGAAGTAAAATTACTGGCACTAATTATATTACTCATTCTTCAAGAAAAACTTCAAGCCCAGCAACTTGGAATTATAAATGGACAGCCCCAAGCGCAGGTGCTGGAACAGTTACGTTCTATACAGCATTTTTAGTATACAATGTAAATACTTTTTTAAGCCAAACGCAACTAACTGAATTAACAAATCCAGGTAGTGGTGGAACAATTGGTATTTCTAATGTAAATAAATTGAATATTTCCGTTTATCCCAATCCTATTGTAAATGAAATCAATATTTCTGCTTGTACAGATGAAATGGGCAGTGTAGCAATTTATACAATTAATGGTGAATTGGTTAAACAATTTACATCAGTAAGATTTTTACAACCTAAAACATTTAATATTTCAGATTTGAATAGTGGTATTTATTTTATCAAAGTTTCATCTGATTCTAAATCAGGAATTTTAAAAATCGTAAAACAATAATTTTATTTACGAATACTTTTTAAACTTTTTTATTTCTCAAAAGTCAATAATGGAAATTAAATTAAAAATATGGAAAGAAAAGATTTTCTAAGGGCAACTTTAGCCCTTTGCGGAGCTGGTATTGCTGGTTCAGCATTATTGATGGAAAGTTGTAAAAAAACATCTACTGCAGCACAAGGTGCTAGTGTAAATTTTACACTTGATATTTCTCAAGCATCAAATGCACAATTAAAAAATGTAGGTGGTTCAATTAATTCAAATGGCGTAATAGTTATTTGCACAGCTGCAAATACTTACACCGCATTATCCGAAACCTGCACACACAATGGTTGCAGCATGAGTTATAGCAATTCGGTAAATCAAGTTGTTTGCCCATGCCATAATGGTAGATTTGATATGAGTGGCAATGTAGTATCTGGGCCACCACCATCACCAATTAAAAAATATACAGTTTCAAAAAGTGGAAATATTTTAACCGTCACAGGTTAATTTTTTTTCTTTTATCACATCACATTTAATAAATAATGAAAATCAAAAAAAACATTTCCTATTCTATTTTATTATTAGCTGCAATAGTTATTGTAACTAATTCATGCATTAAACATAAATCGGAAGCACCCATCACAACTGTTAGCAATAGTTCAACTGTAGGTTTTTGCGATACGATTACATTTGCAAAACATATTTCGCCAATCATCAATCTTTGCAGTGGTTGTCATTCTTCATCGCCAAGGCATTTTATTACTGATTATGCCTCATTAAAAAGTGAAGTAACAAATGGTTTCATTACCATTAATTCTGCCAATCATCATGTGATGGGAAATGGAAAAGATATGTCATCGGTTTCGTATGCCGATTTATCTTCTCAACAAAATGAGTACATTAAATGCTGGATAGATAATGGAATGAAAAATAATTAATAAATAATTTGGAACACAGTTTGACTTAGTATCTTTAAAAAATAATATAATTATGAAAAACATCATCATCACATTGTCGCTAATTCTTGCTGCTAGTATCGGTACAAAAGCACAAGATATTTTTACAACTAATACTGCTTCGCTTTCTTTCTTTTCGGCTACATCTATGGAAAATATTGATGCAGTTTCAAAAGTTGCATTAGCAGCAGTAAATATTAAAACAGGTAAAGTATTTTTTAAAGTAAAAAACATTTCTTTTCATTTTAAAAGTAGTTTGATGGAAGAACATTTTAATGAAAATTACATGGAAAGCGAAAAATTTACACACTCTATTTTTAATGGCGAAATAGTGGATATTAAAAATTATGATTTAACCAAAGATGGCGCATACGATGTAATGGTGCAAGGCAAAATGAATATTCATGGCGTTGAAAAAGAATATAAAACCAAAGGTACAATTACAATTAAAGCTGGTAAAGTAAAGATTGATGCAGCTTTTAAGGTAAAAATGGAAGACCACAATATTAAAATTCCTAGTGTGGTAGGTGCAAATATTGCCGAATCGGTTGATATTAAAGTTGATGCTACACTTGATCCACAAAAAAAATAATCCTATAAAACCAATAATAAAATTTAGATGAAATCAATTTTAAGTTTAGTGATGGCTGTACTAATCAGCTTTAATTTATTTGCGCAAGATGATTTAAGTAATTTATTTGCCAACGAAAAAAAAACAAGTGACCCTGTAACTGCAACTTTTAAAACATCAAGGTTAAACATGAGCCACTCCATTGAAACTGTTGGTGCTCATCAATTAGATTTTCGTATTTCACATAATTTTAGTGAAATTGGTTCGGGTACATCACACAATATGTATGGATTTAATCAAATCTCGAATATTAGAATTGCTTTAGAATATGGCATCAATAAAAATTTAACTTTTGGCTTGGGTTCAAGTAAAGGGTTTGGCACTGTTAAAGAATTGTATGATGGCTATTTGAAATATAAATTATTACATCAAACTACCGACAATAAAATGCCAGTAAGTGTAACATTGTTAGGTGTTTCAACTATTTGCGGTGCAAAGGCTTCAAGCGACCCAACAAGCGATACCCACTACTCTGCTTTTGCAGAAAGAATTAGTTATTGTTCACAAATTTTGATAGCTAGAAAGTTTAGTGAAAAATTATCCATTCAAATAATGCCAACTTATGTTCATCGTAATTTTGTTGCCAATAACGGTGATGAAAATGATTTTTTTGCAATGGGTTTTGCAGGCAGATATAAATTCACAAAACGTAGTGCCATTGTGATAGACTATTACAAACCATTTAGCGCCTATAGAAATACGCTGCACAAAGCAGGACAATATTATAACCCATTAGGAATTGGCTATGAAATTGAAACAGGCGGACATGTATTTCATATTAGCTTAGTAAATACTGGTGGTTTAGTTGAAACAGATTTTATTCCTAATAGCAATACAAGTTGGACTAAAAACTTTGGTGTTAGAATGGGCTTTAATATTAGCCGTTGGTTTCATATTTACTAAAATATTCTGCTAAGCCTTCAATAGGCGATTGCTTTACTAAAGCAATTTTATAATCGAATTTTTCAGCAGCCTTTTTCAGTTCATTTTCAAAATAAAAAGCAATACTGCCCGTAGCATAAATGTTATGGGCAGTTTTGTTATAAGCCATAATCACTTCTTCAAAAAGCAAGTTAAACTCTTTCTGAATCAGTATTTTAATATATTCATTGTCCTTATTTTCTAAAGCAAATTTTGCAAATGATGCTAAATATTTGCCTTGATGATGTTGCTGGAAAATTTGTTTTAATAATTCTGATGAAGTAGTTAATTTAAAAGATGATGAAAAAAAATTTGCTAATTCAATAGGCATTTTATTTCGAAAATAATCGGCTAATAATTGTTTCCCAATTCGGCTACCGCTGCCTTCATCGCCTAGTAAATAACCTAATGATGAAACTTGTTCAATAATTTTTTTACCATCATAAGATCCGCTGTTCGAACCTGTTCCCAATATTAATATAATACCCTCATTTTGCTTGGCTAAACCTTTTGCAGCACCCAATAAATCATTTGTTACTTCAATTTTATTCGATTTAAAAACATCCAATAAACTTGCTTTTATTAAGTCGCATTTTTCGCCAGGTGTACACCCCGAACCAAAAAAACTGATTTCATCAAATTCAATTATAGGCAATTGAATTTGCAATTCATTTCTTAAAATTTCGGTTATTTGAATTTGATTAAAAAAAAATGGATTTAAGCCTTGCGTTTTAAAATAATAAAATTTATTCCCATCAATCAAACACCAATCAGTTTTAGTAGAACCGCTATCAGCTATTAATTTCTTGCCCATATTATTTTGGTTTAAAATAATATGTACTTGTATGCCCTGCTATTTTTTCTTTAATGGCAAATACTTTATATCGTAATTCTTGAATAATAAATTCATGCTTATCCGACGAAAAGTAAGAAGTTCCATTTTGCACTAATTCAGATTCCTGAAATTCTAAAACATTATGCTGACTTTGAAAACTCCATTTTCCTTTATGAACGGTATTGTTAACAGCCGATTGAGTTTCGGTAGTCATGGTATAATCTGAATTGATAGTATAAATAGTTGATGAATAAGTATTGGTATACCATGATGTAGCAAGCGAATCATCAAACAAATATTTTTCTAATGTCCAGGTATTTGTAATTCTTGCTTTTTTAGTTCGTAAACTAAATGATGGTCCTTCAGGATATTTTTTACATCCCGATAAAACAAAAATTACTAACAATATCATTACAGATAAATGCCCAAATAGTTTTTTCATGTATATTTAACTTCGTTTAATTAAGCAAATTTAAAATAATCATTCATGCAATTCAGAAAAATTTTCATCCGCACTATTATACTTCTTATTTCATTACAATTTACAACGCAATTAAATGCTCAAAGCCTTACGCTGGAAAGCATTTGGAAAAATTTTGAATATACACCAAAAACCGAAGGTGGATGGAAATGGATGAAAGATGGGAAAACTTACGCAGCCATGACAGACAATTATTCCATTGTAAAATATGATGCGGCAACCGGCAAAGCATTAGATACATTGATGAGTGCAAAAGCACTGACACCAAAAGATTCTTCAAAAGCTATCAAACCTTTTGGTTTTGAAATTAGCGATGATGAAAAGAAAATTTTGTTGTCAACTGAAACAGAATCTATTTATCGGCATTCAACGCAAGAGAAAAATTTTATTTTTTTTCGTGATTCAAAAAAGCTGGAAGCATTGAGCAGCAAAGGCAAACAACGCTATGCACAATTCAGCCCTGATGGAATGAAAGTGGCTTATGTCATCAATAACAATATGTATTATGCTGATTTGGTAGCAGATGAAATTACCGAAGTGCAAATCACAAAAGATGGCGAAAAAAATAAAATTATTTATGGCGCAACTGATTGGGTGTACGAAGAAGAGTTTGGCATCAATCGTGGATTTTATTGGAGCCCTGATAGCAAAAAGATTTTGTACTATCGTTTTGATGAAAGCAATGTGAAAGAATATGCTTTGGACTATTTTGAAAAAAATAATTATCCACGAAATGAAAAATATAAATACCCGAAAGCTGGGGAAGATAATTCAGTCGTGAATTTAGAAGTATATTCGGTTGAAGTAGAAAAACTATTAGGTAAATATTCTTCGATTGAAAATCCACAAGAATATTATCTACCAAGAATTGGTTGGGTAGATAATTATGCTGCTTATGTTACAAAGTTAAATAGGTTACAAAATGAACTTCAACTAATTATTATCCATGGAGGAATTGATTCTGTTCCATTAATCAACCAAACAAGTGGTGAAGTAGAAAGAATGGAGGCGATTCATTTCTTTGGTAGAACAAACACTATTTCTCTCCCCGAAACCAACAAAGCTTACGTTGATGTGGAAGCAAAAAAAGATTGCCCGATTTTTATCAATGGCGGCAAGCAATTTATTTGGATGAGTGAGCAAGATGGTTTTGAACAATTGTATTTATACAATGCGGATGGTTCGTTGGTGAAGAAGCTTTCTACTTCTCCATTTGATGTAACCGATGTGTATGGTTACGATGAAAAGACGCAAACTGTTTATTATCAGCAAGTGGGCGATAAACCTTATTACAAAGTTTTAAGTCGTTGTAGTATCAATGGCAATGAAGAACGTGATTGCTTCAAAACATTGACGGGTTGGGCTTCTTATGAGTTCTCTCCTACTTTTGATTTTGCCATTCAAACTACATCACACATCAATATTCCACCTACTTATACGTTGTTAGACAATCAAAATAAAACCATCAGAGTATTAGAAGACAATGCTGATTTAAAGAAAAAAATATCCGAAAAAAAATTACAACCCGTTGATTTTTTTAGTTTCAAAACCGAAGATGGTACTGAATTATTTGGTTATAAAATTTCGCCATTATTGAAAAAGAAAAAAGACAAAGCACCTGTGTTTATGTATTGCTATGGCGGACCAAATGCTTCGCAAGTAGAAGACCATTGGGGCGGCACAAACTTTATGTATTTTCAATTTTTAGCACAAAATGGCTATGCGATGGCTTGCGTTGACAATCGTGGCACAGGCAATCGTGGAGAGGCTTTCAGGAAATGTACTTACATGAATCTTGGGCAAATTGAAACACAAGACCAAATTAGTGCAGCACGATATTTCAAAAAACAAAATTGGGTAGATAGCAATAAAATATCCATGTTCGGTTGGAGTTATGGTGGCTTTATGGCTACGAATTGTATGCTTCGTGGTGCTGGTGTTTTTAATGCTTGTGTGGCAGTTGCACCTGTTACGGATTGGCGTTTTTATGATAATATTTACACCGAAAGATATATGCAAACACCAAAAGAAAATGCAGTAGGATATATAAATAGTAGTTGCAGTAATTACGCTGATAAAATGCAAGGACATTTTTTATTGATGCACGGCGGTGCTGATGATAATGTGCATACACAAAATACTTACGAACTCACCAATGCCTTGATAAAAGCCGACAAACAGTATGATGAATTTATTTTCCCTAACAAAGCACACGGCATTAGCGGTGGCAATACACGTTATTTCTTATTCAAAAAAATGACGAATTTTATTTTTGAAAATAATCCGAGTAACAACATTCAAAATGAAAAAAGAGGTATAGAAAAAATAAGTCTAAATAAAAATTAATGCCCTCCATCAATCACTTCGCCTTGTTTGATTTTATAAATCCGAGCTATAAAAACAACAGGAATAATCGCTACTAAAATCAAAGCCAATACCTGAAAGATATTGATGTAAGTAATCATGCTGGCTTGTTTAAAAACCTGCCCATAAATAACACCAAAAGCTTTTGCTTGATTTGCAATCATATCAGCACTACTGCTAGAAAAGGCTGCTGTAATGGTTTTTAGCCTGTCTAAAAACAAAATATTATCGCTGGTAATGTTGCTGATTAAATCGTTGTAATGTTGTGCTGTAGTTTTTTCCAACACCACTCCCATCACCGCAACACCAATACTGCCGCCGAGTTGACGAATCATATTGTTCAAACCCGATGCTTGCTGAATATCTTTTCCATGCAGTCCGCTTAAAGTTAGATTAGATAATGGCACAAATAATAAACCCATTCCCAAACCACGAATCATCAAAGGCCAGAAGAAATTTCCCGGACTGGTTGTTGGTGCAATTAAAAACGAACACCACCACACAAAGCCTGCTGTTAAAGCAAATCCGATGGCAATTAATATTTTTGAAGGCACTCCTTTTTGCAACATTCTGCCCACCATAGGCATACAAAATCCTGTAAATAATGCGCCAGGTGTAAACATCAAACCCGTATCAGTGGCTGTAAAACCTAGCCAAGCTTGTACAAAAATAGGAATGATAAAAACTGTAGAAAACAAAACAGCACCCATCACAAAACTTAATGAAACGCCCAGCCCAACATTGCCCCGAGTTAATACTCGTAAATCAACTACGGGATGTTCGGTGGTTAATTCTCTCCACACAAATCCAACAATACCGATAACAGATGTGGCAAAAACACCAATAATGAAGCGGCTTTCAAACCATTCGTTTCTTTCGCCTTGTTCTAAAAATAATTGCAACGAACCAATACCAACAATCAGTAAAAATATTCCGAGCCAATCGATGGATTTCTGTTTGACGACAAACGGATTGTCTTTCACAAAAATTAAGGTTAAGAAAAATGCAATCAAACCAATCGGTACATTCACATAAAACAACATTGGCCATTCAAAATGGTCGATGATATAACCACCCATCAATGGTCCTAAAGTGGGTCCTAAAATCACACCCATCCCAAACATCGCCATCGCCATTCCCATTTTTTCTTTCGGATAAATTTCTGTTAAAATGGTTTGCGAAGTAGTCATCAATGCACCACCACCAACGCCTTGAATGAATCGCCAAAAAACCAATTCCCAAATTCCTGAAGCATGCCCACACATAAATGAACCAAAAGTGAATAGTAAAACAGAGCCAGCGAAATACCATTTTCTGCCAAATTGCGAAGCCAAAAAACCTGACATTGGAATAATAATAATATTCGCAATTGCATACGATGCAATCACCCAACTAATTTCACTTACCGTTGCCCCCAAATTGCCCATCAAAGTTTTTGTAGCCACATTCACAATCGTAGTATCCACCAATTCCAACAGCGCACAAAGCACCACTGTAATCGTAATGATAACACGTCTGTAACCGTACTCCACCAAGGCATTCGGGTCGTATTGTATTTTTGCTGTCGCCATTTTTTTATTGTGATAGAACACAGATGACACAGATTTTTTATAATTTACACTGATTTGAAATCAGTTCAAATCCGCTGCATCAGCGTTATCTGCGTTCTATTATATTTTCATTTTCAAATCAATTGTACTTCACTTCCACCACACAATTCATCCCTGGACTCAAACGATATTTTTCTTTGTCGAAATTTTTTATCAAAATTTTCACTGGAATTCTTTGTACCACTTTTACAAAATTTCCTGTTGCATTATCAGTAGGCATCAATGAAAACTTGCTACCAGCGCCATCTTGAACACTTTGCACTTCACCTTCTAATTCTAAACCATCGTAAGCATCAATCTCGATATTTGCAACCTGACTTTGCTTGAATTTAGCAACTTGTGTTTCTTTAAAATTAGCAACTACCCAAATATTTTCTGAATCAACAATATACATAGTAGTTTGTCCAGCATTTACCAACTGACCTATTTGCAGAGCTTTGCGGCTCACAAATCCATTATATGGAGCTGTGATGATAGTATAACTTAAATTCAATTTTGCCAATTCTAATTCTGCTTTACGTTGTTCAACCATTAATTGTGCAGGCTTCATTTGGCTGCTTACACCACTTGCTTGCATGGTTGAAGCCGATGATTGATTCTTGGTTGTATTGAGTTGTAATTGAGCCACCTTTACCATTTTTTCTGCTGATTCTTTTTCCGCTTTTGCATTATCAAATTGCTGCGGTGTAGCACTTTTTAATTCTAATAATTTTTGATACCGATTAAAATCTTGCGTTGCCTTCCACAATTTAATTTGTGCAGCATCCAAGTTAGCTTGTGCTGTTGCAATAGAAGAACTTGAAACCGTTGCACTTTCATCAGCTGCTTTTGAGCTGATGCCACTTACATGTAAAGTAGCTTCGGCACTTGCTAATGCAATTTCGGCCTGACGAACTTTTAATTTCAAATCGCTTACATCAAGCATTGCCAATGTATCACCAGCTTTTACAGGCTGATTATCTTTTACAAATATTTTTGCCACATAACCTGATGTGCGAAACGACATAGGCACTACATTGGTTTCCATTTGTGCATTATCTGTGCTTTCATAATGCATTGAATAGTTAACTTTTTTAATCACATAAAAAAGAATTGCAACAATCACAATACCAGCAACAATGGGTAATACTTTGTTTTTCTTTTTTGGTGTTTCGTTATTTTCCATTTTTAATTATTGTTTTAGTTTTTAATTATTTGATAGAACACGGATTGAACGGATGCAACAGATTTTCGCTGATAAAATCCGTTTTAATCATTTTAAATTTGTGCTATCCGTGTTCAATTGTATTTCTATTTTTCGATTGACCGCATATACTTGTAATAAGCCACCATAGCATCACACTTAGCTTGAATTTGGTTTATTTGCGATTGAATACTTTGTGCATCAGCATCAATCAAATCGCTGAACAAAGCTGTTTGATTATCAAATCTATTTTTCATGATGCGTTGATTTTCTTTTGCTTGAACCAATGACTGTTCGGTTAATCTCAATTTCTTTTTTTGCAATAAATAATTTTTTTGCATTGAAAAAACTTCCGATTTTAAACCATCATTTATTTGCTCCATAGCCAATTGGCTCATTTTTAAATTACTCTTCGATTCACGAATATTTGTTCTAGCAGTAAACAATTGTGTAAGATTCCAATTAAGCGTTATTCCTGCATCCCAAGTATTTTTAAATTTCCACTCTGGTGGAAAAACACGTTGGTTGGGTTGGTTATAATAATAATTAAAGCCTGCTGAAATAATAGGACAATAAGCACTTTTAGCAATTTTCAACGAACTATTCATTGCATCAGCTCTTAATTTTGCACTCACCCATTCGCTTCTATTAGTAGTTTGAAATATACCATCAGCTTGTACTTCGGGCATATTATTTACATCATCATCATTCAATTTTAATTCTGTATTTTCAGGTAATCCCAATAAAATATTTAAATTGTAATTAATAATTGCAACCATGTTTTCAACTTCCGATTTTGAAATTTCAACATTCGATTTCAATAATTCTGCTTTCAATACATCATTGTCTAAAGCCATTCCAACTGTTTCAAAATTTTTAACATCGGTAATTCTTGCTTCCAATATTTTCAAATTTTCTTCCATCAATCTTTTCGATTCAATAGCTTTGTACAAATTAAAATAATTGTTAGCTACCATCAAACGTAGTTCTGCTGCATCTTTCAAAGCATCAGTTTTAGATGCTTCTAATTGCGATTTAAACATCGAAGCATAATTATAAGTTTTAAAGCCTGTAAAAATTGCTTCTTGCACAGATGCTCTATTATAAAATTGATCAAGAATTTGAGGATTTAATGTAAACATTCTATTACCAAATGGCACCGACAACTCTTGTATGTTGTTGCTAATTCTTGTGTAATTACTCATTAATGAAACCGAAGGAATCAAAGAGTTATACAGTTCATTCATGTGCGATTGGCTAACATCTGTTTTTAATTTTGAAATTTGCAAAGCCGGGCTATGTTGCATAGCCATATCCATAGCCTGTTTTAATGTAATACTTTGTTGTGCATTTGATGACGACAGAAAAAATAAATTTCCAATCAACAAAAGCAACACTGTTTTTAATTTATTCTTCATTATTTCGATAATTGATTTTTAAGTAAACTTTTTAAATACAATTTCATTCTTTCTTTAAATTCATCGTTCATGTATTCTTCGCCATTTTTAGCACCCATCATTTTATAACAAGCCTGATTTCCATTTACATACATCATCAAGGTGCCAAAAATTGTCATAATTAACAATCCGCCATCCACTTTTCTGAATATTTTTTTCTTCATCCCTTCATCAATAATATTTTCAATTACCGAAAAATTATCTATCATTTTAGCCGATACAAACTTTGATAAACCTTCTCTTTTATTACTGCTTATTTCTTTAAACACAATTTGAATCATTTGCGTATTTGTAAAAAAACGTTCAACATAAACATCTGCAATGGCATTTAGTTTTTCCCATGGTGTTGCTTTTGGGTTTTGCAAAATCTCTACATCTGTTCTTAATTTTATTAAATTTTTATCCAAAATCTCTTTATACATTTCTTCTTTTGAACCAAAATAATAAGAAATCATAGCTAAGTTTGTTCCCGATTCATTTGCCAAAAGCCTTGTGCTTACACCATCATAACCTTTTTGAGCAAATAATTTTTTTGCACATTCTAAAAGTTGTTCCCTCTTTTCAGTTCCTTTAATTGATGTATTCATAAATTAGTTTAACTATGTTTCGAATGCAAAATTAAACATTTGTTTAAACAAATTAAACGTTTGATTAATTTTATTTTAAACAATTTAACACTACCTCATCAATTCATTTTTTCTATTTTAAATGTTTAAGAATCGATGTGCCTTTTACAATTATATATCGTTGATAAATCGGCGGATGATAACTTGCATACCCACACCATACGCCAATTCCTCCGCCTTTTATATTTGTTTTAACATTAGAAGGTGCTGCAAATGGGTTACCTACGTTGCTATAAGCATTATCGGCAGTTTGCCAAAAATCGTATACATCATTATCAATTGCTGTAAGTTTTAAAGTAACTGTATCGCCTTTTTTAAAATATCCAAAATTTTTAAATGCTTGACTAGTAGTATCATTTTTATTAAACCCTGCCGAAATTGGGAAGTCGTAGGTTTTGCCATTTGTAAAATCATCGTTAAATGAAGAATTGTAGCCAGGCAATAATCCTTTGTTATTTACTTGCGTAAAGTATCTATAAAAATCTCTGGTAGAGCCATTATCGGTTCGTCTGATATAAATTCTTACATAGTTTGTATCATCGCCAATAGTGCCTCGTTGCTTACACCATACACTATCCAATTTTACACTTCCAAAAATTTTAGTTTCAGCGGTTAGTTCGGCAGCTTCCAAATTATTAGCTGCTGGAATTGAGATGTTTAATTTGTAAGTTGTGTTCAAATGTCCAGTATCGGTAGGGTTAATGGTGGCTAAATCAATGCCTACCATTCCTAATCCTGCAAACGGAATTTTAATAGCAGCTTTACCACTAAAATCTAATCCATTAATTGTATAAACCGAAATTGTATCTTTTCCGAAAGGCACATTATATTCTTTCAAATTAATTACTTGTCCGTTGCTACCAGTAATGCTTACAACAGCATTATGAATATAAATTTTGCCTACATTGCTACTCGATAAATTGCCAAACAACGAAAATGTTTTAGTTAAAAAAACATAAGGTGGCAAGCCATTTTCGATATATCCTTCTACTACTGGTTTATCTTTTAATGTTGAAATTCCGCTTAAATCATAATTTCTTTCGCACGATGAAAATGCAATGAAAATTAAGATTGATAAAAAGAAAAAATATTTTTTCATGTTGATGAATTGATAAAATTAAAATTTAAAATTCCATGTAACTGATGGTAGTGGAAATGGAAATAATGAAACCTCGGTGGCTTTAACAGAGGCTGTACCCTTGGTTACATCGCCATTTGTATCAAGAAAAATAAAGAAAGGATTGAAGCGCTTATACACATTATAAATTGAAAAAGTCCAACTGCCCTCTACCCTTCTTTTTGCTTTGTGCTTAGGCGTATAAGTGGCCGATAAATCAGCACGATGATAAGCTGGTAAACGATAGCCGTTTACAGAAGTAAAATGCTCGTATAATGTTCCGCTAACTTGATACAATGCATCAGGAACGGTAATGGCATTGCCAGTTCCATAAACCCATGTGGCACCAAATTTCCACTTATTATTTAATTCGTATGATGCTACAAAGCTTACATCATGCCTTCTATCATATTTTGTTGGATACCATTCATTATTATTTAAACCTGCAAATTTTCTATTTGTGTAAGATAAAGTATATCCAATCCATCCCGTTAATTTGCCATATTGTTTATTAATAAAAAATTCTACACCATGCGATTCGCCTTTTCCAAAAATGAAATCTTTTTCAACATTACCGCTACCATCATCTACAAAAAATTCTCGATACTCAATTTGATTTTGCATTGATTTATAATAAACCTCAACCGATGTTTCAAACATATTATTTTTAAAATTATGAAAATAACCAAGCGCATATAAATCGCTTATTTGCGGTTTCACAGTTTTTGTGCTAGGCACCCAAATATCTGTAGGCAGTGTTACTCCGTTCTGACTTACTAAATGAATGAATTGATTATTGTGCGAATATGCCGCTTTGATAGATGATTTATCATTTAATTCATAGCGCATTGTAATTCGTGGTTCTAACCCATTTAAACCACCATAGGTTTGTACAACTGAATTTTTTGCATAATGAATTGTATCTATTGGATGATATTTTGAATCTACATTAATTAAATCATAAGGCCCTGTTTGAGCATAATAAGCATATCGCAAACCAATATTTGCTTTTAATTTTTTGCTCATACTCCAATCATCTAATACATACAATGCTGCTTCATGGGCATGACGTTTATTATTATCATTAGGTTCAATATCTAATTGCCCTGTTTGCAATGTAACTGCATTAGGATTAAAAATATGATAGGTATAATTAAAGCCAAATTTTAAATTATGATTCTCATTTAGATAATAATCAAAATCTGATTTTGCGTTTAAATCCTTAATGCTACTCAATATTCCAAGATTAAAATTATTTTGATTAATGCCAATCTTAAATTGATAATCGTTGTAAATAACCGATGTATTACAAAATAATTTTTCATTAAAAAGATGATTCCATCTTAGCGTACCTGTAGAATTGCCCCAAGGCATATTTAAGGATAAGCTTCCACTTTTAGATTTGAAATTAAAAACATCTCGTCCAAAATAACCACTTAAATACAATCTGTCTTTATCACTAAATTTATAATTAGCTTTTAAATTCAAATCATAAAAATAATAGCCGCTGCCTTTTAATCGGCTATTGGTAATAAATGGTTTCACCAATGCATCAATATAAGTTCTTCTGCCCGAAATCATAAATGACCCTTTGTTCCTTTTTATGGGGCCTTCTAAAGTTAATCGGGATGCAATTAATCCTATACCACCGCTACCATGAAACTCTTTATTATTACCCTCTTTCATTGTTACATCAACTACCGATGATAATCTGCCGCCAAAATTTGCTGGCATTCCACCTTTTATTAATGTAGTATTTTTAATAGCATCAGGATTAAATACTGAAAAGAAACCAAATAAATGCCCCGTGTTATAAACAGTTGCATTATCTAATAAAACTAAATTTTGATCGGGGCCACCGCCACGAACATAAAAACCACTCATGCCTTCGCCAGCCGATTGTACGCCAGGCAAAAGCTGAATTGCTTTTAAAATATCTACTTCACCAAATATGGCTGGAATATTTTTTATTTGCTCGGTTGATAATTCAACCTTGCCCATTTGTGTATTTTTTACTTGTTCATTTTTGCGTCTATCAGTAATTAAAATTTCTTTTTGCAAAATAGAAGTTTTGCTTAATTCAATATTGATGGTTTGATTTTTATCAAGTACCACAGCTTGCTCTACGGCTTGATATCCTAAATATGAAAACACAAAAGTGTAATTTCCTTTAGGTAATGTGATAGCATAAAATCCGTACGAATTGGTGTATGCACCAACAGTAGCCACTTCTTTTACTCTTATAGAAGCACCAATAAATGTTTCGCCATCTTTAGCATCTTTTAAATAGCCATTTATAGTAAATTTTTCTTGAGCCGATGCAGATTGTACAATCATCAACACAAGTAGAATAGTTGAACACAGAAATACTTTTTTCATTAAAAAATAAAAAATTAAAGAAATAAAAATTGAATCGCAAAACTATGGAAACTATTTTTAGTTTCAAAGTTTCCGATATTAAATTCGGCGAATAACCAATAAAAATAGGTGAGTGATAAACGAAATAAAAATCTAAATATTATTCAGCAGCTTTTAGCCACCTGTTAGGATATTGTTCAAGATTTGAAGCATATTCATAATCGCTATAACTACATGGTACAAGCTTATGCAATCCTTTATCGCCTTGTGGTATTTTCATCCACCAACGATTGCTTTTTTTACTTTTCAAAAATTCGATGTTCTGATTTTCTTCATTAAAATGCACAGCATATTTCATAAAATCGTTTTCGCTAATAATAGGATAATCACCTACTCTACTAATCACACCATCAATAAAATACCAAATAGCTTGCGCTGCTAATTGTGTGGTTTGATTGCGTTGATCTAAGTGTGGATTAATTTCATAAATACCCAAGCTGCTAACTCTATCGCTCATGCCTGCATATCTTGTCATGGCGCATAGTTCATTCCCAAACATTCCATTTGGCGAAGCATTACCATTGCCAGGTGCTTCACTACATCTTACAGATGAAATATCAATTGATAATAAGTCGGCATCTCTAACAACAGGCTCTATCTCTCTTGTATCATCTTGAATAACACCTAATCTTACTTGGTCAAATTTCATTTGCTCTAAAATTTTTAGCAAATTATAATCTACTAAATAAGTTTGATACCCCAGCAATGTAAAGTTTTTTAAGTAGTTGGGTTTATGCGTAAAAATGTGAGATAAATAATTACTAGCTACTAATTCTTCTTGCAAAAAACTTACATCCAATCTATCGTCGGCATGAACAATATTAATGTCTGATTCCATTTCGGCATAACCTAAAAACTGTCCAAACATATTATCATTACTACCTCCAATTATTATTGGAATAATTTGTTTTTTCATACAAAATTCTACCACTTTGCCCAATGCAAAATAAGTATCTCGAGCCGTAGCGCCTTCATTAATATTTCCTAAATCGGCAATTATCATTTGGCTATTAAATGAAGAAAGTTGATACAACTCTGTTCTTACCAAATCGGGTGCATCGGTAGTTCCCGTGTTATTTATACAGTTCCGTTGCTCGGTAACACCAATAACTGCAATTTTTACATCATCAAAATTAAGGTCGTTATTATTCTGATTAATCAGCATAGTATTACCCAATTGATACGGTGAAAGCTGATCATTTTTTACAATAATACTTTCAGCTACTGGTTTTAAAAATTGTTTTATAAAATCTATATCACTCATAATATATTTCTTACTAATTTAGTATAATTTATGCTTATTACTCATTTGTTTTTCCCAATTCCAAGCCGTAAGCATCATGGCTTTAATATCTCTAAGCGGTTGCCATCCTAGTTTTTGTTGTGCCTTTGAAATATCTGCGTATACTGCAATGGTGTCGCCCTCTCTCCTATTTCCTATTGTGTAGTTTAACAACTGCTTTGTTACTTCTTCAAATGCATTTATGGCTTCTAATACTGTATGACCATTACCCGAACCAATGTTTATAATATCGTAATTTGCTGTGTTTTTTTTATCTATTAAATATTGCAATGATTTTGTGTGTGCATTTGCCAAATCCATTACATGAATATAATCACGAACGCAGCTACCATCTTTTGTTGGATAATCATTACCAAACACAGTAACTAAAGGATTTTTGCCAATTGCAGTTTGCGTAATAATAGGCACTAAATTGCTTGGCTTTTCAAAAGGCACTTCGCCAATCAATGCCGATTCATGAGCGCCTACTGGATTAAAATATCGCAATAAAATAAAATTCATATCAGAATTTATTTTTGCGAAATCTGCAATTATTCGTTCGCCAATTTGTTTAGTAAATCCATAAGGCGATTCAGCATTTTGCAATGGTGTTAATTCAGTAACAGGCAATTCAGTAGCATTACCATATACCGAACAACTGCTTGAAAACACAAAGTTTTTTACGTTAAATTTTTGTGCAGCATTTAGAATGTTTATTAATGATTGAAGGTTGTTTTGGTAGTATAACATAGGCTGTGCAACAGATTCTGGTACCGACTTTAACGCTGCAAAATGAATAATGCCTTCAATACTTTTTTCTTTTTCAAATACGCTTATCACATCAGCAGCATTGCACAAATCAATATTATAATTTAAAATTTTATGCCCTGTAATTTTTTCAACAGCATGCAACTGTGATATATGGCTTCGAAGATGATTATCAATACTAATTACTTCAAATCCATTTTCGATTAAATCAATCAAAGTATGACTTCCTATATACCCACATCCACCAGTAACTACTATTTTTTTCATCTTTAATTTTTTACGAAAATACAAATCGAATAATATATTTTTAAAATTAACAATACACCTTATAATGTTAATTAATGTACTATTGTTTAAACATTTTTTAAGAAAAATATTAAATCAATCTAACACATATAGCAAATGTTTATGATACTTTTGCGCTCAATAAAACCACTATATAATTTCAGAATGAAAAATACAATTCACTTATTACTTGCTTTTATTTGGTGTATCCTTATGTGTAGCACCCAAAAAGCACTTGCGCAACAAAGCAGCACAAATTGCGAAAATTCAAAAGTAAAAGAAGAAATTCTGAAAGCCATTACTAACTTTGAAAGCAAAGGTTATAAACAAATAAATGGTGGTAGCGAAGAGTATGTATCTACCAATGAAAATCGTCATTTAGTAGAATTAAAAGCAGGAAAAACTTATCTTGTTATTTTAAAAACTGAACCCTATGTTGACCAATCAAGCATCTCTGTTCTTAATTCATATAATGTAGTAGTAGAAAGCACTTTCCGAGAAACAGGAAAAGATAGAAATTCCGTTTTACTGCAATATGCACCCAATTTTACGGGGAGATATACCATAGTATTAAAAATGGTAGATTATTCCGAACGCACTGTTTGTGGTTCTTGGGTAGTTTTAGAAAAATAATTATAGCTTACTTACCTTCCAAACTAATGAAGCTGCACCCAAAATAGCAGCATCGCTTTCGGGTAATTGCGAAGCCACAATAGTTACTTTATTTTTATAAATGTGCAGTAAATTTTGCTCCATATAATGTTTGGTTTGCCCAATAATTAGGTTGCCTGCATTTACCAATCCACCAAACAACACAATAGTATCGGGGCTTGTATAAGCCACTGCATCAGCCAATGCCATTCCTAACATTTCGGATGTAAACCTAAAGGCCTCCAACGCCAAAGCATCACTATTTTCGGCAGCTTCAAATATTTGTTTTGATGTAATCGAATTAATATCAATGTTATTTAAACAACTTTTCTTTCCATCTTGCAGCCATTCTTTTATAGTTCTTACCAATCCCGTTGCCGAACAATAGGTTTCTAAACATCCCTTTCTGCCGCAGCCACATTGCCTTCCGTTTCTAACAATAATGGTGTGTCCCATTTCGCCAGCTAATCCATCATGCCCATAAATTAATTCGCCATTGGCTACAATGCCACTGCCCAAGCCTGTTCCAAGCGTTACCATCAAAAAATCTTTTTTACCTTTTGCTGCGCCAAAAATCATTTCGCCTATAGCCGCTGCATTTGCATCGTTAGTAAGCCACGATGGAACATTACATTTTTGTTGAAACATTTTTGCTAATGGAATAATTCCTTTCCACGGTAAGTTGGGTGCAAATTCTATTGAGCCACTGTAAAAATTTCCGTTAGGTGCACCGATTCCAATACCAATTAATTCAAAATTATTTGCTTCGCAATTTTTCAAAATAGCATCCGATAATTCATCTACTAAATTTTCGATAGCAGGAAAATTTTTAATCGGAAAATTAAATCGTGTTTCAATTTTTCCATCGGCCAACACAATTGCCGCTACTGCATTTGTACCACCAATATCAATACCTGCTGCTACTTTCATTAATCAATATTTTGCTTTTTTAAAATAGATGAAACTTTAAATCCATAGAATGCTAAGTATGCGAAACACAATACACCTGCAATATAGGAATATTGAATTCCTAAAATTTCTGGTCGGGCTATATAACCTTGAAATAAGCTAACAAAGCCTCCTCCCATAATCATCATAATTAAAAATCCGCTACCTTCGTTGGTATGTTTTCCTAATCCTTTAATGGCTAATGTAAAAATACAAGGCCATAATGTACTACAAAATAAGCCTACACTTATAAATGCAAACGTGCTTACAATTCCATCAGCCAACATGCCTACTATTAATGCTGCAATGCCACAACTTGAAAAAATGATAAGTTGTTTAGCAGGATTTCCTTTGCTTACATAATCGGCGGCAACAAGCAATAAAATTAAAACTGCATAAGTATAAAATGGTGTGATATCATGCCCCGTAATTTTATTTACAAATAAGAATAACCCAAATGCTAAATATGGAACAACTAATTTTAATGGTAGTTTCATTTTGTCTTCAACCCCCATAGCATCTACGGCGCTGCTCCATCTGCCAATCATTAAACTTGCCCAAAATAAGGATACATAAGGTGCCGCCATATTGGTCGGAATGTTTTGATGTTGCTTGATAAATTCAGCCAAATTGCTTCCTGTAGCTACTTCTACGCCTACATACAAAAATATGGCAATCATGCCCATCCATAATTGAGGATATTTTAAGGCGCTGCTTCTTTCATTTTTACTATCCAGTTTAACATCTTCATTTATTGTTAAATGATTTGGAATGGAAGAAAATTTAAATAGTAATGCTACTAAAATAAATGCTGCTCCTAAAATTAAATAAGGAATTTTGATAGCTGATAAATCAGCTACAGAACTAGCCGAGCTGATACTTCCAAAAATGGCAAGGCTTAATAAAATTGGCCCGATGGTAGTTCCTATATTATTAATTCCACCAGCCAAACTTAATCGTTGTGAACCCTTAGATGGGTCGCCAATATTGATGGCTAAAGGGTTTGCAGCAGTTTGTTGTAAACTAAATCCTAAGCCCACAATAAATAATCCTGTAATCATTAATAAAAATGATTCGTTGTTTGCGGCAGGAATAAATAATAAAGTGCCTATTGCCGAAATAGTTAAACCCAATGCAATTCCATTTTTATAACCTATTTCATTCAAAATATCTTTACCTCTTGCCTTTGAAATAAAATAATACAACAACGAACCCACTGTGTATGCTACATAAAATGCAAATGAAACCATTTGTGCTTGCCATTGCTGCAAATGCAATTTATCTTTTAAAACAGGAATTAAAATATCATTACTTGCAGCTACAAAGCCCCAAAAGAAAAAAACAGAAATAAGTGTTAAAAGCTGCGCTGTTGAATTGCCCGACGATTTATTTGAATTTGATAAATCTAATGGTGTGGAATGATTCATGAATTATTTTTTAGTTAAAACAAAAATAGTTTTTTACTGCAATAATCAATTAGCATTTGTATTTATAATTTGAAATAAAAAAATGCCTATTATTTTTTAGTTGCAATATCTAACATACAAAATAGAATTAAAAATGTAATGTATAGATTACACTTTTTAAAAAATAGTGATATCTTTGTATTACAAAATATAGAAATGATATGGACGCAATATTTGAAAAACATCAACTTTTATTACAACAATTAGATAATAAATTTGATAGAATAATTGAACATGATATAAGCTGGGATGATAGACTGATAGGCATTAAAGGCTCAAGAGGTGTGGGTAAAACCACCTTGTTATTGCAGCATATAAAACGCACTTATGGCTTTGATACTACAGCTTTATATGTTGATTTAGATGATTTTACTTTTAATGGCATTTCGTTGCAGCAATTTGCTAAAGATTTTCATAAAAAGGGCGGCAAGGTTTTGTTTTTAGATGAAGTTCATAAATACGAACAATGGAGCAAAGCCTTAAAAAATATTTATGATTCGTTGCCCAATCTAAAAGTGGTTTTTACGGGTTCATCGGTTATGCATATATTACATGGCAGCGCCGATTTAAGCCGTCGTGCTGTAATGTACAGGCTTCATGGTTTATCATTTCGTGAATATTTACAAATTGAAACAGGCAAAAAATTTGATGCTATTTCGTTAGATGATATTATTACAAACCACCAAAATATTTGCCGAGATATTGTAAAAAAAATAAAGCCCTTGCAATATTTTGATGCGTATTTAAAGCATGGCTATTTTCCGTATTATTTACAAAACAAACAAACTTACCACATGAAAGTGGCTTCTACTATAAGTTTGATGATGGAAGTTGATATTCCAATGCTAACAAAATTGGATTTTAAATATGTACATAAGCTAAAAAAATTATTATACATATTAGCTACATCGGTACCTTATCAACCCAATATAAATAAATTGGCAATGCTAATGGAAACATCACGAACTACAGTTTTAAATTATTTACATCATTTAAAAGATGCCGAATTGGTGCACCTTTTACAAGCCGATGAAGTAGGACATAGCATTTTATCAAAACCCGAAAAAATTTATTTACATAATACCAATTTGATGTATGCCATTGCGCCAAGCAATGTAAACAAAGGCAATTTACGAGAAACATTTTTTTATAATCAATTAGCATTAAATCATAAAGTTGAATCAACTGAAAAAGGTGATTTTAAAATTGATGGGAAATTAATTTTTGAAGTAGGTGGCGAAGACAAAACATCAAAGCAAATAAAAGGTATTAAAAATAGTTTTATTGCTGCTGACATGATGGAATATGGCGTTAACAATAAAATTCCGCTGTGGCTTTTTGGCTTTATGTATTAACGAAGCACAAAAAAATCCAAGCAATATTGCTTGGATTTTTTATTTACATCTTAATATTTTTAAAATACTCTTCTACTTTTTGTTTGTAATAAGGGCGAAGATTAGGCGGTAAAGTTTTATATAATTCTAACTCTGCTTGCCGTTTCAATAAATATTCTTTCAAAGCTGGAGGCATTGGTTGTTGCTTATCTTCAGCCGTTTTACTTTCCCGTTTATTGTCTTGGTCTTGCTTGCGTTCAGCTTCTTCGGCTTCTAATAATCTGGTTACAATATCTTGTTGGCGGCGCAACATTTCGCCAGTTAATCGTTTGTTTACCAAATCAGTTTCATTGCGTTCCATATCTTTTGCCAACTGTTGCAAATTACCATATTTACTTTTTCCATCTTTATTATTCTCTTTATCAAATTGCTGCAAAGCCTTGCGAATAGCGGCTTGCTTGGCAGCCATTTCTGCAAATTCTTTGCTACTTGTACCTTCCTTATTACTTACTTTTCCATTTTTACTTTCTTGATTACTTTGTCCGCCACCGCCCATTTCTTTACCACCAGGTTTTTGCTCAGGCTTTTCCCCTGGCTTATTACCAGGTTTATCTCCAGGTTTATCACCAGGCTTTTCGCCCATCATTTTTGCTAATTGTTCTTGCATCTCTTTACTCATCTGCGATAAATCTTTTAACTGCTTTCCATTTTTCTTTCCTTGTTTACCACTTCCCATTCCGCCAGGTTTATTGCATTTTCCGCTTCCTGGTTTACTACTTGCCGATTGTTGTTGCATCTGCATATTCTGCATAATTTCGGTAAGCATTAATGCTAAATTATTTGCACCAGTCATTATGTATTGCTCTTCACCAGCCGCCTGATAAGTGCTTCTGGCTTCTAAACTTGCAATCGAACGAATATGATATTTATTAATTTCCGTCATCTGTTCGGTTACATATTTTTTAATTTGCATCACCGTTTTGCCTAATGAATACAAACTATCTTCAATCATTTTTGAATCTTCTTTCAATTTTTGCTGACGTTGCATCATCATTAAATATTGAGGATTATTGATGTTTGCCGTACGAACATCATTCATTAAATCTTCTTGATCGTATGAAAGTTTTACCAAATTTTCTAACAACTGACGAATAGCCCGTAAATCCATTTCCAATTGTTCAGCCTCGGCAGACTCTTGTTTTTGCTGCATTTTTTTTGCCAACGATTGCATTTTTGATGAAGCACTTTTTTGGCTTTTGCTCGATTTACTATTTTGATTCTGGCTTAATTCATCCGATGAATTTTGTTGTTCTTGTTCAATATCTTTTTGGTCTTGCTTGGTTTCATCCATTTTTAATTGGTCTTTGCCTTCCTTATCCATTTTCGCTATTTCATCCAATTTCTTTTTTACATCGCCAAATTCTTTTTTCAAATCATCTTGTTGCTTTTTTAATTCCTGATTTTTTGATGCATCAGCATTTTTATTTTCATCCGTTTTTTGTTGTAAATCATCTTGTTTTTTTGCTAATTCCTCTAAGTTTTTTATAGCTTCTTGCACTTTTTGGTCTAATTGCATTTGCTTAAATAAACTCATCATTCTATCCAATTCTTTTTGCTTTTGTTCTTGATTTTGTTGCTGTTCTTTCAGTTGTTCCATCATTTGCTCCTTGTTCATCTTCTCCATATTTTCAGCCATATCCTCTAACTTTTTCGAATCGTCATCTTTCTTCATTTCCTTCATCATTTCCTTTAATGCATCCATTTTTTCTTGCATTTCGGGCGTTAGCTGCTGCATTTCAGCTAAAGCATTTTTGCTTTCTTCAAAATGCTGCTCCATATTATCTATTCTATTTTCCAATTGTTTTTCTTTCGCTTGCAATTCTTCTAATTGCTTTTTCTCTTCATAGCTCAACGATTTTTTTTGCAATAATTTTTCTTGCAATTGCTTCAATTGATTCTTTAAATCTTTGGCTTCTTTTAATGCTTTTTCTAAATCAGCTAAAATAGATTTGCTATTTAATGCCACTTGTTTTTCCAACTCTTTATCTGTTGGCAATTGATACAGCATCATACCTGTACGTCCAGATTTGCTACCATGTACACCATCATTATCAAAACATTCAAAATAATAATTTACTCTATCGCCAGGTTTTGCATTTAAAGTAGAAATATCTATAAAATGAGTAAACTGTGCATACTTACCACCCGTTTGCGAAATATTTACTGATAAAGGTTTTGATGCATTCGGGTTTTCTGTTGATGTAATTTGATAATGAAAAATAATGCTTCGTAAACCATAATCATCTTCAGCATTTCCAACAAAATAAATTAGTTTTTTATTGATGGAATCATGCATTTCATTTACCGAAATAGTTGGATATAAATCTGGAATTACATTAATATGATACGTAATGCTATCTGCATTTTTTACTTCGTTGTTGCTCACAAACAAAGTATAACTAGCTGCTTGCATCATGCGTTTTGTTGTACTAAAATCATTTTCATTAGTAGCTTTTAAAACAGAACTATCGCTAAAATGAATTTGAATATTATCTGTGTTTTGTGTGTTAAATTTCCACGAAAGTGTTGTTCCTTCGGGCACTTCCATATCGCCAATGTTTTTTAACGCTTCATTTTTTCTGCCTAAATAAGATGGATAATTTACTTGCAAATCGAACCCAACAATCATTGGTCGGCTGATTACTTTTATCTGAAATTCTTTCGATTTAAAACCTGCTGCTTCAAAATGAAATGCTGTTGTTTTTTGCAGATTACTTAATTTATATTCAAATTCGTTAGCCGATTTTTTTTGCAATTTGTAATCATTATTTTGCCAATTTACAAACACTTCATCGGGCAAAATTTTCCCCGAAATTTTTAATTGAAGTGTAATATCATTTTGTTGTAACACTTCTAAATTTTTATTCAGAATAATAAATTCAAAAGGTGCTTCACGTTCAAAATGTTCGGTAGGATTTAATAATCTTTTGGTTGGTTTTGTAATCCAACTTGGTACAATTAATAAAATGGCAATCAACGCCAAAGTAGGTACTATGGCGTATTTTAAATATTTTTTATTATCATTTAAATTAACTGCCGATTGAAATGGAATAGGTTTTAGTTCTGATATTTTTTGGTCGATAGATGCAATAATTAATTGTGAACTATGCGCTGCCAATTCTGAATTTGCGATTGCCGAAAGTTGCAATACATTCAATAATTTATCTTGTACATTTTGAAAATGTGTACCAATAATTTGCGCAGCTTGTTGATGCGAAATTGTTTTACCTAATTTAAAAAAATGAAGCAGCGGCAAAACAATATATTTTACCAAAGTAAAAAGCAATACCACTAAAAAAAAACTTAATAAAATCCATCTTACTGATGAATCAAAATAGAAATAATTCTCTAACAAACTAATTGTTAAAAAGGCTGCAAGCACGATGGCAACGCTGTATATCACACCTCTTAATAATTGATTGAGGTAAAATTTACGAATAAATTCGTCGAGCTTTTGTATTAAAAGTTGGTAGTTGTTCACAGTTATTTATGCAATTTCAATCCTGAAATAAATTTAAAATCTTTTGTATTGTAAGTAAATAATGGAATGCTGTAATTCATGGCAGTAGCGGCAATGATAGCATCTGGAATTTCTAATCCATGCGATAAATGAAATTTAGAAATTAAATTCATTGCCAAAAAAGAAATCGCATCATTAAAATGTAAAACATTAATGTTGTTTATTTTTTTGTGAAGTTGTTGCAATTCCTTTTTGTTTTTCATCCCTCGAGTTAATTCCATTACTGTAATAGAAGTAAGCACAACATTAGCTTCTCCAATTTCTTGTATTGCTTTTATTGTTTCAATGTTTCCCTTCGTTAAATGAATGAGAATGTTTGTATCACAAATTATTTTGCTCATCGTCTGTTGCCCCAAGCTTTTTCTCTGATTTCTTCTAATGTTATATTTTTATCTTTCCAAATACCAGCCAAAGCCAAAATTCCATCCTTCTTGTTATTTTCAGCTGATGTATTGTTGTTAGAAATCTTCAACTTTCCTTTTCTTGGGGTGGTTGTTTTCTTTTCTTTTTTTTCAATAATTTCCATTTCAAAATATTTAGAAAAATCTTTTAATAAATTTAAAACATTTTTATTGTTGTATTTTATAGTTACCTCAGGCATGATTTAGTATTTGTTATCAAAATTACGTTAAAAAAGTTAACGTAAAAAACTTTTATAAGTTGCATCTTTGTTAAATCAAAAAAATAATCGGAATGACTGACAATATTATTATCTCTGTAAAAAATCTAACTAAAAAATACAACGATTTTGAAGCCGTAAAAGGAATTTCATTTGATGTAAAACAAGGCGAAATATTTGGTTTATTGGGTCCAAACGGAGCAGGTAAAACCACAACGCTTGAAATAATGGAAACGCTAAGAGAAAAAACAAGCGGCGAAGTATTAATAAAAGGATTAAGTGTTGAAAAAAATGCGGCTGATATAAAACGTATTATTGGTGTTCAATTACAAGCTGCTGGCTATTATCCAAATTTAAATTTATTGCAATTAATTGATTTGTTTTCGGGTTTGTATAATGTAAAAGTAAATGCCAATGAAGTTTTAGAAACTGTAAACTTGGTTGATAAAGCAAAGGCAAAATTTAAAGAATTAAGTGGCGGACAAAAACAAAGATTTAGCATTGCTACAACCTTAATTAATAAGCCCGAAATTATTTTTTTAGATGAACCTACCACAGGCTTAGACCCACAAGCCAGAAGAAATTTATGGGAATTGATTAAACAAGTAAGAGATAGCGGAACTACGGTGATGCTTACCACACATTATATGGATGAAGCCGAACAACTTTGTGATAGATGTGGTATTATGGAAAAAGGAAATTTAATTGCATTAGATACACCCGATAATTTGATTGATACCTTAATAGCAAAGGGTTTCGAACGAAAAAAACAAGTAAAAGCAGCTACACTTGAAGATGTATTTATTGATTTAACAGGCAAAGAATGGATGGAAGGATAACGATTATAAAAAACAGTTTCCATTTTTTAAAACCACAATTTATAAACCTATTTTTGCTTAAATTTTCAAATAAAAATGCACCAAAAAAGCATTTGGGATAAACTAGACTGGAATACATTTTATATATACATAGCCTTAATTTTAATAGGCTGGCTAGCCATTTATGCAGCCGAATATCAAGAAGGACATGCATTTATTTTTAATATCAAAAAAGATTTTGGGAAACAATTAATGTGGATTGGAATTGGGCTAGTAATAGGCATCATGATTTTATTAATTGATATAAAATTGATAACCGCCCTACCCTATTTTTTGTATGGTGTTATACTTTTTGTATTAATATTAGTAGCCATAATTGCGAAGAATGTAAACGGCGCAAATGCTTGGTTAGATATTGGTGGTTTTAAATTACAACCTTCCGAATTTAGTAAAACAATTACTGCTTTAGCATTAGCAAAATTCCTTTCGCAAAGCGATGTAAATTTCAAAATACTATCTACCAGATTAAAAGCAATAGCCATTATTGCCATACCAGCTATATTAATTATTTTACAAAAAGATACAGGTTCGGCGTTAGTTTTAGGTGCATTTATGTTGGTACTTTATCGTGAAGGACTACCAGGTTATATTTTAGTAATTGGTGTTTCGGCTCTGGTTTTATTGGTGGCAGCAATGTTAGTTCCAAAATTTATTTTATTTGGCATTTTTGCAAGTGTAGCCCTTTATTTAATTTATACATGGCGCAGAAAACTAAGAAGAATGCGGACTCAAATTTATCTTCTAATTGGCGTATTTATTATCAGCAGTCTGTTTGTGTTATGGGGTAAAGATTTTGTAATGGATCATGTATTGCAAAAGCATCAACGAGATAGAATACAACTAACATTTGGTATTACTTCAAACGACAAATCTGTAGCAAAAAAATTAGGGTACAATGTGATTCAATCAAAAATTGCAATTGGTTCAGGTGGCTTTTGGGGTAAAGGATTTTTAGAAGGCACACAAACTCAATTTAACTTTGTACCCGAACAAAGCACCGATTTTATTTTCTGTACAATTGGCGAAGAACGTGGATTTGTAGGCGTATTGGTTGTTTTAGGATTGTATGGATTTTTATTACTTCGTATATTAAATATTGCCGAAAGACAACGAAGTAAATTTAGTAGAATTTATGGTTATAGCGTTGCCAGTATTTTATTTGTTCATATCATGATAAATATTGGAATGACAATAGGCTTATTGCCAGTAATTGGTATTCCGCTTCCGTTTATCAGCTATGGTGGTTCATCATTTATCAATTTCACTATTTTATTTTTCATTTTACTTAAACTAGATACAGAAAGAATAGCTGTATTAAGATAATCTACCCCAATTATTGATTTCATTTTTAAAAATAATTAGCATTTTAAGCATCGAAATTTTTCGAAATTTTTTGTTGCACAAAAAAATAATTGCACCACTTTTAAAAACAGAAATTGCCCTATCAGATAAAAAGAAAATTAACTTTTTTGCATTGTTTATTCCAGCTATGCTAGGCAAAGGATTTGCCATTTTGAACGAAAAAAAAATGACTACCCATCAACGCAAAACGATGATGTTGATTAGCGCCGCTACGCCTTTATTCGATGATTTTTTTGATGATGAAAATTTAAGCATTCAGCATTTAAAAAATATTTTTATTCAACGGAAAGATTTTATACCAACCAATAATAAAGAAAAATTATTTTTTGAATTTTGGATAAAAATTTATGATAAAAGTAATCAACAAGAAAAATTAATTAACCTTTCATTAGCCATTATTGATGCACAAATAAAAGGATTGCAGCAAATTACAATGCCATTACAATACCATGAAATAAAAGAAATAAGCTTTGCCAAATGCAGCCAATCTACTTTATTATTTTGGTTTTTGATGAATGATAATGCTACAATTGAACAACTAGAAGTGGTGGAAAGATTAGGCAGATTAATTCAATTTTCAGATGATGTGCTAGATATGTGGTTCGATTTGCAAACCAAAACAAAAACTGTGGCAACAAATTGCATAACCATTACTCAATTAAAAAATGATTGGATGCAGGAATGGCAACTATTTGAAGCCGCCGTAAATAAATTATCTATTATTAAAAAAAATAAAACAACATTTATTCAACTGCAATATTTTTTGTTAAGCGTTACCGAAATTGCATTCATGCAATTAGAAAATTTACCCCATGCAACAACCCATTTTGTGGTATCTAATTTTAATAGAAAACAATTAGTATGCGATATGGAATTGGGTAAAAACAGATGGAGGTGGTTAAAGAATTTTACTTCTAAAAAGTACTAAAACATTACACAATTTTAAAATTCCGATTCTCAAATTTTTAATTTTTACTTTTGTAGCTATGAGCATTTCAGTTAATCAACTTACCAAAAATTACGGCGAACAAAAAGCTATTGATAATATTAGCTTTGAAGTAAAGCCTGGCGAAATATTAGGTTTTTTAGGCCCTAATGGTGCTGGCAAAAGTACCACCATGAAAATTTTAACTTGTTATATTCCACCAACTACAGGCTCGGCAAGTGTTTACGGCTTTGATATTAATAAGCAAAGCATGGATGTGCGAAAAAATATTGGTTACTTACCCGAACACAATCCATTGTATTTAGAAATGTATGTAAAAGAATATTTAAGTTTTATTGCCGATTTGCATAAAGTGCAAAACAAGAAAAAGCGAATTGATGAAATGGTTGAATTAACTGGCTTAGGCATTGAACAACACAAAAAAATAGGACAACTTTCGAAAGGATATAGGCAACGAACAGGCTTAGCATCGGCTTTAATTCACGACCCAAAAGTTTTAATTTTAGATGAACCAACAACAGGATTAGACCCTAACCAAATTGTAGAAATACGAAGTTTGATAAAAGAAATTGGAAAGAACAAAACTGTAATTTTATCAACTCATATTATGCAGGAAGTACAAGCCATGTGTAACCGTGTAATCATTATCAATAAAGGGAATATTGTGGCTGATGATAAAATAGAAAAGCTGCAACAATTAAATAAAAATGAAAAAATATTCATTGTTGAATTTGATAAAGCCATTGATAGAAATTTAATACAACAAATTGCAGGCGTAAAAAAATGTAATGATTTGGCGGATAACAAATGGAAGATTTTTAGCGAAGATGATATCAGAAATAAAATTTTTGATTTTGCGGTAAAAAATAATATTTCGTTATTATCATTAAATGAAGAGAAGCAAAGCTTAGAAGATATTTTCCGTCATTTAACGCAAGAAACAACAGAATCGTAAAACTTTACTTTTAAAATTTACGTCATTATAAGTGTCTTCACTCATCATTTAATTCACTCTTCCAATTTTTTTTTGAAAAACAAAAATAATTGAGAACCTATTCTTCAAGCTATTTTATTGAAATAATTTGAGATGAGTGAGGACTCTCATCTCGACAAAAAATTTATTTTAATCTTATGTTAGCCGCAGTGCTGCTGTCTATTCGCAGCTCGTCAGCCCGAAGTTCGCAGAGAAGTTTGTTAGAAGTTGAAACCATAATTGTCAATCATTAATTTTTGTGTCAAGTAAAGATAGTGATTGCTGAATACCTTGGTCAAAAAGTCGTCCGGTTAGTTTCAAGGTTCTTACTGGCTTAACTTTTTGTTCGTCAGATTTGTCAGCGAAGTAAATAACTAACTTTCTTTTATCTCCCTTGTAATCAATTTCGGTTGTCAAGTATGTTGTTCCACCGCCAGCACCAGTTGTGAGAATAGAGTAGTTTGTTAATTCAAGTTTATAAGCAGTTATTTTATCAAAGATGTCCCACTGCTTTTCAAAACTTTCTTTGCTGATTTCAGAAACATTGAAATGTTCCTTGAAGTCATTAAGCAATAAATTATTATCTGTCCAATAACCATAATTGTTTTTGTAAGGCATTTTTAAAATTCCTCTTGCCTCTGCATCAATACCAATTTCTCTTTGTGGAATTCCTGTTTCGGTTTCAAATTCGACAAGCCAATATATAACTTCATCTATTTTGTCTTCAAAGTCAGGGTTCGCAAGCGGAAGAACTTTTGTAAGAACATTAACCAATACTTTTTTCAACGAACTTTTAATCACTCCGTCCTTTGAAGTTTTACTTGTCGGTGCGTCAAATTGAATGTATGTGGTGTTCATTAAATTGTTGTTGATGTGTCTGTTCGTTTCTTGCAGTCAGTTCAATGTTTGCAGGGTGCCATAGCATTGCGGCTAACACAAATATCTACGCAACTTTCAACACTTCCAAATTTATTTCTGTATTGAAGGTTGATTTATAAAAGTTATATATTAAGATATGGCTAATCCACATTTATCTTCATCATCTACAAAAATTTTTAAGTAAAAAACAATTTACACTGCTACTTATTCTTACTTTTAATTCTAAAATTACGATATTCGCCAACCAAATTTCATACGATAAAAATTATTACATAAAATCATGTTTGCAAATTTACAAGATAGATTAGACAAGGCGCTTAAAACCCTAAAAGGCGAAGGCAGAATAACGGATGTAAACGTGGCTGCTACGGTAAAAGAAATCAGAAAAGCATTAATTGATGCCGATGTGAATTATAAAATAGCTAAAGATTTTACTGATAGAGTAAAAGATAAAGCTATGGGGCAAAATGTACTAACGGCAGTATCTCCAGGGCAATTGTTTACAAAAATTGTGATGGATGAATTAACTGAATTAATGGGCAGCAATAGCACCGATATTAATTTAAGAGGCAATCCATCGGTAGTATTAATTGCTGGTTTGCAGGGCAGTGGTAAAACTACTTTCAGTGCAAAATTTGCCAATTATTTAAAAACAAAAAAGAACAAAAGTGTATTGCTTGCGGCTGCCGACGTTTATCGCCCTGCGGCGATGGAACAGTTACGAGTTTTGGGTAGCCAAATAAATACAGAAGTATATATTGAAGCAGATAATAAAAACCCAATTGAGATTGCAAAAAATGCATTGAAATTTGCAAAAGAAAGAGGCTTTGAAGTAGTGATTATAGATACCGCAGGTCGTATTGCTATTAATGAGGATATGATGAATGAAATAAGCAGGTTGAAAACAGAAATGAAACCTGATGAAACCTTATTTGTGGTGGATAGTATGACGGGGCAAGATGCTGTAAATACTGCCAAAGCATTTAATGATAGGATTGATTTTGATGGTGTAGTATTAACCAAATTAGATGGCGATACAAGAGGCGGTGCGGCACTTTCTATTAGAAGCATTGTAAACAAACCCATCAAGTTTGTAAGCACTGGCGAAAAATTAGAAACGTTAGATATTTTTTATCCTGAACGTATGGCGCAGCGTATATTGGGCATGGGCGATATTGTAAGTTTGGTTGAAAAAGCACAAGAACAATATGATGAAAAAGAAGCTCAAAAACTAAATCAAAAAATAAGAAAAAATCAATTTGATTTTGATGATTTTTTATCGCAATTAAATCAGATAAAAAAAATGGGCAATTTGAAAGATTTAATGGCAATGATACCGGGTGTAGGCAAAGCCATGAAAGATATTGATATTAGCGATGATGCATTTAAAAAGATTGAAGCCATTATACAATCTATGACACCAAAAGAAAGAATGAACCCCGATTTGATTGATGGCAATAGAAGAAAAAGGTTGGCATCGGGTAGTGGAAATTCTATTCAAGAAGTAAATAATTTTTTAAAGCAATTTGAAGAAATGCGCAAGATGATGAAGAATATGAATAAAATGCAAAGCGCTGGCAGAATGATGAAGGGGTTGCCATTTGGCAAATAAAATTCATCCTAATAAAAATTAAAAAGCGATACTAACATTTATAGTATCGCTTTTTTTATTGGTCAAATAAATTATTACCATTTATCTACATCGCTGTGGTCATCAACCGATGATGAAGTAGCAGCAGAAGAATCATTAGAAGCAGTTGATGTTGAAGCACCACCATTTTTTTGTTGCTCTTCCCAAGCTTTTTGTGCTTCAATACGGCGTCTTGCAAATTCTTCATAATCGTATTCAGGCATCAATTTAGTTTTTACATGATCAACAGTTTGATTCAATAAACTCATAAATTCATTAAAATCTTCTTTGTATAAAAAAATCTTATGACGTTCGTAACCATCGCCATCATTGCGTCGTGTACTTTCGGTTAGGGTAACAAAATAATCGTTTCCACGAGTACTACGTACATCAAAAAAATAAGTACGTCGTTTGCCTGCTCTAAATTTTAAAGAGTAAACACTGTCATTCATGCGCTTTTCACCGTAATTGTTGTCCACTGTTAATTAGATTGTTTTAGTTTTTTTAATAATTTAATGTTGCAACAAAAATAATTTAAAAATCAAAACAGCAAAATTTTTTATTATTGAAATTTCATTTACTAATTTTTTGTTTTTAATTTTAGCTTATTACTTTTATGCAATCTAAACTTTATTTGATATGAGCTACGAAATTAAAACAATAGATAAATTCAGATATGTAGAAGAAGGGCAAGGCGAAGTAATGCTGCTGCTTCATGGTTTGTTTGGTGCGTTGAGCAATTATAAAGACCAAATAGAGCACTACAAAACTAACTATAGAGTAATAGTGCCGCTATTACCTATTTACGAAATGAGTGTGTTCGAAGCCTCGTTGGGCGGATTAACTAGATACACACATGAGTTTATTGAACAAATGAATTTAAACAATTTTATATTGTTAGGTAATTCATTGGGTGGGCATATTGCTGCATTGTATACCATGAAATATCAGGCTAAGGTTAGAGCATTGATTTTAACAGGTAGCAGCGGATTATTTGAAAGTGCTTTAGGCACTTCATTTCCAAAACGTGGCGATTATGATTTTATTAAAGAACGCACCCAACATACTTTTTACGACCCCAACAAAGCAACCAAAGAGTTGATTGATGAAGTATTTGAAATTGTAAACAACAGAATTAAAGCCATCAAAATTATTGCTACCGCTAAATCGGCAATACGCCATAATTTACGTGATGATTTAGAACAAATTAAATTGCCTACTTTATTAATTTGGGGTAAAGATGATACCATTACGCCAGCCTTTGTGGGCGAAGAGTTTAACCGATTAATTGATAAATCCGAATTGCATTTTATTGATCAATGTGGGCATGCACCGATGATGGAGCAACCCGAAAAATTTAATGCCTTTGTAGATGACTTTATTAGCCGCTTGCCAAAATAATATTTTGTGTAATTGAAAAATATTTTTGCGCTTACCATTTTACTTTTTTTGGGGAATCAATTTTTATTTGCTTCAGATAAATTATTTGTGATAAAGCAAATAGAAATATCAGGCAATAAAAAAACTAAATCATTTATCATTCTACGTGAATTGAGTTTACGCCAAAACGATTCTATTACTTATACCGATTTAAAAACAAAAATAGAAAGTAGCAAAAACAACTTATTTAATACTTTTTTATTTAATAAAACTTCTATTGCAATAGTTGATAGTACAGCTAATTCGGTAAGTTTAAAAATTACAGTAGCCGAACGTTGGTACACTTATCCATTGCCTATTATGGAAATTGCAGATAGAAATTTTAATGTATGGTGGGTTGAACAACACCATAATATTAAACGACTAAATGCTGGTATGGCTTTATTAAAGCGAAATATTAGAGGCAGAAATGAAACCTTAACTTTAGTTGCTCAAACGGGCTACACAAGGCAGCTTGGCTTTCAATACGAATTTCCGTTTATTGATAAAAAATTGCAAAAAGGGTTGGTTATTTATTCAGGATTTTATCAGAATAAAGAAGTAGCTGCACAAACGATTAACAACAAACAGATTTTTTTGAAAGATTATTCTCAATTTATTCGTCAGCGATTTCAGGCTGGAGCCATTTTTCGTTATCGTCCACAAATTTATTTACGTCATTCGCTCGAAATAAATTATTCGCAAAATTTTATTGCCGATACTTTAGCAAATTCATCGCCTGATTATTTACTAGATAAAAAAACAAGGCAACAATATGGGTTAATTAAATATATTTTTGAAGATGACCATAGAGATGTAAAAGCGTATCCACTAAAAGGCTATTTATGTACATTTACAGCTACTCGATGGGGTTTGCTGCCATCCGATAATGTAAATATGAGCGAAGCAACTTTGCTATTTAGCAATTATTCTAAGCTTGGTAAAAAATTGTTTTTATACAATTCAGTTAAATTAAAATCATCGTTACCAAGCAAACAACCTTATAATTTGCAACGTGCATTTGGCTATGGTTATGATTTTGTACGTGGCTACGAATATTATGTAATTGATGGGCAACATTTTGGATTGCTACGCAACGAAATAAAATATCAAATTATTAAATACAGATTACAATCGCCTATTAAAAAAGTAGAAGAACAACCTTTTAATGTGTATCTAAAAACATTTTGCGATATTGGATATGTAAAGGATGAATATTATTTAAAAAACAATCCATTCAATAATAAATGGCTTACTGGCTATGGTGTTGGGCTTGATATTAATACAGTGTATGATATTGTAATGCGAATTGAATTTAGCATAAATCACACTGGCGAATCGAAAATTTATTTACATTATAGAGCTAATATTTAATGCTTTTGTTTCCATAATTTATTATAGTTTGTTTTTTGTTTACGTAAAATTGCATTTAAGCACTTGCTACCAGATGATAATTTTAAATTCTATCCACATTTTTATTATTAAATGTTGAGTTCTATTTTAATTCAACAAAGTGTTTTTTCTATCTTTGGCGTTAGTTATATAAGTTATTTGGTTTGTGCTTTCCCCAATAACTTAATAACCAATAACTCAATAACTTTTCCCACAACATGCCAAAAGATACATCCATAAAGTCAGTACTCATCATAGGTTCAGGTCCAATCATTATTGGTCAGGCTTGTGAATTTGATTATAGCGGTTCGCAAGCTGCTCGTTCGCTTCGTGAAGAAGGCATCGAAGTGGTGCTGATTAACAGCAATCCTGCAACGATTATGACCGACCCGATTGTGGCTGATAAAGTTTATTTGTTGCCATTGAATACCGAAAGCATTGAGCAGATTTTGAAAGAAAACAAAATTGATGCAGTGTTGCCAACCATGGGCGGACAAACAGCTTTGAACCTTTGCAAAGAAGCAGATGAAATTGGTTTGTGGGAACAATACAATGTGAAGCTCATTGGTGTTGATATTAAAGCGATTGACAAAGCCGAAGACCGTGAAAAATTTCGTTTGTGGATGATTGAAATGGGCATTCCGGTTTGCCCTGCACATATTGCCAACTCATTTTTAGAAGGAAAAGAATTTGCACAATCTATTGGATTTCCGTTGGTGTTGCGTCCATCGTTCACATTAGGTGGCACAGGCGGTGGCATTGTTTTTAAAAAAGAAGAATTAGATGAAGCCTTGAACCGAGCCTTGACAGCCAGCCCGATGCATGAAGTGTTGGTGGAAAAAGCGGTGTTGGGTTGGAAAGAATATGAATTGGAATTGTTGAGAGACAACAACAACAATGTGGCCATCATTTGTACGGTTGAAAATTTCGACCCAATGGGTGTGCACACAGGTGACAGCATCACGGTTGCACCAGCCATGACCTTGAGCGATACAGCATTTCAGTTGATGCGAAATACCGCCATCAGCATGATGCGAAACTTAGGAAATTTTGCAGGCGGATGTAATGTGCAGTTTGCCATGAATCCTGAAACAGAAGAAATTATTGTGGTGGAAATTAACCCACGAGTGAGCCGTTCATCAGCATTGGCAAGTAAAGCAACGGGTTATCCGATTGCGAAAATCGCAGCTAAATTGGCGATTGGCTATAATCTGGATGAATTAAAAAATCAAATTACTAAAACAACTTCAGCATTTTTTGAACCAGCGTTGGATTATGTGATTGTAAAAATTCCACGTTGGAATTTCGATAAATTTAAAGGCGCAAATGATACACTTGGTTT
The DNA here is from genome assembly GCA_046051225.1 of Bacteroidota bacterium. Lineage (GTDB taxonomy): Bacteria > Bacteroidota > Bacteroidia > Chitinophagales > CAIODY01 > CAIODY01. The sequence goes on along the minus strand of JBJOOR010000005.1, from coordinate 81,281 downwards.
CCAAATGAAATCGGTTGGTGAAGTAATGGCGATTGGTAGAAGCTTCCCTGAAGCGATTCAAAAAGCTTGTCAGAGTTTGGAAAACGATGCGATTGGTTTGGGTTACTATGGTAAATCGTTGATGAAAAGTGAAGAGATTTTGGAAAGCATTAAGACTCCAAAATGGGATAGAATTTTTAGAATAAAAGATGCATTGATGGCTGGTGCTACGGTTTCGACCATTCATAAATCAACCATGATTGATAAATGGTTTTTGTACCAGATTCAAAGCATTGTTGATTTGGAAAAACACTTAATGAAGTTTGATTCGTTGGCAGAAATTTCAAAAGAAGAAATGATGAAAGCCAAGCAGATGGGGTTTTCTGATTTACAAATTGCAAAATTCGTTGGCAACAAATGCACCGAAGATGAAGTGTATGAATATCGCAAATCATTAGACATTACCCGAATTTTTAAAATGGTAGATACCTGTGCAGCAGAGTTTGAAAGCAAGACAAATTATTTTTATAGCACGTTTGGATAAAAATTAATCACACAAAAGCACGAAGACACAAAGAAATTATTCAGTTAATTTTACAAAAAACAAAAATCATGTTAGTAATAGAAGATGAATTTGTAAAAGCCAGCAAAATGAGTGAGCCAGAGTTGCTGTTGGAACTAGCGGTTGTGCTTTTTCAAAAAGCAAAATTGTCATCGCATCGGGCTGCAAGGTTGGCGAAAGTAAGTTGGGATGATTTTGTGAAAGAGTTGTACAATAGAAAAATTTCATTGTTTGATGAAGAAACTATTTTGGATGAATTGAAACAAATTGATGCCAACAAAAAATGATAGTTGTATCTGACACTTCTCCAATTTTATGTTTGATAAGAATTGAAAAACTTTTCTTGTTGGAAAAAATTTTTCAAAAAATAATTTTACCGAAATCTGTTTTTGATGAATTGGTCGAGTTGCATCATATTCAACCAAACACTTTAACAGAGCCAGCTTACATCGAAATTGTTTCAGCAAAGAACTTGAAACAAGTAAATGAATTAGAACAACAATTAGATAAAGGCGAAGCAGAAGCCATTGTAATTTCGATAGAACTAAATGCAGATTTATTGTTGATTGACGAACGATTAGGAACACAAATGGCTCATCAATATCATTTGCACACCAAAGGATTTTTAGGCGTTTTATTGCAAGCCAAATCAATGGGATTCATCAACGAAATAAAACCGCTAATTCAATTTTTAATGAACGAACACAATTATTGGATAAGCGAAAAAATATTTAACGAAGTTTTAAGATTAGCTAACGAAAAATAATTACACAAAAACCATCAAAAAACTATTCACCATATCGCTTTTGTTTTTCTTGTACCAAGTTGCTTTTGGGCAAGCGATAATGGAATTTGAAGAGTCAGCTTTCAGAGATTCAATGAGTATTTTAGATTTCAAAAAACATCTTTCGTTCGATAAACAAACAATGACGTTTGAATATAATAGAATCTATAACAACTTGGAATTTGAAGGAACGAATTATTTTAGAATCTCAAACAAAGGTGTTGATACTTTAAGAATAGAAATTTCTGATGAAAGAAATTTAGTTAATAGAGATTCCCTATCGCTTCCGTATGATGATATTCAAAATGTTGCTCCAAATGAATTCACTGAAATTCGCATCGGCGTTGAAGACTTTTCAACTATTATAAAGAATGGTGGAAAATTTAGAGAATGCTTTTATTTAAAAACCAATGACAAAAATTTTAAAGCATTTAAGATTATTTATTCAGGTGCTGTAACGCTTGTTAAACCTACATTTGAAATTGAATCATCAAAAATCAATTTGGGTAAAATAGCTTTTGGAAAAACAGACACAGCTGTTTTTAAAATAAAAAACGTTGGCTCAAACTTTTTAGCGGTTGGTTTTGATTCTTACAGAGAAACCAATTCGCTAGATAAGAATTTTCAGCAACTTCCTTTGTTTCCTGCGATGCAAAAAATCTCCGATAGATTCTTGAAAAATGGAGAATCAATGATTGTGAAAATTCCTGTAGAAAACTATTATGGAAATTCGGGAAAATTTGAACGAAAATTATTTCTTACAATTAATAATTACGACAGTTTACAATTAACAATAAATGCAACGTGTATTGGAACTTCATTTGATTCAAGCATTACAATCATAAATATTGATTCGAGTGCTGAGGATATAGATTCAGCAGCTTATAGAACTGCAATTGCTAAAACCAAAACAGTTTATAATTACAAAAAAGGTTGCTTGCAAAGCATTAGGAGAAGTACAATAAATAAGGAAAATGGTTTTTTTATGTATAATGATGTTTTTACTCGAGAAACTATTTACAAAAAGTGTATTTGTGTAGGGGCTAACGAATATTATAATGATAAATTAGAAGCAGTTTATAAAGTAAAAAACAACAAATACAACGAATACCAACAAGTAGCTTCTCACAGACGCTACTATTAAAAAAATAAAAACATGTACAACGAATCAATCAGAAGCGACAAGAAAAAATACATCGTATTAGGCAGTGGTCCCAACCGCATCGGGCAAGGCATTGAGTTTGATTATTGCTGCACACATGGTTTGCAGGCAATTAAAGAATGTGGTCATGAAGCCATCATGATTAACTGCAATCCTGAAACGGTAAGTACCGATTTCGACATGGCGGATAAATTGTATTTCGAGCCAGTGTTTTGGGAACATTTATGGGAAATTATTGAACATGAAAAACCTGAAGGTGTGATTGTTCAATTAGGCGGACAAACTGCTTTGAAACTGGCTAAACGCTTAACTGAAAAAGGAATTAAAATCATCGGCACTTCATTCGATAGTATGGATATTGCCGAAGACCGTGGTCGTTTCAGCGATTTGCTAAAAGAAATGAATATTCCGTATCCTGAATATGGCACAGCCCACACTGCTGATGAAGCCATGGCTGTGGCAAATAAAATTGGTTATCCGGTGTTGGTTCGCCCGAGTTATGTGTTGGGTGGGCAGCGTATGCGAATTGTGATAAATGATGATGAATTGGAAAATGGTGTATTGAGTTTATTGAAACATTTACCTGATAATACCATTTTAATTGACCATTTCTTAGACCGTTGTCAAGAAGCAGAAATTGATGGTATTTGCGATGGAGAGAATTTTCATGTGATGGGAATAATGGAACATATTGAACCAGCAGGCATTCATAGTGGCGATAGCAATGCCGTGTTGCCACCATTCAATTTATCGCCATTGGTGATTGTTGAAATGAAAGATTACGCCAAAAAAATTGCAATGAAATTGCAGATAAAAGGCTTGATAAATATTCAGTTTGCCATTAAAGATGGTAAAGTGTATGTGATTGAAGCCAACCCACGTGCCAGCCGTACAACGCCTTTCATTGCTAAAGCTTATCAGATTCCATATTTGAATATGGCTACTAAAGTGATGTTGGGCGAAAAGAAAGTTACCGATTTTAATTACGTACCCAACTTGCAAGGTTATGCCATAAAAGAACCTGTTTTTTCTTTCGATAAATTTCCTGGTGTGAACAAAGAATTAGGCCCTGAAATGAAATCAACTGGCGAAGCAATCCGCTTTATTAAAGACTTACGTGACCCTTATTTCCGTACGTTGTATAAAGAAAGAAGTATGCATTTGAGTAAGTAATTCTATTTTTTATTTTTGTTATAATCAAATACACATTAAAAAAAATGAAACCTACAAAAATTATTTTACTGTCAATAGTATTTAATTATTTAATGTATTCTTCTGTATTTGCTCAAGAGCCCATTGTCTTAGAAACAGAATTACCTAAAACGTCTAGTTTTATTTTCAAAACAACTGTTATTGACAATCGCATAGAACAATCAGATTTCGGCTTTATTCAAAAAGGGGCATTTAATAAATACACTCCTGTTTTTTTCCAAAATGGAATAGAAAAAGATTTAGAAAATTTTTTAAACAAAAAAATTCTTGATTCTATTAATCCAAGTTTAATAAACGAAGAATTGATTATTCGATTGAATTTTTTTCGTATTGCTGAACAGACGGGAGGCATGAGTGAAAAAGGATTTTTTAAATATAATGCAGATTATTTTCTTAAAAGCAATAATGGATATGTATTGCTTAAGCAAATAGATACATTATTTCAAGTAAGGGCAATGGATGTTACCAATAAATTGCTTCGTAAAATTGGAGATAATTTGTTTCTTTTAAATCAGTCAATTTCTAAAGAAAATTTAATCGGTAAACAATCTTATAGTTTGAGCAACATCATAAAGTTTGATAGCATTCAAAAAAAAACTATCCCAATTTACAATACTACTAAATACAATGACGGTTTCTTCAATTCGTGGAATTCATTAAAGATGAATAAGCCAACAAGTTCTTCTAGTATAACTTATGATGAAAAAAAATCAAGATTTTATTATTTAAAGAAAAATGGGAAAATTGATTTCATAGTTGAAGCAGAAGATTCGATTTACGCAATATGCTATAAAGGGAAAATCTATGTGTCGAATGGGGAGAATTTTTTTCCTGCAGAATTCAAAAATAATAATTTTTTCATCACAGCGAAAGGAGATAAAAGAGTTAATCAAGGAGGAGCATTTGCAGCTCAAATGATGTTTGGAATAATAGGTAGAGCTATTTATGAAAGTTCATCTCCCAACATTTGGTATCTCTATAGAATAAATTACAGAAATGGAGAATTATTAACAGAAAAAGAAGTTACTTATATCGAAAATAAATAAACTTCCTTTTCATTTGCAGTCGCAATCAATGGCGAAGTCCAACAGCGGAAGCTATTTATAAAATCATCCAATCACTTGTGCAAAATCAGCAGGAACAGAAATTTTTGCAAGAATTAAATTAATGCTAAAAATCAGTTAGGAGTTTAATTTTTTTAATCGGTTAACCCCACCAAACTTTCTTTAATAGATTTTATTTTCGATTCGGCATCGGCTTGTTTTTTCTTTTCGATAGCTACTAATTCGGGCTTTGCATTGGCAACAAATTTTTCGTTGCTCAATTTTGTTTCAACCGATTTTAAAAAGCCTTGCAAGTAATTTAATTCTTTTTCCAGTTCTTCTTTTTGTGCTGATTTGTTCACCAAATTACCAGCTTGCAAATAAAAACTATGTTGCCCAACCACAAAGACTATGGCATCTTTTACAGTTTCATCAGTAAACGAAATAGCAGAAAGATTAGCTGATTTAGAAAGTGTTGAAGAAATAGAAGCAAATGCTTTTTCATCCTTAGTTTGAATAGATAAAGGCAACATTTCTTTTGGCTTCAATTGGTTTTTATTTTTTGCATCACGGATAGAAGAAACAATTTGTTTCAGCAATTCGCCTTGTGCTAAAATAGTTTCATCGGCTTTGTCTAAATCAACAAATTGTTTTACTGCTAAATCATCATTTTGCTCTCTTACTGTATGATAAAATTCTTCAGAGCAGAATGGCATAAATGGATGCAATAAATGCATTAATTCTTCAAAGAAATGAATCGTTGCATTGTAAGTTGCTTCATCGATGGGCATTGATTTACCATCTACAAATTCAGGTTTAATCCACTCTAAATACCAAGCACAGAAATCGTCCCATATCAAGCCATAAATGCCTAACAAGGCTTCATTCAATCGATACGAATTAATTTGTTGATGATATTCTTCTTTCACTTTTTTCAATCTATTTTCAAACCAATCTATTGCAAACTGATTGCTGTTAACTGATGACTGATTGCTGCTTTCAACCGTCCAACCTTTTATTAATCGTAAAGCATTCCAAACTTTATTGGCAAAATTTCTTCCTTGTTCGCAGCTACTTTCATCAAACAATAAATCATTGCCTGCTGGCGAAGAAATCATGATACCAAAGCGAACTGCATCGGCTCCAAACTGCTCAATCAAGCCTAATAATTCAGGCGAATTGCCAAGGCTCTTACTCATTTTTCTGCCTTGTTTATCACGTACCATCCCTGTAAAATAAACATCAGCAAATGGTCTTTCGTTCTTGTATTCAAACCCAGCCATCATCATACGAGCTACCCAGAAGAAAATAATATCTTGACCAGTTACTAAAACATTAGTAGGGTAATAATAATTTATTTCTTTGTTGTCGGGCTCTGTAATTCCATTAAATACTTCTATTGGCCACAACCACGATGAGAACCAAGTATCTAATACATCTTCGTCTTGTTTGATGTCTTCAATTTGTAATTTCGAATTTGCAATTTGCAATTTTTTAAATGCTTCTTCTTTAGATTCAGCAACAGCATAAGTTCCATCAGGCGTATAGTATGCAGGAATTTGTTGTCCCCACCACAATTGACGGCTGATACACCAATCCTTAATATTCTCCATCCAATATTTGAAGGTATTATCAAATTTATCGGGATAGAATTTTACATCGCCTGTGGCTTGTGCATTGATAGTTGGTTTACTCATATCAGCCATTTTCAAAAACCATTGTGTGCTGATACGTGGCTCTACCACTGCATTTGTACGTTGGCTAAATCCGTTTTTGTTTTTTATATCTTCTTCTTTAGCCAACAAACCAGCTTCTACTAAAGCTTTTGCCATTTTTTTTCGAGCAACAAATCTATCATCACCCACAAACAATCCTGCTGCTTCACTTAAAGTTCCATTAGGATTTAAAGTATCAATGATGGGTAAATTATGTTTTAACCCAATATTGTAATCTGCCAAATCATGCGCTGGCGTTATCTTTAAACAACCTGTTCCAAATTCTTTATCTACATATTCATCAAAAATAATTGGAATTTTTCTGTTGATTAATGGAACATAAGCCGATGCGCCTTTCAAATGTGAATAGCGTTCATCTTCTGGATTACAGCAAATGGCAACATCTCCAAGAATAGTTTCAGGACGAGTGGTAGCCACCGTAATATATTCTTCAGTTTTCAGTTTTGAGTCATCAGTATTGAGGATTTCTAAACGATATTTTACATAATACAATTTGCTTTGTACTTCTTTGTATTCTACTTCTTCATCACTCAAAGCGGTTAATGCCGATGGATCCCAATTAATCATTCTTGCACCACGGTATATCAAGCCTTTATTATGTAAATCAACGAATACTTTTATTACCGCTTTATAATAATGGTCGTCCATTGTAAAACTAGTTCTATCATAATCACAACTACAACCTAATTTTTCCAACTGATGAATAATGATTCCACCATATTTATCTTTCCATTCAAAAGCGTATTTCAAAAATTCTTCTCTACTTAAATCTTTTTTATCAATGCCACGTTCTTTTAACATTGCCACGACCTTAGCTTCTGTAGCAATACTTGCATGGTCGGTTCCAGGCACCCAACAAGCATTTTTGCCCGTCATACGTGCATGACGAATCAAAATATCTTGAATCGTTTCATTCAAAGTATGCCCCATGTGCAGCACTCCTGTTACGTTTGGTGGTGGAATTACAATTGTAAATGCTTCACGATTATCGGGTGTTGATTTAAAATATTGCTTGCTCATCCAATGCGAAAACCATTTGTCTTCAACGCTTGTAGGACTATATTTTGTTGGTAATTCCATTGTGTATATAAATGATTATCGAATTATAATTTTATAAAAAGCTGGGCAAATATAAGAAAGTGATGAAAAGAAAATGAGCAGAACCATGTATAAAATAACAACTCCTCAAAAAGTACTTTAACCTTTTGAAGAGTAAATTATTTGTAAGATTTTTTACAAAAAAATTAATAGTTAATCACTTGCTCTTGAATGGTAGCAGGTATTTCACGATATTCATATTGCTGATTTCTTAATTGTGGCTCGAAACCTGCATCACGTATAGATTGTTGAATCGTTTTATAAGTGAACCGATGTGGTGCACCAGCAGCACTTACTACATTTTCTTCAATCATAATACTCCCAAAATCGTTTGCACCAGCATGTAAAGCCAACTGTGCCACTTGTTTACCCACTGTAAGCCACGATGCTTGAATATTAATTACATTAGGCAACATGATTCTGCTCATGGCAATCATTCTAATATATTCATCGGCGGTAGTTTTATTGTGTACGCCTTTTATTTCGGCAAGCAATGTATCTACATCCTGAAATGTCCAAGGTATAAAAGCTAAAAATCCTTTTGCATTATCAGGTTTAAGGCTTTGCACTACTCTTAATTTCACTAAATGTTCAAAGCGTTCTTCAATCGTTTCTACATGCCCAAACATCATAGTGGCCGATGTAGTAATATTTAATTTATGAGCTTCGTGCATCACATCTAACCATTCTTGCGATGAGCATTTACCATTGCTAATTAATCTTCTTACTCTATCAGTTAATATTTCGGCACCAGCACCTGGCAATGAATTCATGCCTGCTGCTTTTAATCTTGTTAAAGTTTCTTTATACGAAAGTTTTGAAACTGTTGAAATATGCACTATTTCAGGTGGTCCTAGGGTATGCAGCTTTAAAGATGGATAAAGTTGTTTTAATTCTTTAAATAGATTTTCATAAAATTCGATACCCAATGCAGGATGATGCCCACCTTGCAACAGCAACTGATCACCGCCATATTTTAGGGTTTCTTCTATTTTACGTTTATAAGTTTCAATATCGGTAATATAACTTTCAGGGTGACCAGGCACTCGAAAAAAATTACAGAATTTACAATTTGCCACACATACATTAGTTGTATTTACATTTCTGTCAATCTGCCAAGTTACTTTACCATCAGGCTTTTGCTGTTTACGTAATTCATTTGCTACCAACATTAGTTCGGCAGTTGGAGCATGATTAAATAAAAACACACCTTCTTCGGCGGATAAAAATTCGAACCTTGAGGCTTTATCTAATAAGTTATTAATTTCCATAGCGCAAATATAATTGTAGAAATGATTTAATGATTGCAATACAACGATTAAAGAAAAATAAAGTTCAATATTTGTAAAAATCTATTTTTTTTCAAAGTTGTATATAGTACATTTGCGTTCTATTCAAAAATAAAAATCAAACAACTAAAATCATTAATTAATTATGAAAAGAATTTACTTTATTTTATTTGCCGCTGTATCTATTGCATTAGCAGGCTGCTCGGCTTCAAACATTTCGATGAGAGAACCAAATTCTCATGTTGAATTTTACAAAACTGATTTCACATTTTCAGAACAATTAAGCGCTGATGCAACGCAATCTAAAATTTTAGGCTTCGATTTTTCTCGTTTGTTCAAAAAGACTACTGGCACTGTACAAGGCGGTGTATCTAGTGTTTCAATTCCTGTAATTGGTGCGTTAGTTCAAAATCCTACAGCAAGTTATGCTTTATATAATTTAATGAGCGACCACAAAGGTTATGATGTTATTTTCTATCCTCAATTCGAAACTGTTGTAGAAAAACCATTTCTTGGATTACCATTGTACATTAAAACAACTGTAACTGTTACAGCTCGTTTAGCTAAAATTAAAAAAGGTGGTTCTGCTGCTTCTTCTGAAAAATAATTTAATTATTGAAATACAAAAAAGCCGATTCAAATGAATCGGCTTTTTTTATGTACTCTTAATAGTCAATCTTGCCAAACGAATAATTTAATTTAAAGATTATTGCATTTAGTGATTTGTGGCAAATATTACAATTTCAATTAAAAGGTTTGAAATTATTTGATATTAATATGATTAGCTAAACTGCATTTAAAACTAATAAAAAGGCAACCAATGATGGTTGCCTTTTTCTAACTTAAATTATCTATTTAAACATTTTCTCCTTTTGCAATTCGTTTTCTCAATTGCCTGTGTTGTTGTTTCAATTTCAATTTATATCTAACCACATACATAGTTGGTGCTACAATTAAAGTAAGGAATGTGGCTACAAACAAGCCATAGATGATTGTCCAAGCCAAAGGCCCCCAGAACACAACGCTATCACCGCCCAACCAAATATTTGGTTTAAAGTGTGTGAATAAACCAGGAAAGTCAATGTTTACGCCAATTGCCAACGGAATCAATCCTAGAATGGCAGCGCAAGCAGTTAATAATACTGGTGTCATTCTAGTTACACCACCTTCAATTACACTCTCCAAAGTACGATGACCACGAGCTTTCAGCTCATCAATAAATTCAATTAAGATGATACCATTTTTTACCACAATACCAGCCAATGCCATAAAACCTACACCAGTCATAACACCCGACATGGTATCGCCGCTGATGGCATAACCAAAAAATACACCAATGAAACTGAATACAATAGTTGAAAAAATGATTAATGGTTTTGATGTAGAATTAAACTGAACTACGATAATTAAAAACATTAAAGCAATGGCAGCAGCAAATGCTTTTAATAAGAACATCATAGTTTCCATTTGTTCTTCTTGTGCACCGCCCAATCTTATTTCGTAGCCTTCAGGCACTTTTTCATTCTTTAAAAATTCTGCTAATTCAGCATTCGTTTCATTTGCTTTATCGCTTTCTAAAACGTTGCTACCCAGTGTAACCATACGCTTTTGATTTTTACGATTGATGCCGCTAAAGTTATTATTGAATTCAATAGAAGCCACACTGCTTAAAGGAATCTGACGGAATTGTCCGTTAGTCATATCACGGAAAGCAATAATTAAATTCAATAAATCTTCGGGCTTGTTACGATATTTTTTATCCAATTTTACCATAATTGGAATTTCATCATCAGCATCTCTGTATTTTGCAAAATCACGATTACCATTTAATGCTTGATACAATGCACCAGCAATTTGTCCTACACTTAAACCTTCACGTTGTGCTTTATTAATATCAACTTTCACTTTCAATTCGGGCTTATTCAAAATCAAATCACTCTCCAGTTTTTCAATATTTTTTATACCGCTTACATTCTCAATATCCATTTTCACTCGGGCAGTAATTGCTACCAACGAATCAAAATTTTCACCACTGATTTCAATACTTACAGGCTTACCAGTTGGTGGGCCATTTTGTTCTTTATCTACAATTACTTTTACGCCTGGCAAACTGCTCACATTTTTGCGGATGGCTTGCAATATTTGTTCGGTATGAGCTCCATGGCGTTCTTCAGCCGATTTAAAAGCTATCGTAATTTTTGCTTTATGCGATTGTGGTGTTCTATCAGGATTTTGCGGATTGCTTGATGCACCGATAGCAACATTTGAAATCACACTTTCAACCAACGGATTTTTTTCACCAATTACATCGTACACTTTTTTCTCTAAAATTTTTGTAACCGAATCAGTAACTGCCACATCAGTACCGATAGGCATTTCAGCATACACAAAAACAAAGTTAGGGTCGCCGCTTGGAAAAAATTCTGATTTAACATGGCGCATATTAAAAGCCACATTACTCATCACCAATAAAACAACTGCACCTGTAATTACTTTACCCGGATTATGCACCGCCCATGTAACCAAGCTGCGATAAGCATTACGAAGTTTTGGTAAAAAGTTTTCTTGAAAACGATGAATCAACGGATTCAAAACATAATGCACAGTTAGCAACAATATAATAATGAAGAACATGAAATTTGCTAGGCCCAACATGGTGTAACTTTTATTCATAAAAAATCCGAGTAAGAATAAAATGCCCACAATACCAAAGAAAATAAATGCTTTGCGATATTTACCTACACCTTCTTTTTTGTATTCATGGTCACGTTTCATAAACGAAACCGCAAACACAGGATTGATTACGAATGCAACCACCAACGATGCAAACAAGGTGATGATTAAAGTCATTGGTAAGAAATACATAAATCTACCAACAATGCCAGGCCAAAATAATAATGGAAAAAATGGTGCAACATTTACCAGTGTACCAGTCAACACAGGCCAGAACACTTCGCCAGCAGCCTCTTTCACGGCATCCATAATATTCATGTTTTTATGCTTGTTGAATATTCGATGCGAATTTTCTATCACCACAATCGCATCATCTACCACAATTCCTAATGCTAATAAGAAAGCAAACAACACAATTACATTCAACGAAAACCCTAATCCTGGTAAAAATAAAAATGCCAATATTGAACTCAATGGTACTGAAAGCCCCACGTAGAAGGCATTTTCAACACCCATAAAAAACATCAACACAATCGTTACAAATAAAAATCCGAGAATAACGGTGTTAATCAAATCGTTTAATTGCGCTTGTGTTTGTACGCTTAAGTCGGCAGTGTAAGTAACAGTAAGGTCTTTGGGGAATTTATTTTTTTGAAAATCAGCCACTGATGCTTTAATTTTTTCAGCAGCATTAATCAAATTTTCGCCGCTACGTTTTATCACATTCAAAGTGATAACAGGTTTGTGGTCTAATCGAGCATACGATTCACGGTCTTTATAACCATCTTCAATTTCAGCAATATCACCTAAGCGAACCACATTGCCTTGCCCACCTTTAAAGGTCATGTTTCTAATATCTTCAATTGTTTTAAACTCACCACTGATGCGAAGTGTACGGCGTAAATTATTTACATTTACATCACCACCACTCACACTCATATTGTTGTATTTCAATTGTGCTTCAATATCACTAAGGCTTACATAAGCCGATTGCGATTTGTATAAATCAACATTCACTTTCACTTCTCTATCCAATGCACCAATGATATCGCAACGAGTAATTTCTTTATTCGTTTCAATTTTATCTTTCAAATCATCAGCAAATTGTTTCAATTTAGTAGCATCGTAATTGCCACTTAAATTGATGTTCATACAAGGCATTTCGCTAAAATCAATTTCTTGTACTTGTTGATTTTTTTGAGCATCGGCAGGAATATCAACTTTTGCTTTATCCACCGCATCTTTAATGCGTTGCTTCGCTTCCGCTACCTCAATACCCGTATTGAATTCAACCGTGATTAACGAAATACTTTCTTGCGATGAGGATGTAACTTTTTTTACACCACTCACCGATTTTATTTTTTTCTCTAATGGTTTTGTTACTGTATTTTCAATATCAGTAGGCGAAGCACCCGGATAAATTGTGCTCACAAACACAGTAGGGATAACGATATCGGGGAATCGTTCTTTTGGCAAGCCAATGTAAGTTACGATACCTGCAACACTTAACAACAGCGTCATTACATACACTGCCGTTCTGTTTTTAATACTCCAATTGGTTAATGGAAAACCGTTTTTCATTTCTTTATTTTTAGTTGGCAGTAGTCAGTTATCAGTAATCGGAAAATACAAATCGGCTGATAAATTTTGCTGCGATTATTTTTAATTTTTCTGTTTGTATTGAATGAATCCGTGAAGTAATTTCTTCACCACATCTAATTTTGACAAAAGTTCTTCGGTTTGTTTTTCATTTAAAAATGCTAAATCGTTGGCTACAATTATTTGTGTTTCTAATTCATAAGTTGAGCCTTTTGCAATGTGTAAAAATTGAACAGTTTCTTTTGAATAATTTCTACCAACTCCTTCAGCAATGTTTGAAACTACTGATACAGCACACCTTCGCATCTGATTTGTTAATCCAAATTTTTCTGAATCAGGAAATTGTTGAGTAGCTTGATAAATCATTTTCACTAAAACTCTGCTCTCTTTCCAAACCTCTAAATCCTTATAAGTTTTGAATTCCATTTTTACTTTTCTGATTTCTGTATTTGTATTTCTGAATACTGAAAACCGATAACCGACTACTGATTTACAACTTCACTTCTTGCCCATCAATTAAATCCTGAAAGCCAGTTGAAATAATTTCATCACCAATTTTCAAACCTTCAGTAATAATAATGTTGCCATTATACGAATCACCAGTTTTTACAATAGCACGTTTTGCAATAATTTTATTTCCGTTGTGTTCAGCCACCATAACGAATTTACCTTCTTCGCCAGTTTGAATTAAATTTTGATTTACTACAATTGCTTTAGTAATTGTAGCATCATTTATTTTTAAATTAGTAACCATGTTAGGCTTAAAATTATTTCCGCTCACTGCCGCTTCCACATTAAATGTTCGAGTGATTGGGTCGATTACATTGCCTGCAAAAGTTAAAGTAGCTGCTATGTCTTTATCCGAATCAATTGATTTTACTAATACCTGATTGCCTTGATGCACCTTATTAATATAAGTATCAGCCAATTTTGCTTTCACTTTAATACTATTCATATTCACCACTTTAATGCCCGGTGAAAATTGCGAAACCATCTCCCCTTCTTTAATTTTCACTTCATCAACTACACCATTAAATGGAGCAATAATTTTTGAATATTCAATTTGTGCTTTTAATGCCTCAACTTGTTTTTCACCACTTTCAACTTTTGCTTTTGCATCTAAATACCCCAACTCGGTTCCAATTTTTTGCTTCCATAAATTTTCATATCGTTGAAATGCAACTTTACCATTCGCTAAACTAATTTCAGCCGAAGCCAAATTATTTTGTGCCGCAGTTGCATCGCCTTCAGCCAACACTTGACCAGCATGCACTTGCATACCTTCATGTACCAATACTTTGGTAATTGTACTGCCAGGCATTTTTGTACCCACCCATACATTGTCTTTGGCTTCTACATTGCCTTGTATTTCAATAAAATGATTAAATGTAGAAAGTGCTACTGGGGTTAGTTGCACCAATTTTGTTTGCGATGAATCGGGTTTATTGCTACCTAATTCAGCTTGCAAACTTTTAATTTTTTCGCCAAGCGATTTGTAATCGGCTTGCATTTTTTCCAATTCAGCTTTTTTATCGTTGCCTTGCTTTGCACCGCAAGCCGCCAACATAACAGCCATTCCTAAAATTATTAGTTGTTTCATTTCTGTTTATTTTATTGTTATTGAGTTATTCTTTATTAAGTTATTTGTTGAACATTAGTCATTGGCAAAAACTGAATTTGTATTCACTAATGACAGGTGACCATTGACTAATGACCAATCAAAGTTCCTGTTGCTTTTTCGTAATTTACTTTTGCTACATAAGCATCATACAATGCGCTGAAATAGTTGGTTTGAGCATCTTTCAAACTTGTTTCAGCATTCAACACTTCAATGCTTGAGCCTACACCTTCTTGGTATTTTATTTTCGAAATCCTAACTATTTCGTTTGCCAATTCAATATTTCTTTTGTTATCATCTAATGTTAAAAAAGCATTTTTTAAAGAAATTTTCGAATTACTTAATTCAAACTGAAATGCATTTTTTGTATTTGCGATATCATTTTCGTTTTTCAAAATTTCCAATTTGGTATACGCTTTTCTACTTTTATTTTGCATTCCATCCCAAAATGTAACATTCATTTGCAAGCCCCACAAACCGCTATTATAGTATTGTGCATTGTTTTTATAAAAGTCTAATTTTTCACCATAATGATTGGTATTGTATTGCGCAAAGGCTACTAAATTTGGCAAACAACCCAATTGATATCTTTTCAAATTCAATTTATTCAACTCCAATTGTTTATTCAAAAGTTGTAATTCTACTCTATTTGTAGCATTGCCCGACATATCCAAATTCACCAAATTATTTATTTCCTTATCGCTTAAAGTATCAGTTAAATCAATGGTTTGATTAACATCATAACCCATTTGAAATTTCAATAACGATTTCGATAAATCAGAAAACTCTTGAATTTTATGTTGAGTGTTTTTTAAACTATTTACAAAAATCTCCAACCGCTGAACATCAATTTTTTCAGCTAAGCCTTGTTTATTTATTTCTTTAAGCTCGTTATAATTTTGCTCTGCTCTATTCACATTAGCTTCGATGGCTTTTAATTGTTTAGCTGTAATTAAAACATTATAGTAAGCCTTTGCAACATTTTCGGCTACAGTTATTTTGCTACGTTGCGTACTATAACTCATTAATTTTTGAACTTCTTGCTGTGCTTTTAATCCTAAAAAATAACTTGCATCGGCTATTAACCAACTGCCCGAAAGACCTGCCTGTGTTGCAAATACCGAACCTACTTGAATAATCTGTGGTCCATTTTGAGTAGGAAACACAAATGTTTGCTTGGCAAAATTATCTACCACTTGCGCCGAACCTTTTATTTGAGGCAGCCCAATTCCTCTGAATTCTTTTACTTTATAATCAGTTATTTTTTCATCTAAAATAGCATTCTTCACAGTTGATGAATTTTTAAAAGCATAATCAACTGCCTGCTGCAAACTAAATGCAGATTGGGCTTTCAACGAATTAGCAATTAGCAAAGAACAATTGACAATTAAAAGTGCCAAAATTAGTTTGCTGTATTTTCCAATAGTAAATCTTAAATCGTTTATCATAAATCGTAATTAATTTTCTTCTATGTTTTTATATTTATTTATTAGCTTATGCCCTTTTAATGTACAGATTCCATGCATAAATTGGTCGAGTAAATTTATTTGCACATACTCTATATTGTATTTTTTTATAGGATAACAAATGGGGTTACAGCCCGATTCCACTTCATGTATTCGTTTATAAGCAGCTATCTCAATATCAATATCTTTTCTGTATAAGCCTTCTGCAATGCCCCATTTCATATTTGTTACCAACACCGAATACAAAAAATTCTGTTGATGCTCTTCAAATATTTTCATGGCATCTGGATGATATTTTTTCATATCATAAAATGCCGCAGGATTCATACCTCTAATAAATTCACACATTCTTTCACTTGATAACATAATTTCTTGTATCGCATCTTTCGATTGAGCTTTCACATCAATCATTGTTTTTTGAATCACATTTATATGCGCTTGAATAGCTTCTTTTACA
Source organism: Bacteroidota bacterium (assembly GCA_046051225.1). Taxonomy (GTDB): domain Bacteria; phylum Bacteroidota; class Bacteroidia; order Chitinophagales; family CAIODY01; genus CAIODY01. The sequence goes on along the minus strand of JBJOOR010000005.1, from coordinate 64,603 downwards.
ATTTCATCTTTATCAGCAAAATGTAGATACAATGTTTTTTTGCTCATCCCCAGCTCATGTGCAATATCATCCATAGTAATAGAACGTATGCCCAACCTATGAAAAAGTTGGTATGAGGCTTTAATAATTTTATGTTTTGCTTCGCTCATTTATTGATTAAATCGGTTGCAAAACTATGGAAACATTTTTTAGTTTCAAAGTTTCCATAGTTTTTTTTCAAAAAAAAATACCTCAATATATTTTTACATTGAGGTATCAAAAAATATTATTTAATTTTATAAGCCACACATTTCTTCAGGCTTTACCCATTCATCAAATTGTTCGGCAGTTACATAACCCAAGCTGATGGCGGTTTCCTTGAGTGTTGAATTATTTTTGTGCGCTGTTTGTGCAATTTCAGCCGCTTTGTAATAACCGATTTTTGTGTTCAAAGCTGTTACCAACATCAACGAATTATCTACATGTTTTTTGATATTTTCTTTCAACGGTTCAATTCCAATAGCACATTTATCATTAAATGAAACACAAGCATCGCCAATTAATCTTGCGCTGTGCAAGAAATTATAAATCATCACAGGTTTAAAAACATTCAATTCAAAATGACCATTCATGCCACCCACATTTATTGCCACATCGTTGCCCATCACCTGTGCAGCCACCATAGTCAAGGCTTCACACTGTGTTGGATTTACTTTACCCGGCATAATCGAAGAGCCTGGTTCGTTATCAGGAATAAAAATTTCACCAATTCCGCTTCGTGGTCCTGATGACAACATACGAACATCATTGGCAATTTTAAACAACGAAACTGCCACCGTTTTTAATGCGCCATGCGCTTCCACAATCGCATCGTGTGCTGCTAATGCTTCAAATTTATTTTCAGCAGTGATGAATGGCAAACCCGAAATTTGAGCAATATGCTTCGCCACATTTTCTGAATAATTTGGTGGCGTATTAATTCCTGTTCCAACCGCTGTGCCGCCCAAAGCTAGCTCGGATAAATGTTTCAACGAATTATTGATTGCTTTTAAACCATGTTCTAATTGCGAAACATAACCTGAAAATTCTTGCCCAACGGTTAATGGTGTGGCATCCATGAAATGTGTTCTGCCAATTTTTACCACCATTTTAAACGCTTCCGATTTTTGTGCTAAAGTATTTTTCAACTTCGTAATTCCGGGAATGGTGGTTTCCATCAAAATCTTGTAAGCCGCTATGTGCATAGCTGTTGGGAAGGTATCGTTGCTCGATTGCGATTTATTTACATCATCATTAGGATGCAAAAATTTCTTTTCATCCATCAAATTTCCACCTTGCATCACATGCCCACGATAAGCAATTACTTCATTGCAATTCATGTTGCTTTGTGTGCCGCTGCCCGTTTGCCAAATCACCAATGGAAATTGGTCATCTAATTTTCCTGCTAAAATTTCATCACACACTTTTCCAATTAATTCGCATTTATCTTGTGGTAAAACACCTGCATCTTTATTAGTTAATGCTGCTGCTTTTTTCAAAATGGCAAATGCCCGAATAATTTCTTTGGGCATTTTGTTGATGTCTTGAGCAATTTTAAAATTGTCAATCGAGCGTTGCGTTTGTGCGCCCCAATACACGTTGGCAGGCACTTCTACGATGCCCATCGTATCTTTTTCTTTTCTGAATTCCATGATGTTTTATTTAAAATAAATGGTTAGTGAATAAATAATGAGGGTGCAAAAATAATCTAACATTAATAGATTTTATGATTGATTTTAATCATTCTTTAAAAAATGATTTGTTTTAGAAATAATAAGACTTTACTTTTAATGCATACAACAACAATATTTTATGAATAGCAATTTGATACTTGAATCGTTGAAAGAAAAAATGAAATTGAAAAATGAAGTTGCTAAACATACAGCAAATGATTTTTCTATTTTAAAACAAGCATTGCATATAGTATCAAAAGAATTAACTCAAAAAATAGGAAATCATCAAGAAGTAATTTCAAAAGAAAATGGCGCTTGGGAAATTGAAATTAAGTTTGGTGGCGAAGTATTAATATTTAGTATGCATACCGATATTTTTAATTTTGACGATGAACATTTTACACATAAATTAGATTATGTAAAACAAGATATTACCCGTTCGTATTGTGGTGTAATAAAGGTTTACAATTTTTTAGCCGATTCATTTAAGTATGGTAGAAATAATGATTTGGGTTATTTAATTGCTCGAATTTTTGTAAACAAAGACAATCATTTTTTTGTAGAAGGCAAGCGCCAATTAGGATTTTTATACAATGATTTCGAGAATGCAATTTTTGATGAACCAGCCATTCGAACAGTAATTGAATCTTGCTTATTATACGCTATTCAATTTGATTTATTAGTTCCACCATTCGACCAAGTAAAAGAAATTACAGTGTATCAAAAAATAGAGCAAATGGGCAATGCTGCTGTAATTACAGGCAAACGATTAGGATTTAATTATCAGGCAGACAATGATACTTTTGGTTAATTTAAGGCAAAAACTGACTTACATCACCACCACTTTTTATTATTTCTCTTACAATGGTTGATGATATAGAAGCCAATTGGGGTGAGCAATTCAAGAAAATTGTTTCGATGTTGGCATCCATTTTTTTATTCATATCGGCAATGCTTTTTTCGTATTCAAAATCAATGGTATTTCTAATACCACGAATAATAAAATGGCAATTCATTTTGGCGGCAAACACAGTGGTTAAGCCTTCAAAAGTTAAAACTTTAACTTTTGAATTGTCTTTGTACAAAATTTCAATTTGTTCCATTCGTTGGGCTAATGGCAATAAATATTGCTTAGTAGTATTATGCCCAATGCCAATAATTATTTCATCAAACAATGGCAAAGCTCTGTTTACAATATCAAAATGTCCTTTTGTAAATGGGTCGAAACTGCCAGGAAAAATTGCTTTTTTCATGATTCAAAAATAAAGAAAAACAAATGCATTTATAAATAAAAAAATAGCGAACTAAAATTTAGTTCGCTATTTTTTTATTCCTTTTTCAATTATTCGTAGCTAAACATTTTAGAAAGATTTGCGGCTATTTTTTTTCCAATTGTGGTTGAGTTAGCAGCTTTGGTAGTAACTTTTAAATAAGCCGAATGGTTAACTTCTACACCATCAAATATTTTGCTATAGTCAATCATTATATGAATGTATTGTGGCAAATTTGCTATTACAGAAAATTGTTGTTCGGGCATGGTAATGCTTGTGTAATTATCATTTGAGCCAATTTTATATTCGAAAGATTGCATTTGATTAATGCTTCCATTCTTTAAAGTGGTAGTATCTATTTTACCACTAATATTAGCAAATGCATAGCCATCATTTGCAGAAAAACTGCTACCAAACCACATTTCGGGATGATTTAAAATAGAATTTGTAGTAGGCAATAATTTATTGGCAGTGGCATCAAAACCGATATTAAATTTTATAGTTTTATAATTGCCTACAGGTACTGCCCCAATGATATAATCTTCTGTATCAAAAGTTTTTAAAATTTTCGAATCGGCAATTTCAATTTCCGACCCATCTAATTTTACCACTTTAATATGCGATAAATAAATTTGAGCTCGATGCAATGAAATTTTTCTTCCAACTGCATTTACATAAATTGAATCATAAGCTGCAACTTCGCTTGTATCAATAGCTGTATGACAATGAAACATCAATGTGCCTGTTGGTGTTGGAGTAGTTGTGGTGGTTGATTTATCTTTTTTACAAGCTACAAATAATATAGCAATTATAAACAGTGTAAGAATTTTTGTGATTTGATTTTTATAATTTGATTTCATTTTTTTTGTTTTGATTTAAAAAGAATAATTGATGGAAGTATTTAATATATTTTTCAAAGGTATTTCAATTCCATTATATTGATACATAAGCTGAAAACCATATTCGGCGCTTATTTTAAAATGAGATAATGATTTATTTTTACTGGTATAAGATGAGCCAATATAAGCTCGTAAAAATCTTCCCCCATAATTTATAACATTAGCCGATGGTTCATTAAACTGATATAGTGCAGCATCTTTACCTTTTATTTTGCCCACATAATTTGCTTCTATATGAATAGATGAACTAACAGAATTAAGCCATGAATAAGCACTCCACAGATGCAATGCCGTTTCATTTCCAACACTATAATTATTTTGATTATTAAATAATCGCAACGCATTATTCAATTGAACGCCACTTGCAAATTTATTTTGTTGAAACGTGTAACTTAAGCCTGGCAATACATCCCAACTGCCTGTACCTAATTGCATAGCATAAGGAAACCGAGTTGAAGGATAAGCCATATCATCAGCATTTCCTTTTTTATTGATGCTGCCCATAGGTACATTTAAACCACTAAATACAATTAGTTGATGTGTTTCATTTTGGAATAAACTATACATAGCAAATAGTTGAACATCCGAAAAGCCACCATTCATCATAGTTTCGTTTGTGCTATTTGAATGATGCATATTAACCATTGTTGAAGTATTGGTTTGAAGCATTTGCATATTCATCGTATTTACACGATAATTAAACATAGCCATTAACGTAAGTTTATTGCTAACGCCATACATTGCCATCAACATGTGCATTTGCATATTCATTTGGGTTGATAGCATCAGATAGTTATTATACACTTCATTTTCGGAAATGGTTTTATTCCCATTTACCAATCCTTTCATCGCCATGCTCATATAGCTGTATGAAAACATCCATTTATTTTTTTGGTGTAAATGGCTCATCATAATGGAAGATGGCGCCATATTTATTTTGCAGCAACATCCATTATTGCATGTAATTGTAGAATCGCAGGAAGCATACGATACCTGTAATTGCAATGCAAAAAGAATGGCTACAATTATTTTTGCAAACAATTGTTTCATTTCAATTTAGTTAAATTATAAAAATATTCAGCTGCATAAGCAGTGAATTAAAATAGTATCAGTAAAAAAATAACCAACTAAAATTTAGGTGGATGAAAAACTGAAAACAAAAATGTAGATAGATGATGAACGAAATGTAGATTTTCGAATTTAATAAAATGAGTGGATGGATAAAAATTTATTGCACCATGATATAGATTAAACAGCTCTTCAAATTTTTCTTTCGAACCAGAAGAAGTAGGCTTATTGCCTTTTTCATCTTCTTTCATTTGCTTTTTTAAATGACAACTTCCTTGGCAGCAATTGCCTTCAATATTTCGTTTTACACAAATGTTTTTTGCAATATAATTTCTATTCAAATTGAAATTAACCACAATAAAAAACTTGGTAAAACTTTGCGACAATACCGCAATAGAAAGCAATATGATGAAAATATTTTTCAAATGATGATTACAAAAGTAAGCTATAATTTGATTTCAATTTCGTGATTATTATCATTTTATAAAGAATAATCCACAAATAAATATGGCAGCTATTACACAAATTAAATCTACCAAAAGCATAGTTGATAAGGTGTATCGAGTATCTTTTACTTTGATTGAACCAAAATAAACTGCGATTACATAAAATGTAGTTTCGGCCGAACATTGAAACACACAAGCTAATCTGCCTGTAAAAGAATCAGCTCCATAAGTACGCATGGCATCGAGCATAAAGCCACGAGCACCGCCTGAACTAAATGGACGCAATAACCCAACAGGTAATGCATCTACAATTGATTTATTGATATTAAAACTTAAAAATAATTTTGAAATTAAACCTGATAATATTTCGAATACACTACTGTTTCGGAAAATAGAAATAGCCACCAACATACCGATAATATAAGGAAAAATAGTAACACCTGTTTTTGCACCATTGGCTGCCCCATTTACAAACGAACCAAATACATTCATTCCTTTTTCGGTAAATATTTTTTCTTTATAAAATGAATAGCATAAAATAAAAAGGATAATCAGCAATAAAATAATATTAGAAATATTATTGGTAAAATGATTTTTGCCAATTAAATCGAGCTTGCTGATGTAGATTAATAAGCCAGCAATAGCGCCAATTATAGTGCCGATAAAAACAAATAATGAAATGCTTTTGAAATTTATTTTTTGACGAATGCCTACAATTATCATAGCTGCCAGCGTACCTACAAATGAAGTAATAATACACGGCAACATAACATCGGCAGGGTTTACAGCATTTTGTGCAGCTCGATAACCAATGATGGATGTTGGAATTAATGTAAGACCAGCTGCATGCAAACACATAAACATAATTTGCGAATTGCTTGCTTTTTCTTTATCAGTATTTAATTCTTGAAGGCTTTCCATAGCCTTTAACCCAAAGGGTGTTGCGGCTGAATCCAATCCTAAAAAATTGGCTGCAAAATTTAAAGTCATGTACGAAATAGCAGGATGATTGGCTGGCACTTCGGGAAATATTTTTACAAATAATGGGCTAAATAATTTTGCAATTTTTTCGGAAGCACCCGAATCTATAAGCAATTGAAGTATACCACAAAAAAAAGTTAAGTATGCAATTAATGGAAGTAGAATATCGAAAATTGTGTTTTTGCAAGTAGGTAAAATACCATCAGCTTGTTGTTTGCCGCTGGTAATGGTTACAATATTATTTTTTAGTTGATAGCTGGTATCTGTTTTATTTAAGGTTGATGTAATGGTAATTTTTCCATCGGTTACTTTCTTCAAACTATCTTGAAATGCAATAGGAAATTGATTCAAATATTTTTCACCAACTATAATAGCATCATCTTTTTTTCCATTTACAGCAAAATCAATTGAATAAATATTGCCCGAAACAAGCAGCCCTGCTATATAAAGTATAGAGATGATAATAATACTTAACCAGAATCTGCTTAATGCCATGTATATAATTTTATAAAATACTGATTAATGTTTGCCTGTTTTTTTGCGCATTCGAAGGTTAAGTAATTCAACAATAAATGAAAATGCCATGGCAAAATATACATATCCTTTTTCAACATGAAAATGAAATGCTTCGCCTACTAACAATACTCCAATCATCATTAAAAAAGAAAGTGCTAACATTTTTATTGATGGATGTCGATTTACAAAATCGCCAATTGGGCCACTAAAAATCATCATCAAAATCATACTTGCTATTACCGAACCAATCATAATAATATTTCTTACTTCCATATCTTTAATATCGGTTACTAAACCCACTGCTGTTAAAATAGAATCGAATGAAAAAACAATATTTAATAACGTAATTTGTATAACGCCATTCATTACACTAATGGGTTTATCGTTTCCGCTTTTGCCATCTTCTTCACCTTCCATTTTTTTATGAATCTCCATGGTGGTTTTATACAACAAGAAAATTCCGCCTGCTAATAGTATTAAATCTTTGCCCGATAATGAAAAGCCAAACAAGGTAACTAATGGATTTTCTAAACTTACAATCCAATTAATAGCAAACAGCAAAGCTATGCGCAGCAACATGGCAAGCGCCAAACCCATATTTCTTCCAAATGCTTTTTGGGCTTTTGGTAATCTATCGCTTACTATCGAAATGAAAATAATATTATCAATTCCTAATACTAATTCTAACACTGTTAGTACTAAAAAACCAGTGATATAAGTTGACATCATAATGCCACAAATATAAAAAAGCATTGGCTTTAATTTGTTTTAAAATTAAATTATGTACACCTACATTTGTGGTTAATAAAAACAAATAAACACATGAATGCAAATAATGCCATTTTAGTATTTCACAGCTTGCTGCGTTGGGTAATTTTATTGTTAGCTGCTGCTGCTTTATATCGCAGTTATATTGGCTGGCGCAATAAAAAAGAATATAATAAGCAAGATAATTTAACCAGTTTGTTTTTTATGATAGCGGTTGATATACAATTATTAATGGGCTTAATTATGTATTTTGTAACCAGCGATATGGTAAGAGCTTTTAGGGCAAATATGGCTACGGCTATGCACGAAAGCAGCCAACGGTTTTGGGTGGTTGAACATTTTTTTGGAATGCTAGTGGGTATTGCTTTTATTCATATTGGTAGAATAGCATCTAAAAAAGCTACTACCGATGAAGCCAAACACAAAAAACAATTTATCTTTTTTTTAATTGGATTGATAATTATATTGGCTACCATTCCATGGCCTGGTACACCAGCTGGCAGAGGTTTGTTACCCAATTTTTAATGCTATTGCTAAATATTTCATCTTGCAAAAAACAAATACAACATGGGATTTTTCAACAAACTATTTGGAAAGAAAGACAATGCAAGTAAGCCTGAAAACGAATTAATCAATATTGACTATCAAAATAAACTTTTTGCTGTAAAAGAATTTTATCCGTTTGAAAGATGGAGAGCAAGCTATAACGAAGGCTTAACGCAATACACAAAAGCCAATTGCGATAAAACAAAAAAGATATTTGATGATTTAATTATAACATTGATCAGGATTGGAGAAAATGCAAGTGAAGAACAAAAAATAGCATGTTTTAAAACTGCTATTTTTCAAACTAATCAACTCAACAATGAATTAGAAGATTTAATTGAAACAGGCGAAAGAGAAGAATTGTGTGAATTGACTAACCAAATAACAATTGCTTGTGGTCTTAACCCATACGAATATGGTAGCGGCGAAGGATTAGCCAGTGAATGGAGAGAGTGGTGAAAAAAGCCGTTAGCAAAGATAAAAATGTTCGATTATTTGTTAATTGCGGCTGTGCAATTCCGACCAGCCGAAAATTTTAATTCCAAACTTCGCAATTAAAAAAATGTGTGGGTTGTATATTGAATATATGTTCCGAAGAATTGGAACAAGCCATCGCCAAGCACAGCGCACAAAAGCTTTGGCGATAGCGTAAAAAACAGCTTCGTGATTACATAAAATCAGAAAAATATCTGCTGGTAGCTATTGACTTTGTGGTTTCAAAGCATATACCTTTATCAAATTATATTAACACATTGCTTTTTACAAGCTTTGATTCAATCACTAACGAATATGGAAGACCAAACCAACCAACCCGACAACACCCCCAAAGCAATAGGCATTGGCGGCATTTTCTTTTTTGCTGATAAACCCAAGGAAACCAAAGAATGGTATGCCAACAACTTGGGCTTTGATATTAATGCATGGGGGTCGGTGAGTTTCGATTACCGCGATGTAAACCAACCCGAACAAATTATTCCTTTGCAATGGAGCCCGTTTAAAACAGGTGATGAATATTTTGCCCCATCGAAAAAAGAATTTATGATTAATTACCGAGTGCAAAATATTGAAGGCTTGATAGAAAAACTAAAAGCCAATGGCGTAACTATATTAGATGAACTGGCTACTTACGACTATGGTAAATTTATCCACATTATGGATGCTGATGGCAACAAGATTGAATTGTGGGAACCGAAATAAGGAAATTATCAAGTAAATGTGTTGATTTGTAAACTCGACAGAAGATTAGGAATGGCAGAGATTTAATATTATGTTTGACAAAAACTATAAGATATGAAGCTACTAAATAAAGAAGAACTAAATGAAACTCTCGGAAAGATTGGAATATTTGATAATCCAATTCAATTAGTTGCAAAGTTGGATTATGTTGGAGGTATAGAAGGTTTTGACAATGTTTTAAATGGGCAGTCTCAAAAGGACTATGATGCCGTAATTCATATAATTAAACGTCCAAAAGGTTTTCAAATTAAACTTGCAGAGAATTTTTCATCTAACTCTATCGGTTTAATTTTAAATAAGATAGAAAAAGTGGTAATTGAACATAAAGATTCAATTATAAAAAATAAGAATAAATCAGTTATTGGTCGTGCTGTTCTTGGTGGACTTTTATTAGGTCCAATTGGTGCAATTGTAGGTGGGTTGTCAGGTCTAAAAAGTGGTCAAGAAGTAATTCTACCAGATTCAATTTTAACGATACATTATAAATCGAGTGACATCAAGACTGAATTATTCTTTTCTTGTAACAAAGAAAATATTAAAGAAACATCGAATTTCTTTAAATCAGTCGGATTAGAGATTCAAGAGATTTTCGAAACAAGTGAGGATTCGAGTCTAGCTATTAGCAATATTGATAAACTTGAACGATTAGCAAAATTGAAAGCAGATGGTTTTCTTACAACAGAGGAGTTTGAAGGTCAAAAGAAAAAATTATTATAAATCCAGCTCGTCCTCTTTGTAGCAAAGGATTGAAGCGTAGGAAACGAGGAGGAAAGAGGCTAATCGTTTGAAACGATAAAACGTTATTTATTTTAAAACAAAAAAATGAGAAATAATATTTCGTCCCTACGGGACTTGGGAATTATTCTTTTATTTTTGTTCTACCAATATTAAGTCCTTACAGGACTTGGGAAAACGATAAATGCTTTATAGAAACTTTACAACAAAAAGATTTTATCCATCCCGTTAGGGATTAAATATTGGTAGAAATAAAACATCCATCAACAATCTCGTTTGTAGCAAAGGATTGAAGCGTAGGAAACAAGGATAAGCAGCCAAACAACAATTCAAAAATCATGAAAGCATATATTGCAGTAAGTTTTAGTAAACGAAAATTGGTTGACCAAGCAATTAATGCAATATTAGATGTATTAAACGAGTGGAAGATTTCGGCTTTTGTATTTGTTGACCAATATCAATTTGATACTACACAAGAGCGACAAATGATGCAGCAAGCAATGGCTGATATTGATAATTGTGACCTATTATTAGCAGAAACAACTGATAAAGGAATTGGGATTGGAATAGAAGTAGGTTATGCAAAAGCAAAAGGCAAAACAATCATTTACCTTCGGCAAAATGAAGCCGAACATTCAACCACTGTTTCAGGCATCAGTGATTTTCAAATTGTATATTTGGACACCACCGATTTAAAAAAGCAACTGGCAGCAACCGTGGAAAAAATAACAAACAAAAATTCGTTAAACTAATACATTATCTAACAAACGGAGTAAAGCCGAAAATCCGATGAAGAGTAGGCAACAAACAAAATGGACAATCTTACATTAATTATCGTGGTATTATCTTGTTCTATAACGCCTGTGATTATTTTTTTGACTTACAAAAAGAAAAAGAAAGATTAATCTTTTCTGCTGTTTGCAAGTTTGAAACTTTGGCAAAGCACATAGCCGATTTGTGGTAATTGTGTGCTGAAAAGAAACTTCGACACAACAATACTTTACATTTGCCTTTATGAAAGATTTATCTGTTGCTAATCATCAAATGCAAAGTGTTACCAATTTTCAACACCTTGTTGCAACGCCATTTGAAGGTGATATTAATGCAATATGCTGGCATCGGAAACTAACTGGTGATTTTAGTGAGCTTGTAAATAAGATTACGCTCAACGAAAATATTTTGGTAGTAGATGAAGATAAACTTTTAGCATTGCAGTTGAGTGAGCAAGGGCAATTGGCTCGTGACATTATTTTAAATGATTTAAAGCTGTTGAAAGCGCATGGTGCATCACCCATTCTTAATCTCATTAAATGCTATGAAAGAGATGATGCCAACTCGTTTTTTCCAACCGATGTTTATTCATTTCATGTTGACCGTTCACCTATAACAACCGATACTTTTTTATGTACTTACTTTGGCGAACCAAGCGAAATTTTACCCAATACACAAGCTGAACAAAAAATACTTATTGCTGAAATTCGTAATGAACTTAAAAAACAATTTAGCGGCGCTGCCGAAGATTTTGAATCTTATGTAAGCGAACATTTTTTTGATTTGCATTATCAGGCTAAACCAAATGCACAAATTATTAACTTGGGTGTTGGTCATCTTTGGCAATTAGCGGTTGATTGCCCCGAAAGTAAAGTGCAGCCTTGCATTCATCGTGCACCAAATGAAAATGGGCAACCTCGATTATTATTAATCTGCTAAATACAAATGGGTTAATTACTTAGCTCAATAGATTTGAATCGGGAAGTATTTGAAACAAATTTTAAACACAACTGCATACATTTGCAGGTAGTAAACCGAAGGATTTTTTTAGTAAAACAATACAAAAACTGATGCAGCAAGTTATCAAAAAATTAAAGTTTAAAGCCAATGGCATTGTGCTAAATGCACCAGTACAAATAGAAGATTTTTTTGTAAAAGCTGGTTTTAAAACAACTCTTAACAAAAAAATACAAGCAACAAACACGTTGGTTTTTATAAACAACAACAAAGAATTTTTACATTTTTTACATACAACATTGCAAAACATTGAACCAGATAGCATTTTATGGTTTGCCTATCCAAAAGGAACATCAAAAATAAAAACTGATATTAATCGTGATACAATTCGTGTAACAGGCGAAGAATATGGTATTACCACAGTTTCGGCCATTTCAATAGATGATACTTGGAGTGCTTTACGTTTCAGACCGATTGACAAAGTGGGTAAATAATGCCCAACTAGTAGAAGCAAAACATATAGCCAACTTATGCCCAATTATTTTACAATACTTTTTAAATTATATTATGCACAAAAAAAATCCTCAACCCATAAAGGTTGAGGATTTTTAATTTTCAATACTGCTTAATTATTGTCCGCCCATTAATTGACTATATCTCATTTCTAACGGACGAAATTCTGCATCTAATTTTTTACTATAAGTAGTATCTCTATTTTCAGCAGCAAAACGTTGAATGGTTTGCATAGCATATAAGCATTCTTGCACATCTCTATTATACAATCCTTTAATTTTATCAGGTTCCATATTAAAGTAAATAGCCACTTCTTTACGAGATGATTTTAATAATTCATCTGCAATAGCATGCGCCTTATCAGATGCACCAGCTTTATAATAAGTATCTACAAATGGCAATACATATACAGTATAAGGCACTTCAACCGAAGGCAACATTTTTACACATTTGTCTAATACTTCAATAGCTTCTTGTTTTCTGCCTTCTATTACTAATTGCTCGGCTAATCTACCCATATTGCTTTGTAAATTAACAGCCATACGCATAGCAGTTTCATCTAAGTATACATTTTTATTCTGAATGCCACCATACAAATATTTATTCATCACATTATCTTTCATCAAGTTTGTATTTACAGCACCCGTCATAGGATACATAGTATGTTGCTTGTTTTTAAACGGTGTTAATCGTACAATCATACCCGTTATTTCCATGTATTCATCTAATCCCTGAAAAGCATCGGGGCTTGATGATACAGTAAAACAAATAGGGCGTTTCCAATTGTTTTGGGCAATAATATCTAAAGTAAATAAATCATTTTTTAATAACATACCGCTTGTTTTTACTTTCCAAGCAATAGTAGCAGGAAATTTAACTGAATCGGCAGGAATAATACCTTGTGCACGGCAATTAGCTTCGCTTACAGGCGTTGATACATTTTGTACAGGCCAATAGTTCATCGTTTCGCCCGATTGTAATGGCAATTGTGCATTAGGGTCATCGCTAAATACAAACTTCATTACATCGGCTAAATTATATGCCGAACTTTGGTCGAATTTCTTTGCATCATAATATTGCAAATAATCTCTGTTTTGCCCACGATATTTATCTGGCGTTACACTAATAGGCACTATATCAGCATGATTATTTTTGTGCGATAGGGCATCTACATACCAATCTACACCTAATAAACTTAAATTAATAATGCGTACATCATCACGTATGCCTTCCACCTCTTGAGCATACCAAAGCGGATAGGTATCGTTATCGCCTTGTGTAAATAATATGGCATTTTTAGGACACGATTCTAAATAGTTTTTAGCAAATTCTAAGGCTGTATAACGAGTGCTTCTATCATGATCATTCCAACCATCTTTAGCCATTAAAAACGGAGCCGAGAAACATAATACTGTTGCTAAACCAGCACCAGCAGCACCTTTAACTCCTTTTTTATTTACAAAGTCGTATACCGCCATTACAGCCAAGCCCAGCCAAATACATAAGGCATACACCGACCCTGCATACGAATAATCACGTTCACGGGGTTGTAATGGGGTTTGATTCAAGTATAACACAATTGCTAAACCTGTAAAGAAGAATAATAGCATTACTACAAACCAATCATTCTGATTATTTTTTAAATGATAGAAAAAGCCAATGAAAATAAGAAGCAATGGTATTAAATAGAATTTATTTGTGCCTTTATTGTTTTCATAAACACCACCCATAGTGGATGAATCAACATCTAAAATAGTATGGTCGATAGCAGGAATACCTGTAATCCAGTTTCCATCTCTGTTATTGCCATGCCCTTGAATATCATTTTGTCTGCCACTAAAGTTCCACATTAAATAGCGGATATACATAAAGTTTACTTGGTAGGTAAAAAAGAACTTCATGTTATCACTCATCGTTGGTTTGTCTTGGTCGCCAAGGTTTAACCAGCTTTTATAAAACCTTACATGGTTTTGATCGTTACCATCCCAAATTCGTGGAAACAACATTAAATCTTCATCTTGATAAACATATTCACGTTTTACGCCAATAGTATCATAGCGATGTTTGGCTTCATTACGCCCCCATTTTATTCCATTATCATCCGTTTTGTATGGATGAGCGGTAAAATCGGGTCCTTTAAACAAAGGGCTATCGCCATATTGCTCACGATTCAAATAACTTAATAAGCTATATGCATCTTCAGGATTATTCATATCAATAGGCGGATTAGCAGCACTACGCACAGGAACCATCAACACAGCCGAATAACCAATAATGATAAATACTACTGATAGAATAAATGTATTAGCAATAGTATGATTATTTTTATGGGTATACCATAAACCAACGGCAGCAGCTAAAGCTATTAATAAAAAGAAAAATGAAGCACCGCTGTGAAAGCCCATGCCAAATCCGTTTACAAATAATCTATCAAACCAAGCAGCTAAGGCAGGTATTTTTTGAATAATACCAAATTGCACAAATGCTAATAAACCAGCTCCTATAATAAAAGTTACCAGTAAGCCAATAGCGCTGCGTTCGTATCTTTTAAAATAATATACAAATGCAATAGCAGGAATGGTAAGCAAATTTAATAAATGCACACCAGTTGATAAGCCCATTAAAAATGCAATTAACACAATCCATTTATCAGCATTACGTTCGTGTGCATGGTTTTCCCATTTTAATATTGCCCAAAACACAATAGATGTAAAAAATAACGACATGGCATATACCTCACCCTCAACTGCCGAAAACCAAATAGAATCGGCAAAGCAAGCTGCCATAGCACCTACTACCCCACTGCCCATGATGGCCCATAATCCGCCACCTTCTATTTCGCCATTTTCATTTTTGGCTACCATCTTCTTAGCTAAAGCTGTAATAGTCCAAAACAAAAACATCATAGCCATACCCGTTGATAATGCTGATGAAAAGTTTACCATTAAGGCTACTTTTTGCAAATTACCACCTGCTAATAAAGTAAACATGTGTGCAATAAATAAAAATAATGGTGCTCCTGGCGGATGCACTACTTCCATTTTTAACGAACCTGGTATAAACTCACCGCAATCCCAAAAACTTACCGTAGGTTCCATTGTTAAAGCATACACAATAGTGGCTGCAATACCTACGCACCAGCCTAAAATGTTGTTGATTTTTTGATAATTCATTTATTGAAATAAAGGTTAATGTTTAAAAGTTGTTGTTGAACGCAAATAAAATTCAATTTATTTTATATCCAATTTTATTTGCCCTGTATTTATTATTCCATTAACAATTAATAGAATATTTTTTTAGGATGCCAAAAATAGAAAAAATGTTGGTCTGTTTTAATGGATAGATAGATAATTATTTTATTGTTTGCTATAAGTGAAGCTACAACCTTGTAGGCAATAAGCCAAGTATTACATTTTTCGATTAGGATTTTGTTGTACAAATGCACTCCAACTATTGCTCGATTTTTTTGTTTTTGGGGTTATCATATTGCCACCTTGCAGTATGTGGCAAATGGCAGTAGCCAATGCATCCGTTTCATCAAAATATGCTGGTGCTTCATCAAATGCCAACATGCGGCAAATCATAGCGCTTACTTGTTGTTTGCTTGCATTACCATTGCCAGTAATAGATTGTTTTATTTTTTTAGGCGAATACTCGAAAACAGGAAGATTGCAATGTACAGCAGCAGCAATTGCCACACCTTGCGCTCTACCCAACTTCAACATACTTTGTACATTTTTGCCAAAAAATGGGGCTTCAATGGCCAAAGCAATAGGTTTATTTTGTTGAATTAATTTAATTACCGATTCATGAATTACTTTTAGTTTTTCATAAGGATCAACAGTAGATTTCCAATACAATATTCCAGCATCTATCATCGTAAATGTATTACCATTAGCTTTTACAACGCCATATCCTAAAATATTTGTACCAGGGTCGATGCCTAAAATTATTTCACTCATGCCCACAAAATAAAAAACCAAAACTGATTAATACAATTTAGGTTTTGAAATATTTTTTGAATTCATGATTGCTCACATTTTTTATTTCAATTATTCTTCTTTAATCGGTAGTACATCACCAATAATTAACAGTTTGGTTTCGTTAGGAATTGTATTAGCAATCACTAAAATTGTTTTTTGAAAATCCCCAGGTCTACCATTACTATTATAAGTTACTTTTATTGAGCCATCAGCATTGGGGGCAATCGGTTCTTTACTAAATTCGGATGCTGTACAACCACATGATGTTTCGGCAGATTTAATGATAAGTGGCGATTTGCCTGTATTTTTAAATTTAAAAACATGTTGTATCACTTCGCCTTCCATTACTTTATTTCCAAAATCAAATTCTGTTTCATAAAAATGAATTTTAGGTAATAAACTTGTATCGCCCGAAAATGTGCCATCGGCTTCAATCGGGTTGTTTACTAATTCCGAAGCACTCAATAACTTTTTTTTATCTTCATTTTTTTTATTGCCACACGATGAATTTAAAAATGTAATAAATACAAACAGAAATAAAATTTTAATATTTTTTGAAATAGTCATAAATGCAAAATTTAGAATGAACAATTAAAAATTGTAAAGTTTTGTTGAAAAGTAAATGTAGGAATTTCATTTTTAAAAATACCAAATACTGCCGAGCCGCTTCCACTCATAGATGCATATACAGCACCATGCTTATAAAATTCGTTTTTCAGATTTTCTATTTCGGGATGATTTTCGAAAACAGGTTTTTCAAAATCATTCACCAAAGTATTTTTCCATGTTTCAATAGGCTGCTGAATTATCTCCTTAATAGATTGGATAGGCTGCAAAGGTTTTATTTTACTATATGCCCAAGCCGTATTTACATGTATTTCAGGATGAATTACACAAATTTTATAGGCAGATAAATTAATAGCAATAGGCTCAAGCATTTCGCCTTTTTCAGTAGCATGTGCCATTTTATTAGTAATAAAAAATGCACAATCGCTTCCTAATTTAGTAGCCATGCTTATCATTTCCAACTGCTGCATGTTTAAATTAAAATAAGCATTAATTGCTGAAATAAAAAAAGCAGCATCGGCCGAACCACCTCCCAAGCCTGCACCCATAGGAATATTTTTATGCAAATGAATTTTTAAATTAGGCAAATTATATTTCGATTTTAGTAAATAAAATGCTTTAAAAATTAAATTATCATTGGTATTGCCTGGTATAGGTAAGCCCGAAGTGCTGAATGACACATCATTTGCAGGTACAAACTCTAATGCATCATGAATAGCAACAGGCACAAATACAGATTCGATATTATGAAAACCATCAGCCCGTTTGCTAATAATATTCAAACCAAAGTTTACTTTAGCGTTTGGAAAAATTATCATAAATAGTGTTTCGTTACATCGCCAAATATAATATTCATCTCGGATTAGCCGCAGCAATTTCAGGATTTAGTTATTCATTACTACTGAATAATTATGTTGATATCCGAAAATCTGTATTACTTTTTTTTATTCAATTTTTGGTAGTAGCAGCAGCTTATAATTATTTCAGAAAACGAATAAAACTTACATGGCAATTGCCTTTGGTAGCTGTTATTATACTTTCTTTCTTTTTCGATTATTATTTTCAGCTATTGCTTTTTTCAATTGGCACTATTTCGTTTTTGTATCAATTGCCATCAAAAAATAAAATTGGGTTTAGGTTTTATCCTTACTTAAAACCATTTATTATTGGTTTGTGTTGGGCAGTAATAATTATATTATTAACCGCCGAAACTGCCGTATTTGATGGCAAAATATTAGATTTTTCAATACTATTATTTGTTTTAAAATTTTTAGAAATATCTGCTTTGTGTATAGCCAACGATTTATTGCAAATACCAAAAGATAAAATGAACGGATTAAAAACTTTCCCTATTACTTATGGTGTAAATGTGAGCAAAATATCGGTGTTGCTTTTATCATCCATGCAATTAATAGTGCCGATTTATTTTTTAGTTTGCATGATCATACAACATGATGTATTTAAAATTTCAATCTTGCTTTTATTGTTTAGCATGATACTTTCTTTTGTGTTGATTACTTCATCAGTTTTATGTATTCATCGTAAAAAAGTAAATGGGATTGAATATTTACTAGATGTAATAATTGGTATAGAAGCCTTATTGGTAATAGCTTCGTATTACATAAGTTAAATCAATTTTTGTCGTTTCAATAAATAGGGCATTAATATTTTTTGCACACCTTCGTTTACATCAGCTTCAATTAAATCAATTTTATATTGAGCACATTTTAGTTTTAAATCTTGTTTTATTTTTTGCATTTGCGAAATATAATGAAGCTTTATTTCTTCCGATTGTAGCTTTATTTTTTCGCCTGTTTCTAAATCAATAAATTCATAAGGTCGGTTTTCAAAATTAAAATCTAACTCTTGTTTTTTATCAGCAATATCAAAAACAATTACTTCGTGTTTGTTGTATTTTAAATGTTGCAAGGCGGCAAATATATCTTCTAAACCTTTGCTACTCATATTATCCATCATATCGCTTAATATAATAATTAAACTTCTTTTATGAATTCCTTCAGCAATTTGATGCAATGCCAAAGCAGTATTTGATGTTTTATTTTCAGTTGGGCTATCAATTAATTTTTGCAATTCAACATTTATCAATTGGTGTTGTATGCTGCTACTTTTTGCATCGGCATGAAATAAAACATCATTGCTAAATAAACTTAATCCTACAGCATCACGTTGCTTTTTCATTAGTTGCTGAAAACAAGCGGCAGCCACTACAGCAAATTTTATTTTGCTATTATTATCGGGCTTTCCGTTAGTTTGCGGAAAGTACATGCTACCGCTGCAATCAACTATTAGCTGGCATCTTAAATTAGTTTCTTCCTCATATTTTTTGGAAAACAATTTATCTGTTCGTCCAAAAACTTTCCAATCAATATTTTTTATGGGTTCGCCAGTATTATATAATCTATGTTCGGCAAACTCAACACTAAAGCCATGAAACGGGCTTTTATGCAATCCAATAATGAAGCCTTCCACTACTTGTTTGGCTAATAGTTCAATATTTGATGTTTCGGATATAATGGATTCTTGTGTCATTGTTTTCTATTTTTTATAGTTTGTTTCAAATCCTAATTTTTCCATTTCTGCCCAAAAATCGGGAAATGATTTTTCAACTACTAAAGGGTCTTTAATTTCTATTTGTCCTAATTTTAAACACATGGGGGCAAGGCTCATAGCCATTCTATGATCGTTGTAAGTGTTAAATGAAATGGATGAAATAGGTTCAATTTCTTTCGGATTTTTCAAAATATGAAAATCATTTTTCCGAGTAAACTGTACATTTATTTTATGCAATTCATTTTCCAAAGCTTTAATTCTATCTGTTTCTTTTAGTGCTAAATGATCAATGCCTTTAAAAAAAGTATCTATTCCTAATCCTGCGCTCATGGCTGCTACAGGTTGTGTTAAATCGGGTGTTGAACGAAAATCAAATTCAAATATTTCTTTCTTTTTTGCTGCCGAATTTTTATTTTTCTTGATTACTAAATTATTGTTTTCAAATACACATTCAACGCCATAGTTTTCAGCTATTTGGCAAATTATATAATCGCCTTGAATACTTTTAGCGGCAATATTTTCAATAATAATATTTGCTTCATTTGATAAAGCAGCTATTTCAACAAAAAAAGCAATACTGCTCCAATCAGATTCAACATCATAATTTTTATTGATTGACTTAGTAGATTTTACTTCTAAATAATTACCCTGTTTATAGCATTCAACGCCAAACATTTTTAATACACCAATAGTATTATCAATATAACTTTCGGATACAGGATTTGCCTCTAATTGAATAGTTAATCCTTTAGCAAATGTAGGCGCAATCAACAACATAGCATTTACAAATTGGCTACTTTGTTGTGTATTCATAGATACATGACCACCATAAATTTCTGTACCAATAATTTGCAAAGGTGGGTAACCTTTTTTTTCAATATATGATATATTAGCGCCCAAAAAAATTAATGCATCTACCAATGTTTTTATTGGTCGCTGGTGCATTCTGTTATCGCCAGTTAAAATCCATTTACCAGGTGTGATAGCAAGTAAAGCGGTTAAAAATCTAAATGCTGTACCTGCGTTCCAAGCATCCACCACAAATGCCGATTTATAATTACTTGAACTTGATTTTTTATGAAATGTAAGTTGATCTAAACAATCAATTAAAAGCTGTGTGTCTTTTGCTTCAGATACATTTGAAATGGTAACGGTTTCATCGCCAAATAAATGTTGCAGTATCAATGCCCTATTGCTAATACTTTTGCTGCTAGGCACTTTTACAGTTCCATTAATAATTTTTGTAGGATGATTAATAAAAATAGATGGCATGTTTTATTACTGCTGTAGAAATTAAACAATCAATTGCCGGAACACCATTTTTTTGCAACAAAGTAAAATTAATTAAATTGTTTTTGTTCTTTTTATCATGTAATAAAAATGGTAAAATTTCATCTTTAGTTTTGTTATCAAATTTTTTATACCCAAAATAAAATTCGATTATATCAAATAAATCATTTGCTTTTAAAGCTGGATATTGTAAACATAAATTTGATAAAATTATTTCCACCCACATGCCAATTGCTACTGCTTCGCCATGCATTATTTTTTTACTTTTTTGGTTTTGGTAATAACTTTCAATGGCATGACCAATGGTGTGTCCAAAGTTTAATAGTTTTCTTTCACCAGTTTCTTTAAAATCATTTTTTACAATGCTCAATTTATATTTAACCGAATGTTGAATTAATTTAAACCAATCTATTTCAACTAATTCTTGTTCATTTAAAATTTTCTTTAACCAATTTGTTTTTTGCTGCAATATGCAATGTTTTATAATTTCGGCTAATCCATTTTTTAGTTCTCGTTCGGGCAATGTTTTTAAAAATTCATGATTAATAAAAGTGGATTCGGGCAATTGAAACGAACCAATATTATTTTTTATCGAACTAAAATTAATAGCAGTTTTGCCACCAATTGCTGCATCACACATGGCCATTAATGAAGTAGGAACATGAATAAATTTTATGCCCCGTTTATAAGTAGATGCAGCAAAGCCACCTAAATCGGTAATCATACCACCACCTAAATTGATGAGCAATGAATTTTTATCAGCAAAATTTTGATTTAATGTACTCCATATTTTTTCTGACGATAATACAGATTTATATTCATCACCAGCTTTTATGGTAATAATAATAGCCGATGGTAGTAGCTCTTTAACCAATGGCAAACAATGTTTACGGGTATTTGTATCGGTTAAAATAAATAGTTTAGAGTATTCATTTTTAGATAAATATTTGTGCAAAGCCTCAAAATCTTTAGCAATAATTACATTCTTCACTTTAAATTGATGTTAATTTGATTTGTACAAAAATATACTTCTTTAACGCCAATGTTAAAAGATTTATGATTTTTTTAAATAGTAGGATTGTTATTAAATTACATTTGTATCGTATCTTCATAATTCATAAAAATAAATTCAGAAACAGTAATTAAATGAGTAGTGGGTCGTTAAAAAAACTTTCAGCTAATAGTTTTTTATATTCAATAAGTTCAATTTTGCAACGAGCTTCGAGTATATTTTTATTCCCTATTTTTTCATCCTATTTAACTAAAACCGATTATGGTATTTTATCATACACCAGTAGTCTTAGTGCTTTAATTATGATAATGGCAATGTTCGAATTGCCAAGAGCCATGTCGAGAATGATTTATGTAAGAGGCAAAAAAACAGGACATGTTTATGAAGTAGTAGGCAGTGTTTTTGTAGCCACTTTGTTTTCATCATCTATTATTTGTATAGGCTTGTTGCTTACCGCCAAATGGCTGCTGATACCTTATTTGGGCAATATTAGTTTTTACCCATTTATATTTGTAACCATCATTAATATGCCATTTCAGGCTATTTATAATGTATATATTAGCTATATTAAATCGGCACAAAAAGGCAAACAAGCATTTATGCTTGATAATGCTTATTTTATTTTAAATGTTGGGTTTAATTTAGTATTTGTGGTAGGCTTTAAGATGAATGTAATAGGTATGATTTATAGTACCATTGTTAGCAATCTAATTATGGGTGCTTATGCTACCATTGTGTTCTATCGCCGAGCTATTTATTTTTTCAATAAAGCAGTTTTAAAATCGTGTATTAAATATGGCGCAAGTGTTTTCCCTTTTATTTTTTTAGGAAACATATCTGAATACAGCGATAATTTTTTTCTGAATAAATATATTGGTGCCGATTCTTTAGGCATATTTTATATTGCTACTACTTTTGCTGGTATATTTTCAATCATCAAAGAATCTGTAATTGCTGCATTTCAACCCTATTATTTTAATTTAGATAAACATGAAAAAATTGATAGTAAAATTCATGGATTGATAAACGATTTGTTATTTGCCGTAGGCATTGGTGCTATGTTGATAGCATATTATAACTACGAAGTAATTTATGTATTTTCAAGAAATAAAGATTTGCTGAATGCCTGCAAATTTGTACCCATGTTGGTAGGTGGTTATTATTTAGTATTTGTAGGGCAAATGCTTAATATACCTATATTTTTAAATAGGCAAAACATGAAGTATATGATTTTTATTACCATCATTTGTTTTATTATTAATGTAGGCGGTAATATGTTGTTCATTCCAAAATTGGGCATTTTAGGATTGTGTTTTGTTAAAATAATATCTTACGGCAGCCAAGTAATTTCATCATCGGTATTAAATAAACGAAACGAATCAAAGTATCATTATCCATACACCAAAATGTATTTAATTACTATTTCTGTAGCGGCTATTATTGCGTTATACTACATTCCATTTCAACAATATATTTACACTTTACTTTTTAAATCAATAGTGACAATTATTATTATTTTTGCATTCTATTTATATGCTAATCATAGATATAAATTAAATAATTTAATAACACAACAATTACAAAAATTCAACATCATAAAATGAAAAAAGCATTAGTACTTGGAGCAGGTGGATTTATAGGCAGCCATTTAGTAAAACGATTAAAAAGCGAAGGCTTTTGGGTAAGAGGTGTTGATTTAAAAAATCCTGAATTTTCTATTACTGCTGCGGATGATTTTGTAGTAGGCGATTTACGTCGCCAATCTGTTTGCGAACAAGTATTAGATGGCTATTTTGATGAAGTATATCAATTAGCTGCCGATATGGGCGGTGCAGGCTATATTTTTACAGGCGACCACGATGCTGATGTGATGCACAATTCGGCAATTATTAATTTGAATATTTGCCATTTATGTAATGAACATAAAGTGGGCAGCGTATTTTATTCATCAAGCGCTTGTATGTATCCTGCCTATAATCAGGAAGACCCTGATAACCCTAAATGCAATGAAGAAAGTGCCTACCCAGCTGCACCCGATAGCGAATATGGTTGGGAAAAATTATTTAGCGAAAGATTATATTTATCATATCAAAGAAATTACGGATTGAATGTAAGAGTAGCACGTTTTCATAATATTTTTGGAGTGGAAGGCACTTGGACAGGTGGCAAAGAAAAAGCACCAGCTGCTATTTGCCGTAAAGTAGCCGAATGTGTAGATGGTGGAACAATTGAAATATGGGGCGATGGTTTGCAAACTCGTTCGTTTTTATACATTGATGAATGTGTAGAAGGTATATTACGATTAACCCGTTCAGAATTTACAGGCCCAGTAAATATTGGAAGCGAAGAAATGATTAGCATTAATGATTTTGCAAAAATGATTGTAGCATTATCAGGCAAAAATATTACTTTAAAAAATATTCCTGGCCCAACGGGTGTTAGAGGTAGAAATTCAGACAATAAATTAATTCACGAAAAATTAGGTTGGGCTCCTTCGCAGCCGTTGATTGATGGAGTTACAAAAACTTTTAATTGGATAAAAACACAAGTAGAAAATAAAAATAATAAATAGCTATTTTAGAAGATACTTATTATGAACAAAAAAGCCTCATCCATTTGATGAGGCTTTTTTGTTTTTTTAAGATGAATAACAGTATCAAAGTATTTTTAAATAAAGCGTTGCTTACATTTGTATCAAACAAAAAAATCATTTTAGTTAAACCATAACATGAAAAAAACTTTTCAATTATCGCTATTCTTATTCTGTGTTTCACTATTCAAAATTTCATTTGCTCAATCTAATTATGAAATTGTATACGAACAATATGAAAACAATAAATTAATTCCGAACAGAACTATTAGCTTGAAATGCAACAACGAGAAAGCCGCTATTGCAAATTCATCAACTACCGAACATTTTTTTATTGATTATAAAAATAAAACTACCATAAAAACAGCCCTATTAAGCAATACTAAATTTGCCGTGATTACATCTTTTGATTCCTTGCCAAAAGCTGTAATCACTAATGAAAAAGATACTTTATTAGGCATGCCGTGTAAAAAAATAAAGTACGATATTTTTTCAAATAGAATAGAAGTGTGGGTTACAGATAAAGCCATGTGCAAAGGTTCGCCATCAATTTCGTTTGTACCCCAAAATGAATTGGTTTTAAAATATTCGATAAATGGTAGCCGTGTAATTATTGCTAAATCAATGCAGCTTATTCAGCAAAATATTTTATTTCCGAATGATAGCTTTAAAAAAATTACAGAGCCTGAATACGCAGCAGCACAAATAAAATCTAGGTATTCAATTATTCCAATATTCGAAAAAGAACAAATTAATTTTGAAGATTTGAATAAAAACAAAACCATAAAACACCTTGAAACTGAACACCGATTTGTAAAAGGAAATGTGGTTTTGAAAACAATAAAACTTCCCGATCATGCATCAAAAGGAAGTTATTTTATAAAACTTACTTTATGGAGCAATGGCGATGCTTATGATAGAGTAGGCTCTGTATTTACTATTTCAAGTCAAAAAGAAAAATCTGTTTTTACTGCCATGACAAATGGGTTAGAAAATTTGCCTATATACGAAGATAAAAATAAACAAAAATATCAGGGCATTATTTCTTCCAAAAACTATTTTCCAGCAATAGAATTAATGCGTTTTTTTACTCCATTTGGAGTAGGACATTTTAATAAAAAAAGAATGATAGCAGGCTATGATTGGAGTGATTCAGTAGTGTATAAACAAGATGTAACCTCATTAATACCAAGCGATGAAAAAGAAATGATGATTGGTGTTTATATTGGTAATTATGATAAAGGTGGCCATAAAGTAAGCCTTGAGCTTGATTTTTATCCTGAAGCCGAAATGCCTGAAACTAAAAAAATAATTCAACCATTATTTAATACAGTAAATATAATGGAAGCCGAAGGGCAAAATTATGGCAAATTATTTCAAACAGATTCGCTAAAAGTTGATTTCGAAGTTGCAGATTCATTAGATAATTTGCAATTATTATTTACCACCACAGGACATGGTGGTTGGGAAAATGGAGACGAATTTAATCCAAAATTAAATCAACTATTTATTGATGGGAAAGAAGAGTTTCATATTACCCCTTGGCGAACAGATTGCGGCACATACAGGTTGTTGAATCCTGCATCGGGCAATTTTCCAGATGGATTATCTTCTAGTGATTTAAGTCGTTCGAACTGGTGTCCTGGAACTTTAACACCACCTTATTTTATTCCATTAAAAAAATTGACACAAGGCAAACACACTATACAAGTAGTAATTAATCAAGGAAAAAACGAAGGCGAAAGTTTTAGTCACTGGTGTATCTCGGGTGTTTTAGTAGCTACTAAAAAATAAATTTCGATTAAATATACTCATTCAGATAATTGATAAATAAAATTTATAGCCGCTACCAATATACATTGTAGCCTAAAAACAAAAAAAAATATGGCACATTCGAAAAAAATATCTACTTTGTAAAAAATTAATCAATAACAATGCAAACAGGTACAGTAAAATTTTTCAATGAAACCAAAGGTTTCGGATTCATTACACCATCAAATGGTGGTGAAGACATCTTCGTTCACAGCAGTGGCTTATCAGGAACTATCCGTGAGAAAGACCAAGTAGAATACGAAGAACAAAAAGGTAAAAAAGGCATGAACGCAGTAAACGTGAGAGTTATAAATAACTAATCAACAAATTTTTTTCTTTGCAAAAAAGACATTTCTTAATCGGAAATGTCTTTTTTGTTTTATGTAATACAATACCATTTTTTATTTCTTCCCCTTAATTTTCACCAAATAATCTACAATAATTTTTGCATTGATGGAATCGATGGGTGCGCCGAAATTTTTACGCATTTTATCTACAATTTTTACCCAAGTTTTTTCAGGGAAGTTGGGTTGCATTTGTATGTAGCGCAACGAATGACAAATCATGCAATTACTCTTAAACACTTGATAACCGCTCGAATCGGGTAGATTGGTAACCACATTTTCTAATGGTGTGGCTTCCTGTTTTTGTTCAACAGTTTTATTTTCGTTGCACGAAAAAATCACAACAAAAAGCAACAGTCCAAAAAATATTTTCACAAAATTATTTTTCATTTTTCTTCAAAAATTTTATTTCACAATTAATTCCAACTGTTCAATTTCATTACGCATATAACCGCTTCTATTCCATTGATGTTCGGGTTGTGTTTTGCCAGCGTTGTTGGTGGCTTTCACTTTCAACATATATTTTCCAGCGGCTGGTGCTTTCCAATCAATCATCCAATGTCGCCACGAATACTTTCCAAAATCAACATCCAATTTTGTAGCTGTCCAAGTTTTTCCGTTATCAAAACTAATCTCCACTTTTGCAATGCCATCGCCGCCATCCATTGCTACGCCTACAATGTGATAAGTTTTGCCACTTTGCAAAATGCTATCGGGTTCGGGTGTTACAAAAATCGAACGCACATCCATCTTGCTAATCGGTTTCATTTCTTTTGGCAACGAATCGTGTTTTTCATTTCCATTTTCTGAATTCTTCGGCACTAAATAAGCCTTCTTCATCCAGTATCCTTCATACTTTTCGGTATGCACCGTTATCTTGCTCAACATGCCCACCCAATAACTGGCGTACCAACCTGGTACAACTAATTTTAGCGGAAAGCCGTTCAGCAGCGGAATTGGCTCGTCATTCATTTCATAAGCAATCATCACTTCACCATCCATCGCATGATTTAATGCTAATGATTTTTCAAAATCTGCCACAGTTGGCATTGGCGGCGCATCTAATCCATTAAACGAAACATCGGCTGCATCGGGCTTTGCGCCTGCCATAGCTAAAATATCTTTCAACTTTACACCTTTCCATTTGGCATTGCCCATGCCACCATTTTTCCATTGTGCACCAGCCACAGCAGGTTTAAAAAAACTTCGGGCATTGCCTGCGCAAGCGCACAAAGCATTAATGGTAAAGGGTTTGAACTTTGTTTTTAAATCGTTCAACGATAATTCGAGTGGTGTTTTTACAGCACCGCCAATTCGCAAACGAAAAGTATCGGCATCAATTTTTTCGGGCAAATTGGCTAAATGCCAACGCACAAAAAATACATCGTTGGGTGTAAAATCTTGTAAAAAATATTTTAAGGGCGTTTCTAAATTGGGTGGTCTATCAGTTAACAACAGCAAATCGGCTTTACCATTGGCTTTCACCATTTCGGGTGATGACTTGGTATTGGTTGTATTCGTATTTTCGTTTTGTTGGCAAGCAAAAAACAATGCCGAAAAAACGAAAACAAAAATTATTTTTTGAAAACGAAAAAGCAATTTCATAACGCATTTGGTTTGAAACAAAAATAGTTTTTTGCAATGACATTTTTTTTTGAAAAAATAAATCGCATAGGTATAACGGTAAAGGCTATTATATTTGCTCAACATTTTCAAATCTTTACTTAGTGAAAAAAATATTTGTTTCAGTATTCCTTTTTATAATGATTGTTTCTTTTGCTAATGCACAATCATCATTTAATATTATTCCTCAACCCAATTCAATTCAAACATTTGATGGTAGTTTTAAAATTAGTAAAAACACTTTTGCTATTTCACTTGATATTGAATTATATGATGAACAATATTTTATTTATGAATTAAAAAAGCGATATGGTATAAAAATAGTTCATGGTGTTTCGTATAATTTGAATAAACCAAGTATTATTAGATTAACTATGGATACTGCCAACCATTTAATGAATGGTGGCTATGTATTGCTTGCTACAAAAGGAATGATAAGTATTTCGGGAAGTGGTAAAGATGGAATTTTTAATGGCATTCAAACTTTGTTGCAGCTTATCGCAAAAGAATCGGATTCAATTTTATCGGTGCCTTATTGTATGATTACTGATGAACCACGATTTGAATGGAGAGGAATGCATTTGGATGTATCACGACATTTTTTTTCGAAAGAAGAAGTGAAAAAATATATTGATTTACTTGCCTATCATAAAATGAATGTGTTTCACTGGCATTTAACTGATGACCAAGGTTGGCGAATTGAAATAAAAAAATATCCTTTATTAACTTCTATAGGAAGCAAAAGAAAAGAAACGATGGTGGATAAAAATTTTAATCCATACATGGGCGATGGTAAGCCTTATGGTGGATTTTATACCCAAAAAGATATTCAAGAAATTGTATCGTATGCTGATAATAGACACATTACTGTTGTACCCGAAATAGAAATGCCTGGACATGCACAAGCTGCTATTGCAGCGTATCCGCAATATAGCTGTAGTGGTTTGCCTAGCGATGTATTAACCAAATGGGGTGTAAGCGAAAATGTGTTTTGTACGAAAGATTCAACACTACAATTTATTAAAGATGTATTGAAAGAAGTAATGGAAATGTTTCCATCGCAATACATTCATATTGGTGGCGATGAAGTGCCAAAGGCGGCTTGGAAAAATTGTGCGGTTTGCCAAAGCAATATTAAAAAATATGGATTAAAAGATGAGCATGAATTGCAAAGTTGGTTTATAAAACAGATAGATAATTTTGTAACATCAAATGGCAAAGAGATAATTGGCTGGGATGAAATATTAGAAGGTGGCTTAGCGCCTAATGCAGCAGTGATGAGTTGGAGAGGCACTGATGGAGGCATTGCCGCAGCACGAATGAAACACAAAGTGGTAATGTGTCCTGGGTCGCATTGTTATTTTGATCATTATCAAGGTTCGCCACTTACGCAGCCATTGGCTATTGGTGGTTATACTACGGTTCAAAAAGTATATTCGTATGAACCAATCCCCGACTCGTTAAATGCGGATGAACAAAAATATATTATGGGTGCTCAAGCTAATTTATGGACAGAATATATAGCCGATTATAACAAACTTACTTTTATGGCTTTGCCCCGAATGAGTGCTATTGCTGAAGTATTATGGACAAAAAAAGAAAATAAGAATTTTAATTTATTTCAGAATAGGTTATTACATCAATTTAAAAAGTGGGATAATCAAAACATAAATTATAGCAAAGCTTTGCTTGATATTGATGCTTCGCTACAACCTTTTGGCGACAATAAATCTGTTGAAATTACTTTGCATCCACCATTTGCTAATGGCTATATAAAATACAAAACCTGCGATAGCTGTGGTTGGAACAATTATGCATCGCCTATTATCGTTAATAAAAATTCTACTATTGAGGCTTATTATCAAAATGCAGAATTGAATATTAAAAGCGAATTGTGGAAGCAAAAAATTACGGCTCATAAGGCTTTGGCTAAAACTATTGTGCTAACTACGCAACCCGATAAGCGCTATAATAATGGTGGTGCATTTACATTGATTGATGGCATAAAAGGTATTACACCTTGGTATAGCAAAGAATGGTTGGGCTTTAGCGGCGTTGATTGCGAAGCATTAATTGATTTGGGTGAAGAAAAGCCAATTGGCAAAATTAAGATTGGGTTATTACAGGATGATGCAAGTTGGATTCATCTGCCCGATTCGGTTGGCATCAGTTATAGTTTAGATAATGCTGAATTTGCGCCTTACTATAATTCGCATTTATTGATAAATGATAATCGTGCAAAGTTGCAAAGGCAAGAGTGGAGCTTTATTCCTGCCATTCCTCAAAACGAATTGTTTTTAACCGAAACGAATGCTGCTAAGATAAAAGTTGTAGGCGTAACGGCTAGGTATATTAAAGTGATGATACATTGCAAAAAATCTATTGCAGCAGGCAAGCCTGGTGCTGGCGAAAAAGCTTGGCTATTTGTAGATGAAATTGAAGTGCGATAAGGTTTATTTCGTACTTATCAATTCGCCATTTTTATATAGGGTGGTTTTAGTGATTGCGCCTGTTTCGCTATCGTATTCTATCCATTCGCCATCTTCTTTTCCCATTATATAATTTCCTTTTTTTACCATTGTTCCTTTTTCGTTATAGGTTATTTGTTCGCCATTTAAAATATCATCTTTATAATCGGCTTGCATCATTATTATGTTTTTTCTATAATACCATTTTGTTCTGCCATTTTTCTTTCCATTTTGCCATTCGCTTTCTTCTTGTTTGCCGCTGCCATCATCATAGTTCATTAATTTTTTACCATCTACCTTTCCTGCTTTATAGTTTATCTGCGATTTTATTTTGCCACCATTTATAAACCTTATTGATATACCATCTAACAAATCGTTTTTGTAGGTTTCATCTGTTGTGGCAAATCCTGTTCTATCATAGCTTACTGCCATTCCGTTTCTTTTATTGTGATGGTATTCTTCTATTTTTAGGGGTGCGCCATGTTCGTAGTAAAAGCGCCATACGCCCTCTCGGTTGCCTTTTATTAGTTTACCTTGGGTTAGTAATGTGCCATTTGATGCAGTTATTTTATAATAGCTGGTGCCTATTTCGGTTGCATCTTTGGTGATGGTAGTATCATTTTTTTCTGCTGTAGGTTTATTTAGATTGGATGTAATGTGTTGTTTAATTTGTGTGGCTTTTACTAAATCTTGCTGGGTGATGGTGGTTGATGATTGGGCATGGGCGCTGCTTATCAAAAGTAGTGATGCTGCTAATAGTTTCAATTTCATGTGGTAATGGTTTTTATAATTTTTGTATTAAAATAAACTGTTGGTGTATAAGCCGGCTTTTGTTTTTTGGTTGCCCAAAACTTCTATCATTTATCTGCGAAACATTTCGCAATGTTCCTGTTACGACCTACCCACCCAACGCATTTTTATTGCTAAAAATTTAAACGGGTAGCCTTGATGGCGTTGGTATATTTGGTCTTTCAGCACACAAGGTTTATTCACAAAATTGGTTGCCCAATAAGGTCGTAGGCTCTTACTCTACGTTTTCAACTTTACTCTCTAAATTTTCATTTAGATACATTTTTTTGCAAAAATTAAAGTAGTTATTTTCTGTAATACTTTCTGTTATTCTTTGCAGAATACCTTCCCGTTAGGAAGTGTGTTACCCTTTGCTGACCAGACTTTCCTCCCTTTCTTATTTCATAAAAGGCGATAGAACCACCAACAGTTTGACGCAAAAATAGGGATTATGGAACGAAGGAAATTACTTTTTTTTGAATAGATTGTTATCTTTTTTTAAACCGTTTTGATTTGTCGAAACAAGGATTCCACACTTTCAAAGTCACGTTCCGATGCTTCAATCCAACTAGAATGCAAATGAAATCCCAAATATTCGGGACGGAAAAATAAATTGAACTTTTAAAAATGAAAACAATAAATTTGTTGGAAACATCCCAAACATTCGGGAAACTAATTACATACTCTTCAGCCACACATAAGGCTTGGCTACAGGGAGGACGAGCAGGGGCTTTTAGATATTTAATCTAAACGCTTTTATATTTTAACAACGTGATGAATAAAAAAATAATTTTATTAATAACCCTTTGTGTATGCTCTATTTCACTTACTTATTCACAGTTTAACGATAAGTATTGGGTATTAGGGAGGCATACAGGCTTAGATTTCTCAACTGGTACTGGAATACCTGATTCAAATCAAGTGAATATAAATTCATTGTGGAGTACATCAACTTCAATTTGCGATAGGCAGGGTAAATTAATATGTTGGAGTGATGGTTTTACGGTATATGATAAAAATAGTGATACCATGCCGAATGGTTCAAATTTTAACCATAGTACATTTGGTAATCAATATATACAAAATGGTAATGGCAACCCATTAATTAAAGGAGCAGTTATTATTCCTAACCCTGCTGATACTAATAAATTATTTATGTTTTATGCTGACTTTGAATATGAGCAAAATGGACCACAAGGACCTAGTAGCTACATACCAAGCCAAGTTAGATGTTTAGAAATAGATAGAAGTTTACATGGTGGATTGGGAGATGTTACTTTTAAAGATAGTGTGTTGATGCAGCAAGATAGTTTAGATGATGGGAATATCTTTGCCATAAGGCATGGCAATGGTAAAGATTGGTGGGTATTGTTTCGTAAGTTTCATAGTAATATATATTATAAAATATTAATTGATAGTAGTGGTATAAACCCCATACAAACACAAGCAATTGGCAGCCCTTATTTAATCAATTACGTGTATCAGGGTGTGGGTAATGTATCTGAAGATGGAACAAAGATAGCTTATACTGATTTTTGTTTTAATTCTTCTTTGGCTGTATATCCTGGACAAATAGATGTATTAGATTTTGATAGATGTACAGGCAATTTATCTAATTATAAAAAAATAACGCAACCAGTAAGCGATACTATTTTTTTTGCAGCAGTATGCATTTCTCCAAACAATAGGTACTTATATGGTCATACAGGAGATAAAATGTATCAATTAGATTTACAGTCAACAAATCCATGGGCAAATAAAATTTTAGTTGCAAAATGGGACAGTTCAAAAACGCCTTTTCCAAGTATTTTTTGGCATATGAGAAATTGGAATGACGGAAAAATTTATGTTGGATGTTATGGTAGCAATTATTTTATGCATGTTATTAATAACCCTGATGGGTTTGGAATGGCTTGCAATTTTGTTCAAAAGCAATTGTATTTTGGATATACAAATTCTATAACTCATTATCATTATGTTGATAGTGGCTTACCCAATACCCCCAATTTTGCTTTAGGAGCAATAGCCCCATGTGGTAATGTGGGAGTGGAAGAGGTAAAGGAAGAGGAACTAAAAATAAAAAACTTGTATGGTGTGGGTGAGGTATTACAAATACCCATAAACCATATACAAATAAAACTATACAATACACTAGGGCAGCAAGTATATGAAAACAATAATTATAACAATACCTTTATCCTACATGAAAAAGGTTTATTTATTTATACTATGTATAATACTGCTACAAACCAATGGCATAGCGGCAAGTTGGAAGTGCAATAATGCGGTAGAGTTATTTAAAATAAAAGCTACTGGGTATAATGCCAACTTTAAAGGTATTGAGCAATGTGGCATTAGTGTTATATATATATATATTGCCTTTTTGGGTATAATCTATGGCATCGGCTATATATATATAGTTGGTAGATGGTTGGATGGATAAACCATAAAAATTATTGGTATGTTGGCTAATAAAGGGTGTGATGGGTAGCGATGTGGATTGAATATTCATTCTAAATATATCTTTATTTAAAAAATAGAGTGTATCGTTGGTGGCATTAAAGCATAATCGCCAGCATTTATCGGTGGCATTGGCAAAAGTATATGATTGTTCTACTTTATCAGTAATAGGATTGATGCGATGCAATGATGCTAGCTTGTTTTTAGCCATATCGCCGCTACATGATACCCATAGTTTGCCATTTTTATCTTCTTTTATGGTATTAGATGCATAGCCAATGGTGATGCTATCTTGAATGGCGTCGGTAATGGTGTTGATTACATCAATTGTATTGGATGTAGGATGGGTAACAAATACTTTACCATAAGCCAGTAGCATATCTTCTGTCCATCCATGGCAGGGTATGCTGCCTATAATAGCATTTAGATTCAAATCAATAATGGCAATTTTATTGGCATACAAATCTGTTACATAAGCTTTATTATTGCTGATAGGAAGCATATATCGGGGCGATGTGAAGCCTGTAATGGTGGCGATGGCAATAAAAGTATTGGCATTTACCACTTCTATTTTAGCCGAATTATTCACTACGATATAATAGTTGTTATTAAACCGATTCATAGATTGGCAAACATCACCCAACGGACGATTATTGGCAGGCAAAAACAAATCGGGTGTAACAGCTTTGGCATTAGCATCATAATAAGTAATAGATGAATTGCCAAATTGAAAATTGCCCTCGTTGATAACATACACCCCATTATCAGCTATTGTGATAGGATTGCTAATAGCTTGCGAAGGTTTATCCTTTTTGCAAGATATAATGGCTATAGATAAAATAATGCAAACAAAAAGTGGGCAATGGTTAATGCGCATAGCATATATTTTTAAAAAATTGATAGGATGTAGCTAAATAAAATACCACTTTTTAGTGCCAACTAATACGAATGCAGAAAAATGGCATGAAAAATAAAGCCGAATGAATACACTTAATTACTCTTTATTAAAAAAACTAAACTCAATGGTACTTAAAATAAAATAAGAGGGCATAATAACCAGCGCCGCCACCCATTTTAACCATACAATAGATACAATAGCTATCAAAATTAATACATATCTCATAGCATTAGTTTTAGTGTTCATGGCTTTGGGTGTAAGTTTAAAAAAATGATGCTTGCTTACCATCAAATAACTTAACATGATAATCAACCCATATAATACATTGCTATTTAAAATAAAATTATTAATGCGTTGATGCCCCGAATAAAACACAATCATAGGCAAACAAGCCACAAACAATGCCATAGCAGGCGATGGTATGCCATTAAATCTATCGGGTTTGCCTTCGGCAATATTAAATCGGGCTAAGCGATACGCCGCCATACAACTTACCAAAAAAGCAGGTAAAAAATAGGCAATAGGCGTATCAAAGGCATCAGATTTTATTACAAAAGAATTGGCTAACAATTGATATAAAATCATACCAGGTGCCACACCAAAGGTTACACAATCTGCCAACGAATCTAATTGTTTGCCCATTTCCGATTGGGCATCTAAAGCACGGGCAATAAACCCATCAAAAAAGTCGAGCAGGGCAGCAGCAAATATTAATAGGCAAGCAATATGCGTTCGTTGAGCAAAAGTTTGCACAATGGCTACACAACCCAAAAAAAGGTTAGTAAGTGTAAGCAAATTAGGTATCTGTTTTACCAATCGTATCATCATAATTAATTAATCTTTTAAATGTAATTTCCAAAGCCTTGGCGCAAGCTTAATAGTAGATAAACATACGCCAATATTTAATCCAGCACCAATCAATACCGATGGCACTAAGCCTACTATCTTAGCAGCAAAGCCCGATTCAAAACTACCAATTTCGTTGCTACTACCCACAAAAATAAAATTAATAGCCATCACCCTGCCTCTCATTTCATCGGGTGCATAAATCTGATATATTACACTTCGAATAATAACACTTATATTATCAAACACACCCGATAATAATAACCAAAATAAGCTTAAATAAAAATTAGTAGATTCGGCAAAGCCCACCATACACACCCCAAATAATAATACGTTAATTACAAACCATTTGCCAGCATGCCTGCGAATAGGATAATAAGCCACCCACAAGCTACAAAGCACTGCCCCCACCGATGGTGCAGCCCTCATCAATCCTATCTCTAATTTTCCTACCATCAATATTTTATCTGCAAAAACAGGTATTAAAGCAACCGCCCCCCCAAATAATACCGCCAACATATCCATTGCCATAGCCGAAAACATAATTTGATGATTAAACACAAAATTGATTCCTGCTTTTACCCGTTGCAAATTAGTTTCGCCTTTAGCTACCTGTGGGTTAGCAATATTTTTTAATGTAGTAAACAATAAAACACCAATGGTACACAAACTACACACAATAATAAAAGCATTCTTTTCTCCAATAAATCCATACAACAAGCCCCCTAATGCTGGGCCAGCTACCGTAGCCGAATTCCACACTATGCTGCCCCAAGTGGCTGCTTGCCCATATAATTCTTTTGGAATAATTTGCCCCATTAAAGCTGCTTGGGCTGGTGCAAAAAAACCACGGGCTATGCCTGTTAATAAGGTAATACCATAAAATAATTTAACCGTAAGCGATGCATTGCCAATAGGAAACCAAATAAGCATCCCAAACATAAAAGCACATAATAAAAAGGCACTTGTAGATAGCAAAATAATCTTTTTTCGATTATATAAATCAGCTACATTGCCCGAAAACAATGCGGTGATAATAAAAGGTATAGCCTCTGATAGCCCTACAATACCTAAAGCCAACGGATTTTTGGTAATATCATAAATATAAATACTGATAATTACGGCTTGCATTTGCAAGCCTAATATAAATAGAAACCTACCCAACTGATAATTGCGGTAATTACTTATTTTTAAAATGTGGAAAGCGCTATTGTTCAATTACTATAGAAAGTTAAATAAGTGATGCCCTTGGGGGCGTAAATTTATTTGATACAACAAACGTAGCTTATAAAATTGTATTTGGCAAAAAAATAATCTACCCTAAGCAGTAAGCCGTTTTTTGTTGCCGCTCATTAGCATTAATAATGGCAATCAATAAAAAAAGCCTCATCCATTCGGATGAGGCTTTTTTAGTAGTTATAATATCTTACAAATTTTAATTAGCAGATTTAATTAATCTAACATTTAAAATATTGTTGTTTGATTTAACTTTTACTGTATATACACCATTAGGATATTTAGCCAATGAAAGTCTTTCATTATAACCATTTATCATTTTAGATGTAATAGATTTTTGCTCCATTACTTGCCCTAAAGCATTAATCAATATCAATTCAGCAGTATTCGAATTCATTTGAAAAGATAAATTCACTTCATCATTCACAGGATTAGGATAAGCATAAATCTGTGATGCAGCAATATCATTAATACCTGTTTTCCAAATGCCTACTTTCATAGTATCAGTATAAGTGCCACATGGTCCAGTAACAGTAAGTACAACCGAGTACAAACCATAATGAGCATAATTGTGAGTAGGATTTTGTGTAGTACCCAAAGCAGTAGTATCACCAAAATTCCACGACCATGAAGTAGATTTAATAGATAAATCAGTAAATTTAACCGCCGAAGAATCGGCTACATAACTAAAATGAGCACTTCCACCCGATAATACAAACAATAATGAATCTACCACCGAACAACCAGGTGCACTTGATACAGTAATAGTTTTATAACCACCCATATTTATAATAGCAGTGTCATTTCTAGTAGTTTTTCCATCATCCCACATATAAGTATTTCCACCACCTGGACCACCTCTTAAAATAACAGTAGTACCAGGGCAAACTGTATCAGTACCAGGGTTTAAGTTTTGAATATTAATCTTATTAGGTGCATTAGCAGCCGTAACAGAAATAGTAATTGTAGATTTACAAGCACCAATACTACCAGTAATAGTAAAGTTTCCACCACCTGGACCACCAGCAGGCGTAATAGATACTGAATCATTAGCAGTGTTTAAGAAAGTAACACCATTTGTATTATTCCAAGTATATGATGTAGCACCATGAATACTTACAGTAGCACTTGAAGCCGATGAAGAACAATATCTAATTGGAGATGCAGGTGTAGTTGATAAATTAGGTTGTGTACCTGGTACCACAGCAATATGAATAGTATCACTTTTTGTACATCCACCAGCATTAGTAATCAAAACAGTATACATTGAATTAGTTGTAGGTACCAAAGTATCTCTTCTATAAGTAGAACCTGTACTCCATAAATAAGTATATCCACCACCAAAACCACCACCAGCTGGTGCAGAAAGAATAACTGTACCACCCGTACAAACAGTATCATTAGGAATATTTGAAGTAATATTTCCAGTAGGAGGATTTGAACGAGTTACAGTAGCTGTAGCACTTGCAGAACAAACACCATTAGATGCAGTAACAGTATAAACAGTAGCTCCACCACCAGGACCACCACCACCTACAGGAGTTGCTACTACTGTAGTACCTGTTGATGTATTTAATGTAGCAGCAGGTGTCCATTTATATGAAGTGCCTGTACCCGAAGCAGTTAAAGTTACACCAGCGCCACCTACACAATATACAGCCGTTAAAGGTGTTACACTCACAGTAGGAGGAGTACCGATATTTACAACAATTTTTACAGTATCAGCAGCCGAACAACCATTTCCAGCTGTAACCGTTCCGATGTAAGTTGTAGTAGTAGTTGGTGAAATGGTATCTCTACGAGTTACAGGACCATTACTCCAAGAGTATGTTGCTCCACCACCAGGGCCACCACCTGCGTTTGGCATAGTTAAAATAACTGTTGTACCAGTGCAGATAGTATCGTTTGGAATAGAAGAAGTAATAGTAGCATTAGGCGAATTATTTACTGTTAACACAGCATGAGCAGTATCAGAACATCCAATAGCATCAAATCCTGTTACAATAATTGTTCTTCCGCCAAAACCACCACCACCACCTGCTGCTGGTGTAGCTGTTACAGTAGCACCCGTTGTTGCATTTAATCCTGCATTGGTTGATGACCAAGTAAATGAAGTTAAACCAGCGCCCGAAGCAGTTAACGAAGTAGTTGTTCCGCTACATAAAGTTACTGTAGTAGGTGTAACAGCAACTACTGGTAATGCTGATGAACTAATTTTAATGGTATCAACAGGTGTAGTATAAGTTAAAGTAGAAGCTGAACAAGTAACAACGCATTGATAATACATTGCTAATGTAGGCGATGATAAAGTACCTGTATTTGCTGTAATTGAATTTGTTGAACCAGCAATTGTTGTAAACGGACCAGTAGCCGAAGTTGAACTTTGCCAATCATAAGTAATGCCCGAAGCATTAGTGATTGGAGAAGTTAAAGATAATACAGCCGAGCCAGTACCACCACAAATAACATTTGTACTATTTACAATAGTACCCACAGTAGGTGTACCTGTAC
Source organism: Bacteroidota bacterium (assembly GCA_046051225.1). Lineage (GTDB taxonomy): Bacteria > Bacteroidota > Bacteroidia > Chitinophagales > CAIODY01 > CAIODY01. The sequence goes on along the minus strand of JBJOOR010000005.1, from coordinate 25,205 downwards.
ACATTGGCGGAAAAGCTGTATAAGTTACATCATCAATAAACATGTTTCTGCCAGTTGCACCAGGGCCACCACCCGTAACACGTTGACTTGTACCCTGAATCAATAAATAGTTTGTAGCTGTATTAAATGAACTAGGTACTGAAAACGAATATTGATACCAACCAATTGTAGCCTCTGTATTTGGCAAAGCAATAGCTATTGAACGAGCCACAACACCTAATCTAGTAGCACCAAGCGAAGTATCTGCGGTATTCATCCAAATAGTTAAGCTATCGCCTTGAGTAGCAAAAGCAGTATCTCTATAAACCCACATACTAATTGATGTGGCTGTAGCTGCTCTACCCGACATATCAATAACAGGGCTTATTAATGTTTGCGTACTTCCAGCAGCATTATTTCTGCTATCAAAACGTGCCATAGCTGTTCCTGCATGAGGAGTAGCAGTTGGGTTTGTTCCAGCTGGGCTGGCTCTTCTCCAAATTTGATTGCCACCAGGTCCACCAGTAACTAATGGTGAAATTTTCCATCCAGTAGGAGCAAAAGTTGCTGATTCAAAGCCTTCGGTAGTAGTAACCTGCCCAAAAACAGTTGAACTCAAAACAACTGTAAATACTATTGAGAATAGTATTGTTAATTGTTGTAATGTTTTTTTTGTCATGTGATAATTGTTTGATTTTTTTATGAAAGATGAGAAAATAATGGCTGCAATTTCAAAAATTACAACCAAAGTATTGTTATAAAATTTATTCGAAAATTTATATAATTATGTTTTATGATTAATAATCGAAGCCCACTTTTTGAAAGAATTCATTTAATCCTATTCTTTCCATCTTAACTCCTTCAACTCTTTTTAATCGCTTATTAATTGCTTTAGAGCTGGAAAGAACTTTTGATTCATTTAAAGAAAAACAATATTTATTGTCATACTTAAATAAATTAAATTGTATTGGAAAAGTATTGCGTTCTTCTGGATATTGAAATAAATATATCAAATTTGTTACTTCTGCACCATCTGCCAATAATGAAGAGGTAGCAAATCCTTTGTTCATCATTTTTGTTTTATAAACTTTAGCCGAAAAATTATTTATTTGAACTAGGTTATTATTTGCGCTGAAAAAACCTTGACTACTATGTAGTTGAGCCAATCCACCTGATTCAGTATAACATTTAACTTTATAACCTGGGCGTAATAAATAAAATGTATATCCTTCCATATCTATTTTTTTTATTCCAATAAGAGTATCTTTTCCAAAATATAGAGCAGAATAATTAGTAGTTTCGTTTTGCAATATTTCTAACATAGCGCTATCAACGCCTAATGCTTTTAAAGCTAAATGCTCATCAGCAGCACTCATCGTACTATTTGACGGCTCTCCTTTATGAAGTTCAAGTTTAGATTCAGCATTGCTAAGAACTTTAATAGCATACTCACCAGAAACCGCAGCTTCTGGCTTATAGTTTGCCACAGAACATTCTATTAGCTCTTCACAAGTTTTATTAGATTTAAATAATTCCAATTCTTCCTCTGTTTTTATTGGTGCAAGCTTCAACTTGTATCTATACAATTTTGTTGGGCTTTCGGGCAAATTGCTTTCAGGTTCAGTTTGAGCAAATACAACTACAGATAAAAAACAGGCTGATACTAATAGTGATAATTTTTTAATCATCTTTTTTGTTTTAATGGTTACCAAATAATTTTTTCTTTATTTAAAAATGATGCTATCCCTTTTTTACAATCCTCTGATGCCCTAGCTTTTGCATTTTGGTTAGCAGCATATTCAAGAGCATCTTCAATTGATAAATGTTGCACTGCCGAAATCAAATGTTTTGTTAACGATAAAGATTGTGAACTTGCTTGCAAAATAAGTTGATTGCATTTAGTTTTTACAAATTCGGCTATACTTTCTTTATCCACAATGTTAGTAATCAATCCAAACTGGAATGCCTCGGCGGCTGAAATAATATTGCCAGAAAGTAGTAAATCTTTTGCTTTACCCTCTCCTATTTTTCTAATTAAAAACACACTTACAATAGCAGGAATAAAACCAATTTTAACTTCTGTAAATCCAAATTTTGATTCGGGCGTAGCGTAACAAAAATCGCAAACATTTGCCAAGCCACATCCACCAGCCAATGCTGCGCCTTCAACTTGTGCAATTACTACTTTTGGAAAGTTGTAAATTGTTGCAAACAATTTTTTAAAATGTCTGCTATCTTCTAAATTTTCTTCAAATGTATTTTTTTGTAATTGTTGTAAATACAATAAATCGGCACCAGCGCAAAATGCTTCACCATTTGCCTTCAGCACAACCACTTTTGCCTGTTCATCATGCTGTATTTTTTCAAATGCAAATAAAAGTTCTGAAACAATTTCAGTGTTTAATGCATTTCGCTTTTCAGGGCGATTAAGTGTAATGGTTGCAATTCTATCTGCAATTTCTACTGTAATATAATTCATATCAGATTAAATCTTTTTGAGGTTCAATTGTTTCATGCAGCGAATAGAAAACCAAACATACTAAAGTGCCAAATAAAATGGAAAGAATATACACACTTTTATAGTGTATTGGGTGTAATAATGTTTGCCACACCGAACTAAATAATGCTTCAGGATTGGTAATTATATCCCAACTATTATATCTCGAAAATCGACCTAAATAAATTCCATAACCACTAAACATTAAATATGATATCGTAAAAAAATTTGCTATCCATTTTGAATATAATTGTTGAAACTTTTTAAATATAATTTGTGATGATACGTATCCTAATAATAGCCCATTTATAGCAAATGAACTAAGCATAATTATATCGAACCATAATGGAATTGAAGTATGCTGTTTTATTTTTGCCAAATACATTAAATCGGTAATTAAATAAGGTGCGTTTGGAAAAAACAACATCCATCCCAAAAGTGCAATCCAAAATTTAATACCTTGTAAATTGTATTTTCTAATTAGCATAGCAAATAGTAATGGTATTAGCGCCAACAATAAATTCCAGTTTAAATAAATAAACATTAAATTTTTAGAATAATAAACCCTTGCTATACTCAACAAAAAACTGAATATGCAAAACAGAATTAAAGATTTTGATTTCATTATAATTTAATTGATTTAAAATTATCAACGTAAAAGTATTCTCAATTATTCACATAATTGAATTCTTTATTCTTAATAATTGATTAATGATTACATGAAAAGTTTTATCTTCGCAAATAAGATAACACAACATCTATGTCTATTATCAATAATATTGCAATACTATTAGCCTATCTTTTAGGCTCTATTCCTACCGCCGTTTGGGTAGGAAAATATTTTTTCAATACCGATATTCGTGAGCATGGAAGCGGCAATGCAGGTACCACCAATACATTAAGAGTATTAGGAAAAAAGCCAGCCATTTTCGTTTTATTGGTTGATGTTTTTAAAGGAATAGCAGCTTTAAAATTGGCTTATTTATTTTCCGATTTACAACCACATACCGATGGCTTTATCAACTTTCAAGTAATCTTAGGCATTGCAGCCATTGTTGGGCATGTGTTTCCAGTATTTGCAAATTTTAGAGGCGGAAAAGGTATTGCCACAATGTTTGGCGTTTTATTAGGCATACATACCGAAGTAGCTTTATTATGCATGGCAATATTTTTTGTAACCTTATTGTTTTCTAACTATGTATCGCTAAGTAGTTTGTTGGCAAGTATAGCTTTGCCAGTTTTAATATTTTTAGCATTTAAACACGATGACCAAATATTGCTAAGATTATTTGCCTTAGCCGCCACATTTACTGTAATTGCTACGCATCAAAAAAATATTCAGCGGTTGGTAAATGGTACCGAAAGCAAAACTTATCTTTTTAAAAAAATTAAGAATTCAGATTAATTGGTTTGAAATAAAAAAATATTCACTTCGTTTGTAACTTTATCTTTTATTAAAGAAGCTTTACAATGATGTTTTGGATACGATTTAGAAAATTTTTACTCTACTTTTTTCTTTCCATTTTAACAATTTTTATTGCGTTAATTGTTTTAGCATTTGTGTTTCAAAACAAGCTAAAAACAATTGCAATTGCCGAAATTAACAAACAATTGAATGGCGAAATATTGTTAAATGGCGATATTTCATTTTCATTTATAAAGCATTTTCCTAATGCCAGTGTTAGTTTTCATCAAGTTGTACTTCATGATAAAATTAAACTGCATCAAGCATTTATTGAAGCCGATGAATTTGATGCAGGCTTTAATACCATTAAAATTTTTAAAGGCGAATACAGAATTGATGCTATCTATTTAAAAAATACAACGCTTCATATTATTGATTATAAAAATGGTTTATCCAACTATAATGTATTTAAAAATACACCATCCAATTCAAAATCGAGCTCATCAATTAAAGTAGAAAAATTGGTAATTGAAAAATGTAAATTGATGGTAGAAAATCAAAAATCGAATCTTACATTAAGTTTTAATATTGATGAATTATTAGCAAACGGAATTTATGAAAACGAAAAATTGCATACCGATTTCGAAATAACTTCAATCATAAATGCCGATTCAAAATCGCTTCCACAATTTACTTATAATAAGCCATTAAGTATTTCGGGTAAAACAATTATTGATGTAAAAAATCAAGCCTATGATTTCAAAAATATAGTGTTGAATTTAGCAGATAATGAGTTGGACTTAAATGGTAGTTTGATTGCCAATAAAATTTTAAAACTAAATTTTAAAGGAAAAGATTTTGATGTAAAAAATTTAACCGAATTGATGTCTACTGAAACTCAAAAACGATTGAAAGGCACAGAAGGAAAAGATTTACTCGATAATTTTAATGGGCAGTTGAATTATAATTTTGGTAATAGTAAATTTAGTTTGAATGGAAATTTTAATTGCACAAATGGAACATTACAAATTGCTGATTGGAATAATAAATTTACCAATATTGGATGCATTGCATCTTTTACTTTTAAAGAAAATGTATTTGATTTTGAATTAAAAAAATTCAATGCAGAATTTCAAAATTCAGCATTTTCGCTTTCCTCACATTATCAATTTGCAGATGGCAAACAATTAGTTAAATCAACTATTAGTGGCAATTTGAATCTGAAAAATTTGATTGAATTATTTCCAGTTTCACAAATTGAAAATATGAACGGAAATATAAAGTTAGATTCATTGCAAACTACAATCGGATTCAATGAAAAATCAAATCTAACCTATTTAATGTTGAGCAATTCAATTGCTATTGAACAATTAGAATTAAAAACCAAAAATGGTTATGCTATACAAAAATTAAATGCCATTGTAACAGCAAAAAATGATGACCAACTTATCATCGAAAATGGAAATGGAATTATTAATGGAAATGAAATTAAATTTAGCGGCACTTCTTCTTATCAAAATTTTATGCACGATATAAAAGGATATGCCGAGCTAAAATTTGATGCAGATAATTTGGATATTAATTCGTTATTAGTGGCAAATACAGAATCAAAAAAAGATTCAATTCACACCAATAATTGGCTTGATTTCCCTTTACATGTTGAGCTGAATTGCAAGAATGCAAATTGGAATAAATTCAAAATGCAAAATACTCATGCTGAAGTTGATTTAGATAATAATATTATTAAGATTAATCAATTTGCAACCGAAACACAAAATGGGAATTTGAATTTATCGGGTAAATTAATTCAATCTGAAAATGAAATTGCTTTTCTTTTTAATTCGGATTATAAAAATTTGAATATCACTTCTACATTCCAGCAGTTTGAAAATTTTAATCAAACGATGTTGAAAGCCGAAAATGTAAACGGAAATCTTACAGGCACAACAACCGTTTCGGGCAAATTTGATAAAGAATTTGTTGTGATTCCAAAAAGCATTTCTTCCTCATCAGATATTGCTGTAAGCAATGGCGAATTGAAAAATGTATCGCAACTTTTAAGTTTATCAAAATTTTTAAATGTGGATGATTTGAAACATTTAAAATTTGCTACTTTAAAAAATCAAATTGAAATTGGTAATGGAAAAATTATTATTCCTGAAATGCGAATTCAAAATAATGCGCTTAATATCAACGTTTCAGGTACACATACTTTTGATAATGAAATGGATTATCTTTTCAAAATAAATTTGATGGATTGGTTTGGTAAAAAGTTAGGAAAAAATTCGGATGATAACTGGGAAGAAGATAACGACAAAAAAGGCTTTAATGTTTTTTTACGAATGACAGGAAAAGGCAATAATTTAAAAATTGTAAGAGATAAAAAATCGAGCCGAGAGAAGTTTAAAGAAAATTTAAAAGCCGAACACGAAACCTTAAAAGCCTTAATTAAAGCCGATTTAAAAGGCGAAACAAAAAGAGAAAAGCCAATAGATTTTAAACAAGATGAAAAAATTGAATTGATAAATTGGGATGATACCACAAAATAATTAGACCACACAAAATGAATAATTATACATTTTATAATCGCTTTAGAATTGCCTTGCTTATTGCAGCATTGATGATTGTTATTACCAGTTTGTGGTACACTAATTTGTTAGCCAAAAAATTATCGGCAGAAGAAAGAAACAGAATGGAACAACTGGCAAATACTTATGAGCATTTAAACACTGCTGGTGATAATACCGATATTGGTTTTATCATCAACATTATTCAACGCAATAAAACCATTCCATTAATACTTACCGATGAAAAAAAACAGATGCAAGGCTGTAAAAATTTTCCTTCAAAAGATTCGGCAGATGTAAAAAAAATGGAAGCAGAATTGATGAAGATGAGAGCCGAACAAGATTCAATTCCGATATTTGCAAATGGTAAAATTGTACAATATATTTTTTATAAAGATTCAACTTTGCTTACCGAATTAAAATATTTTCCAACCATTCAAATTTTAATCATCATTGTATTTTTAATTGTAGCCTACATTGCTTTTTTTTCATCGCAACGAAGTTTACAAAACCAATTGTGGGTGGGCATGGCAAAAGAAACAGCACACCAAATTGCTACACCATTAAGCTCGTTAAATGCTTGGGTTGAATATTTAAAAGAAGCCGATGAATCGTTGAAAGAAAATAATGCAGTAATTGAAATTGGAAATGATATTGAACGATTAGAAATAATTACGCAGCGGTTTAGCAAAATTGGTTCGGCACCCGAATTGGTTGATGCTGCTATCGTGCCGCTTGTTGAACGCTGTATGATTTATATGAAACGCCGAGCAAGTAGTAAAATTGAATTTCTATTTTCATCCGAAATAAATAATGATTACACCATAAAAATAAACACTCCGTTAATGGAATGGGTGATGGAAAATTTGCTGCGCAATGCTTTAGATTCGATGGAAGATGGTATTGGTAAAATTTCAATTTCTATTTTTTCGCAAGGCAATAAATGTATAATTGATATTACCGATTCGGGCAAAGGCATTACATCGGATAAATATAAAACAGTTTTTAAACCTGGCTATAGTACCAAAAAACGTGGATGGGGCTTGGGTTTGGCGCTTTGCAAACGCATTGTTGAAGAATATCATCAAGGAAAAATATTTGTAAAAGAATCGCAAGTAAACAACGGTACTACTTTCAGAATAATTTTACAAAACACAATCGGATAGCTACATGCCAATTGCAAACGAAATACTAAAAAAATATTGGGGCTACGATAATTTTAGAGATGGACAACGTGAAATTATCGACTCTATCATTTCGGGTAATGATACATTAGCATTGTTGCCTACGGGTGGTGGCAAATCGGTTTGTTATCAAGTGCCAGGGCTGATGATGGATGGTGTTTGTGTAGTTGTATCGCCGCTAATTGCATTAATGAAAGACCAAGTTTTGCAACTTCGTAAACGACAAATTCCAGCTTCGGCAATCATAAGTGGCATGAGTAAAAGAGAAATTCAGAATGTGATGGATAATGCACATAATGGTCATTTAAAATTCATTTACATATCGCCCGAAAGATTGCAAAGTGAATTGTTTAGAGAGCAACTTTCGCATTTGCCCATTAGTTTTTTAGCAGTAGATGAAGCACATTGTATTTCGCAATGGGGTTACGATTTTCGCCCATCTTATTTAGCCATTGCCAATGTTAGAGAATTGATAAAAAATGTTCCTGTTTTAGCGCTTACAGCCACGGCTACAAAAGAGGTACAGCTTGATATTTGCGATAAATTGGAAATGAAAAATCCAACCATTTTTATCAAAAGTTTTGCTCGAAAAAATTTGATTTATGTGGTACGAAAAGAGAATGATAAGCAAACCAAATTATTAGAAATTTTACGAAAAGTAAATGGTTGTAGTATCGTGTATGTTCGCAATAGAAGGCTTACAAAAATTACAGCGCAATGGCTTCAACAAAATGGAATAAAATCCGAATTTTATCATGCAGGTTTGCCACAAAAAGAAAGAGATAAGCGACAAGAAAATTGGATGAACAATAAAGTACAAGCAATGGTTTGTACCAATGCATTTGGGATGGGAATTGATAAACCTGATGTACGAAGTGTAGTTCATTTAGATTTGCCCGATAGTCCCGAAGCCTATTATCAAGAGGCTGGCAGAGCTGGCAGAGATGAAAAATTATCGTATGTAGCTTTGCTTTGGAATGATGATGATATTAATGCTTTACAGCTATCTATAAAAAATAATTATCCGCCAATTGATGAAATAAAACGTGTTTATGAAGCCTTGATGCAATTCTTTCAAATAGCTTATGGTAGCGGTATTAACCAAGCTTTCGATTTTGATTTGAATGCATTTGTAGAAAAATTTAATCTTCAACCTTTCGTTACTTTTCAATCGTTAAAAATTTTAGAACAACAAAAAATATTAACCTTAACCGAAGCTGTTTATTTACCATCACGAGCTATTATTTCGGCAAGCCGAGAAGTGTTATATCAATTTGAAGTTGAAAATAAAAAGTTTGAACCAATTGTAAAATTGCTACTAAGAATGCATGGCGGCATAAAAGATAATTACTGTGTTTTATTAGAATCGAAAATGGCAACTGAATTAAAAATCAATACAGATTTATTAAAGCAATTGCTGAATGATTTAACTAAAATGAATATCATTGATTATTCGCCAGCTAAAGATAAACCACAAATAATTTTATTAAAACCTAGAGAGAAACAGGAAAATATAGAATTGAATTTGGCTGAATTAGAATTGTTAAAACAAAAAAGCGAAAAGCATATTCAATCGATGATTGGCTATGTGAATAATTCTACAACATGCCGAACAATTTATTTGCTTAATTATTTTAATGAAGTGTATACATTGCCTTGTGGCAAATGCGATGTATGTATCGAATATAAAAAGAAACACTATTCGGCAGCTAAAATGCTGAAAGTTTACAACGGTTTAAAGCATGAATTTTCTATCCGACCATTTCAAATTAAAGATGCACAAAACTTGCTAAAAGAGTTTTCGGAAATTGATTTAAAATATTATTTAGAATGGTTGTTAAATGAAGAAAAAATAATCTTCAAAAACAATTACGTGTATATCAAATAGTTTATTGGTTTAAGAATAAATAAACCATTAAATATTTCCATTCCATTTCTTCTTTTGCATATTTGTTGGTTATTCCATTGTTGTGTAACCATTCATGTGCTTCATTCATAATAGGTTCTATGGCATGCGAATTCATCCATTTTTTTTCGGGCGGCTGAAAGCTTAATTTATTTTTTCGCCAAGTAATTTCGCTGGGTACAATATCGGCAAACGAGCGGCGCAAAAGATATTTTGTCCAGCCACTATTTATCAAAAATTCGTTGGGCAATTGCAGCACATTTTCAACCATTTGATGTTGTAAAAATGGCAATCTTACTTCAATAGAATTCGCCATCGAATTTCTATCGGCGTATTTTAATAACTTATGCAAACCATACTCGGTAGTTGAATATTGCAGCGATTCGCTTAAATTATCAAAATACTTAAATGGTGATTCGATAGATGCTGGCTCATTAGCATTTACATATTCATTATTCAAAAAATCATTATATCCTACACCTATATATTTTCGTTTTAATTCTCGTACTTTAATACACATTTTTGGAAATCGGGCTTCCATCATAAATTTAAAATCTATATTAAATTGATGCCCTGCTACATCCATATATCCATCTAATTCATCCTGAAATTTTTTATCGCCAATTACAAAAAGTTGCTTGTAATAAGCTGTTATAAAATTGGTATATCCAGCTAAATATTCATCGGCACCTTGTCCATCTAGTAAAACTTTTACATTGTTTTCTGCTGCCAATTTCATTACTTCCCATTGTGCTATTACGCTTGTACCAGCATAAGGTTCATCCTGAAAATGTAAAATTTTTACCGCTTTTTCTATTAAATTTTCTTCATCAATCCAAGCATCATGTGGTTCAATTTGACAATCGTTTCTAACCATATTAATGTACTTTCCTTCATCTAAAGTATCATCATAAAATCGGGCTGAAAATGTTTTTTGAACTTGATTTGTTTCTTTAATTTGATTCATAATACAAACTATTGTACTCGAATCTAAACCACCCGAAAGCGAAGTACCAACGGGCACATCGGCTTGCAACTTCGATTTAACAGAGTTGGTTAATTGCTCTTTAAATTGATGATATACATCTTGTTCAACTATATTTTGATGCGTTACATTTAAGCCTGCCCGTAGTTGCCAATATTTATTTATTTTCAAATCGCCATCGCTGTTTATTATCATATAAGATGCTGATGCTAATCTAAAAATATTTTCAAAAAATGTTTCGGTTAAATCAAATGGATTTTCAACTAATTCGTGAGCCAAATAATTATAAACCATTTTATGGTTTATCTTTTTTTCAACTTCTTTTGATGCATAAATTGTTTTTATTTCGGAAGCAAAAATAAATTTGCCTTCTTGCTTTGAATAGTAGTAGTGAAAAGGCTTTTCGCCAAATCTATCACGAGCACAAAAAAGTATATTTTGCTTTTTATCCCAAATTGCAAAGGCAAACATGCCATCCATTTTTTGCAAACATTTTACAGCATACTCTGCATATAGTGCCAATAAAACTTCTGTATCCGATGCTGTTTTAAATTGATGTCCTTTGCCTTTTAATTCTTCTCTTAGCTGTTTATAATTATACAATTCGCCATTATAAGTAATGCTATACAAGCCAGCATAATGCATGGGTTGAGCAGCATTGGCAGATAAATCGATAATGCTTAACCGATTATGCCCTAATCCTACTGTTTCTTCTTCATTTAGCCATACACCGCTACCATCAGGTCCTCGATGAGTTTGAACAGCAATCATTTGTTGAATTTTTTCAACATCAATTCTCTGTCGGTTTAGATTGTAGATTCCAGCTATTCCACACATTTGTTTTTAAAATAAAATTTGTTTAAGTTGATTGTAACTTGATTCTACATCATAATTTTCAACAATTATTTGTCGAGCTGCTTTTCCTAATTGCTCTCTTAATGATTTATCTTCTATTAATTTTTTTAAGCCAATTTCCCATTCTGTTTCGTCATCGGCTATATATAAATGTTGTAAATGTTTGACTTCTTTGGGCAATCCATAAGGCACACCAATCATTGGCAAACCTGTAGATAAAAAATCCATCACCTTCATTGCCGATTTGCCATTGGCATGAACCGAATTTTTTTCAGGATAAATACCTATATCAGCTTGTTGTAATAGTTCATGAAATGTGGTAGCATTCCAAAGATGATGCTCAACAGGTAAACCTTCTACAATGGGTGCCTCTCTGCCAATAATTACTAATACAATGGGATGCGTTTTATTTATTTTAATTAATGTAGGAAATATGTAACCCAAATTTTTTAAATTATGTGGCAGCCCTGTCCATATTAATCGGGTAGGTTGATGAATTGCAAAATCTGATTTTACTTTATATTTTGATGTAACGATGGATATATTCCACATCAACACATTGGTATGCCACTTTAAAAAATTATTGTATAAAAATGGATTTGAAACTGTAACGGCTTTTGCATATTTAAGCGATTCAATAGTAAGTTTGGGTTGCCCTTCGAATACCGAATCCCAAAAATCAATTACTACGTTTTTATTTAGCTTGTAAATTGTTTTTTCCATTAGCGGATATTTCAAATCGAAATACAATGGAAACATGCCCCGTTGAATAAACACAGCATCGTATTTCATTACCATTGGTATTTGAAATATTCGTTTATAATAACAATAAATAAGAAAAAAATACCATTTCCATCGTACGCCATGAAAATATTTGTTGCAGGTATAATCATGTGTTAATTCGCATACCACAGCTGGAATATTCTCTTTTTCGAATAAAGGCAGGTATTGAATGATTCTACGATTTGCGCCATCGCTTCCTTTAAATCCGTAGGGAAAAAAGACAACTCCTTTTGTTTTTTTGGATGATGAAAAAAGAGGTAGTATAAAACCAAAAATGTGCAATATTAGATTGCCAAAATGTAGCAAAACTAAAAATATTGCATAGCAGAATCTATCCCAGTTTCTGGTTAGTGGATGGTTATTAGGTTTCATTGAAATAGTTTAATTAGGACAAGAGAGTTTTATATTACGTTGCATTTACATTTAAAAAAATAAGAATTTCTTCTTGTTTTTTAAAATGGTGCATTTAATAATTCGCACATCGTCAACAGGGCGGTCGCCTGGTGCAGTTTTTACGTTTTCAATTTTATCAAGTATATCTATACCTTCCATCACTTCGCCATACACAGTATAACCGCCATCTAAATGGGGCGTACCACCTATTGTTTTGTAAGTTTCAATTTGCTGTGGAGTGTATTTAATGCCGCTTCGTTGGCTTATGGCATTTAGTTCGGCTTCGGTATATGTTTTACCTTGTACAATATAGAATTGGCAATTGCTACTTGCCTTTTCAGGATTGTTATCTCGGGCTGCTGCCAATACTCCTTTTTTGTGTATATATAAGTCTGTTTTAAATTCGGCAGGAATTCTTTTCACATTGGGCATTTCGCCGTTGCCAAGCATTTCATTTGGTTTGGCACGTTTCGAATTGGGGTCGCCGCCTTGTATCATAAAATGATTGATAACACGATGAAACAACAAGCTATCATAAGAATGGGCTTTTACCATTTTCATAAAATTATCACGATGCAAAGGCGTTTCATTATATAATTTTAATACAATAGTTCCCATGGTAGTTTCCATTTTAACTTTTGTTTCGGTTGGTTTTTTTGCAAATGCTGATGTGGTAATTAGCAATGCAAAAATGATAATGGCAATGTTTTTCATTTACTTAATACTGGTTGTGGTTTATTTAAAATAATCTAAATCGTTAAAATATTCGATGATGTTTTCTTTCAATAATGTTTCTTGCTCATTCATTGTAAGCGATGGCAAAGGTTTAATTGCTTTCCAATGTGGCCAACCCTGTTGGTCGCAAAATTCTAATTCATAAAACCCTTGCCTGCTTAATAGTTTACAGGTGGCTATATGCATCAAATCTTGCTTTTCTTCTTTGGTAAACACCCGTGGCATTGAGCCCAATTCTCTAATTCCTATTAAAAACAATAATGCATCTACATCAGGTTTTTTATCAAATTGTGTTCTTAATTTTTCAGTAAGCTTGCCCCATTCAAAATCTAATTGCTCCATTTTTTATTTATAAAAGTTTGCAAATGTATTTTAAAAATGTGATTTAAGAATACTCTTTATTATCTTTGAACACATAATTTTAAATTTTGTAACAATAATCTTTAAAAGTGAAATTTAGTTTTAGCTTATTAATCTTTTTTTTATTTACAATTACTATTTCATTTGGCTTAGCGCTAAGTGAAAAACAAGTAGCAAAAAGCAAAGCTATTGAAGCCGTTAAATTAATTGAGCTTCGCCAATTTGATAAAGGTATCAAGCTATTGCAAGAAGCCGCAAAGTTTGACCCTACCAATGCTAAAATTGTGTATCAAATGGGATTGGCTTACTATGAAAAAAAAGATTTTGAAAATGCCATTTTAGTATTTGCCCGATTAGTAAAAATGAATGATTTAAAACCCGAATATTATAGAACTTATTCGAATGTATATGATGATTGGGGCAAACAAAAAGAAGCTTTATTGGTATTAGAAAATGGATTGCTAAAATTTCCAAGTTCATCTGTATTGCATCTTGAAATGGGAAACATTTTTGCCGCCCAAAAAAAGTATAATGCCGCTATTACAGCGTATGAAAAAGGAATTGATACCGACCCAATGCTTGCCAGCAATTATTACCATGCAGCAAAATTATATTGCTACAGCAATGAAGAAGTATGGGGCATGATATACGGCGAACTGTTTATGAATTTAGAACGCAATTCGAAACGAACTACTGAAATAAGCAAGCTGCTTTACGAAACTTATTTGAGCGAAATAAAATTTACTACAGATTCTACCATGACAGTAAGTTTTAGCCGCAATGCTAATTCAAAAAACTCGGAACCCTTTGGTGTAAATATTTATGAGCCTACATTAATAGCAGCATTAAAAGGCACAAAAGCCATCAACATTAATACTTTAGATAAAACAAGAGCCAAGTTTTTAGATATTTATTACGAAAAATCATTTCAAAATAAATTTAATAATGTGTTGTTTCAATTTCAAAAACAGATAAAAGATGCTGGGCATTTTGAGGCTTATAATCATTGGCTTTTGTATAAAGGCAATGAAACCGATTTTGTAATTTGGCAAGTAAAAAATAAAGATAAATGGGAACGATTTATTGAATGGTATAAAAATCATCCCATTAATATAACTGATGAAAACAAATTTGTGAGAACAAAATATTAATCGCTAAATCTGTTTCATTCAACTTATCATTTTATTATTTTTGTTGCCAATCCTAAAAACATCAACCACTTAAAAATGTTAAACCTAATACTATTTGGCCCCCCTGGAAGCGGCAAAGGAACACAATCAGAAAGCTTGATAAAAAAATATAACCTGCAACATTTAAGCACAGGCGATATTTTTAGAGGTGAAATTGCTAACCAAACTGCATTGGGCATGGAAGCAAAAAAATTTATGGATAAAGGGCTTTTAGTACCCGATGAAGTAGTAATTGGAATGATTAGTACTAAAATAGATTCGTGTATTGAACAAGGTGTAAACGGATTTATTTTTGATGGCTTTCCTAGAACCATACCTCAAGCTGAAGCTTTAGATAAATTAATGTCGTTTAAAAATATGCCCATCAATCATGTGTTATCGCTTGATGTAAGCGAAGAAGAATTGGTAAAACGATTATTGAACAGAGGCGCTACCAGCGGCAGAGCCGATGACCAAAACGAAGAAATAATTAGAAACCGAGTGGTAGAATACAGATTAAAAACCGAACCTGTAGCTGGCTACTATGATAAGCAAGATAAACTATCGAAAATAAAAGGCGAAGGCAGCGTAGATGATATTTTTAACGCATTGTGTACAGCAGTAGATAATATTTAGCACGAAAAGATTGTTTCAGATTTTGAAACAGAACAACAAACAACGATAAATGGAAGGAAGTAATTTTGTAGATTATGTAAAAGTATTTTGTAGAAGCGGCGCTGGTGGAAACGGCAGTGTGCATTTTAGGCAAGATAAATTTACAGCTAAAGGTGGACCCGATGGTGGAAATGGTGGTAAAGGAGCTAGTATTATTTTAAGGGGCAATAAACAATTATGGACTTTGCTTCATTTAAAATACAAACGACACATTTTTGCACCCGATGCCGAACATGGCTTGGGCGATTTATGTACTGGTGCATCTGGGCAAAATGTAATTGTTGAAGTGCCATTGGGCACTGTGGCAAAAGATTTTGAAACAGGCAAAGTAGAATTTGAAATAACAGAAGATGGCGAAGAAAGAGTAATTATTACAGGCGGAAGAGGCGGCAAAGGAAATGCATTTTTTAAAAGCCCTACCAAACAAACCCCACGATATGCTCAAACTGGCGAACCACGAAAAGAAGCTTGGAAAATATTAGAACTAAAAGTATTGGCTGATGTAGGCTTAGTAGGATTTCCTAATGCTGGTAAATCTACTTTATTATCAAAACTTTCGGCTGCAAAACCTGTAATTGCCGATTACCCATTTACTACGCTTACACCACAATTAGGTATTGTTTCTTATCGTGAGCATCGTTCGTTTATTATGGCAGATATTCCCGGTATTATTGAAGGAGCAAGCGAAGGCAAAGGATTAGGATTAAGATTTTTGCGCCATATCGAACGAAATTCGGTATTGCTTTTTACCATTCCATGCGATACCAACGATATTAAAAAAGAATTAAAAATATTGCAAACAGAATTGAAGCGATACAATAAAGAATTGCTTACCAAACGGGCTGTAATAGCCATTACTAAATGCGATTTAGTAGATGATGAATTAAAGAAAATGATTAAAAAAACTTTGCCTCGTAAATATCCAAGTGTATTTATTTCGGCAGCTACGGGCGAAGGACTACAACCCTTGAAGGATTTATTATGGACAGAATTGAATACCGATATTTAATTCAATCATTTGAAAACCACTACCGAGTATAAAGCATGGCATTGGATAGTAGTAGCCTTATTGGCGCTTACTTGGGGCAGTTCGTTTATTTTAATGAAGCGGTCGTTGGTGGGTTTGCTACCATTTCAGGTGGCAGCATTGCGCATTACCATTACAGCCATTGCCTTGCTACCTTTTACTATTCTTAATTTTAGAAAAGTTGAGCCCCAAAAAATAAAGTATATTATACTAGCAGGTTTGTTGGGTAGTGGCATACCTGCTTTCTTTTTTACTACAGCGCAAATGCATTTAAACAGTTCGATGGCTGGTGTATTAAATTCGCTTACACCTGTATGGGCTTTGTTTTTAGGTATGATGTTTTTTAAAATGAAAACATCTGGATTGCAAATTGCAGGTATTTTTATTGGGTTTTGTGGGGCTGCAAGTTTAGTAGTATTTGGGCATCATGGCGGCTCGTTGCATACCGAAATTAAATATGCACTACTTATTGTGTTTGCTACATTTTGCTATGGCTTAAATCTTAATATTCTTCGAAAATATTTGGTAGATGTAAGCCCTACCAGCATTGCATCGCTTTCTTTCTTTTTTATCGGCATACCTGCCGCTATTTATTTAATTGGCTTTACCGATTTAATATACCGTATTAAAACCAATCCCGAAACGCTTACATCATTGGGCTATATCGGTATTTTAGGGGTAGTGGGCACAGCCACAGCATCTATCGTATTTTATATTTTAGTGCAAAAAACAAGCACCTTGTTTGGCGCCGTTACCACTTATTTTATTCCTGTGGTAGCTGTAGCTTGGGGTTTATTAGATAAAGAATCTATCACTTATATTCATTTTATTGGCTTGGGTTTAATACTTTTTGGAGTATGGATGGTAACCCGAAAAAGATAATTTTTTTTTAAAAAAATGGTATTGAATTTTTACAAAACAATCGTTTTTGATTGGCAATGGATACAGAAAAAGAAAAAACGACCATTTTATTCAAATCAATAACCTTGAAAAATAAAGAAATAACTGTTTTTACAAAAAAAAAGAATATTGCGCCGTGGTTAGTATCCACTTTTTTGTTAACATTTAAGTTGAATATTATTACGCCAGAGGGTGCAGATAAAAGCAAATTATCTTTTCTGCTCTTGTAAATTAAATTTCGAAATAGCACCTTTTAAATGCATTTGCATTTCTTCTATCGAATCGGTAAGTAAAAATAATTTATCATCATCGTTAGATATAGTTCCATTGTTTTTCATGCTTTTGATATAATTAATTAAATCGGCATGAAATGCTTTATCAAAAATAACGATAGGCAATTCTTTTACTTTTTTGGTTTGAATTAAAGTAAGCGCTTCAAAAAATTCATCTAATGTGCCAAAGCCGCCAGGCATTACCACAAATGCATAAGAGTATTTTAGCAATAATGTTTTGCGTACAAAAAAATATTTTATATCAACCGAATAATCTACATAAGGATTAGGTTCTTGCTCGAAAGGCAAAATAATATTGCACCCCACCGATTTGCCACCCACCGATTTTGCGCCTTTATTGGCTGCTTCCATAATGCCTGGGCCGCCGCCCGTCATCACAGTAAAGCCAAGCTTTGCAACGGCTGCACCCACTTCTTCGGCTTTTTTATAATAAGGATGATGGGGTGGAAAACGAGCCGAGCCAAACACCGTTACACAAGGGCCTGTGTTATGCAATTTTCTAAATCCTTTAATAAATTCGAGCATTACCTTGCAGGTAAAAAGAAATTCTTTCCATCTAGATTGTGGGCCTTCTAAAAATTTTATTTCAGATGATTGTTCGGATTGAATATCTGCCATGTTATTGTTTTCGGGTTAGTTTTTAACTCGTTTAATATCTGGCGTTTTTCGTTTCGAAAGCATTAGCGGTACGCTTTCTACTTCAACAAAGCTACTATCAAGCCCAAATAATTTATCTTCATGATACGAGAAATTCTTGATGATATAATATGTTTCTAAAATAAATTTTTGATAGGCAGGCAATGAATTTTCGTAGCTTAAATATCTATCAATAATTACATATCGTACATCGCCTTTTATTCTATATTTTTGAATAGATGGATAGCGGCTCATTACATCTACTTCGCCATCGGCTACCATATCATCTACTGCTTTTTTAAATAATGGCAGCAGGCGTTGTTCCATTCTAAAGCCTAATCTAAATTCAATTCTAAATACTTTTTGAGGTACTAATGTTACCACTTTATATTCCATTCCATAGGGTTCGTCGGTAGTTTCAACATGCAGAAACCAATAGGTATCAGCCCTTTTCGGAAATTTTTTAAATATAGAATAGGTAATTTTCTTTTCAATAAAATTTTCAGAATCGGCGGTGCTTAAATACACTAAGTGTGTAGCATATTTGGGCACGGTTAAATCTTCGCTCAAATCATTAAGCTGTGGCAAATATTTATTTATTCGGCTAAAATCGGTAAACGATTTTTTTAATGCTGTGGCTTCGTGCCATACCCACATAATAAATATTAATAAGCTGGCTATTACTATAGTAACCCATCCACCATGAATAAATTTGCTACAATTGGCTACTAAAAAACTGCCTTCGATAAATAGATATAAAATCATGTATCCTCTTATCAAATTAGGATTAAAGCGGCGTATTACAAAATAATGTACCAATAATAATGTGGTCATCAACATGGTCATGATAATACTTACACCATAAGCGCCTTCCATGGCTGATGATTCACGAAAGTATAAAACCACACCTACGCAGCCTGCATATAAAAGCCAGTTTACAGATGGAATATACATTTGCCCTTTTACATTGGTAGGATAATCTATTTTTAGTTTGGGCCAAATATTTAATCGCATGGCTTCGGCTACTAATGTGTACGACCCTGTAATTAAGGCTTGCGAAGCAATGATGGCGGCTATGGTAGCTATAAAAATACCAGTAGGCAAAAACCATACAGGCATTAATTGAAAAAATGGATCGAAGCTTTTTCCTACTGTTACATCATTTAAGCTATGCCCTACATGTTGCAATAGGTTTGCGCCTTGCCCAAAATAGTTTAACAACAATGCTATTTTTACATACGTCCAACTTACACGTATATTTATTCTTCCACAATGCCCCAAATCTGAATATAAAGCTTCGGCACCTGTGGTGCAAAGAAATACACCGCTTAGCAACCAAAAGCCACCAGGATAATGAACTAATAATTGGTAAGCATAATAAGGGTTTAAAGCTTTGATGATGTACAAATGCCCCCACATACCCATTACGCCTAATATGGCTAGCATGCTAAACCATACTGTCATCAACGGGCCAAACGTGGCTCCTACTATTTTGGTTCCATATTGTTGAATAAAAAATAATAGTGTTAATATTGCAATTACGATGGGCACGGTAGGAATATCGGGATTGATTAACCGAAGCCCTTCAACGGCTGATGAAACCGATATGGGTGGTGTAATTAAACCATCTGCCATTAGCGTACTTCCGCCAATGATGGCCGGAAAAATAAGCCATCCTTTTGTACGGCGCACTAATGTATATAATGAAAATATACCCCCTTCGCCTTTGTTATCGGCTCGTAATGTAATGATTACATACTTTACAGTGGTTAGCATTGTTAATGTCCAGAATACACAACTTAATGCACCCAAAATTAACTGTTCGGTAATTGGCTTATCGCCTACAATAGATTTTAAAACATACAATGGCGATGTACCAATATCGCCATAAATAATACCAAGGGTTACTAATAAACCGCCTGTTGTTAGTTTTTGAAGATGTGAACTATGGCTATGCCCTTCGTTACTGCTCATAAATTTGAGTGCTGAAAAATGCGGTGCAAACGTACATTAAACAAATGAGACGAACAAAATATTTTTTAGGATAGAAATCATATTTTTAAAAAGCAGCACGTTAAAAATAAAATGGTATTATTCTTTTACAAATTTTGCATTCATCACATTGCCTTTTATATCAGTTGCTTTTATAAAATATAAGCCATTTGATAAACCCGATACATCAATTTGAATTTGTTGAGTGGATGAGTTTTTGATTTGTTGAATTACAACTCTGCCCAACACATCCGTTACCTCAATTGTATTCACTATCCCGAACGTTCGGGACTTATCACTCATCACTAATAACTTTTCCATACATGGATTCGGATATACCTCCAACTGCCCATTTTCAAAAGTCAACTGCTCTATACCCACACTAACACTCACTTTTACCGTATCATAACTCACATTACCACATAAATCCATTTTTACTACATAGCTGGTAGTGGTTGTTGGGTTTACTTTTAAGGTGCTACTGGCAGCTAACAAATTACCTTGTATATCATACCAATCTACAGGCATACCTTCAATGCTTTTGCCTAGTGTTATGGTATCGCCCTTTAGTATGGTAGTATCATTATCGGCTTGTATGGTGGCGCTGCTTTCTATTACCGAAACATCGTCAATGAAAAAAGAAGCATTATCAACCAAGCCATGTGGCACATAAGATACCGACATTGTATCTGTTAAACTATCGGGATAAAAATTACCTAAGGTTAAATAACTTTCTGTGCCATTGGCTATAAAACAGCCTTGTATTTTTGTCCAATTTACAGTATCTATAATGATATGATGTTGTGGGTTTTCTACTTGAGGTATTACATTTACTAAACCACCATAACTTGGGGTACTAATACTCCCATTATCTAAATAAGCTCCTATTCTATCAATTGCATAGGGGCATCCAGAAGGATGTGATACAAAAAAAGTAACAGTATACGTTTTATTACTCGTAAGTGAAAAGGATAATATACTTTGCAAGTAGTAATGAATATCTTTTGAAGTTTTCACATAACTATCTATCCAAGCTACTCCTTTTCCTGATTTGGATGTTCTATAACCTTGTTCAGTATTTGGCACCTGCAAACCTTTCAAGGAATTACATGCATTAAATAATGAGGGTAAGCCCCCACCTCCATTTTTTAAAGTATCCCAAGGTTGAGCCTTATGAATATCTCCTGCAAAAAAAATACATGTAGTTAATTTCTCAAAAGATGGATTAGGTATGTAATTTACTTGTGCTTGGGTATTTATTCCTGTTAAAAAAAAGAAGCCTATAAATAGGCTTCTTTTCAAAAATAAACTATTGCACAATAATTTTTTTATTGCATATTTCATTTGTAATGTTATTTTTAATGGTTACAAAATAAAGTCCTATGGGTAGGTTCTGATTTATTGTTAATACTTTATTCACTTCGGTAAAGGTTTGTGTAAAAAATACCTGACCTAAGCTATTAGTAACTATTACATTACATGATGAAATATTGTTAGCTACAATAATATTGAATAGATTTTTGGTTGGATTAGGATAAATGTTTATTTGTTCATCAAATGTGGCGTTAGCAGCATTTACTTTTTTAATCATTCTGCGCATATTACTACTATCCACTTCCTCATTACCACAATTATTTTCTTGTATTAAATCGTTAGGGTTTATTACATGATATAATACTTGTGCCATATACACCGCTGCGCCTTCGGTGGCTGGGCAGTTGCTGCCTAATGCCCTTAAGCCTGCTACTTGTGTGGTGCTAAAAGCCGAATCGGTATAGTAGGCTATATGCCATTGGTAATAATGAATAAAGTTTGTTTCAATATTATTATTGCTATTAAAACCATTAATTAAATTAGTAGCATCGGTATATAAGCCTTTGCCTATTTTATCTTCTATTAAGCATAGCTGCTCCATATTGCTGCTAAGCGCTGCTTGATAAAAATCTTGCAGTTGGGGTTCGCCCATCAATACCGAATCTCTAATAGTATCGCCTGCGCTGCGCAGGGCTTGGTATAGTTGCATTTTCATGCTATAATTAGTTGCCATATCTAATGGTGCATCATCGCCACCCAATATGCCTTTGGCTATATCTTTATCAATATTGCCACCGCCAGGCATAGGGCTCATAACCGATATGGGTGGATTAGTAGTACATACACCTACATTGGGTTGGTTATTGGTAATATTAATCGTTCCAGTTGTTGATGCATACCTTAATGGATAAAAAGTCGCATTGCCAAATCCATCAGGATTATACATAGCCGCAAAATTAGTAACATAAAGTGCTTGCCCAATGGCTGTGGTAGCAGCGTTTGCTGTACCATCTACATTTGTCATAGGCACTTGCCCAGCAGCTATGCCCCAATTAGGGTTTCCGCCTGTTGGGTTTAAGTTCCACCTATTATCGCTGCTGGGTGTGGTGGCTGTGCCGCCTTGCTTGCCTATAAAAGCGCCATTGCTAATTTCAAACCCAGCCTTACGGGCATTTTGTAAGCCATTGCGCAAAAACTGGCAGGTTTGCATGCCATCAAATTCGTATAAATAATCAAACCCTATTACATTATTGCATTGCACTTTATTTAATGTGCCGCCTTTACAAACAATGCCATATTCCATTAATACAGGGTTATTGGCGCTTTGATTAAACAAGATACTGTTTCGCCAAATAAAATTTTCTTTATTGGGTACACAATTATTGTATTTAATGCCAAACTGTATAGGTGTATTAAGTAAAGGCCCTACCATTACGTTGGTTTCAGTGGCATCCATGTTTTGATAAATAATAAAGTTTGTATTTAGTTTGCAATGAATATCTTTTACCGAAGCTTTCCATCCATTTACCAATATACCATTGTATGCTGCAATGGTATTGCCTTGAATAGTGATATTAGAACCAGCAATGCTTAAATAATTTCCAATTTGCAAATTTTCAATTCCAATGGCTAAATTAATGTATTGAAAAGTGGTAGCAGGCATTGGGCTTACGGCAAGTTTTGTAAAATTATTGTTTGTAATATTCATCTGTTCCGAATAAATTTGCCCATTAGGTACAATAGCACTAGAACTCTGCCCAATTAAGCATCCACCTAGAAATACATGTTGCTGATAAAAAATTCCTGTTTCAACATTGCTAAAATTATTTTTACTTATTTCATTTGTAAAAGTTCTGTCGGTTTCAATATAAATACCATACTTGCCTACATGACTTGTGCTTAAATTAGTTGGTAAGTTAGCAGCTATAAGTGATTGAGCACTTTTAAAAGATGAATATTGAATATTGTTGGTTAATAGTTCAATGGTTTCAATACCTATATAGCAATCAATAAATACATTGCCATCGTTTAGCAAACCACTTGATGGATTTGAAATAAAAATACGATTTAGTACATCGCCGCCATCATTCCAAATACCTACCCCTGTTTGATTGTAGGCTTGGGCAGGTGTGCAGTTTACAATTCTATTGAATTTAGTTTTATCGTACCACATATTTTGAAAAACAGAATTGATAACTTGAAGGTTTGTACCCTGCCCTTTTATTCCTGTATATAAATTATCAAATAGATTCATCATATTTTTAGAAGATGATGAGGTGTTAAGACCACCAATATTGAACATATTATAATACGATGTAGTTTTATTAATCAGTTTTGTAGTAGCTGAAACATCTAATTTTGTATTACCTACATTATCTAAAAAAATACCAGCACTTGGATATTGCCCTACTGTAGGGTCTTTTAATACTTGTACTTTATAAGTAGCATTATTAATGTAATCGCTGCTAAATGGACAATTAGCATTTGCATTGCTCGAAGATTGAACTAATTGAGTATAAGTAGCCCAATTGAACAAAGTAGTATAAGTTAAATCACGGCTTGTAAATACAGTTCGTGTAATTTCGAAATTGGGTAAATCAGTGGTGGCGGCAATTGTGTTTAAATAATTATCATTATAATTATATTCTTTAACTTTTATTCCAATATCGCATCTGTTAAAAATACATTCATCTGTTTTTAATGCAAAGCCATTAGCTGGGTAAGTTTGATAGGGTATAGCAAGATTAGTGCTATTAGAAAGAAAATTAACACCAATTTTTGCATCTTCAATTAATGAATTATCTGTAATAATAACACTACCGCCTGGCTGCACCTCAATACCATCCCACATAAGCCAAGGAATACTGCCGTTACAAATATATAAATGTGAGTTAATAATCTTAAGTATAGCATGATTTGTAACTACTATTTTTTTTGTTTCCAATAAATTATATTCAACTTTAGATAAAGTAACTGTAACTGACGAAGTTCCATTTCCAATAGTTAAAATATTAGAAGTGCCTTGTACATAAGTATTTGAAAGTGGTGTATTCGTGGTTATTGTTCCACTTAGCGAAACACCATTACCATTACAAATTTGCGCTTTGGAAATTAAAGGTAACAGCAAGGTTACAAAACCAAACAGCATGATTATAATGGGTTTGCTTATTATTCTTTTGCATAAAGTATTATTCCCTTTCCTTGAAATAAAATGACTTTGCAGGCAGCCTATGCCTTTTGTTTTTAGTTGATAATTCATGATTAAAAGTAGTTTATTTTTGTGAATTGCTAACATACAGGTAGATTTTACCTAAAACAATACGTAATTACACGTATTTTTTTTGTTACATACTCAACTCATATAAAAGTGAAACTGTTGTTTGGCGAAGCTTCGCCACAACTAATACAGCTTAACATTTATTCATGCAACGTATTGCATACTAATTCCGCCTATATAAGCGTTGATAATTTATCTATTTTAAAATTTCATACACCATGAAATACAATGATGATATACATCTTACCCCACATGAAATAAAGCTGATTGGTT
>JBJOOR010000004.1:0-251089 GCA_046051225.1 Bacteroidota bacterium | reverse complement strand
GAATTTCCTTCATCCCTATAAAAATGAAAGTTGCAATTTTTAAAGTTTGTATATGTATATAAATTGGCTAATGAGTCTGCCCCATCCACTTCAAACGCTACTATTTTCCAATAACCATGTAATCGGGTTTCGGGTTTTCTAAAGCTTATAAAACTATCATCTTTAAACTTAGTACATGCTATAGCAGTAAGCATAAGCAGTATAGTAAGTATAGGTATGTATTTTTTCATGTGTGCTTATTTAGTTGGTTAGTAACACCATTTACACAATCTTCTTTTAACTAATTAAATATACTTCACACAGTTTAATGAACGCTACCTGTAAAGAACTTGTGTCAATAGCTTGAACCAAGCTCTCTTTATTTATTTTACAAACTTTTGCCGTTAATCATTCGTGAAACAATGCCACCATAGTTGGTTAAGTCGGCTCGGATGGTGCCAGCAATATGCAACACCGCATAAGTGTAAAATCCATATTGCAAAAAACTGTGAATCTGCTTCGCTGGCTTATGCACAGCATCTAACCATTGCCAATCTTCAAAAGCCAACACTAATCCTGTGAAAGCCATAACAATCAGCATTAAATAAAACACTACATAACCATATTGCACCCACAAATAGTGTTGGCTTTCGGTGCTTTTTACAGGGATGTTAATGGCTTGCTGAATTCGAGTTCGCAATTTCTTTTCTTTCGACATTGTTACTTCAGTCACTATTCTACAAAGCAATAACAACGATAAACCAAAGCCAATGTATTTGTGCACCATCCACAATTTATCACTGTATTCATGTGCTACACTTTTAGCTTGTTTTGCGGTAATGCTGCCACCTTCGCTTTGTACTTGCTCTTGAATCATAGCGATATTATTTCGGGCTTTAAACAAAGTAGAATTGAGCAACACTGTTGTAATAGTGCCTATTATTAATACTACAGTAAGCCAATGCCAAAGCCTTACTGATAAAGGTTTGGGGGCTACAAAAAAAGAGGAAGAATTCATAAGTAAATGCTTTAAATGACCATAGCAAAACTACTTCATTTTTTGAATGAAATGATATAAGATAAATACTTTGCTTGTTTTTGTTAGCGGCAATGAGCCACTCGTTTCTTAAACTTCAAGCTGCTACTGCAAACAAGGAACTGGCGAACGCTATAAAAATAATTACTCGTAAATAAATCCGATTTAGCCTAACGTAATCAGGCTGCTGTAGTTAAAACTATTGCTTAAAAATTAATCATTGGAAAATAGAATCCCATTTGCCCATAAAAGCCTTTACCACTAATACCTGGAAGCATCCCCAATTCAAACTTATATCCAATATTGAATAAATGGGTAGTTTCTTCATCGGCTTTTGACCATTTAATAATTTTTGAAGGATAAATAGAATGACCTTCAAATCCAACTCTGAAACCAATAGGTAAAGAGCTTTCGGCAATGCTTAATGTGGGGGCTACAAAGCAATCTAGATAAATACTTCTTGAAGCTTCGCCTCCTCTTTTTCCATATTTAGTGTCTATCAAATACTTGAAAATATTTGTTTTGGAAATTCCTACAAAAGCGTTGTTCACAACAATTGGTCCGTAGATGGCTCCCGACTGATACTTAAATACTTTGTAAGTAGAACTATAATGAAAATAGCCTAAGTTTAATTTTAAAATTCTTCGGCAAGTGGCTTCAGGAGTGATATATTTGGTAAGAATAACATTGGAAGTAAGATTGGTTGATTGAAGTGGTATATTCACTTTCATCTTTTTCGATTCGTCTTTAAATGCCCAATTTACACTAACATCAATGGTATTTGTTGGTTTAATACTTTGTGGCACGGTAACACTATTTCCGCTCAAATCACTATAGGTATTAAATGATGATTTACTTTCTGTAACATTATCATCATAATAAAGCCCAATCATGTATTCACCATTCAAAAATAGTTTATCTTTTATCAAAGAAGTTTTTAATCCACCACCAAATCCACCAACAATTAAATTGGTCATCATCATAGTTAATGAAGCTGGTGTGATATAAATTGCTGTTTGAGGAATAGTGTAGGGGTCATCATGTATAATTGAATAATTAACCACTTCATTTGAGCTCAACAAATCGTTAGAAGTATTAGATTTATCTTTTGTAGCCAAACCATTAGTTTCGCTGTTGATTAATTCCATTTCACAATTATTTGTGTTGTTCTTGTTCAACTCTTCTTCTTTGTAAATTTCATTAGCATACAAAAAAGAGGCTATTTTAAGAGTGCTTTCATCGCAGGTTTTTAAATTATAATTTTTCTTCTTTAAAAAGATGATAAACTTTTTTTTGTCGCCAAAATATTTGGGTAAATCCTCTTCGGCATCTTCACTTTGCTTTATAGTAGCAATTACTTTTTTGTTGGTATCCAATATATAGTAGGCATAGTTTATACCTGTACTTTCATCATCTGAAATGCTTTTTTTATAGGCTAAATAGTTGTCATCGTTTTTTAGCAATACATGCAACTCGGTTGGTGCATTATCAACCATGCAAAAAATACGGTACGATTTTGTTTTCACATTGCCATTGTCATCAAAGTTGGTGGTGGTAATATGGTCTAAATCGGTTTTATTAATGGTTTTGGTGGCACCAGCTATGTTAAGCGTAAAGCCGTTATCAGTTTTGGATACCTGTTCGTTTTTTGCTTTTATTTTTTCACCATTGGTTAATACAAAGGTATGATGTTGCCCACGTTTCGCTTCTGTATCTTGCGCAAATACATTAGCATAAACTAATATTGTGAGTAGTAAAATTTTTATAGTCTTCATTTTATCATTTTTTATTGTTTTTTGAACAGGTTTATTAATTTCAGAAAGGCTTATTGTTTTACAAAAACAGTAGAATAATCGGTGTAAGTAGATGTTCCAAAATCATATACCGAATAATTCATAGTGATGGTAGTGCCTGATATAGTTCCAGAACCAGAAACAGGTGCTCCGAAAACATCTTGCGAAGGATCAATAGAAATAGAATTGCCCGATACTGTAGCATTAACAAAGGCAGAATGATTGTTGAAATAATCAAACACAATACCATTGGTTTTGGTTAACGAAGCAGTAATGTTGGTGGTATAATTGCTATTGTTTACACCATTGGTTATATCTGTTTCTGTAGCATGAAAAGAACCTAAATAGGCTGGTGGCGGATGATTAATTACCTGAATTTGTTTAGTAATCGAGCTGCTACCAGAAGAATTAAATACTGTTAACTTTACATTGTAAGTGCCTGCTGAATTATAGGTTGCAGTAGCAATTTTTGATGCAGAAGGTGCAACGAAATCGGCACCAAAGTTCCAAGCCCAATTTGTTGGTTCATTGGTTGAATAGTCAGTAAAAGTTACTGGTTCGCCAACATAAATTATTGATGACGGCGAATAAGCAAAATTGGCTATAGGGGTTTTTTTGCAGCCCGTAATACCCAAAGCAAATACAGCTGTGAATAATATTAAGATTGTCTTTTTCATGTCAATTGTGTTTGTTTTATTTTGTTTAAGGATTAGCTTCAGTTTTTATAGGTATAAAAATATTTGGATTGCAAATTTATAATATTTTTTCTTATCGTAAAAAAATTGCAATACAAAAAGTTTGACTGCCAAGCGTTGCTCTTGGTTCAATATATTTGATGAATTAAACATTTATACACACATGGCTTTGCCTTATAACCACAAGGCAGAAAGCGAATTACTCATTACCGCTCACGATATTTTATTTGTAAAAGCCGATGAAGGTTATTGCAAAATTGTGTACCACGATGCGGAACAAAAAACAAAAGAATTATTGCTCACCCACCACCTTGCTTATTACGAACAAAAGTTACAAGCGCTTGGTTTCTTCCGCATACACCGAGCTTACCTCATTAACAAACTACCCACCAAAGCCATCAATCATTCCTTGCATTTTGTGGTGATGAAAAATGATTTTGAAATTACCTACTCCCGAAAAGTGTATGAACTGATGAAACACTTGTTTCCGAAATTATGAAATACAAATGAGTTAATGAGGAAATTAGAAAATGAGCAAATGAATTTTTCTTCGATAGCGCAAGTTTGCCGCCGAGCATTTGTGCGTTGCGAACTTGTGCTTTTATATTTCGGCACAAGTCGGCTATACGCCTTTCCTAGGCTTAACACTTTCAACAGCAGGGGATTTATCATCTTACAGACGTCTCGAAACATTCGGGATGCCTTTAACATCCTCATCAGCTATACTCCTAGCTTGGCTTCAGACGAGCAGGTAGCCTCGGTTCAACTAATATAGCTTAACTATAATTGTAATTGTTCGTCCTCAAAACTTCATAGTATCCAGCACCTGTTTGCGATGATTAAAAATGTGCTGCAACTTTGGTTTCACTATTATGCCATGCATCATATTGCCTAACCAACCCAATGGTAATTGGTAGTGAACAATATCAGTCATTTCAACACCACCATCTACTGTTTTAAAATGATGTTCATGATGCCACAAACTATAAGGACCACGGCGCTGTTCGTCAATAAAAAAATAAGGTTCGTTTACCTGTGTTATTTCAGTGAGCCAATCCATTGCAATGCCTTTAAACGGACTTACTTTATATTGTATCATTTGCCCGGCATACACTTTAGTTGGTAAATCAGATTTGATGACAAAATCTAAATCAGGAGGTGTTATTTTGTTTAAGTTTTCGGGGCTGCTAAAAAAATCCCAGGCTTGCTGAATGTTGATAGGTAAAAATTGTGTTTGTTTTAATACATGAATCATAGTGTTGATTGTTTAATGGCAACCAAACAACAACATTACTGAAAATGTTTTGTTGCTGAATTAATTAAGAGGTCTAACTAATCATTTGTTAAATGATGCAGTCATCAATGGTAAAATCAACTTAGTTTGTGCCAGCAATGTGATAAAACAAACAAAGGATTAAAAACAAATAAAGCATTCAATGTTTCAATTTCATTTTGATAAAAGGCTTAGCTTTTAAAGCTTGCCACAATACAAATACAGCAAGAAGAAAATAAGCAGTGCTAAGTGCGATTACACCAACTATATTCGGGATGATATAATACGTTAGCAACGGAATTACCTGCAACGCATGCATACCAATGAAATGCGCTACTCTTAAATCGCCTTTGGTGATATTCCATTTTACAATAGGCAAAGTTCTTACATCATTTTCACCGCCAACTGTATGTGTAAGCCTACCTCCCATCACAAATCCTTGAAAGGCAAACACTACAAAAATCATTAGACCAAAACGAATGCTCCATAAATATGGCGTTGATAATTCAGGAAAATCTGATTGAAAATATTTTACCAAAATATACGCTGCTCCAATCGTGATGCCTGTGGCTGCTAATGCCATTAAGGAATAAAGCGTTGCATAAAATTTATTGGATAAATTAAAATGCGAAGCCTGACCTCTTGCTGCCTGAATGCCGATATACCCATTTTCAAAAACAAAGAAGATAATATTAGCCCAAGTAAACACCGCAGCATTAAAGTGAGGAATGTAAGCACAATACCAAATCATTGCAGCCAAATACAAAACACTGGATGCGGCAAACTTAAATGGCTTGAACCACACATTCACACCAGCTAATTGTTTGTTGCTGATTTTTGTGAGCAAGTAATAAAAACAAGCCAACAAAAAATGAATCACAGTGATCCAAAAAAGCAATTCATTTCTGGTTTGTAGTTCCTGTAAAAAGTAGCGCATGTAATTAGGAATGAATATTAATCAGTTTGAAAAAAACCAAAAGTAGCCGAAACAACCGAACTTTCAAATTGCTTGTCAAGTCGCTGTAATAGTAGCCCCGTGTTGACGGTTGGCTTTTTGGCTTTATTTATTTGTAAAGTCTGCTTAAGGAAAACAATTTCTATCTCTGTAATTTATTTCTTAATCGCTTTGTCTACAGATTTAGCAGTATCAATAACCGTTTTCTCAAAGTTTATGGGTGTCCAATTAAATGTGTTTTTTGTATTTGATACATCTGCATCAATTGTATTTCCTACAAAAGGAAGCATACCTTTCATTTCATCATTAAAATTAGCTATAAATTTTAGTAAAAAAGTCGGTGCTAATTTGGTGCTTACTTTATCATATCCATTAGCTTTTAGTATTTGTGCAATTTCTTGAATAGCATGTGGTTTTTCAGATGTTACAATGAAACGTTTTCCGTTAGCTTTTTCATTTTCTAAGGCTGCTACATGAATAGCTGCAACATCTCTTACATCTGACATCACTGAATAAGCTTTGGGCAACATAGGTACTTTACCAGTGATTAATTTTTTGAAAAAGTCCATTGCTTCAGTTGCTAAATTGCCTGTCAGCGTTGGTCCGTAAATAGGTCCGGGATTAACGACTACTAATTCTAATTTTGTATCACCAGTTTGATTTTTAATAAAATCCCAAGCACTTTTTTCAGCCAAAGTTTTGCTTTTAAAGTAAGCAGTAACATTTTTTGCATTAACATCAGTCCAACTGTCTTGATTTAATTTTATCAAACCTTCTTTTCCTCCACTCATAGCCACAGTTGAAGATGTAAGCACAACTCTTTTAACGCCTGCTTTTTTTGCAGCTTTCAATGCTCTTAATGTTCCTTCAACAGCAGGTTTGATAAGTTCGTTTTCGTCTTTTGGAACTTTAATGACAAAGGGTGATGCCACATGCAATACATAATCGCAGTCTTCCATTGCCTTATCCCAACCTGCATCGTTCATCAGGTCAAGTTCGCAAAACTCCAAATTACCTTTTGGGTCAATTTCTTTTTTAATGCCATTTACTACTTCATCTGTCTTAGATAAACTCCTTACAGAGCCTTTAACTGCATAACCTTTTTTTAATAATTCGGCAGCACAATGCTGTCCTACAAATCCAGATATTCCTGTTACTAATACTTTTTTCATTTTTTATGTGTTTTATTGATTGTTAAAAAAAGAAACCAAACTCAGCAATATTTACTGAGTTTGGTTGATAAATAAGTGAATTACATTCCTGGAATAATTACTACTCTACCAGCCTCAGATTGTAGTTCATTAATGCGAAGGTTTTTATAGGGTTGATATTCTTCTGAATTGTACCATCCTTCGGCTGCTTCCATACTAGGGAATTGAAGCACCGCAGCCCAATTACCATTCCAATCTCCTTCTTTGATGTTTGGCGTAGGAGAGCCTGCAATCATTTGCCCACCATGTTTTTGCAAAATAGGAATTGCAAATTGTGCATACCGTTGCATTAGTTCTTCAAGGCTTTTAACCTTCATTTGTACCATGATGTAGGCAGGTTTTGCTACATTTGCACTTGCTGTGTTTTTTTCTTGATTTTCCATTTGTTTAAAATTAAATTATTACTTTTGATTCGCAAGCAAAAGTAAATAATAACTTTTGTTTTGCAAGTAAAAGACGAAATAAATTGCAAATCGCAAGTAAAAAATAATGTTCCCCTAACATGGATTATAAATTCCGATGTAAATGCCCTATCACTTCTGCCATTGATATTCTGGGAGACAAATGGGTATTGGTTATTATCAAGCAAATGCTGATAGAAGACAAAATGACTTTCAAAGACTTCACGGAAAGTGATGAAGCCATTGCTACGAATATACTTGCTTCGAAGCTGAAGTGTCTTGAAGAACTAGGAATTATAACCAAAACGCAGCTCCCTGATAATAAAAAAACTAACCTTTACCTTTTAACTGAAAAGGGATTGGCTTTAACTCCTATTATTGTTGAACTGTCTATTTGGAGCGATGAAAATGTGAGAGAATTAAATTCAATAATGAGGGATAGCCCCGAAATAGCAATTATGAAAAGTGATAAAAACACTTTTATTAAAATGATACAAGATAATTACAAAGCTAAGACTGCGAAAATTAATTGAAACTGCTGCTGTTTCGTGTCCTAAATTTTCTCTATCAAAACGTTCTTGGACTGATTTTTCAGCGGTTTAGTGTTCCGTCCTATTTCACACAAAGCAAAAGAAACAACCGAACTTTCATATTGCACGTTAAGCGATCGTGATTTCAAAACAATAATTTCAGGTGAAAGCCTATTTACAAACAGCTTTTCAATCCATTTTCAAAAAATATTCTATAACGAAAATGATTTCTCATTATTCATTTTATCTAATTTCTTGTTGATGGCTAAACTCCAAATCAGCATTTCCATGCAGAACAATTTATCTTGTTCAACAAAATCAGGACAATACTCTTCTACCAATTTTACCAATGGTGTAATTTGTTGTAATGAAGCATAAAAATCTTCATCGGTATCGGTATAATTCAGCTCTAAAAAATTAGTACTAAACCAATGGATGACATCAGTATAAGGCGTTTTCACACCTTGTTTTTCTAATTTTGGAATCTTCGGAAATATCTTTTCAAATTCAGTGAGAATGGCTTGGTCAATTAATAACTGCGCCACTTCGGCTGCGCCTTCTTGTTCGCCTTCATACACCAATTCTATTTTACCAGTAATGGCAGGAATGATGGAAACAAAATCCACTAATCGAATAGCAGTTTTTGTGGCACCCGTTTCAATCAATCTTAATTTAGCGGCCGCATATAAATTCTCCATTGCACTGATGGTTAATCGTGCACTCACACCACTCTTTGCATCCACATATTCGCTGTTTCGAGCTGTGAAAGCGACTTGCTCCAATACATCTTTTGCCAAATCACACATCTCAATTGCTGCTTTATCAGCTTCAGCAATATGCGCTTCTTGTTCGGTAATTTTTCTTGCTAACTCAATAGTTTTAGGATAATGCGTAAATATCTGCGAACCAATTCTGTCTTTTAAAGGTGTAACAATACTGCCACGATTGGTATAATCTTCAGGATTGGCGGTGAAAATAAATTGAATATCCAAAGGCATTCTGAGCTGATAACCTCTGATTTGCACATCGCCTTCTTGCAAAATATTAAATAAGGAAACCTGAATTCTTGCTTGTAAATCGGGCAATTCATTAATTACAAATATCGAACGATTAGCACGGGGAATCATACCATAATGCAATACTCGTTCATCAGAATAAGGCAATTTTAATGTAGCTGCTTTAATCGGGTCTATATCGCCAATCAAATCCGAAACATTTACATCAGGCGTTGCCAACTTCTCAAAAAAACGCTGGCTGCGATGCACCCATGCAATCGGTGTTTTGTCGCCTAGTTCATCCAATATGTCTTTGGCATATTTTGAAATAGGACGAAACGGACTATCATTAATTTCCGAACCTTTTACAATCGGCATGTATTCATCCAATAGCTCAATCATGTTTCGGGCAATTCTGGTTTTTGCCTGCCCACGTAATCCTAATAAATTGATGTGATGCCCTGATAGAATAGCTTTCTTCAATTGAGGAATCACGGTGTCTTCATAACCCCACAAACCTTCAAATACAGGTTGTTTGGCTTTTAGTCTGGCGATTAAATTGTCTTGCATTTCTTCGTTGATGGTTTTATCAACATAGCCTGATTTCTTTAATTCTTTAAAGGTGATTTCCTGTTTCAATGTGTATCGTTTTAAAAATTATATTTTCTTGATTCTGTTTTTTTCGTAGTCTTCAAAAATCATTTCGCCCAAGCCTTGCAAGCCTGTTAAAAATGCTTTGCCTTTGTTTTGTTCTGTAAACATTTCTATAAACTGCCTTAAATAAGGGTCTTGAGCAATCATGAAAGTGGTGATAGGAATTTTCAACTTTCGAGCTTGTGCTGCTTTTTCCAAACACAGATTCACAATCATTTCATCTAAGCCATTGCTGTTTTTATAATACTCACCCGTTGGCAATTTTACACAACTGGGTTTGCCATCGGTAATCATAAAAATCTGCTTGTTCGTATTTCGTTTTCTGCGTAAAATATCCATTGCCAATTCTAATCCTGCCACGGTATTGGTATGATAAGGTCCTACTTTTAAGTAAGGCAAATCTTTCACTTGTATTGGCCAGGCATCGTTACCGAAAACAATAATATCAATAGTATCTTTTGGGTATTTGCGATGAATTAATTCCACCAATGCCATCGCTACTTTTTTTGCAGGTGTAATTCTGTCTTCACCATACAATATCATGGAGTGACTGATGTCAATCATCAACACGGTGCTCATTTGTGCTTTGTGTTTTGATTCTTCCACTATCAAATCATCTTCTGTCAATTTCAAATCGCTGATGCCATGATTGATTTGAGCATTTTTCAAACTCTCTGTCATGTTGAGCAATGCCATATCATCGCCATATTGATAGCTGCGGTTTTCACCATCACGTTCGTCGCCTACACCTAATTTTGTAGTGCGATGATTACCAATTCCACTTTTTTTAAGTTTGCCAAATATCTGGTCTAATGCAAATTCACGAAGGGCAGTTTCCATTTTAGCAGTGAGCAATTTCTTTCCAGGGCCTTTGCCTGCATTGCCTTCGTCGTCTAATTCTATTTCTTCTTTGATGTAGCCTTTTTTCTTCAGGTCTTCTTCAAAATCTTCAATGGTGTATTCGGGTGTAAAAATTTTATACTCTTTATCTAAAATGCGGAGCCAATTAAATGACTCTTCAATATCGCCCGAAGTATGCGTAAGCAAATCTTTGAAAATCTCAAAGATTCTATCGAATGGAGGCAACAGCTTAGGAATATGTTTGCTAAAAATAAACCCTTTGCCAAAATCAAAATTTATTCCTTCCATTTTAAATTATTATGCTGAATTAGAATTGGATAACGAATCAGTTAAACACCGCAAGCAACTTTATGTTTTATAAATGTAATGATATTTTCAAACAAATAAACTTAATACACTTTAGCACATCATCGATATCAGCATAAAAAAAACAAAATATTTCAAGCAACTCTTCGTTGTTATTTATCATCTAATAAAACATAAATCCATTCACACAATGGAAGCCGATTTACAACTCCTGCAACAAAACTACCAACTGGCTTTGCCTTATAACCCCAAGGCAGAAAGCGAACTACTCATTACTGCTTATGATATTTTAATTGTAAAAGCTGATGAAGGTTATTGCAAAATTGTTTACCACGATGCCGAACAAAAAACAAAAGAATTATTGCTGACTCACCACCTTACTTATTATGAAGAGAAACTGCAAGCACTCGGCTTCTTTCGCATACACCGAGCATACTTGATAAACAAACTACACACCAAAGCCATCAATCATTCCTTACATTTTGTGGTGATGAAAAATGATTTTGAAATTACCTACTCCCGAAAAGTGTATGAACTGATGAAACATTTGTTTCCGAAATTTTGAGTTACCTAACATTTTGCGAATTCATCATTTTTGCTTCTATTTATTTTTCTTTATTTTTGCAGAAAATGATTAGTAATGATACCCAACAACTTATTGAAAATATCCTTCGAGGAGTTATCATTAATGAACCAAAAAATCTTATTGCAGCAGCCCGAAATAAGCTTTGCACAAGCTTTAACCCAAGTGATGCAACTGAAAAAAACTTCGAGCGTTTCTCCAGCATCAAAGAAGAACAGAAACAATCTCTCTTAAAATTTATTGAAGAAAACAATGCTTGGGTGAGTGATGAAAATTTGAAGTAAGAATTTTACCTCACCGAAGGTGGCGAAGCCAAAGTATATTTTTCTCAGCTGTAGCAGGTCTTTACACTAACCGTTTTAATAGGTCGTGATTTTGCGGAAGAATTGTTTGGATGGCATTCCATAATATTTCATAATCAATCCCGAAATATTCATGAATCAAAACGTTTCTGAAATCTGACATTTCTCTCCATTCAATCAGCGGATTTTCTTTCTTTAATTTATCAGAAATATATTTGGAGGCTTCGCCCAGTATTTCAAAATTTCTTACCACAGCATCCACTGTTTTTTTATCGGCAATAAAGGTTTCATAATTCATATCGCCAACAAATAAAAAAATTGATTCTGCTGCTTCCAGCATATCACCTAACAGTAAATCATCATCACGTTTAGGCATAAATCAAATCCGATTTAATGGCTTCAAAATATTTGGGCTTGATACCATTTTTTGATACAATCTGTATTTTTTGTTGGGGGAAAATGCTTTGCAAAAAATACTTTGCATGACACAAATTGAGGTAAGATGCTTCTTGCAAATTCAATAGTACATCTATATCGCTATGTTCGGTTTGTTCATTACGGGCATAACTGCCAAACAAAGCAATTTCATTCACTTTAAATTGCGCCTGCAATAAAGCTTTGTTGGTTTGAAGCGATTGTATAATTTCTTGCCTGGTAAGCATGATGCAAAGGTAATTTTTTTTCAAAACATTATTTGTACTAATTGCTATCCCTAAATTGGGATATTTATTGCGCTGCTGCAACTTCGAGACAACTAATAAAGATTAGCTTCTACGGAAATTTCTCTATTCCTATCTTCTTTTTTATTTCAGTGTAATTTGTTTACTAAAAGAAAGTGTTTTATTCACTGGCGAAATTGCCAGTTTTAAAGTATTTAATTTGGTGTCGTTAGCTGTTAATCCTGTCTCAAAAGTTGAAATATTTTCGGTTAGTTTTTTAGAAAGAATATTAATGTTTTCGCAAACTCTTAACGATGCAACTCTTTCATCTAAATCATAAACTCTGTAAATGTGATAATCTAAAGGTTGGTTAATGAATTTCAATTCTTGATTGCTGAATATCATTTTTTGGTCGAACTTGTAAGAAGTAGTTTTCACATCGGTGTAAATAGTTTTGTTTGTCAAATTTGTAATTTCAAAGTCGTAGGGGAAACTTGATTCTCGGGATTTATTTAGCCAATTGTAATCAGTAATTTTTTTCTTTGCTTTCAATGTGTCAAGATATGCTGCAACTAATTCTTCACCTTTTCTTCCTGTTTTTCCCCACATTTTTTTTGCTTTTTCGATGTCAAAATATCTTGGCTTAATTAGCTTTAATGGGATTTCATCAGTTTGTGCAATGATTTCTAAATCTTGTAAAAACTCAATGCTGCTATCTTCTGTTTTGGTTTCTAAATATTTCAAAACTGGAATAAAAATTTTGTCTGTGTTTTCAATTTTTCCTCTGCTACCACCAAATTCAGGAATTAGGTTGCTGATTTCATTATATTCTTTTGAGTTTTGGCGAATGAGATAAAATACAAGTTCTGTGTTTTCTAATCCAAACCATAAAAGATACCAATTTTCATTTGGGTTGGTTTTAACAACAGTTTCTCTGATTTCTCGAACAACTGAATTGGTTTTTACTCCATCAATTTCTAATTCGTTATTATCTCCTTTTCTGATTTTAGGACTTCTAAAAGTTCCATCTGAGTTTTTAATAAAATCAATTAGGCAAACTAATTCTGTTGATTTATTTTGATAAATTAGTTTTGCTGATGAGGTTTTGTGGGTATCAGTAATAAACTCCAAAGTGTCTTCAAACAATCCAATATGAGTTAGATTACTTGTTTCCGATATTCCTAAATCTGCTTTTGATAATTTTTTGTAACCAATTTTACTTTTTCGATTTATTTCAAAGAATGTACTCATATTAATTTATGAATTTTGGTTTTTACTATTAGGTGGTATAAAATTGCGTAAACGGTATTTACACTGACTGCATTGCCAGCCTGTTTATATAATTGATGATTGCTAACCCCTGCCTCAATTGCATTGTTGCAAAATTTTTCATCAAAGCCTTGTAATGCTAATGCTTCTTTTGGTGTTAGTTTTCTGATTGAATGTTCTTGCAATTGTTGTTTTGTGAAAACTTGTTTTACATAGTCAATGGGTTTTTTTGATTGCAAAAATTCATCGCTATAATAATTGTCTTGACAAGCTCGGTGCATCTTTACCATTGTTGCAGTTAAAGGCCTTGCTATCAACTGATTTATTTCAGATTTAGAACGGAAATTTTTTGAGCCATCTGCTAAAATTGTTTTCTTGATTTTTTGAGAGAGATAAAATTTTTGTTCCGTTTGCTTTTCTAAAACATCTAAAATTGTCTTTTGCCTTAACACTGAACATTCGCCATTTAATGGCGAAAAACTATTGATAACAGCGGCTTGTGAAAATTGGAATGTAAAAGGTAATTCAACTCGTGAAGCAAAAATGAAAACTCTGTTTCGGGTTTGTGCCAATGAAAAATTTGAAGTATTAAAAATGTCGTAGTAAATATGGTTGTAGCCGCATTCTTTTAACGAACTTAAAATTTCTTTAAAGGTTTTTCCGTCATCGTGTGTCTTTAAATTTTTTACATTTTCTAACAAAATAAAAGGTGGTTTCTTCTCTCTTAAAATGTTAGTAATTCTGTAAAACACATTTCCTCTTTCATCATTAAAACCTTTTTGTTTGCCCATCATACTGAATGATTGACAAGGAAAGCCACCTGTAAGTAATTGAAAATCGGGTAATGCTTTGATGTTTTTTTTGTTTGAAGTAAAAACTTCAATGTCTCCTAATTCGACTTCATTTTTTGTGTTGTAATTGGCTTTGTATGTTTTGATTGCATAGACATCTTTTTCAGAAAAACCAACGCAGTTGGTTTTGATTAAAAAATCATTGCCAAGTAAATCAATTGCTTTTCTAAAACCGCCAATACCAGCGAATAACTCTAAATGTTTTATCATAAATATTGCTTTATGTTTTTACCAATAATTTCGGCTAACTTAACTGGAACAGCGTTTCCAATTTGAGCAAACCATTTGTTTTGACTTCCACGAAAAAAATAATTGTCGGGAAATGTTTGAATTCTTGCAGCTTCTCTTGGGCTTAATCCCCTTGCTTGTGTTGGATGAATGTACATGTTGCAGTCGAATTTCATGTGTGAAGTTATTGTTTTACAAACTTCATTTTCATTCAACTTAAAGTATTTGTCTTTGAACATGTGGTTTCTACTTGCATAAGGCATGATGTCTGTAATTGAGCTATGTAAAGAGTTTGCACCCTGTGGCAACCTTTTGAAAATCTCAATATCTCTTTCGTTGTTGTATCTATTTTTATGGTTGAATAGAAACTGAGTTTCGTTTTCATCGTTTATAAAAGTGTGAAATTTATTTTTCTTCAGTTTTATTTTGCGAATGATAAAACCAAAATCTTTATTGTTAATATCGTTGTTGTTTTTATATGGTTTTGGTTTGAGTTCGGGCAAGTTTGAAATTGCATCTTTCAAAACAAATTCGGTTTTGTATTC
The DNA here is from genome assembly GCA_046051225.1 of Bacteroidota bacterium. Classification (GTDB taxonomy): domain Bacteria; phylum Bacteroidota; class Bacteroidia; order Chitinophagales; family CAIODY01; genus CAIODY01. The sequence continues at coordinate 235,963 of JBJOOR010000004.1, read as the reverse complement.
TTTCTTGATGCTGTTGAATATTTTATGAGTGTCAACACCATTGCGGTTTCCGATAAGAAAAAATCTTTCTCTATTTTGTGGCAAGCCAAAATCTTTTGCATTCAGCAAAGCATAATCAAAGTTGTAATCGGTGCCTAAATACTTTTTAAAATCAGCAATAATTTCATCAATTTTGTGTGCCATACCTTTCACATTTTCCATAATGAAAAACTGTGGTCGCACTTCGTGTAAAAATTTCAAGTACGATTTGTAAAGTACATTTCTTGGGTCGTCAATTAGTCGTTGTCGGTTTGCCATTGAAAATCCTTGACAAGGAGGACCTCCACAAACAAGTGTAGCATCTTTAAAAAATTTAGAATAGCTGTCGATTTCATTTACTAACTTATTGATGTCGCCCACATAATATTGGTCTGTATGCAATGAGTGGTTGAAATAAAATGTTTCAGCAAATGTTGGTTCAATTTCATTTACAAATGTTGGCTGAAAGCCAGCATTTGTAAGTCCAACACTTAATCCGCCACAACCTGCAAATAAATCAACGAAAGAGTTTTTCTTTGGTAAGATTACTTTGTTTTTGTTCACATAATTATTGAGAAAGGGAACTCTATCTTTATGTTTTTCGATTGCTTGGTAATAGGAATTTACTTTTTCAAAAGAAGTTTTTGAAACTGCTTTTTGAATTTCGGGGAAGAAAATTTTATCGGATTTTATTGGTGTGATTTTCTCAATTGCAAATGCCATTTCCAACTCATTGATTAAATCATCAACAAGCGGTTTAATGTTCTTGAAATTGTGCTTTAAATAAAACTCAATCATTTCTTTTTCTTGCTTTGAGTTTTTAAATAAGAAACTTTTTCTTCGGCAACCTTTAAGACTTCGTTTGCACAATCTTCATCGCCAATTTGGTAATAAACAATTTCACTTAAATAAGGCACAAGTAAATAGTTTTTCTCTACCTCAAATATTTCAGTGAGTTTTATGATTTGTTCTTTTGTTGCACGTCTTTCGTTACGTTCTATCTTACTTAAAAAGGAAGTGTCAATATCAAGTTTGGCAGCTATTTTTCTTAACGGCAATTCTTTTTCATCCCTTAACTGTCGTATTAGTTCACCTGTCGTTAATGTTTGATTGGATTTCATTTTTTGGTAAAAATTTGTCCAAAAATAATTGCCCAAATTTTTTTTGCCAACATTAATTTAAAGAAGTTATACACACTGACATAGTCTGATTATTAGTAGTTGAAACAAGCTCTTCGCCGAGGTTCGTGTCCTCACGAACATCAATCGTTTCGGTTAGTGGGGACACTAACCGAGGCAAAGCAAAAAAATATTCGCATTTTCATTTTTCAAAAAATGTCGTTCTGCTCGTCCTCGTTTGTAGCCGAGCGAAGAGCGTAGGAAACGAGGATGCAAGGGGTATTTCGTCTAAGACGATTAAACCATTTTATCCTCGTTAGCTCAACTCAACGCCAACGCCCCAAACGAGGACAAGCAACAGAATACCTAACATTTGCTAATTTCAAAAAATGTCGTTCATCCCCCATTTTATGTCATTCGTGGCGGAATTCATGTCGTTCGTGAAGAATTTCTGCACTTCACTTTTTTCTACTAAAACTTTGTGGTGATAAAAGTTCTTTCACAAAGTTGAGTTGTCATCAGTCAGTTAATGTGCTTTTCAAGAAAGATGATGTCTTGTTGCGGAATTTGAAACCTTGTTTGCCACCGAAGATGTCTTGCTTGGCAAGGAAGATGTCTTCTTGCCGATGAAAGATATCTTCTTCCCGACGGAAGATGTCTTTTAAGGAAATTTGAAATCTTCTTTGCCACGGAAGATGTCTTTTCTGAAAATCTGAATGCTTATTTCAAAAGATGATGTCTTCTTCCACACAGAAGATATCTTTTCTGAAAATAAGTACTCAAATCTGCCTATAAGATGCCTTGCTACTGAAGCAAGACATCATTTCTGCAAATTTGAATTCAAATTCCGCTAGAAGCTTTCTTATCAGGCAAAGAAGATATCATCCATCCTGCATAAGCTGTTAAATGGCTGGTTTACCCCTCAACCGAGTGAAGAACTCATTTTTTAAACAAACAAAATTTTCATGTTATGAGATTCAATGTAAATCTTGGTTTGGCAACTCAATCCGTTGCCGACAAAATCGAAAACGGCAAAAGCTACAGTTCAAAGATTGCTGCCAGCGCTTATTTTGCCGCTCCAAATCCGTTGCCTCACCCAACGTTGAGTAGTTACAACACTACTGTTGGTGCGTTGGAAACGGCGTTCAATGCCTCAAAAGGTGGTGGTGATAATGCCATGCAAACCTTGCACACGGCTGAACTCAACTACGATAATGCTACCATTGAGTTGGGGCATTATGTTGAAGACAGAGCCAATGCTGACCCTTTGAATGGTGCTGCTATCATCACTGCTGCTGGTATGAATCAAAAGGCTTCCACACCAAAAACCATTCTTGATTTCAGCGCAAAAAATGGTGAAATCAGTGGTCAGCTCGATGTAAGAATTAAGGCTACCGACAATACCACTTATGTGGTACAAACGAGCCCTAATCCTGCTAACGGAACAGCTTATGTATGGACACAAGCGAAAATATCACAGTATTCTTCGCTTACCCTTAGTGGGTTTACCCGTGGCTCCATTGTTTGGTTGCGTTATGCCCGAATTGTTGCCAATGTGCAAGGTGATTTCAGCGACCCGATAAGTGTGGTGGTGAGTTGAAAGCCAGTTGTCAGTTTACAGTCATCGGTAGTCAGTAAATACAAAACACTGATTACTGATGACCGACTACTGATGACTTGTATTTTAAAAAGGTGGTGGATTTTTTTTGGAGTTAGTATTCCTTGAAAAATAAAAAGTATATTTGTACATCAAAAATAGATATATGCGGCTCTTTTTACTTTTCATTTTTAATTTTTTAGGAACAACAATTTTATTAGCACAGTCCCCCAACACTTGGACCCAGAAACATGATTTTGGATTTAATCAATCAAATGCTACCCATGTTAGGTGTAATGGAATCGGTTTTAGTTATAATGGTAAAGGTTATGTGGGAATGGGCACTGGGGATTATGATTTCTTAAGTGATATGTGGGAATATGATACTTTGCTACATTCATGGACTCAAAAAGCAAGTTTCCCTGGAAAAAAAAGAGGAGGAGTAGTTTCTTTTATTATTAATGGGAAAGCGTATGTAGGATTAGGTGTTGATAGTCAACGTTATTACAAAGATTTTTGGGAGTATGATATTATTACCAATACTTGGTTTCAAAAAAATGATTTTGCCGGTACGAAACGAGGTAGTGCGATTGCTTTTGCTTCATCTACAAATGGCTATGTTGGTTTGGGCGCAGATACTTTAAATATGAATCCATTGTTGGATATTTGGAAATACAATCCCACTAATGATTCATGGGTGCAAAAAACAAGTTTCCCAGGTCAGGGAAGATATACCCCAAATGGATTTTCAATTGGTGAAAATGGGTTTATGTTATCGGGCTTAAGAGTCAATACCTATTTTCAGGATTTTTGGGAGTACTATACAGCCAACGATTCATGGGTACAAAAGGCAAATTTTCCCGGACAAGGAAGAACCAATGCAATAATGGCATCCTACAATGGAAAAGGTTATGTGGGAGGTGGTTGCAACACTACTAACCTTAATGGTCCAAGAGATTTTTACGAATACGATACATTAACCAATACATGGACAGCAAAAGCAACAATTTTAGATACAATGCGGCAAGCTCCTGTTACATTTTGCATCAATGGGAACATCTATACAGGAACTGGTGCTTGCTTAAGAGATAAGTCCGTATGGATTTCTCCGAAACTTAGAAACGATTTTTATAAATATTCCATTGCAAACAATAGTTGGCAATTTGATAGTTACTTAGGCGGAATTCCAATGGCTGGTTCACTAGTTTTCTCATCAAACAATATGGGCTATCTCATCTGTGGTGAAAATGGTTACGGCTTCAACCCTAGAGACGTATGGAAATATAACCCTAATATAGATGTGTGGCAAAAACAAACTGACTTTCCTGCTCAACCCCGTGTTGGTGGATTTATTTTTTCCAATAATGATTCATGTGTTATTGGATTAGGAACTAATAATTTTTACCCCTCAATTACCTATGATATATGGAGCTATAATCCACTCCAAAACGGATGGCATTCACAAGGGTATACGCCACATTTAGCCTATCAAATGTTTCCAGTTTCTAATTCATTTGTAGTTGGAAATGTGGGTTATTATCTTGGAATTGATGGTTCAAACTTACCGTCTATCTGGGCTTATAATTTAACATCAAAAACGTGGACAAACAAAAATTCTTTTCCAGCTGGTTATAGATTTGGCATGTTTTCATTTTGGGTAAATAATAAGCTCTATGTAGGTGGAGGTCAAGCTAGCGGCACTTATTATTTTACACTTTATTCTTATGACCCAATCACTAACCAATGGACTCAAAAAGCAAACGTGCCATTGAGTATGAAAAATATCATTTCAGATGCTAGTTCATTTACCTTAGGCAATTTATCCTACCTATGCACTGGTGATAGATATCCTCAAACACATGCTTCAAAAGAATGTTGGCAGTATAATCCAGCAACTGATAAATGGAGAAAATTACCTGATTTTCCTGGTATAAAAAGAAACAAGCCTATAGTTATGCAAATTAAAAATAGAATTTTCATGGGGTTAGGAAATGATTCATTAGTAGGCAGTTATGATGCTGATTGGTGGGAGTTTAATCCTGGCCATCAAATTGCACTATATCCTATTAGTTTGAAAGCCAGATGCCCTGGTGATACTATCAAGATTCCATTAAATGTTATAGGTCAGTTTAATACTGGAAATATTTTCACTGCACAATTAAGTGATGTGAATGGAAGTTTTAACAATCCAACAAATATTGGAACAATAGCAACTGTGCATAGTGATACACTTACCGCACACTTAACCACTAATTTAATAAGTAGTCAACAATATTCAATAAGGGTAACTTCAACTAATCCGCCCGATACAACAATTTATGGCATTGATAATTTAATTATTTACCCTAATTCAAACCCAGTTGCATTTATACTATCGCCCACTAAAATATTGTGTAATGCTGCCACGGTAAATTTAAGCATTCAATTAAGCAATCAGGGAACCATCTCAAATTATCAATGGCAAAAGAATAAAACAAATGTAGGATTCAATTCAAGCAACTTATCTTCAAATACAATTGCAAATAATGATACAATCAGATGTATTATTACCAGCTTTTCTCCATGTATAAATGCCTATTTAACTGATACTTCCAATCAGGTCATTATTAAAAAAGCAAATCAAGTTTATGATACCATTCATCAGCAAATTTGCATTGGTGATAGTATGTTATTTAACCAACATTATTTAAAAACTGCTGGCTGGTATAATGATACCCTTACCAGTTTGTTTGGTTGCGACTCTATTTTAACTATGCAATTAGATATAAACACACCCAGTTTTTACAGTTTTAATAGTACTTGTTGTAGTAATCACCCATACAGGTTTCATTCAAAATATTATAGCATAACTGGTTCTTATACTGATGCACTTATCAATCATGTAGGGTGTGATTCATTAGTAACGCTCAACTTAACAGTAAATTCAGTCAAAAGAGACACGATTAAAGATACTATATGCTCTAATCAAAGTTATTATTTTAACAATCATAGAGTTTATTTATCAGGTATATATTACGATACATTAGCCTCGTACATTGCTTGCGATTCATTCATTACATTAATTTTGAGAATTAATCCCACCACATCGTCTGGTTATAAAACTATAAGGCTTTGTTATGGTGATTCATTGTATTTCAATGGGCAATACAGGCACAATAATGCAATTTATTATGACACCACAGTCAATCGTTTTGGTTGTGATTCGCTATTTGGAATTTGGTTGTTACATTATCCAATGACTTATCCCATTTATTTGCATAAAGTGATTTGTAGTACTGATAGTATATTTTTCAAAAACCATTACATCAAAGCTGCTGGTAATTATTATGATACAATGTTGAATCATAATGGCTGTGATAGTGTAATCATTCTTCAATTAACTGTTAAGCAAGCCTCTACTTATATGTTTACTCATACTATATGCAGTGGTTCAACTTATATTTTCTTTGGCACCCCTTTAAGTGCAGCAGGAACTTATACTCATCATCTTAACAACCACAACAATTGTGATTCAATGATAGTCTTATCATTGGTTCTATTGCCTACAAGTAGCTCAACGCAGTCCATTACAATTTGTCAAGGAAGTAATTATAATTTTTATGGCTCAATTTTAAATACCGCAGGAATTTACACACATCATTTAATCAATTACTTAGGTTGTGATTCCTTAATAACACTACACTTAAGTGTAACTCCTGTTAATATAACAATTAGTCAAAATGGAAATACTTTAACCGCAACAGCAAGCAACAGCTATCAATGGTTAAATTGTAACAATAACCAGATAATTATTGGAGCAACTAGTCAAAGTTTAACAGTTACTGTATCTGGCAGCTATGCGGCAATAATAACTCAAAATGGATGTACAGATACTTCAAATTGTTTACCAATAATTATAAGTGGTACCAATAATATTGATGTAAAATCCGAATTAATTATTTTCCCTAATCCTTCAGATGGAAAATTTTATTTTAAAATATCATCGGAAGTTCAAGAGAGGGTATTGATAAATATTTTTGACCTAACGGGAAAGCTAATTCAACAATCAACTTTACTACTACATGAAGGAGAAAATCGTGGCAGTATTTCTTCTGTAAATATTGATGATGGTGTTTACATTATTCAGTTTTCATCGGGACAAATGAGCCTAAATAAAAAATTAGTTATTCAACATTCGAGAAATTAGCCACAAAGCAATTTCAACGACCCGATTAGTGTGGTGGTAGGTTAATTTTTTTGCTGGTTTCTTGGTATTAGAAACTGGCAATACAAAATCATAAAAAAGATTCGTTGGGTTTTACAACTTGGCGAATCTTTTTTTAATTATCTATCATTAATCAACAATCATCAATTTGCTTTCCATTCCCACTTCAACAACGAGTAACAATCGGAATCTTCATTTTTGCCATCAAAAAAATAATCTTCACGAAGCGTTCCTTCTTTTTTAAAATTATTTTTAAGCAACAATTTTTTCGAAGCCGTGTTCCAATCGGCAATCATGGCGGCTATGCGATGCAATTTCATTTCTTCAAATCCATATTTTAATACCACAGGCAATGCTTCGCTCATCAATCCTTTTTGTTTATCAACATCGTGGCGCAATAAATAAAAAGCATCGGCTCGGCTGTGTTTTTTGTTCCAAGTATGAAAGCCACATTCGCCAATAGGCAAGTTGGTTTGTTTATCAATCAACAAAAAAAGAACACCGAAATGCTAAAAGTTTCCATTCCTTTTTCATGCATGTTTTTTAAATGCAAAAATCCATCTTCATCAAATCCAAAAAAAGCAATAATTTCTTCTTTGCTTTTGGTGATGAATAAATGATGAATCACTTGTGGCGAAATGCCTTTCAGCAATAATCGTTCGGTGTGTAAAATAATTTCGGGATACATTTGTTTCGCTAACAAATTTTATTGTTGCCATTTCAACACCTGAATTTTATCTTGATTTTTGCCTACAATAATGCATGGCTGATTGTTGATAGTAATGGGTTTTAAGCACTTTACATCGCCAGATGTAAAAAATCCACTTTCGATTGGTGCAAATGATTTGAATTTTCCGCCGCCTACATTTTTAATGGCTAAGCCCACACCTGCATCGTTTCTACCCGATTCTACTTCGGTTGCGTAATCGTTGCCAGCTATCAACAAATCTGCTTTTCCATCTTTATCAAAATCGAAAGGCACAGTGGCATTAATTGGAAATACTTGTGCTTTGGGTGGCATTATTTGCAACGAAAAATTGCCTTTGCCATCGCCATAAAAAATAGTATTGGTAATATTGTTGGCTTTGTATTTATTGGCTTTGGCTAATTGCTCGGCTGTAAACACTTCATTAATAGTAGCATTAGCATAATTTTTATAGCGCAAAAATTTCTTTTTCAAAAAATTCATTTGGTCTAATAAATTATCACGTAATGCAAATGGATGGCTGATACCATCGTTGTAATACAAACTGATTACACAATCTGTGCTACCATTGTTGTCAAAGTCGCTAACTACCATCGTTACAGGTTTATCTTCGTTGCCTCTGTATCGTGTATTTAAGCCAATGTTGCCGCCCACTAAATCAATATTTCCATCGCCGTTTATATCAATTGGTGTAATGCAATTCCACCAGCCATAGCTGTGTTCGTTTATTAGCGCAGTGGTATCCAACTTTCCATCGTGATTTAAAAAAATAGTTAGCGGCATCCATTCGCCTACCAACACTAAATCTACAAAACCATTATTATCTACATCGCACCAAGCTGCATCGCTTACCATGCCTACATTTTTCAACGCACTAAAAGTATTGTTCGAAAATTTGCCGTTGTTGTTTTGCAATAAAAAACTTTCGGGCAACAAACCATAATGCCCCGGCATTACTCTGCCACCAATAAAAATATCGTCATCACCATCTTTATCAAAATCGGCTATGGCTAAAGCTTTGCCGCTGGTATAAAGCAATGGCATGGCATCGCTTTTTGTAAATTTTCCTTTACCATCGTTGTTGTATAATCGTATTGGATACATCGTTGGTTGATTCGGATAATCATTGCCGCCGCTTACCACCAACAAATCTTTATCGCCATCTTTATCGGCATCAAAAAATGCACAACCCACATCTTCATATTTTTTATCGGCTGCAAGTGCAGGTTGGGAAAGGGTTGCAAACTTTCCATTTTCTTGTTGAGCATAAATTACAGCTTCGTTATCTTTGCTTCCACCCACAAAAAAGTCATCTTTTCCATCGCCATCAATGTCGGCTACAGCCATGCAGGGTCCTTGTTGCGAAAACTGATGTGGTAAAAGTGGTTCTAATTTAAAATCGATATAACTGTTTTCTTTTTGTAAATAATTAATGTTGGTGCTGGCTGTAATATCTGTAAAATAAGGTTTTGTAGCAGGTGTGGTTGAATTATCGGCAGTTGCATTTGCAATATCCAATTCATACATTTTGTTGGCAGCTAAGCCATTGATGATTTGCGATTTTCCGTTCATCCAAGTTACTTTTAAATTAACAGTTGTATTTTTTCCAATGCCAAAATGCACCGCATGTTCGTGGCACGATAAAAAACCTTTGGTGGGATAATAGTGTTGTGTTTGTTTTTTCCCATCAGCAGTTTCAATGTTTACAATAGTTCCAAAGGCTTCGTTGTCCATTTTTGTTCCTTTTAATTTAAAACGAATAAAATTGCTGCCACCATTTTCAACTGTATTATTTCTAAACACAAAAGCCGTATCGTAAATATTATTTACCACAATATCCAAATCGCCATCGTTATCTAAATCGGCGTAAGCCGCACCATTGCTGAATGATGGGATACCCGTACCCGATTGAACCGACTGATTATCAAATGTTAAATTGCCATTATTTTTGAAATAATAATTATTGATTTTATTGCTCGGAATGTTGCCCAATACTGCCATAGCATCCATGTTGGTTTCGGTTTTAATTAATGCTTTTCGAACTGAATCGGCTCGAAACACGGTAAAATCCATATCGGTTTCATCTCTCATGTAGCCATTGGTTACATAAATATCTTTCAAGCCATCGTTATCAAAGTCGGCAATTAAAGGCGCCCAACTCCAATCTGTAAAAGCTGTTCCAGCCAAATAAGCCACATCCGAATAGGTTTGATTGCCGTTGTTTAATTGCAACACATTTTTTACATACTGCACCCCAAAGCCATATTTTATACGCTTATAAAACAAATCGTAATTGCCTGGTCCTTTTAATTGTTTTTGGCGTTGATTAGTTTCAGCCAGCATATCTACCACCATCAAATCGGGTTCGCCATCGTTGTTTATATCAGCATAATCGCTGCCCATTGCCGAATAGCTGCAATGCTTAAAATATTTATCAAATTGATTTGTAAAAGTTCCATTTTTGTTATTGATAAATAAATAATCGGGTTCGTGATAATCGTTGCAAGTATAAATATCGGGGTAGCCATCTTTATTAAAATCATCAATAATAGCACTTAGCCCAAAGGCATACGTACCAAGCCCTGCGGCAATTGTTTTATCGGTAAAATGATTGTTGTTGTTTTCGAAATAGCGATAGCTTACATATTTTCGAGTGGTATCTTTTTGTGCTTCTAATACCCCCAATTTGTTGTAAGCCAAACTAATTTTGTTGGCTGCATTTATTTCAAATGGATGATTTAATAAAAATAAATCTAAGTCGCCATCTTTATCAAAATCAGTAAAATAGGCTTGTGAAGAGTAGCTGGCATCATCTAAGCCATACGCTTTTGCACTTTCGGTAAATGTTAAATTGCCATTATTGATATACAATAATTTTTTGCGATAGCTGGTATCAGCCACAGCCGAACGGCAAACAAAAATATCTAACCAGCCATCGCCATTAATATCAACCATGGTAATACCTGTTTTAAAACCTAAGCCACCAGCCACTTTAGCCGAATCGGTAATGTCTTTAAACACAAAATTGCCTTTGTTTAAGTACAATTTATTTTTGTTGAAGCTGCTGCTAAAATAAATATCGGGCAAGCCATCGTTGTTAATATCACCAATAGCAACGCCGCCGCCGTTGTATAAATATTCGTACTTAAAAATGTTGATGTCTTTCGATTCACGAATAATATTCACAAAATTAATATTGCTCTGCTGTGGTTTTATTAATGTGAAAAGGGGTTGCTGCGCTTGGCTTACAGCTATGCAGCTAAAAATTACCAACAGAAAAACTAACGCTGATTTTTGTTTCATTTTTTTCGAGTATGAATGTGATTGAGAATATAATTAGCTACCGCTTTGCCTTGCTCTGCTCCATTATTTAAGGCAGGCATAAAATGAATACCGCCATAAAAGCGGCTCACAGAAGCCTCTGCGGCTGCGTCTAACAACGAATGAAAACTTCGAGGTGGCAAATCGATATACATTTCGGATGAATCAATAAATGAATAAGGCTGTGGAATTAATGCCGTTAAAATATTAGCTGATGCCGCCGAAATGCAACTGTGTCCGCTGGTGTATTCAGGAAACGGTGGAGTTTGAATTAATGGCGACCACTTGGCATCAATAAGCCTATTGATATAGGTTTCGGGGCGAATGGAGTTGGCAATATATTTTTGTGTCCAACAACTTAAAAAGCCTTCGTATAAACCCATTGCCACCAGCGTATAACTTTCGGCTGTTTTTAATTCATCAAAATGTAATCGTTTGCAAGCTTGCGCTGTAATGTTTAACCAATGTCCGCCTGGCGAAATTTTATGTACATAATAAGTTACATGACCTTTGGGATAAGAAATACTTGGATTGCAATCCCAAAACCAAGCAATTGTTTTTTGAATGGAATCTAATTTTTTCGATTGCTCATATACTTCAGTTGCCAATTTATAATACACCGAATTTTTATCTTCGCTATAAGCTGCATTGGGCTTAGGTTTTATTTGCGAAGCCGAATCCATAACCAATGGACGCATCAATGGCCAATTAGGTTCTAGCGCATTGGCATAATCGGGCGATGTAGGTTTCCAAGCACCAAGGCTATCGGCTATTACATAGCGTTGTAAGGTTTTTACAGTGGTGTAATTATCTTTCATCATCCATCCAATTATTTCGGCACCAGCCGTTTTACCATAGGCAATAGAATGGCTTACTAACGTTGAATCTTTTAATTTCAATTTCCAATTTGTCATTTCTACTTTTTCAAAATCGGCAATCATGTATTCCGAAAAAACTAATTTTTTTGCAACCACACAAAAGGCTTCTTCGGCGGCTATCGAATAATTTATTTTTTCGTGGGGCGATGAAATTTTGGGTAAATGTTTTATTTGCCCACTCAACGAAATTAATTGTGGGTTGCCCATTGCCAACACTTCATACGCTGCAATATTAGGATACACATGCACACGGCTTGCTACAGGTGGCACAAACAAATCTTCCATTACGGTGGCAATTAATTTATTGTTGCAGCGAATTAAATAGCTGCCATCGTTGTTGGCTGCATATAATGGATAAGCGGCAACAAGGAACAAAAAAAGAAGTATGTTTTTTTTCATGCTAAAATTTGATTTTTAATAGTGTAATGTAGTAGGATGAAAGGTGCGCCAACTGTGCCAAAACTCTTGTACAGCCGCTATTGGCGTTAGTTTAATAGTGGCATCATCGGCACCAATACCAGCCAACGAATATTTTTTTTGATTGAAAATAATGGAGTCGTTTTGCAAAGTAAATATTGCGTCGGCCGATGGACGTTGAAATGCAAAAAAACTTTTTTCATCATTAGCTAAAACCAAAACAATGGGTTGATGATTAATTTCATCCAAAATTATTTTTTCTTTTTTCAACCTATTCCAGTCGTAAGCTTTAGCATCTCCGCTTTTTAAAGCCACACCCACTACCCACGATTTATCTTGCCACGATGCAGAATTGGTGCCCTCTAACGAACTTTTGTCAACGCCCGATTCGTAATCGGCTAACCCTGCATATCGCTTATTAAATTTTTCATCGGCTTGCATTATTAATGAGGTTGGATGCAACATTAACCACTCATGTAGCGAAGTTTGTGTGCAAAATAATTCGGGCAAATGTTGCCCTTTTAATTTGCCTGCAATGGCTTCGCCAGTAACTTGTCGCCACCAACTACCAGTGGTTTCATCTTCAAACATAGCATTAAAATGGTCCATGCCTACCAACCTAAACTTTTCAAATTTATTATTTACAATAGGCTGAAACACTCTGCCCGTGCGGCACACCGAGCAATAAGTAACCATCACAGGTTGCCCACCAATCGAATCTTGTACTTGATGATGATAAGCAATTAATTGAATCGGGTAGGCTTTTGCTTGCCCATTTATTTCAACACCAACAACTAATTTTTCATCGGCTATTTTGTTGTTAGCAACATTTACCATTTGTAAATTTTGGGTTTGATAAAACATTTTATCAGCCCTCATTTTAAAGTTGAACAAATACACAATGCTAAGGGTTGGCAGTAGCATTAAAGTAGGTTTCCACCATGCCGAATTTTTATACGTATGAACAATGGTTGCAACCAGTCCTACAAAAAATAAAACCCTAAACAACCACCTATAGCTACACAGCAAATAAGCCACAGCAATGCTGTTGATGCGTTGGCTGCCCGGAAAAGGCATAATAAAATATACATTTAAAATTTCGAAAACAATAAAGCCTAAGCAACTAGCGTAGAATATTTTTTTCATAAAAATGAAAGTATAATTTTGTTAAAATGAATTTTCTTTTTTGTTTCGGTATCTACAAAAAAAAGCCTTTCAGAAATTTCCGAAAGGCTTTTGATTATTTTTTTAAAAATGATTTTACAGGTGGCATTTCTATAATTGTATCGCCACGTACAAAATAGCTGTGACCAGCCATTACTGTAATTACTTTATCGCCTTTAACTATTTGTGTAACATTTGGTTTTCTTATAATTTCTGTTGGCTTGTTATCGCCATCTTTTTTTGCCACTAATTTCGCTTCCTTTTTTATTTCTTCTTTTTTTACTTCTTTTTTCACTTCGTCTTTCACAGGTTCATCATCTTTTTTTATTTCTTCTTTTACCATTTCTTTTTTGCCCACTTCTTTTATTTCTTTGGTTTCTGTTTTATCAGTATTTTTTCCTAGCGATTTTGGTACTTCTTTATTTGTTGCATCGGCAGATTTGCCTCTGTTGCCAATATGTTCAGCATCCATTCTTGTATTTTTTCCTTTCTCGTATTTGCCCATTCCATCTTGATTTCTGATATAATCTTGGTCGTCTTTTTTAAATTTATAATTAGCCAATAAATCATTTATTAATGAACTAACTTCTTTTGGATCTTCGCCAGCACTACGAGCTGCACTAGTTGCAATCATATAATCCATTTCAAAATCATTCTGTATTTTTTTACTGTCTTTGTATTCTTTTAAAGGTTGATATACTTTTTCGTATTTATGATTATTCCATAAATTAATTAAATCAGTTAAAAATTCATCGTGCTGCGCCGAAGCTGTAAATGGTACTATGCTACAAAATGTAGCTACAAGAATAATGGTGGCAAATATTTTTTTCATTGTAAAATGTATTTTAATGATAACGATTTCAAAAGTAAAAAAATTATTTAGTCAGCGCTAAAAAAATTCTTAATAAAATTATTTTAAAAAAATATGGTACTATGTATTGCATAGTACTAAAATGTTTGTATGTTTGCATCGTAATTAAAACAAAACATACAAAATTATGAATGCAGAAAATATTCAAATGCAAATGCGGAAAGGGGTTTTAGAGTTTTGTATTCTTTCCATTATTGCAAAAAACGAATCGTATGCTTCTGATATTATTAGTTCGCTAAAAGAAGCAAAAATGCTGGTAGTTGAAGGAACGCTATATCCATTATTAACCCGATTAAAAAATGATGGTTTATTAAAATATAGCTGGGAAGAATCGAAAACAGGGCCACCTCGAAAATATTACCAACTTACTGATGATGGCGAAAAAATTTTAAAAGAGATGACAAAAACCTGGAAAGAATTAGCATACGCAGTTGATAAAACAACTAAATAATAAAATCTAAAAAACAAAAATCATGAATAAAATTATATCTATAAACTTATGCAGTATCATTTTTCAAATTGATGAAATTGCTTACGAATCATTAAAAAAATATTTGAATGAAATTAAAATGCACTTGGGCAATTCAAGTTCGGCAGCCGAAGTATATTTAGATGTTGAAAATCGTATTGCCGAATTATTTCAACAAAAAATAAATGATGGCGCTCAAGCTATTTTGCCAAAAGATATTGAAGAATTAATAGCCATGATGGGGCAGCCCGAACAGTTTAAAGAATTTGCTGAAGAAAATAATCAATCTACAAATTCATCATCATCTGCCGATAATACTTATCGTACATCTAATCAATTTAGACGATTGTATAGAAATGCAGATGATAAAGTATTAGGTGGCGTATGTAGCGGTTTGGCGGCGTATTTTGGTATCGACCCTATTTTAATTCGATTGGCTTTGGCGGCATTATTTTTTATTGGTGGTGGTGGTTTTTTAATTTATATTATTTGTTGGATTGCCATTCCTAAAGCCGAAACGGCTGCCGAAAAAATGGCAATGTTTGGCAAGCCACTTACATTTGATGATATTAAAAAAAATGTAGAACGTGAAGCTGGAAGTGTGAAACAAAATTTTGAGCGCATGGGCTCGGAATTTAGAAACCCAACTACCAAAAACACACTGCACGAAGTGGCTCGAACTTTAATAAAAGTTATTGCATTTATATTTTTGATTTTTGGATTAATGATTTTTGTGCCATTAGCTTTTGCATTAATTGTGGTATTATTTTCTGTTGGTTTTGCAGCACCATTAGCGTTGGGTTTTTTGGTAGATTCGGCTACAGATGCCGACTTGCTGGTGGTAGCTACTTGTTGTATGGTGTTTATTCCAATTGTTGTAATTGTATATAAATTAATCAGATTGATTTTTAAAACACAGCAAATTTCATCGTGGGTAAAATCTACTATTACCATTGTTTGGTTTGCCAGTATCATCAGCATTATTTATGTGGTACAAAAAGTAAGTGCCGATTTTAAACACGATAAAACCATTACCGAACAAATTGCATTTACACCAAATAATACTAATACAGTTTATATAAATTCTGAATGGTTGCATTCGCAAAATAGCCACCGCCGCCACATCAACATCAATGTAGGAATTTGGGGCAGCCATAAATTTAATTTTTTAGATACATTGGCAAATGGAAATATTGAACTTGAATTAGCACCATCTAAAGATTCATTAATGCATTTAGTTATCGAAAAATCGGCACAAGGTTCAACCGATATAATAGCCACCAAACGAGCAAATGAAATTATATATAATGCGATGCAAAAAGATTCAATTTTAATTTTGCCTCATTATTTCACAAAGCCAAGTGGGCAGCAATGGCGCAATCAGGAAGTAAGATTAACTTTGCAAATACCAGCCAACAAGCAAATTGTATTTAATGAAAATGCATTGGATATGATAGATGATGATTCGTTTCAACCACAATACGAAGATTTTTCTAACTCGAATAAGTTGAATACAAAATGGATAATTACATCAATGGGATTAAAAGAAGCAAAATAAAGTGAATGCTTTTGTCGTAATTTGCAACAATAATTTTAGCGAATAAAATGGTATTACATACTCATAATTTAATGAAAACTTATCGCCAACGCAAAGTGGTGAATGATGTTTCGGTGGAAGTAAAACAAGGCGAAATTGTTGGTTTGTTGGGGCCAAATGGGGCTGGCAAAACCACCACATTTTATATGACGGTAGGGTTAGTGCAACCCGATGAAGGCACGGTAATGCTTGATGATACAGATATTACAATGATGCCCATGTACAAACGGGCACAAATGGGTATTGGCTATTTACCACAAGAAGCTTCGGTGTTCAGAAAATTAACTGTTGAGGATAATGTATTGTCGATTTTACAAATGACAAAACTTACTAAAAAAGAACAAGAAGAAAAATTAGAATCGTTGTTGGGCGAATTTAGATTAACCCATGTACGCAAAAATATGGGCAGTGTATTAAGCGGTGGCGAACGCCGCAGAACCGAAATTGCACGTTCATTAGCCGTTAATCCAAAATTTATTTTATTAGATGAACCTTTTGCAGGCATCGACCCTATTGCTGTGGAAGATATTCAATCTATTGTAGCAAAATTGGCTACAAAAGGAATTGGCGTATTAATAACCGACCACAATGTGCAAGAAACTTTATCTATAACAGATAGGGCTTATTTATTATTCGAAGGAAAAATATTAATGCAAGGCACAGCCGAACAATTAGCTGCCGACGAAACGGTTAGAAAAGTTTATTTAGGACAAAATTTCGAATTAAAACGAAAAACAATATTACCTACCACCTAATTTAACCATAAAGCATCTTATTGTAAAATAAACCGAATTTAATTTTATAAATTGTAGTTTTGCGGTATGAATACAGTAGCAATAGTAGGCCGACCGAATGTTGGCAAATCAACTCTTTTTAACCGACTTACAGGTAGCCGAAAAGCTATAGTCGATGATCAAAGCGGTGTAACCCGTGATAGAATATATGGCGAATCGGAATGGAATGGAAGATTATTTCAGGTAGTAGATACAGGTGGATATGTAAAAAGTACTGATGATATTTTTGAAATTGAAATTAAAAAACAAGTAGAAATAGCTATTCGAGAAGCCCAAGTGATACTATTTATATTAGATGTAACATCGGGCATTACACAATTAGATGATGAAATGGCACACCTGCTTCGCAAAAGCAAAAAGCCAATTATTGTAATTGTAAATAAAGTAGATAATTTTAATAGAAGCTTAGATGCAGCCGAGTTTTATAGCTTAGGCTTTGATAATGTGCATCAGCTATCATCTATTTCGGGTACTGGTACGGGCGAATTATTAGATGATATTATGCGATTGCTACCCGTTGAAGATGAAAAAATAGAAACCCAATTACCAAAATTTTGCTTATTGGGTAGACCCAATGTAGGCAAATCATCATTGCTAAATGCATTGCTGGGCGAAGAACGAACCATTGTAAGCAATATAGCTGGTACTACCCGTGATTCAATTCATACCCATTACAATTTATTTGGTAAGCAATGTATTTTGATTGATACAGCAGGTATCAGAAAAAAACAAAATGTACATGAAGATTTAGAATTTTACTCGGTAATACGAAGTGTAAAAGCCATTGACGAATCGGATGTATGTATGCTAATGATTGATGCCAAAGAAGGCATTTTGCAACAAGATTTGCATATTATTAAGCAGATTGAAACCAAAAAGAAAGGATTGGTGATATTGGTAAACAAATGGGATTTGATAGATAAAAGCACCAACACATTATTAGTATTTGAACAAACTATTAAAGATAAAATAGCGCCATTTACCGATGTGCCCATCTTGTTTATTTCGGCATTAGAAAAAATAAGAATTTCGAAAATTATTGAAACCTGCATTGAAGTATCTGAAAATAAAAACAGAAAAATAACCACTTCAAAATTAAATGAAGTATTGCAAGAAGCTGTAGCATCTACACAGCCTCCAGCTCATAGAGGGCATTTAATTAAAATTAAATACGGCACTCAATTGCCTGCCCAAGTGCCTACATTTGCCTTGTTTTGCAATTATCCTAAAGAGATAAAAGAGCCATACCGCAATTATTTAGAAAAACAATTACGTGCAGCCTTTAATTTTAAAGGGGTGCCTGTATATTTATTTTTTCGTGAAAAATAGAAAAGTAAAGCAGGCGAAAAAAGAATTAAAAAAAAATGTGTTATTTGTTTGTAAAAATACAAATCTTAATATTACCTTTGCCGCCGAATTATAATTCAATAACATTCAAAAATTTTTACCAATCAAGATGAAAAAATTAGCATTATTAATGGTTGCTGGCGCAATGTTCGCTGCATGTAATCAAGCTGCAAAAACAGAAGAAACTAAAACAGATTCTACTGCAACTACAACTGAAGCTGCTGCTGCTGTTGACACAACTGCTAAAGCTGTTGTTGACACAACTGCTAAAGCTGAACCTGCTAAAGCAGAAGAAAAGAAAAAATAATTTATTACTTTTTCTTTGCAAAGAACTGAAAGCACTAATCATTGATTGGTGCTTTTTTGTTTTTTATCCCTTTTTATTCTCAAATTTGCCAAATAGCGGTTTTAATTTTAAAATCTTAACGCTGTACTAAAATGAATATATATGATTTTATCTATTGTTATTCCTACTTTTTTAATGAAAAGCGAAAAAGAGACGCTATTTTTAATGGTGTATTTATGGTATTTGCAGTTGCATTTACACAATTTATGTTGACAGTAGTTTTATTTGATTTTTTAAAAATTGATTTTTTAAAAATTGACTTAAGTGGAAATAAAAGGTATATTGGAATGGGTGTATTAGGATTAATAATAGTATTTATACGCTATGTGCTGTATAGCGAAAAACGAAGAACTATCATTTTAAAAAAATATACAGATGTGTATACTAATGATACAAATAATACAATCAGAGTTATTATTTATGGAGTATTACCACTTGCTTTATTAATTTTAATGATAGTAGTAAAACAATATACATTAATTAACCCATAGAAGTTAATTTGTATTGTTGTCGCTTTTCAAAATTTTGGAGGGCAACAATAATAAAAGCTTGGCGTAACTAAACCATTTGCAACGTATTTATATTTTTTAGCATCTTATACTAATAGTTGTGTACAATCGTTTTACAATCATTAGTAAGGTATGTTATGAGCCGCCAGCAAGAAAATAAAGAAATAAAATTTTCGCCCCGTCAGCAACAAATTGTTGCTTTGTTGTGGGGTGGTTTTTCCTACAAAATGATTTCCGACCAATTGCATATTGCCATAGGCACTGTAAAAACCGAAATTAATTTACTACATCTTAAAGCCGATAGCCACAATACGGCTGGCGTATTATCTTTTGCTTTTCATCATGGCTTTATGTTCGATATTAATAGTGAGCAAGTATATTATTTGCACCAATTAATTAGCTGTTAATCGAACTTTTGGTTTTTGCCATCCATTTATTAGCCGCTTTTTCTTTATCTATCTACGTTGTTTTCATTACACCTTTTTGTGTATTGCGAACCCCCTATCAGTACCTATAATTTTACAGTATCAATTGCAACAAAAATTTTCAGTTGATAAAATAAAAAAATAATGTTCTTTTAAAAAATAATAAAATGCTTACACTAGTTTTTGAATCATTAAAACAAAGTGTTGAGAGTTTAAAATTAAAAGTTTAAAGTCTTAGGGAAAGTGTTTAAGATTATTCGGAATGTTTTTAAACTCTAAAAATATTCCAAACAAATCATTCGGATGTTTTTTAAGTTTAGATGGAAAGAAATAAGAACCTAAAAACATTCCAAGAGAGTTTAAAAATATTCTAAACAAACCTTTCGGTAAGAAATGAGAATTTAAAAACATTCCGAGAGGGTTTAAAAAAAAGAAATGAAAGACTAAAAACATATTGTAAGAAACAGAAAACTAATATTGAAGCAAGCAATTATTATTTAAAAACCTTAAAAAGATAAATAGAAGAGTTAAAGTATAGTAAATACACAATGCTTATTCAACAAGGTTTTTGATAGAAAAAATGTAATCAAATAGAGTTCTAATTTTTAACAAACAATAAAAAAAACAAAGTCATGAAAAAAAAGGATTCAGTTCCAGCACCAGACGCAGACTTTGATAATTTTCAGTCGAATCTTATCTCACTGTGCACCACCAACCAAGTAGCTTGGGGTATTATTTTAATTGTCCTTAACGGACTTACTACGCCCCAGAGCACATGGGCTGCGGCTTATGCGCTGTGTAAAAACAAACGCAATGCCACCACTACGCAGCGCATAGCCAAAAACAGCGCTAAAAAAGCATTTGTTGCTAAGCTACGAGTGTTTATTCAAACACAGATTCAGTACAATACCGTAATGACAGATTCGCAAAAACAATCGTGTGGTATAGTGCCACATAGCACCCACCATGTACCAACACCCCGACCTAATGGCCGCCCTGTAATTGATGCACAACCAGGCGTAGGCAATCAAATAAAAATTAGGTATCGCCAAGAAATGGGGTTAGATGGCACTAGCCGCCGAGGCAAACCCGATGGTGTGGCATATTGTAAAATAGTATATTTAGTAAGCCCCGATGCGCCACCATCGCCTAATGCTTGCCCCACCACATTAATGATAACTAAAACACCCAAAGCCATAAGCTTTGATGGAGGCTTAACTGGGCAAAAAGTATTTGGCTATGGTTGTTGGGGCAATAGCCAACATCAAGAGGGTGAATGGAGCGAAATGTTTGTATGCACTATTCCGTAAAACAATGAGTTGATGTAAAAACGGATGATTATCCGTTTCTACCCAAAACCGACTATCAATATTGCATTGGTGGTCGGTTTTTTTTGCTAAAGGCTACTTGCATTTTTGCTAATAAATTACTAACCAATGCAACCTTTTCTCTTGTTTTATTGACTTATTTTATAAAATACTTAATCACAAATAATAAAAAAATACAATTGTTATTTTTTTAAAATATTTAGAAATATTTTTTTTATCGAAATAAAAAATTAAAATTGCAAACTTAAAATTATAGTAACCTTGAAAAATAATCCACCATTAAAAATTTTGCTTGCCGACGACCACCCATTATTTTTAGTTGGTCTTGAATCGCTATTAGATAGTAAAGAATGGTTTGAAATTGTAGGCAAAGCCAATAGTAAACAAGAGTTAATTGCACTTAATAAAAAATTAAAACCCGATTTTGTTTTTACAGATATTTCAATGCCACGAAGAGAAGATGGTATTGCCGCTATTTATGAAATAAAAAAGAAAAAAACTAAAACAAAGGTGGTTGCTCTAACATATTGCGATAAAGATGATACCATTTTAAGAACTTTAGAGGCTGGTGCAGATGCTTATTTATTAAAAAATGTTACTATTGATCAGTTATGCAATTGTATTCTCGACCTTAGAGAGAATAAACAATATTATTCGCCAGAAATATATTTTAAACTAAAAGACTTAATAGCCCGAAATTGTTATAAGCCTTATTTAAAAAAAGCAAACATAAAATTTAGTGAGATTGACCTAAAAATAATTGAATTAATTTGCGAAGAGTATAATGCAGAAGAAATAGCAAAAATTATCCATCTTTCGCAACGAACTGTAGAGGGTTATAGAAGCAAAATTATTAAAAGGATGCAAGTAAAAAATGCGATAGGCGTTGCAATTTATGCTATTCAAAACGAATTAGTTGAATATAAAAATATAACCCTCACTAAAAAATTAAAAAATATATGGTTAGATTGATTTTTACAAATTCAAATAAATCATAATTTTATATTGCTTATTAGCCACCATCAATAGTTTTGTTCTGTTTTTTCATCAAAAAAAATTGCGTATAAATACGCTTGTTTTTACGTGTTTCGCTATAGTATGTTTGTGGCTATACTTTTAGCTTATGAAACAAAATCTTAAAATCTTTACTGATTCATTCAACATCTATTGGCTTTTAAATTTGAAGTATTTAATTGCTATGTTAATAGTGATTATATGTTGCCATACTATCAAGGCTCAAGAGGTTAATTATCAACCCCATCTTTATTCGCACGAAGCCTTATCAGAATATATGCCCGATACAAGAAAAGAAGTTGGCGTATTGCCAGGCACAGCAACTGTAGATTTGGCTGGCAATGCTAACTATTCTATTCCGATAGAATTACCAGTAGGTACAAAAGCACTTGTGCCCAATTTATCTATTAACTATAATTCGGCTAATGGTTCTGATATTGTGGGGCATGGTTGGTCGATAGGTGGTTTGAGCCAAATAATCCGAGTAGGCAGAGATATTTATCATGATGGTATTGCTTTAGGCCCTAAATACTTAAAAAATTCACAAGCCAATTTTACAAATTTTAATGGCGATGAATTTGCGCTAAATGGCGAAAGATTGGTGCAAATAAATAATGCAACACCAGCTACTGGTGGGGTGGCTCATTACGAAACCGAAAATCAAAGTTTTACTGATATTTATTACACTTTTGCTACACAAGTATGGACAGTGGTATCATTAGATGGTACAAAAATGGAATTTGGCTCTAATGATAATGTGTTTCATTCAAATTTTTATTATGGAAATTATAATAGCTTAAATAATACAACTACAAATGGGTCACCACATACGCTTGTACCCATTATTTTATTTTGGAGAGTAAATAAAATAACCGACCCTAGCGGCAATTTTATCGAATTTTATTACCAAGCCCCTACCATTACTGATAGAACACCTTTGGTAACAAAAATAAAATATACTGGCTTTGGGCAAGAGAATAATTTGGTATTGCCCAATAATGAAATAAACTTTATCTATAAAGAACGATTTGATAAAAATAAATTTTATCATAGAGATGCACCCAATCAATCGTGGCAACAGGATTATTTATTAACCGATATTCAAATTAACAGCGATGGCAATTGTTTTAAAAAATACAACTTTGTGTATAGCAAAGATTTGTTATATTCTTATTTGATTGAAGTGGCTGAAAATACTTGTGCTAATTCAGAAAATGGAGCTGTTGGAAAAAACTCGACTAAGTTTATTTATAACGATGCTGATTTGAGTGGCAGTTCTTATAATACCAATATCGCCATGAATTCTACTTTTTCGTTTACAAATTCAATGGAGGTATATAGTGCTGATATTGATGGAGATGGACGAAGCGAAGTATTAACATCTGATTTTAAAAGAGATGCATTAGATATTGTATACAATCAAGAGGATTATTTAATTAACGACGGGATAAATTTTATATTTCAACATCATGCTGGAGATGCAGGGAGTGATGGAGATGTTGATTTTGTTGAAGAATATAATACAAACATAAAAATATTAAAAAGCACTTCGTTGTCTAATTTCAATCAAACCGGAACTATCACTTTTCCTACAAATTCAAGAATAGCAGGTATGGGTGATTTTGATGGCGATGGGAGGCAAGATATACTTGTTTATCAACAAGTTAATTCAGGATCGCTAACAGGATTATATATTTATTATGGAAATAATAGTACTTCAATGAATATGGTAAATCAAGTGTTGCCACCCAATACTACTGGCTATGGTAGCCCAATGTTAAATAGGACATTTAATCATATGTTTGATTTTGATAATAGAGTAAGAAATTATATTTGCCATTCATTTATAATTGGCGATTTTGATGGCGATGGACGAAGCGAATTTATTACAATACTTTCTGATAAGAAATCATATCTAACAAAACCTGGTACTTCAGTTATTAACTCATTGATTGATGCAAGTGCTATACCTGCACCAACTACAAACATGGGTTTTTTGGATTTTTACTCGGATGATGTTATAACAATAACTGATATGAATGGAGATAATAAAAGTGAAATTCATAAAAGCAATCAAGGGTATACGAAATACTTTCATATTTCGCTTGTATTTAATTCGAGTACAAACAATTATGAATTTATTAATTCTTCAAATGAACTTAATTTTAGTCCTACTCCTCCGCAATTTTATTTAACAGGCGATTTTAATGGCGATGGCAAAACTGATTTTTATGATAGTGGAAATTATTTTTCAAACAAAGTTGCACAAGTACATTACTCATTTGGAATGGATCTAGAGTTAGGAAAGACTTTTCCAAATGTACCGCAAGAGTACTTGCAAAATAAGAGTGAAATGATTGGCAGTCCAGCCGATTATAATGGTGATGGAAAGACCGATTTTTTTGATGTTAATAGTTTAAATCAAGCAGTTGTTTATTTTTCAAACGGAATCGACTTTAAAGGTGTTACTAGCAATTTATTGCCGTATGATTTAGGTAAAGGTTTTGCAAATGAACAATTTTTTACTGTAGGCGATTTTAATGGCGATGGCAAACAAGATATATTGAGATTTAATTTAGCGCAAGACAAACATAAATTAATAACAAAAAATGCTGAAATAACTTCTTTGTTTACTACTTATTCTGCATCCAATACATTTATAGTTGATTATTTTGGCGCAGGAAATAAAGAGCGGTTATTAAATACCGTTGTAAATGGATTGGGTAGCGAAGTTAAATTTAGTTATGAAAATTTAACTATTGGGCCCAATTTTTATACCCCTGGTAATTATAACGGAGCAGGCGGCAACCAAACCGATTACCCTGTTCATACCACACAATCACCCAAATATTGTGTTTCTACTTTTCAAACTAGCAATGGCTTAGGCAGTTATAATGCCACTACTTTTACTTATGTTAATAATCAAATTCATTTGGGCGGCAAGGGTGGCTTAGGTTTTGAAAAAGTAATTAGTCGTGATCATGCTACCAATCTCGAAACCATATCCGAATATAGGCTATCGGGCAGCCCATATTTCGAAAATAATTTATACGGTGTTTTTAAATCTAATTTTGTTGCTAATCAAAACACGAGTGCTACTTATTATACCTATGGTATAACACCCCTTACTAGCAACAATTCTATTCATCCACATATTTGGACAAAAACCATTAGTGTAACAGAAAGTAATTTATTAAGTGGTGCTTCCACCACTACCACCAATCATACTTTCGATGCCACATCGGGCATAGCTATTCATACTTCACAAAGTATTAATGGCATAATAACCACTCAAAGCAATATTACTTTAGGTTCGTTTGGTGCTTATTCGCCTTTAGGCATATCTACCAGCCGAAACAATAAAGCCCTTACTATTACAAGTACTGCTACACGAACAGGCAAAGCACCTTATACCACCAATACTACTAATACCTATAATTATAATGGATTGCCATTAAGCTCTATTACTACATCGGGCAGCTATACCATTACTAAAAATTTTGATTATACACTTAGAGGTAATTTAAAACAAACCATTACCAATAGTGGTAATAACACTATGGTAAATGATTTTGTGTTCGAAAACCAACATAATCCTGTAAGTAATAATGATTATTTCGAGCGGTTTTTAGTAGCTAAATCATCTACAGGCACTAATAATGGTTCAACTGATAAAGTAGATGAAACCTACGATTATGGTGCATCGCTTGGTACTATTTTTACCATGTATGGCATACCGCAAAGTATTACAAAAGCCGATGGACTAACATCGAGCTTTGCCTACGACGATTTTGGTAGATTAACAACTGCTACTGATGCATTAGGCAATAGTATAACTACAACGTATAATTGGAGTATAGCTGGTTTTAATAGGTATAAAATTATTAGTATATCGCCCATATCGCCCGATGTAGCTAATACCATAGATTATATTGGCAGAACGGTGCATACCGAATCGGAAGGATTTAATAATCAACTTATTTATAGCGATAAATCTTTTTATGCTAATGGATTAACGCTTACCGAAACCAATATGCATACTAGCAGCGAAACACCTATTACATCATCTTATATTTATGATAATTATAATAGAGTAACACAAATTACTACGCCTGCATCTAGTGTAACCTATAATTATTTGTATGGTTCGGGTACTGATATTGTTCAATCGTATGATGCCAATAATAGTTTAATAAAATCAATAGAAACAGATGCTACGGGTGCTGTAGTTAAAGAAACCGACAATGGCGGCAATATAACATCGGAATACAATAGCCTTGGCGCAAAAGATGCCACTAAACTAAATGGTACAACCGTAACCACTTATAACTACGATGCCAATACAGGATTTTTGATTTCGAAAAATGATATCAATTCGGGGTTAGCTACCTATCAATATGATGAATTTGGTAAAACAATACAAGAAACCGATGCCAATAGCAATACAAAAACATATACCTACGATGGCTTGGGCAGATTATTAACACAAACCATTCCCGAAGGAATGATTACCTATAATTATTCGAGCCATACTAATGCCTTTGGCAAGCCTGTTACTTTATTAGATGGTATTACGGGCTATAATGGCAATGATATATCGTATATATACGATGGTTATAACAGAATAATTGAAAAAACAAATATCATAAATGGCAACCCACGTACCAACCGCTTTCATTATGATGCTGTGGGGCATGCCGATGGAATGGAATATCCTACAGGATTTGCAGTAGGCAACCAATTTGATAATAATGGTTATCTTACTAAAGTAACATCAATTGGTAGCTATACAGCGCCCAATAATGTACTACAAGTAATTTATGAAAATAAAACCATGAATGGGCAAGGGCAACCCTTAACCTATACCATGGGCAATGGGCAACATTCGCAAATAGATTATCAGTATAATATACCCACCCGATTACTTACATCATCATCTATTCAAGATTTGAATTTAACCTACGATTATAATACAGGCAATTTATTACAACGGGATGATAGAATAAAAAGCATGCACGAAGATTTTACCTACGATAATTTACAAAGGCTTACACAAGCGCAAATATTTATGAGTAGCAATACCACAGGGCTAACACCGCAGCAAGTAAACTATGATGCCTTTAGCCGAGGCAATATTGTAAACAAAAGCGATGTAGGCAATTATTACTATAGCACCAATCATTATAATGCTGTAGATTATGTACAAAACCCCACTACCCAAAATGCACCTGCTACCATTCCTACTTTTAATCAAAATATACAATACACATCGTTCGATGCCCCATCGGTAATAACCGAAAATGTGGCTGCGCCTATAGCTGCCTATCAAATGATGATAGATTATGCTGCTGATGGTAGCCGTGTAAAAAGTACTTTAAATGATAATGCTGGAAATATATTGGAAGAAAGAACTTATTTAGGTAATTTTGAAACCTATTATAATGCAAATCAAAATATGGATGTATCTATTAATTATATATCGGGCGGCAATGGCTTATGTGCTATATTGTTGGAAGATAATAATACAGGCAACCAAGATTTATTGTATGTATATAAAGACCAACAAGGCAGCATACTTACACTTACCGATGCACAAGGCAACAAAGTGTACGAACAAAACTATGATGCATGGGGCAGAGAGCGCAATGCACAAAACTGGACATATACCAGCAATGCATCGCATTGGAATGGTAATTTTAGTTGGCTTAACCGTGGCTATACAGGGCACGAACACCTAAAACAATTTGGCTTAATAAATATGAATGGGCGCATGTACGACCCAGTATTAGGCCGTATGCTTAGCCCCGATGAATATAACCAAGGCGGCACACAAGGCTTAAATGCTTATAGCTATTGCATTAATAACCCATTAAAATTTACCGACCCTAGTGGTTGGAGTGCTGTGGGGCATGGTAATGGTTTTGCGCCGCCTGTTTCTTTTTGGGGTTGGGGGCCTAGTGGTTCAACATCGGCAAGCGAAGCTGGCGATTCACCTTACGAACCGCATGGCGGA
The DNA here is from genome assembly GCA_046051225.1 of Bacteroidota bacterium. GTDB lineage: Bacteria > Bacteroidota > Bacteroidia > Chitinophagales > CAIODY01 > CAIODY01. The sequence continues at coordinate 207,827 of JBJOOR010000004.1, read as the reverse complement.
AGTGGTGGAGCTACTAATTTTCTTGTTACTTCAAGTGTAGATGCATCGGGGCATCATATAAGTGTTCATTTAACAGATAAGGAAATATATGAACCATCTGGCGATCAGTTTTTAAATTGGAGAATTGCAACTGCTCAACGAGGGGATAGAAAAAGTAATATCAACCCTACTGGAAAAAAATATTTTCTTATGTATAATCCTGGTAGGGATGGTAACTTACCTGGGGGGAAAACGAAAGATGAGAAAGGAAATACAGTTTATCATGTAAATGCTGAAAGACCATATTGGGAGGTGATGGAGGGAAATTATACTTATCAAGGACAAGCTAACTGGTTCTTTGGAGCTGCAGCCTCTACAATAGAATTTGGTTCTGGGATTTCAAGAATTGGCAGCAATGGGACAATATATGTAGCTAGGCAGGGTGGAGGAGTATTCTATGGTAATCAATATGTAAGTACATTTAGTCTTTCTAAAGCTGGAAATTTATTAGGTAAAATTTCTGTTGGCATAGGTGTATTTTTAGATTATAGGGCATTACAAAATAACGAGATATCGCCTGAGAAATTTGAATTAAATACAGCAATGGGTGCTTATGGTCTTTGGATTAATCCTATTGCTCCAACGCTTTATTTTGGTATTGATGCTTTTTACCCAGGTGGATGGAATGGTGCTATGCAAGATCAGAGTAGATTAAATATAGAAAATAGTTTTAACCCATACTGGCAACTATGGCCCGGAGCAATGAAGCAATAAATATATAATCCAATAAATATTTACGAAAAATGAAAAGAGCTTATTATTATCTTTTTTATAAATTGTACAAATTTTCTGAGGCAGCTCCATCAAGATGGATGAGCGATTGGAAAGCTGAATTAGCTATTGATGTATTAGAATTATTTGTTGTATTTACTGTGCTTGATTTTTATACTATTTGTACTGAAAGGATAGTTAATCTTGAAAACACAGGTTTATGTGCATTATTGTATATTTCAATCATTGCAATACCAAATTATTTTATATTCCATCATAATGATCAATGGAAAGGTTATGTACATGAATTTGATAAATGGCCAAAAAATAAAAATACTATGGGCACTTTAATTGTTTGGTGTATAATCATTTTAATAATTACAACTTTTTTTATTTCTATCGATTTAGTTGAGCCAATAAATTTAAGATTACACCATAAGTAAAAAACTTGCTTGTTCAAGTCTGAAGCAGGGGAAAAGTGGGTTGCCGTTCGGAATGTGCCTACAATAAAAAAACGAGTAAACCAATATACGTTAATTAAATAAAAATAAGTACTTTTCAATCATGAAACTAAACAAAACAATAGTAGTATTAATAGCCTTAGCTATGGTATGTGGTATATGGGGTTGTAAAAAATACCCCGATGGGCCAACCTTTACCTTATTATCAAAAACACAAAGATTGATAAGGCTGGCAGAAATAAATTATTACTCGGTAGGTGGGCAAGATATTACCGATAAATTACGATACCCGAATGTAAACTTTACAAAAGAAGGTAAGTTTACAACGAGTTATTTTATTACAGAAAGCAATGGTAAGGAATATTATTATGAAACAACTAGTGGCGAATGGAGTTTTGTGGATAATAAAAACAAACTAAATATAGTAGAGGTACAAGATAAATATGAAACTACTGCTAGTGGCAATAGAGCAAACTTTATTGAAAAGGTAACTAAAAATACAACGTATACTATATTAAGGCTAAAAACATCGGGTACATGGCTTACAACCACCGATAGCAATGGCATTGAAACCGTAATTCATTATCGCAGTAAATAAATAATTGTATGAAAAAAATAGTAATAACATGTTTAAGTTTGATAGCCAATATAATGGGGCTATATGCACAGCAAGAATATACCCACCCTACCACAGGGTGTGGTATAAGCTATTATTATGACTTTAAGGGTAATAGAGTGGCAAGGCAGTTTCATTGTGTAAATGAATGCCCTTGTCCGCAAATGCCCGATTGTAATTGTAATCAAGGCGAACGAATAGCTACTAAAAAGCCAATAGCAGTAGCTAATGATAGTGTGGCTTCGGTAAGCATATACCCTAACCCTACTATGGAAAAATTTTATATAGAATTTACCGATAATGATATAAAAGCCCAAGTAACGGTATTAACCAATGCAGGGCAACAAGTATCTACCCAAGCGGCTACATGCAGGCGCATGGAATATAGTTTATCGGGTTTGCCTGCTGGTATGTATTATTTGGTGGTAAATAAAAATAATAAAACTACAAAATATAAAGTGGTAAAAATGAATGATTAATGATACTAAAAATATAAAAAGAGTAACTTTTTTATTAGTTGTGATGGCAGCGTTGGTATCGTGTTCAAAAAAACCAACAGCAGTATTTTCAATACCGAATACAATTGCCATAACAGGCGAAAAAGTTAAATTTACTAATGATTCGAAAGATGCAGCCACCTATAGTTGGCAATTTGACGATAATACAGATTTAGTAGATTCGGTAAGCCCAATACACAGATTTAATCAATCGGGCAATTATACTATTTCGTTAAAAGCCTATTCGAAAAACCATAAGTATATTTCGGAACATACAGAAGCATTAAAAGTATATGGCAATTGCTTTTATAATTATAATGGCGAAGTATATAATAAGAATCAGTTCAATTATGCTACTATGGCTAAAACTTCTGATACATCGGGCATTTATTATTCATCGAGCAATATTGTAAATAGTGCTACTGGAAATTATGGACAAATACAGATACAAATATGGAAACAAATATATGGCAATACACAATCATCATTAAGCGAAGCCGATTTTAATAGTTTGTTTTCGTTGGGTAGATTAAATTTGGCAGGTACAAATTTTCATTTATTAATAACCAACGATAATAACCCCCCATGCGATTTTAGCATTACAAGCACCGATGTGTTTACCATTACAAATTTAATTGCGTATAAAAATGGATATATAGTAGAAGCTACATTTGCTTATAACCCAGTAGGCGCTTATAGAGTTGATAATGGTTATGTATGCTTTTATGTAGGGCGATGATTGGCAACAAATATGCTGCTATTACACTATTACTGGCATAATAAAAAAAATTAAGCCTCTTCGCTTTCTATTTTAAGCGAAGTAATTTTTTTGTAAAAAGGTAATAGCTCGTCTGAAAATTGAATATCGCCTAGATGTATTGTATTAATAATATCAATTAGGCAATTAATTTTATTTTCTAAAGTAAAAAATTTATTGATTACTACAATGCGCTTATCTTCTAATAAGCAATGCCCAGCATTAAAATTACCTTTTTCGTATCGTACAATAAATCGGGCTTCTTCTAAAATGCCTTCTAATTTTTTTAAAGTGGTAGGATTATATTTAAAACTCATTATAAATTTAATATTGATGGTTAAAGGGTTTTTGATAACTTTGCTGTTGCAAATAAACATTACATGAAACGATATTTACTCATCATTTTATTCACATTTCCACTTTTTACATTTGCTCAATCAAAAAATAATTTTTTTGAAGGAGGCTTGTTACTAGGTTTTAATGGTTCGCAGGTAGATGGCGATAAGCTATATGGGTTTCACAAGGTAGGATTAAATGCAGGTGCATTTGGTACATTTCCCATATTTCGAAAAAATATATTTATACAGTTTGAATTGTTGTATTCGCAAAAAGGCAGCCGAATGACAAGCAATGAAATATTTAATAACCCTAATCCAAATGCTAATTATTATTTAACCTTAAATTATGCCGAAATACCCATTTTATTATCATACCATGATAAAGATGGCAAAACCAGATTGAGTGGCGGAATAAGCATAAGCAGGCTGTTTAGCGCCTACGAAGAAATAAACCACGAAGCCACACCAGGTGCAATAGATTATTTTAAAAAACGAGATGTGTGTTGGGTGGGCGATGTAAGCTTTATGGCAACCAAGCATATAGGCTTTGGCTTGCGCTATTCATACTCTATATTATTTATCAGAAATTTTGCAGATTATACTTATAATGGAACAGCCAATCCGTTTAATCCTTATTTTGGCACAAATCAGTTTAATAATTATGTATCGGCACGAGGCATTTATTTATTTTAAAAATATTTGTAATTATTAGAAAAATACTTACTTTTGCCATCCCAAAAATTCAAAAAAATAATATGTTAGTTATTTCAAACAAAGATTGCGACACAGTAGATAAGCTTTTAAAAAAGTATAAAAAGAAATTTGAAAAAGCACAAACAGTGAAAGAATTACGCAGCCGTCAGGCATTTGTAAAACCTTCAGTAGTTCGTAGAAAAGAAGTGCTAAAGGCTATTTACGTTCGTGAAACATACGGAACACAAAAAGACTAACTGATTGTTATTTCATCAAAAATAATTTACTTTTGATGAAATAATGATAGAACGCTTTTTACAATATTTACAATACGAAAAGAGATTTTCGAAACATACTATAACTGCTTATGGCAACGACCTTAAGCAGTTTTTTCTTTTTCTAGAAACTACCTTTGGTGAGCTTTCTTTGGCTCAAATCAATCATCAACATATTCGATCGTGGTTGGTGGAATTGATGAATGATAAGATAATTGCAAAATCTATCAACCGAAAAATATCTACCCTAAAAACTTTTTTTAAATTTTTATTGAAAGAAGATGCGATTGGTAAAAACCCAATGCAAAAAGTAATACCACCCAAAATAGGAAAACGATTGCCCTATGTAGTAGAAGAAAAAGGGATGGAAGATTTATTAGATAATGTAAATTTTACAGATGATTTTTCGGGATTAAGAGATAAGTTGATTTTTGAATTATTATATAATTGTGGTTTGCGCCGTAGTGAATTAATTAATCTTACGATGGCAAATGTATATTTAAACCAACATCAAATTAAAGTAATAGGCAAGGGCAATAAAGAGCGGATTATTCCGTTAAACCCAGCATTAAACCCAATGATGGAAGCCTATATAAGCCAACGAAATGTAACCTTGCATGCAGCCACACACAATTATTTAATGGTGCTTAATAATGGTAAACAAACCTATGATGGTTTTATTTATGTTACAGTTAAAAAATATTTAACCTTGGTAACTACTATTGATAAAAAAAGTCCGCATGTATTAAGGCATTCATTTGCCACACATTTAAGTAATGAAGGTGCAAATTTGAATGCTATTAAAGAATTATTGGGGCATTCGAGCCTTGCAGCCACACAAATTTATACACACAATACTATTGAAAAATTAAAGAAAGCATTTGAGCAGGCTCATCCACGAGCGTAAAAAAATAAGCGATTTTACTATTGACATTTAATCATCATCATTGTACTTTCGTTTTGTATTTAAAAACAATAAATTAATAACCACATAAAACAGCGCAGTATGAACATCCAAATTCATTCCATCCATTTTACACCCGATACTAAATTAGTAGAAACTATCAACGAAAAAGTAGGTCATTTAGAGCATTATTATGCTAAAATAGAACGTGCAGATGTATATTTAAAATTAGATAATAACGATGCACCTGTGAAAGAAAAAGTGGTAGAAATAAGATTGCATGTACCAGGTGCCGATTTGTTTACAAGCCAAACCAGCAATATGTTTGAAGCTGCTTTAGATTTAGCGATTGACCAAATAAAAAAGCAATTAATTAAGCGCAAAGAAAAAGTGGGTGCTTAATTGTAAGTAAAAGTTTTCATTTACTAAAAATGAAACCAACAGCTATACTCTCTTCAGCTTTTCATTTATTTTTTCCTAATCCTTGTATAGGATGTGGCAAGCCATTGCATGCAGGGAATAAAGTATTGTGTATGATTTGTGATAGCAATATTGCTATCACTCCATTTCATTTGCATACTGTAAATTATGTATCAGAAAAATTTATGGGTAGGGCTAAAATTGAATATGGTGCTAGCATGACTTTGTTTTCGAAACATGGAATGATACAGCATTTAATGCATCAACTTAAATATAATAGCAAAAAAGAAGTAGGCGTTTATTTAGGCGAAAAGTATGGAAGTATATTAGCCACACAACACAATTATATGCAAGTAGATTGTATAATACCAGTGCCATTGCATGATAAAAAATTAGAAATAAGAGGCTATAATCAAAGCGAATATTTTGCAATTGGATTAGGCAATTTGATGCAAAAACGAGTAATAGCTAAAGGATTGGTAAGATTGAATTTAAAAGAATCGCAAACCCGAAAAAAAAGATTAGAGCGATGGAAGAATGTGGAAAGCGATTTTGATTGCCTAAATGAAGAACCGCTAAAACATAAGCATATTTTATTGGTAGATGATGTGTTAACTACTGGTGCTACATTAGATTCGTGCATTTCAATATTAAATCAAATTGAAGGCGTAAAAGTAAGTGTAGCCACCATTGCTGTGGTGATGCATTAAGCAAAACATTTGTTTGATTAAACCTCAATTCTAAAACCAACACCCTTAATAGTAGTAATAAAATTGTTAGAAGTTTTTATTCTAATTTTTCTTACATGAACGTCTATAGTTCTATCGCCCATTGTTGGCGATGTTTCCCAAATTTTATTAAATATTTCTTTTCGGGTAAAAACTTTTCCAGGTTTTGATGCCAGCATCTCTATTAATTGAAATTCTTTTTTAGCTAAAAAAATATTTTTTCCGTTAGCTGATATAGTTAATGCATCTTTGTTTAACACCATATTTCCTATTTGAATAGTACTATTATCTACGGTTGATATTTCTTTTTTTGTTTCTAGTAATTTATTAATTCTAATAACTAATGCATTAGGCTTAATAGGTTTTGTAATAAAATCATTAGCACCAATTTTAAAAGCATTTACTTCGGCTTCTTCTGTATTTCGGGCCGTTAAAAAAACAATAGGCGATGTATTAAATTTTTCTGATTTTCGTAAATATTCGCACACACTTGTTCCTTCAAGATTAGGCATGGCAATATCTAAAAGGAAAATATCTGGCGTATGTAAGTTGGCTAATTTAATAGCCTGAATACCATCTTTGGCAACAATTACTTCGAAGCCATTGCTTTCAAAAGTAAACTTCAGAAATTCAAGAATTTCTTGTTCATCATCGGCAATCAAAATTTTATTTTTTATGGTATTCATGTATAACTTGAGTTTTACGAAGCCAAAATTTTAGTCAAAAAATCCATTTCATTATCTTCTTCTTTTTCGGGTAAAAAGATTTTTATTTTATCTTCTTCGTATTGATATATTTTCCATTCGCCTTCGTTAAACTCAAGCGCAGTGAGATTTTCAATCCAATCACCACTGTTTAAATATTGCACACTTCCTTTTTCGGTAGTGATGATTCTGTTTTGTGGTTTGTGAATATGACCGCAAATCACATAATCATATTTTTTTTCGATGGCTAATTCGGCAGCAGTTGTTTCAAAATTATTAATCCACGACACAGCTTTTTTTACACTATCTTTTATTTTTTTCGAGAATGAAACTTTTTCTTTTCCCAATTTTTCTAAACACCAATTCATCATTCTGTTTATTATAATCAACCAATCATAACCCTTGCCACCCAGCTTTGCCAGTAGCTTTGCCGAACCTTTGGTAGTATTATCGAATACATCACCATGAAAAATCCAAGCCTGTTTTTTATCCAGTTCTAAAAAATATTTATCTACAATTTGCAAATTACCTAATTGCAAATCGGTGTATTTTCGCAGCATATCATCATGGTTTCCTGTGATGTAAATCACCTTCGTGCCTTTGCTTGCCATTTTCATAATGCGGCGCAAAACATCCATGTGAGCAGCAGGGAAATAACTTTTGCGAAAATTCCAAATGTCGATAATATCGCCGTTGAGGATTAAAGTGTGTGGGCGAATTGATTTTAAATAGCACAACAATTCTTTGGCATGGCTGCCATATGTGCCCAAGTGAACATCACTGATAACAACTACTTCAAGTTCTCTTTTAAAATTCATTTTAGTTTTTGCAAAGGTCGATTTGCAGTGTTACTAAAATGTAATGGAATGGTTAAGCATAAATGAAACGTTGCTTTTTAATTTTATGCTTTATTAATTTTAAAAGAAGTCATTGAGAATGAACTTCCAATTATTTCATCATTGAAAAATGAAATGTTTTCGTTTTTTCCTCTTAATGCCAATGCATACAACATGGGCAAATAATGCTCGGGTGTAGGCGCCGAAAGTTGAAATGCTCGGCTGTGTTTTTTGTAATTAATTAATGGATTAACATCATTATTAGCAATCATGGTTTTAAATTGCGAATTGGCTTCTATAGCCCAATCTAAAGCTTTGGTGCTATCGTTCATTGCACTGAAATTTGCATATTGAAAATTGTGAACCATATTGCCACTGCCCACAATTAATACACCTTTTTTTCGCAAACTATTTAGTTGTTTTGCTAAATCGAAATGGTATTGAGCATCTTTTGAGTAATCTAAACTTAATTCTATCACAGGTACATCAGCCGCAGGATACAACTGTTTTAACACACTCCAACTACCATGGTCTAATCCCCATGAATTATCTAATCCTACATCGGTTGACGTAATTATTTTTTTCGTTTCATCGGCCAACCACTTGCTGCCTGGTGCCGGATATTGAGCATCAAATAATTCTTTCGGAAAACCACCAAAATCGTGAATTGTTTTTGGTTTTTCCATTGCTGTTACAAAGGTTCCTTTGGTTTCCCAATGCGCTGAAACACATAAAATTGCCTTTGGTTTTGCAATCGCTTTTGCAATCGTTTTCCATCCTCTCGAAAATTCATTGTCTTCAATGGCATTCATCGGATTGCCATGCCCCACAAAGAGTACAGGCATTTCCTCATCTTGTTCTTTTAGATTGTCGGTAATATTTTTAAAACTTCCAAGTGTGGTCATAGCTGTTAATCCGATTATTGATTTGATAAATTTTTTGCGTTCCATAACTTTAATTATACATCAAGCAAAATTAGAATTTGTAAAGTGTTTTTTTATAATAAAAAGTTTTTTATCATTTAGTTTTATTAAATGAGTAAAACATATTTTACTTGATATTGTTTTAGGAAATTTAACTTAAACATAATGCAAATCATTTTTGATTTGACGATTAGAGTTTTACTTTGAGCAATCAATTTTTTTATGAAAAAAAGATTTATTGTTCGCGATATAAGTTGGTTATCATTCAATGGTAGAGTGCTGCAAGAAGCAGCAGACAAGAGCGTTCCACTAAAAGAACGCATTCGGTTTTTAGGAATTTTCTCCAATAATTTAGATGAATTTTTTCGAGTGAGAGTAGCCACACTTTCACGAATGTTGGAGTTTGGAAAAAAGGCAGATTTGAAGATGCACATGGAAAAAAATCCAAAACGCATCATGGAAGAAATTCATCAAATTGTGTTGTTGCAACAAAATGAATTTAATAGAATCTGGAACGAAATAATTGTGGAAATGAAGCGCAGCAATGTGTTCATCAAAACCGAAAAACAATTAAACGCTGCACAACAAAAATTTGTAAAAGAATATTTTGAAAGCGAAGTTCGCAGCAGCATCATTCCACTGATGATTGAGAGTATTCCAGTATTTCCAAATCTTCGTGATAAATCAATTTATTTGGCGGTGCAAATGTCGTCAACTACGAATGCTTATCAGCACAAATTTGCGGTGATTGAAATTCCGACAAGAGTGATGAATCGCTTTGTGATATTGCCTTCTGCGCCAAAGCAAACGCAAATTATTTTGCTGGAAGATGTGATAAGATTCAACCTGAAATACATTTTTGCACACATGGATTTCGACCAATTTGATGCATGGATTTTTAAGGTAACGAAAGATGCTGAAATTAATTTGGATAATGATGTGAATACGAATTTGATTCAGAAAATTGAGGATGGATTGAAGAAGAGAAAAAAAGCAAAAACGGTTCGATTAGTTTACGATAAAGAAATGGATTCACGATTGCTAAATTATTTGTTCAAACGACAAGCATTTATTTCAAAAGAGAATGTAATACCAGGCGGAAGAATTCATAACTACCGGGATTTTATGGATTTTCCGAATGTTTTTCCACAACAAAAATCTGTTCGCAAAATCATTACTCATGCGGCTTTTAAAGATTCGCCACGAGTTACAGATGTGGTTTTGAAAAAAGATGTGTTGCTAAGTTTTCCTTATCATTCATTCGATACATTAATTGATTTGCTTCGCGAAGCCGCTATGGATGCGGATGTGCAGAGCATTCAAATTTCGGCGTATCGTGTTGCGCCCAATTCAAAAGTGATGAATGCGTTGATAAATGCAGCACGAAATGGCAAACAAGTAACCGTGATGTTGGAGCTACGAGCCAGATTTGATGAGGAAGCCAACCTTTATTGGAAAAATATTTTGGAAGAAGAAGGCATCAAAGTTTTGTTGGGAATTCCTGAAATGAAAGTTCATGCAAAAGTTTGTGTCATCAAAAAAAAGGTTGGAAACAGAAGCAAGAAATATGGTTTTGTAAGCACAGGAAATTTGAATGAACGAACTTCAAAAATTTATTTAGATTTTTGTTTGCTCACTTCCAATGCCGCTATCATGGCTGATGTAGAAAGAATTTTTAAGTATTTAGAAAATCACAAAGAGCATGAAAAAGTGATTAACGAATGTACACATTTGATTACTTGCCCAACCAATTTGCGAACAAAAATCAATGAATTAATTGAGTTTGAAATTAAGCAAGCGAAGAAGGGAAAACATGCCGAAATGATTTTGAAAATGAATTCACTATCAGATGAAATTTTGATTGAACAGCTTTATGCTGCTGCAAAACAAGGGGTAAAAATCAAATTAATTGTTCGTGGAATTTTTTGTATGATGACTGATTTGCCGAAATTAAAACATCATTTGCAAGCCATCAGCATTGTGGATGAATACTTGGAACATGCCCGTGTGTTTGAGTTTCATCATGGTGGCGATGAAAAAATATTTATTTCGTCAGCCGACTGGATGGTGCGAAATTTAGACCATCGAGTGGAAGCTACTTGCCCGATTAATAATGTTTCGTTGAAAAAAGAATTAAAAGAAATTTTGCGATTGCAATGGCATGATAATGTTAAAGCTCGTGTGTTAGATAATCATTTGAGCAACGATTACAAGCCACACGATGGGCTGAAAAAAAATCGTTCGCAAGTTGAAATCATGAAATATTTAGCGACAAAAAATTAGCCACGAATATTTCTTTCGCTGATTATCTTGCGCTTGTATTTACAATTAACTTTTAACGAATAACGATTAACAAACCTTGAAAATTGCCGCCATAGATATTGGAAGTAATGCAGCTCGATTGCTGATTTGTGATGTATTAGAAACTGATAAAGCCAATCCGCAATTCATCAAATTGAATTTGGTAAGAGTGCCGTTGCGCTTGGGTTTTGATGTGTTTGAATACGGATTTATTTCAACAAAAAAAGAAGAAGATATTGTAAACACATTGCGCAGCTACAAATATTTGATGCAAGTGCATGAGGTGGAAAGCTATGTAGCATGCGCCACTTCAGCGATGAGAGATGCAAAAAATTCAGAAGAAATTATTGCAAGAGTAAAGCAACTTACTGGTATCAACATCAGAGTGATTAGCGGAAAAGAAGAAGCCGACACGATTTTTCAAAATCACATTGAAACTTTTTTAGACAAAGAACATTCGTATTTATACATTGATGTAGGTGGTGGAAGCACTGAGTTGACGCTGTTTAACGATGGCAAACCTGTTTTTGAAGAATCGTTTAACATTGGTACAATTAGAATGTTGAAACAAAAAGTGAATGATAAAGAATGGCAGCGATTTAAAGAATTTATAAAATCGGAAACAAAAAATTTCAAGAATTTACAAGGTATTGGTTCGGGTGGCAACATCAATAAAATTTTCGGCTTATCAAAACGAAAGGATGGAAAGCCTTTGCCATCAAGTGTTTTAAAGGATTATTTTGAGGAGTTGGGAAAAATGAGTGTGGAAGAGCGCATGATAAAATACAATTTACGGGAAGACAGAGCTGATGTGATTATGCCTGCTTTGCAAATTTACAATTCAGTAATGCGCTGGGCAAACATTGATGAAATCTACGTTCCGAAGTTTGGTTTAGCTGATGGATTAGTGCGAAGTTTGTATCGTCAATTGGTATAAAATTTATTGTTTAATAATTTTTATGATTTGGCTTTCTTCATCAAATGAGATAATCTTAATGAAATAAATACCTTTTGTAAATTGAGATATATCCATTGTTTTTTCCGCTTCATTATAAACTTGCCATTCAACTAGCTGGTTACCAATTATGCTTGTTAGGATTATTTTTGCCGAAACAATTTTATTAAATGAAATTTTTAATGGTCCATTTGTAGGATTAGGTGTAAGCTTTATCAATGTTGGGATTTCTTCTTCTTCTAGCCCTACATTACCTAAAATTTTCATGCATGGTGTTGTGTCGTAGCAATTATTTAATTTAATGATACATCTATAATCTCCGTTTTTGTAGGGTGTATATGATTTAGAATTGGCACCAACTATTATTGTGTTTGTGTAGCAGTCTATCCATTGATATTGAGCATTACTCTGTGCTGCAAGGCATGTTAATCCAAAATTTGTAGCGGAAATTCCTGTACTTATTTGAACAAAATTTAATGATAAATTTGCTATACTATCGCATCCTGCATGGTTAATTAAATGAATAGAGTAGTTTCCTATTGCATTATAATTTGTACCATTAAAATTATAAGTTTGGTTCGGACATATAGTTGCATTTGTTTGTGAAGTTGATGATTGATTGGTGCTTAAAATTAAGGTGGCAGCACTGTCGCATCCTACATAGTTATTTAAATGAATAGTGTATGCTCCTGGTGATGAATAATTAAAATTATTGAATTGGTAATTCATGCCATTACAAATATTTGCATAAGTTGTAGACGAGCTTGATGGTAATACATGAATTGTAATGGAATTACTTGTTGAAGGATTACTTCCTGAATTTATACAACTCAAACTGCTAGTCATTAAACAAGTAATTATATCACCATTTAATATAGAGTTTGAATTATAAGTGGCATTGTTAGAACCTACATTAATACCATTTTTTTGCCATTGATAAGTTGGCGTTAGCCCACCATTGGTAGGCGTTGCAGTAAAGGATATCATGGTGCTTGAGCAAATTAAAACTGATGATGCCGCAATATTTACTGAAGGAGTGAAAGTTGAACTTACTGATAAATTTAAAATTGCAGCACTATCGCATCCTACATAATTGGTTAAATGAATAGTATAATTTCCAGCAGTTGAATAACTATTATTATTAAAAATGTATGGTATACCTGCACATGTAGCTGCATTAGTAATAGATGTAGAATTTTGTTTAACAGATAAGTTTAAAGTTGCAGCACTATCGCATCCTGCATAGTTTATTAAATGAACCGTGTAGCTTCCTGCCGTTGTGTAAGCATTGCCATTAAAAATATAAGGCACACTTACGCATGTAGCTGCATTAGTAACAGATGTAGAATTTTGTTTGATTGATAAATGCAAAGTTATGGTGCTATCGCATCCTACATAGTTGGTTAAATGAATAGTATAATTTCCATTCGTTGAATAATTATTTCCATTAAAAATATAAGGAGTTCCAATGCAAGTGGTAGCATAAATATTAGTGGTAGAGTTTTGTAAGATGGTTAAATTTAGATTTGCCGAACTATCACACCCCAAATAATTTTTAAGCATTGTGGTGTGTATGCCTGCTGTGGTGTACGAATTATTATTAAATAGAAAAGGTGTTCCGTTGCAAGTGGATGCATTAGTGGTAGATGATGAATTGCTGCATGCAAATCCTTGTATTTGTACATCATCAATTCTGTAGGTGCCTTGGCTGGCAGTATCTATTTGAATTTCCCATTTTAATTGCAAAGAAGGTTTATTGTTGGTTATAATAGGAAGTGCAATTTGAACTCCACTATTTACTAAAGCCCATGTACTGTTAGCTGCATTATCTGTATAACTTATGTTATTCCAAGAAGCGCCATTATTAATACTATAAAATAAATTTGGTGTTGTTGAACCTGAAGTAGTAAAATTATTAGACACTCTAGATGCCCATAAAATGGTAATGTTTTTAAAACCTAAGGTTGAGATGGAAGGTGAAGTAACTGTATACAACCCTGTTGAATTATCTACATTTTTAATAACTAAATTTTGCATGCCAGATGAATTTGAATAGCCAGATGAAAAATTTGTACTATCCACATACCATCCCAAATTATTAGGGTTTGAAGCTAATGTATTTGCCCAGTTTAAGGGTACAGTTAGTTGTGGTATGGAATCAAAATTTTGTTGAAATAATACAGTTTGAGCAATTGAAGTTTTTAAACTTAAAGCAACTGCAATTAAAATGAGAAAGAGATAAATTGATTTTGATTTCATGATAATAAATTTATTATTTATCAGAAATAAAAAAGGTTGCTTTTAAAGCAACCTTTTTTATTTTATAAAGTTGAATTAATTTTTAATAAATCGTTGTGTACTGATTTTTCCATTCGTACTAATAAAACTGATTAAATAACTGCCTGGATTTAATGGACTGATATCAAGCATTTGTTTTTCGGAATTAGAATTAAAACTGATTATTTTTTTTCCAGATAGATCATATATCGAAATGCTTTTCAAATCACAATTGCTATTAATAAATTGCAATGTATTATGTGCAGGGTTAGGGTATAATGCTATATTGTTTTGGACATTTAATTCGTTTACACCGTTAGGATTTACAATAATATTTTTTTTGTAAATATTTACATCGTCAATTCTGTAAGTACCACTAGCATTATTTACAATGCTTATCATAAGTTTTATGTTTAGTGAATTTTGGTTATTAGCTTTTGATGGAAAATTTATTGGTGTTGCATTGTTTACGAATCCCCAAGTACTATTAGCAGCATTATCTGTATAATGCAAAGTATCCCAAGAAACACCATTATTAATGCTAAATAATAAAGTAGGTAATGTTGACCCTGGTGTTAAAAAATTATTTGAAACTCGTGAACTCCAAATCATAGATATATTTGAATCACCTATTGTAGAAAGTGTAGGAAATGATAATTCGTAAATACCAGTTGAATCTGAATTTTTAATTACAATATTTTTTAGCCCCGATGCATTGGTATAACCTGTAGAAAAATTTGTGCTATCTGCATACCAACCATTGCTATTTATATTGGGCAATCCATTCGTCCAACTTGTTGGAAGAATTCCTGTTGGAATTGAATCGAAATTTTGATTAAAAATAGCAATATTTTGAGCCTTTAATACGCTAGAAAAACTGAAAATAGCTGCAACGCAAATCGTGATAGAAAATAATTTTTTTTTCATACAAATGAATGAATTGGTTTGTTAATTTTTTTTACAAAGGTATTTTTAGGATAAGTGTACCTCATTTTTTTTGCGTTAATCAAAAATTATTTAATGGTTTATTTAAAGTTAACAAAACCTCTTGTTTTTAAAAATAGGAAACATTAAAGATGTTTTTTGTTCACAAATGCTTCATCGCTTGGTAAGAATGGGTTCATGTAGTAGGCTGACTTTTGCGTCACAAAAATCAACTTAATTTCAAATCAAAATGAAATCAACCCTTCACATTTTTAAAAGTTTTTTAACGGTAATGCTTTTATTAGGCATTACACAATTAAAAGCGCAAACGGCTTTTACAGCAGGCAGTTTGGTGGTTTTACGAGCCGACCAAACTACCGTAACTACATCGGGCAATGGTGCAAAAATTTACATTGATGAGTACTCCACATCAGGCACATCAATCGTTAGCACTCGTTCGATGCCAACAGCAGTTAGCGGAAATAATTTGCGATTTGTGCAATCGAGCAATGCATCGTCTGAAGGCAGAATGGGCTTATCGCCCGACACAAAATATTTATTGTGTGTGGGTTATGATGCTGCTGTAAACACATCAGGTATTGCCGCAACAGCCTCTACAGCAGGCAATACAGCAAGGGTTGTGGGTATTTTAAATAATGCTGGTGCAATTGATACACGAACAGGATACATTGGTTCGGCTGGTCCTTTTACAACAAATAATATTAGAGATGCAGTAACCGATGGCACAACAATTTGGTCGGCTGGTGCAGGTGGTTCGGGCAAAGGTGGTGTTTTATCTATTTCGTTTCCAACTGGTACACTTGGCTCTGGTGCTGCATCTGCAAACACTGGCAATGGTACAGTAATTTCAAATGGTACATCGGGCACGGTAACAAATGGTAGAGTTGTTGGAATTTATAACGGACAATTATACATGAATTCATCATCGGGTGTATTTGCGCCATCGGCTGTTGGAAGCGGCTTGCCGACTACAACTGGGCAAAATGTAATTACTGCTTCGGGCTTACCAACATCGGGTACAAACGGATATGATTTTGTTTTTTTTGATAGAGACCCAGCAGTAGCTGGATTGGATGTAGTTTATGTGGCAGACTTAACAGCAGGTATTCAAAAATATTCTTTTAATGGAACTACTTGGACAGCAAGAGGTGCTGTAACTGCTACTGGTATTGGTGTAGGGGGTTTAATTGCAAAAGTAAATTGTAGTGGTTATATTGAAATGTATGCTGTAACTGCTACAGGAACTGCTACCAATAAAATTTACAAATTTGTTGACCAAGCGGCTTACAATGCAAACATTACAAGCAATGCTTCGGACATTACAACAGTAGGAACTTTAGTTGCAACTGCTGCGGCTTCGCAAACATTTAAAGGTATTGCATGGGCTCCTACACAAGGCAATTTAACAGTGGCTTCGGGTAATACGAATGTGGCTGGAACATACAATAACATTACTGTTACAGGTGGTACACTTACATTAACTGGCGATATTTATGCTGATAATATTACCATTCAAAATGGTGGTACAATTGATTGTAGCACATTTAAAATATTGAGCAATGGTATTGGCAAAAGTACTTTCGATTTACAAAGTGGTGCTACATTAAAAACTGCAAACACAGCAGGCATAGCGGCTTCGAGTGCAACAGGCAGTGTGCAAACTTGTGTAAGAAATTATTCTTCATCAGCTACTTATATTTATAATGGTTCATTGGCGCAAGTTACAGGCGATGGTTTGCCTTCGACAGTTACTGCTTTAACAATTAGTAATTCGGCTGGTGTTACGCTTACAGCAAGTGTTTCAGCCACTACATTAAATTTAACATCGGGTGTTTTAACAACAGGTTCATCAAATGTGATGATGATTGCAAGCGGTGGAAGTGTAAGCGGAGCAAACACTACAAACTTTGTGAATGGAAATTTACAAAAAACAATTGCAATAGGAACTAACATAAATATAACTTTTGAAGTAGGTAGCAATGCAAAATATTCTTCTATTACTTTAAATTTCCCATCGGTTACAACGGCTGGAACAATACAAGTAGCAAGCACTTCGGGCGATAGAGTAAATCTTTCTTCGTCATGTATTACTACTACAAAAAGTGTGAATAGATATTGGTCTATCAGTTTTCCATCTGCCCCATTGCCAGCAGTTTATAATGCAACTGTAAATTATCAATCGAGTGATGTGGATGGAGGTATAACTGCTGCAAACGTTATTGCTGCTATGTTTGGTAGCTCTTGGAGTTATGCTTTAGCTACAACAAATTTTACAACTTCATCTGTTTCGGTAACAGGAATTAATACTACTTCAACTTTTGATTTACAAATAGGCGAAGGAAATGCAGCAGCACCAACAGTTACAAGCCCTGTAACCTATTGCCAGTATAATTCTGCATCGGCTTTATCCGCAAGTGGTACAGCTAATTTATGGTACTCGGCAATTAACACAACAGCAAACACAGCAACAGCTCCAACGCCTTCAACTGCAACAGCAGGCACACCAATTGGAACTTATTTTGTAACACAAACAGTGAGTGGTTGCGAAAGCAATAGAAGCCAAATTGTGGTGAATGTAAATGCATCTCCAAACCCTCCAACGGTATCAAATGTAAACTATTGTCAGAATGCAACAACATCACAATTAACTGCAACAGGCACAAGTTTGATGTGGTATTTACAAGCAAGTGGTGGAGTAGGAAGTGCAATAGCACCAACGCCAAGTGCTTTATCAGCAGGCACTACAAGCTATTGGGTAACACAAAACAATGGCACTTGCGAAAGCCAACGAGCTAAAATAGATGTAACTGTAATTGCTGCACCAACCGCTCCGAGTGTAACCACACCAATAGGATTTTGTCAAGGAGTTACCGCATCTCAATTAACAGCAAGTGGCGTAAATTTATTATGGTACACTACTTCAACCACAGGAACAGGTGGAAGTACAACAGCACCAACACCTTCAACCACATCAACAGGAACACCAACAACATCGTATTGGGTTACTCAAACAATTGGTGGCTGTCCTGAAAGTCCAGCAGCGCAAATAGATGTGAATGTATATGCTATTCCAGCAGCACCAACAGTAACTACACCAGTAGCTTATTGTTTGAATGATGTAGCATTGCAATTAACAGCAACAGGTTCAAACTTGCTTTGGTACACGGTTTCAACCAATGGAACAAGCAATGCAACAGCGCCAACGCCAGTTACTTCAACAGCAACAACGATAAATAATTATGTAAGTCAATCGGTTAATGGTTGCGAAAGTCCACGAGCATTATTAGCAGTGGTAGTAAATGCATTACCAACAATTCCAACGGCAACTACACCGATTAATTATTGTCAAAATGTAGTGGCATCAGCACTTTCAGCCACAGGTACCAATTTATTATGGTACACTTCATCAATAGGTGGCACAGGCAGTGCAACTGCACCAACTCCAAATACAGCCACCACAGGCACTCCTGCGGTTTCGTATTTTGTTTCGCAAACAAATACTACAACAGGTTGCGAAAGTAATCGCAAACAAATTGATGTAAATGTGTACGGCTATCCAACCGCACCAGCGGCAACAACAACCGTAAATCTTTGTCAAAATACTACGGCAAGTGCTTTAAGTGCAACAGGCTCAAACTTGTTATGGTACACGGTTGCAACAGGTGGAACAGGGAACATCACAGCACCTACGCCATCAACAAGTGCGATAGGTGCACCAGCAGTTTCTTATTATGTTTCGCAAACAACAAACAGTTGCGAAAGCCCATTAACACAAATTGATGTGAACGTGTATGCTACGCCAAATGCGCCAACAGTAACTACTCCAGTGATTTACACTCAAGGCACAACTGCATCAGCATTAACAGCTACGGGTTCAAACTTAACTTGGTACACGGCTGCAACAGGCGGAACAGGAAACATCACAGCACCTACGCCATCAACTACTGCAACAGGAAATCCTGCTTCGCAATATTGGGTAACTCAATCTGCAAACGGTTGTGAAAGCCCACGTTCATTAATAAATGTTAGAATTACAGGTATTCCATTTATACCTGGTAACTTGGCAGTATTGCGCTTGGGAACAGGTTCTGTTTTGAGCAGCAGCGCATCACAAGTAACCATTGATGAATATTCTACAAGTGGTACTATTGTAAGAAGTCGTCCTATGCCATCAACTGCTTTAGGAACAAATTATGCATTAACAAATAGTGGAAGTGCAGGCTCTGAAGGGGCATTAAGCTTTTCCTCAAATCATCAGTATTTAGCTTTAGCAGGATATAATGCATCGGTGGGCAATGCTTCAGTAGCCACATCAATAGTGGGTAGAGTAGTTGGTATAGTTGATAATTTTGGTGAAATAAATACATCAACAATTATTCCTACTGCTATTAGTGGTAATAATATTAGAGGTGCTGTAACAACTAATGGAACTGATATTTGGGCTACCGGTCCAAATGGAATTATATATACTACAATAGGTAATAATTCAAATGGGGTATCATTATCTTCATCAAATGTTAGAGCAGCAAGTGTTGTTAATGGGCAATTAATTGTTTCGTCATCAACTGCTTTGAATAAAGTGGGAACAGGATTGCCAACTACAACTTCACAAACTTTATCAGCGCTATTAACTGTTCCGTCGGGCAACGTATATAGTTCGGTGTTTTTTGATGAGGATCCAAATATTGCTGGTGTTGATTTAGTGTATATAGCCGATCAAACTAATGGATTATTAAAATATTCTTATAATGGAACCACATGGACAAGCCGAGGTTCGATAACAGCAAATGGTGGATGCACTGGTATTGCAGGATTTGAATCTTGCACTGGTATTGAGTTGTACATTACCGTAGGTGCAACATCAGGCAATAGAATTCATAAATTTGTTGATTTAGCTGCCTATAATTCAAATATTACTTCATCAGGTTCGGGTATTACTACAGTTGGGATAATTGTAGCTACTGCACCTACCAATACTATTTTTAGAGGCTTATCACTTACACCGTATAGCGATTTAGTTATCAATTCAAATCAAACTTTATCGGGTGGAACATACGGCAACATTACTATTAATGGTGGTGCATCTGTAACATTATTAGGTAACATAAATTTATTTGGAACACTTACTGTAAATGCAAATGCAACTTTAGATTGTGGTAGTTATACTATTGCATCTTCAGGAAATTATAAATCAATTTTTAACTTACAGAATGGTGCAACATTAAAAATTGCATCTGTAGATGGGATTACTAAATCAGCAGCATTAGGTAATATTCAAACTTGCGCAAGAAATTTTAGTACATCAGCAAATTATATTTATTATAATTCTATAGCTCAAAATACAGGCGATGCATTGCCTACTACTATTAACTCAATAGAGGTAAATAATGCAGCAGGATTAACTCTTTCAGATAATCTTCAGGTTACTGGATTTATTAATTTTACAATAGGAAAAATTATTACAGGCAATAAAATTATAGGTACAAGTGGAAACATTAGCGGTTATAATTCTACTAATTATATTTATGGGTCGTTGCGTCGTACTATACCTGTTGGCACTTTAGTAAATGTTGATTTTCCTGTAGGAGATGCTACCACTTACGCACCTGTAAAAATTTCATCTAACGCTGTTACAGCGGCTGGCGATATAATTATTTCATCTATTAAAAATGATTATTCTAAAATTAATATTTCATGTTTTGATTCATCAAAAACAATTAATCGCTATTGGAAAATAAAACCAATTAATTCTTTTACAGCGGCTAATTATACGGCACAAGTGTATTATGTAAATTCAGATTTTGATGCTTCAGTAACTACATCAATTTTAACAGGTGAATATTATAGTGGCTTGTATGCATCATGGAATGTGGCTTCGGTTTCAAATGTAAATACGGTTAATACTAAGTTTAATAACTTGAATGCTGCTGATACTATAGTATTACAATTAGGCAAAAAAATATGCACAACACCAATCAATGATGATCCATGTACAGCATCAAATGCATCTGCAAATTCAGGACAAATTGCAGGCCTACCTACTGTGTTTGCTGCCTTTGATGATGGTTCATCAGTTCATGGTGGTATTGATAATAATCCAAATGCTAATAGTCCAGCTACTACAGCGCCTTATGGTCCTAATTTAATTTATTATACAGGAAACTCTTTATTGTCAAGCAATTTAGGAGCAAACGAACCAATACCTTCATGTAATTTATTTGGTTCAAATCCAAAAACAGTATGGTATAAATTTAAAGTTCCAGCTTTAAATCCAATTACACTTTATATTAGAAGCACCTATCCTTCAACATCATTTATTACCAGCTTAACCGCTTATACAGCATCAACGCCTAATCCATGTTCATCGCCTACATTTACCGAAATAGGCTGTGCTTCTGGAACATCAGTAACTAATAATGCAACATTGGCTTTGTCTCCATCTACACTTTCGTCTTTAGCTGGGCAATATGTTTATCTTCAAGTAGCAGGTGTAAATAATTCAAGTGGCAATTTTATGGTTAGTGTTCAAGCATCGGCGCCTTCTATTTCTTTAACTAATCCTACCACTACTACAATTAAAGTTAATTTCCCATCTTTAACTAATGTATCTAAAATAACATTGTATTGGAAAGCAGTAAATTCAACAGGTGCTGTATTTACTTATGTTCCTACTGCTACTTCAAGTTATATAATTGGTGGATTAAAATCGGGCGCCAATTATATAGTATGGGCAAAATATACTGATATAAATGGTTCAAATATTTTCACTACAAATAATTCATTAGGTACTACTGTGGGATGTGGTGGTTCGTTAATAGCCCCTACTGTTACAGCCATTCCTAACCACTGTTCGCAAGTTAATATAAATTGGCCAAGCCCAGCATTACAAGGTATTCCAACCTTATTGATTCCAGCAGCATCTACTTATCCTTATAGATTAGTTTGGACATTTACAAATGGTTTTGGCTTTCATGGTATCATACAAGCTATCAGTTCATTACCAGCTAATGGATGGAGTATTGGAGGTTTGCCGATTAATACAAACTTTAATTTTTATTATTCATTTAAATGTGTGGGCGGTGCTATCGTAAATTCCGTTCCTACAACTTACACATCATGCAATGGTGCTTATCGTGAAGCTTCACATTCTGAATATGTAATTAATGGAGTGCATTATGTGGATGCAACCGACGAAGAATTGATAGATGCTTTAGCCATGCAAGTAGCTGATGATGGGCAACAGCACGAATTTAATTTGGTAAATGTTATCAATAAAGAAACCATAAATCAAGAAGAAATAACTACCAATTCATCAGTTAATTTATCACCTAATCCTGCTCAATCTGTAGTGAATATTCAATACAATTTATCGGCAAATGAAATAGATAAAATTACGATAAACGTAATGGATATCAATGGAAGTGTGGTGAAAAATATTGAGTTTCCAGCATCTACTTTTAATGGAAATTATGCTTTAGATATTGCTGAATTTAAACAGGGAATCTACATTGTTTCATTTAAAGCAGGCAATTATACATCAACTCAAAAACTAGTTAAAATAGATTAATAAATTAAATAGATAAAAAAATAAATGAAAAAATATTCAGTCCTGTTTTTTTGTAGTATCGCAATTTTATCTTCTTGCTTAAAAGATAGAACCTTTACATTACCCACGTTAGTTTCAACGCCTATAATTATTGATACTACTCATCCATTTGTTGTAGCCAACGAGTTTGTTGCCACAGGCTCTACACTTACTAATGAATATGGTAAAGCTACCGATTGGATTGAGTTGTATAACCCATCAAGCTATGTGATGGATTTTACAAAAGAAAATATTTATGTAACTGATACTATCGGTATTAAAAATAAATTCAAGCTCACTAATTTTCAAATTCAGCCACATCAATTTTTAGTAATTTTTTGCGATACACTTTCAAAAGTGGGCAGCCAAATTCACACCAATTTTGCTTTATCAAAAGGCGGTGAGTTTGTGGGTGTGTATAGAAAAAATAGCGATGGCACTTATACCACATTCACCGAACATCCTTTTGGCTTGCAAACCAGTGGTAAAAGCGAAGGGCAAAAGCCCGATGGCAGCAACGTTTGGATGGGTAATTTAACACCAACGCCTGGCGCATCTAACAACTAATTTCATTTTACATTTCAAAAAAAATCATGAAAAAAATATTTTTCTACACCACACTTATTGGGTTGTTTTCTTTCACAACAATTAATCGCATCAAACCAACCAATCATGTAAAAGTGGAAGTGTTGGAACCATCGGATGTATGCTTGGCTGAAAACAAAACCGACTTTTATATTGCTGGCAACCGAGGCATGGTTGCAAAAATTGATGCAAGCGGAAAGGCTTTACAGTCAATCAATTCAGCAGGTAGCGACTACGAAGGAATTTTGCAAAAAGGAAATGAATTGTATGTGTTAGATGAAACCTATCGCCGAGTTGATATTTACGATGCAGCTTCATTAAAAAAAATGCGTTCGGTTTATTTACACGATAATGGTGGCTTAAATCAATCGTTTGAAGGCATCACTTTTAACCCTGAAAAAAAACAATTTATTGCTGTTACCGAAAAACCTGTAACCATTCATATTTACAACGAAGACTTATTTGAAACCAGTGTGATTGACGAAACACCTTTTAAGGAAGCCTCTTCCATCACTTACCACAATGGAAGTTTGTGGTTGTTGAGCGATGAACAAATGACGGTTTATCAAATCAATCCTGCTGATTTTTCGATTATCAATCAATGGAAAATTCCAGTGTTAAATCCCGAAGGAATTTGTTTTGATGCCAAAGAAAATTTAATCATTCTATCCGATGATAGACAAACACTTTACACTTTTTCCCCTATAAAATAATGCACAATAAAAAATTAATCGTTGCTGCAATGCTTGTGTTGATGGGCATTGTAAGCATAAATGCGCAAGCACAGTTTACAACCGTTGGTCGAAATTCGGTAATGGAATTTAGTGGTTGGTTCACACCCATTTATAATTTCCGATTTTATAATCCGCAAATTCCAAGCAACACAAAAGATAAAATTTATGCTAAAGATGCAATTGGAGTTGACTACGCTCGATTGAATTTACATGGCATGATAAAAGGAAAATTTGAATACAATTTTGAGTATGATTTAGCCAACACATTTGCTGGAAATACCGATGTTACTGCATCGCCAGTTACTGATGCCAATGTATCCTACACTGGTTGCAAATGGTTTAATGTAGAAGCTGGCTACATGAAAGTTCCATTTTCGTATGGCTCGATGATTACCGAAAAGTATGCTGCTTTTTTAGGCAGACCAGAAGTGGTAAGAACAGGATTTTTTAGCCGTAGAGATGTGGGTGTATTGTTGTACAAAGATTTTCTGAATCAAACCTTAAATGTAAATTTAGGAATGTATAGCGGCATGGGCGAAAGCGCATTGCTTGGCGTTAGCGATGCTAAAGGTCAACCAAGTTATATGGCTCGAGTTACTTACGCTTATCCTTCAAAATATCGTGATAGAGATGTTGATTTAGTTGGTGTGCCAGTGCCTATGTTTCGTATTGGTGTAAATGGTTCATACAATAATCGAGCTACTGATATGGTTGCTGGGCATGGCGTTGGAAGCGTAACACCCAACACTTTTATCAACGGCGAAAAATATAATTATGGTGCCGATTTTTGTTTTCAATACAAACATTTTTCGATGCAATTTGAAGCCGATAGATTCCGATATCAGCCATGGGATTTAACAACAATACCTGTAAACTTGAATGGCAATGTGGTTACAAAACATTATTTAGCAGGTGGTTGGTATGGGCAATTGAATTATTATTTGCCAAAAATAAAATCATCATTTTCGGTTAGATATGATAACATAAACGCCAACGATGTGGTAAAAGGCGATATGGGAAACACAGTAAGTTATTCGTATCAATATTATTTCAACCAGTACAAATATATGTTCAGAGTGCAGTATTGGCAAAGGTTACAGGATACCGATATAAAATTACCAATTGAAAACGACCAGCTAAGAATTGGCTTTCAGTTTTTATTTTAAGAGAGTAGAGTAGTAGATATTTTTTTTGTTAAAAAAGCCCTGTGATTTTTCACGGGGCTTCATTTTTTTGCTGTAATAAAAAACTACAAAGAAATTTTACCTTTAAATGCTAAATGAAACTTTTCATTAAGCCCTATTTTTTTTTGAATTTATGAATCGAATATTTTTGTTGATAGCATTTATTTTATTAAATAATTTTTTGCAAGCGCAAACAATTAATGTGCAAACTATTTGTAGTTTACCAACTGTTTTAAATGAATCATCGGGCATCGAAATGTCGAATGTAAATAAACTTTGGTCGCACAATGATAGCGGTGGAAACCCCGACCTATATGCATTTGACACCTTAGGCAATTTATTAAAAACCTTGCAAATTAAAAATGCTACGAATATTGATTGGGAAGAAATTCGACAAAATAATGTTGGCGATTTGTTTATTGATAACATGGGCAACAATAATAATGATAGAACCGATTTAAGAATTTATAAAATCACAAACCCCAATTTAATCAGCAGTAGCAGCACTTCTGCCACCACAATTAAATTTACTTACCCCGACCAATTTTATTTTCCACCAGCCAAATCGCAATACAATTTTGATTGCGAAGCTTTTGTGGCATACAGCGATTCGTTGTATTTATTTTCGAAAGATAGAAGTACGCCATATACAGGATGGACAAAGTTATATCGGCTGCCAACCAAAGCTGGAAGTTATGTTGCAGAATTGTTAGATAGTTTTTATACAGGCAACACAAGTATATCAGCCAATTCGATTACATCGGCTGCATTATCGCCAAATGGTTCGCAATTGATTTTAATTAGCGATGAGGCTTGTTGGCTTTTTACTAATTTTAATCAACGCAATTTTTTCAAAGGAACTGTTCAAAAATTTGATTTTAATTGTTCGCTTACTCACAAAGAAGGTGTAGTTTTCATCAACGAAAACGAGTTGTATTTAACCGATGAAAAACACAACACCGGCGAAGGCAATTTGTATCGAATTAATTTACCAACAAAAAATACATTGGCTGAAAGCATTGAAAATATTGATGGTTGGGGTGTTTATCCAAATCCAACAACTAATCAGTTATCGGTAATCAGTTTTCGGTTTTCAGTAAATGCAATTGAGGTACAAAATGTTTTAGGGCAAAGAATAAATGTAGAAGTTGCTCGGCTTTCAACTGATAACTGGCAACTGAATACTGAACAGCTGCCTTCAGGTATTTACTTCCTCAAAGTCACTGATGATATGGTTTTTGTCCACACTACTAAGTTTGTGAAAGAATAATTTCAATCAGCATTTTTCAAAATGTGATATAGTAAATTTCGAAAACTTACTATTAGTTATTTCATCCAAATTTTAGTTGAGTTTACTATTAAACTTACCTATCAAAATAACTAATAAAGCTAAAGCGGCTACAAAATTTGAAAATAGAAATGTGATAATTTTTGTTTGCATTTTTTATTGCAAAATAAAAGTGTGTAGATTATCTAATTGTCAACCCTATTTTAAATTCATTTTAAATATTTATGTTTTATATGTAGAACATAAAATAAATTATCGGATTAAATTACCTAAAATAAAAAGAGGCTTGATATTGCTATCAAACCTCTTTTTGTGTGGGAGCTACTGGGTTCGAACCAGTGACCCCCTGCTTGTAAGGCAGGTGCTCTGAACCAGCTGAGCTAAGCTCCCTTTTCAAACTCTTTCGTTCAATGTCTATCCTGATTGTATCAGGATGCTCTGAACTAGCCGAGCTAAGCTTTTTTAAAACGTTTGCAAAAGTAAAATTAAATTTATCATTTGCAAAATTTTTGTACCACGTACGGGAGTCGAACCCGTCATTCCTCCGTGAAAGGGAGGCGTCTTAGCCGATTGACCAACGCGGCGTTTTTTGGGAGTGCAAAGATAATTCACGTTTTTAATTTTCAAAATTTTATTTCAAAAAAATTAGAATTATTTTATTTCAAAAAAAAATGAATTAGCATACAACCTTATTGCATACTTTTACGACTATGTATTTAGAGTTAGCAAAAATGAACTGTTTAGTATTGGATGATATTCATCCAATATTTATAGAACAAGCAACTGCATTAGGTTTGAAGGTAGATGTGGCTATAAATATGGAATTGTTAGAAATTGGAAAAAGGGTTGGGGCGTATGAATTAATTGTAATAAATAGTAAAATAAAAGTTGATAAAGTTCTTATTAATAAAGCAGTTAAATTAAAATATATTTTACGTCCTGGCAGTGGATTAGAGAATGTAGATGTTGAATATGCTGCTTCGAAAAATATTATTTGCATTAATTCGCCCGAAGGAAATAGTAATGCGGTAGCCGAACATACTTTAGCTATGATATTGATGTGGCATCATAAAATACTAAAGGCTGCAAATGAAGTAAAGCAGGGGGTATGGCTTCGTAAAGAAAACACGGGCACAGAGTTTAGAAACAAAACTATTGGCATAATTGGATATGGCAATGTAGGAAAGGCTTTAAGCGATAAATTGTTAAGTTTTGGTGTTAGAATTTTAGTGTTTGATAAATATAAAAAAGGATTTTGTAAATTAGGAATTGAAGAATGTTCTGTAGAAAAAATAATGACCGAAGCCGATATAATTAGTTTTCATGTGCCATTAACTAATGAAACAAATGGAATGGTTAACGAACAATTTATTAATCAGCTAAAAAATGATGTTATATTAATAAATACATCAAGAGGAAAAGTAGTAAAAACAAAAGCATTAGTTAACGCTTTGCAACAAAAAAAATTGTTAGGAGCCTGTTTAGATGTACTTGAAAATGAAAATTTAAGTTCGTTTAATACTAATGAAAAACAAGATTTTAACTACCTCTGTAATGCCGAAAACGTAATATTGACGCCACATATAGCAGGGTGGACAGTAGAAGCAAAAAAAGACATGGCAGAGGTGCTTATCAAAAAAATAAAAAAAATATTTCATAATTAATTAACAAAGTATATCTTTGGCGACCTCAATAAAAAAATCATTGTATGAAGTTAAAAAATACATTTAAGCCGCAGTTATTTTTATTATTCATTTTAACTTGCTTTTCTTTTTCGGCTTTTGCCCAAAAAGGTGAAATTCGTGGTACTGTTGTAAACGCAGCAAGCGGAAAACCGATGGACTATGTAGCTGTTTTTGTTACACTAGGTGGCAACACCAAGGGTGGTACATATACGGGCGACGATGGTTCGTTTGTAATTAAGCCTTTGGATGCAGGTATTTACGAATTACATGTAAAAAACCAAGGATTTAATGAAGTAGTAATAAGCAATATTTCTGTAGGAAGCGACGGTGCTCGTATTATTAACGACCCTATTAAATTAGAAAAAGCTAGTAAGGAGCTAAATATTGTTCATATAGTAGATACAAAACCACTTATCAATACGGGTGCTCCTGGTGGTGGCAATTCAGTAGATGCTGAACAGATTAAAAAAATGCCTGTTAAAGATATTGGTTCTTTAGTAGCTGCTGGTGCTACAAATGTTTACCAAAAAGATGGTGGCGGTATTCAAATTGGTAGTGCTCGTGAAAACGGAACAAGAATTTTTATTGATGGTGTGCCAGTTCGTTCAGGTGCAAACATTCCGTCAGGCTCTATAGCAAATGCCGAAATTATAACAAGTGGTGTGCCTGCTAAATACAGTGATGCAGTGGGTGGGGTAATTAATGTAACTACAAAAGGTGGTGCAAAAACATTTTCGGGAAATGGTGAATTAATTACTTCGCAATACTTAGATGGATATGGGCATTTTCTTGGTGGAATTGGTTTAACAGGACCATTATTATTTAGAAAGGAAGCAGGAGCAAAAAATAAAAAACCATTATTGGGCTATAATATTAATGTTGAATTTCAGCACGACAAAGATGCTAGCCCTTCAGCAGTAGGTGTTTGGAAAGTTAAGGATGATAAATTAGCAGAATTAGAAAAAACGCCACTTTTAGTAAATCCTAAAACTGGTTTTGGGTATATTCATGCCGCCGATTTTATTACTAAAGATGATATGGAGCATGTAAAAGCTAAGCAAAATGCAGCTCAAAACTTGGTACGAATAGCTGGCAAACTTGATTTTAATTTGAATTCTAATTTCTCATTAGCAGTAGGTGGAAACTATTATTACAACAGAAGACATGATTATATAAGAGAATATAGCTTATTTAATCCTCAAAACAATCCAGAAATCAGAGAAAGCCAATGGAGAGTATTTGCTAAATTTACTCATCATTTAGGTTCAAGCAATATCGATTCATTATCTATTCGCAAAGCCCAAAATGCAACCATTCAAAATGCTTATTATACAATTCAGTTAGATTATAGTCAAGATAATTCTATGAAATGGGACGATAGCCATAAATTAAATGCCTTCGATTATGGTTATGTTGGAGCTTTTAATCGGTTGTCGCAACCAACTTACACTTTAGGCGATGATAAGGTATTAGGAATTAAAGGGTATCGTCAAGAATTACCTACCGATTCTTTAGTTGTGTTTACACCAAGCTCTCTTAATCAAACCATGGCAAATTACGCTATTCAATATTTTAATGAACAAGGAGATAGTAGAAGCAATGCATACAACCAAAGTTTAACTAATATTAATTTAACTACAGGTGGAGATTTTATAAATGGTCATCGCCCAGGTGATGTAAATGGATTGTGGTATAATACTGGTCGTCAATATCCAAGTTATACCTATTCTCAAAAAAATCAATTTCGCTTTAATATTGATGGTTCATTTGATGTTAAGTTAAGTAAAGGTTCTAAACCCCATGCGATTGAATTTGGATTGTTGTACGAACAACGTGTGGATAGAAATTATAGTTTAAGTGCAGTTGCATTATGGAACTTGATGCGTCTTTACACAAATCGTCAAATAGCTTCATTAGATTATGATCATCCAATTAAAGTTTTTGATGGTAATGGTGTTTTTCAAGACACAATTAAATATAATGTAAAATATATAGCTGCTGATCAAAGTAATTTTGATAAAAATTTACGTAGTTCATTAGGCTTACCAGTTGATGGACTAACCAATATCAATACTGATGCATTGGCACCAAGCCAATATAAATTAGATATGTTTTCGCCAGATGAATTATTTAACAATGGTGGCTTATATGTAAACTATTATGGCTATGATTACACAGGAAAAGTTTATCGTGGTAATACAAACTATAATGCATTCTTTACAGACAAAGGGGATAATGGCGAATATTTAAGAAAAATAGGTGCTTTTCGTCCTACATATAATGCTGCATATATTCAAGATAATTTTGTATATAAAGATATGCATTTTAATGCAGGTGTTCGTATTGATAGGTATGACGCAAATACACAGATATTAAAAGATCCATATTCATTATATGCTACCTTCTCTTTAGCTGATTTAGAAAATGGAGCAGGTTCTGACAAATTATTTCCACAATCAAAACCCTCTAATATAGCTTCAACATCTGTTGCCTATGTAGATAATCCAGTAAATCCTTCTAAAATAGTAGGGTATAGAAATGGAGATACTTGGTATGATGCAAATGGAGTTGAACTTAAAGATCCGAATGTATTAGCCAAACAAACAAATTCTGGGAATGTTGCACCTTATTTAATACATCCTTCTATTAAAATAGCTGATAAAGATTTTGATCCATCATCTACATTTAAAGATTATTCACCTCAAACTACTATTGCCCCTCGTTTAAATTTTTCATTCCCTATTAATGGTGATGATGCCTTATTCTATGCGCATTATGATGTGTATGCACAACGTCCTCAAGATAGAAATGTAATTACACCTGATTACTATTTATACTTAGATAAAATAGCTACCGATGTAACTATGCCTAATCCAAATTTAAAGCCTGAAAGACAAGTATCTTATGAAATAGGATTCCAACAAAAATTGAATCCTAAAACAGCTTTAAAATTAGCTTCTTTCTATAAAGAATATAAAGATTTGGTACAAGTTACTAAAGTGTTATTTGCAGATCCAATTCCTTACACTACTTATGGCAATAAAGATTTTGCAACTGCAAAAGGTTTTAGTGTACAGTTAGAACAACAAAAAACAAAAAATTTAAGATTAGTAGTAAGTTATACTTTATCATTTGCTGATGGTTCAGGGTCGGATGATAGGTCTCAAGCAGCTTTGGTTGACCAAGGTTCGCCAAACTTCCGTACTATTATGCCTTTAGCTTATGATGTTCGTCATACAATTGGTGGTAATTTCGATTTCCATTTTGGCGAAGATAAAACTGTTCCAAAATTATTTGGTACAAACATATTTCACAATTCTGGCATCAATTTAATTTTCAGATCACGTTCGGGCGAACCATATACTCGTGAAGGAAATGCCCGTGATGCGGCATCAATTACACCATCAGGTACAAAAGTATTAAATGGTACTATCAATGGTTCACGGTTGCCTTGGAGCTATAAATTTGATTTGAAAATTGATAAAGACATAGCATTAAAAACTAAGAGAAAAGACGAAACGGGTGCATTTAAAAAAGTATATTTGAATGTATATTTATCTGTATTGAATTTATTGAATACCAAAAATATACAAGGTGTGTATAGCTTTACAGGTAATCCTGCTGATGATGGATATGTAGGTAGCCCAACTTATAACACTAAATCTAAAGATTTGAATTCTATTCAAGGATTTATTGATCAATATTCAATTAAAGCTAATAATCCTGATAACTATAGTTTACCAAGAAGAATTCGTCTTGGGGTTCAATTTAATTTTTAATTTTAAAACATCTATTTTCAATAACACAATTATATGAAAAGATTATTTATATACGTTTTTGCTTGTAGCTTTTTAATCAGTAAAATATCTACTGCCGAAAGCATTTACAATCTTACCCCTGTTAATCCACAAAGTCATTTTGGTACACCCAAAAGTGCAAAGGCAGATGGTTGCCCAATGCCAACAGCTAGTGTTGATTTAGATATCAACAACGTACGTGCACGTATTATGGATGCTGGTGATATGTGGTGGGATAGAGGGTTGGGAGTAGCTCGTTATGAAGTTCCAAAAATTGATCCACCAGGGTCGGCTCCATCAGTAAGTTCATTGTTTGCTGGTGCAATATGGGTGGGTGGTTTAGATGCATCTTTAAATTTAAGAGTAGCAGGTCAAACTTATCGCCAAAATGGTAATGATTTCTTTGCTGGTCCTTTACAATCTAATGGTACAATAGATGCGATTACTTGTACAAATTATGATTATTTTTGGAAAATTAATGCATCTGATATAGCTAAGTTTAAGGCTTTATCGCCAGGTACCGCTTCATCTTCGGATTATCCAACGATTTTTGGTTGGCCAGCTAAAGGTAATGTTGCAGCGCAAGGTGCTAATGGTTCTACTTTAATAATTGATGATGAATTAGCACCGTGGATTGATTTGAATGGTGATGGAATTTATAATGCTGCTGATGGAGATTACCCATCTTTTGGTGGTTCGAATGCTAATACAGTACCCGATCAAATGATTTTTTGGGTATATAATGATAAAGGGAATATTCATACCGAAACATCAAGTGATCCAATTGGTTTGCAAATAAACGCAATGGCATTTGCCTTTAAAACTTCTGACGATGTAAATAGCATGACTTTTTATAGATACGATTTATATAACAAAGGAAATAATAGTTTAGATAGTACATATATAGCACAATGGTTAGATCCAGATTTGGGTTGTGCTAAAGATGATTATATTGGTTGCGATCCAAGCCAAGGTTTAGGAATTTGTTATAATGCTGATGCTAATGATGAACCATGTCCAACTGGCTATGGCGCTAATATACCTATGGTAGGGATAGATTTTTTTGAAGGACCTAAAAAGAGAAATTTTAACAATACCAAGGATACAACTTTAGGGATGACTGGGTTTTATTATTTTTACAATACTACCCCATCTGGATTAGCTGACCCACAATCGGCAGTACAATATTATGGCTATATGACTGGTACTTGGAGAGATGGAACAAGATTTACTTCAGGTGGTAATGCACACGGTGGTACACAAAGAACCCATTTTGCATTTCCTGATGCACCTAATAAATCAGGTGTAGATCCTATTACAAATCAACCATATTGGTCTATGTGTAATCCAGCTCCTGTTACGCCAGGTGATGTGCGTATTGTTGAATCATCTGGACCATTCAAATTAATTCCTGGTTCAAAACAACGTGTTACAGTAGGTGTGGTTTGGGTACCAAGTATTTCTTATCCATGTCCTTCATTCCAAAAAATATTAACAGCCGATGCAACCGCACAAGCATTATTTGATGCAGGATTCTCGATTTTAAAAGGACCAGATGCACCAGATTTATCTATTAAAGAATATGATAAAGAATTAATTTTAACAATTTCAAATAATAGTCCTGTTTCTAATAATTACCAAGAAAAGTATAAAGAATTTTCTAGTAGAATTATGCCACAAGTCATTAAAGTTCCAGGCAGCCCAACAGCTACTGACTCATTACATGCATCTTATATTTTTGAAGGATATCAAATATATCAATTAAAAGATAATTTTCTTCCATCAACTGAAGATGATTATCATGACGCTACTAAAATGCGTTTAATTGCCCAAGTCGATTTAAAAAATAGTGTAAAAAATATTGTAAATTGGTTTAGAGATGATGCAAATGGTGGTGGATTTAAGCCTATTTTGGAAGCTGCAGGAACTGATGAAGGCATTAGTCATACTTTTCAAATTACAACGGATAAGTTTGCTACAGGTGATGATCAATTTTTGGTAAACTTTAAAAGTTATTATTATTTGGTAGTAGCTTATGGTTATAATAATTATAAAGAGTATTCTGATGCTGATCCATCTTCACAAGCAACACCTTACATTCGAGGTAATGCTAATGTGTATTCTTATACTGGTATTCCTCATATTGTAACACCTCAACATGGTGGAACTGTATTACATTCTAAATATGGCGACCAGCCATTTATTACTCGTGTTGAAGGGTATGGCAATGGCTACAACTTTACCAATCTTGCACAATCATCAATTGATGAAATAATGAACAATGTAAATGCAAGTACAGATAAATTGAAATATGATTCATTAGGTGGTCCAATTAATATTCGAATTTTTGATCCTATTAAAGTTCCAAAATCTGACTTTGAAGTATCAATTATTGATTCGGCAAAATATTGGATAAATGGAGCTTGGGATTCATCAACGCCTGCTGCACCAAAAGATAGCGTTAGAAAATTTGCGTATTGGAAAATTGTGAATACCACAACTGGCGAAACAAGATATTCTGAAAAAGATATATCAGTAGGCTACGACCAATTATTTCAAGATTGGGGCTTTTCTTTAAACATTACACAATCTGCATTTGCAGGCACAAAAAAGAATATTACTGTTAGTTCTGGGCCACCAAATAATACGATTTCATTAGTTGATATTAAAAACTATGCTCAAAATAATGGTTTCTTAGGATGGGATTTAAAAGTAAAATCTGCCGTTAATTTTTGGTATGGGCAGCAAGCCGCCGACCAAGATGGCGAAGTGGGTACAAACTGGATTCGTTCAGGTACAACTTGGAAAGATAAAACAGCATCGCCTGCACAATCATGGAAATGGTCAGATTATGCTTATGGTTCAGGTAGTTTTATTGATGCTTATGATAAAGACCAA
This sequence comes from Bacteroidota bacterium, assembly GCA_046051225.1. Taxonomy (GTDB): domain Bacteria; phylum Bacteroidota; class Bacteroidia; order Chitinophagales; family CAIODY01; genus CAIODY01. Next base: position 172,691 of record JBJOOR010000004.1, on the reverse strand, counting down.
GATTTTGAAAAAATATTTGGTGGCACTTGGGCTCCGTTCATGTTATCAGCGTATGATGTTGGTTCAGTTGGTACTGATTTTTTAACCAACCCTGTATATAATTATGAAACTGCTATTATTCCAGGCTTTGATGAGTTATGTATGAAAAATCATAAAATGAGTGATTTATTTAGTGTTGATATTGTGTTTACAAGCGATAAATCTAAATGGACTAAAGTGCCAGTCGTAGATACAAAAACCAATCCTAAAGACCTTGCTACCAGTGGTGCTGTGGTAACATCAACAGATAGATTACGTTTATCTGCACACAATTCTTGGTTAGATTATACTAGCTTGGATGCTAGCGGAAATCCTAAATACGATGCAAGTTCTCAAGGTTTAAGCTGGTTTCCAGGATATGCTATTAATATTGAAACAGGCGAAAGATTAAATATTATTTTTGGCGAAGACAGTAAAGCTGTAAATGATAATGGAAATGATTTACTTTGGAATCCTACCTCTACTATAATTAAAGAAGGATTTGGCAGATTTGGTGGTCGCCATTATATTTATATCATGAAAACAAAATATTCTGAATCGGCGGCACAAAACAATGCTGCAACATTAGCTTCGGGCGATGTTAATACAATTAGAAGTGATGTATATGATTCAGCTGTTTGGGTAGGCGTACCGATGATGTTAAATACAGGTGGATTGTATGGTATGAAAACAGCCAAAGAAGGCATCATTCCAGCTGATTTAACATTAAAAATTAGAGTATCAAAACCTTATGGTTTGCATGGCTATGGCAATAATACTGAAAATCCTGGATATCCTAAATTTACATTCAGTATGAAAGATTTTGCTGCTGATACAAGTATAATGGATACTGCAAAAAGTGCTCTGGATTTAATTAATGTAGTACCTAATCCATACTATGCATATTCAAATTACGAAACAGGTACTTTAGATTCGAAAGTTAAAATAACTAATTTACCTAAAAAATGTACAATCACTATTTATACAGTAGATGGTACTTTGATTCGCCAATTTAAACGTGATATTGATTATCCAACTTATCAAGATTGGGATTTGAAAAATTCTGTAAGCGTACCTATTGCAAGTGGTTTATATTTAATTCATATTTCAGCAGATGGTTTAGGCAAAAACCATGACCAATCTGCACAACGTGTTATCAAATGGTTTGGTGTAATGCGTCAAATCGATTTAAATACATTCTAAATTTTACTTATAAATAATCAAATCGTTTCTTATATGATTGCCACAAAAAAATTAGTAATATTGTTAGTTGCATCTTTCTCAACATTATGCACCACTACATTATTTGCAGGAAATAAAGATAGAACAGGCCAGGCTGGAGCTTATGAATTATTGGTAAATCCTTTTTCACGAAGTTCGGGGTGGGGTAGTGTAAACTTTTCTACAATTAAAGGCATTGAAGCTACACGTTTAAACGTGGCTGGGCTTGCCGAAACAGAAAGAACTGAATTAGTTTTTTCAAAAAATGTTTGGTTGCAATTGCAAGGCGGTAATATGGGCGTAAATGATTTGGGTTTTTCCCAAAAATTAGGAAAAAATGGTGGTGTTTTAGGTATCAATGTAATGTCGATGACATTTGGAGAAATACCTATTACAACTACGGCTGTACCAGATGTAGTAAATGGATTAGCAACTTTAGGAACTTACAAACCTCAATTTTTTAACTTCTCGGTTTGTTATGCTAAAAAATTTTCTGATGCCATTCAAGGTGGTGTAGGTATTACTGGAATCTCTGAACAAATTCCAAATGCTAAAGCTCAAGGTGCTACTATAGATGCTGGTATTCAATATCATGGTTCATCATCTCCTAAAATAAAATATAAAAACATTCATTTCGGAATTTCATTACGCAATGTAGGTACAGCACTTCAATATCGCGGTGATGGTTTATCAGCTTTATCAACTATTCAAAATTCAAAGTATACTCAAAATTTGGAAATGCGTTCAGCAACATTTGAACTGCCTTCTCAATTAAATATTGGTGGTGCTTATGATTATAAATTTCCTGATGAAATGAAACGGATTTCAATATCAGGTGCATTTATTTCTAATGCATTTACCAAAGATTTGTTAGGCTTAGGTGCCGAATTTTCTTACAAAGAACAATTTTTATTACATCTTGGTTATCGTTATGAACCTGGAAGCTTTAAAAAAGATGCTATTAGAACCAATGTTTATACTGGCTTAAGCGCTGGGTTTACTTTCGAATTACCTGTTAAAAAAGATGGACCAACTTTTGGAATTGATTATTCTTACAGAACAACCAATCCTTTTCATGGCACACATTCACTAGGAGTAAGGGTTACTTTATAAAAATATTTACTATTTTTGCAATCGAGCAGGGCTTATCATTATGATATGCCCTGTTTATTTTTTTAGAAAAAATCAATAAAATATTTAGAAGATGGCTTATAATTATTTGAGCAGCGAAGGGATGGAAAATTCAAAAAAGGAATTGAATGAATTAAGAACAAAAGGTAGAGCTGATATGGCTCGTCAGATTGCTGAAGCACGTGATAAAGGCGATTTAAGTGAAAATGCTGAATATGATGCCGCTAAAGAAGCACAAGGTCATTTAGAAGCTAAAATAGCTAAATTAGAAGACATGCTTTCGAATGCTAGGGTGATGGATGCTGCTGATGTTGATACTTCAAAAGTATCAGTAATGTGCAATGTGAAATTGAAAAATTTGAAAGATAAAAAAACTGTTACCTATCAAATAGTTAGTGAGAAAGAAGCTGATTTGAAATCGGGAAGAATATCTGTTGGATCACCAATTGGAAAGGGGTTATTAGGTAAACAAGTGGGCGAAGTGGCTGAAATTAAAGTTCCAGCAGGCACTTTGAAATTTGAAATATTAGAAATAGGGGTTTAATTGCTTTTATTCATTTAATTTGCGCATCTAAAATAATTTAGTGCAAAAAAAACACTTTTTCGTACCTTACCTTTTACTTTTTTTCGGAACAATTTGCATTGGTTGGTCAGCCATTTTTGTATCGCTTGCCAAACCCATGACTGGTGTGGCTTCTGGCTTTTATCGTGTTTTTATTGCTTCGATAGTTTTGTTGCCAATTTGGTTTTTTGCACGAAAAAATTTTCCAACAACAAAAGATTTTTTATTGATTTTAGTCGGCGGAATTTTATTTGGTTTGGATTTATATTTCTGGAATCAATCCATTTTATTAAGCAGTGCTGGCATTTCAACAGCATTGGCAAACTTTGCACCAGTGTGGGTTGCGCTGGGTTCGATGTTGTTTTTTAAAACAAAATTGAAAGGCTGGTTTTGGTTCGGAACTTTTGTTGCTATCACTGGTGTTATCATTTTAATCGGTTGGCAAAAAGTGCAACATTTCGATTTGGGCAAAGGAAATTTATTTGCGCTCATCGCCAGTTTTTTTTACGCTTGTTATTTGTTGGTTACACAAAAATCGCGACAAAAAACCGACACTTTAACCTTCATGACTTTTGCAACATTGGCTTGCACCATCACTTTATTTTGCTGTGCATTATTTCAGCATACATCGCTGAAAGTGCCTGTTGATGCATGGTTACCGCTTATTGGTTTAGGATTGATAACGCATGTGGCTGGCTGGCTCACCATCAATTATGCACTCGGATATATTTCTTCGGCGGTGGCTTCGGTCATTTTATTAAGCCAAGCTGTGTTCACCACATTGTTTGCCATTCCTGTTTTGCACGAATATTTATTGCCTTCGCAAATCGTTGGCGGATTGATAGTTTTGTTGGGAATTTTAATTGTGAATTTGAAACGATGAATCAACTACCCGAAAATTTATTATCTGAACTCCGCTTGCAACAAGGCTTTGATGAAGCTGCATTTTTGCAAGCACATCAACAATTGCCCAATACTTCAATTCGATTAAATCCGAAAAAGAAAATCGATTTTTCGTTGGCAGAAAAAAACGAAGCTAATCATGCAACAATAATTCCTTGGTGCAGCAATGGATTTTATTTAGAAAAACGACCATCATTTACCTACGACCCATTGTTTCATGCAGGCTGTTATTATGTGCAAGAAGCCAGCAGTATGTTTTTAGAATTTGTTTTACAACAAACTGTTGATTTAACCCAATCGCTCAAAGTGCTTGATTTATGTGCTGCTCCGGGTGGTAAGTCAACTTTGGTTGCTTCATTGATAAATGAAAATTCGTTGCTCGTTTCTAATGAAGTAATAAAAAACAGAGCGACAATTTTGAAAGAAAATATTTCGAAATGGGGAAGTGAAAATGTGTTGGTTACGAACAACGACCCCAAACATTTTGAGCGATTAGAAAACTATTTTGATGTGCTGATAATTGATGCGCCATGCAGTGGAAGTGGTTTGTTTCGCAAAGAACCTAACTACTTAAATGAATGGAATGAAAATTTAGTGTCGCTTTGTAATCAGCGTCAGCAAAGGATTTTAGCCGATATTTGGAAGTGTTTGAAACCAAATGGTGTTTTGATTTATAGCACTTGCAGTTTTTCGGAAAGTGAAAATGAAGCGATTGCTGATTGGATGATGGATGAATTAAATGCTGAAAATATTTCAATAAAAATTCCAACAGAATTTAAAATTGTAGAAACAAAATCGAAAAAACACCAAGCGCAAGGATTCAGATTTTATCCTCATTTGGTGCAAGGCGAAGGTTTTTTTTGTTGTGCTATGCGAAAGCAAAATGATAATTTTGAAAAACCTCGATTGAAAAAATCAAAACAAAAAATTTCACCCATCAACAAATCAATTTTAAATAATTGGCTGAAAAACGTTGATGCGTATGAGTTTCAACAAAAAAATGAATTCATCATTGCACAACCAAAATCATTGATTGATGAAATGGAATTTATCAGCAGCCAATTGAATGTGATTAAAAGTGGTATTTGCGTTGGTCAACTGACCCACAAAGATTTAATTCCTGACCATGAATTAGCGATGAGTAATTTGCTTTCAGATGCAATTCAAAAAGTAGAATTGAATTTTGAACAAGCTATTCAATATTTGAAGAAAGAAAACCTCATCCTAAATCCTTCTCCAACAGAGAAGGACTTTAAAACAGGTTGGACAATGATGCAATACCAACATCAAAACTTGGGATGGGCAAAGGTTTTACCCAATCGCATTAACAATTACTATCCGATGAATGGAAGGATTTTGAAGTGATTGTTCGTGCAGAATTTTGTAATGATGTTATCGAGAGAAATTTTGTTTTCAAAAAAGCTTATTCGATTTATCGTAGCAAAATAATATCGCCTTTTTGTATAAATCCATTGCCAGTAGCATCTACACCGCTTATGTAATAAACATAGGTGCCTGTTTCGGCTGGTGTATGATGATAAGTTCCATCCCATCCCTGTGTCATTTCTGTAGTTGAAAAAACTTTTTCTCCTAAGCGATTATATATGAAAAAATAATCTAATCTACGAATACCTGCATAAATGGGAATAATGATATCATCAATTCCATCACTATTAGGAGTAAAGGCATTAGGCATTAAAGCTACTACTTGTGGAAACGCAAAAATATGAACTGTATCATAGGCATAACATCCATTTTCATCTGATACTTTTACTACATAAATTTGATCGGCAGTAAGTGTACAATTTGGTGTAGCGCTATATGGGTTATCTAGTCCAGTGGTTGGAAACCATTGGTAATATTTACCACCGCTAGCACCTAATTGAAACGGGATGTTCATAACTACATTAGTATCTTGTCCGGCCTCGGCATAATGAAATGTATCTACAAATACTATCATACTATCGTGTCCTGGTCGCAAACATTGATTGGTATCAATACCTGTTAAATAATAAGTGGTAGTTGCATTAGGAAATGCCACAGGATTGGGGGAACTACTATTGCGTAAAAAATCTTTAGGTTGCCAATCATAATAAGTAGCATTAATACCGTGTAGTGTGGCGCTATAATTTTTGCAAATCGTAATATCAGGACCAGCATAAGGTGTAGTAAGTGCCAATACTTTAACACTTGTAGTATCAAAATTCCCACATCTTCCAGAACGAATTAATACAATATAATCAGTATTTTTTTTAGGCCATACAGATGGATTAAATGTATCTAATTTGCTAATGTTATAATTTGTTTGCCATTCATATTTAATAATGCCAGGTTCGGTGCTTGATGCTTTTAATCGAATAGTATCGCCATAGCAAATGGCAGTATCATTGGTTACCGAATGCTGAATATATGTAATTACATTTATTTTTATTGAATCTTGATAAACGCATCCAAATGGGCTTGTAACTTGCACAATGTATAGGCTATTGGTATCAGGGCTAATTAGTGGATTTGAAATTGTTGTATTGCTAATACTATAATTAGTAAGCCATTTATATGTGCCACCACCTGATGCTTGTAATTGTAAAGTATCTAAATAACATAGCTTAGCGCTATCGGCTGGCAATGCATTAATAACAGGATAATTATGAATAATTATTTGCTTGATAATAGAATCGGTGCAACCTGTAGTATTGGTAATCCAAAGTTTTACAGAATAAGTACCTACTTTAAATAAATGTTTTACAGTGGCAGCCATAGTGGTATCTAGCTTACTGCCATCGCCATAATTCCATACCTGAAGGGTCATTGTGCCTGCTCCTTGTTTAGATGTATTAAGAAATACAGCGCTATCATAAAAACAAACATTACTAAAATTAAAATCGGCATCTAACCCTAAAGCCATATAAATAGTTTTGTAAGCTGTATCTGCACAGCCTGTGTTAGGGTAAGTAATTAGTTCAATAGTATAATTGCCCGATGCTGAATATTTATGTATTGGAGTATCAATTAGCGAAGTATTTTTGGAACTAGTAAAATCACCAAAATTCCAACTATAAGCGCTTGCTAAAATAGCAGGAATAAATTTTACTGAACTATCACAAGCTAAACTAGGAATAAGAATACCTGTAGTTTTTGGAGTGATGGTTACTTGGCTTGTTAATGAATCTTTGCAACCCATTAAATTTTGTACTACCAATTTTACATTATAGATACCTGGTGTTGAATATTGATGATAAGCACTTTTAAGAGTAGAATAAGATGCATCACCAAACGACCAAAGCCTTGTTGTAGGCAGTATTGAACGAGATGTATCTATAAAATTAACGATAGACCCAAAACATGTAATTGGAATAATTGGATTGATGGAATCGCCCACATGAAATGGGGCATATACTCTTACTTTTCTGATAGCAATACTTTTACATGGTGCTAAATAAGATGGGTTAATGATTAATGTAACATCATAGGTTCCTGTATCAGGAAAAGTATAGGTGGGGGTAATTAAGCTACTTGTATCATTTGTAGAATCGGCTACACCAAAATCCCAATGAAAAGTAGTTAAGGCATTAATAGGGCTGCTTGTATTGGCAAATGTAACTGTATTAGATTTGCAGGAAAGCCAATAATTAATTCCACCTGATGTATAATTAGATGGGGTAAATGCTGTTACGGTATTTAAGCAGGCTGTAACGTTGAATTGAAAATCACGGCGTACAGTACCTAAATAAACTCCATTTCTGTATTCTTTTACTGCTATGCCTACCACAAATCTACTTGCCGTAGGTGGTGTTACTGATAATAACCCTGTAGTTGGGTTTATATTTAAAACGGGTGTGCCACCCATTACGTTTGATAAAGTATAACCATTTGTCCAAGTAACAGTATCAAAACCTACTGCACCACCACCGCCGCCACCGCCACTGCCGCCATTGTAGGGTGTATAAAGAGAGTATGCCATACTATCGCCATCTGCATCGGTAGCACTTGCATTAAAAGTAAATAGCACATTTTGACAAATAGAAATGGGTGGAAAGCTATTGAATGTTGGGCTACTATTAGCATAATTTGCCATGCCTGGAATTTCGCAGGTGTATGTGGCGCCTGTACTTGATGGGCTTGTAATATTTTGAATACCACCATTTCTGCAACAACGCTGATACACTAAAGTATAGCCGCCTGCAATGGCTGGTAATGTGGTATTAACGGTGTATATGGCTTGATTGACGCAAATATTTGTTGGCGGTGTAAGACATGGATTGTAAATATTAGGAGGTACTGATGTGCCTGTTGTGCCACCAATAGGTGCACCAGTGGTTAGTGTAGTTACTAAAATGCCTAAACCAGTGGTTGTAAAACCAGTAGTTTGATAAACATAAATAGTTGCCGAATTATCGAATAAGGTTTGTGAATTAAAACAGTCTCTCCACAAAGTTAATGTGATATCATAGTTGTTGTTACCATTGTAAGCATAGGTAATATCTCCACCCACCAAATGGCTACTATACGACTTTGATGAAACTAAACAAAGCAGCCCAATAATAAACGCTATAAGTTTATTCGTTTTGATAAGTTTAAATTTTTATGTTATAAAGTAATGAGTAAAAAAGAATTCAAAATTAAATAAAACAATTGTAATTAACAAAAGCAATTTTACATCTTTTAAAACTAGTAGAATACAGTTAAAATTGAATAAGTATTTATATAGTTGTACTCTCAATTTATGTACTTTAAATTATGGAGTAGAACAGTAAATTATAAATTGCATCAACAAAAAAGCGTCAATAAAAAATACTGGGCTTTTAAATTTATGAATCACACTATTTTTCTAATAATAAAGTGCTACCCAAATTCAAATCGGCATTTGATGCTAAATTGTTATTATCTTTAATTAGGGTAATTGAATTTTTAGGATATTTTTTTGCAATACTTTCTATCGAATCGCCTTGTTTGATAATATATACAAAATATTCTTTTAAATAATTATCACTTTCAGAAACAACTGTTGCTGCCGCATTGCTAGCCAATGAAGCCGAAACTACATCATCGTGTTTTTTATTTTTATTTAACACCACTTCTGTATTGCTTTCAATAAAATTAGTAGTTGCATTTTCTGCAATTGTAGCTTGCGCAGATGTAGCAACTACACCATTATTATTCAAATAAGTATTTAGTTCTTGCTGTGCCGAATAGCTATTCATTGCATCCATCAATCCTAAAAAATGGGGTACATAATTACGGGTTTCACGAGGTAAATATTTATTTATTTCCCAAAAATCATTAGCACCATTTGCTTTGTTGATAGCATAATCTATTAAGCCTTCGCCACAATTATAAGCTGCTATTGCTAAATGCCAATTATTGTATTGGTTGTATAATTTTTTAAAATAAGAAGCTGCCGCTCGGGTAGATTTTTCGGGGTTCAAGCGTTCATCTACTTGGCGATTTACTTTTAAACCATAGGTAATAGCTGTGCCTCTCATAAATTGCCACATACCTCTAGCACCTGCTCTTGACATGGCTTTTGGGTTATAATTAGATTCAACATAAGCCAAATATTTTAATTCAGTGGGTAGTCCTTCTTCATTAAAGATATTTTCAATCATCTGAAAATAATCGTGTCCACGTTCCAATACTCGTTTTACTTTTCTATTGTCTTCGGCTTGATACGATTCACTAAAATTTTGAACATCATCATTATAAGAAATATCAATAGATGATATTGTGGTAAACGATGCTACATTATCAGCATCATTAATTACCGAATCTTTTTTAATACCATATGAAAAAGCTGAAACCACAAATAATTGTAACACAGCCAACACAAAAAATATTTTTTTGTAAACCTTCATTCTTCTTTAATTTTTTTGATTGGTTTGAATTGAATTCATACACCAGTTTGAAAAAGCCATTAGCTTTTGTTCGCTAAATTTTTTACTCATAATCTGAAACCCAAATGGCATTCCGTTGCTATGCATACCCAGTGGTAATGATATGCCCGGTATGCCTGCAATGTTTGCCAATACTGTATAAATATCATTTAGATACATCGCAATTGGATCTTTTTTATCGCCAAAACCAAAAGCAGTAGTAGGTGTAGTAGGTGTAATTAAAAAATCATACTCATCAAAAAGTTGATTCATTTCATTAGTAACCATTCTACGCACTTTTTGTGCTTTTGAATAATAGGCATCATAAAATCCTTCACTAAGCACAAACGTACCTAGCATTATTCTTCGTTTTACTTCTTTTCCAAAACCTTCAGCACGAGATTTTTTATAAACGCTTTCTAAATCAGTAGCATTAGGGCTTCTATAGCCATATCTAACACCATCGTATCTTGATAAATTGCTTGATGCTTCGGCGGTGGTAAGCACATAATAAGTAGGAATTAAATAATCTAACTTATCAAAATTTTCAGTACCAATTGTTGCACCGTTCAATTTTAAAATTTGCAAAATATCCATTGTACGTTGCTTAATTTCTACGTCTAATCCTGCTGAATCCATTACAGATGGTAAATAAGCAATCTTTATTTTTGATATATCAATATCGGTAGAAGTAAAACTTTCTACTTTTTTTAACGAACAAGTGCTATCGTTTTTATCAGCACCACTCATTATTTCCATTACCAATCCTGCATCAATAGCGTTGTGTGCAAATACACCAATTTGATCAAATGATGAAGCATACGCCAATAAACCATATCGTGATATTCGACCATAAGTAGGTTTTACACCCACAATGCCACAAAATGATGCTGGTTGACGGATTGAACCGCCTGTATCTGTACCCAAGCTGGCTAAACATAAATTGGCTTGAACTACCACAGCAGCACCACCGCTTGAACCACCTGGCACTTTAGTGTTATCAGCAGCATTTAATACTTTGCCATAAGCCGAGTTTTCATTGCTGCTACCCATTGCAAATTCATCGCAATTGGTTCTGCCAATAATAATAGCATCTTCATCAATTAAATGTTGAACAGCCGTGGCTGTATACAACGATTCAAAACCTTGCAAAATTTTTGATGATGCTGATACTTTATGTCCTTTATAACATAAAACATCCTTAATAGCAATTACAGCCCCTGCCAAACGCTTAGCTGTACCATTTTTCAATTTTTCATCCACCACTTTTGCCTGTGCTAAAGCATCTTCATTGTATGTTTCTAAAAAACAATTCAAATGTTTGTTGGCTTCAATACGGGCAATATAATCTTGAACCAAAGCTTCACACGAAGTTTGATTAGCGGCTAAAGCAGCTTGTATAATTGATAGAGATTTGTACACTAAACCTTAAAAGTTATTTGCTTTCGCTTTTTGTTTTATCGTTCATGCCATCTTCAATTTCTTTCTTAATGCCATCTTTAGCATCGTTAAATTCACGAATACCTTTACCCAAACCTCTCATTAATTCAGGGATTTTTTTGCCGCCAAATAACAACACTACGGCTAAAAAAATTAAAATCCATTCGCTGCCGCCAGGCATACCTAATAATAAAAAACCTAATGATGTTGTCATCTTGAAAAAATTTAGGTGGCGAAGATAATAAATTATGCCGAAAGGGTTGTTAATAAGTTGGTAAAATGGAACATAATTGACTTATGGCTTTTTTAATTATATTCCATCTAATAAAATCATTAAAATAAAAAAGCCTCGAAATTTCCGAGGCTTTTTATTGTTTACAATATCCATTGTTTTATCCTTGTAATGCTGCTGCACCACTCACAATTTCGGTAAGTTCGGTAGTAATAGCCGCCTGACGGGCACGATTGTATTTCAATTTCAAATCTTTTAATAATTCACTTGCATTTTCTGTTGCTTTATCCATGGCTGTCATTCGGGCTCCATGTTCGCTGGCAATAGTATCAGCCAAACATTTGTAGAATTGTGTTTTTAAAATTTTCGGAACTAATTCATTAATCAATTCAGTTTTTGAAGGTTGAAAAATAAATTCAGAATTTTGAGTGCTTTTTGTGGCAGCATCTGTTGAAATTGTTTTTGCAACAGGCAAAAATTGTTCTGCTTGAAAAATTTGAGTGCCTGCATTTTTAAATTGACTATACACAATTTCAACTTTATCGTATACACCATTTATGTAATCATTCATTATTTTTTCAGCAGCAGCCGATGTTTCATCAAAACTGATTTTAGCGCCAAGGCTTACAAAATCAGCATTTACTTTATTCGTTTTTTTAAATGTATCTAATCCTTTTTTTCCAACACAAAGTATTTCTACATTGCCTTTTTGCAATTGTGTTGCATACTTTTCGTTAATAGTATTTTTTACTGTTTTAATTAAATTACTATTAAAACCGCCACACAAACCTCTATCGCTTGTCATCAATACCATTAGTATTTTTTCTTCGGCTCGTGGTTGAGCTAATTTAATTTCTACATTGCTTTCGCCACTTACAATGTTTTGCAACATTTCGCTAAGCTTGCGGCTATACGGACGCATCTGTGTAATTCTATCTTGAGCACGGCGCAACTTAGCAGCACTAACCATTTTCATGGCTTTTGTAATTTGCTGTGTACTTGTTACCGATGCAATTCTACCCCTAACTTCTTTTAATTGACCAGGCATAATGTTTGAAAATTTTGAGGCGCAAAAGTAAGAAACCAATTTTAAAAAATAGCTTAATTGTTCTAAAAAAAGACAAATACAGCTTTAATTTTATTCAACAAAAATTAATGAATTGCAAAGTTTGTTAAATGAATGAGAAGAAGTTTTGTTTTCGTTTTTTTTATTTTCGCTAAAATATTTTTGAAAAATGGAAATAATTTTTCTTTTTATCGGCTTTGGAGCAATCGTTTTGCTAATCAGGTTTTTATTGCAAAAATTCAAAATTATTCTTCCCAAAAAATATTTCATGGCTCTTCTAATTGCCCATCTATTTTTTATCTTCCTTTTTGTAGTGGCAATGATTTTATCTCAATACAATATTTATTTTCGAGGTTATCGTTCGCATAGTTTTATTTTTATTGGAACTTGTATAAGTGGAGTATTGTTGTATTGGTTTTCGGCTGATTTAAGCATTTTAGAAAAAATACTTTTCACTGGGTTGACTTTTTCGGGAACCACTACTTTATTTATTTTAAGTGTAGAGATTTACTATGATTATAAACCTCAATTATTTTTTGATTCAGAAAAATATAGATTAGAGGAAACTGGGCGTTCATTAATGAGTCCAGCTATTCTTCCAAATCTCTTTATCAAAAATGGATTATTTGAACGTGAGTATCTTATTGATAAAAACTATGGCATATTCATATCATTCCATAAGTTGGATAGCGTTAAGATTTTTGAACTGCAAAAAGATTCTGTTGAAATTGTTTTTTATCATCGAGATACAGCTCGACTGGATATAAAAAATCCCTTGATTCGAAAAGTTAAAATTGAATAATCACAATTACTTTTTTTCTACTTTCGTTCCATGAACGAAAAAAAATTATACCTGCTCGATGCCTTTGCATTAATTTTTAGAGCTTATCATGCCTTGAGTAAAAATCCGAGAATGACTTCCACTGGCATCAACACTAATGCGCAGTTTGGTTTCACGAATACGTTGTTAGAAATTATCAAAAAAGAAAAGCCAACGCATTTGGCGGTGTGCTTTGATACCGCTGCAAAAACCGAACGGCATGAAACTTTTGCTGAATACAAAGCCAACCGACAAGAAACTCCCGAAGATATTTTGGCGGCTGTGCCACACATCATGCAGATTTTAAAAGCCATGCGAATTCCCATTTTAAAAGTAGATGGTTATGAAGCCGATGATGTGATTGGGCATGTGGCGAAAGACGCCGAGAAACATGGCTTTCAGGTGTATATGGTGACGCCTGATAAAGATTATGGACAATTAGTTTCTGAAAATATTTTCATTTGGAAACCACCTGCATTTGGCAATGAAAGACAAATTTTAGGTGTAAAAGAAATTTGCGAAAAGTGGCAAATTCAAAATGTAAATCAGGTGATTGATATTTTAGGATTGATGGGCGATGCGGTGGACAATATCCCTGGTGTGCCTGGTGTTGGAGAAAAAACTGCCTCCAAATTAATTGCTGAATATCACACCATCGAAGGGGTGTTGCAGGCTGCGAAAGAAAAAAAGATTGCTGGAAAAATTTGTGATAAAATAAATGACAATGCCGACAAAGCCTTGATGAGTAAGAATTTGGCGACTATCATTACCGATGTGCCATTCACTTATAATTTAGAAGAAGCCATCATTGAAGAGCCGAACAAAGAAGAATTAGCCGAAATTTTTTCGATGCTCGAATTTAAAACATTGGGTAAACGCTTGCTGGGTAATAGTTTCATGAGTAGTGAAGAAATTAAACCACAAGATGCAGGAACAGATTTATTTGGAAAATCAGTTGACAGTAATCAGTCATCAGTTAGCAGAAAAAAATCAGCGAATGAAACTGGTGCTGCTCCCCTCTCCTTCGGAGAGGGGTTGGGGGTGAGGTCTGATGAAGATGATGCAGAAAATTTCATGGCTGCTTCAAAAAATATTTCCAACACAGCGCATCAATATTTCTTGATTGACACCAAAGAAAAACGAGCTGAATTAATTCAACAATTATTGCAGCAATCTGAATTTTGTTTTGATACAGAAACTACTGGCACAGATGCCAACAATGTGGAGATTGTCGGTATGTCATTTTCTTGGAAAGCTGGAGAGGGCTACTACATTCCGTTTGGCGTTGATTGGGAAGAGTCTGCAACTATTTTACACGAATTCAAAATAGTGTTTGATGATGAAACCAAAACTATCATCGGGCAAAATGTGAAGTATGATATGTTGGTGTTGAAATGGTATGGATTGGAACTGAAAGGAAAAATTTTCGACACCATGTTGGCGCATTATGTCATCGAGCCCGAAGGCAAGCGCAGCATGGATATGTTGAGTGCTCAATACTTAGATTACATGCCAGTTTCTATCACTGAATTGATTGGCAAAAAAGGAAAAAATCAGGGCAGTATGAGAGATGTAGAAATTGAAAAAATAAAAGAATACGCTGCCGAAGATGCTGATATTACTTTTCAACTCAAACATATTTTTGCGCCATTAGTCATTGAAAAAAATGTAGAAAAAGTTTTAGAAGAAATTGAAAACCCATTGGTGAAAGTGTTGGGCAATATGGAGTTTGAAGGCATTCGTATTGATGAAAATTTCTTGCATGATTACGCCAAAGAATTAGAACGTGAAGCAAAATTAGCCGAAGAAAAAGTGTTTGCTGCGGCTGGTGTTCGATTCAATTTATCCTCACCAAAACAACTCGGCGAAGTTTTATTTGACAGAATGAAGTTGGATGAGAAAGCCAAGAAAACCAAGTCTGGTCAGTATGCTACGGGTGAAGATGTGTTGTTGAAGTTGGCGAAGAAACATCAAATCGTAGATGATATTTTGGCGTATCGTGAGTTCACGAAGTTGAATAATACTTACGTAGAAAAATTGCCACTGATGAAAAATCCACGAACAGGCAGAGTGCATACCAGCTATGCGCAAGCGGTGGCGGTTACTGGGCGATTGAGCAGCAACGACCCGAATTTGCAAAACATTCCCATCCGAACAGCAAGAGGCAGAGAAATCAGAAAAGCATTTATTCCACGAGATGAAAATTTTGTATTGTTGAGTGCCGATTATTCGCAAATTGAATTACGCATTGTGGCGGCGATTAGTGGCGATGAAAATATGTGTGCTGCATTTAAAAATGGTATGGATATTCACACAGCTACTGCTGCCAAAGTGTTTGGCGTTGCTGAAAGTGAAGTAACAAAAGAAATGCGTTACAAAGCCAAGAGTGTGAATTTCGGAATTATTTACGGACAAGGTGCTTTTGGTTTGGCAGAAAATTTAGCGATTTCGAGAACCGAGGCGAAAGAAATAATTGACAATTATAAAAAGCAATTCAGCGGTATTCAAAAATATATGGATGATACGGTGAACTTTGCCCGTGAGCATGGCTATGTGCAAACGCTGATGGGACGCAAGCGTTGGCTTCGTGATATTAATTCGGGCAATTTTACCATCAGAGCTTTTGCCGAACGCAATGCTATTAACTCACCGATTCAAGGCACGGCGGCAGATATGATTAAGTTGGCGATGATTGCGTTAAATTCAAAATTGCAAAATTCAAAATTGCAAAGTAAAATGTTGTTGCAAGTGCATGATGAATTGGTGTTTGATGTACACAAAGATGAAATAGAAATCATCAAACCAATTATCAAACGATGTATGCAAAACGCTTTGCCATTGCCCAACGGCGTTCCTGCTGATTGTGAAATGGGAACAGGAACGAATTGGTTGGAGGCGCATTAGGATTTACGATTTGTTGATGGATGATTTATGATTGAAATACAGAAATTAGTAACGAAAAATACATTGTAAGATGAAATTTGAATTTTCAGAAAGCAACATTAACCGACTTTCAGAAGTTACTATTCTTCTAAAAAATATTTTAGAGGCAAATAATTGTTTTGGATACCACATTGCAATTGACAATGTACTGGATGCGGCGAAGAAAAAGAATGACTCTGAATTTATATCGTTTGCAACACATAAAACATTATTTGGCGGAATGGGTGCACTTTGGGAAATCTATTTTGCAGAAGAATCATTAATGAAAAAATTCGAAACTACTTTTTTGATTTACTTGGAAATTTTAAATGAAATAGGATTAAATAATGAAAGAGTAAATCAAATAAGACAAGGGTTCATTAAGAAATCTCAATAGAGCCAATTTGCATTATTCATTGCTCATTCAAATGTAAATCTGTTTGCTTGCTGTTTCAACAATTTTATTTATTAATTTTACAAAAACAATTTATCATGAGTGCTTCAGAAATAAAAAACCATTTGCATCAATTGATTGATTCATTTGATGAGCAATCACTTTCAAAAGTAAATTCAATGGTTACTGAATTTAATGAACACAAAGAGATTTACAATCAACCGCTTTCTGCCGCTGAAATTGCAGGCATTGAACGTGGCTTGAAAGACATTGAAAATGGCGACTTTATTACTTTAGAAGAGTTTATGAAAACTAAACCTAAATGGGGTTCAAAGTAGTTTTAACAAAAGAAGCTGAAGAAAATTATCTTCAGATTTGTGATTACATTTTGAATAAACTTTCAGAAAAAGAAGTCGTAAAATTCGACAATAAACTTTCTGAAAAATTATTGTTGTTAAGTGTGAGTCCGTTTATTTTTCCAATTGTTTCCGAACAAAAGCAAATCAGAAAATGCTTGATAAATAATTTAACAGTTGTTTATTATCATGTTGAAGGTGACAATGTTTCTATTCTCTTTTTATTTGATGGCAGACAAAATCCAGAGAAATTACATTTCTTTGGTTGATAGTTTTTCTATTAGTCGCAGTAGATTTTGTAAAACTTTTCATTCATCCATCTGTTTTCTTCACTCAACTCATTCATCAAAATCAATCAACATGAAATTATCAGGTAATAAAATATTAATCACAGGTGGCGCAACAGGTATAGGTTTGGGCTTAACCGAAAGATTTATCAATGAAGGCAACACCGTAATAATTTGCGGCAGAAGAATGGAAGGCTTGCAAGAAGCCAAAGCAAAATTTCCAACCTTAATCATCAAACAATGTGATGTAGCAAACGAACAAGAACGCATAGCATTGCATCAATGGATTGCCAGCGAACATGCTGACTTAAATGTGTTGGTGAATAATGCAGGCATTCAAAACTGGATGAAGATTGATGATGCAGATTTTTTTGAAAAAGCAAAACAAGAAATTGCTATCAATGTGGAAGCACCTTTGCATCTCACTTCTTTGTTTATCAACTTACCCAACTTAAATATGTTGATGAATGTTACTTCAGGTTTGTCATTTGTGCCATTGACCAAAACACCTGTGTATTCAGCCACCAAAGCCTTTTTCCATTCGTTCACTTGGGCAATGCAAAGTTTATTGAAAGCAAAAAATATTGAAGTAATTGAAATTATTCCGCCGGCATTAAATACTGATTTAGGAGGCAAAGGCTTACACGATGCTGCTCCGCCAGTGAGTGATTTCATTGCATCTATATTCAATCAATTGCAAGAAGGAAAAACAAAACTCACTTTTGGTTTCAGCGAAGCCATGGCAAATGCCAGTCAGGCTGATTTGCAAAATGCTTTTGATAGATTGAATGGTGGAAATTAACCGTTGGTTAAGTTTGTAATTCAAAAGTGTCGATTGTAAATAAGTGTAGTTTTGAATTAGTTGAAGGCTTATTATTAAAAGGATTAGCGATTTTTTAAAATCCGTCAAAACCAAAACTGGAAATACCGAAAAATTATTTTTCTTTTAAACTAATAAAAAAAGCCCGTGGATGTTGATTCTACGGGCTTTTTTATTTTATTAAAACGCTATCTTCAATTTATATAAAATTCATTAGTTTTCTTATACACTTTACTATCGACTAACTTTAATTGACCATTCTTTTTCAGGATGACTTTAATTGAAGTATAAGTAACAGGCGTTTGAGAATAGGACAGCAAATACAAATAATAATCACCGTCTAAAATTCTGTATGCACCTCCAATTTTATTGTTTTTATCAAACCAATATCCATATGATTTAGCTACTAATAGAGCTTCTTCAAGATTATCAATTTCTCCAATAAAACCCCTTAATTTTTCTTCCCTGTCAATTACCTCTATTGAATCATTTTGATTTATTGCAATAATAAACTGAAAACAACTTCCAGGTAAACATTGTCTAAAAAAACCAGAGTTACAATTAATTGCTTTTATCTTTTGTTGTTGAGATGTATCGCCTGATTTTGCAATTATTTTATTAGGAATGAAGTCTTCATATCTTCTGCATTCCCAATATTTATATTTTTTTGAGGGGATAATTTTTTGAATCAAATTTCCCCAATTTCCATCATCAAATTCTTTGGGAATCTTTTTGAATTTTTTAAGTACGAAAGATTTTTCAAATTCTACTTCTTTGGAATTAACGAATGAGGAATTAGCTAACACCCAAAGACAAATAAATAATATTGAAATTAGTTTTCTCATTTTACACATCCAACCCAAACTTTCTACTCGTTGCTTTCGCAATTTCATAACCAGCATCGGCATGACGAATCACACCCATCGCTGGGTCGTTGAATAAAACTCTACGCAATCTGCGTTCGGCATCTGCTGTTCCATCAGCTACTATCACCATGCCAGCATGTATGCTATAGCCCATGCCCACACCGCCGCCATGATGCAACGAAACCCAACTTGCACCACCTGCGGTGTTTATCAACGCATTTAAAATTGGCCAATCAGCAACTGCATCGCTGCCATCCATCATCGCTTCTGTTTCTCTGTTGGGCGAAGCCACCGAGCCGGTGTCTAAATGGTCTCTGCCAATTACAATGGGTGCTTTCACTTTTCCTTCACGAACCAACTCGTTAAATTTCAAAGCCGCTTTTTCTCTATCGCCCATGCCTATCCAACAAATTCGTGCTGGTAAACCTTGAAACGCAATTTTCTCACGAGCCATATCCAGCCAGCGATGCAAGCCTTTGTCGTTAGGAAATAATTCCTTCATGGCTTGGTCGGTGGTGTAAATATCTTCGGGGTCGCCACTCAACGCCACCCAACGAAATGGTCCTTTGCCTTCACAAAAAAGCGGACGAATATACGCAGGCACAAAACCTGGAAAGTCAAACGCATTCAGCACTCCACGTTTATCTTTTGCTTGCCCACGAAGATTATTTCCATAATCAAAAGTGATGGCGCCACGTTTTTGCAATTCCAACATTTGGCGTACATGCTTCGCCATAGTATCCCAACTGCGGTTGCGATATTGTTCAGGATTTTGCTCACGTAAAACATTCGCTTGTTCCACTGTTAAGCCTTCGGGGAAATAACCAATCAATTCATCGTGTGCCGATGTTTGGTCGGTGAGTGTATCAATCGGAATATTTTTGTCGATTAAATATTGCAACAAATCAACCACATTACAAACTACACCAATAGAAATCGCTTCACCAGAGGCTTTGGCGGCTAATGCCCATTGCACACCTTCTTCAATGCTGTGGGTCATTTTATCAATGTAACGAGTTTCAATTCGTTTTTCAATTCGCCAAGCTTCCATATCAGCAGCCAAACAAACACCTTCGTTCATTGTAATTGCTAAAGGTTGAGCACCACCCATGCCCCCCAAACCTGCGGTAACATTGAGTTTGCCTTTCAATGTTCCATTAAAATGTTGAGCAGCCAAACTCAAATACGTTTCGTAAGTGCCTTGCACAATACCTTGTGAGCCAATGTAAATCCAGCTTCCAGCAGTCATCTGCCCGTACATCATTAATCCTTTTTTCTCTAATTCAGTAAACACATCCCAGTTAGCCCAATTGCCAACAAGGTTAGAATTGGCAATCAAAACTCGTGGTGCATCTTTATGCGAACGCAGTACACCAACGGGTTTGCCGCTTTGCACAATTAGCGTTTGGTCTTCTTCTAAGTTTTTTAAACACTCAATTATTTTATCGTAAGCTTCCCAATTTCTTGCAGCTTTTCCTCTGCCGCCATATACAATTAAATCCTCCGGACGCTCCGCCACATCAGGGTCTAAGTTGTTTTGAATCATTCGAAATGCAGCTTCCGAAATCCAATTTTTACAAGTTAAAGTGTTGCCTGTTGGGGCTTTGATGATGCGTTTTGAAATTGTTGTCATTGATTGTTTTTTTGAAACACAAATGAAACGGATTGAATTCTAAGTGCTCATTAAATCTTTGAAATCTGTTTTATCGGTTCAATCTGTGTTCTATTTTTTTGCTAAAATACAAAACCATTATAACATCAAAAAGTTCATCTTGATTAAAATGAAATTTGGTTTATAAATAATCATTTTGAATTTTATCTTTATTCAATGAAAAAAACAATTTTCTCTTTCTTTTTTGTGTTGGTCATTGTGAGTTTGTCGAACAATTTGATGTCACAAGATTTAGCACCAGTCAATGGTGTACACGATAATCGCAGCACACGTTATGCGTTTGTGCATGCAAATATTGTAGATGCCAACCAACAATTAAAAGATGCAACTTTAATTATTAAAGATGATAAAATTGAAGCAGTTGGATATAATATCAGCATCCCGAAAGATGCTACTATCATTGATTTGAAAGGCAAGTACATTTATCCATCGTTTGTAGATATGTATTCCAATTATGGAATCGCTGCGCCATTTCGTTCGGATAAAAGTCAGTATGAACAAACGCTTTCTAAAAAACGTGGTGCATATTATTGGAATCAAGCCATTCATCCTGAAGTGGATGCAGCGCAAAATTTTAGTCGCGATGCAAATGCTGCTAAAACCTTTCGTAATGCAGGTTTTGGCGTAGTGCTTTCGCATCAGCAAGATGGAATTGCAAGAGGAAGTGGTTGTGTGGTTTCGCTAAATGATGAAGTAGATTCAAAAATTATTTTGAAAGAAAAAGCATCGGCGCATTATTCTTTTAGCAAAGGAATTTCATCGCAAGATTATCCTGCATCATTGATGGGAGCGATTGCATTGTTGCGTCAAACTTACTACGATGCCGATTGGTACAAGCATTCAGCCGATAAGAAGGAAATTAATTTATCGTTGGAAGCATTTAATGATTTACAAAATTTGCCACAAATTTTTGAAGCGGAAGACAAATTAAATTGTCTTCGTGCTGCAAAAATTGCAGATGAATTTAAAGTGAATTACATCCTCAAAACCAATGGCAATGAGTATCAGCGGTTGAATGAAATAGCAGAGCAAAAAAATATTTCGGGATTAATTGTGCCATTAACTTTTCCAAAAGTGTATGATGTGAGCGAACCTTTGGATGCGATGAATATCAGTTTGGCTGAAATGATGCATTGGGAAGATGCGTCTTTTAATTTGTATTTTATCAGCAAAAAAAATATTCCGTTTGCGATTACTTATCAAGGTTGTAAATCATCAACAGAGTTTTTCAGCAATTTGCGAAAAGCCATCAAATGTGGCTTGGATACTGCATTAGCGTTGAAAGCACTAACCACTGTGCCAGCAAAAATGCTGAACATGGACAACGAAATCGGCACTTTGCAAAAAGGAAAAATTGCCAACTTCCTGATTTGCTCTTCTAAAATTTTTGACGAAAAAAATATCATTTTTCAAAATTGGGTAAAAGGAAAAAACTACATTTTGAAAGACAATGGATTTAAAGATGTGAGAGGAGTGTATGCCTTGACTTTACCAAACACACATTTAGAAATTGTCGCAAAAGGCTCTGCTGCTGCACCCGAATTAATAATTAATAATTATCAATTACTAATTGATGAGGTAAAGCATTTATCAAAAACGGATACTGTAAAATTAAAATGCAGTTACTCTTTGAATCAGAACCTCATCACTTTCAGCTTCAATTATCCAAAAGATACAAGCAAAGCTACTTATCGTTTTAGTGGTGTGATGAATGATTCAGTTTGGAACGGACAAGCTCAAAAACCTGATGGCAACTGGGTTACATGGTCGGCTAAATTTTTGCACAACATTGAAGAGAAAAAAGATTCGGCAAAAAAATCTTCTCAAGAAAAAATAAAAATTCCGAAAATTCTGTTTCCATTTAATGCTTATGGCAATGAAAATATTCCTTCAAAAAATAATTATCTCATTCAAAATGTAAATGTAATTACGAATGAAAATGATTCTATTCTTGTGAATATTGATGTGTTAATTCTTCATGGAAAAATTTTCAAAATCGGTAAAAATTTAACGATTGGCGATTATGTAGTGAAAGGAAAAATTGACACCATCAATGCTTCGGGAAAATTTCTTTCGCCCGGAATCATTGATGAACACTCACACATAGCCATCAACGGTGGTGTGAATGAAGGCACTCAAAGTGTTACCAGCGAAGTGAGAATTGGCGATGTGGTGAACAGCGAAGACATCAATATTTACCGACAACTAAGCGGTGGTGTTACTTCGGCGCATTTGCTGCATGGCTCGGCTAATGCGATTGGCGGACAAACACAACTCATCAAAATGCGTTGGGGAAAATCGCCTGAAGAAATGAAATTTCAAAATGCTTCTGGCTTTATAAAATTTGCTTTGGGTGAAAATGTGAAGCAAGCCAATTGGGGCGATAACAGTATCACACGATTTCCGCAAACCCGTATGGGCGTTGAACAAGTGTATATGAATGCATTTACAAGAGCGAAAGAATATGAACAACAAATTGCAGATTGCAAATTGCAGATTGCAAATTCAAAGACACAAAATCAAAAAGTTTTCAGAAGAGATTTAGAATTGGATGCACTCGTAGAAATCTTGCACAGCAAGCGTTTTATCACTTGTCATAGTTATCAGCAAAGCGAAATAAATATGCTGATGCATGTGGCTGATTCGTTTCATTTCAAAGTGAATACGTTCACACATATTTTGGAAGGTTACAAAGTTGCTGATAAAATGAAAGCGCATGGAATCAGCGGTGCATCTACGTTTAGCGATTGGTGGGCTTATAAATTTGAAGTGATGGAAGCCATTCCGTACAACGCTGCGTTGATGACAAAAGTGGGATTGAATGTGGCAGTGAACAGCGATGATGCTGAAATGGGCAGACGATTAAATCATGAAGCGGCGAAGAGCATGAAGTATGGCGATTTATCGGAAACGCAAGCAATGAAATTGTGCACGATGAATCCTGCAAAAATGTTGCATGTGGAAAAATATGTAGGCAGCATTAAAGAATGGAAAGATGCTGATGTGGTGTTGTGGAATGCTCATCCATTAAGCGTTTATGCGGTGGTGGAAAAAACTTTTGTGGATGGAATTTGCTATTACGATAAGCAACAAGACGAACAAAAACGAGAGTGGATTAAAACTGAACGTGCCAGATTAATCGCCAAAATGTTGCAAGCCAAAAAAGATGGTGAAGCCTCACAAGCCGCTACCGCAGCCGTGGAGAGTGAGTATAGTTGTGGGCATGATTAGTTGATTAGAAAATTTGAAAAACAAATGAATCAAAATAAAATGGAAATAGAAGTACAAAATACGATTGATGACTACAAAGAATTTTATAAATTCTTTTACCTCAAAAGAAATTTGAGCAACCGAGTGTTGTTTGCAGTTTTTGCATCAATGCTATTTACCTTAATCATTTCTAATGTGGTTATTTATTCATTTTTACAAAATAATTTTAACATTATTGCTGTATTTCCAATTTTCATTATTGTAGCTGGTTTGATGGCATATTTCAGGTTTTATCAACCGTATAACTCTGCGATTAAAAAACTTGATTCAGAAGTTTATGCAAATCTTTTTGATAAACGAAAATATAGTTTTCTTGAAGACGAAATTTTGATTAACGAAAAAAAAATTGAGTGGAAAAATATTGATGTTTGTGAAAACTATGATTACAATATGTATTTCACAACTGCTACAAACGAACTATATATTTTGCCAAAAAGATTTTTTGAAAAAGAAACTGATTCGGTTATGTGCGCCGCTCTTGTTTATTCTCAAAGTGGTAAAGCAAAATCTTTACTTCCTCAAAAAAAATTCAAACCAATTTATTGGTGGGGTGTTGCTGGTTTGATGCCTGGTTGGGGGTTTATTATTGGAATCGTATTAGTTGTAAATGGCGCAACGAAATACAAGGACAAAATTTTAATAACAATTGGAGCAATAGATATTTTAGTAACGATTTTGTTTTTTGTATTTGCAAAACTTTTCTTAAATCATCCATGAACAAAAACCGCTTAGAAGCTTTTAGTTAATATAGTTGTGGGCATGATTAGTTGATTAGAAAATTTTAAAAACATAAATTATGAATGAAAGAAAATATCCAGCAATAAATTTTTCACAAAACTTTATCATGTTCTTTTTAATGATTTGTGGAGTGACTGTTCTGAATTACATAAGATTCGAATCAGAAAATTTTTCACGGAATCTTTTTATGCTTTTTATTGTTATAATTCTGGATTTTTCAATTATTCTTTGGATAGTTTATGGACTTACTTCCAAAGTTTATATTAATGAAGAAACTATTTGTAAGAAATCATTTTTAGGTAAAAAATGTTTAAGGATTGGCGAAATAAAGGGCTTCTTTGTTTTTGAACACATGGACAAAGTTTCTATAGAGGCTGAAGAAAATTCACTGAATAAAGTACGTTGGCTTAGTACAGCTTTTATTGTAATTACAAATCACGAAAAATTTAATCCAAATTCTCTTACACTTAAGAAGGAAAAAGGTTCTTTGAGATTTCACTACCGAAAGGATTTGTATGAAGATTTAAAAGCGACACTAAAAGATATTCATCCATGAGCAAAAACCGCTTAGAAGCTTTTAGTGATGGGGTGTTGGCGATGTATTGAAATTTCAGTAGTATAAAACATTTTGTTCACGATTCAATTCTTTCTATTTTTGAAAAAACAATGGGTATGAAATCAATTTCTTTTTCTGTAAAAAATTTGCAACAAGAAAATCTGTTGTTGCAATTTGCCAAGCAACATCATATTGAATTAGAAAATGAAAATGAATTTGGTTTTATTGTAAGCAATGAATTAGAAAAAGAATTTAAAGAAAAAACTGGTTACACTTTAAGTGAATATCAGCAATCTATTGTTGCTGATGAAAAGGCTGAATACATTTCTATTGATGATTTTAAAAACAATCAAGCCCAATGGAAAAAAGACAAAGAGCTGTAAAAATTCTTCCTCGATTTATCGCATCGGTTAATCATTTTCAAGATTATATTTTTGAAAGTTCGCCACAAAATGCTGTTGCATTTGCCGATGATTTATTTTCAGAAATAGAATTAATTAGTCAGTTTCCTTTCATTTACAAAGAGTTTAAATATTTAAAAACGAAACAAAAATTGTATCGTTATAAAATTTACAAAACCAATTTCTTTATTGTGTTCAAGTTGACAGAAACTTCCATTATTTTTATTGAAGTAACAGATGGAAGGATGAGTAAATCGAAATACAAAAAATTAAGAGTGAAATAATTTACAATGAATAAAAACCGCTTAGAAGCTTTTAGTGATGGGGTATTAGCCATCATCATTACCATTATGGTGTTGGAATTAAAAGTTCCAACTGGGCATACATTTAAAGATTTGTTGCCGCTATTGCCCGTGTTTTTGAGTTATGTTTTAAGCTTTGTTTATGTAGGCATTTATTGGGGCAATCATCATCATTTATTGCATGTGGTAAAGAAAATTAGCTCGGGTATTATTTGGTCTAATTTGAATTTATTATTTTGGCTATCGCTCATTCCGTTTGCAACGGCATGGATGGGTGAGAATAATTTTTCGGGCGAATCGGTGGCTGTATATGCAGTGTTGTTGAATGTTTGCGGCTTATCATATTATGTTTTGCAACGCATCATTATGTCGTGCCATACGCTTTCGCCAAAGATGCAAATAGCCATGCAGAAGCAAAGCCGAAAAGGAATTATTTCATTAGTTGCTTATTCAACAGCCATTGTAGTTTCATTTTTTCTGCCCATCATTTCTGAAATTATTTTTGTGGCGGTTGCCATCATGTGGTTAGTGCCCGATAAAAATATTGAGCATGCGATAAGTGAATAATTGATTGAAATTTAATTTAAAAAAAATTAAAAGTAAAAAGGCTTTCAGAATTTTCTGAAAGCCTTTTAAAATTAAGGGTGGATGATGGGGTTCGAACCCACGACCCCTAGAACCACAATCTAGTGCTCTAACCAGCTGAGCTACACCCACCATAATTGCGGCTGCAAAAGTACAATTATTGTGCTACCAAAAAAATAATTTTCAAAAAAAATAATCTTTTTTTTAAAATAATGAAACAAATGCAACATCGCATCGTATAAAAAGCCAATTTATTTTTTCACAACAAATTTTTATGCTTATCGAAACCGAAAAAATTACACTTCAAATTCCATCTACGCCAGAAAATTTTAAATTGATATATCCATTTATTGATCAAATTAGAAGCAATTGGGATATTCAGGATGAAATGGCTGCCAATATTGAATTGGTGCTTGGCGAAGCGGTTAATAATGCTATTATTCATGGGAATAAAGGTGATGATAAAAAGATGGTAAGTGTATCAGCAGAAAATATTTCGAATACATTGGTATTGATGATTAGCGATGAGGGCGAAGGATTTAATTATAATAATTTGCCCGACCCTACATTGCCCGAAAATATTGAAAACCCTACTGGTAGAGGCGTTTTTTTGATGAATCATCTTACCGATTTAATTATTTATTCTAACAATGGTAGTACGATTGAAGTTCAGTTTAAATTATAATTCACCATAAAAAGTCTGGCTCTTAATTGAGTTAGGCTTTTTTTATTTTTAGTAATAGCTATGCCCATCTCATCTGAAACCAAGCAACAATTATTTGAAACCCTAAAACAAGCTGTGTTAAAGCATTGTCCGCCATTGGTTAATAATAAAAATACCGAAACTGCATTCGAAGTTATTGGCAATACACCTACTCCTTATGGTAGCAAAAAAGTAATTGTGCCGGGAATGTATTTTTCATCTGCCGTTATTCGTAAAGATTCGGTAGCGTTTTATTTCTTTCCAACTTATATGAACGAAAATGAATTTAAAGATTTAGCACCAAAAGCTTGGAAATGCTTAAAAGGAAAAACTTGTTTTCATTTTAAAAAAATAGAAGATTTGGATGTGAAAGAAATAAATGCAATAATGAAAAAAGGAGTAGCAGCATATAAAAGAATGGGGTGGATTAAATAGTATAACACAAATAATATTTACTGATTGCTTCAGTAAAAATTGGAATATTTAAATGCGTTAAAAGCTTTAATACATCTACCACTTCGCCCGATTTCATTTTAATATGAATCTGCCCTTTATCAATGCTATAAGCATAATTCGAAATTTTATCTTCAAATACGAAATAGTGACTAACTTCTTTTGGCAATTTATATTTTGCTAAAAATGATGCAGTATGTTTTTGTAATTCATCGGCATCAATTTTTTCGTTGCTGATAATTATTTTATACACATTTCGGTTCATCAACATTTTACTTAGCAAGCTAATGCATTCATCATTTTCATTTTGCCAATAATTCACATTTGTCAGTATTTCTGCATCATTCAGCAGCAAAAAAGCATCTAACCATTTTTGTTCATCAACTTTATTATTTAAAAAAAATGCTAAACCAGGTGTTTTAAATTGAAGCTGATTTTTAATATTTAATTCTCTGGCTCGTTGAATAATTTTTATCAATAATTGCTCAACAGCAATTACGGTTTTATGTAAATAAACTTGCCAATACATTAAGCGGCGACTGGTTAAAAATTTTTCGATAGAATAAATTCCTTTTTCTTCTACCACCAATTCATCATTTTCAACATTCAACATTTTTATAATTCTGTCATAGCTAATCACACCTTCAGCTACGCCACTAAAAAAACTATCTCGGGTTAAATAATCTAATCTATCTACATCTAATTGGCTACTTACTAATTGATGAAAAAATTTGCGTTGATAATTATTAGTAAAAATGCTGATAGCTAAATCCAATTTTCCATTTAATTGTTGATTTAATTCATGCATTATTTTCAACGAAACATCTTCATGATGTTTATCCAACATCAATACACCTTCTAAACAATGCGAAAATGGACCATGACCAATGTCATGCAGCAAAATGGCTGCTATGGCTGCTTCGGCTTCATCATTTGATATTAAAATATTTTTATTTCGCAATACATCCATCGTCTCCATCATTAAATGCATAGCACCTAATGCATGATGAAACCTTGTATGATTTGCACCAGGATAAACATAATTAGATAAACCCAATTGCTTAATATTTCTTAATCGTTGAAAGTAAGGATGATCAACAATTTGAAATGCTAATGCATTTGGAATGGTGATGAAACCATACACAGGGTCGTTAATTATTTTTTTCTGAAACGTCATGTTGTAAAATTAAAAAAGCTGTTGGATTAAATTCAGAATAAATCAATTTTAAAATACAATATCTAATTCAATCAAGCGTTGATATGCTTTCATTACTTTTACAAAAAATAAAAATTCTGCAATGAATACTATACAAATTTTATGGGCTGATGATGAGATAGATTCTTTAAAATCGCATTTGCTTTTTTTAAAAGAAAAAGGATACGATGTAACGCCTGTAACCAATGCCCACGATGCTATTGACGCTGTGAAAGAACAAAATTTTGATGTAGTATTTTTAGATGAAAATATGCCAGGTTTAACAGGGTTAGAAGCATTGCCACAAATAAAAAATATTCGTCCGCAATTGCCCGTAGTAATGATTACAAAAAGCGAAGAAGAGAATATTATGGAAGATGCTATTGGAAGCCAGATTGCTGATTATTTAATTAAGCCCGTAAAGCCAAATCAAATTTTATTATGCTTAAAAAGATTAATTGATAACAAACGATTAGTAAGTGAAAAAACTACTTCTAATTTCAGAATGGAATTTCAAAGTATGATGAATTTGGGCAATGCTTCAAATGCTGAAGAATGGGCAGATGCTTACAAAAAATTGATTTATTGGGAAATGGAATTAGACAAAAGCGAAAGCAAAGAAATGCAGGAAATACTGGCTATGCAGAAGAGCGAAGCCAATGCATCTTTCTCGAAATTTGTAGCCAATAATTATTTAGATTGGATAAATAATCCTGATGATGAAGCACCAATAATGAGCAGCAAATTATTAGCAAGAAAAGTTTTTCCGCACCTTAAAAAAGGCACACCCACTTATCTTATTTTAATTGATAATTTAAGATACGATCAATGGAAAATGATTCAACCTATTTGGAATGAAATTGCAAATGTAACTGATGAAAGCAATTACTTTGCAATATTGCCTACCGCCACACAATATGCTCGGAATGCCATTTTCAGCGGTTTAATGCCTTTAGAAATTCAACAAAAATTTCCCGATATGTGGCGTAATGATGAAGAGGAAGGCGGTAAAAATTCATTTGAAGAACAGCTACTGGGAGAATTAATTAAACGCAATAAATTAGATATAAAATATTCGTTTACAAAAATCACTAATCATCATGATGGCAAAAGTTTAATTGATAATATTCTGAATTTGCAACACAATGATTTGAATGTTATTGTCTACAATTTTATGGATATGCTTAGCCATGCACGAACCGAAATGGAAGTATTAAAAGAATTAGCAAATGACGAAAAAGCTTATAGAAGTATTACCTATAGCTGGTTTCAAAATTCGCCATTGATGGATGCAATTAAAAAATTGCAAGGAAAAGATGTGCAATTATTTCTTACCACCGACCATGGAAGTATAAGAGTTAATTCGCCTTCAAAGATGATTGCAGATAAAGCTACTACGACTAATCTGCGTTATAAAACAGGAAAATCAATGCAGTTTAATCCTAAAGAAGTGTTTGATATTCGCAATCCACAAGATGCTAAATTGCCAAAGCAGCATGTAAGCAGTGCTTATATTTTTGCTAAGAATGATGGCTATTTTGTGTATGCTAATAATTACAATCACTTTGTAAATTATTATAAAAATACATTTCAGCATGGTGGTTTATCATTGGAAGAAATGATAGTGCCGATGATTAGAATGCAGATGAAATAAAAAGCAAAATATTTTCTAAATAAAAAAAAGCCGATTCAACATGAAGCGGCTTTTTTTTAGAATGAGACAGACAAGACAATACTTTTATTTTTTCTTTTTATCGCTAGGTTTTGGAGCATCAATAATAAGTTGCGATTCTTTTTGCTTATCTCTAATATACATAGCAATAGATGCAATAATTAGCAACAACAATAATATAGAACCGATATAAGATATTTTTTGCCCCTGTAAGAATGGTTTTGGTTCAAACTTAAATACAATTTTGTGGTTTCCTGCTGGCATTTCCATGCCACGAAGAATATAATTTACCCTACAATGTTTTGCTTCTTTACCATCTACATAAGCTTGCCAACCTTTGCCTTTTTCATCAGCATAATAAACTTCGCTCATTACTACTAATTGTGGTTTTGATGATGTGTAAGTGTATTCTAATTCATCTAAATCATTTCGTATCAAATTTATTTTTGAAGCAGAATCATGTTCGAAAATATTTTTTGATACGTAATCTTTAAATCGTGAAGCATCGATAATGGCAGTGGTTGATGGATTAAAATTATTTAATGCACCAATTTCTTCTTTAGCCGAATTTACAAATTTAACTGTATCTACAAACCATGCATTGCCTAATGCAGCTGGGTTTAGCTGTGCCACTTCTTGCCCGTTTTGTGCCTTGCCTATATAATATTTTGTGTTTAGCATATTAATTACATTAGTATTGTTTTTATGCAAACATGAATCAATAATATCTTGATATCTAGCCAACTTAGCAGGATTATAGCCTCCAATATTTTTATGATGATATGATGTAAGTGCATCGTTAAATGGGTCGCTACTTACATTAAATACTCTATAGCTTAAAGTTTTATCTTGCAAAATCTGAATATCAGCTGTAGTTTCGGTATAGCTGTTGTTTATTTCATCAGCATCATGAAATTTTTCATCATTCAAATATCTTTTATCTACACCCCATAAATCAACAAATACTGCTAACCCAATAATGATTAATACAAAATTACTTTTCAATTTACCTTTTATAAAAGCCCATATTGAGCCAGCACAAATGCCTACAAATACTAATGAGCGCCATGCATCCATTTTAGCCATAGCTTCTCTATCATCTATTAATGCTTTCAATATTTTTTGTGCAAAAGCTTCGCCATTGCTCATTAATTGTTTTTTCAAATTATCATCACCATCGCCATGAAATGATAAAAACAATGATGGCATTAAAGCAAACAATAATAGTAACACACCTGTAATGATAGCAGAATATTTCAGTGCATTCATTACTTTTTCATTGTCAACTTCTTTATTTAAAATCTTTTTTAAAGCCATTAATCCAAATACTGGAAATGTAATTTGAAGTATTACCAGCGCCATTTCAACGGTTCTGAATTTATTATACATTGGCACCATATCAAAAAATAAACTATTAAACCACATCAAGTTTTTACCCCATGCTAATAAAATAGATAATGCAGATGCACCAAAAATCCACCAACGCCAATTTTCTTTTATTAAAAAAATACCCAGAATAAATAGAAAACATACAATGGCACCCAGATATACTGGACCTGATGTAAATGGCTTTGGCCCCCAATAAGTAGGCATTTGATTGGCATATTGAATAGCATTGTTTTCGGGTACACCTTGTTCGGTAAGTGCTTTATACACATTGCTGCTTTCATTTAATGTACCACCTGTAGAGCCACCATAAGCATTTGGAATTAACAAAGTAACAGTTTCCATTTTGCCATAACTCCATTGAAATGCATAATCTTTATCAAGCCCTTTAATGTTTTTTGTTTCAGATTTTGCTGTGGTTGCTAATTCGCTGCCACCCCTCATCGTATCTTTTGTGTATTCATACACCACCCAAAGTTGTGTAAAATTAGCCATTACAGCCAATGATGAAGCGCCAATAAAAATGGTTGTGGCTATGGCAAAAGTTTTAATTTCTTTTTGTAAAAATGCTTGAACCAACTGATACAAAAAATAAAACCCAAGTGTTAAAAGCATGTAATATGTAATCTGCGGATGATTTGATTTGATTTGAAAAAACAAAAACAAACCTACCAACATGGCTCCTAGCCAATACTTTCGTTGAAATAATAACATTACACCTGCAATAATAAATGGCATAAAGCCTATGCAACGGGCTTTGGTGTTGTGCCCAGCTTCTAATATCACAAAATTATAGGATGCAAATGTGTACATTAATGCACCTATAAAACTTAACCAAGGGCTGCATCCCATTACAATCATCAACAAATAAAAACCTAAAAAATAATAGATGGCAAAGCAAGTGGGTGATTTAAAAAAAGTTTCGATAGGAACTAATAAATGACCAATTACAGGATTTTTATAATCAACGCCCATCATAAATGTAGGCATGCCGCAAAACAAATTATTTGTCCATAACGAAAAATTTCCAGTTTTTTCCTTGTGTGCTAATACTTCATGTTGCATAGCGCTAGCTTGAATTACGTCGTTTTGTTGCAACACTTTTCCCTGAAAAACAGGTAAAAAATAAAAGCAGATAAGTACAACGCCTAACAATACAATTAAACCGTGTGTTTTTAATTTGTTTAAAATACTTTGCATGAATATATTTTTATTTTTTGAATGGCAAACTTACTATTTCTTTACTGAATCTTTTCGTTCTTTGCGTTTGTAATTTTTTTTGTTGAACAACAATTTATCTATATCGAATAAAACACTAGTTGGGCTTAATGGCTTACGATTTATTGCTGCCTGCCTTGTTATTAATGGTCATAGCAAATTGCAATCTGCATTTTTTGCTAACTATGATAGCAACCCTATTTGGAATTTTTTGTTTTGTAATGCCAGCCAAGCCGTTACTTTCTTTTTTGTATTATCGGGTTTTTTAATTACTTATTTATTGTTGAATGAATATGAAAAAAACAAGCAAATTAATATAGCAAACTTTTATAAAAAACGATTGCTGCGAATATTTCCGTTGTATTATTTAATTTTAATTTGCAGTACTATTTTTATACCGCTAGTATTTTTTATTTTACATAAAAAATTCACATCGTATCAAACGCCGCAAGTAATCTTTTATTTTATTTTTTTACCTAATATTGTTGGCATGATTGGCAAGCTTAGCCATTTTTGGTCAATCGGTGTTGAAGAACAATTTTATTTATTGTGGGCGCCATTGGTAAAATATTTCAGAAAATATTTACCATATATTATTCTTTTTATCATCTGCTTAAAATGGATGCAAGAATTTTTATTTCCGCTTTCAATACCAGATTTAACCCATGTTTGGTGGCATACAGCGCTTATAAATTTTATTAAAACATTTCATATACATTATATGGCAATGGGCGCTTTAGGTGGTTATTTTTTAGTTTATAAACCTTCGTATATATATTCAAAAATATGGTTTAGTTATGCATCGCAAATCATCATTTTTGTATTGTTGATTTTTCGTTTTGCATTTTTAACACCATATTTTATGGCACACTTTAGTGTATTACAATTTTTTCAAAATCCAACTTTTGATGTTATCATATTGCCTATTTTATTTTTATTAATTATTACTAATGTAAGCCTAAATAAAAAAAGCTTACTAAAAACTAGTGGAAAATTATTTGATTATTTAGGCGATTTATCTTTTGGTATGTATATGTTTCATTTACCCCTAATTTATTTTTTGAAACCCTTATTTGCAAAAATTTATATCACACAAATCATTGATGGGTACTACATTTTTTATACCTTAACTATATATACGCTTACTATTTTATTAGCAGCAGTATCATTTTCATATTTCGAAAGTTGGTTTAGAAAACTACGCCCAAAAAACTAATTTCAACTATTTAAGGGTGCTCAATTTTTCGGCAGCAGCATCAATAGTTTCTCTGCTTTTTGCAAAGCAGAATCGTAACATTTTATTGTCTTTTGCTCTATGATAAAAAGCTGAAACCGGCACAGCAGCTACACCATATTCTTTTGTTAATCTAATAGCAAAATCTTTATCTGCCTCATCCGATATTTGACTATAATCTACACATTGAAAATAGCTGCCTTTTGCTGGTGTAAATTTAAATGGTAATGCTGTTAAAATTTGATTAAAATAGTTTCGCTTTGCTTCATAAAATGCAGGTAAATACAAATAATTATTTCTATCTTTTAGATAATCATTTAATGCATATTGAATGGGTGTGTTTGTGCTGAATACATTGAATTGATGCACTTTTCGAAACTCTTTCATCATGTTTTCGGGTGCTATTACATAGCCCACTTTCCAGCCAGTAGCATGCAATGTTTTTCCGAAAGAATACACAGCAAAACTTCTTTCTGCCAATTTCGGAAATCGCAATACGCTTTGATGTTTTTCATGATCAAAAATAATGTGTTCATACACTTCATCGCTTAGCAACATAATATCGGTAGTTTCAATCAATTTTTGTAATTGAAGCATATCGCTTTCTGTCATTGTACTTCCGCCAGGATTATGAGGCGTATTGATAATAATTAATTTTGTTTTATGATTGATTCGTTTTTTTACATCATTCCAATCAATAGTAAAATTGGGTGCTTTTAATTCGATATAAACTGGTATGCCTCCACACAGCTCGATGGCAGGCGCATAACAATCGTATGCTGGTTCAAAAATAATTACTTCATCATCGGGATGAATGATAGATGTGATGGCTGAAAAAATAGCTTCGGTTCCGCCTGGTGTAATAGTGATTTCTGTTTCGGGCTGAATAGTAATGCCATATAGATAATTACATTTTTCAGCAATTGTTTCTCGTAGCTGAAGTACGCCAGGCATAGGTGCATACTGATTCATACCCTTTTGATAATATTGATGAATTAAAGAAATCAACTTTTCATCTACCTCAAAATCAGGAAAACCTTGAGACAAATTTATTGCTTTGTGTTCATTTGCTAAAGCCGACATAACCGTAAAAATAGTAGTACCTACATTTGGTAATTTGCTTCGTAATATTGATGGATATTGATTCATAAAAGAAATTTTATTTGCTGCTTTTAAACAATAAAAGTTTTAATGTTTGTAAAACGAAAGTATAAAAAGGAAAACAAAAATTCTTCTCATTCATTTAACAAACTTTGCAATTCATTAATTTTTGTTGCTGTTAGTTTTGAATTACTAAAAAACAATACAATGAAAAAGATAATTACTTCAATTTTTGTTCTGCTGATTTCAAATTTTGTATTCAGTCAAAGTGCTTTACCAATTGATACTTCAAAGCAATTTGAAGAAAAAACAATCAAACATTTTATAGATAATGGCGCTTACAAACATTCATATTATCATCCCGAATGGCGCAAAAATTTTGATTCAGCAATTGCACTGTTGCCCAACAAAGCATTTTTATATCAGCAACAAGCCATGCCACTTTACAAGCGTCATAAATACGAAGCAGGCAAACCTTATTTAGATAAAGCAGTTGAACTCAACAAACAAGAATATTTGCCTTATCGTGGATTTATGAATTGTATTTTTAGAAAAAATTATCATGATGCGATTGTAGATTTTACTGAAGCCAAACGCTTGTGGGGAAATGGTTTTGAAATGGATCATGAATATGATTTTTATATCGCTTTAAGTTATTTGCAATTGAACAATTTTGATTCGGCAAAAATTCTTTTTGAAAAATGTATTGAAACAGAAAGCGAAAAATACGGAGCAAAATATGTGCATCAACTCAACTATTTTTATTTAGCAATTACGGAAAGTGAATTTGAAAATTATCCAATTGCAGTTTCGTATTTGGATAGTTGTTTAGTTCGCTATCCTAATTTTTCGGATGCACAATATTACAAAGCTTGTTTTCTAAAGCACATTGATAAAAATTACGACTCACAACCATTGCTGCATGAAGCTTATAACAATTCACGAGATGGTTATTCGATAACCGAAGACAATACTTTTTACGAAAAATATCCTTATCAAATGGATGATAGAAATATAAAGAGTGCTTTAAGAGATAAGTAATTTATCTTCTCATTCTTACATCCATTGCATCACGTAATGCTTCGCCTAAAATATTGAATGAAAGTACAGTTGCAAAAATGCATAAGCCTGGAAAAATTACCAACCACCAAGCCTGAAAATTTTCGCAACCTGCATTAATTAACGAACCCCAACTTACTGTATCAACAGGTAATCCAATGCCTAAAAATGAAAGTGATGATTCAATTAAAATGGCTTGTGCTACGCCAAATGAAAGGCTTACCAATGCTGACGAAATAGTATTTGGCAAAGCATGACGAAAAATAATTTGCATCGGTTTTACACCCATTACTTCGGCAGCTTGCATAAATTCTGCATTCCTAATTCGCAGCATTTCAGCTCTTACAAATCTGGCTATCGATGTCCATTGAATTAAGCCAATAATTAAAATTAAATTAGTGAATGATGGTTTTGCAATGGCTGCAATGCTGATGATTAAAACAATTACAGGTAGCGATACTATTACTTCAATAATTCTAACAATTATCGAATCAATGGGGATAAAAACGGGTGTTGAAAAAAACGAAATTCGGCTAATTGTTTTTTCTGCAAAAAAATAAAACAAGAAAATTATTAGTACAAAAATGATAACGCTGATGAGCAATTGAAATAAGAAAAATAAAGTAGATATAGCTAATGCATCTGATAAATTAAACCAGCGTAATTGAAAACTATAGAACCATGCCAACACAATTGCTATCAACAAAAAATACATTGTTCCTCTTTTCATTTGCCATCTATCATTACCAAAATATCCAGCTAATAATCCGATAGCGATTCCTAAAAATCCTGCTATCAACATTGATAAAACACCCACCAATAATGAAATGGAAGCACCATGAATTAAGCCACTGCAAACATCTTCACCACGTTTGTTGGTGCCTAAATAATGTTTGAATCTAAATTTTATTTGCTCTGTTTCGCCTTTAGTATTTTTAAATAATTGTTCGTCGTTGGGCGATTTATAATCAGCATTAATGATATCGGATGAATTGGGAGAATAGGCAATGAATGGAAATATGGCGGCATCAAAAGGTAAATGTTTCCAATCCATTTGTCGGCAATCAATTGTTTTTACATTTTCTGTTTCATCATAAAAATCAATTTGATTATTAATAGTAAAAATAGGATAATAACTATGATTAAAAACCTTTATATAGTATGGTTGATTATTGGCAATAAATGGTGCAAACAATCCAATCATCAGCATTACAGCAATTATCCAAAAAGCAAAAACAGCTCGTTTGTTTTGCTTAATATTTGCAAATATTTGTTTGCTAAAACTATTTGACGATATGTTTTTTGGTAACATCATTTCTCAAATCGTATTCTTGGGTCGGCTATTGTATACAAAATATCGCTGATTAAAAATCCTACCATTGTTAAAAATCCTGTTAGAGTAAACACGGCTACAATCAAGTTGTAATCATGGTTTCCGATGGCTTGATAAATGGCTCTGCCCATGCCAGGCAAAGTAAAAATGGTTTCTAAAATTACCGAACCGCCAATTACAGCAGGAAATACAGAGGCAAA
The DNA here is from genome assembly GCA_046051225.1 of Bacteroidota bacterium. Classification (GTDB taxonomy): domain Bacteria; phylum Bacteroidota; class Bacteroidia; order Chitinophagales; family CAIODY01; genus CAIODY01. The sequence goes on along the minus strand of JBJOOR010000004.1, from coordinate 134,705 downwards.
TACAGTGATGATGGGCAGCAATGAATTTCGGAAAGCATGATGCCAAATTATTTTTTTTTCAGTTAATCCTTTTGCTCTTGCCGTTCTGATATAATCTTGTTGCAATTCATTTAAAATTCCTATTCGCATGGTTCTAGATAAAAATGCAATCGAACTATAAGTGAAACAAATAATGGGCAAAATTAAATAAGGTATAGAATAAAAAAATCGTTGCATAAAACCTATTGATGGCTGAAAACCCTGAATGGGCGAAACACCTGACGATGGAAACCAATTAAAAAAATCTGGATTGCTAAATAACATTAATAACATAGTAGCTACCCAAAATGAAGGCATTGCAGGCAATACAAAAACAATAAGACTGATTATTTTTTCAAATGATGTTCCTTTTTTTGATGCAGCAAAAACACCTAATGGTATACTAACTAAATAAGCCAACAAAATAGAAACCATGCTGAAGAATAAACTCCATGGCAATTTTTCGGCAATTAGGGTTGATATTTTTTGTTGTGATAAAATAGAAATTCCAAAATCGCCACGAATAATTCCTTTCGAAAATTCGCCATCGCCAAACATCCATTTATGATATTGATTTGAAAAATGAAACGAAATAGTTGGAATATATTTTTTGAATCCAGCATCATTCAACATTTTTCTTCCTACTATTTCTTGCTCAAATTTATCGGTTATTCTATACAGCGTATCTGTAATGGCAAGCGAATGGATAGAACAATAAAATACTGGCAAATCTAAGCCCAATCTATGTTTCCATTGTGTTATTTGTTGTTGATAATTGGCTGATGATGCTGTTTGTTCGGTGCTGCCTTGCGAATTTTTAACCAACATTTCTGCGGCATCGCCTGGGGCATGAATGCTAATTTCAAATGCCAATAGCGATACCACAAACAAAGTGGGAACGAACAATAAAATGCGTTTTAAAATATAAGTTAGCATAACAATTTCTGTAGGCTAATATCCATATTAAAATGATGAAATTGAAAAATGATTTTAGTAAAGTCTATAAATATATCTAATCCACAAAAATGGGTTTACTACAAAACTATTGTATCCGTTAGGTTTTGTTTAATTTTAAATCGTTATCAAAAAAATAGTTACCATATTATTATTGTTGTACTGTTGCTGTTTCGAAAATGTTTTTTCGCAACAACATGGCAGCCGTATTCTTTTTTTGTTAGATGCTTCGGGCAGTATGAATCAAAAAATGGGAACAAAATCGAGGTTTGATGTTGCCCGAGAATTGCTTTATAATTTGGCTGATAGTGTAGAAAAAAATAAAAGCAATGTTGAATTTGGTATTCGTGTTTTTGGGCATCAATATCCTAACAAGGCTCATAATTGTGAAGATAGTAAATTGGAAATACCGTTTGCAAAAAATAATTCTGCTAAAATATTAAAACGCCTAAAACAATTACATCCACAAGGTTATACACCTATTGCTTATAGCATTTTTAAAGCTGCCGAACAAGATTTTCCGACTATAAAAAATGGAAGTTCTGAAATGTTAAATGCCATAGTTTTGATAACCGATGGTGAAGAAAGCTGTGGTGGCAATCCATGTGCTGCGGCTGAATTATTAGATAAAAAAAGAGTTTCGTTAAAGCCATTTATTATTGGCTTGGGTTTGCAAGATTCATTTATCAAAAAATTTAATTGTGTAGGAACTTATTTTGATGCAAAAACACCTGATGGTTTTAAATGGATTTTAAAATCGGTGGTTTCGCAAATAATGAATAATACCACTTTGCAAGTAAATTTATTAGATAAAAAAGGCGAACCTACCGAAACCAATGTAGAGCTTACTTTTAGCGATAGCTATTCGCAAATTTTAAAATATGCATTTGTACATTCATTAAATGATAAACGAATTAGCGATACTATTAAAATTGATCCAATTGGGAAATACGATTTAATAATTCACACCTTGCCGCCTGTGGTTAAAAAGAATATTTCATTAATTCCAGGTCAGCATAATATTATTGCGGCTGATGTACCACAGGGCAATTTACAATTTACTTTATTGGGCAATCCAACGCCAATGGCTTTAATGCAGCCACCAAACTGTGTTATAAGGCAGGCTAATAAAACCGAAATAATAAATGTACAAGAATTTGGAAGCACCTATCGTTATTTATCTGGCGAATATGATATTGAAATTTTAAGCCTGCCCGAAACAGAATTTAGAGGCGTAGATGTAAAAGCCAATGAAACAAAAAATATTGTATTACCTGCTGCTGGAACGGCTTCTATATTTATTGCCGAGCCTGGTTTGGTAAGTGTTTACACAACTCAATTAAACAGATGGAAAAAAGTATATGATTTTGGAAATGTAATATCGAATAGCTACGAACTTAATTTACAACCCGGCGAATATGATGTGGTATTTATTCCAAAAGAAAAAAGAGAAAGCGAATACACACAAACCCAGCATTTTAAAATTGCATCAGGTGGTGTTTCACGAATTTCATTTAAATAATAATTGCAAAATGAAATTTAAAATAAAACATATTTTATTGTTGATAATTGCTCTTTGTTTTTTACAAACAAATAGCAATGCTCAATCATCATTTGCCAATCCGAAAGAATTAACCAGAATTTTATTTTTATTAGATGCTTCTCAAAGCATGGATAATGGCTGGAATAACAGTTCGAGAATTATCGAAGCTAAAAGAATTTTATCAGCAATGGCGGATAGTATAAATAATTTGCCAAATGTTGAAATGGCATTACGAGTATATGGACATCAATACAATGCAGCATTGGCAAATTGTAGCGATACAAGATTAGAAATATCATTTACTAAAAACAATGCTAAAATAATTAAGAAAAAATTGCAGTTGATAAAGCCAACGGGTATTACACCTATTGCATTATCGCTGCAAAAATGTGTGAATGATTTTCCGAAAAATGGAAATAGAAATATAATAATAATGATTACCGATGGCAGCGAATCATGTGGTGGCGACCCATGCGCTATTGCTAAAGATTTACAATCGAAAGGAATTATTTTAAAACCATTTATTATTGGATTGGGCATTGAAAGCAGCATTAGTAGCGATTTAGAATGCATTGGTAAATTTAAAAATGTAGCTAATACTAAAGCTTTTGAAAAAGAACTTACTGCCATTTTAAATACTGTATTAACTCGAACTACAGTTGAGGTAGATTTATTGGATACTGATTTAAAGCCAACAGAAACGGCTGTAAACATGACTTTTTATGATGCACAAATGATGAACGTAAGATACGATATGTATCATGTGATGAATGTAAGAGGCAACCCAGATACGCTTTCGCTCGACCCTATTGTAAAATATAATTTAGATATACATACCATTCCGCCGATTGAACAGAATAATATTTTATTACAATCTAATTCGCATAATAAAATTGAATTAAATGCTGCACAAGGTTGGTTAAAAATTGGTTCGCCAAGTAAAACATTAATTAAATGCATGATTAGAAAATCGAATACACAAAATACATTGCATATTCAAAATTATAATACAGCCGAAAAATATTTATGTGGTAAATACGATATTGAAATATTAACCCTACCCCGAATTGAAATGAAAGGTGTAGAAGTATCGCAAAGCAAAACAACGAATATTCAAATAGCGGCATCGGGCAATATATCGCTTGAAAAAAATGGTGAAATTTATGGTGGTATTTTTTATTTAAAAGATAATGTATGGATAAAATTATATGAACTAAAATACAAAGTTTACCTAGAAACAATTGGTCTACAGCCTGGCAATTATAGACTTATTTATAGAAATAAAATAAACCACAAAATGAAAGAAACCAAAATAAAAGATGTGGTAATTAAAAGTAATCAAACGGTAAGTTTAACAATATAATTTAAACCAAATTTTGGTAGTATTAATAGCTTTTTTAATTGATAGAAATAAATGTTTGTTTCATCTTAAAGATTTAAAAAGGATATAGAGCTATCTAAAAATATTATTATATTTACAAACCTTAAAAAACTATTTGGTTATGAATAAAATTTTATCCTTTTTGGTTTTCGTATTTTTATTTTCTAGCTTTCATTGCTTTGGGCAATGCAAATGGCAAAATATTGATACACTTGACTTTGAAAACAATTTGGTTGTGGATACAAGTATTGTAGCTTCTTCAAGTTATCACACCACTCCACAAACTTATGGACATAGAACTGGTACTTATGGTTTGTATTTTAATGTTCAAAATACAGTATCGGCAGGTGCATTATTATATCATCATGTATTTGATGTTTGTTCGGGTTCGCCTTATCAATTTTCATTTTATTATAAAACCTATGTATCGGGCATATTGTGCGATATTACTATTAAATTTTATGATGGTAATACATTGGTAAATACTACAGCAACAGGACCTATAAGCTTTACCACTTGGCAACAATATGTATATAATTTTACACCTACTTCAACATTTTTTAAAGTAGAAATTTATACCAATATTGCTGGAAGTGGCGGCGGTAACGATTTAGCCGTAGATGATATGGTTTTAAAAAATTGTCATAAATATTATACCGATAATTTATTCATCTGTTCGGGCAATAGCAATTATAATATTTTCGATTCTATACCAAGTACCACAATTAATAATATAACAGGTACTTGGGTTGGTCCATCAATACTAACCAATGCGCATTTGGGTACTTTTAATCCATCAACTAATACCAATGGCAATTATTTATATACCTATGTATCATCATCTGTAAGATGTATTTCGGATACGGCTGTAATTACTGTAAACACCGCTGTTTGTGGCAACTCATGTTCTGTTCTTTCATTAACCAACGATACTATTGTTTGCAAAAATTCTATCTTGCATTTAACGGCAAAATTAGATACGGGTACGATTAGTACAATAACATGGTCGCCAAGTTGGGGCTTAAGCAATGCATCGGTTTGGAATCCTACCACTACGGCAACAAAAGATACTACTTATCATGTAACCGTTTTAGCCGTATCGCCTATTAATTTAATAGCCAATGGCGATTTTTCATTAGGCAATGCATCATTCACTAGCGGCTATACTTATTGCTCGGCATCTTTGCCTCCAGCAGGTTGTGTACAAAGTTGGGGGTTGCTTTCTTGCCCTGGGTTTTATACCATTACCACAAGCCCTAATTTAGCGCACAGTAATTTTTCTGCATTTAATAATCATACGGGTGGTGTAGGAAATATGTTGGTGGTAAATGGTTCAACCAATCCAAGTATTTCAGTTTGGTGTCAAACAGTTACTGTTACGCCTAATACTAATTATAATTTATCGGCATGGTTTAGCAATGTTGATCCATTTTCCAATGCTGCATCGTTAGCATTATTATCTTTCAATATTAACAATGTACAAGTTGGTGCTACATTTAGTCCAGTATTAACAACTGGCTCATGGACAAACCAAGCAGTAACTTGGAATTCGGGTGCTTCTACCACAGCTACTATTTGTATTAACAACAATGCAACTTTTCAAGGCGGAAATGATTTTGCAATTGATGATATAAGTTTTAATACAGTATGTACACTTACAGATTCGGTAAAAATTACAGTAAATATTGCACCTACTGTAAAATTGCCAATAGATACTTTTTTATGCAATGCAGTAAATATTAATATTAATCCTATAATTACTGGCAAACCATTACCTACATTATTATGGCAAAATAATTCATCGGCTGCCACTTATCATGCTACAACGCTTGGCACATATTGGTTACAGGTTTCAAATGGTTGTGGTACAAAACGCGATACGATGAAAATTTCATCAGGTCAAGCGCCTACTTCGGTTGATTTAGGAATTCATAAAACAATCTGTAATCTCGATTCATTTCATCTTATTCCCAATTGTATTGCAGCCACACCTGTTACTTTTAAATGGCAGGATAGTACAATTCATTCGTATTATAATGCTACCACTAATGGATTATTTTATGTTCGGGCTTATAATAGTTGTGGCAGTGTATGGGATACCGTAAGTTTAATATTTAAGAAAAAACCTACTATTGATGCTGGGTTGAATCAATTACTTTGTAATCAAAATAGTTATACCATTAATCCAACCGTTACAGGTAGTGCTAATATTAAATACAAATGGCAAGATAGTTCGGCGCTAAATTCTTTTACTGCTACTGCTACAAAACTATATTATGTAAGAGCTTATAACGAATGTGGCAGTGCATGGGATACGGTAAGATTAACATTTAAAACATCGCCCACAGTAGATTTAGAGGCACGAAAAAATTTATGTGATTCATTATCGTACAAACTTTTACCAACCGTTACAGGTAGTGCTACATTAAATTATAGATGGCAAGATAGCAGTTCATTAAATAAATTTATAGTTACTACTTCGGGCGTTTATTTTGTTCGAGTTTTTAATGAGTGTGGCAGCGTATGGGATACAACATCTATTCAATTTAACAAAAGCCCATTATTTAGTTTTGGTAATGATACATCCGTTTGCGATAAAATTTCGTACAATCTAATTCCAACCATTTCGGGTACAACACCCATACAATATGCATGGAGCAATGGCTCGTTTGCGGCAGGAATAACTTTGTATGCTAATCATACTGTAAGCTTAAAGGCTTCTAATTTTTGTGGGTCGCATACCGATACATTTCAAATTAAATTTTTAAAATCGCCTACTGTAAATTTTTCAGCGCATTTAATTTCAAAATGCTACAAAAGCCCTGTTTTATTAAAACCAATTATATCAGGTAGTTTGCCCATTTCTTTTATTTGGAATAATGGAGCACCCGATACAAGCCAATACACAGCCACATCTGGCATTTATAAAATTACTGTAACTAATCAATGCAGCTCCGATTCGGACAGCATTACAGTAAATTTAATACCCATGCCAACACCTGTTTATTTGGGCAAATTATTTACTATTTGCTACGATACTTTTATAAAATTTAATGCACATAATTATGGATGTACTTTTTTATGGAGTCCAAGTCTTACAACCGATTCAACCTTAATTGCTAATAAATCGGGTATCTATTCGGTTCAAATTTCCAATCAATCTATTTGTGTAATTACCGATACTGTAAAATTAAAAACCATTGATTGCAATCATGGATATGTATTAATGCCCAATGCATTTTCGCCTAATGGCGATGGCATTGATGATTATATTTTTCCAATCATAGTGGGTGAAAATGCACATCTAAAATCATTTAAAATTTTTAATCGATGGGGCGAAATAGTTTATAATCCTGATTTGTATTTGCAACCACAAGGTTGGGATGGGCGCTATAATGATGTAGCTCAACCAACAGGCACATACATTTATACAATTGAATATACCGATTTTGATGAGCCAAAATTTATGAAAGGAAATATTACTTTGTTAAGATAAATATTTATAAATCTAAAATAAACGCACCATTTTCATTTGTACTAAAAGCATTAAGATGCATATTTGATGCTTCTTTCAGCCACTTATTTACTTTGTAATTTGAATTAGATGAATCAAAAATAAGTTGTTTGAATTTGTATTTTTTCAATACATCATTTACCGAATAAATAGAATTATGCGCCACTATTAAAATATCGGTTTCAATTTTAGTATCCGCTTCTTTATAAAATATTTTGTTTTGCAAATAGCTGATTCGTTGATTAAAAGCAATAAAATTTTGGTCATCAATTTTTTTAATTAATGATGGTTGTAATGAAATGGCTTGATGCAAAACACGAGCAGGTTTAAGATGAAAATTTTGTGTGATGTGGTGTGTAGCTACCATCGAATCCTGAAAAATTGCAAAATCGTTGCCGCTAATACAATCCACAGCACTGCCTTTTGGGATGGCATACACAATTATTTTTCGTTGCTGCTGTATTTTAATTTCATCAAATACAAACCAACAAAGCATTACTAAAAATGCAATCATCGAAATTTGTAAATGCTTTGTGTTTTTTCGAATCAACCAAAATACAAATGCAATAATAAAAATGTACATCAACAATATTTGCCAAGCATTGAATTGTAAATTATTGATAACCGAATGTGGCATGCTATCAACCCACTCAACGCCAGTATTCATCAGCATTGTGGTAAACGAAATTATTTTGCCTAAATAAAAAGCCACCAATTTTGAAAATGGTGCAACCACTACCAATGCAATTATTTGAAATAAAACTACAGTTGATAATGGAATGGCAATCAAATTTGCTAACAAAAAATAATTAGGAAATTGATGAAAGTACAACATGCAAATAGGAGCTGCTAATACTTGCGCAGCAATAGATACAGCCATCAAACCCCAAATTTTTTTTAATGCTTTATTAGTGAAATAATACCAATTATAAATAAATTTTTGAAGTGAAATAATGCCTACTACTGCAATGTATGAAAGTTGAAAACCAACATCAGCTAAAATGAATGGATTAAAAACCAACATCACAAATGCCGATGCCGCTAACGAATTATACACCGATGGATTTCGTTTCATTAATGATGCAGCCTGCACAAATGTAAACATTACAGCGGCTCTCATCACCGAGCCCGAAGCGCCTGTGAGCAAGGCAAACAACCAAATAATGGTTAAAATAAAAAGTGCTTTTAGCCATTTTGTTTTCCGTTTTTTATCTAAAAAAAACAATACTTTATTTAGCATCCAAAATATTAATCCTAAATGCATTCCGCTAATTGCCAACACATGTACAATACCTGTGTTTGAATAAACTTGTTGTAAATCTTTATCTAAATTATCTCGATAACCAATCAACAAAGCTTGGGCTACACCCAGTTCTTTATCCGATGTTACATTTTGTTCGATGATAGAAAGTATAGAATCACGAACTTGCCAAAGGCTTTTGTAGAAAGGGTTATGATGATTATTTATTTTTTCGCAATCACCTTCTTTTATAAAAATTTGATGTGTAACATCTTGCATGAAACACGAAAACTTATAATTGAAACATCCTGGATTGCCCGAATTTTTAATTTCGGTAAAATGATTAGGCACCAATAATACATCGCCATAAACAAACCGATGCTGAAAATTATTTTTATTAAAATATACAATTGTTTTGCCCACCACGGATTGATGATTAACCAACTCAACATCTGCCAAAGCCTTGTAGCTGCCAGCTTTTTCCATCGGATTTTCTAATAATCGGATGCTGATAATTTGATTTTTATTAGAAATATATTTTCCATAAAAATTAGATTGATGATTGATAAATTGAAATTGCGTAGTAATAATGCCTGCTAAAAATAAAATCAATTGCAAAAAAATGCCATTCCATTCAAACCATTTAAAAATAAATTTTAATGATAAAAATTGAAAAGCAATATAACCCACAACTATTGCTAATAAAGCAACAGCAGGTATTAATACCGAATACCATTCAAAATAAAGTTGTAAAAAAATGCCAATGGCAAACGGAAAGATTAATCTTAAAAAAGGAGTTTGAGATATAAAAAGCTGAAATGAAGTTGGGAGTTTCATTACACTAAAATAAAATTAGATTTCTTCGGAAAATACCATTCTTCTCTGTAGGAGAAGATAAAAATGAGGTAGTTAATAAGCATTTTCAGAAGAAGTCTAATTAAAACAAGCCGTTAAATTCGGCTCTTACCATGTTTACCACTTTGCCTAAGTCTTCTTTTTTTTCTGCAAAATTCAAATCATCTACATTGATGATTAACAACTTGCCCATTTTATAATTCTTAGCCCAATTATCATAATGCTCATTCAATCGTTTTAAATAATCTAAGCGAATATTATCTTCATAATCTCTGCCTCGTTTTTCAATTTGATTAACCAATGTGCCAATTGATGCTTTTAAATAAATCATCAAATCGGGTGGGTCAACCATTGAATGTAAAGTTTTGAATAAAGACTGATAATTTTGAAAATCACGACTGGTCATTAAGCCCATTTCATGAAGGTTTGGTGCAAAGATAGAAGCATCTTCATAAATCGAACGATCTTGAATTACAGTTTCATCGCCTTTATGAATATCAATAATTTGCCCAAAGCGGCTATTTAAAAAATAGATTTGAAGATTAAAACTCCAACGCACCATATCTTCATAAAAATCATTCAGATAAGGATTGTTTTCTACATCTTCGTAATGCGGTGTCCAACCAAAATTTTTGGCTAATAATTTAGTAAGAGTAGTTTTTCCTGCGCCAATATTTCCAGCAATGGCAATATGTTTAGGCGGCTTTTTGGTAGTAATTTTTTTCGACACGGGTAAAATTGAAGTAGGTTTAAAGAGTTCCGAAAATACAACCAATATTTAAAATGCCATTAGTTTTTGGCTAAAAAATTGAAAGATTTTTTTTGAACTGGAATGCAAGTGTAAACAATTAATTTAAACGAACATACTCTGGCCCTGGATTTTCGTGTACCCACACACATGATGCTTCTAACATGCGAAGGCTTAATTCATACCCCGAAACTTCTATTGCCATTGGATCGCCGAGTGGTGCAATTTTTACCACTCTAACCAATTCGCCAGGCAAACAGCCCATTTCCATTAATTTTGTTGAAACGGTATCATCGCTAAAACGACTCACCACACCAAACTCTCCCACTTTTAATTTTGATAATTGTTTCACTTATTTTTTATCTATGATTTAAAATTTCAAGGCTTTGAAATTTTAAAAATTAATTTAACTATTTGCGGATATAACGTTTATCCGATCTAAATTTTGTTGGTGTTTCAGCATCTTTATGACCCCATACTGATGATGAATGGCAAGATGCAAAAATAAGCATACCAAAAATTGCCAATAAAAACAAAGCACTTAATTTGTTTTTCATGATGGTTGATTTTTATCTATTGAATTTGATTTTGAAAATTTAGGACATTCGTGGCATCGGCTACCACCTTTCGAACCCGAACATGATGCTAACACAACCACAGCAAATGCTACTAACGATAATGCTTTTATTAATTTCATATAATTAATTTGATGCTGTAAAGTTAACGTAAAAAATTAAAAATTGTTTTAGTAATTGTTTTTCAAATGTAAAATGGATGTGCTACAAGGTTACTACTTTACCTAATAGAACAAAATAAAATTGTTAAGATTCTCCATAAATATCTTTCCTAAAATGTTTTATTTTTAAAATGTAAAACGGCATTTACATTCAATTATCTTTACCGTTCAAAAATTTTAAGAATTTTATTTACATGAAAATATCCTACAATTGGTTGCGTAATTATTTGCCTGTTTCCATTTCGGTAAATGAGGCATCAGAAATATTGACTTCAATAGGTTTAGAGGTAGAAGATGTGGTGGCTTACGAATCGCTGAAAGGTGGCTTAAAAGGTGTAGTGGTAGGGCAAGTACTTACTTGCGAAAAACATCCAAACGCTGATAAATTAAGATTAACAACCGTAAATATTGGCGCCGAACAAACATTAAAAATTGTATGCGGTGCACCCAATGTTGAAGCTGGACAAAAGGTAATGGTGGCTACCATAGGCACAACTATTTACCCTACAAGCGGCGAAGCATTAACCATGAAAAAGGCAAAAATAAGAGGCGAAGAAAGCGAAGGAATGATTTGCGCCGAAGATGAATTGGGCTTAGGTACAAGCCATGCAGGCATTATTATATTACCAAATGAAACAAAAATTGGAACTACGGCTGCCGAATATTTTGGAATCTATAACGATTACATTATTGAAATTGGATTAACGCCTAATCGATCAGATGCATTTTCGCATATTGGCGTAGCCCGTGAAATGGCGGCTTGGTTGGCAGTGCATAAGCCCGAAGCTTTGCCTGTTGAAGGTTTTAAGAACCCAATAAAAATTAGTAGCGATACTAATATAGACAATAATTTAGGTGATGGTGGTTTTAGTGTTGAAGTAATTGATACAGATAAATGTGGCAGATACACAGGCATTTTAATTAATAATATTAAAGTGGAAACATCGCCCGAATGGTTGCAAAATAATTTAAAAGCTATTGGATTAAAGCCAATTAACAACATTGTAGATGCTACCAATTATGTATTGCACGAAACAGGGCAACCGCTTCATGCATTTGATGCAGATAAAATTGTAGGCAAAAAAATAGTTGTAAAAACATTGCCCGAAGGCACTTTATTTACTGCATTGGATGAAAAAGAAAGAAAGCTATCTGCCGAAGATGTAATGATTTGCGATGCCGAAAAACCAATGTGTATGGCTGGTGTTTATGGTGGTTTGCATTCTGGTGTTGCTACAAATACTACATCCATATTTTTAGAAAGTGCTTGGTTTAATGCCACTTCTATTCGTAAAACATCTTTTCTTCATCAATTAAGAACCGATGCTGCTTTGCATTTTGAAAAAGGAATTGATGCGGCAAATATTGATGCAGTTTTAAAACGTGCAGCTTTATTAATCTGCGAAATATCAGGCGGAACAATTGCTTCTGATATTTTAGATGCTAATCATTCAACATTTTCAAATACCGAAATTTTATTAAAACACAATCGTGTAAATGAAAAATTAGGTATTGAATTATCGGCTCAAATTATCGAAACTATTTTAACACAATTGGGTTTTGAATTAACATCAAATAATGATAATTCGTGGTTGGTAAAAGTACCATCACACAAAACAGATATTAGCATTGAAGCCGATTTGATAGAAGAAATTTTGCGTTTGTATGGATTAGATAGATTGCCCATTCCATCGGCATTACAAGCTATTGTTCCAATTCGTTCGGGCGTACAAGCCATTGCATTAAGAAATAAAGCAGCTAATTTTTTAGCAGCAAATGGCTTTTCGGAAATGATGAATAATTCATTATCGCAAAGTAAATATTACGAACAAAAAGAAGTTTTAGTAACATTACTAAATAGTATGAATACTGAATTGGATGTGTTACGTAATAATTTATTATTTGGTGGTTTAGAGGTCATTCAGCATAATCAAAACCGACAAAATGCTGATTTAAAATTATTTGAATTTGGTAAATCATATACCACAATTAATGCTGGTAATTATGAGGAACAAATGCATTTATGTTTTTGGATGACAGGAAAATTTGCCGAACAAAATTGGAATCAAACAAGTAAAGCAAATGATATTTATTCATTAAAAAATCAGTTGCAAAAATTGTTTACCATGCTGGGTATTCAGAAAATAAAAACCGAAGAAATTGAAAATGCATCTGTATTTGAATATGGAATTAAATATACAAATGGTAAAGAAACTATTGCCGAATCGGGTTCTGTTCAGCCCTCAATTTTAAAACAATTTGATATTAGAAATGAAGTAATGTATGCATCTATCAATTGGCAAACGATTGAAAAAATAGTGGCTTCGCAAAAAATAAAATATACTGAATTGCCTAAGTTTCCTGCTGTTCAACGTGATTTGGCTTTGTTATTAAATGAAGAAATAACGTATGCTCAAGTTGAAAAAATTGCCAAAGAACAAACTGGTGCTATGCTTAAAGAAGTAAGTTTATTTGATGTGTACCGAGATAAAAAAATAGGCGAAGGCAGAAAAAGTTATGCTATCAGTTTAACAATGCAAGATGAAAGCAAAACTTTAACAGATGATAGAGTTGAAAAAGCGATGAGCAAATTAATTCAACAATTTGAACAGCAATTGCAAGCTGAAATAAGGAAATAAAAGTTGATGGACGTCAAGTTTACTCCACCCAATCAGCTACAAAAATATTGGTATCGTGTGTGCCACCATTATTGCGGTTGCTGCTAAATATTATTTTTTTACCATCCCAGCTAAACATAGGAAAGGCATCAAAGCCGCCATCATGCGATATTTTTTCTAAACCTGTTCCGTCTAAATTAATTAAATAAAGATTAAATGGAAAGCCACGTTCGTATTCATGATTACTGGCAAAAATTATTTTTTTACCACTTGGATGAAATGATGGAGCCCAATTGGCTTTGCCTAAATGTGTAATTTGTTGTGCATTGCTGCCATCAATATTGGCTACAAAAACTTCCATTTTGGTAGGCGCTACCATATTTTGTTGTAGCAAATCTTTATATTCTTTTACATCGTCATTAGTTGTTGGTCGGGATGCTCTCCACACAATTTTTTTACCATCGGGCGAAAAATTTGCGCCGCCATCGTATCCCAAAGTATTTGTAATTTGCTTTACATGTTTGCCATTTATATCCATAGTATATAAATCAATATCGCCATTTCGGGTGCTGGTAAAAATAATGGTTTTACCATCGGGCGATATGGTGGCTTCGGCATCGTAGCCTTTGGTATGGGTTAATTGACGCTTTATTTTTCCTTTTAAATTGGCTACATAAATATCATATTCGGGATATAATGGCCACACATATTTTTTTAAAATTTTTCTATCGGGTACAGGCGGACAATCATTCATTTGGGCATGTGTACTAGCAAAAATTATTTCGGTATCGCCAGGCATAAAAAAGCTGCAAGTGGTTCTGCCTTTGCCATTGCTTATTTGTTGGTATTCAAATTTTGATGGATTGTAATTGCCTATATAGATTCTATCACACAAAATATTTTCGGCAGCATTTGTTTTTTGAAATGTAATCATCTTACCATTCCAACTCCAATAGGCTTCAGCATTATCGCCACCAAAGGTAAGTTGGTGCATGTTTTTAAAATGTTTTTCACCCTTAAAAGTTAAGGTATCCGAATTGTTGTTTTCAATTTGCAAATCTGATTTTGAAAAGTTGCTAAATAAAATAATTGCAAAAATTGCAATTAAAACCAAGCTGATGTTTTTATACATTTTTGCTTACTTTTTATTTTTTATAAAATGATAAATGGAAAGAAATAATTATTTTGATTTTTCGGCTAATAATTTTTCTAAGGTGTTAATTCGTTGTTCTAAATCGGGCAATTTTTTATATACCGCTTGCGAACGCAACGATGATGCATAGCGGAATGCAGGGCTACCTGTAACAGCTACACCAGGTTCGTCAATTGTTTTTGATACACCACTTTGTGCATTTATTTTTGTGCCATCGGCTATTTTAATATGACCAACTATGCCTACTTGTCCGCCAATCATACAATTTTTTCCAATCTTGGTACTGCCAGCTACACCACTCTGTGCAGCTATTACAGTGTTTTCGCCCACTTCAACATTGTGTGCTATATGTACTAAATTATCTAATTTAACACCTTTTCGAATAAAAGTACTACCAATGCTTCCTTTGTCGATGGTAGCATTAGCGCCAATTTCAACGTTATCTTCAATGATTACATTACCCAAATGATTTACTTTTTGATAGGTGCCATCGGCTTGTGGTGCAAATCCAAATCCATCACTACCAATTACTACACCTGCATGTAAAATGCAATTAGCACCTATTTTACAGCCTTTATAAACTTTAACACCAGCATATATGATAGTGTTTTCGCCTACTTCAACATCTTCGGCTAAAAATACTTGAGGATATATTTTGGCTTTATTGCCCACCTTTACATTTTTTTCAATCACCGCACAAGCACCTACATAAGCCTGTTCGCCAATAGTTGCTGAACTATTGATAATAGCTTTTTCGCTAATGCCCGTTAATTCATCGGTTTGCGAAGCGCCAAATTTTTCTAACAAAAAGGCAAGGCTTTGATATGGGTCATCAACTTTTAAAAGTGTGGTATTTATTTTTTTTGAAGGAGTAAAATTTTTATTCACCATTAAAATGCCTGCTTCGGTTGAATAAGCAAATTCTTCGTATTTAGGATTTCCTAAAAAAGCCAATGCATTTGATTGTGCTTCTTCAATTTTTGCAATAGTTTCAACTCTTACATCAGGGTTTCCGTCTATCGTGCCTTTTAATAAAAAGGCTAGCTCTTTTGCTGAAATTGTCATTCGGTAATAATTTACATTTTAACAAACCTACTTAAAAAACATGAAACGAAATAACATTAAAATAATTTCAAAGGTTTTCGAATTTTTTATTTATTTTTAACATCCATTTAAAATTATTAGAACAATTAAAATTAAGGTACATGAAAATTAAAGCATTACTATTAACGCTATTTGCAATTGTGGTTGGTATATTGGTAAATAATGAACGGATTATTTCAAACTCATTTACACCACCAGTAGGTTATTCAGGCTCGATTGGTAGTGGTGGAAGCACTTGTAATAGCTGCCATAATAGTGGTGGAGGTGTTGGCGGTTCAATTAATTACACTATTTTTAAAGCTGGTACATCTATACCAGCAACGGCTTATCAATCTGATAGTAGCTATGATATTGCGGTAACTGTTAGCGGCAGTGGAAATTTAACTCCAAAGTTTGGATTTGAATTTACAATAGAAGACGCATCGGGCAATGCAATAGGAATGGTGGCAGCTAATACGCTTACTAACTTAAGTTCAACAAATATCAATGTGAATTATGCATCGCACAACACTGCTAATGCTGCAACTAATACTTGGTACTTTAAATGGCAAGCACCGCCAGCTGCACTATATACAGGGTTAGTTCATTTTGATATGGCAGGTGTTTATGCTAATGGTGATTTAACTAATGGCGGCGATTCTATCTCAACAAACTCATTTATATTAAATAATTGCACACCTTCTACTTCAAATATTTCAGCTACTATTTGTAGTAATCAATCGTATAATTTTAATGGTAAAATTTTAACTAGTGGCGGTATTTATAATGATACAATACCTAATTATACTGGTTGTGATTCAATAATAACACTTCATCTAAATGTTCATAATATATCATCCACCATTATTAATGCCTCTATTTGTGCTGGGCAAAATTATCCATGGGGTGCAGGGCTTTTGATTTCGGCTGGTACTTATTACGATACTTTAGTAAATTATACAACTTGCGATTCTTTAATTATTTTAAATTTATCAATTCAACAACCATCATCACATACTATTAATCAAACCATTTGTTGTGGTAATACTGTTGTTTTCAATAATCAAACTATTTCATCACCAGGTGTTTATTTAGATACGTTAGTAAATTATCATGGTTGCGATTCTATTTTAACTTTGAATCTAATGGCACCAGCCTTTTCGGCTTATTCATCCGTTTCATCTTATAATATGTGTGCTACAACAAATACTGCCACAGCATTTCAAAAAATTGTTTATTTTGATTCGATATATGTAGCCAATGGAATTGGAAGAATATCAAATTATGCAGTAAGAGCAATTGTGTATAGCAATAGCGCTAATTATTTGCCCGATGCATCAAATCCTGATACTTCGGCATTTACCACATTAGGATTATTTAATGCCAGTGTTCATCATCATGCGGCATCACTTATTTTAGGCAATAAATATATGGCGCCTTATTGGGGTGGTAATTATACTATTATTTTTGAAATAAAGGATAGCACCAATCATATAGCTTATGATACTATTACAGCTAATATTCAACACAATAAATATTGTAGAAAAGTGGCGGTAAATGATAATAGAACTGTGGCAGTAAATCAACCTATAGCTGTGGCAGTGCAAGCAAATGATTTGCATGTTTCAAATCCTGCATCGGCTTTAAGTATTGGCAATGTGGCACAAAATGGAACTGTATCAAGCTTTACAAGTAGCAGCCAAATCCATTATGCACATTATCAACCTAATAGTTTTTATAGAGGTTTAGATAGTTTTTATTATTCAGAATATGATACCAATGTATTCAAACTTGGTATTCCTACTTACTTACAACCTGATACTGGATGGGTAAAAATTCGAGTTAGCAAATATCTTACATCTATAGCTGGCAGAGATTCTGCAATTTGTTTAGGACAATTTGTAAACTTAGGTGGTGTTATTAATTGTAGCGATATGTTTCCTGAAGGAAATCCAAATAACACAATACCTTATTATGGAGATAGTATTAAATGGTATCAGGATACAGTAGGTAAATTAATTGACCCAATCAGCAATCCTATATACACTAATTGTAACGGTCAGGTAAGAGTAACTCCTCAAAATAATGCGAATGGTTACATCTTCTACATTGCCGAATATGATGGTGGAATGCTAGATACAACTATTGTGATTATAAACCCTTCGTGTGCTATTGTAGCCGATGCTGGTCCTGATCAATTAAAATGTATAGGTTCGGTGCCTATTTTGGGCGGCACACCAACGGTATATGGAGGAGCTCCACCATTTCATTATCAATGGACACCTAATACTTGGTTACTCAATGGGCAGGATACAATGCCTTATCCGCTTGTAACACCAACAGGTAATGGTTCAATCACCTATACGCTTACGATTACAGATGCTCAAAGTCAAGTTAGCGTTGATTCAATGGTATTATCCGTTTTTTCAAACCCAAGTTATACCGTATTGTATGATACCATTTGCAATAATCATCCCTACTCATTTAAATCGCAAAGCCTTATTACATCAGGCATTTATTTAGATACTTTAGCTAATTATTATGGCTGCGATTCGTTTATTACATTGAATTTATTTGTAAAACCAATTCAATCGCATAGCTATACGCAAACTATTTGCTCAAGCGGTTTTTATAGTTTTAATGGCAATAATTTAAACACCACAGGTATTTATTATGATACTATTAATGCGGTTAATGGTTGTGATTCATTCATTACCCTACATCTTATAGTAAATCAATCTTCAGCTTCTTCTATTAATCAAACTATTTGTAGCAATACTTTTTATAGTTTTAATGGAAACAATTTAAATACAACGGGTACTTACTATGATACACTGCAAAATGCTGTGGGCTGCGATTCGTTAATCACCTTACATTTAACAGTTCATAACACAAGTGCAAAAAATATTATTGCTTCTATTTGTAGCAATCAAGTATATAATTTTGCTGGAAACAATTTAAATACATCAGGCGTTTATTTTGATACTTTACCAAATTATTACGGCTGCGATTCGGTAATAACATTGAATCTAACAGTTATTCCTACTTCATCAAGCACCATGTTGCAAACTGTGTGTAGCAATGTGGGTTATTATTTTAATGGAAATAATTTAATTACAACAGGTACTTATTTTGATACTTTAATCAATGCAAATAATTGCGATTCGTTAATAACATTAAATTTAACTGTACTAAATTCTCCATCTACTATACTTGCTCAAACTGTTTGCTATGGCGATTCGGCATTATTTAAAGGCATCTATTTTAAAACATCAGGCGTTTATTTTGATACACTTGCAGCTTATAATACATGCGATTCGTTGGTAACTTTTAATTTAACCATATTGCCAATTTTAACTACTAATTTGAATCAAAATGTTTGTTTCGGAAATTCATTTTTATTTAATGGAAATCATATTTCTACAAATGGTATTTACTTAGATACATTGCAAAGTTATTTAGGCTGCGATTCGTTTATTACTATGAATTTGTTTGTTCGCAATGCTTCATACGATACCATTAATCAAACTATTTGTGCTAATCAACCATATTTATTTAATGGTGCAAGCCTTACTGCAAGCGGCACATATTACGATACATTAGTAAGTTATGTAGGTTGCGATTCATTTATCACTTTGCATTTGGTTGTAAATCCAATTTCAAATTATTCTTACAATCATACAATTTGTTCAAATCATCCATATTTATTTAATAACCAAAACCTTACTTTAAGCGGTATTTATTATGATACTTTGCAAAACACATTTGGTTGCGATTCGTTTATTACATTAAATTTAACCGTACATCAAATTTCAAATTATTCATTTAGCCAAACCATTTGCGCTGGCAATTCTGTTTCGTTTAATGGCAATACACTTACCACATCGGGTATCTATTTGGATACATTAGTGGCAGCAAATGGTTGCGATTCTTTCGTTACTTTTCATTTAATAGTAAACCCAATTTCAAATTATTCGTATAGTCATTTCTTGTGTGCAGGTAGTACTTATTTATTTAATGGCAATAATTTAAATACAAGCGGTATTTATCATGATACATTAACCAATTATTTACTTTGCGATTCGTTTGTTACATTGAATTTGAATGTAGTTTCAGCATCTACACACACTATCAATCAAACTATTTGTAGCAATAATCCTTATACATTTAATGGCAATCAACTTACTAGCAGTGGCACTTATTACGATACATTAGTAAACTATGTAACCTGCGATTCATTCATCACTTTAAATCTTACTGTACATCAAATTTCAACTTATTCTTATAATCAAACCGTTTGCGCCAATCATCCTTATACATTTAATAATCACTCGTTAAATAGTAGTGGAATCTATTTTGATACATTGGTAAATTATTTGCTTTGCGATTCGTTTGTTACTTTGAATTTAACAGTAAATCCAATTTCTATTCATAACTATTCTCAAACTATTTGTAACGGAAATAGCTTTAGTTTTAATGGCAATAGTTTAACCACACCTGGTACTTATCATGATACTTTGCAAAACCAATTTGGTTGCGATTCGTTTATCAATTTAACATTAATTGTATTGCCCAATGCTATACATAGCTATAATCAAACTATTTGTGCTGGTCATATTTTAAATTTCTTTGGTAGTAATATTTCATCGGCAGGTACATTTACACATGTTATTGTAGGCGGCGCTACTAATGGCTGCGATTCAACAGTGGTGTTGCATACATCAGTAATACCAGCTACATACCATAGTTATTCGCAAACTATTTGCTCTAATTATCCTATACTTTTCAATAATCATTTGTTAAGCACTGGTGGTATTTATTTAGATACATTAGTAAACTATATGGGCTGCGATTCATTTATCCAACTTAATTTAACTGTGGTGCCACAACAGGTTACTAATTTGTATCAAAATATTTGTGCAGGCACCTCATTTACTTTCTTTGGCAATAGCTATACATCAACAGGTGTATATATTGATAGCATTCCTGCATCGGGTGGTGGCTGTGCTCAAATTTATACATTGCATTTAACGGTTCAACCATATCATATTTCTACTATCACAAAAACTATTTGTAGTAATGCTTTCTATTTTAATGGGCAAACATTTACAGTAAGTGGTTTCTATACTATTCATATTCCTTTACCAAGCGGTTGCGATTCAATCATTAATTTGAATTTAAGTTTAACAACCATTGATGTAAATCTTAGTGTGGTTGGCAACTCTTTAAGTTCGGCAGCAATAGGTAGTAATATAAGTTGGATTGATTGTAGCACCAATACTGTTTTGGCTACTGGTTTATCTTATGCACCAACTGTTACAGGCACGTATGGCGCTATCATTAGCAATAATGGTTGCAGCGATACCACCGCTTGTTATTATTTTTATATACCAGCAAGTAATGGAATAAATAGTGTTGAAAATGACAAGTGGATTCAATTATATCCTAATCCAGCCGAAGACGATGTTACTTTAAATATTAATTGTGAAGTGTGCAAGCAATTAAAAATGGAGTTGATGGACATTAGCGGCCGAATATTACGAACTGAAAATGTGAGCAACAAAAAGCAATTTATTATTCATCGTGCCGATATAAAAGCTGGAATTTATTTTGTTAGATTAACCAACGAAAATGGCTTACAAGTGATGAAAAAATTGGTTTGGAATTAGTTTTATATTGATACAATACTTCAAAGCCCTTGCCTAATGCAGGGGCTTTGTTATTTTAAAATCTTCCCATCTTTCTTCTCCGCCGAGGTTAGTGTTCCCACTCACCACTTTATTATTTTGATGTTTCGTATTTATAAATATAGATTAAAAATACATTATACCACATTGTTCCGAACATAAGAAACATAGTACTCCTTTTAAAAGGAAGTTGAATGAACTTATGGATTAATTTGTAACCTTCACAAATTTATTACAATTTTCCACTCCATTTTCATCTATTGTTTTGATGAAATATAAGCTACTTGGTAAAGCTGATACATCAATTAATAAATCCTCCTTACCCCTTTTAAAAGGGGGAGTAGTGCACACTCTGCCCAACACATCAGTTATTTCAAATGATGCAATACTGCCTACTAACGACCGAATACTGATAACTGATGAAGCTGGATTAGGATACACCACCACACCACCCTGCACACCACCACTACCATTTGCATTATGCTGTAACAACTCTACATGTACATCGTCTATATAGAAAAAAGTCTGCCCAGAAGATATGGTATGTAAATCATCAAAAAAATTACCAATAATAATGTATTGATAAGCACTATCGGCAATAAATGTACCTTCTACTTTTGTCCAGTTTAAGGTATCGCTTATTACTTGCGCATAATTTATTTTAGGTGTTATATTGGTGATGTTAAGATAATTATTGGGTTGATTTACATGGTAAGAAGCAAAACCTGCTCCAAAATTATTTCCAAAATAGCCATCCATTGCCGAAACAACATAATACCAAATTTTATATTTATCGCCAATAGTTAGTAAACTTAAAAATCTGCCCTGTAAATATTCCCTTGTCCCCCGTCCGCCTCCATCATACATAATTCCACCATATCCATTACCATTAATTGGATATTGAAATCCATCAATATTTAATGGAACAGAAAATGCCTTTTGCAAGGTTGTGTCATTACATTTGTTGTAATAATCTGGCGTACCAAAAGAAGGGGAATCCCAATTCAAAATAATGTTGTTATTGAAAGAGCCTGCTATTAAAGAGCAACTAGAAATATCTTCAAAACTTGGATTAAGCACTAAATTTTGAGCTTTAACTAGCAACGAACAAACTACGAGTAAACAACAAAACAATCCTCTCTTTTCCATAATTATTCAATTGATAAAATTAATTTGTAACCTTCACAAATTTATTACAATTTACCATAGCTAAGCTGTATTCGTTGTCGCCTTGCGAAGTTTCGGAGCTGAAGCATAGCATTTGAGTGCTGCGCTTGGTGACCGATTGGTTCATTTTGCTGTTTCATACTTTACAAATATAGAATTTAAAAATATACCATTGCTTAAAACTGATGTATGTTATTCCTTTTCATGTTTCGCATGGTTGAGTACTGATATATGCTATTCCTTTTCGTGTTTCGCATGATTGAGCACTGATATACGCTATTCCTTTTTGGTAGCGTTCATTAAACTGTGTCAAGTATTTTTAATTAGTTAATAATTGTTGTTGTCATTGTTATTGTAAGCGTAGATGGCTAAGCTACTTTGATAAAAAAAGGAGAAACCTAATTGGTTTCTCCTTTTTTATTACCCCTGCCATTGTAGAATTAGTTCTATATTAATACAATACTCTTCAAAGCCCCTGCCTTTATGCAGGGGCTTTGTTATTTAAAATCTTCCTATGTTTTTTCCTTTTTGCCGCTCTAATTCCCTACATTTGCACTCCTTTTAAAAAAATGGAAAGCAATTTACCACATATTGATTTAGGCGAAAAGCAACACGATGAAAATCGACAGGGCGAAGCATTTCAATTTGCAGAAGAGAAATTGAACATTCCTGCCAACGGAAAACTATTTTATGTGGAAAGCTATGGTTGTGCATTAAATTTTAATGATAGTGAAATTGTAGCCACCGTGTTAAATCAAAATGGATTTGGCATTACAACCGATTATAACGATGCTGATTTAATTTTAATTAATACTTGCAGTATTAGAGAAAATGCCGAGCAACATGTGCGCAATAGATTAAAGCAATTTAATCAAATAAAAAAACAAAAACCCGAAACACTTATTGGTGTATTGGGCTGCATGGCAGAGCGATTAAAAGATAAATTATTAGAACAAGAGCATTTGATTGATATGGTGGTTGGGCCCGATGCTTATAGAACTTTACCCGATTTAATTAAAGAAGCTGAAAGCGGTCATAAGGCTGTAAATGTTTTATTAAAACGGGAAGAAACCTATGCTGATATTTCGCCAACACGATTGGTGAGCAATGGCGTAAATGCATTTGTAACCATTATGAGGGGCTGCAATAATATGTGCAGCTTTTGTGTAGTGCCATTTACCAGAGGCAGAGAACGCAGCCGTGATGCACATTCTATCATTAATGAATGTACGCAATTATTTAATGATGGCTTTAGAGATATAACTTTATTAGGGCAAAATGTCGATTCGTATTATTGGGTGGCTAATCAAGAATTGAATGAAAAGCAAACCAATTTAAACCCCGATGAAAGAGATAAAAATATTGAAGGTTCGGTAAATTTTGCTCAATTGTTAGAACTAGTTGCACTTATCAATCCTTTGCTACGTGTACGTTTCAGCACATCGCATCCAAAAGATATTACCGATGAAGTGTTGTTTACGATGAAAAAATATCACAACATTTGTAAGCAAATTCATCTGCCAATACAAGCAGGTAATAGCCGAGTTTTGAAATTGATGAACAGAACTTATACGGCTGAATGGTACAAAGCAAAGTTTGATAGAATAAGAGAAATAATGCCTGATTGTGCTGTTTCAACCGATTTGATATGTGGCTTTTGTACCGAAACAGATGACGAACATCAAGACACTTTAGATATGCTTGATTATTGCAAATTTGATTTTGCTTATCATTTTAAATACAGCGAACGAAGCGGCACAGCGGCTGAAAGAAAAATGAAAGATGATGTACCCGAAGATGTAAAACAAAAACGATTGGATGAAATTATTGTAAAGACCAGAAAATATTCTTTACTAAAAAATCAAAACGCAATAGGCAAAACTTTTGAAGTATTGGTAGAAGGGCCATCGTATAAAAAACCTGATGAAGAATGGTGGGGAAGAAACACACAAAACCAAATGATTATTTTCCCAAAAGGCAATTTAAAGAAAGGTGATTATATTCATGTAAAAGTTACAAAAGGCGGCACAGGAACGTTGTGGGGAGAATTGGTTTAAAATAAAATTATGCTTAACGATACAAATATTGAATTAGTAAAACAAAAATTATTTTCGGGCAATAACCTGAAAATAGTTATTACAACACATCATAAACCCGATGGCGATGCATTGGGCAGTTCGTTGGGTTTGTATCATTATTTGATTCAATTAAATCATCAAGTACAAGTTATTTCGCCTACCGATTATCCCTATAATTTATGGTGGATGCCAGGCAACGAAACAGTTTGGGAGTTTGAAAAAACAGATACACAAAGCCGTGAATTAATAGCCAATGCCGATTTAATTTTTTGTTTAGATTTTAATCATTTAGATAGAATAAATGAAATGGGCGAATTGGTAAAAGCATCGTCGGCAATGAAGGTGATGATAGACCATCATCTTAATGCCGAAGGCTTTGAAGATGCTGCCTATTCTGATACACGGGCTGTAGCAACCGCTGAATTGATTTATAAATTTATTGTGTATTTGGGCGATGAGGAAAAAATAAATAATGCATCGGCACAATGTTTATATGCAGGCATTTTAACAGATAGCGGCAGTTTTAAATTTAACAGCACCACACAATCGGTGCACGAAATTGCTGGTAAATTATTAAGCAAAGGTGTAAAACCATTTGATGTGTTTGAGCAAATTTTTGATTCGAATACTGAAAATAGATTACGATTTATTGGCTATTGCACCAATAAAAAAATGATTGTATTACCCGAATACAACACAGCATACATCAGCGTTACAAGAGAAGAACTAAAAGAATATAAAATTACAACTGGCGATACCGAAGGCTTAGTAAATTATCCATTATCAATAAAAGGAATAAAATTAGCAGCCTTGATAATTGATAGAACTGAAAAAGTAAAACTTTCATTGCGTAGCAAAGGCGATATAGCAGTAAATGAAATTTGCAGTAAATATTTTAGCGGCGGCGGACATAAAAATGCATCAGGCGGACATTCAACACAAACATTAGAACAAACCGTAGAAACATTTTTAAGCGTATTGCCCACTATTAAACAACAATTAGTATAATTTTAAAAACAAATACAATCAATAATAAAAACAAAAACAGAAATGAGCAACATTTTAAAACTTTCGGTAGTAGCAATTAGTTTACTTACCATTATTTCGTGTAATAAAAATGGCGGAGTAAAAACTTTATCAGGTGGTGTAACTTATAAGCTTTTGAAAGAAGGCACTAGTAAAGATACTGGTAAAATTGGCGATATCATTACCCTTCATATTATGAATGCAACAGAAAAAGATTCGTTTGTAATGGATTCACATAAGGGGCAAAATGGTAT
The DNA here is from genome assembly GCA_046051225.1 of Bacteroidota bacterium. Lineage (GTDB taxonomy): Bacteria > Bacteroidota > Bacteroidia > Chitinophagales > CAIODY01 > CAIODY01. The sequence goes on along the minus strand of JBJOOR010000004.1, from coordinate 108,650 downwards.
GAAAGGCGAACCAGTAAAAATTACTCTTCAAAAGCCAGCTTTTAAAGGCGATTTGATGGAAGGTTTATTAAAATTGCATGTAGGCGATAGCGCTGTATTTTTAGTTCCTTCCGATTCTATTTTTAAAGTAGAAGCTCAACGCCCACCTTTTATTAAAAAGGGAAGTATGGTTAAAACGTATGTTACCGTAATTAGCATTGAAACAAAAGAACAAGCTCAACAAAAACAAATGGATGCTGCTAAAATGCAAGCTGCAAAAGACGACGCTTTGATTCAAAGTTATATTACTGCTAAAGGATTAAAAGATGTACAAAAAACAGCAAGTGGTTTATATTATATCATAACAAAACCAGGTACAGGTGCTGTTATCGAAAAAGGCAAAACTGCTATTATGAACTACACAGGCAAAACTTTGGATGGTAAAATGTTTGATTCAAATATCGAAAAAGAATTTAATCATGTACAAGCTTTTAAATTCAAATTAGGCGAAGGTATGGTTATTCATGGTTGGGATGAAGGTGTAGCATTGCTAAATAAAGGAACTAAAGCTACTTTCATTGTGCCATCTACATTGGCTTATGGTCCGCAAGCAATAGGCGACAAAATACCTGCTAATTCATGTTTAACTTTTGATGTTGAATTAATTGGTGTAGAATAATATTTCAATTTTTTATCAGTCAATAAAAAGCCGCTTCGATATTTCGAAGCGGCTTTTTTAATATTTTAAAAATTAAATTTTATCTTATAAATGTTGAATGTATGCGATAAATAAAATCTATGAATTGTTGAGTAAGTTTAAAGAATGTATTACCGCTGCCTACAACTTTGCCTTAGCTGTTGCATAAACTGTAATCCTTTTTTTCTTGCTAATTCAATATTTCTATCGGGTATTTTATCAGGGTCAGCATATTCGCTCAATACCTTATCCAATGAGGCTTCACGAAGTAAATGCAACATTGGATAAATAGAACGATTGGTATAATTTGCAGCATCCGTATCATCGCTACCTGCAAATAAATAATCAGGATGAAAGTTGGCAACTTGATAGATTCCTTCGTAATCATTTTCAAATAATTGCCCTTCTGCTTTATCAACGATGCTTAAAAATGAATTGAAATTTTTAAACGCATTTGGAAAAATAATTAAAGTGGTTTCAATGCTTTCATCTTCATCTAACAATTTGCATTCTTCTAAAACCCTTTCCAAACAAGGTTTTTGAGTAGTTGCATCTACTACCACATACCGAATGCTATTCCGATTAAATTCTTTTAATGCAAACGGACAAAAGTTTAAACCAATCACCACTTCTTTCACCCATGCTTTTGTTTCGGCAATAATTATTTCATTTTCCATGTTGTAATTTTACGAATGATAAACTCGTGAAGCAATAATTTTTCCATCTTCAATTATCAAAACTTCACCAACCCGTAAATCAGGCTCATTGGGTGTTTGACGAATATATTCCATAAAAACTTGTTCATCATCTGCGGTTAATTTCAACACTTCATAATGCAGATTTGGTAAGCGATTAAATGCATCAGCCCACCAATTTCGTAAAGCATTTTTTCCTTTAATCAATCCATTAGTTTCAGGTTGATGAATTTTTAATTTTGGGCTGTAATGCTCTGCATTATCATCATACAAGCTTAATAGTTTTTCTAAATCGTGTTGGTTGAATGCTTCAAACCATTGATTGGCTATGTGTTTTAAATCGGTCATTTTTTTGAAAATAAATTCAAAACTAAAATAATTTTCTATCTTAGTTTTCAAATTTTAAATTCATGTCAAACATTAATTGGGAAAAAGAAATTCAGCCTTTGTTGAAAAAATATAAAACCACAGCTCATCCACTAACCTACAACACTTTGTACGAATTGTTAGTGAAAGTTGTTTTGTCAGCGCAAGATTCAGATAAAAACATCAACAAAATTGCACCTGAATTATTCAATGCATTTCCTGATATGAAAGCGTTATCAAAAGCCACAGAAGAAACTTTAATTCCGTTTATCAGCAAAGTGAGAAACTTTGGTAACAAAGCAAAATGGTTGGTTGGCATTGCACTACAAATCAAAGACAATAAAAATATTCCACTCTCCATGGAAGGATTGACGGCACTTTCAGGCATTGGCAGAAAATCAGCCAATGTAATTCGTCGTGAAGCTGGCGAAAAACCTGAAGGTATCATTGTTGATTTACATGTGGTTCGTGTTGCACCACGATTAGGCATTTCAAAAAATGAAAAGCCCGAAAAAATTGAAAAAGATTTGATGACAGTTCTTCCTCAAAAAGATTGGGATGCAGGCATGGCGATTTCTTTTTTAGGCAGAGAAATTTGCCGCCCAACAAATCCTAATTGTGCTGAATGCCCAATGAATAAGGTGTGTGAGTTTTATAAAAAGAATTTAGGATAAACGGCTTTACTGATTTTATTCTGTTACCTTTGCAACCTCACTATTGCTCAATTTCTTGATTGAGTGTGTCAATAAAAACGGCGACAATATTCAGTGAGCCGTTGTAAGCTTCTCCAATTTTTATTCTTACAATTTATCGGTTCAACATTTTCAAAACCAATTATTCGGTGGTTTAAAAATGATGCACTAATAATTTTTCAAACAGATTATTTTTTGAAAAAAGAATAATCATTTATTCATCAAAATTAACTTCTACAAAAAATAAAATGAAGTTGATTAAACAATTTTAAACATGACATTTAACGAACTCAATTTAATTGAGCCCATCTTAAAAGCCTTATCAACAGAAGGCTACACAACTCCAACGCCCATTCAGGAAAAAGCAATTCCAATATTATTGCAAAAAAATGATTTGCTTGGTGTTGCACAAACAGGTACTGGAAAAACCGCAGCCTTTGCTCTGCCTATCATTCAAATTTTAACAGAAAACAAAAAAAATAAAGAAGCCGAACAACATGCTATTCAATGTTTGATTCTTACACCAACTCGTGAATTAGCGATTCAGATTGATGAAAGTTTTGCTGCCTATGGCAAACATTGCCATTTGAAACACACTGTAATTTTTGGTGGCGTTTCGCAACATCATCAAGTGCAAACTTTGAAACGTGGTGTAGATATTTTAATTGCAACGCCTGGTCGTTTGTTGGATTTAGGCGAACAAGGTTTTATCAACTTAAAACACTTAAAAATTTTCGTGTTGGATGAAGCAGATAGAATGCTCGACATGGGCTTCATACATGATGTTAGACGTATCATCACAAAAATCCCACAACAACGTCAAACACTTTTTTTCTCGGCAACAATGCCGCCCGAAATTCAAAAATTATCGGAATCAATTTTGAAAAATCCGATTAAAGTAGAAGTAACGCCAGTTTCATCAACGGCTGATACGATTGAACAAACGGTGTATCATGTTGAAATGAAAATGAAAAAAAGTTTGCTGAAAGATTTGTTGCAAGATGCAGCCATAAAATCGGCATTGGTTTTTACAAGAACAAAACATGGTGCAGATAAAGTGGTGAAAGATTTATTGGCGGCTGGAATAAAAGCAGCAGCCATTCACGGCAACAAATCACAAAATGCTCGTCAGTTAGCATTGAGCAATTTTAAAAGTGGTACCATCAGAGTATTGGTAGCTACTGATATTGCAGCCCGAGGCATTGATGTAGATAATCTTTCGCACGTTTTTAATTTTGAATTGCCCAACATTCCTGAAACTTATGTGCATCGAATTGGTAGAACCGGAAGAGCAGGTGCAAGCGGAAAATCAATTTCATTTTGCGACAGAGATGAGTTGGAATATTTACGCGACATTCAAAAATTGATTGGTAAAAAAATTCCTGTGATAACTGACCATGCTTATTTGCCATCGCATAATACTTCAACTGAAGCGCCAAAACAAGGCGGTAATGCTGCATCGCAACGACCACGACAAGGCGGTGGAAGCAAAGGTAATTATGGCAATACTCGGAAATCAAATTTTGGAAACAACAGATACAAAAATTAAAAAATCAGATAGCCTTTACCATATAATTTTTTTTTCTTTCTTTCGTTGTTGCAATGATGAAACATTCAATCAAAATTTTTATTCTTTCTCTTTTTATAATGGCATTTTTAAATGCTTGTAAAAAGGATAAATTTTTTAGTGGTACGCCTACTGTTAGTTTTTCAACAGATACACTTTCGTTTGATACTGTATTTACAACTATTGGTTCAACCACTGGATATTTCAAAATTTATAATCCATATAATCAACGACTAAAAATAAACAGCATTGTGCTTGAAGGTGGCTCGGCATCTATGTTTCATTTGAATATTGATGGCGTATCGGCTAATAGCCAAACCGATGTTGAAATGGAAGCGCATGATAGTATTTATGTTTTTGTATCAGTAAAAGTTAATCCACAAAATAAAAATAACCCAATTGTGGTTTATGATAAAGTATTAATAAATACGAATAATAATTCGCAACAAGTGGTGTTGCAGGCTTATGGACAGGATGTTTATTTGCATAAACAAAAGCATGATTTGTTTAATAAATTAGATACATTTCATGTAGGGGCATTAGAAATTTGGAAAAATGATAAACCACACTTGGTATTAGGCATTGGGGTGGTTGATAAAAATTCAACCGTTACTATTCAGCAAGGAACTAAAATTTATTTGCACAAAAATTCTTATTTGTATGTATATGGTGGTTTATCGGCATTGGGTACAAAATCGGATAGCATTGTGTTTCAAGGCGATAGATTGGAACATTATTATGATGATTTGCCAGGGCAATGGGGCGGTTTGGTTTTTATTCGTGGCTGCCAGCCTTGTTCATTAATGCACTGTATTATTAAAAATGCTACCGATGGAATTATTGCTGGCTCAAGTTCATCATCTATTGCATCCGATTATAACATTAGTAATAAACCTGTTATTAATTTAGATAAATGTATTATTAAAAATTGTGATGAAAGCGCCGTGTTTAGCTTCTTAGCTGATATTACAGCCACTAATTCTGTATTTTTTAATTGCAATAAAAATGTGTTGCAATTGTTGTTTGGCGGTACAAATAAATTTACAAATTGCACAGTTGCTAATTTTACAAGCAGCAATATTCAGCATAATGATGCTGTGTTAAGAATAAGCAATTGGGCTGCATTTAGCTCTACAGCTATTTTAGCACCTGTTGATGCAAATTTTACCAATTGTATAATTTATGGCAATATTGATAAGGATAAAGAAATTGTGATAGATCAAGATCAAGGCGTAGGAACAACCTACAATTATGTGTTTGAAAATTGTATGTTGCGAACAGATATTGCTACCACATCTGCACCAACACACTTTATAAATTGTATGGTAAACAACGATCCTTTATTTAAATCAAATTATGCTGATATGCATTTGCTTATCCATTCGCTGGCTATTGATGCTGGTAAATCTATAAGTATAATTGATGATTTAGATGATTACAATCGCAATGGTTTGCCCGATATTGGTGCTTATGAATTTCATTAATTGCTACCTCAATAATATCACATCGCCTTTTCGCCGTGGTTAGTGGTTCCACCCACCACATATTATTTTAAAGTATTCAATCACCAAATATACTTTATTGAAAATGAAAAATACTTATCAAATTATTTTTAAAACTACTTTTAATAAACCAATTTAGAGATGAGTGAGGACAATCATCTCGGCAGAAATATTTTAGTTATTTAGTTAATGTATAATTGGTCTATCCATTCTTCATACCATAGCCTCCCAGATAGAATTTTATCGACTAATTCATTTACCTTTATATTTCCTACACTTTTTATTTTATTTAAAGAAATACTTACTTTAGGAGAATAAAAATTTAATTCTATTAAATTATTAAATTCATAATTATCGTGAAGTGCAAGCATAATTACTTTTTCTGATATCTGATGAGATTTGTACAAGTCTGCACAATAACTTAAAAAATTGATGTACAATTGCTTATCTAAAGATTTCATAGAATAAATTACGATTTCTTTTTGTTGTTCACTTTTTAAAGAGTCTGATAGGAAAACTTTTGCATCAAGTAAATATTTTTGAGGTCGAGCATAAATTCTTTTAAATTCATAAATATCTAATAAATCTAAAGATACTGATAAATCAACTACCTTTTTGTTGGTACTATCTATTAACGCATTGAACGTCCTATTTGATACTATTGCATCCACTTTAATTGTTCGTTCCTTAGGGAAAGAAAATACAATAATAACAAACAGCAAACTGACTATAAGTCCTATAATATATATATTTTTCATAGCTTTATCTAACTTCGCCTTGGTTAGTGGTTCCACTCACCACATACTATTTTAAAGTATTCAATCACCAAATATACTTTATTGAAAATGAAAAATACTTATCAAATTACAAATGCTTTCAGAAATTTCTGAAAGCATTTTTGGGTTTTACACCAATGCAATATCCAATACATCGGTCATCCTATCTACATAATGAAATTGCAGATTGCCTAAAAAATCTTGGTTAATTTCTTCCACATCTTTGCGGTTCATTTTACACAATATTATCTCTTTCATACCAGCCCGTTTGGCAGCTAATATTTTTTCTTTAATGCCACCCACAGGCAATACTTTGCCACGTAAAGTTATTTCGCCACTCATAGCTAATAGTGGTTTTACTTTGCGGTTGGTAAGCAAAGATGTAATGGCTGTAAGCATAGTAATACCAGCACTTGGGCCATCTTTAGGCGTAGCGCCTTCGGGCACATGTATATGTATGGTTTCTTTTTCAAAAACCGAATTATCAATATTTAATTTTTTAGCATTCGATTTTATAAATGTAAAGGCCGCCTGTGCCGATTCTTTCATCACATCGCCCAATTGCCCCGATAATTTTAAACCATCTTTACCTTCGTACTTAATGGCTTCAATATACAGCAATTCGCCACCTACAGATGTCCAAGCCAATCCCACAGCCACACCAGGCGGATTTTGCTCTTTAAACATTTCACGGTCGTAGCGTATTTTGCCCAATACATCTTGCACTTTTTCAACAGTAATATTGGTATCGTAGCTTTCATCCGTTGCTACCGATTTGGCTGTATTACGCATCAATGCTGCTATTTGTCTATCTAATTCACGTACACCACTTTCACGGGTATAACCATCAATCAATGTTTGCAATGCGGCATTAGATATTTTTATTTGCGATGATTTTAAGCCGTGAGCTTCACGTTGTTTGGTGATTAAATACTTCTTAGCTATCTCCATTTTTTCTTCTAATGAATAACCGCTTACTTCTATAATCTCCATTCTATCACGTAATGCAGGCTGAATGGTTTGTAATGAATTGGCAGTGGCAATGAATAAAATTTTAGATAAATCAAATTCTAATTCTAAAAAATTATCATAAAAATGTGAGTTCTGTTCAGGGTCTAACACCTCTAATAAAGCCGATGATGGGTCGCTGCGATGGTCTTGCCCTATTTTATCAATCTCATCTAAAATAAAAACAGGATTACTGCTTTGTACTTTTTTTAATGATTGTACAATACGACCAGGCATAGCGCCAATATAGGTTTTACGATGCCCTCGTATTTCGGCTTCATCATGCACACCACCTAAACTGATGCGTACAAATTTTCTATCTAATGCTTTTGCAATAGATTTTCCTAAAGAAGTTTTACCAACACCTGGAGGGCCTACAAAACAAAGTATCGGCGATTTCATATCGCCTTTTAATTTCAATACAGCCAAATATTCTAAAATACGTTTCTTTATTTTATCCAATCCATAATGGTCGTCATGCAATGTTTCTTCGGCATGTGTTAATTCAAAATTATCTTTTGTAAATTCGTTCCAAGGCAAATCCAATAAAGTTTCTACATAATTATAAGCCACCGAATACTCGGCTGATGCAGGATGCATTCTGTTTAATTTATCTAACTCACGGTTAAATAATTTTTTAGCATCTTCGGTAAATTGCTTTTTTAAGCCCCGTTCTTTTAGGTTAGCTAAATCTTTTTTATTGTCATCAAATCCTAATTCTTCTTGAATCGTTTTTAATTGTTGATTCAAAAAATATTCACGTTGTTGCTTATCTAAATCTTGTCTGGTTTTGTTCTGAATTTGATTTTTTAATTCTAATAATTGAATCTCGTGATTGATATATTTTAATACCATTTTCACACGTTCTTTCAAACTATCAGTTTGCAAAATACTTTGTTTATCGGGCACAGGCAAATTAAGATTAGATGCCACAAAATGCAGCAGGAATGCAGGATTATCAATATTTCTAATAATCATACCAGCCTCTTGTGGTATATTTTGCGATAGCTTGGCAAAGATGATGGCTTGGTCTTTTAAATTGCTAACTGTAGCATCAAATTCTTCATCTGTTTTTGCTGCAATAGTTTCTTCTGAAAGCAATTCAATTTTTGCTTTTAAAAATGGGTCATCGCTAATAAATTCGGTAACCCGAACTCGGTTTCTGCCTTGCAAAATTACAGTAGTAGTGCCATCGGGCATTTTTAATAATTTCAAAATTTTTGCTACCGTGCCAATGCTGTGCAATTGGTCGATAGTAGCATCGGCAGTATCTTCTTTTTGCGCCAACACAGCCAATAATTTATTGGTTTTATTGGCTTCTTGCAATGCCGCAATAGATTTATCTCTGCCCACCGTAATCGGAATTACAACGCCAGGATAAAGCACCGTATTTTTTAAAGGCATAATGGGCAACTCGGATGCAAAATCATTTTTTGCAGTATCATCATCTTCTACCATCGGTATCATGGGCATAAAATCTAATGCCTCATCGCTTTCAATATTTGTAAAAATAAAATTATCGCTCATCGTTATTTTTTTTGGTCCCGATTTTTCGGGATGCAAATGTAAGGGTTTTACAACTTAAAAACACTTACACATTTATGCTGTTAATAATTGATTATGTTTAATTTTGAATGTGTCAAAATAAATAAGAATGTTTGTGTAAGGTTAATTTATGAAAATAATTTTTGCTGCTTTTATTGGTTCAGTTGTTATGCTGTGCATTTGGTCAAACAATGCATCAGCACAAGTTTGGCTTAAACAAAAACGTAAAGACAATTGGATTAGCATTAAAAATCCACCTATCAAACAACCATCTGCAAAACAAGAAAAAGCCATTTTTGTTCCCAATGATAAAATGTTGCCCGTAGGTGTGGTTAGATTAACGGCATCATTTACGATGAACAAAAAGCAAATTTGCTTTGGCGATTCGGTTCAAATTAATTACCGAGGTAATGGAAAAAGCTTTGAAGATGTAAGCTATAATTGGGTATTGCCTGATAGCGTAAGCTTTTATCACGAAAGAGATAAGAATACTATTTATGGGCATTTTTTGCAGCCTGGTATTTATGTAATTAAAATTCAAATTAGTGGCGATGCCAAAAAATATTGGCCATCAAAAGTATTTACAGATTCGATAGAAGTATTGCCACCGCCTAATCCTAGCTTTACTATATCGGCTCAAAAACTTTGTAATCTGCAATTTTTAAATGTAGATTTTACAGGCAATTTTAACGATTGGGGCGGCGATGCAAAAGGCGAATGGGCATTTGATGGTGGTAAAACATCGCTTACCAGTTCGGATATGCATAAAAAAGTGGCTTGGGATGTAACTTGTACCGATGGTAAACCCATTTATAAAAATATTACCTTAAAACTAACCCAAGATGGATGTGTGGCTTATGCTACTAAAAAAGTAAAAATAGTATCGCCATCGGCTAAAATAATGGTGAGCAATGAAAAGCCTTGCAATGGCGAACAAATGACGGTGATTGCTAAAACATGTATTCGTGATTCTACTACAAAATATATTTGGGATTTTGGTTCGGGCATTGATGCCAATCCGCCAGTAGATGGCGCTAATCAAAAAGTAACGTATTATAATATTTCTGAAAATATTACATCCGATCAAATTAGATTACAAGTAATTCAGCAAGGTTGCTATTCGGATATTGATTCGGTTGCTTTAGAAATTTACCCAACCATATTAGCCGATTATACAGTGAATAAAGACACTCTGCATTCGGGGGGCATTATTAAATTTAGCTTAGGCGATGTATTTGCTTGCACTGATGGTGGCGAAATAAAATACAATTGGAATTTTCCAGAAGGAAATATTATTTCATCTGATAAAAATAAAACCATTCAGGTATTATTCAAAAATAATTACAACACACCTGTAATCTTTTATCCATCGCTATCTATCACACAAGATGGTTGTACAAGCAATGTATTTAGCGTTCCTATTTATGTAACGCCATCTGCCACGGCTTTATCTAATAAAAGCAATTAAATACTACTTTATAAAAATGCTGAATTTTATTTCTATAAAAATTCAAGATTTTATTTTGCATATTTACACCAATCAAAAAAACATTAATCACTAAAAAACTAAATTCACTTTATGGCTGAAACAAAACAATCACACCCAAAAGGACTTTGGGTTTTATTTGGCACCGAAATGTGGGAGCGATTCAACTTCTATGGCATGAGAGCCATTCTTACCTTATTTATGGTTAATTCGTTAATGATGAAAGAAGGCGATGCATCATTAATTTATGGTGGCTTTTTAGGGCTTTGTTATTTAACGCCTATGTTGGGTGGTTTTATTGCTGATAAATTTTTTGGAAATAGAAATTGTATTTTGTTGGGTGGATTAATGATGGCGGCTGGGCAATTATTGTTGTTTACAAGTGCTTCGGTTTTTGGTAATAATTTAGATTTAGCCAATAACTTAATGTGGATAGCCTTAGGCGTTATTATTTTTGGAAATGGCTTTTTTAAACCCAACATTTCATCAATGGTGGGAAGCCTTTATCCAAAACAAGAAAAATCAAAATTGGATACAGCCTTTACCATTTTTTACATGGGAATAAATTTAGGTGCATTTTTGGGTCAGTTAATTTGCCCTTTAATTGGAGATGTAAAAGATGCTGGTGGCATTCGTGATATTCATGCTTTTAAGTGGGGATTTTTAGCTGCATCAATGGCAATGTTGGTAGGTACAGCAGTTTTCTTTTTCTTAAAAAATAAATACGTAGTAACACCCGAAGGAAAGCCATTAGGTGGACTTCCGAAGCACAACGATGCTTCTCATTATGAAGAAGGCGAAGCACAACAAGCTGTGTTCTCTAATCGTTCATTAGTAATGGCTGCTATTGCATTTGTAGTATTATTTTTTGGGTTTAATTATTTATTTACGGGTACAAATAATTTAGGTATATTTCTAACTAATTTAATTCATAATGGCAATGTATCATTTGTTTGTTTTTTAGGAACCAACTTTGTAAAAGCATTAATCTATCCCATCATTTACGCATGTGGTTTAACATTAGCTGGTTTAATTATTACTGATAGTTCGTTAACTAAAATTGAATTACATCGAATATTAGTAATTTATATGGTAGGCTTTTTTATTATCTTTTTTTGGGCAGCATTCGAACAAGCAGGTTCATCATTAACATTTATTGCCGATAACCAAACTGATAGAAACTTTTTCGGCTGGAATATGCCACCATCAATGGTTCAGATATTTAATGGCTTATTCGTTTTTTCATTTGCATTTCCATTTAGTATCTTATGGGATAAATTACGAGCTAAAGGATGGGAACCCATCTCAACCATGAAGCAAGCAATGGGCTTAGGTTTTATCGCATTAAGTTATTTTATTATTGCGTTTAATGTAAAAGATTTAGGCAATAGTGGTTTGTTAGCCATTAAATGGTTGATTCTACTTTATTTAATTCAAACAGTTGGTGAATTGTGTTTGTCGCCCATCGGCTTATCATTGGTTGGAAAATTAGCACCTAAGCGTTTTGCATCTTTATTATTTGGTGTATTCTTTTTATCAAATGCCGCAGGCTATGCTTTAGCAGGAACATTAGGTTCATTGATACCAGCCACTGGCGACAAATTTAAGAAAGCAACCGAATTAGGAATTGACTTACAAGCTGTATTAGATAGAACTATTACCCCCACAGCCGAGCAATTAAAAACATTAGCGGCTAATCAAATCAGTGATGCTTATCCTGTATTTGCAGGCTATACAATTCATAATTTATTCGAATTTTTTATGGTGTTTGTAGTGCTTTGTGGTGCTGCATCTATTTTATTATTTTTGCTTACACCTGTATTGAAAAAAATGATGCATGGTGTAAAGTAATTTTGCATCTCAATAAAAAAAGCCGAATCAAATTTGATTCGGCTTTTTTTATTGAGTGTATTAATCTCAACGTATCAGAAAGTTTTATTAAACTTATCTAATAAATAAACTATTAATTGATTTATTTTCAACTGCATTTCTGATAGCGGTTGCAAATAATTGTGCTAAAATGAAACACCTAATTGAATTCCAAAATAGGGTTTCCAATATTTTGTAGCAAAACTTATATCCTTAGGCGATTGTGTGCTTTTTGAATAGGTTATAAATGTAGACTTTCCAAGTCCACCAAATGTATCTATTGTAAAATATTCTGATTTTATTTTGTGAAGAAATATTTTTTGAAAACCAATCAAACATGCCCACCCCATTTCATTACATTTATATTCATCATATCTAAAATTGAACAACGTCTTGGTATTATTATAAATAAATTCAGGAGAAATATAAATACCATTTACATCTTTCTTTTTATTTAGATAAATTTTATTCCCAACATAAAATGTTGTACCAACATTTAAAAGCAAATTATTAGGAAACAATAGCCCCACTTGAATATTCGGGCAAATTACTTTGCTTAATCTATATTCATAGCTCACCTTGAGGCAAGGACGGAAAATAAAATAATCATTCAAATCATATAGAATGCGATGAATTGGAATAGCTAATTTAAAAGATTGTTTACATGTTATAGAATCAGCAATAATTTTGTTTTGCCCATAGCATGTATAAATAAAAAATGAAATCGTTAATACAAGTGCTATTTTTTTCAAAATAAGGATAGTTGTATTTTATCTAATAAATAAACTATTAATTGATTTATTTTCAACTGCATTTCTGATAGCGGTTGCAAATAATGGTGCTACTTCTAATCGTTTTATTTTATCACTTTTTCTTGAATAAGGAATCGTATCGCAAACTACTAATTCAGTTAATACAGAATTTTCAACACGTTCAATTGCAGTTCCCGACAACACAGGATGCGTACACACTGCACGAACACTTTTCGCACCTTTTTCCATCAATAATTTTGCGGCGCTTGTTAATGTTCCAGCGGTATCAACAATGTCATCTACTAAAATTACATCTTTGCCTGTTACATCGCCAATCACAGTCATGGCAGCTATTTCATTAGCACGTTTGCGTTGTTTATCGCAAATCACCATTTCGCCATTAAAGTGTTTAGCAAAGCCACGAGCTCTATTTGTACTGCCTACATCGGGCGATGCAAAACAAATGCTTTCATCAATGCCCAATGCTTTTAAATAAGGAATAAAAACATACGATGAATCTAAATGGTCCATCGGAATATCAAAGAATCCTTGAATTTGTGGTGCATGCAAATCCATGGTCATCACTCGGTTTGCGCCTGATGCTACAATTAAATTAGCTACTAATTTTGCACCCAACGAAACCCTTGGTCTGTCTTTTCTATCTTGCCTTGCAAAACCAAAATAAGGAATTACCGCCGTGATATACTTTGCTGATGCACGTTTGGCGGCATCAATCACTAATAATAATTCCATTAAATTTTCAGCAGGCATGTTGGTACTTGCTACCACAAAAACATAATCGCCACGAACTGATTCTTGAATTTCGGGCTGAATTTCGCCATCCGAAAATTTTTGAATATTAATTTTAGATAAAGGCAATTCTAATTCACGAACAATATCATTGCTAATATAACTTGAATTAGTAGCCGAAAATATTTTTACTTGCGATGGAGGGGTGAGCATTATTTATTGAAAATTGATGTATTGTTTTATTGAAAATTGAATTCTCTTTTTTGATTTTACTAAAAACCAGCAACTATTTTTTTTCTGCTGCTTTTTTATGGTCGGCTAAAAATTGCGCTAAACCCAAATCAGTTAATGGATGTTTTAATAGCCCTGTAATAGCTGATAATGGCGCTGTAACTACATGTGCACCTGCTTGAGCACATTTTACAATATGCAATGGGCTGCGAATAGATGCTGCTAAAATTTGTGTTTCGAATTGATAAATGCCATAAATCTGATTTATCTCTTGAATCAATTGTATGCCATCCCAATTCATATCATCTATTCTTCCAATAAATGGCGAAAGGTATGTAGCACCAGCTTTTGCAGCCAATATAGCTTGCCCTGCGCTAAATACTAAAGTGCAATTTGTTTTAATGCCCTGCGATGAAAAATATTTTATCGCTTTAATACCTTCTTTAATCATCGGTACTTTTACTACAATGTGTTCATTCAGTTTTGCTAAAGCTTTACCTTCTTTAATAATTCCTTCATAATCAGTTGCAATTACTTCGGCGCTTACGGGCCCATGAACCATTTTGCAAATTTTGATGTAATGCGCATTCACGGCTTCATCGCCAGTAATATTTTCTTTAGCCATCAATGATGGATTGGTAGTTACGCCATCTAAAATACCCAAATCGTGGGCTTCTTTTATTTGGTCGAGATTGGCGGTATCGATAAAAAATTTCATAAATATGGAATATTGAATTATTTGGTTATTGAAAATTGAATTGCGAACTAATTAATTTTTAGAGAAGTTTTACGTGCCGAAGATAAAATTTTTACCAACTCCAAAGCCTCTTGGTTTAATAAAGATATTTTTTTCTTATCCACCAGTTCTAAATCGGTAATTACTTCTAACCAAAACATATATTCATCTATTTCTTCTAAAGCAATACTCAATTTAGCAGTAAATGCTTTTTTAGATTGTGCTATACAAGCTGCTCTGTAATTGGCTGCGTTGGAAAATGCTGAACGAATAAGTTGTTTTGAAATTACTTCGCTTAAATATTCTTTGGGTAAAATTTGACAAACTTTGGTACATCTATATGCAAATTGCTTCAATCGAAGTTTTAAGGTTTCTGCATTCATGAAAATTGAAAATTTATTTATTGAAAATTGAAATATTGATTCATCTAAAATTCAAAAAAATATTGTATCTAAATTATAAGGACGCATGAAATGGTGAAGCAATGTTTGATGTCTATTTTCTTTTCTGAAATACCGAGTAGCATAAAATATTCAATAATACAATAGACCAATATTCAATAAAAAAATGGCAAGTTACCTACATCGCACCGCTACAACCATCTACCCTTGCTACCTTCCAGTCCTGGGGGATTCGACAGGAGCTGGTCGTATAGGACTTGCCGCCGCAAATGTAGGAATCCATTTTTTATTTTTATGAATTGAAGTGATAATAATTTTAAAAATCTGAAACAATCAAATTAATTCTTTGTAAAAGTTAATTTTGCCTTGCTATCTTTGAACCGCATAAATTATTATTCATCAACACATAAAATTCAATAATTTCTAATTACGTTATGAAGAAACTTATTTTTTTGTTATCAGCTGCCTTAGTATTTAATTATCAATCAAGTGTTGCTCAAACAAATTCCGACGACATTGTTCCGCCAAATGCAGAGCCAGGTAAATGCTATGCAAAATGTTTAAAACCCGATGTTTTTGAAACTGTAACAGAACGTGTGATGATTCAACCCGAAAAAAAATCATTCCGCATTATTCCAACTACGTATAAAATAATTACTGAACAAGTAATGGTAAAAGCCGAATCGAAACGGTTAGAAATTGTACCAGCTATTTATGAATATAATGTAGAACAAGTAAAGATTAAAGATGAAACGAAGCGTATTATTACCACACCAGCTTCGTACAAAACAGTAACCGAGCAGGTATTAATTAAACCCGAAGGACAAAAATGGGCTAAGAAAAAACAAACAGGTTGCTTAAGCGATAACCCTGATGATTGTATTATTATGTGTTTGGAAAAAACACCTGCCGAATACAAAACAGTAACTAAACAAGTATTAGATCAACCAGCATCGAACAGAGAAGAGGTAATACCTGCTGAATTTAAAACGGTAACTAAGCAAGTAGTTAAAACACCTGCTACCACTCGTGAAATAACAATACCTGCCGAATTTAAAAATGTAACCAAGCAAGTGGTTGATGTAGCGGCGCATACTGAAGATATTTCGGTGCCAGCACAATATACTGATGTGGCTAAAAAAGTATTAAAAACAAAAGGTGGCTATAGCGAATGGAAAGAAATATTATGCGATAATAAAGTAAATAGCCAAGTAGTGAAGCAAATACAAGATGCGCTTACTAAAAAAGGTTATAGTGTGGGACCACGTGGGTCAGATAATGTATTAGGCTTAGATACCAGAACGGCATTGGTTAAATATCAAAAAGATAATCATTTGCCAGTGGGTAATTTGAATTTAGAAACTTTAAAATCGTTAGGCGTTAAATACGAAGATTAAATAGGTAGAAGATGCAAAACAAAAAAAGACCGAATCAAACTTGATTGGGTCTTTTTTTGTTTTGAGAAGATTAAACAAGCATTTATAAATGTTGCAGAAATAATCAATTTAATTATAGTAGGGTTAGTGAATAAAAAAAGCGACTTCCAATTTTCTTGAAAGTCGCTTCAATTGTGGTGCGCCAACATGGATTTGAACCAAGGACCCCCTGATTATGAGTCAGATGCTCTAACCAACTGAGCTATAAGCGCATTGATTTTTTGAATCGATTGCAAAAATAAAATAAATTTGCATTTATTTATTCTATGCAACTAAAAAATTTATGATAGACAAAAACATTACGGCAATTATATTTGATTTGGGCGGCGTTTTATTTGATATAGATTATCAAGCAACATCGCAAGCTTTTATTCGTTTAGGAATGAAAGATTTTGATAAAGCGTATTCGCAAGCTAAACAAAATAATGTATTTGATGAGTTTGAAAAAGGAAATATCTCGAATGATTTGTTACGCAATTTTGTTAGAGAAAATGCCAACAATACATTAACCGACCAACAAATAGACACTGCTTGGAACGCCATGTTGATAGGCATGCCAGCTTTTAAATTTGATACTTTAAAAAAAGTAGGTAGCCATTTTAAAATATTTTTATTGAGCAATACAAATGGCATTCATTTACCTATGGTAAAACAAATGATTGAAACGAATACGCCTGGATTATCATTAGAAAATCATTTTATTAAAACCTATTATTCAAATGAAATACACCGCCGAAAGCCCAATGCAGAAGCATTTGAATGGGTACTAAATGAAAATAATTTACAACCCGAAAATACACTTTTTTTAGATGATACGCTGCAACATGTTGAAGGGGCAAAAAAATGCGGTATCCATTCATTATTAATTACAAAAGAATTAACCATCGAAAAATTGTTTCAACCTTATTTATAATAACAATTAATTCAATTACCAATTTTGATTTTTCTGTTATCTTGCACACACTAAAATGAAACAGTATTTTTTTCTTTTTTCTTTATTGATTGGTATTTCGGCATCAGCTCAAATATTACCAAAATATGGTGATAGCAGAAGCGGAACTACAGGTTTTCAATTTCTTAAAATTGCTCCCGATGCACGTTCGGTAGGCATGGGCGAAGCATTTACAGCCGTAACCAACGATTTAAGTTCGGTGTATTGGAACCCTGCTGGGCTAACTAAATTAGATACATCGCATTATCATTTGCAGCTTAGCAATACTGCATATTTTAGTAATGTAAAAATGCAGCATATTGTATTTGCTAAAAAAATAAAATCATCGGTTTATTTAGCGGCTCATTTAACTTATTTAAACTCGGGCTATATGAATGTGGCTACCGAGTTTGCGCCACAAGGCAATGGGCAACAATTTAATTACAATAATATTGATGCAGGATTATCATTGGCAAAAGCATTAACCGATAATTTTAGTTTTGGATTTACTTTAAAATATATTCAAGAAGGTATTGCAACTGTAAAAACAAAAAATTTGGTTGCCGATTTTGGTTTTCAATACGATATTGGAAAAGGCAATACAAGATTTGCAGTGGGTGTGAGCAATTTTGGATCGCCAACAAAAGCTGGCGGAAGTATTATTAAATCTACATTTACGGGTGATGAAAAAATAACTGATTTTGAAAAAATAAATGTGCCTGCTATTTTTAGATTGGGTGTGGCTACTGATGTATATAAAAAGAACAATCAAATGCTAACCATTGCTGCACAATTAAATCATCCTACGGATAATAATGAATCTATAAATTTTGGTGCTGAATACAATTGGCATAAAACATTTTATGGCAGAATGGGTTATCAATTTGGTGCTGATGAAATAGGATTGCCCAATTTCGGATTTGGTATTTTAGTAAAACGTAAGTTTGGTGGCATACGCATAGATTATGGCTTTCAAAGCAAAAGAATATTAGGCACAGTGCATCGCATTACATTAACGGCAGATGTGTTTTAAGTTACAATCAATTTTAAATTAATTATAGATATGAGTTTAGTAGAAAAAATAAATGCTTCGATAAAAGAAGCAATGTTGGCAAAACAAGAAGGTAGATTAAGAGGTTTACGAGCTATAAAAAGTGCTATATTAATTGCGCAATCTGAAAAAGGTGCTGCCGAAAATTTAACTACCGAAAAAGAAATTCAGGTGCTTACAAAATTGGCTAAACAGCGCAAAGAATCTATTGAGATTTTTGAAAAAGAAAATCGAACAGATTTATCTGTAAAAGAAAAAGAAGAATTAGAAGTAATTGAAAGCTACATGCCTAAGCAAATGACGGCAGATGAAGTGATAGATTTTTTAAAACCAATTATTGAGCAAGTAGGTGCAAAATCGGCTGCTGATATGGGCAAAGTAATGGGTGTAGCATCAAAGCAATTGGCTGGAAAAGCGGATGGTAAAATGGTTTCAGAATTAGTGAAACAATTGTTGGCAAATTAGATTGTGGCTATTGGGGGTGTAATTGGGGTGATGAAATTAGGGAAGCGAACTATTGTATGCCTTGATTTTGTTTTATATTTGCTCGTGTAAATTTTTCAAAATAAACACATTCCGAGCTTTCGGAACGCCTTCCCAAATCTATGCTGCAAACCTGCCGGCAGGTGTTATTTTTGTAGTTTTCCTTTTTTATAAATTTCGGTCTTTGTCAACGTTCCTTTGTTGTCGTAATATTTACAAACTCCATCAACTAAGTCGTTCTTATAAGGTGTAATTGACTTTGGTTTACCATTTGAATAATACTTTGTTAAATCGCCAATTCTTTTGTTTTTGACATAAACTACAGTTTCTGTTAAGTTATTGTTTTCGTCAAAATATTTGCAAGTTCCATCATCCATTCCGTCAGTTAATGGTTCTATTGATTCTATTTTTCCGCTTGAATAATATCTTATTATGTTACCATTCAAAACCCCTTTAACATAAATTACAGTTTCTGTTAAAATACTGTCTTTGTCAAACCATTTCCAAATCCCTGTTTCTTTGCCGTTTTCGTATTGTCCAACTACTATCTCTTTTTTATTCCCAGTTGAATCGTAATGGTGTTCAATAGTCTCACCCCAAAGACTATCGTCTTTGTATGTTTTCAAATACCAGTCTTTAGTGTTTTCTTCCCATGTAAAAAATTTACCTTGACGTTTGCCGTTTTTACAATTTCCTGTTGATGCTTTTTTTCCATTTTCAAACCATTCATTTTTGAGACCATTTACAAGCCCATTGATTAAAGTACATTGTCTTTTTTTATTTCCGTTGTCATACCAACATTGGATATAACCATCTTCTTTTCCATTTACAACTTGCCAATCAGCCGTCAGATGTCCGTTTGATGCCCAACTTCTAAATTTACCAACCTTATCATAGTTTTTATAATGTCCTTCGCTCGACATTTGTCCATTGTCATAAAAATGTTGTCGTAAGAAATAAGTTGTATCGTCACAGTTTGGATAAATGCGAAGTTCTTTTACTTGTCCGTTTGGATATGTTTGCTTAACAACTTTACATTCATGTTTACATGCCGTTAAGAAACAAAGCCTAAAAATGAAAGCAATTAAAAGAGATTTTTTCATTGTATTGTTTCTGATGTTTATTGTCTGCAACTTGCCAGCAGTTTTTTTATTTTTTTACCAACTCAACCACACACTCTACATGTGTTGTATGCGGAAACATATCAACAGGTTGAATTTTATTTATGTTGTACACTGTGCTTAGCATTTGCAAATCACGGGCTTGTGTGGTAGGGTTGCAACTTACATACACTACTTTTTCGGCAGCAATATTATTTATCATTTCTACCACATCGGGGTGCATACCTGCCCTAGGTGGGTCGGTAATAATTACATCGGGTTTGCCATGTTGTGCAATAAAATTTGATGTAAATGTTTTTGCCATATCGCCACATAAAAATGTACAGTTGGTAATATTATTAATAGCTGCATTTTCATTAGCGTCTGCAATGGCACTTTCGATATATTCAATACCTGTAATTTCTTTGGCTGCTGAAGCTAAATACAAAGCAATACTTCCAGTACCCGTGTATAAATCAAATACTTTTTCATTGCCAGTTAGTCCTGCAAAATCTTTAATTACATCGTATAAATTTTTAGCTTGATAACTATTGGTTTGAAAAAACGATTGTGGACTAATTTTATATTTAACATTGCCCAATTGCTCCATAATAAAGCCTTTGCCATGATATACATGATGTGGTAAATCGGTACTATAATCGTTTTTCTTACCATTAATTACATATAGTAAGGTTGTTATTTCGGGCACTTGTTGTAGTAAATGCTGCATCAGTTTTTCATTAAATTCATCTTCATAATAAAAGCAAACAATTACCATTATTTCTCCTAATGAACTCATACGAACCGTTACTTCTCTCATCAATCCTTCATGCTTTATTACATCATGAAATGCAATATTATTGGCGATAGCAAAATCTTTAACTACCAATCTGATTTTGTTTGATGGCTCGGGCATGTGGTGGCAGAATTTTAAATCCAACACACGTTGAAACTGCCCTTGAATATGAAACCCAGCCGAAGGCTCTTCAACAAATCGCATTTTATTAAAAAATGAATCATCGTAAGCAACACCTTTGTTGCAAAATGCAAACTGCAATTTATTGCGATAAAATTCTGTTTTTGGCGAAGCTAAAGTGGGTAATATTTCGGGCAAATTTTCGAGCTTGCCAATATGTTCAAATGCCTCTTTTACTATTTGATGTTTAAATATTAATTGGGCATCATATTTTAAATCTTGCCATTTGCAGCCACCACACATGCCAAAATGTTCGCAATGTGGCGTATTGCGAAGCGGCGAATAGGTATGAAATTTTATAGCCGAACCTTTTGAAAAGCTTTTTTTGCTTTTATAAATTTTAATATCTACCACATCGCCAGGCACAGCATTATCAACAAAAATTACTTTGCCATCGTGCTTTCCCATGGCTTTATCTTCGGGTGTGATAGATGTAATTTCAACTTGTTCAATTACTTTATATTCAATATCTTGTTTAGGTTTTCTCATCTTTTCATTTGTTTAACAAAAGGCAAAGGTAAACTTTAGCAATAGATTAATTCATTTTAACTATTTTCGCAACTCAAATTTTTAAATAATTTTTTATCAATGAAGTCAATCATCCTTAAAAGTATTTTTGTTTTAGGAAGTGTATCAGTAGCCCTTGCTCAAAAGCCTATGCCGTTGGCAGCTACATCTAATCAAAATGATGTAGTGTTTACTTATGGTGCAAACAAGGTTACTGCTCAAGAATTTTTGTCGGTGTACAAAAAAAACAGTACTACAAAAACAACCAATTATAGCGAAAGTGCTTTAAAAGATTATATGAAATTGTATGAAAATTTTAAACTGAAAGTAGCTGAAGGCAGGGCATTAAAAGTAGATACTATGCCATCATTAAAAATTGAGTTAACTAATTACAGAAAGCAATTAGCTAAAAGTTATTTGTTGGATAAAGAAGTGATGGAACATATGTATCATGAGGCATGGGAACGGTCGAATACCGAAATTCATGCGGCGCATATTATGATAAAATTAAATGCCGATCCATCACCAGCCGATACATTGGCAGCGTATAAAAAAATAATGGCTATTTATGATAGACTAACTACAAAAAAAGAAGATTTTACTGCCGTTGCAAAATCATCAAGCGAAGATGCATCAGCAAAAAATACAGGTGGCGATGTGGGTTATTTTTCGGCATTGCAAACTTATTATCCATTTGAAAATGCAGCTTACTCGTTAAAAACAGTAGGTTCTATTAGCAAACCATTTAGAACAATAAAAGGATACCATATTGTTAAACTGATTGATAGACGTGCATCAAAAGGACAGGTATTGGTACAACATATTTTGGTATCATGTGCAAAATCTGCTAATGCAAATACTATAGAGTTAGCTCAAAAACGAATTGCCAAAATGTATGAATTAGCTAAAGGTGCTAAAATTACGTTTGATGAATTGGCAAAAGATAGTAGCGATGATAAAATGAGTGCGAAAGATAATGGTAAGTTGCCTTGGTTTGGCGCTGGTAAAATGGTTGACGAGTTTGAAGAAGCAGCTTTTAAATTACAAAACAAAGGTGATATATGTGCTCCGTTTCGTACTGATTATGGATTTCATATTATTAGATTGATAGATAAAAAAATGCCCGAATCGTATGAAAAATCAAAAACAGAAGTTAAAAAATTAGTAGAAAAAGATGCACGAATTGAAAATGCAAAATCTGTTGTAATTAGTAATATTAAAAAAGAAAATAAATACACTTTTAATAAAGCTAATTATGAAGCCTTTGTAAAATCATTGGATTCATCGTTATTAAAAGGGAATTTTCAAGCCATACTGGTAAACAATTCTAACACCATTTTTAGTATTGATAATAAAAATTATTCGGCTAAAGAATTTGCCAATTATTTAGAAAGCAACCAAAGAAATTTAAGAAGATTTGCAACTAATTCGGGTGATGTGGCAGATAAAGGTTTGCCTGCTTGGATTGATAAAGTATGCAACGATGTAGCTGAAAATAAATTAGACAAAAAATATCCTGAATTTAAAACTTTGATGGATGAATATACAGATGGCATTATCTTATTCGACATTACAGATAAAAATGTGTGGAGCAAAGCAGTAAACGATACTACAGGGTTAAAAGAATATTACAATCTGCATAAAGAAAAATATGTGTGGGGCAATAGATTGCAAGCAAACATTTACCGCTGTGGTAGCGAAAATGCGGCTACTATTGTAAAAGAATCGTTGGCTAAAAATATTGAGATTGATAGCATTAAAAAGAAAATAAATTCGCAAAACATAGGTGGTGTAAGTGTTGAAAGCGGTAAGTACGAAAAGGGAAGCAACAAATTATTAGAAAATGTGAAATGGGAAAAAGGTATTCAATCGTTTACCAATGATGGTATTTTTGTGCTAGTAGATGTAAAAGATATTTTGCAACCAAGTGTAAAAAAACTAGATGAATCAAGAGGATATGTAATTGCCGATTATCAAGAAATGCTTGAAAAAACATGGATGGAAAAATTAAGAGCTAAATATCCTATAAAAGAAAACGAAGCTGCTTTAAAAACTTTAGTAAAGTAAAAAAGTGATTAACAGAAAGCCCGATTCAATTTTGAGTCGGGCTTTTTTATTTATATTTGAAAAAAATAGAGTGATGAAAAATATTTTGCTGTTCCTTATTATCTGTTGTCCAATATTAATTGTTGCACAAATACCCAACACTAATATTTATTTATTGGATGTAAATTATATGGAATCTATTAATAAATTTACTTTTACTAATGCTACCAAAATAAATACCAGTAATACTTACAACAATCAACCTTATTTTTTGCCCGATGGCAATTCCTTGCTTTTTACTTCGATAGGAATGGATAAGCAGGCCGATATTTATAAATATGATTTAAAAAATAAAATTACCACAAGATTAACTTCAACCAATCATGTTAAAGAATATTCGCCACAACTTACACCAGATAAAAACCACATTTCGGTAGTACGAGTTGAAGAAGATGATAGCACCCAACACCTATGGCAATATAGCTTAAATGGAATGCCCGAAAAAATGCTATCAAAGCTAAACCCAATAGGATATTATTGTTGGTTAAATAATAATGAAGTGGCTTTGGATGTATTACAAAAGGGCGATAAAATGAATATTGAATTGCTAAACCTAACCACTGCTAAAACAAAAAAAATAGCCGAAAATACTGGGCGTTGTATGCTATCATTTAAAATTAATGATAGCATACCGATATTATATTATGTGCAAAAAAAAGCAGCCGATAGCACCTACTTGGCAATGGCTATTAGCCTAATAAAATTGAAAAATTATACTGATATTAAGCCTTCGCCATTTTTAACATTGCCATTTGTAGAAGATTTTTGCTGGATGAAAGACTTTGGATTTTTAATAGGTAAAAATGGTAAATTGTATTTGAATAACGATAAAAAATATAACTTGATTGCCGATTTTAGCAACACCAATTATGCTTCATTTTATCGACTAGCTTATTACCCTATTTCGGCTACAAAAGGTAAACTGGCATTGGTAGTATATGCCAACAAAAAATAGTTCTTTATCCAAATACAAATCCTGCTACCAAGCAAGCTATGGCAATGATAGGAGGGGGGATTTTTTCGATTAATAAGGCAATAAATACTAATCCTATTACCAATACATTTGCCCAATCAAATTCTAATTTATGAAACATTACAAATGATGCTGCAAGGATAAAACCCACTGTGGCTGCATTGATGCCAGCCAAACCTCTTTTAATAAAAGGATAATTGCGCAGCTGCGACCAAGCTGGAAATAGAAAAATTAACAATAAAAAACCAGGTAAAAAAATTCCTACCAATCCAATTAAGCAACCTAAAAGCTGGGATAATTTTCCCATATCTTGCATGGCTATACCACCTGTATATACAGCCATCGAAAATACAGGACCGGGCAAAGCCTGCACTAATCCTACACCAGTAAGATATTCTTCGGATGTCATATAATGTTTATGTAATACAAATTGTTCGTACATAACAGGTACAAGCAATTGCCCACCTCCAAAAGTTAATGAACCAAAGCGATAAAAATTTTCGAATAATACAAATGGTTTATGCCAATTGGTAATATGTGTGGTGGTGTATGCGCCCATCAAAGCCGCTATTAAGGCCAATCCTATAAACACTACAATGTTTCCCCATTTTAATTTTAAATTAAATTTTGATGGTGGTAAATCATCATGCCTAAAGTTTGAAATAATTACACTCATTAAAAATATGATAGGAAATGTAAACGGCGATTGAATAAAAAATGTAGTAATTAAAGTGATGATTAGAATTGCAACTGCATTGCCTGTGGTAATTACAGTTCTTATCATTTTATAACCAGCAAATAATAAAAAACCTAATGCCATGGGTTGCAAAAATCGAAAAAAATAAACCGACAAACCATGATTGGTAAAGTATCGTAGCATCATTACCAATGCTGTAAAAAATAATGTTGGTGGCATCAGCCATATTAATAATGTTAAAATAGCTAATGGCAATTTTCCTCTGTTAAAGCCAATGGCCGAAATAATTTGTGTTGATGTAGGCCCTGGAAGTATATTGCAAAATGCATTCAATTCCATCAATTCTTCTTCGGTTAAATAATGATGCTTTACACAAAAGCGTTTTTTCATTTGCAACAAATGATTTTGTGGCCCACCAAAAGCAGTGATGCTATGCAAAAAAACTTGTTTAAGAAAATGAAAATGACGACGTAAAAACATGAGGCATTTGTTGTACTACAAAGTAAATGTAAAATTGAAAACGAAATAGATTTTATTTTGGTTGAAAAAAAATCTGTAAATTTTATAAAACCTTTTTGTTAAGCATACGTAAAGCATATTCATTACAGCCAAGTTTTTATAGATTTTTTCGCATTAGGTATTCACTAGCTTTTCCTTTTCTTCTTTTTTTAATAACTAAAACCTTTTATCATGAAATTTTTATTTCTAAAAATTGCTGCGGCAATTGCTGTGTTTATTTTATCTTTTATGTTAAGCAGCAAAGTATTTGCAAATTATCAAGTAATTGATACCACAAATTCTTTGGCTTATTCCAATGTTGATTCTACAAATGTAAGTTCACTGCCATTGCCCGAACCACGAGGCATTTACAATCGAACTATTGCAAAATCAAAAAGCAT
This sequence comes from Bacteroidota bacterium, assembly GCA_046051225.1. GTDB lineage: Bacteria > Bacteroidota > Bacteroidia > Chitinophagales > CAIODY01 > CAIODY01. Next base: position 82,439 of record JBJOOR010000004.1, on the reverse strand, counting down.
TATTGCATACGAAAATGTAAGAGAAGCCGATGCATTTTGGCAAAAACGCATTTGGCGAATTATTGATGTTCGTGAAAAAATGAATTTATCTTTTAAATGTCAGCGCCGATTTCCTACCGAAACATTTTTTTATATGCTGCATCAAGCGGTTACCAATGCAGTGGTTGAGGCTTATGAAGATGATGATTTTACAAAACCAATTCCACTATCAAAGCTAAAATTATTAGGTACTCGTAAAGATTCTGTACCCGTTATCGACCCAATAACTGGCGGTGTAATTGGATATAAAGAAGTAACCACCGACTTAAATCAGGATGATATAAATCAATTTAGAATAATGGAAGATTGGGTTTTTGATGAAGAATCATCAACCATGAAAACCCGAATAATTGGCATTGCACCTATATTAGATTTTGAAGCTGGCGGAATAAAAATTCATATGCCCATGTATTGGATTTATTATCCCGATATAAGAAAAATATTATCGCAGCATGAAGTATTTAATCCTAAAAATGATGCCGTAAGGATGACGTGGGAAGACATTATGGAAATGAGAAATTTTAGCAGTTATATTACTAAAGAATCAAACGTGTATGATAGAACCATAGCCACTTATACAAATGGCATTGATGCATTATTAGAAGCTGAAAGAATAAAAACAGAGCTGTTTAATTTTGAACATGATGTATGGAGTTATTAGCTGAAAGGATTTTCATTATATCAACAAAAAAAAATTGCCGCCATGCTGAGTGAAGACACTTAGCATAAATTCTATCGACAAATATATTTTTGAAATTTTAAAAGTGTTTGTAAAATCAACTTTCTTGAACTACTTTTATTGAAATGATAGGAAATGAGTAAAGGAAATCATTTCGAAAAAAACTTCAAATAGATTGGCAATGAACAAATTTTTTTTAATCATCTTACTTTTAGGATTTATAGTTTTTGAATCTTGCCAAGACAGAAAAAATATTGTTGTAATCGGACAAATTGTTGATGAGGCAACTGGATTACCTATTCCTAAAGCAGAAGTTGTAGTTCTGTGTTGGTATATGTCCAATATTGATGATGCTACTTTTAAGAAAAAAACTTTAATAACTGATGGCAATGGAAATTACAAAACAACTTTTAACGAAGGATATGAAATTGATATAGCTTCTAAATCTGTTGGATACATTGCAAACAGAAGTTACAATAAACTTAAAGACAATAAAATTTCTGTTACATTAAAACTTGCAAAAGCTAAAGCCAACCCAACATTAATAACAGTTCTCAATACTGATAACGCAATGTTTAATGGAACAAATAAGATTCCTTTTTTGAGAATAAGAATTCATGAAGGAAAGAACCATTCACTTGATTATACTAATATTGAAACCTTTGGGTTTGACTTTTCTACTTTAACAACAAATAATGATACTTCAAAGTGTGACCTATGGTTTAAGATTGAAAAGAAGGAAGAACAGCCAACGATAATTAATACAAATAAAAATGGCGGCATAATTCCAATTTATAACGATGAGGTAAAATCATCATTACTATATGAAAAATCAACAGCTCCTACAACAGGATATAAAAACGAAATTGAATTGAAGGGAAACGAAGAAGGTTTTTTTGTTTTGTGTCGTGACGGAAAAAGATATGGAAAAATAATTTTAGAACATTCGAGTATTGATATTAGTAGTCCAGACGGACATGGCAGTTTTTATAAAGAGTTTGGAAAAAATTTTAGCTGTCTGTATCAACCTAACGAAACAACGAATTTATCTTATTCAATACCAAACCTTAACCTGGAAAATTTTCTCGTTGACTATAGATTATGATACTTTGACGAATCAATGACAACACCAATAGAGAATTGAATAGCGGATAACATTGGGGCGGTATTGAAATTTATCTTAATAGTTTGAAAAATTAAACAACTAGCAATGAATAAACTTATACTGCTTTTTATCTCAACATTTTTTACGCTAACTGTTTTTGGGCAGACAGAAACAAATAAAAAATATGACACAGCCCTTATTTTCACTAATGAACAATACGACAGTACTGCTTTTGAATTAGTTGAGAAAAAATATCAAATTGTAATTGACCATCAGCTTGCCGATTATAATGTTTATAATGCGATAGGATTAAGATTAGCTACATATAAAAAATACAAAGAGTCAATTCCATATTTACAAAAATCAATTAATCTGAAAAATGATTTTACTGATTCTCATTTCAATTTGGCGAATGCTTGTATGGGGCTCGATGTTCCTGATAGTGTAATAAAGTATGCAAAAAATGCTCTTGCCTTATTTCAAAAAGCAGAAACTGCAATACTAATTGCGGAGTGTTATACTGAAAAAAGAGACTATAGAAATGCAATAATTTATTATGAATTGGCAAATAAAATTGAACCCAATAGATTGTATAATCTTAAGCCGCTACTTAAACTATGTGTGAGAACAGGAAACAAAAAAGCGAATGAAATAACAAAGAAATATTTTGATTTAAAACCAGATGGTACTAATGTGTATCAAGAACTTTTCAATATTTATCTATATTACCACAAGATGGATGAGCTAATCGAATTTTTCAAAGAGCAATTAGCAATTTACAAAGACGATAAAAAAGTTTTGGGTTATTTGAACTTTTATTTAGGAAACCTTCATCTTCAAATAGACAAAAAAGAACTTGCTAAACAATATTTCTTAAATGCCCTAAATAATAGTAGTAATGAAATAAACAAAGGAATTGAAGCAGGAATAAAACTAGCTGAACACCGCTAACATAAGCGATAAATAATAAAATCAATCAGACAAATTTCATGGGACTATTTGACATCTTTAAAAAGAAAAATAATCAATCAACAGACACATTTTATGAATCAACAGCTTTATCTTCTGTTGACCAAACTGTTCCCGATTCTGCTGTTGGTTTTGGTTATAAATGTATGTGGTTTGCTGTTAAGACAAACGATCAACAAAAACTTGCAGACCATTTGAAGATTAAGAACACGATAAAATGTAATTGGAAAGTTGGAATTGATAAAGCGTATGAAGATTCTGTTTTTATCACACCACCAATTGACGGTTGGACATTAGCTTGTGGTTTGGGATTTCCTACTGGATATAGTAATGAAGCTGTAGATGAAGTAAAACAAATATTGCAGACATTAAGTAAAGAGTTTGGCGAAGCACAATTTTTCTGTACAAATAGAGTAATAGAATATCATAGTTGGATAAGAGCAACTAACGGACAAGTTACAAGAGTGTATTCTTATCTTGGTGAACAAGGTGAGAATATTGTCATTGAAGGTGAAACTACTGACTTTGAAAAAACATTTAAACTTGTAAACACATTTTCACAAGAAGCCAAAGACGAAAATTATTTTGACAACATTGACTTGATTTTACCAGACGAAAGTTTTGTAATGAAAGTAGCTGAAAATTGGAGCATTGACCCAACAAAACTTGACAACAGAAAAGATTTATTACCATCCTTAGGTCTAATTGGGCAACTATGAAAAGAAGAGAATCTATACAACCAATATGCTCATCGCTGAATTTCGACAAAAAAAATTGAAAAATTAAACAACTAGCAATGAATAAACTTATACTGCTTTTTATCTCAACATTTTTTACGCTAACTGTTTTTGGGCAGGGCAATTCAATCGAGCAAAAAAAACATGAATTTAAAAACGAAAAAATGAAATGTTTGTACGAAACATTTAACGGAAGAATTAATGGCAACTATACTTCGTACTATCACAATGGGCAGAAAAAAGCAGAAGGAACATTTCAGAATAATTACAGAATTGGCAAATGGATTGTTTGGGATTCTATAGGCAGAATACAGATGCAACGAGAGTATGAAAATGCATTTATGTTTAAAAAAATAATTTTTGCAACACCAACCAACAAAGTAATTACTTTACCCAATACGCCAAGATATACGCTTCATTGCAACAACGAAGGTTACATTGATTACTACTATGTGAAAGAAAAAATGATTGAATGGCAAAAAAGAGTTTGGAGATTTTTACCCCTTGAGAATAATGAAATTTTATTTGAGCATAATTTACTTTTTCAAATTTTACAAACAGACACTCTAACAGTTTATTCAGATGATGAATTTACTACAGAACTTAAACCTACAATTATTGATACTGTTCACAATAAAATAATTGGATACAAAATAAAAGAAGATTTCTTTTTTGACAACGAACGACTGCTTGATGAAGCAAGAATCATTGGCATTTGCCCTGTTGTTGTAAATAAGCAATCAAATGATACTTTAATTTGTATTGGGTTTACTTTCCGCAAATCAGAAAAAATTTAGCGCAGATAAAAATCAAAACTCTATTTACAAGCATTAAAACTCTTGATGATATTTTTTTCTTTCGTGACTTTTACGGACAGATTTATAAAGAAGCTAACATTAGCGATAAACAAATTTCTGATTACAAAACAGGAATTGAAATATTGAAAGAAGCAGAACGGATTGAAATAGGAATTATTGAAGAAGAGCATGATTTATGGTTGGCATCTGCAAAATGATTGAAAGCAGAAAGTCAACCCTTGTATTTTATTGGGCAACTTGTGCGCTCTGGCTAAAGCCCTTTGTGTGGCGTTTGTCCATTCCACCAGCTAAAGCAGGTGGTTGGTTACAAACAAAAAAGCCGAATCAATTTGATTCGGCTTTTTTGTTTTGCATAAAATGCTAAAAAATTATTTCAAAGTTTCATTCAACCATTTATAAAATTCACGTTGCCATACCAATGCATTTTGTGCAGCCATTACCCAATGATTTTCTTCGGGCAAATAAACTAATCGGCTTTTTATATTGTGCAATTGTGCAGCGTTAAAAGCTTGTTGGGCTTGTCCTTCGGGCGTACGATAATCTTTACCACCTTGATAAATTAAGATGGGCGTAGTCCATTTATTAATGTATTCGCTTGGGTTAAATTTGGTATAACTCGTTGTATTCAACTCCCAAGGGGCACCACCCATATCCCATTTTGCAAACCACATTTCTTCGGTAGTACCATACCAACTTTTTGTATCATACACACCATCATGAGCAATGAATGATTTAAAACGATTGTTGTGCACACCAGCCAACATAAATACGCTGTATCCGCCATAACTTGCACCCACAGCCCCTCTGCGGTTTACATCCACATAACTTTCTTTCGAAACTGAATCAATAGCTGTTAAATAATCTTGTATGCTTTGCCCACCCCAATCGCCACTAATCTGTTCGTTCCATTTTGTGCCATGCCCTGGCATTCCTCTTCTGTTGGGCGCTACCACAATGTATCCTTGTGCAGCCATCAACTGAAAATTCCAACGAAATGAATAAAATTGTGACAATGCACTTTGTGGTCCGCCTTGGCAATAAAGCAATGTTGGATATTTTTTTGAAGCATCAAAATTGGGCGGATAGATCACCCATGTTTGCAATTTTTTTCCATCAGTGGTGGTAAACCATTTCGATTCAACTTTGCTTAATTGAATAGATTTATAAATATTATCATTTACATGTGTAAGCTGTTTCATGTTGCCATTAGCTAAATCAACCGAATAAATTTCGGATGCATGATTCATATCGCTGCGGCTTACAATCATTGAATTTGCTGCTTGCCCCACCAATGCATTAATATCAAATTGTCCTTCGGTAATTTGTTTAATTTCTGGTTTTCTTATTCTGATATTTGGTGCAGGCATAGCAAATGTGGCTTGCAATAATTGCTCTGTTCCATTTACATAACCAGTAAAAAATATTTTATTGGCGGATTCATTCGAGAATTTAAAACCCGTTACACTTTCATCCCAACCTTGTGTAATGTTAGCGCTATTTGTTGTGCCTAATTCTAATACATGAATATCATTTTTATCGGCTTCAAATCCATCACGATTCATACTTAACCAAGCTATGTATTTTCCATCTTTCGAAAATTGCGGCGCCATGTCATAGCCCATCATATTTTCTGATAAATTTTTTGTAGTTCCTGTTGCTATATCATATTGTAAAATATCAGTGTTGGTGCTTGTTGCATAGGCAGTTCCTGTTTTTTGCTTGGTTACATAAACAATGCTTTTGCTATCAGCCGAAAAGATTACATCTTCGCTTCCGCCATGTGGTTTTTGTGGGCAATCAAATGCTTTGCCTGGCATTATATCTTTCACATCAGCTACTTTGCCATTTTCAATTTTAGCAACAAATACATGGCTATAATTTCCATCTTCATATTCATCCCAATGACGATAATTTAATTGGTTGTAAATTTTTACATTCGATTTTGGTAAATCTGAATAAAAATCTGCCCCAGTAATTTTTTCAACTTTCACATCTTTTGTAAATAAAATAAATTTTCCATCGGCTGATATTCTTTTGTTATCAATGCCTTCAGGCAAGCCATCTAATTTTGTTTCAATGGCTTCAAATGGTTTTACAACACCATAAGTAATATCCATACTAAATTTTTTCTTAGCCGATTTATTAGCATCTACATTAGGTATAGATACCGAATAGATTACATTTTTTCCATCAGCCGTTACTTCTTCAGCACTTACTCTGCCCAGTTTCCAAAGCAATTCGGGTGTCATTACATCTTGTGCTAAAGCCGATAAACTTATCATTGCCGAAGCCAGCAATAGTATTTGTTTTTTCATATCGATTAAATGTTTTTTGTTTTGAGAAGATAAAAGTATAAATAAAAATTAAGAGTGATTTTTTATTACCGCATCACAAGCTTTTTCAATTTCATCAAATACATCAATATAGCCATCATATTCGCCATACCAAGGATCTTTCACACTTTTGCCTTTAGTGTGGTATAGCTCATCCAACAATAATTTTATTTTTTGTTTTTCTTTTTCGGTAGATGTTTTTGAAAATAAAGTTTGTTGCACATCGGTAGCTAAAGCATAAATAATGTCAAATTTTTCAAAATCAGATTTGGTAAATTGCCTAGCTTTTTGATTGCTAATATCAATGCCATTTTCTTTGCAAATTTGTTGCGAACTTGTATGTGGTTTTTCGCCTACATGATAATTATGAGTGCCTGCCGAATCAATCACCCAATTCAATTTTAGTTCATTGCATTTGTGTTGCAATACACCTTCGGCAATTGGCGAACGACAAATATTGCCGATACATACAAATAAAATTTTCATTTAGAATAGATGCAATTATAAACCAAAAGAAGTGCCTACTGTAAAGATTAAAGGTTGCTTAATATAAACTGGGCTTTGCTGCAACCAATCATGCATCAAAAGAATATTTAAAGATGCATAGTTCGAAATTCGTTGCCTTAAACCAATACCAGCCAATAGCGATGGATACCATTTGGATGTAAGGTCTAGTGTGCTGTTTGGAATGGTTTCAGTATATTTTATTCTGTTCTCTTCATAGCTTCCTATCAAAAAAATATTACTTATAAACTGACTTGATTTAAAAATATTTTCAAATAAAAATGCTTTTGCCCAAATACCACCACCTATAGTTTGTGCAGAGAATTTGTAATTAAGCAATGTGTTTACATCAACACCAGTTTCACTATAATAATTGTAACTAGCTGAAATACCAGCACCAAATTTTTTTGCAAATCGATAACCAAGAATTGGATTTACATTGATATTAGTAACGTTACCAAATCTTAAACCCAACCCACCACCAAAAATTATTTTCTTTTTATCAAATCCTTTTTTAAAAGGCTCTTCATCATCATTTGTATTGTTTGATTCTTTAGTTTCTTTGCCTACAGATTTTGATTTATTGTATTGAGCAAATAAACAACTGTTACTAAAACCTAAGATTGAAAACAAGGCAATACTAAAAATAAGAATACGCATATAAATTAAATTTATTCGATTACAAAACTAACATTAAAACAATTTAAAAAATAAGAGATTTAACATTTATGTATCAATAAACGAATTCATCCAATATTTATTGTTTAATAACGTACTTCGTTTTAGAAAGAAAAAAAATCAAAAAAATTAGCTGAAATTATTTTGAGAATCAAAATATATGTGTCTATATTTGCAGTCCAAAAAAAAGAAGGGTGTAAATTAAATGAAGATGTAAAATATTTTGATTTAAATTAAAACAAAGTTCTGAAATAAAATATTAGTAGCCGAAGTAGCTCAGTTGGTAGAGCAGCTGATTTGTAATCAGCAGGTCGTGGGTTCAAGTCCCTTCTTCGGCTCCAGTAGTTCTTTTAAATAAAGTTAGAAATAAAGTAGCGAAGTTAGGGTAGGGCATCCCGATGAATATTCGGGAAGGTCGTGGGTTCAAGTCCCTTCTTCAGCTCAAAAAAAATAGAAGGGTAGATGGCCGAGTGGTTAAAGGCGACAGACTGTAAATCTGTTCTCTCACGAGTACGAAGGTTCGAACCCTTCTCTGCCCACAAAAAATAAATTGCCAAAAGCAATTTTTTGAAAGCAAAAAGTTCTGTTAAAATAATTATAAGCAGGAGTAGCTCATTTGGTAGAGCGACAGCCTTCCAAGCTGTAGGTGGCGGGTTCGAGCCTCGTCTCCTGCTCAATATAATAAAAGCGAAAAGGATTTTTTCGGGGATTGAAATGTGAAAATTATTCCATTTTTCCGAAAATAGCCATTGTAGCTCAGGTGGTAGAGCACTTCCTTGGTAGGGAAGAGGTCACGAGTTCGACTCTCGTCAACGGCTCAATTGATTTAATTTATTATTAAAATAAAAAGTATAAAATTCTAAAACAAACAATAAAATGGCAAAAGAAACATTTTTGCGGAATAAGCCGCACGTTAACATCGGAACCATTGGTCACGTAGATCACGGTAAAACAACCTTGACTGCTGCCATTACTAACGTTTTAGCTAACAAAGGGTTGGCTCAAAAACGTGATTACGATTCAATTGATAATGCACCAGAAGAAAAAGAACGTGGTATTACTATTAATACAGCACACGTTGAATATGAAACAGTAAATCGTCACTATGCGCATGTTGATTGTCCAGGACATGCTGACTATGTGAAAAACATGGTTACAGGTGCTGCACAAATGGATGGTGCCATCTTGGTAGTAGCTGCTACTGATGGTCCAATGCCTCAAACTCGTGAACATATTCTTTTAGCACGTCAAGTAGGTGTGCCTAAAATCGTTGTATTCATGAATAAGGTTGACTTGGTTGAAGATCCAGAATTAATAGAATTAGTTGAAATGGAAATTCGTGAATTATTATCATTCTACAAGTTTGATGGTGATAACATTTCTATCATTAAAGGTTCAGCAACTGGCGCTTTAGCTGGTGATGATAAATGGGTTAAAGCTATCGAAGATTTAATGGCTGCTGTTGATGCTGATATTCCAGTTCCTGCAAGAGCTGTTGATAAACCTTTCTTAATGCCTGTTGAGGATGTATTCTCTATCACTGGTCGTGGAACAGTTGCTACTGGTCGTATCGAACGTGGTGTTGCTAACGTAGGTGATGCAGTTGAAATCATTGGTTTGAAAGAAGCTGCTGTTAAATCTACAGTAACAGGTGTTGAAATGTTCCGCAAATTATTAGATAGAGGTGAAGCTGGCGATAACGTAGGATTATTATTACGTGGTATTGAGAAAACAGATATCGAACGTGGTATGGTTGTATGTGCTCCAGGTTCAATCACTCCTCATACTGAATTTGTATGCGAAGTTTACGTATTAAGCAAAGAAGAAGGTGGACGTCATACTCCATTCTTCAATAAATACCGTCCACAGTTCTATTGCAGAACTACTGACGTAACTGGTGAAGTTGTATTACCGCAAGGTGTTGAAATGGTTATGCCTGGTGATAATGTAGCTTTAACGGTAAAATTAATTATGCCTGTAGCAATGGAAAAAGGTATGCGTTTCGCTATCCGTGAAGGTGGCAGAACAGTTGGTGCCGGACAGGTTACTGAAATTTTGAAATAATTAAAAGGTTCATTAGTCAATAGTCATTGGTCATTTGTAATTAGTATCTGATTCTTCTTTTACTAATAACTTATTACTAATGACTTTTGGCTTATAAACGGGCATAGTTCAACGGCTAGAATTGTGGTCTCCAAAACCTCCGATCTTGGTTCGAATCCAGGTGCCCGTGCAAATATTTTCAGTTACCCAATTTTGAGTAACTTAACAATTAAAAAATTAAACAATGTTTGAAAAACTAAATGTTTATTTTAAAGAATCTTACCATGAATTAATGGAGAAGGTATCTTGGCCTACTTGGGCTGAACTGCAAGGTTCGGTAACGGTGGTTTGCGTAGCTTCTATTATTGTATCAATAGTTATTTATGTAATGGATTTTGCTTCAAGTGAAGTGTTGACTAACTTTTATGGTCTTTTTAAATAATCAATACATCTAAATAATCATGGAACAAGTGTTAGCAGAAAAAAAATGGTTTGTATTAAGAGTAATCAGCGGTAAAGAAAAAAAAACCAAAGAATATTTAGATAAAGAAATTTCACGTTCAAAGTGGGATTCTATTATTTCGCAGGTACTAGTGCCAATGGAAAAAGTTTATAAGATTAAGGATGGTAAAAAAATCATTAAAGAAAGAAACTTTTATCCTGGATATGTGCTAATTGAGGCTGATGATAAAAAAATGAGTGGCGAAATATTGCACGGTATTAAAAATATTACTGGTGTAATTAATTTTTTAGGCAATAATCAACCTACCGCCTTGCGCAAAAGTGAGATGAACAAAATATTGGGTGTAGCTGATGATAGTACAGAAGCTGGTGCTACTATGGATGAGCCGTACATAGTGGGCGAATCTGTAAAAATAACAGATGGACCTTTCAATAACTTTAATGGTACTATTGAAGAAATTCAAGAAGAAAAGAAAAAATTAAAAGTTAACGTATTAATTTTTGGTAGAAAAACACCACTTGAATTGAATTACACACAGGTAGAAAAAATAGTTGGGTGATAATTTTTTTGAAAAAAATATTTCTGAAGCCTCTTACAATTTGTAAGAGGCTTTTTTGTTTACGGAATCTTCCATTGTCTAAGCTGTTTTTTAATAAAACGACTCTGCTTCATTGAAACTGAAAAGTAATTTTCTGAAAAATTTGCGTAACTCAAAAGTTACTTATAGATTTGCGTAACTTTTAAATTACCTATTTATGCAAAAAGAAATTAAACACACTTTTTATTTTACTCAAACATCAGAAGAAGTTTGGGCGTATTTAACACAACCCGAATTGATGGCGCAATGGTTGATGCCAAGCGACTTTCAGCCAATTGTTGGTCATCATTTTCGTTTCACAAATCCTAACAATACGTTTGTTGTTTGCGAAGTGTTAGAAGTAAAACCATTTACCAATTTGAGTTACGTTTGGAAAAACGATTGGGCTGTTACTAAAACTCCTTTCACCTCAAAAGTAAGCTGGATGCTGACAGCGATTGATGGCGGAACAGAATTATTATTGGTTCACAGCGGTTTTGAATTGTTCAAAGATTTAACATCACACAATGGTGGTTGGATGTTCTTGGTGAACAAATTGGGCGAACTTTTAAAAGCTGCTAAATAATGCAAACACAAACGCTTGACGCATTTCAAGTAATTGCTGACCCAAGCCGCCGACACATGCTACAATTGCTTTCAAAAAAAAGCATGACGATAAATGCATTGGCTGAAAATTTTGACATGAGCCGACCTGCGGTTTCAAAGCATGTAAAAATTCTTTACGGTGCTGGATTCATCTCTATTACTGGCATTGGCAGAGAACGGCATTGCATTTTAAAACAAGAAGGCTTTGACGAAGTGCAAGAATTTATCAACTACTTCGATAAATTTTGGCTTAACAAACTCAACAAATTGCAAACGATTTTAAACGCAAAAGCAAAATCAAATTAAAACAAACAATCAAAAAATGGAAAACAAAAATTTTACAACAACAATTTTGGTAGAGCAAACTCCACATGAAGTTTACAATGCAATCAATAATCCAAGAAGTTGGTGGCGTACAGGAATAGAAGGCATTACAGACGAGCTAAATGCGGAATGGAATTATCATTTTGCTGATAATCACCGAAGCAAAATGAAAGTGATTGAAATGATTCCAAATGAAAAAGTGGTTTGGTTGGTGGAAGAAAATTATTTCAAAAATGCAAAAGACCAAACAGAATGGGTGGGCAATAAAATCGTTTTTGAAATTTCGAAACAAGATGATAAAACACAATTGACTTTTACTCAAATTGGTTTAGTGCCGAGTTATGATTGTTATAAAAATTGTGAATGGGCTTGGACAGGATTTGTACAAAAAAGTTTGCAAAGCCTTATTAATAGTGGTGTCGGGCAATTGGAATGGTACAAATAATTTAAACATAAAAAACACACAAAATGAAAAACAAAAGTTTTAAAACAACAATTAAAGTGAACGCTTCGGCAGAAGATTCGTTGAAAAAAATTAATGAAGTGAAAAAATGGTGGGCAAAAAAAGTGAAAGGGAAATCAGAAAAATTGCATGACAAATTCACGGTTGATTTTGGAACAACTTGGGTTGATTTTGAGGTTAGCGAATTAATTCCGAACAAAAAAGTGGTTTGGAAAGTGGTGGATTGCAATTTAGAATGGATTAAAAACAAAAAAGAATGGAACGGAACAGATGTAGTTTTTGAATTTTCGGAAAAGAAAAATCAAACCCAAATTGATTTTACACATGTTGGTTTAATTCCTTCTTGTGAATGTTATGAAGATTGCGAAACTGGCTGGACAGGTCATGTTTGCGATAGTTTGGTGCAATTTATTAATGAAGGAAATGGAGTACCGCAATAAATTTTAAAAATTAAAAACAAAATGCAAAATTTTACAACAACAATTTTAGTAGAACAATCACCAGCAGAAGTTTTCAAAGCAATTAATAATGTTGCAGATTGGTGGCAAGGCGAAATTAAAGGCAACAGCCACAAACTCAATGATGAGTTCACTTACAACATGATGGACTTTCATATTTCAAAACAAAAAGTAGTGGAAATAATTCCTAACCAAAAAGTAGTTTGGTTGATTACTGAAAGCAATTTGAATTCCTTTAATAATCATACGGAATGGACAGGAACAAAAATTGTTTTTGAAATTTCTACAAAAGAAAACAAAACAGAATTGCGTTTCACTCATCAAGGTTTAGTGCCAAAGTTTGAATGCTATGGTGATTGTTCGGGTGCATGGGGTGAACTTATTCAGAAAAGTTTATTTAGTTTGATAACAACAGGAAAAGGCAAAAAAGTATTTTGAAAATTATCAACCAAAAAGTATTGACAAAAAAATAGCTCCAAATTGGAGCTATTTTTTTGTAGAAAATTATCGCAAAATTATTTTTTCAAAAAACTTAATTGACCTAAATGATACGCCAAATGATTGGTGCGACTGTTGATTACATTCAAGCGATTGCGGTGTGGTTCTTTGGCAAAATCTTCGGCTGAAACTGATGTGTGTTTGGCAAAAAAATCATCGGTGGATAAAGCATTGAAATGTTTTGTTAATGTAGCAGTTGATTCGTGCCAGCTATTTCTTAATTCGCTTGCAGTTGGAATTTCTGCTACCGTTTTATCAGCTTTTGATAAAAACGGTTCGTTTAAATGTGCAAACGATTGTTCGCCCAAACCCAGCAATGGCAACATTTTATCGTTCACTGCTGTTAAATGCCCGAGCAAATAAACACCTCTGTTTCTATTTGGTGCTACTTCATTTTGCAATTGTTCATCGCTCAATTCGTTGAGCAATTTGTTGGCATTGTTCACCTGTGCATTCCATGCATCAAGCGTCATTTTTACTGTTAATTGATTGGTCATTTTTTTTATGTTTTTGTTTGATGAAAAAAATTGTTTCTGCTATTTTTGCATGGTTGCAAAATGCAAGCATTCGACAAAAATAATGGAATAGTTGCAAAATGCAAGTGTTTTTTTGAAAACAAATAAAACACATAGGCACATAGGTTTCAATTCATTTTTCAAAGCCAGTATTTCTTTGTGTAAAAATTTATTTTCTGAGTTGCTCTTTTTATAAAAGCAAGATTTACTTAGTAATACAAGAGTCAATGCTTTGCATTGTATTCTATTGTGCCTATGTGTTTAAAAAAATATCAAAATGGAAAATCAAAAATCGTATTGCCCAATCAATCTTTCGCTTGAAATATTTGGCGACAAATGGAGCTTGCTCATCATCAGAGATATGATGTTTGCAGGCAAACGATATTTTAGAGAATTGCTGCAATCGGAAGAAAAAATTGCGACTAATATTTTAACAGATAGATTGGCAATGCTGGAGCTGAAAGGTATTATCAGCAAAGCCGCCGACCCCGACCACAAACTGAAATACATTTATTCACTTACCAAAAAAGGGATTGATTTATTGCCCATCATGGCTGCCATTGGCACATGGGGAATGAAGCATGAGCCTTATGATACCGACATTCCGAACCATGCCAAAAAAATAATGAAAGGTGGAAAACCAGTGTTGGACGAGATGAAAAAACATTTAGCCAAAGAGCATTTGTAAACTTTTTTTGGATTGTTAAATGATTGGTTGTTTGGTTTGTGTAAAGTTTGTTGATGTTTACCGTTAACTGCCAATGCTGAAAGCCTATGTTATGTGTTGGGCAATCGTTTGGGGGTTCGTCAAGGCAGCTAATTTTATTTTTTGTGGTCTTGGGTTATTTTTCTGTTGTCGGCGGATAGTTTTTTGTTGTCTGAACTGACTTTTATGCAGGTAGCAGGAATTTTTCTGTTGCCTTGTCGGACTTTTTTGCAGGGGTGAAATTGTTTTTTATTGCCTCGTTTTTGTTTTCTGTTGTCGTGAGGGAGTTTATTGTATGCTTGGGTTTTTTTTTTGGTGTCTCAAGTGAGTTTTAAGTGGTCTGAATTTGTTTTATTGTCTGCTTGAATTTCTTACATGCTGTCAAGTTTTATTTTTTAGTGTTCTTCATTTTGTTAAATGAATAGACGTATTATTCTTTAGAATTCTAATTCTATTTTTCTTTTGTCTTGATACAAAAGAAACAAAAAATCAAGCCTGTTTAAAAATTGCTAAAAAAAATTGGCTCTGCTCGAAGAAAAAAACTTGTCAGCCGAAATAAGGTTGAACTAAAAATAAAAGTTTGTTGCGGCTGACTTCAAACAGTTTTTCTTCTTTTGGCTCTGCTCTCAATTTTTTTCTTAACGCAATTTTTAAAAGGGCAATGAAAGTGAGTAAAATAAAAAAGGCGAAATTCAAAATTTCGCCTTTTTATTTATTATGCTGATTGTCCGATTGATGGTGCGCTGCTGTTTGATTTGCCATGTGCTAATATGATGGTTACATGGGCATCGTCAATGTCGGATGGGTTGTGAATGATTAGCCAATGTCCGAAAACATTGCCAAAGTCGGCTGAAATTTTTGCTTGTACTTCGCTGTTTGGTTCAACTGATACTTGGTTGCCAGTGGTTGGTAATGCGGTTGGTGTATCGGTTATAAATCCTCTAACTGGAACTGTACTGTGGTTGCGGATGGTAAAGGTGTCGCCTTCTTGAAATCTTTTGCCAAAGATTGCTTCGAAATGATGTGGCATTAAATGGAGTTCTTCGGCTTGTTGGGTTTTGCCTAAATCAATTATTTTACGTGCATTGAGATAACCTGCTACAAAAGTTGGTTGGGCTGCTTTGTAGGTTTTTACCAAATTATCCATCTTGCCTAATTGAGTACGTAAGGTTGTAAACAATGTTGTGAGTTGGGCGGTGGCTGCGGTGGCAGCCGCTTGCAATACCTTTTTGGTTGGTGCTGCATTGCTGTAATTTGTGATTGCGGTTTGCAAATCGGAAATATCAGTAGCTACAATATTGAATGGTGCTAATGTAGCAATGGTGATTGCTGCTGCTTTATCGTGTACCAATTGCATACGATTAACGATTTCGGCGGTTGTACCTAAAATGAAATCGGAATGAGTAAAGTGAATTTGCCCTGCTAAAACTTGGTCATTAATATCATCGGCGTAAGCCATTAAGCCTGTGCAAACGTGTTCGGCTTTATCGTTGGCGATTTGGTGTAAATTCTTTTTGGTGGTGGTTGCGCCTGTGTTGTCTAATCCTTGTGCGGTGGCTGCTTGGTTGATTGCAACTATTGTGCCTTTGGTAGCTGCCAGCAAGGTTGTAACTTTTGTGTTGGCGGTGAAGATGGCTACATTTTTATCCATGTAGGCGGTGGTGGTGTTAGCCATGTTGAGGCTGTTGTTTTGATTGTCGGTCATGTTGAAGATTTTTTTAGTGATGAACTGTGATTAAATGTTTAGTGTTACAGAATTGTAACGGGTGTAAAATTAGAATATTGTGTTGGAGTGGAAAAACATTTTGAAACTATTTTGCTTTTACTATTTTCCAAGTGGCGGTGGCTAATGCTGCGCCAATGATGGGGGCGAAAATGTAAATCCATAAGTTATTGAAATTGCCCGAAACAATGGCTGGTGCAAGGCTACGAACTGGGTTCATGGATGCTCCGCAAATTGGTCCTGCAAAAAGTGCTTCTAATAATACTGTGCCGCCGATGGCTAATCCTGCCATTACACCTACTTCTTTTGAGCCTTGTGAAGTGAATAAAATAACGAGCATTAAAAAGTAGGTGAGTATTAATTCTAAAACAAATGATTGCATAGCAGAGCCTGTGGGCATGGTTGCGCCTAATGAAACATTTTGAGGGAATAAAAAATGTAGTGTGAAAGATGCTGCTAATGCACCTATAATTTGAGCGATAATAAAAGGCACAATTTGCTTTGGATTGAAAAGCCCTGCAATAGAAAATGCAATGGTAACTGCTGGGTTGAAATGTGCGCCCGATGTGCTGCCAAAGGTGTATATCATGGCGGTAACGATTAAACCAAATGTGATGGCGATGCCCAAATGTGTAATTGTGCCGCCTGTTTGTTGGTTAATGATGATTGCGCCTGTGCCACAAAAAACTAAAGCAAATGTGCCTATGAATTCGGCTGTGTATTTTTTTATGGATTGTTTATTTGCATTCAGTGCCATTGCTACAACAAGGTTTGTTTTTGATGGTTAATGAATCGGCATTGGATTTTGTGGTGCATGGTGTGGCGCATTCTGTTGGTGCTGCTTGATGGTTGGCTTTGAACTTTTGTGTTTCAAAATAGGTAAAGCAAATGATGCTTGCTGATAAGCCAATCCAAAATATGGCTTTGGTTAGTTTTTCTTTTTGGTTTGGTTTGGTGTTGTTGCAATCGCAATCGGTATTGCAGTTGTTGAATTTTGGTAAAACATAAATGCCATAATAGGAAACTGTGAATGAAACGGCACTTAATGCAATTAGTAAGGGTTCAAATATGCTAAACCAAGGGGAAGTGGCGAAGCCAGCGGTTGAAATACCGAAGAGTGATGCAACGGGGCTGGCGCATACGCCAACACATGCACCACTTTTGCAACAAGCAAAAAACAATGGAATGATGGAACTGATGCTGCCTGTAATAGTCGTCCAGATTGATTTTAATTTGTTCATGCTTTTTTGTTTTCTACGTCTTTGATGAAATCAATAACGGCTTGTTTTATTTTATCTCGTACTTGACGGGTAACAGCTAATTTTTCTTCGTGAGTACCTGTTAATGAAGATGGGTCGGTAAAACTCCAATTGATTTTTTTGTGTACGCCTGGGAAGATGGGACAATGTGCTGCGCTTGCTTCATCGCAAACGGTTACTACATAGTTGTACAATCTGCCTTCTTTGAAATAATCGAAAACGGCGTTGGTTTCGTTGTGTGAAATATCAATGCCTTCTTCTTTCATGACTTCAACGGCTAATGGGTTGAGTGTACCTTTTTCTAATCCTGCACTTTCGACATGAAAGTTGTCGCCGCCCAATTGTTTTAAATAAGCTTCAGCCATTTGGCTACGTGCTGAATTGTGGATGCACAGAAATAAAACTTTTGTTTTGCTCATGATTTTATGTTTTTGATTTAATGAATAAAATGATTAACAACAGCCGCCGCCGGGTGTGCAACATGATGCGCCTTGTTTTACATCGGCTAAATTCAGTTTGTATTTTTCTGAATCAACACCACATACTTCGGCTGCAAGGCATTCAGTGTATTTGTTAATTAACTGAAATTGATTGCCGTTGAATTCAACGGCATATTTACCAATGGTGTTGGTTTGATATTCGGCTTCAATTTCAAAATCGGAATTGCCAGTGATGAATGCCGATTTGTTTAAGATGTCCGAAATTTTAGCAGCAGTTAATCTGTGATTAACATCTTCGGCTACCCAGATTTGAAAAGAGATTAGTTTCGAGATTCGTTCTTTGCCGCCACAATCAATAAAGTGCTTGGTGATTAAACCTACTTCGGTGATGTGAAAGTGTTGTGGAACGCTGCTATTGTCGGGCAATAAGATTGTAATGTCGCTGACAGTTTCGATGGCTTTTTTAAATTCAGAATATTTCATTTTGTTTGATTTTAGATTAACAACATTTGGGGTTGTTAGAATTTGTTTTGGTAAAGAATTCGTTGAATGTTTTTTCAAATCGTTCAAAGGTTTTGTAGTTGATGCAGTAACAAGATTTAACGCCGTCAACTGTGCCTTTGATGAGTTCGGCTTTTAAAAGTTCTTTGAGGTGTTGTGAAACGGTGGATTGTGCCAATGGCAATACTTCTACTATTTCGCCACAAATGCATGATTCATGTTTTGCAATTTCTTTTAAAATAGCAACTCTTGCAGGATGACTGATAGCATTAGCAAAGTCGGCTAATTCGTTTTCTTTTTTGCTAAACTCGTCTTTTTTATTTAGTGCCATGATTGGAATTATTATATCGCAAATATACGATTAATAAAATGACACTACCAAATCTTTTTTGAAAATAAATTTGTCTGATGGGCTTAATAAAAAAGAAACAACAGAATTACAAACGCTTTATGAGGTAACAAAGTTTTTGCGATTGAAATAATAAAATTCCAAGAAAAAAGTGAACAAAACATTTACCAAAACAGCATTTGCAATTGAAATAAAACGATGAATTATTTCGCTGCTTCTTTCTTTTTCACCAATTCACTCACTCGGTAAACAAAGAAAATACACAACAAAATTACGCCCGATACTACAAAACCCAAAGTGTCGAAATGCTGAATGGGGCTGCTTTTGGTGTCTTGTTGAATAATCAATCCAGCCACAATAGCTGCAATGCCGCCAGCCATTTGTTGCAGCGATGAAGTGATGCTCATAAATGCGCCACGGTCTTGCATGTTGGCAATGCTGGTGTTTAAAGTGGTGGCAGGAATGATGCGGCTCATGATGCCCATGAACAACAACATGTTGATGATAACCACTTGCCACAGCGGCACTACGCCAAGATGTGTGTAAATAATAACCATCAAAATAGCAACTAACGAACCTGCGGCAAACAATTTAAACTTGTCAATTTTGTCGCTCAACTTACCAATCAGCGGCATGATGATAATGGATGAAATGCCCGTGAATAGGAACACCAGCGGCAATTGCTGCTGCGAAATATGTACATTGTTTACTAAAAATGCACTGCTAAAAGGCATCAACATAAAACCGCCAACGGCTAAAAAAGCGGTGGCTAAAAATCCTACTTGATAATCTTTTTTGTTGATGGTATGCCACAAATGAAGGAATGGATTTTTATCAGATTTCAATTTCAAATGCTCAATTACGGGTTGCAATTTTAAAAATACTAACACATAAATTATCGCCGCCAAAACCACTATCATCAAGAATGCAGAGTGCCACCCAAAATGATTTGCCATAAAAATTCCTGCTGGAATTCCTAAAATCTGGCTGGCTGCAAAAGCCATTTGAACCATGCCCATCACTCTGCCACGTTGATGCACAGCAAACAAATCGGCAACGATGGCTAATGCGATTGAACCAATTACACCACCAAATAATCCAGTGATAATTCGGGCAAATAAAAGCATCCAATAATTATCGGCAATACCGCAAAGCAATGTGCCTACGATAAATCCTAAATAGAAAAACAGTAAGATTTTTTTGCGGTCGAATTTATCGGCAAATCCTGCTGCTAAAATACCCGAAGCCCCAGCACTAAAGGCATACGATGAAACTATTAAACCAAATTGCGAAGGCGAAATGCTTAAATTTTTCATCAAAATATCGCCCAGTGGCGAAATAATCATGAAGTCTAAAATAACAGTAAATTGCAATAAAGCTAAAATGGCAATTAGTAATTTTTGATACGCTGTAAATTTTTGTAACGGTTCTTGTTGTTGCATTTGGTTTTGATTTTTTGTAAAAGTAAAACGTAAATTTTAATTCATTAATTCTTCGCTATGGTAACCACAATCGGCCACCAAAGCCACTATTTTAGCAATTGACAATTCGCTACTAATTATTCGAAGCACTTTATCGCAATCATCTAAATCAATTGTCCAGCGTTCAATAGCTTCGTGTTTATCCAAAACAGTTTGCAAAATATTTTTGTCTGCTTCGGTTTTAATATTGGTTTTTAAAATAAAAATAGCATTCGATTTCATAGTATAAGTAAATAAACGTTCACTTATTTTTAAGTTAATTTATTTTATGGTTTTAATGCTTTTAAAACCAACGCTAAAGTTTGGTACATAATTTTATCTGAAAATTTGAAAGGCTTTACACCCATACTTTTTCCTTCTTCATGAAATCGAATTAATGTGTACAGCGGACCGAAAGCCACACTCCAATAAACCTCTATGGGCATAGCTTTCAGCTGTTTATCTTTAATTGCTTTTTCAATAAATTTTTTCATGATTGGTCTGAAATTGTTGGCAATAGAATTACCCACCACATCGCCATAAGGCGAATGCCGAATCACTTCATAACAGGCAATTGATTTTGGATTATTTAACGAAAACTTCGACCTGTTTTCCCATTGCTTTTTTAATCCATCGGCAAATTTCATTTCGGGCGAAAAATCTTTTAGCGTTGCACTTGTCATTCGTTCGCCTTCTTCTAATCCAATTTGTTTTATCAGGTCGTCTTTATGTTTGTAATAAATGTATAAAGTAGCCACAGAAATATCGCAAGTCTTTGCCAACTTTTGCATACTAAAGCCATCAAAGCCATGTTTAACAAGCAGTTCGATAGCTTTTTGCTTTACTAACTTTTCTTTTTGAATATTTCTTGTACGCATTAATTTCTTTTATTTTTCTGCAAATATAAGTGAATGTTCATTTAGTTATCAAATTATTTCAAACAAAAACTAAAAAAAGCATTTTGAAAATCTCAAAATGCTTTTAGTAAAACTAACCCATTGTTTCATCGGCGCTTGGTCCATAAACTCCAGGAATAGGAATATCCAACAAGCGTAAGTAAACGCCTAACTGCGCCCTGTGATGCACCATTTGAGAGTATGCATGACGGATGGTTTCCAATTTTGTGTGCTTGGCATAAATAGCTTCGCCATTTCTCAATGTCCAAGTTTCTTCTAAAATTGAGTCATTCGATTTTGCAAAATTTTGTTGAGCTTCTGCCACATTTTTGTTGAAATAAGCGACCAACTCTTCGCCATTTTTGCAATCATCTGGGTTGTAAGGTGTGGTAGCAAAATCTAATTCATCGGTAACTAATCCCAATGTAATCCACTTTGGCAAATCGGCAATGTGTGTAGCCAAATCCTTAAGCAACATGCTTTTTGGGTGTGGTTTAAAATTCATTTTGTTGGCAGGAACAAGCGCCAGCATTTTTCTGGTGCCGATAATTTCTTCGCCTAATTCGTTTTGAAATACTTCAATAAATGTTGTCATGATTTTTTGTTTGTTTTAATTATTTGCTGCAAAGAAAATGGCAACTTATGACAACAGTATGTCAGCAGGAATGAGAATTATTTTTTCAATTTCAAGTGCGCCATTTTAATAAATGCAGTTGCTCTGATTTTTAATTCATCGGGGCTAATAATTTCGGTGTGGTCGGCTATCATCAAGTACCAGCGCATCATTCCTTCTAACGATGAAGTTAGAAAAGTCATTTCGGTGTGTAGTTTTGTTTGCTTTTGCGACACAAATCCGTTGTAATATTTTTGTTCGCCAATGTAAGGCAATGCTTCGTTATCAAATTTTAAGACAACGGTGTGTAATTTTTCTTCTTCAACTATTTGTTTCAAAAATTTCTTTAGTGTTGGGTGTTCTTTTCTAAAATTAGAATCCGTATTTTTTAGTTGCTCAATTCTATCCATTCTAAAATCGCGGTAATCGTTTCTTAAATGACAATAAGCAATTAAATGCCATTTGCCCATTTGAAAGAAAATGCCTATTGGTTCTATGTTTCGAGTGCTATTTTGTTGATTATGATTGGCAAAATAATGCAACAATAAAATTTGCTTTTTAGCAATTGCTTCAATAATCAATTGCAAAAAATCAGCTTTATTTTTCGATTCGGGAGTATATGGATTGCTCAACACTGCAATATTTTCTTCTATCGTTTCTAAATGTTTTTTTTCGGCATTTCGCATTACCGATTTTACTTTGAACATGGCAGATTGATAGCTTTCATTTAGCGATTGGTCGGTTAGTTTTTCGATTAATTTTTCAGCTGTTAAAAATGCAGTAGCTTCTGAAAGTGTAAATTGAACGGGTGGTAATTTATACCCCTCAACCAATGAGTAACCAACGCCAGCCTCACCAATAACAGGCACTCCAGAGGCTTCTAACGATTTTATATCGCGATAAACTGTTCGCAAACTGATGCTAAATCTTTTGGCAATATCTTCTGCTTTTACAATTTTTTTAGATTGTAATTGAATTAAAATGGCAGAGATGCGTTCGATGCGATTCATAAAAATACTAACTTGAAAAGTTATAGATCACCTTAATTCATCTATTAAGCCATTAGAAAAAGCAAATTTTAAAAGCCCTACAATATTGGTAGTGTTTGTTTTGCGGTAGATATTTTTTCGATGCGATTCTACTGTTCGTTCGCTAATAAATAAGGTATCGCCAATGGCGGCATTATTCATTTCTTTTGCAATTAATTTTATAATTTCAATTTCTCTATCTGTTAAATTCACTTTTTCGATAGCTACTTTTTTTTGATTGTTTTGCGTTAATGAACGCATCATTTCGGCAGCCACATCATTATCATAATAAGTGCCGCCATTGGCAATTGAATTAATGGCATCCACCAATTCTTTATTGCCCGTGTTTTTTAAAACATAACCTGATATGCCAGCATTCAGCATTTCCTGAATATGGTCTATATCGCCAAACATAGAAAGTGCTAATATTTTGATATGAGAATATTTTTGTTTTAATGCTTTTGTTAATTCAATACCATCCATCAATGGCATATTAATATCTGTTAAAATTAAATCAGCATTTTTAGTTTCTAATATTTTTAATACCTCTTCGCCATTATTTGCTACGCCAATTATCTCCATATTTTTTTCGTCTGATAGCATAGAAAGTAAGCCATCAATCATCATCTTGTGGTCGTCGGCAATAATTATTTTTATTTTATCTGATTGTTTCATAGTAATAAAATTAAGCTAGCGGAATATCAATTGTTACAGTTGTTCCTTTGCCAATAGTTGAATCGTAATTAATATTTCCTTTTAAAAATTCTATTCTCGAAATAATATTTTTCAACCCAATTCCTTTGTCTGAAAGTAAGGTTTCTTTTACATTAAATCCTACACCATTATCTTCAATCATAATGGTTAATTCGTTTTCAAATCTTAATAATTGCAAAGTAATATGATCAGCATTTGCATGCTTAATTATATTATTTACCAACTCTTGCAAAACCCTGAAGATGATTGATTCCATTGATGTTTCAATGCGTTCATTCATGCCTGTAATTTCCAAATCAATTTTTAAAGTAGTACCACTAAGTTTATCAATAAAATCTCTTACGGCATTTGCTAAACCTTTTTTAATCAACATATT
Source organism: Bacteroidota bacterium (assembly GCA_046051225.1). Taxonomy (GTDB): domain Bacteria; phylum Bacteroidota; class Bacteroidia; order Chitinophagales; family CAIODY01; genus CAIODY01. The sequence goes on along the minus strand of JBJOOR010000004.1, from coordinate 58,565 downwards.
CGGCATCATATTATGCGAAATAGTTCGTACTTCTTTTACCGAATCATCAACCAACGAAATGGCATTTTGAAACAATAATTTTTCTTTTTCATCAATCGTAATTCGATGTTGAACCGATGACAAATTTAATTTAACAGCCGATAGCATTTGCCCAATTCCATCATGCAAATCTTTTGCAATTCTTTGTCTTTCGGTTTCTTCGGCTTCTAATACAGCTTTGCTTCGTAGCTCTTGCTGTTTCAGCATTTCAGCTTGTAAAATAGATTTTTGTTTTAGTTTATTTCTGTTAAAAATTAAATAGAAAGTGATAACGGAAAGCAATAACCCAATTACTAAAAACCAAAGCGTAAGTGCTTTAATTTTATTGTCTTTTTTTAGCAATAGATTTTCTTCTTGTTTTTTTCCTGATTCATATTTTACACTCATCTCAGCAATCTGTTTTGTCATATCGCTATTCAATAATGAATCTTTTATTTTATTCAATTTTTCGAAATACATTTCGGCTAAATCTGTATTGCCTTTTTGCATATAATAGTTAAAATATTTTGAGTACGATTGGCGCAAATTGTTTGTTTGATTAGTGGTTATTGCCATTGTATAAGCCTTATCTATCAGTACTTTCGAGGCATCGGGTTGTTTTAATTTTAATAAAATATCAGCACAATTATTATAGCAATTAATTAATATAGCTGTATCCTTAATGGCTTCGCAAAGTTGCATGGCTTCAAAATAATATTTCTTAGCTTCTTGCAAATTGCCCAATGCTTTATAAGCATATGCAATGCTGTTGTAAGTATTAGGCAAACCATAATTTACTTTTGTTTGCTTAAATAATTGTACAGATTTATGCAAAGCAATTAATGCCGAATCGTATTGTTTTTGGTCTAAATATACATTGCCTAAATTGCCATAATTACCAGCCAAATTTATAAAATCCGAAAGCTCGGTATTGGTAGCAATGGCGCTTCGGTAGTAGCCAATTGCCATATCCGATTTATGAATTTGAAAATATATTTGTGCAATATTATTTTGCGAATAAGCGATGTAGGGTTTTATTTTAAATTTTTCATAAATCTTCAAACACTCTAAATAAGCATCCAACGATTTGTCATAATTTTCGAGCCTTGTATAAATATTTCCAATTTTATTTAGTGATGAACCAACGCCCATTTCATCATTTAATTTTCGACGAATTGCCAATGCTTTTTTGTTCAATTCCAATGATTCGGTAAGATTGCCTTTTTTCAATTTTACTAATCCTACATCGTTATAAGCAAATGCTAAAAATTTAGGTAGGTTTAATTTTTCGGCAATTTTTAATTCTTCGGTTACATATTTTTCGGCTGCTGCCATATCAAAATTTTGTAGCTCCCAACTTAAATCGCCCAAGGCTACAATTCTTTCCGAATCGTGCTTTGCAGTGTTTAATTTTTCTTTTAACGATTTTATTTTTTCTGAATCTTGAGCAAAAACAAATTTGCTTGAGCTAAATATTAGGAATAAAAAAAGTAAAATTTTTATGCTGAATTTCATTTTTAAAATATTGGTTTTCGAGATATTAAAAATAATAATAATTTTCGAAATGGGATGACTTGAATCAGTAAATTAAAATGAAAAATATTTTACTACACAATCTTTCCATCCTTCATCATCACAGTTCTGTCAGCCATTTCGGCTAATTGTTGATGATGTGTAACGATGATAAAAGTTTGTTTTAATTCATCTCGTAGTTCTAAAAATAATTTGTGTAATGCCAATGCATTTTCTGAATCTAGATTGCCCGAAGGCTCATCTGCCAACACTAATAAAGGATTGTTGATTAATGCACGGCATACGGCTACACGTTGCGATTCGCCACCACTTAATTGATTGGGGCGATTATTTACTCTATCTTTTAACCCCAATCTATCTAATAATTGTAAGGCATATTTTTTTACTTCGGCTTCGTTTCGTTTTGCAATTAAGCCAGGCAACATCACATTTTCAAGCGCCGAAAATTCGGGCAATAAATGATGAAACTGAAAAATGAAACCCATTTTTTGATTTCGAAATTCCGAAATTTTATTATCGTTAAATGCTAAAATATTTTTGCCTTCTATTTCAATAATGCCGCTATCGGCTTTATCTAATGTGCCAATAATATGAAGCAATGTGCTTTTGCCAGCACCCGAACTGCCTGTAATAGCTACTATTTCAGCCGATTTAATTTCTAAATCAACGCCTTTTAAAACCTGAAGGCTGCCATATTTTTTTGTAATATTTTGGGCTGAAAGCATAAATTATTTGCTGATAATATCTTGAATGATAGATAAATGATGTTGGGTATGAATCTCTAAAAACTTAATGGCATCTTTTAATTTTAAATCGCCAAAGTAAGGATGTTTGAAAAATTGATTAGGCTGAACAGTTGATAACGAATCGATATTTTTTAAAGTAATGGCAATATGATTTTGTAAAGAAGATACATTATAATCTACTTGAGGAACAACTACTTTTGGTGCTTTTGCTCTGCCTCTTGGAATTTTTTTAAATAAAAAAACTCTGAATTTTGAAAAATTAAATTTGCTTTGAAAATTATCTGAATTTGATTTTTTTAATACCATAATAATCATATCAATGGTAATAAGGCTGTGTTCAATTTGCCACCCAACATTAGCTGCCGAAAATTTTACATTGCTTTTTTCAAAATCTAAAATATATTGCTGAAGCTGATTTACTAATGCGGCTAATTTGTTCATGCTAAGTGAATTAAATTATTCTCTTTTGGTTAGTTCATCTCTTACTGCTGCTGCTTTTTCATATTCTTCATTCTCTAAATATTCTTCTAATTTTTTATTTAGCTGTTCGGTAGTCATGCTACTTAAATCATCTTTTTTAGCGGCAGGTTTAACTGGTTTTGGTGTTGCCTTTTTTTCTGGAGATATTAAATTTTCAATTTGTCCTTCCATCACAATTCCAGCTTGATCTAAAATAAATTCAAAAGTATAAATGGGGCAATTAAATCTTACAGCTAATGCTATTGCATCTGATGTTCGAGAATCTATTTCAACCAATTCATCTTTTTGCTGACAAATTAATTTTGCATAAAATACGCCTTCTTGTAAATTGTCAATCAACACTTCTTTTAAAGTAATTTCGAATGATTGCAAAGTATTACGAATTAAATCGTGTGTTAATGGTCGGCTTGGTGTTACTTTTTCTAAAGCTACAGCAATGGCTTGTGCTTCGAATGCGCCAATTACAATTGGCAAACGCCTTACACCACCAGCTTCGCCAAGTATAATGGCGTAAGAATGGTTTTGTGCAGCATTCTGCGATAGTGTAATTATTTCAAGTTCTATTTTTTCCAAGTTCTGTTATTCTTTTATTTTTACCACATAGACACATTAGATTTCATAGAATACAAATGCAAAATTTAAGGCAATTTTTCTATTCTATGTTTATGCAAAGCAGCTATACAAACTTTTTTTAACTTTAATCATAGCCTACATAGAAAAACTTTGTTTTTGAAATTCATAAAAACTATGCTTCTATGTTGCTATGTGGTTATTGTATTCTAATGACTGCTAGCTTTATATTTTTTCAACGCTTCATTTAATTTTGGCACTACTTCAAATGCATCGCCCACGATACCATAATCGGCAGCTTTAAAAAATGGTGCTTCTTTATCTGTATTAATTACAACAATAGTTTTGCTTTGGTTTACACCAGCTAAATGCTGAATAGCACCACTAATGCCAATTGCAATATACAAATTAGGACGAATGGTAATACCCGTTTGCCCAACATGCTCACCATGCGGACGCCAATGTATATCAGCCACTGGGCGGCTACAAGCTGTAGCAGCGCCTAAAATGTTTGCCATTTCTTCAATCATTCCCCAATTTTCAGGTCCTTTTAATCCTCTGCCTGCGCTTACTACTAATTCGGCTTCGGTTAATGAAATTGTACCGCTTGATTTTATAGTTTCTTTTACGGTTACGCTAAATTGATTAGCAGGCACATTTATATCTAAAGCTTCAACTGTTGCAGTTGCATCAATTGATATTGCTTGAAAAGAATTTGGTGTTAAACCAATAACTTTTGTAGCTGTTTTGATATTGAAATAGGCAAATGCTTTGCCGCTGAATACGCTTTTCTTAATTACAAATCCATTAGTTGTATCGGGCAATGAAATAGCACCAGCTACCAAACCTGCATTTAATTTAGCCGCCACATTAGCCGCCACAGCCTTTCCTGTAACATTGTATGATAATACAATTACAGATGCATTTACTTTTTTCGATGCTTCGGCAATTACATAAGTATATGCTTTAGCGTCTAAATGTTGTAAATTATCATGTTTAACTGTAACTACTTTTGCTGCGCCAAATTTTCCTAACGAAGATAATTCGGCAGCATCTAATGAGCCATCAGCCAAGGCAATACATTCTGTATTTAATTGAGCAGCAATTTTACTTCCGTAATACACTGCCTCTAAAGTTGATTTTTTAAATTTTCCGTTATTCGATTCTGCAAATATTAAAACGCTCATTTATTGAAAATTGATTTATTTTTTATTGAAAATTTGAACTACTTTTTTAGATAATTGAAGATTGAATATTCTGATATTACAATGATAAAATATTCAATGATTCCATATTAAATAACTTTGGCTTCTTCGTGTAATAATCTTACCAATTCATCTACATTATCTGGCGAAATCATTTTACAACCTGTTTTTTCAGCAGGTAATTCGTATTTCACAATTTCAGTTAATGATTCAGAAGCCGCAGCCACAATAACTTGCAAAGGTTTTGTACGAGCAGCCATAATGCCTTTCATGTTCGGAATTCTTGCTTCAGCCATTCCTTTCTGACAAGAAATAACAGCAGGTAATTGTAAAGTTACAATTTCGCTTCCGCCTTCCATTTCGCATTCAATAGTAGCTTCGGTACCAGCCAAATCTAATTTTGTAGCCAACGAAACATAGTTTAAATCATTAATTGCGGCAATCATTCCGCCTATTTGTGAACCATTATAATCAATGGTTTCTTTGCCTGTTAAAATTAAATCGAAGCCTTTGTCTTTTGCATATTCAGCAATTTGATTGGCTACAAAATAAGCATCGGTTGGGTTGGCATCTATTCTAACACCATCATCAGCGCCAATGGCAAAAGCTTTACGTAATATAGCTTCATTATCTACCAAACCCACGTTTATTACAGTAACACTGCCGCCTAATGTTTCTTTTAATTCTAATGCACGAACTAATGCATACCATTCATCATACGGGTTAATTATCCATGTAACTTTATCGCCAACAAACTCTGTATTGTTATTGGTAAAGCTAATTTTTGTAGTAGTGTCGGGTGCTTTGCTGATGCAAACTAAAATCTTCATTCTAAAAATTAATATTTTTTATGGTAAATAAAATTGAAAATTGATTTCAAAATTTCTGCAAAAGTAACAAATGAGATTTAAAATTTTGAACAATCCAACTAAATACATCAACATCTTATTGCATATAAATGTTGAACTGCACCACATTTAATTTTAAGCGCTTATATTTGAAAACTTTTTTAAAATAATAATTAATGAATAGAAGTTTAACTAACACCATCCGATTTATATTGGATGAATGCATTCCGCCACTTATCCGTGATAGCCGATGGTTTATGTATCCGTTTTTTTATATTTGGTATAAAGGCAAAAAAGTAAAATTTTATATGGATTTTAAAAGCCTTGTGTATAATATGACTGACGAAGAATATTCGCAAGCATATCGTGAATTAGATTGTATGGCTACCGACAGACCAACAGATATGAATCAACCATCCATTGATTTTATGATTAAAAATATTTCAACTGATGCAAAAACATTATTAGATGTGGGTTGTGGCAGAGGTCATTGGCTGAATGTGGTATCAGAAAAAACAAATTTAGATGTTACAGGATGCGATATGTACGATGAAGTGAAACTGAACAAAGGCAGCTATGTAAAAGGAAATATTGAGCGTTTGCCATTTGCCGATAAATCGTTTGATATTGTTACTTGTCATCATACCATTGAGCATTTAAAAAATCCGAAACCAGCTATTGACGAATTAAAACGTGTAGCCCGAAAACAAGTAATGATAGTAACTCCATGCCAAAAATATTATTATTATACCATGGATATGCATATTAATTTTTATCCTATAAAAGAATATTTGCAAGATGAAATTAGAATGAAAAATTATGAATGCACCAATATTTGGGGCGATTGGGTTTATATTGGAAAGGTGTAGTAAAACCTAGTTTTATAGAATTTATAAATCAAAAAAACATTTTCAAAATCAAACAACAAATGCCAACTATTTCTTTAATTATACCATGTTACAACGAATCGAAACGAATTGATTTGTTGATGAATGGTTTATTAGATTTTGATACAAAATGGAATCAATCGTATGAAGTTATCATTGTAAATGATGGCAGCAACGATAATACAATTGATAAAATTAATGAAGCACTTTCTCCCCTCTCTGTTGGAGAGGGGCAGGGGGTGAGGTTACATGATTTTTCTAAACTGAAAAGCAAAATTCAAATTATTTCGCAAAGCAATACTGGCAAAGGTGGCGCTTTAAAAAATGGAGTTGAAGCAGCCCAAGGCGATTATATTTTAACCTTAGATGCTGATATGAGTGCTATGCCAACTGAATTGTTAGAATGGCAAAAATTGGATAAAAATTTATTCAAAAAAAATGAAATTTTTATTGGCAATCGTACCGATAAAAAATCGAAAATTGAAGCCTTAAAATTAAGAAGAACATCGGGCGCTATTTTTAATTTTTTTATCAAATTATTTACACCATTAAATTTGGGCGATACACAATGTGGTTTTAAATTGTATCCTGCATCAATTGCAAAATCTATTTTTAAAAAACTTTCAACTAATGGATGGGCGCATGATGTAGAGGTTTTGTATAAAGCACATTTAAAAGGAATTGCGATTAACGAAATGCCATTGGAATGGAAAAATGCGGATGATAGCCATGTAAATGTTTTTACAGATTCTATAAAAATGTTTATTCAAATTTTGCGCATTTCATTTAGCATTATGGTAGGCGAAATTTTTGTTTCTCCATTTAAAAAACATGATGAAAAAACAGCAACTGATTTAGGTAAATATTATCGACTTGCATTTTTTTGTTTGTGTATGATATTGGTAATAGTATTGCCTAAATTAAGTTTCGATTTTGGAGTTACTGGCGATGAACATTGGCATCATGATTACGGAAATGCCATTTATAATTATTTTTTTCATGGCGATAATTCTATTTTAAATTGGCAACGAGTTGAAGGTTCGAAAAAATTTGAAGAAAGCGGAATCCATTACTATGGCGGCTTGATGGATTTGTGGGTTTCTATCTGCAATCATAAATTAGGTTGGTGGGGCGATTACGAAATGCAACATTTTTGCATTGCCATTGTAGGTGTGTTTGGCATTATTTCAACAGGTTTATTAGCTGGCGAAATTGGTGGTTGGTTAGCAGCTTTATTGGCGTTATTAATCTTGGCTTTATCGCCAAGTTATGTAGGGCATTGTTTTAATAACCCTAAAGATATTCCATTTGCATCGTTTTCGGTATTTGCTGTTTTGCAATTAATTAAATTTATAAAGCAATTGCCAAAGCCACATACCAAAACTACTATATTGCTTGCATTGGGCATTGGTGGCGCATTAGGCGTTCGTATTGGCGGTTTATTATTGATAGTGTATATGTGGATGTTTGTGATGGGATTTTTATTGTTGAAAAAAGAATTGCGTCAATTTATCACACAAAAATTAATTATTCGCTTACTATTAATTTCAATTGTTGGCTATGCATTAGGCTTGGTTTGTTGGCCATTTGGACACAATAGCCCCATTGCAAATCCATTAGCAACATTATCAGTAATGAGTCATTTTTTTACACCCATTTCTATGTTGTTTGATGGCGATAAAATAATGAACAACGAAGTGCCTTGGTATTACATTCCAAAGTGGATAAGCATTACAGCGCCTTTAATATTTCTAATAGGCATAGTTGGGTTTTTCTCAATCGCTATTTTTACTAAGAAAAAATACAATCTTTATTTTGTTTTAATGATTGCATTTATCTCTATTTTTCCTTGGGCTTATGCAGTAAAAAAAGAATCGGCATTGTATGATGGATGGCGACATTTTCTTTTTATTTATCCCACATTGGTTGTGCTATCGGCTTTGTTTTGGGCTTATTTAATTTCGTTTTTCAAAAAAGGATTAAGCATTGCAGCAGCAGCTTTGGTAGCTTTTTTATTGTTTTTACCTTTAAAATTTGTAGCACAAAATCATACCAATATGTATTTGTATTTCAACGAATATTATGGCGGAATAAAAAATGCTTATGGCAATTTTGAAACTGATTATTACATGAATGGAAGCAAAGCTGCATTTGATTGGTTGGTTGAAAATGAGAACTTAAAAGATAGAAAAGATTCATTCTCCATTCGTACCAATTGCGTTGACCCTATTAGTTATTACCGTATGGAATTTTGTAATAATTATCAACCTGTACATTATGATTTAAAGAATGGAACACAACCTAATTATGGCATTTCATTTCCGCATCCTACCATGTATGTAGGCTATGCTAATTTCAAAAATCGTGGCAACATGAGTGATTGGGATTACGGTATTTTTTATAGCCGTTTTTTAGAAAAAGAATTATTACAAACACCAGGTTATTTTCCACCAGCTGGCACTATTCATACTATCGAATTAGATGGTGTGCCGTTGATGTGCATTGTAAAACGTAATCAGAAATTAGAAAAAAAATACAATGCATTAGCCGATACATTAATGAAACAAAATAAATTGGATAGTGCTATTGTGTATGCTCAAAAAACATTGGAAGTATATGCCGAAAATAGTCAAGCCATTCAAACATTGTTTAATTGCTATTTGCAAAAACGAGATGTGAATGGGGCGATTAATTATTTTCAAAATGCTATTAAAAAATATCCAGCATCCGATGCCTATTATTTTTATTTGGGCTATGCTTATGCAATGGTAGGCAATAAAAATAATGCAGGCAATTACATGAATACTGCTGTGCAACTTAACCAACAATGGTATCAGCCAGCCAGCCAAATATTAGGGCAGATGAAGTAATTTTTTTTTTGACAACTATTTCTTATTTTTGAAATGTAATTTTAATGTAGTTGCAACCATTCTGGTTTTTATTTCAATAAATTTATTGAAAGCAGAGGAATTTCCAATTCATTGTGTAAAGCGTTTTCCTTATTCACAAATTCCATTTGAGTCTGTTGAGTTTAATGGCAAAATGTATTTCCGTACTGGTACTAATTTGAAGCAGTGCATCATGGTTACCGAAGGAGATTCATCAACTACAAAAATTGTTTATGATAATCTCGTGATGAATAATTTTGATTTGATTTACTTTCAGGTATTCGAGGATAAATTATATTTCAGTAATTTTCAAAATAAAAAACCTTGTTTTATAACTATTGATAAAAATGAAAAGATAGATTCAATAATGCTCAAGGCATACCTACTTACACAACAATTTTCAATAATAAATTAGTGTTTAGTTTGGGTTTTAAGTATTTTCAGAATGGTGTTTATATAAATGCTCCAACAAATATTTACGAGTTAGACGTCATTAAACCAAATCATGTTTTATTAATTGATTCAATAAAAAATCCATTTCCATGATATAGTATTGAACGATTTATTACAAGTCATAATAAGCTTTATTAAACTGGTGAAAAAATAAGTTCTAACAATAAACAAATTAATATTTCAAAATTTGCAATAGGCACGTATGTGGTTCATCTTTCGTACCCAAATAAATCACTAAAATCAAAAATTGAAGTGCATAAATAATTATTTGTTTTTAAAATTTTCTACCTTCTATTTCCTCAACAAATTTTTTTAATGAATTAGAGAAAATAACTTTTTCATTTTTATTAAAATCATACATCACTATCACATCGTTAGCAATGGCAGCTATTTCGCCCTGTTTGTTTAATATTTGATGTTCAATACCAAAGCTGGTATTTTTTATAAATTCCATTCGGGCTTGAATAATTATATTTTCTGGGTAATGCAATGGTTTTAAAAAATTGCATTTCGTAGAAGCCAATATAGGACCTATTTTGGTGGTGCTAAAATCTTTTGCAATACCCATCGTTTCCCAATAATTTACTCGTGAAGCTTGTATGTATTTAAAATACATCACATTATTAATATGCCCAAACAAATCCATTTCGCTCCAATCTAACCGAAGTGAAAGTTTAATATTAAATTGATGGTTCGTATTCATTATTTAAAAGTAAAAAAAATATGGTAAGCCAATAAATAATTTCAAATTAACATTAAATAAATACTTTCATTTTCTAATTATCAGCATCTTTGAAGCATTAAATAAAAATCAAATCATGAATAAATTTTGTTTGGCAATCTTTCTTGTATTGGCTTCAGTAGTAAATATTAAAGCACAAAACAAAAAACAAATTAGCATTGCATTTTATAATTGCGAAAATTTTTTTGATACCATTAACGACCCCAATGTAAAAGATGAAGAGTTTTTGCCCGATGCAAAATCGCATTGGACAATTGGAAGATTTAATACCAAAAAACAACACATTGCACAAGTGATAAGCAGCATTAATAATGATGGTGCAGATATGATGGGATTATGTGAAATTGAAAATAAATATGTGTTAGAGCAATTGATTCAGGAATCATCATTGGCAAAATCTAATTACGAAATTGTACATTATAATTCGGCTGACGAACGTGGAATTGATGTAGCATTTTTATACAAAAAAGAAGCTATAAAATTATTAGGCAGCAAAAGTTATCGCCTTCGTTTTCCATTCGATTCTACTTTAAAAACCCGTGATATTTTAATTGTAAATGTTGAGTTTTTAAATGGTCAACAAGCATTTATTGCCGTCAATCATTTTCCTAGCCGCCGTGGTGGTACTGATGAAAGCGACCAAAAAAGAATTTATGTAGCACATACCGAACGACATATTTTAGATTCAACTTTTGCAGCTAATAAATCTATCAATCCAATTTTAATTGCCATGGGCGATTTTAATGACGAACCCGAAAATAAAAGTTTGCAAACTATGGAGTCATCATCCATCATGCCTATGGAAAATGTATTTAAAAGTTTTAAAACCGAAAAATTAGGAACGCATTATTACAAAGGCGAATGGAGTATGTTCGATCAATTTTTTGTAAGCAAAAATTGTGTGGATGGTAAAAAAACTAAAGCCACATTTTCGAAAGGCAATGCCCATATTTTTAAATCAGATTTTTTATTAGAACAAACACCAGGTTTATATTTTGGCGCACCTTTACGCACCTATGCTGGCACACGATATTTTGGTGGTTATAGCGACCATTTGCCCGTATATATTTTATTAGATTTGAAATAATTCTTGTTCATTAAATTCCGAATTACAATTATTTAACTAGGTACTTTAAAATATTGCACAAACAAAAAAGCCGAATCAATTTGATTCGGCTTTTTTAATGGCTGTATAAAAATTATATTAATTAGATTCAGTGGGAGTTTGTGGGGCAACAATTTTTATTTCTTCGGCATGCTTTTCTTCTTTTGCTTTTTTAGCAGCTTCGGCATCTTGTTTTTTGCGTTCATCAAATTCTCTTAATTTTTGACGAACATCTTTCATATCATTTTTAATATCAGCCAATCTGGTATTGCGTTCGGTCATTTTATCTTCAGCCACTTTTATTTTATCTAAAATAGTTTGACGAAATTCTTTAGTAGCTGCATTATCACGTACAGTGCCCAACCAATCTTGCATTTTAGATATATAGCCTTTATCATCCAAGTTTTCTTGTTGCAAATGTTTTACTAATTTTTCCATTTTAAACAAGCGGTCATCTTGTCTAAAAGCCCAATCTTTATCTTTTTGCTCACGTTCTATTTTTCTGCTTGCAAAATATTTATCGGCTCTTTCATTTAATTCATTATAAGCATCTTCCATCATTTTCCAAAGCTCTTGGCGCTGACGGGGCAATAGTTTCAGGTTTTTATCTTTTACTTTATCTACTGCATTTTTCATTTTTTCACGAGCTTCTTTAAACATTTCTGTTTTTTTAACCTCGGCTATTGTAGCTTCTAATTCAGGTTTTAATTTTGCATAGTTTTCTTCGGCTGCTCGTTTTTCTTCGCCAAAAGATTCATCTATTTTTTTATTAACTTCTTTAAAAGCTTTATCAATTAAATTCCATAATTCTTGTCTATGGTTAGGCGTAAGGCGCATATCCTGCAATTGCTTTTGCATGGCTTTTAATTGCTCTTTAGTAGCCTTTAAATCGGTTGATGAAGCTACAAATTTTTCAACCTCTTCTACTTTCAATGCTAGTTCATCTTTATTGGCATTGCTTTCATTTTCATATTGAAATTTTAATTCATCATATCGTTGATTCAGCAAATCAAATAATTCATTAAATGCATCATGAAATAATTGACGATGTTCTCGTTTAATTCTTAATTCCCAACTTTCGCTTTGCAATTTTTTTAAGGCTTCACGGCTTGCTTGTACATCATTAGTGATTTGTATGCTATCTTTTTCGGCTAATACTTTTTTACTAATTAATTCAAAATTTGCAGCTGTAGTTTTTTCATATTCTTCTTGCTCTTCGCCTTTTTTCTTATCCAATTCAGCATAGCAAGCATGCACTTGTTCGTATATTTCATTACGTTGTTCACGTTTCAATTCTTTATCACGTAAAGCAGTTTGCAATTGCCCCAAGGCTTCTCTTATTTCTTTAAATTGTGTAGCATCTTTTATGGATGCAGCAATGCTTGCCGCTTTTGCTTTTAATTCCTCAAAATTAGTAGCACAGTTTTTTTCAAATGCTTCTTTTTCGCCAGCACTTTGCTTTTCAATGTTGGCATAACATTGTTGTAATTTTTCAAATAATTCACGTTTTTTATCAGGTTCAACTAAAGTTTCTTTTAGTGAATTTTGTATAGCCTGAATTTTTTGAATGTATTTTTTGAAATCAGTTTTTATAGTTGGCGTAATATCAACTAATTGATTTACTTCATCACGATAGTATTCGAAATTAAATTGAGTATGAGGTAAAATAGCTGTAAACTCAAGCGTTCCGAACGGACGAATACGACGAATACTTTTGTTATTATCATCACGGTTATCCATTTCAAAAGCTTGGTAATTTACTTTACCACGTTTTTTCAAAACAGTTTTTACCGCTTCGCCCAACGAATTATTTATTTTTTCTTGAATCCACTCTTCAGCAAATCTATCTACAGTTACAGGTATTGTGGGCTTGGTAATTTCGGCAATGGTAATAAATTGACCATCACGTAATGCCACGGCAAACGTAGGCACACCAGCCTTATTTTCAACAGCACCAATAATTTTTGGGCTCGATTGGGCATAATGTGAAATCAATAAATCTTTATATGGCTGTTGTTGGTCAGGTCCTAATTCCTTAATCATATTATTTTTTTTGGGAAGACAAATTTAATGAGTTCTACTTAAAAACAAGCATAATAAGTAAATTTTGAAAAGGGGCGTATTTTTATTTCTATTCCATTCCGTTTTCACCTAACTCATACACTTTATCATACACACCTAAATGCGCTTTGCGATGAGTGATATTAATTACCGTTTTACCTTTAAAAATAGTACTAAAGTTTTGCATCAATGTTGCTTCGGTTGCAGCATCTACGGCTGATAGGCAATCATCTAATAATAAAATAGAAGGATTTTTTATTAATGCACGGGCTATTGAAATACGTTGTTTTTGTCCGCCACTTAATGTTACACCACGTTCACCAATCATGGTTTCGTAGCCATTTGGCAATCTTTTTATTTCATCATCAATGGCCGACATTTTTGCAAAATATTCTATTTCGGTTTGTTTTAATTTTTCATCTGTACCAAATAAAATATTTTCTTTCACGGTATCACTAAATAAAAAAACATCTTGTGGCACATAGCCAATATGGCTTCGCAATTGAAACAAATTAATGTCTTTAATTTTTTTACCATCAATAAAAATTTCGCCATCAGTGGTTTCAATCATTCGGGTTAATAATTGTGCAATGGTAGTTTTACCAATTCCGTTTTTACCAATGATAGCAATTTTTTCGCCAGCTTTAATTTTAAAACTTACATTCTGCAAGGCTTTTATGCCTGTGTTAGCATAAGTAAGCGAAACATTTTTAAATTCAATTTCGCCTTCAAATTTTAAATTAGTATCAATTGCAGAATTTTCGATGGCAGGTTTTGTATCTAAAAATTCGTTGATGCGGCGTTGCGAAACAATGGCTCGTTGAATGGTGCTAGCTACCCAACCTAACGATGTAACAGGCCAAACCAACATGGTTACATACAAAATAAATTCGGCAATATGCCCTGTCGAAATTTGATTCAAAGCCACCAAGTGTCCGCCTTTCCAGATTACACCAATCGTACTTACACCAATTAACAATCCTAATAATGGAAAATAAACGGCTTCAACTTTTGCCAACGAAATAGAAAGCGTTTTATACTTTTTTGTTTCTTTTTCAAAATGCAATTGAACAGCTTTTTCTTGAACAAATGATTGTATAACTCTTACACCGCTAAAAGTTTCTTGGCTGATGGTAGTAAGATTTGATAATTGCGATTGTATTTTTTCGCTTCGTTTATTAATAATTTGATTTACAAAATAAACTGATAATGAAAGTATGGGCAATGGCATTAATGCATATATAGCCAACGAGCTATTTACATGAAACATTACATACACCACCAAAATAATCAATGTAATTAAATTGCCTAAATACATCAAAGCTGGGCCAGTAAAGTTTCTTACACGGCTTACATCTTCGGTAAGCCTTGCCATTAAATCGCCAGTACGATTTAATTTAAAAAATGTTGAATCTAAAGATTGGTAATGATTGTAAATATCGTTGCGTTGGTCAAACTCCATTCGGCGGCTCATTACAATTAAAGTTTGACGCATTAAAAACATAAACAAACCACGAAGAATTGCTAAGCCTACAACTATAAATGCAAATTTTAAAATCACTGAACTTAATGTAGTTTCATCTTTCGAAATTAAAACTTGTTGCACCGTATTAAACGCTCCACGAACACTTATTGGAATGAATACATTAAATACATTTTGCAAAATTACACATGCCACACCACCTGCCAACAGCCATTTGTAGCGTTTAAAATAAGGCAATAAACTGATTATTTCTTTCATTAATTATAAACGCAAAGTTCAATTTAAAAAATTAGTTATTGAACTGAAACAGATTTTTTTTCGAATTGTTTTTTAATGCTAATTTACTTTTGATGTATCTTGCTGTAGCTTCAAAGCCAATCATGAATTCAAATTTATTACAAATAAAAAATCTTAGCATCGGTTTTACTTCGCAAAGTAAAGCGGTAAACCAAATCAGTTTTGATATTGGTAAAGGCGAAATTGTTGGATTGGTGGGCGAATCGGGAAGTGGAAAATCTGTTACTGCACTTTCCATTATGCAATTGTTGGATAAAAATGCAACAAGCATTTTGGCTGATAAATTTAATTTTTTTGATAACGAAAATTCAGTTGTGAATTTGATGAATTTAAAAGAATCTGAAATTAGAAAATTAAGAGGCAAAGAAATTTCCATGATTTTTCAAGAACCAATGACTTCTTTAAATCCTGTATTTACTTGTGGCGAACAAGTGATGGAAGCCATTTTAACACACCAAAATATTTCGAAAAAAGAAGCCGCAACACAAACATTACATTGGTTTAAAAAAGTAGAATTAGATAATGCTGAAATTGTTTTCGAAAAATATTCGCATCAATTAAGCGGCGGACAAAAACAACGGGTAATGATTGCCATGGCAATATGTAATCAACCTACTTTATTAATTGCCGACGAACCAACAACGGCGCTAGATGTAACCATACAAGCTTCCATCATTAAGTTGATGAAAAAGCTGCAACAAGAAAATAAAATGAGCATGCTTTTTATATCGCACGATATAGGTTTGGTGGCAGATTTGGCTGATAGAATTATGGTGATGAAGGATGGTGAAATTGTAGAACAAGGATTAAAAGATGAAATGATAAATCGCCCGAAACACAACTATACTAAAGCATTGCTGGCATGCAAGCCTTCTTTAAAAATAAAAGCAGAACGACTTACAACAATACATGATTTTGAAAATGAAAATCAAAATAGTAACGAAATATCGGTTGCAACACAACAAAAAAGAGTAACAGAATTAAGCCAACGAGAAAATATTTTAGAGGTAAAAAATGTATCGGTTGAATATGCAGTAAATAAAAATTGGTTACTTAAATCAAATAATTTTAAAGCAGTAAAAAATATTTCGTTCGAAATAAAAAAAGGAGAAACATTGGGTTTGGTGGGCGAAAGCGGAAGTGGTAAAACAACTATTGGTAAGGCAATTGTGGGTTTGAATAAAATAACTGAAGGCGAAATATTGTTTAATGGAAAAAATATAGCATCCTATTTTTCAAAACTCACAAATCCCTCTTCCTTTGGAGAGGGAACAAAGGGTGAGGTTATAAAAAAGAAAGAGTTTTGGAAAATAAATAGTAGTAGCAACGATAATTTAGCTATAAAAAAACAACTACAATTTATATTTCAAGATTCGTATTCAAGCCTTAATCCACGAATAAAAATTGGTGATGCAATTGAAGAAGGTTTAAAAATTTATGGCTTATATGGCAATGAAAAACAGCGAAAAGAAAAAGTAATAGATTGGTTGCAAAAAGTAAATCTATCGGCTGATTATTATCATCATTATCCACATCAATTAAGTGGTGGTCAACGGCAGCGAATTGTTATTGCACGTGCTTTAGCCGTTGAGCCGCTGTGTGTTATAACCGATGAACCTGTTTCTAATTTAGATGTAAGCATTCAAGCACAGGTGTTGAATTTATTGGTTGATTTAAAAAATGAAATTAATTTTTCATGCTTATTTATTTCGCACGATTTAGCGGTTGTAAATTTTATTAGTGATAGAATTATGGTAATGAATAATGGGGCGATAGAAGAAAATAATTCGGCTCATGAAATTTTGCAAAACCCACAAACCGATTATACTAAAAAATTATTAGCAGCAATTTCTAATCGGTATTAAATTTCTTTCAAATCCGATGTTAAGCACCAACCAACTTTGCCATCACTAAGTCTTATATTTCGCCAACCATTGCTTAATTTAAGTTCTAATACCTTAGTGCCTTCGTGTAGTATAAATAAATCAGTTGATGATACATCGGGTGCGGCTTTTATGGTACTATTTGATGAAATAATAATTGCCGATTTGGTATTAACTGAAAGCAAATTTGATTGCCAACCGATGAATGAAAATAAAATACCTAATACCAATCCTAACCAAATAAGCCATTTTCCAACTGCGGTATATGAAAATGAAAAGTAGTATAATAACCAACCTATTAGCATTATCCAAAGAAAAGAAATGCCTATTATGCACCATGTATCAGAACTGAAAAAATGTAATATATTTTTCCAATAAAGGAATAAAAAGAAATCGGGTGTAGCTTCAAATTTATCTATTAACCTAAGATTTGAAATTTTCAAATTAGTTTCTACATCTTCATCATTAGGCGCAAGTTGATGGGCTTTTTCATAACACCACACTGCCATGCCCATTTGATGGTTTTTGAAATATGCATTGCCTGCATTATAGTACAATTCAGCATTATCAATATGTTGCTGTATCATGCTATCATATAAATTAATAGCTGCTGTATAGTTTTTATTTTGATAAGCATGATTAGCCAATTGCCATAAAGTATTGGCTTTATCAGCTTTTGCATACTGATATCCTATAAAAAGAAAAACGAACAATACTATTTTTTTCATGCTGTAAAAATATTTATTCTATGGTATTGAAACGAAAAATAAAAATTGATTTAACAATTTTTTTAGTTGGCACTGCATAATGCTAGTCATGTTATTTTACAATTTTGTAAATTGTATTGATAAGTAAAAAACTTTTTGAAACAAAAAAAGGCAATCGTACGATTGCCTTTTTTTGTTTCAAATCAGTAATTAGAAAAATTTACTTCTGTTATCCTTTATATCCGTATGTTTTTTCAATTCACTTAATAATCTGTATTCAATTCCACTGCTATATTGATTTTCAAGATTGGCTTTATTATTCATCATAGGATTGGGTTGTGCGGCTTCAATACTTTCAGTAGTAACAATAAATACACCTGCATTGCCAGCTACTGGTTTAGAAATAGCACCTTGTTTTAAGCCAAATGCTGTTCCTACTACTTCGGGTTCAAATCCAATTGACATAAATGGTTGACCAAAAGACAATCCTTTAGCTGTATGAACTGTATCGCCCAAAGCAGCTGCAGCATCTTGTATTGAAGATTTACCTGCTAATTTTGCAGTCATGTCTTTCGAAATCATTTCTACTTTCTTTTGTTTTCTTATTTCATTTTCAATCATGCCTTTATTGGTTTCAATATCAGCTTTTCCTTTTTCGGCTATTGAAGTAAGCTTAGCCACTATCAATTTATTGTCAATCGTAAATACTGTTGATACAGTGCCAATTTTTGTATCGTCATTATATACAAAGCTTTTAATTAACTCTCTAGCACTTCCATTAATACCCATAATGCTTGCATCATTTTGCTTAATGCTTCTGTTTTGAACACCTAAGTTTTTAGCAGCAGCATCAAATGCAGCAGCGGTATTATTTTTGGCTGCAAACTCATTTGCTTTATTGGTTACAGATTTTTCTGTTTCGTGGCTTGGATGAAGGCTTTTCGCAATTGTAAATACTTGTACATTATTGTTTATGCCTTTTTGATCAGCTATAAAGACTATATGAACACCATATTGAGTAGTTACTTTTTTAACATCACCTTTTTTATTATTAAAACAAGTGTTGCTAAAATCGGGGCTGATGATGCCTTGAGGCAAATAGCCTAAATCACCACCTTTGTTTTTTGAATTAGGGTCGGCTGAATATTTTCTAGCCAAATCAGCAAAGTTTGCTCCTTTTTTAATAGCGGTTAAAATGCTATCGGCTCTTCTATTAATAGCAGTTGTATCACCTTGAGCAGCTAATAATATATGGCTAGCTTTTACTGAATCTGGCATTAATTTACGACTCACTATTTTCGAAATTTTAATGAATCCTGCTTCGGTATATGGTCCTACTACTGTTTTTACAGGTTTTGAAAAGAATGTATCTTTTATTGAACTTGGCATTGTAGCTTTTGTATAAAATCTACCATCAACATCCATTTCAGAATTTGCTGTAACTAATAACGAATCATTTTTTGTACGATGAAATGAATCAACTAATATGGCTAACGAATTATTTGCTTTGGCAATATCATCGGCACTAGGTGCCAAATCAAATGATACAAAATCAATTTTACGCTCTTCTTCTTCTTTTGCAAATTGGCGAATATGTTTTTCGGCATATTGCTTAATTTCATCTTCAGTAGGTTTTACTTTATCATCAGCAATAGTGGTATAAGGTATATAAGCAAATTTAATATTCGCTTTATCGCCTTTTTCTTTAGCATCCATATCTACCATGAATTTAGGTACATAAAATCCTTTGGTGATTAGTTTATTGTATTTGTTAGTGAATCTATCTTTATTCACATAATCTTTAATAAACATCCAACGCTTTTGAACATTTTCTTTATTGTTTTTAAACTCATCGCTATTTAAAAAACGAGTAACATTTGATGGCGAAAATTGACCCGTTTTTGGGTCGCCAAATTGTTGACGAATTATCTGATGGGGTGTGTTGCCAGCCAATTGAGCTTGCATTTCTTCGGTAGTTACTATAATACCTAATTCATCATACTTATTTTGCATTAAAGTATTTTGAATTAACTCACCCCAACTTTGATCACGAATACTTTGACGAACTGATTCATCAATTGCTTTTCCATTTGAATTAAACATTTCATACTGTTCGGTATTTCTGTTTTCAAGCGAAGCAAACTCGTTGAATTCTATTTTTTTGCCATCTACTTTAGCTATCACAGTGTCTCTATTACGAAACAATGAAGATTCACTATTTAAGGCAGACATTAATAAGAAGCCTAACAGCGATAAGCCAATTACGATGGAAACTACCACACCAAAACGTTCTCTGATTTTACCAATAATAGCCATGGTTTTAAAAAATTATTTTTTTGTTTTATAATTAAAATGAATATGTTTTTTAAACAAGGGTTGCAAATGTAAGTTTTTTGTGCTGATATTCAAATATCAAACAAAAAAAGGTTGTATGAATTTTATTTTGCCAGTATTCGCAAATTGTTTAAAGCAAAATTTGGTCTTTGCAAATACATATCTGCATTGCCAAAACGCTTATGTATTATAACTCTTCGGGTATTGGCAAACAAAAAAATGTAAGGTTGTTCATTATATACTATTTTTTGAAAGTGCTTGGTCATTTCATTTCGTTTGGTTTCATCAATGGTAAATTTTATAGAATCAATCAATTTATTTGTTGATTCATCGCCAAATCCGCTATAATTATCGCCATGTTTTTGCCAGCCTTCGGTTTTCCATAATTGCGAAAAATCATCAGGGCCACTATAACCACCCCAAACGCCTAACAACATATCAAAATCATGCGCTCTTGCTTTTTCTTTCCATACCGAAAAATCTACCACGTTTAAATTTAATTTTGCACCCACTTTTGCAAATGATTCTGCCATCAACATTGCCACATCTTTCCATTCGGGCATGTTGTTCATCAAGTTAATATCAAATATCAACTCTACTGTTTCGCCATTTATTTTTTTGTCTCTAATGCCATCTTTATTACTGTCTATCCAACCTGCATCATCCAATAATTTTGTGGCTTGAGATATATCTAAAGGCAACAATTTTAAAGTGGAATCATAAGCTTTTTTCATGGGCGAAACCACCGAAGCAATGCGGCTTGGTGCTCCTTTAAAAACTACTTTAATAATATCATCGGCTGGCGTAAGTAATGCAAATGCACGGCGAACATTTTTATCTATAAAAATTAATTTATGTTTTTTGCCATCGGGTTTTGTGTTGAAGGATGCATAAGTGTAATTAGGTGTACTTAAAAAATAACTATAATAGTTTTTATTAAAATTGCTATCCGCTCGAAGCTCTAATAATTTGGCTGTTGAAAGGCTGCTGCTTACATCAATTTCTTGTTTTTTAAATTCGAGCATAGTTGAATTAGCATCGGTATTTATTTTAAAAATAATTTTTTCGGGTAATGCTTTATCATAAATTAAATTGCTGTTGGCAGCCCAATAATTTTGCTTTTTAATTAATGTAATAGATTGTCCTTTATTCCATTCCGAAACTTTGTAAGCCCCAGCACCAGTAAGTAATTTAACATCATTACCGTATTTGGCATCATTAAATTCTTTTTCGAAATTGGCTAAATCTTTTTGTAGTTCGGCTTTAAAATTGGCATCGCTTAATTGCACATAACTGTAGTTATCCATCACTTTATTTTTATCAAAAAATGATTGTTGAAGAATAGGATAATCAGCCATGAAATCAGCATTTTGGATATGCTCTTGGTTAAATACAAAAGTAAATTGCAATGGATTTTTTTCATCCAATTCTATTGCTTTCAAATTATCCAAAGCGCTTTTGCTTTGCGGATTATTAGTTAGCGAACACTTTAAAACTTTCAGTGTAAACAATACATCTTTGGCTGTAATTGATGAACCATCATCCCATTTTGCTTCGCTTCGCAATTGATAAGTGTATTGCAATTTATCATTAGAAATAATTCCCATATTAGTAACCAAATCGGGCACTACATCATAGTTTTCTAAACCCCAACGCACCAAAAATTTTTGTGTATAATTATTAATAATAAATCGGGGTTCGTCGCTGGCATTAGCTGGATGTAAGCTAATTGGTTCGCCAGCAAAATGAACAATAACCACATTATCTTTTCGCCATGATGGATTCCATTTGGCATCATCATTATGAATAAATTTTTTGCCGCCAATACCTGTAAACACTGTTTTGTTATCAAACTCGGCAATATGTTTTTTGTTATTGCCACACGATGCTATAACTATAGAAATAACTAAGAACCAACTTATTTTTTTTATCATAATAAATACATTTGTATAGATGAAAATGATGCTCGAAAAAGTACAACATTTTTTGAAACCAAAATGTAAATTTTTATTTACCCATAAATTAAAAAAATGATTAATTTTAAATCAAATTTAATAAGCATGAAAAAATATTTATTACTGATTTTTATTTCAATACTATTTATTGCAAAAGCTGATGCACAGATTAATTGGGGTATTGGTTCTAAAAATTTGGATAGTTGTAATTTCATTTCTTCATGCCATTTAATATCGCTTGATACTTCTATTCAAAATATTTGGCAGCAAGGTGTTTCCAACAAATCCTTTTTCGGAAATACCAATGGTGTGTTTACAGATTCAGTTAATGTATATCCCAAAAACAATCATTCGTTTTTTGAAATTAAAACCCCAATATTTTATAGTAATATTATAATTAGCTTTACTCATAAATTTGAGACGGACAAAATGTTAGATGGGGGATATATTGAATATTTCAATACACTAGATAGTGTTTGGAAGCCAATTGTTTCTGGTTTTGGAAATTTTCCAGAGGCAATTTGTACTGAAAATTTTTATGCGACAAATGATACTTTAGTAAACAGAGGCTTTGGTTTTTCAGGTAATCAAAGTTCTTGGATAACTTCAAGGGTTGAGTTTATATGGTTTTTTCCAGTTCGAGTAAAAAAGTCTAATTATGACAGCATTGCCATTCGTTTTCATTTTATTAGCGATTCAATTCAAACAAATAAAGCAGGATGGATTATTAAAGATTTCATGATTACACATGTTGATTTAGGTAGCGGAATTAATGAATTAAATGCAATACATTTTGTAAATATCTTCCCCAACCCAACCACATCAACATTTACTATTTCAAAAAACACAAATGAAGCCTTGCAATTTCATTTGTATAATTTAATTGGGCAACAAGTTTTGAATAAAAATTTGAAAGAAGCTGAAACATCAATTGAAAGAAATAATTTAGCCGCTGGTACTTATTTATTCAGCATTACTAATGCTTTGGGCAGAATAATTGAAAATGGTAAATTGATTTTCAACGAATAGTAAAAATAAGTTTATTTTTACTTCGTTCAACTCTAACTAATACATGCACTTTCATTTTATCATAAAACATTTTATTGCTTTAATAATAGTATTGGCAATTGCTTTGCAGGGCAATGCACAAACTATTAATTACTCGTTGCCCGAAAAAAACTCGAACAAGAATTATGATTTTGCTGTATTGGGCAAAACCACCGAAGGCATTATTATTTATAAATATAATAAGTATGAAAATGTGATTCAATGCTACGATAATGAGATGAATATGAAATGGTTTAAAGAAGCACAGTTGGCAAATAAAAATAGCAACATTCAACACATTTCAATTCACAATAATAAACTATTTGTATTTTTTAGTTATAGAAAAGGTGACGGTGTAATAATTGCTGCGCAAAGGTTTTCGGCTAAATTAGAACCCGAAGGAAAATTAAAAATGATTGATTCAGTAAGCAAAGATATATTTAATGATGGTGCAGATTGGTATGTAAAACATAGCGAAGATAAAACCAAATACATGGTATATTATGTAATGAATGATGGCAAGCAAAGTACCATAATTCAAACTATTTTAATAAATGATAAATTAAGAATTGTAAAACGAAAAAGCATTGAAGTGCCCGAAAACAGAGATAATATGGAAGATGAATTGATGGACAATGAAGGCAATTTTTATTTTTTTATTGCTAACCAAGAACACTCGGATATTACACCTAAAATAATTTATACCAACCCACGATATTATAGATTAAATAATGATGCAACATTTTCTGACGTTAGATTATTAAGTAATCCTTCTATCAGATTTAATTCTGTATTACCCAAAATTGATAATATAAATCATGCATTAGTTTTTGCAGGAGTGGCTAAAAATAAGGCAGTAAGTGGCATAGCAGGTTTTCAAATATCAAAATGGAATTTAAAAACAGATTCGTTTTCGTTAAATAAATTTGAACCATTTGCCGATGATGTGATAAAAGAAATGAGCCTTACGCCTGAATTAGATATTAATAATTATGAAATTACAGATATGGTTTTAAGATTTGATGGCGGTGTAATATTAGTTACTGAAAATATTTACATCACTCAACAAACTGTTGAAGTGCCCAATTATTATTCACCATCATTTCCCACCATCCGAACTTATACTTACAATCATAAAGATGATGTGTTTGTACAAAGTTTTGATAAATCTGCACAACCAGATTGGTATAAATTAATCAGAAAAAAACAAACCAGCGAAAGCGATAATGGAATGTATTCGGGCTATGGCTTATTGAAAGGGAAAAATAATATTCAGGTAATTTATAATGAACAAATAACAGAGCAATCGAATTTAATATTGCAAACATACAGTGCCGATGGAAATGTGAATCATGGCAGCATAAATAGTGCTAGGCAAAAAAATTTGATGTTAATGCCCGAAAAGGCAAGCCAAGTTTCATTATACGAAATCATTATTCCTAGCCAATTTAGGGGTTATTTACAATTTGTAAAAATTGATTTTTAAAATCAATACCTATATTCTCATTTTCAAAAAAAACGCAAACTATATTTGCATTCTACATGATAAATCATTTACAAACTTTCGAAAAAAATTTAGGTATAGAAAAATGTGTGTTGGTGGCTGTAATACACGAAAATCAAACCGAAGAACAAGCATACGAATACCTAGATGAATTAACTTTTTTGGCCGATACAGCTGGTGCCGTATGTGTAAAGCGATTTACACAGCGCATGGCAAAATTAGATAGCAATACTTTTATAGGCAGCGGAAAGCTTGAACAAATAAGGCTTTATACCGAAGCTAATGATATTGGATTGATAATATTTGACGATGAATTAAGTGGTAGGCAACAAACAAATATTGAAGCTGCTGTAAAATGTAAAGTGGTAGATAGAACAGGATTAATATTAGATATATTTGCTTCACGGGCCAGAACAGCACATGCAAAAACACAAGTTGAATTGGCTCAACTACAATATTTATTGCCAAGGTTGAAAGGATTATGGAGTCATCTTGAAAGACAAAAAGGTGGTATAGGAATGAGAGGTCCTGGCGAAAAAGAAATTGAAACCGACCGCCGATTAGTGAAAGAAAATATTTCGAAATTAAAACAAGATTTAAGCATTATTGATAGGCAGTTTACTACACAACGAAAAAGCCGTGGCGAAGTAATCAGAGTGGCTTTAGTAGGTTATACTAATGTAGGCAAAAGCACTACCATGAACTTATTAAGCAAAAGCGAAGTATTTGCCGAAAATAAATTGTTTGCTACTTTAGATACCACTGTAAGAAAAGTGGTGATTGATAGAATACCATTTTTACTAAGCGATACAGTGGGCTTTATTCGAAAGTTACCACACACTTTGGTTGAAAGCTTTAAATCAACATTGGATGAGGTTAGAGAAAGTGATATTTTAATTCATGTGGTTGATATTTCGCATCCAAAATTTGAAGACCAAATGCAAACAGTAAATGAAACCTTGCAAGAATTAAAAGTGGCTGAAAAGCCTACATTGGTAGTTTTTAATAAAATGGATTTATACACCGAGAAAAATTTTGATAATTTAACACCCAAGAAAATTCAGGAAGAAGTATTAGCTGAATTAGAAAATACTTGGAAGACAAGATTGAATGGAAACTGTGTATTTGTAAGTGCTTTGCAAAAACAAAATTATGATGGTTTAAGAAATACTATTCTAGAAAAAGTAAAGACACTATACGAAATTCGATATCCATTTATTGCACAAAAATTTTAGCGATATTAACTATTGTTTAAAAACTTCCTTTTTTATTCTTTGTTAAATAAGAACCGAATTTTACATTTGCCAAATCATACTCTTAAAAAACAATTCTAATTTCAAATGAGTTTAGCTAAATCTTTCACATCATCTATCGGTAAAAAATTTGTAATGAGCCTTACAGGCTTGTTTTTAATTTCATTTTTAGTAGTTCACGTTTCCGTAAATTCGATGATATTTATGTGCGATAATGGTGCTACATTTAATACCGCTGCTCATTTTATGAGTCATAATATTATTGTTCGCATTTTAGAAATAGGTTTGTTTGCAGGTTTAATTGCACACATCGTTCAAGGCTTAATGCTGTGGAGTCAAAACAATGCAAAGCGCCCTGTAAAATATGCAGTAAACAAAGGCAACGAAAACAGCAAATGGTACAGCCGCAGCATGGGTATTTTAGGCACTTTATTATTAATGTTTTTGGTATTGCATTTATCACATTTTTGGGTTGAAACAAAAGCAAATTTGTATTTACACAACGATGCTCCAACCAATACCTATGAAGAGATGAAAGAAACCTTCAGTCAATTATGGGTAGTGATAGTTTATGTATTGGGTGTAATTTCATTAGCTTGGCATTTGTTACATGGCTTTAATAGTGCATTTCAGTCGTTAGGATTAAATCATAAAAAATATACACCAATCATTAAAATGTTGGGCGTAGCTTTTTCTATTATCGTACCATTGGTATTTGCAGTGATGCCTGTATACATATTCGTTATTGGAAAATAGTTATCTGTTATTAGTATGAATGAGAATAGTTTTAGGTCGTTTGAAGATTTAGAGTGTTGGAAAGTATGTAGAGAGTTTAGAATGGAAATGAGTTCATTATGTAAAAAGTTTCCAGCAGAAGAAAAGTATAAGTTAAGTGATCAGTTAATTCGCTCTTCAAGAAGTGTTACAGCAAATATTGCCGAAGGTTATGGGCTATATACATTTCAAGAAAATGCGAAATTTTGTAGAGATGCAAGAGGGTCGCTCACAGAATCATTAGACCACTTAATTGTGGCTTTAGATGAAAAATATATTGACGAAAAAGAGTTTACTAATTATAAAGAAAAATATCAAAAATGTTTAGCGTTATTAAATGGATATATTGCCTATCTGATTAAGTCGAAAAGCAATTCTACTAATAACAAATAATCAATAACAAATAACTTTTGTATACATGAATTTAAACGCCAACATTCCAGCAGGAGAACTTGAAAAAAAATGGACCGATTACAAAGGCCATTGCAAATTAGTTAACCCAGCCAACAAACGTAATATCGAAATTATAGTAGTAGGCACAGGCTTAGCAGGTGCTTCGGCAGCGGCTACTTTGGGCGAATTGGGCTACAAAGTAAAAGCATTTTGCTTTCAAGATTCAGCCCGTAGAGCACATTCTATTGCTGCACAAGGTGGCGTAAATGCTGCTAAAAATTATCAAAACGATGGCGATTCAGTTTTCCGTTTATTTTATGATACTATTAAAGGCGGCGATTATAGAGCTCGTGAAGCCAACGTACATCGCTTAGCAGAAGTAAGCGGTGCAATCATTGATCAATGCGTTGCTCAAGGTGTTCCGTTTGCTCGTGAATATGGTGGAATGCTAAGCAATCGTTCGTTTGGTGGCACACAAGTACAACGTACTTTTTATGCAGCAGGACAAACAGGACAACAATTATTATTAGGTGCATATTCAGCTTTAAATCGTCAAGTAGCATTAGGTACAGTAAAAATGTACGAACGCCACGAGATGCTTGAAGTTGTAAAGATAGATGGCAAAGCTCGTGGAATCATAGCTCGTAATTTAGTTACTGGCGAATTAGAACGTCATTTTGGCCATGCTGTTTTATTATGTACTGGCGGATACGGAAACGTTTTCTATTTATCAACCAATGCCATGGGTAGCAATGTTACAGCCGCTTGGAAAGCACATAAACAAGGAGCTGCATTTGGTAATCCATGCTTCACACAAATTCATCCTACTTGCATTCCTGTTAGTGGCGACCATCAATCAAAATTAACTTTGATGAGTGAATCATTAAGAAATGATGGTAGAATTTGGGTTCCGAAAAAGCAAGGTGATACTCGTAAACCAACCGAAATACCTGAAGAAGAACGTGATTATTATTTAGAAAGAAGATACCCAGCATTTGGTAATTTGGTACCAAGAGATGTGGCATCAAGAGCAGCCAAAGAACGCTGTGATGCAGGTTTTGGTGTAGGTGCAAGCAAGCAAGCCGTTTATTTAGATTTTAAATTTAATATGCTTCGTTATGGTAGAATTGAAGCCAGCAAACAAGGCAATCATAATCCATCAGATGCTGAAGCATTGGCTTTAGGCAGAGAAGTGGTAAAAGAAAAGTATGGTAATTTGTTTGATATGTATGCTAAAATTACTGGCGAAAATCCATACGATGTACCGATGAGAATTTACCCTGCGGTGCATTACACAATGGGTGGTTTATGGGTTGATTATGAATTGATGACATCTGTACCAGGCTTATATGCATTGGGCGAAGCCAACTTTAGTGACCATGGTGCTAATCGCCTTGGAGCATCAGCATTAATGCAAGGTTTGGCGGATGGATATTTTGTAATTCCTTATACCATTGGCAATTATTTGGCGGATGATATCAGAACTAAATCTATTCCTACATCACATGAAGCATTTGAAAAAGCAGAAAAAGAAGTAGCTGATAGAATTAATAAATTGATGAGCATTAAAGGCAATCAAAGTGTTGAAAGTTTTCATAAGCGCTTAGGAAAAATAATGTGGGAAAAATGCGGTATGGCACGAAATGAAAAGGGATTGCAAGAAGCTATAAAAGAAATACAAGCCTTACGTGCCGAGTTTTGGAAAGATGTATTTATACCAGGCGAAGTAAAAGAATTTAATACTGAATTAGATAAAGCAAATCGTGTAGCCGACTTTTTAGAATTGGGCGAATTAATGTGCATGGATGCATTAAATCGTGAAGAAAGTTGTGGTGGACATTTTCGTGAAGAAAGCCAAGAAGAAGATGGCGAAGCAAAACGTGATGATAGCAAATTTATGTATGTAGCTGCTTGGGAAATGACAGGCAATTGCAATTGGACATTGAACAAAGAAGAATTGAAATATGATGTAATTAAACCTTCATCAAGAAATTATAAATAATCATGGAGCATAAAAATATCAACTTAAACTTAAAAATCTGGCGTCAGAAAAATGCGGCAGATAAAGGTCATTTCGAAAACTATCCAGTAAGTGGTATTAGCACTGAAATGTCATTCTTAGAAATGATTGATGTGTTAAACGAAAAATTAGTTTCTGAAAAGAAAGAACCTGTAGCATTTGACCACGATTGTCGTGAAGGTATTTGTGGTATGTGCAGTATGTACATTAATGGCAGGGCTCATGGCCCTTGGGAAGGAACTACCACTTGCCAATTGCACATGAGAGCTTTTAACAATGGCGATACTGTAACTGTTGAACCTTGGAGAGCAGGTGCTTTTCCTGTGTTAAAAGATTTAATTGTAGATAGAAGTGCATTTGATAGAATACAACAAGCTGGCGGCTTTGTATCTGTAAATACAGGCAATGCGCAAGATGCTAACTGCTTACCCATCAATAAAGATGATGCTGACCATTCATTTGCAGCAGCGGCTTGTATTGGTTGCGGCGCATGTGTAGCAGCTTGTAAAAATGCAAGTGCTATGTTGTTTGTATCGGCAAAAGTTTCGCAATATGCATTGCTGCCACAAGGGCAACCCGAACGTACAACTCGTGTATTAAACATGGTAGCACAAATGGATAAAGAAGGCTTTGGAAGCTGCACCAACACTGGTGCTTGCGAAGCTGAATGCCCTAAAGAAATTTCAATTACAAATATTGCTCGATTAAACAGAGAATACTTAGGAGCAAGTTTTGGCTCTGAAAAATAATATTTTGTATGACAACAAAAGGTGGAATAAAAGTTTATCTATCATTGATAATGCTTTTTATTCCACCTTTTTTATTTCTGTTGGCATTATATTTTAATGCTGCTTTATTTCAAGTAAATTTTTCAACTTATAATTTTCCTTGGCAAATTTATATGCTAACAATAGCAGGCTTAATTGCTACTATTGGTGGTGTGTTAGATTGGCGATATCATCGCTTCATTTTAAAAATGAAGCTGTCCGAAAAAGAAAGAAAAGCCGAAGCAATGGCTTTAGGTTTGGGTGGCATACCCATGTTTGTGCTGATGTATTTTGCTACCATTAGCAATTACTCAAAACAATTATTAATTCCAATCATTATTGTTTTAGTATATACAGTTGCGGCTATTTGTTACGATGAATTTACATTTCATATAAAACGCTGCAAACCTATCGAAACCTTGTACCATCGAATGTTGGTATTGGGCAATGGTATGTCATGGTTAGCATGGTTTCATTTAATTTATTGCAAATGAAATGTATTAAATTATTACAAGCTGCTAAGCAACAAATGATGGCGTTAAACAAAAATGCAACGCATCAATTTACCATCAAAAACTTTGAGGAAGGAGCATTTTGGATGTATGAAATTTTGAAAATAATTTCGCCCAATAGCCAACCTATTTTTATAAAATCAAAAAAATATGAGTGGTATGGCAGGTTAAAATATGGGTTAAGCATGGCAGCATTTTTTGTCTGTTTTTTCATTTTTACCAAACTCAATTTTTTATTAATTCCAATTTCATTTATCGTATTTTATATAGTCGAAATTCATTTTGCATTTTTATTTCCATTATTGATTGATGGTGCAAAAAATCCAATCCAACAATCTGTTTATGCAGTTTATAAAATTGGTTTTATCGCTGTATTAGTAACAGTAATAGGCATTGCAGCTTATATGCTTATTGGATTATTCAATTTTAAACAACCTTTAAAAAATTGGTATATTGGCTGTTTGGCTATTTTAACATGGTATAATAATGATGTTAGAAATAGGATATAATCATTCGTTCGAAATTAGAAAAGAAACTATTTTGCTACCCACAAATGCAAAAATTAGTATTGCATTTTTATCCGATTTTCATTTTAATAAATTCAGCACAACAATAATTAATTCTATTATTGCTGAACTCGAAAAACTAAATCCTGCTATCATTTTATTAGGCGGCGATTATGTTGATTCTGAAATTGGATTAGCTAATCTCAATATTTTTTTATCAAAACTTAATTCATTTAAAAATGTATTTGCCATTGCTGGTAATCACGATTATTTTTTTGGAATAAATAAAATAAATAAACTATTTGTAAAACATAATATTACTTGGTTACAAAATAATTCGGTTCAAATATGCGTTGATAGCATTAGTATTTTAATTAGCAATAATGCCCTTGAAACCTGCAACGAAATTGATGTTACAAAAATTTTGCTTTTGCATAAACCCATAGTTTCAAAACATATTTCGGCTAATTTTAATTTAGTATTTGCTGGTCATTTACATGGTTGTCAGTTTGTATTTTGGAAAAATAAAAATGGATTATATCCTGGTAAATTATTCTATAAAAATAATTTTATAAAACATGAAAATGATAATTGCACTTACCTTAATACTAAAGGCTTAGGCGATACTTTTCCAATAAGATTTAATTGCAAAAAAGATTTTATATTTATTTCAAATTAAAATAATGAAAACAATTTTGGCATTTTGTGTAGCCTCTATTTATGGCATTACCATTCGTATTGCCTTTGGCTTGTTCGACCAATCATTTGAAATAATGAGCATTGTATTTTTAATACTTGTGCCTTTTATCATTGGTTATTTAACTATTGTTTTTTTACCGAAGCACAAAGTTTTAAATTACGGTCTTGCATTTTTCAGACCATGGCTTACTTGCTTAATTATTTTAGCTATAACCATTTTTTTAAAAGTGGAAGGAGCTATATGTTGGATTATGATTTATCCATTATTTTCAATAGCAGCAGGCATTGGCGGCATGATAGCTTTGTATTTTAGAAGAAAGAAAAATGTAAAAGAAGATGAAGTTTATTTAGATGATTATGCCAAAAAAGATACACTCAAACTGTCAATGATTATGATTTTACCACTATTGTTTGGATTTGTAGAAGGTGACAAATTATCAAATATAAAGAATATGGAAGTGGCTAAAGTTATAATTGTAAATGCTCCAATTCATGATGTTTGGAATACAATTACTTCAAAAAAAATAAATTCAATTAACCCGAATAAAAAAACATTTTCGGTTTTATTGGGCTTTCCAGCTTTTAAATATGCTATTGCCGATTCCATTTTTAAAGGCTCGAAACGATATTCGTATTATGATAAAGGGTTGGTATTTAATGAAACTGTTGAAGATTATAAAGTAAATGATTTTATAAAATTAAAGCTGCATTGCAACCCTGATAGCATTCCTGCAAATGTGATGGACGAACATATTTTAATTGGTGGCAAACATGCAAATATCGAAATGGATGAATACAAGCTAATTGGGATAGATAAAAATCATACTAAATTAATTTTGAGTAGCCAGTTTAGCATCAATACACCCATCAATTGGTATGCATCTATTTGGGCAAATTATTTAATGGGCGATATATTAAATGAGCAATTAAAAAATATAAAAATAAATACAAAAAGTACGCATTAAGAAAGAGCTTGCAAATACAACTTAGCGTTCACGGGTATAATTCTATTCAAGTATCATTGCGTTTTCTGGATTTAAAGTATCACAAAGAATTAAAAATGTATCTCCAATTGATTTAACTTTTGATACTTTGTGTTCTATTGTTTTTTTATACAAATTTCCTTTAAGCGAATATTCGTAAATAATTGTTTTTGTATTTCCCAATCCATATTTATCAGTAATTACAGCCGATAATTTTATTCCTCTTTTCTTTATATTATTTCCATCAGTGCAACTTTTCCATATTGTAAAAGGTAATAGAATAACAATAAAAAAAGTGTAAATGCATAACATTATCCAACCTTTGAAAAAATTGTAATTATTTTTATTTTCTTTAATCATTGGTCTTAGTTTTTTTGTGTTACAAAATCTTTAATCAAAAGTATTAATCGTTTAACTATGGTAAAATTAAGTAGAATATATATGATACAAATAAATAACAATACTGGTTGAATATCAAAATCAAAATTTAAACTGTTAAGAGAAATACCATATGTAAATGAAAATGTTTCGGTTTGAATGCTAATGCCATTAAATGAACCAACTACGAATATCAAAAATGTAAAAGCTTGTGTATATTGATTTTCGATAAACAAAAAAGCAAGAAATAAAATGCTCGAAAAAATAGCAATTAATTGTTTTGTATTCAAAAAAATATCCTGCACAATCAAATAGTGATAGCAAAGATGAAGTACAAAACCAATAAATATGAGCAACGGAATTTTCTTAAATAATTTATTCAATTTCATTGCAAGTGATTTATATGTTATTCGTCATTTTTCTTATTAAAAAATGTATTAGTTGTTCTGCTATAAATTAATAAAACATAATATACCTTAAACACTAAACTGTATTCATTGTCGCCCTCTGAAGTTTCGAAGCTGTGTAAAGCTTTTGGATGCTGGGCTTGGTAACAGCTTGTTCCGATACTTTGGAATAATATATTTCATGCACATACTTGAAGTTTTTTCTGAAACTACCCATTCAACCAATTCAAAGCATTTTTATACAGCAATTTTTCTTTTGCTTCTTTGGTGTAATTCATGCTTTCAATCAAAGTTCCTGGCACATCTTCGCCTAATGGAAATGGATAATCAGTGCCCATGCAAATTTTATTTTCGCCCACCATTTTTACAATAAAATCTAACGAATTGGCATCGTGTGTTAAAGCATCTAACCAAAATTTCCCTAAATAATTTTTCGGATGAATGGGGTTGTCAATCGCTACTAAATCTGGTCGGCAATCATAGCCATGTGCAATTCTTCCAAACGTATAAGGAAACGAACCACCACCATGTGCAAACGCCAAACGCAGATTGGGTAATCGTTCCATTGTGCCACTAAAAATTAAACTGCAAATAGCTCGGCTGCTTTCGGCTGGCATTCCTACCAACCAAGGCAACCAATATTTTTTATAATGGTCTTCGCCCATCATTTCCCACGGATGTACAAACACAGCAGCACCAAGCTTTTCAGCCGCTTCAAAAAATGGAAAATATTTTGCATCGCCCAAATTTTCTTGATTCACATTGGTGCCAATCTCCACACCTTTCAATTTTAAATCGGTCATACACCGCTCCAGTTCTGCAATTGACAAATCAACATCTTGCAATGGCACTGTGCCGATGCCAAAAAATCTATCGCTATGTCGGCTGCAAACTTCTGCAATATGGTCGTTGAAAAAACGAGAAGTTTCCAAAGCGTCTTTTGGTTTCGCCCAATAATTGAATAACACAGGAATGGTAGAAAGCACTTGTTGAGTTACTGAATATTTTTCCATATCAATAATTCGCACTTCACCATCCCAACAATTTTCTTCCACTTCTCTAAAAAATTTATCGCCCTTCATCATTCTTGCACAGCAAGGCTTTGAGCCATCATGATGCAAGTGAATAAAATTGCCGTAGCCAAATTTATTTGCCCAATTGGGTATATGCTTGGGCATAATATGTGTGTGAATATCTATTTTCATCATGGGAAAAAATTTATCAATACTTCCTACTTCCAATTTTATAAATGGCAAAAAACGAGGGAAAAATTTGATGGCTATTTTTGTTTGCCATTAAAGGTATTGGTGCTAAAAATATATTTACTTTAAACCCAACTTCAAGTGCCGAAATATTTTCATCATAAGCAGCCCAATCAAAATTCAAACCTACTCTGGCATTAAAGGCAGGCAATGGTATGGTTTCGAACATTCCCTTCCAAAATCCTGAATAGCCATAAATACCCGATAAGCTATCTTGTCGTAAAAAAGCTGCTGCATTATTGCTGCTATATTTTTCTTCTGAAAATTCAATAGTATGGTCGGGCGTTATTCTTTTCAATACTAAATAATACGGCTTTAATAAACCCAAAGTAGCGCCAACAGAAGTGTTTAAAGAAATTTCAACACCATTGTTTACAGATTTTTGCGATAATTTATAATTGTATCCTTTTCTGTATTCAAACACAAATAATGAGTTGCGTTTGCCATACACATAATTTTTGGGTGTAATAATATAGCCATCAATATCGGTAGGTTCAGTTTTAGTTTCTTTTTCGCCTCTAATTTTACTGAATTCAAATTCCCAAAATTTCTTTTTTGTAAAATGAATTATTTTTGTTTTGTTGTATAATAAGCTCCAGCCATTGGTGTTCAATCCAGCCCCCACACTTTCTTCTGTGCTCATCATTACTTTTACCTGATTATCCGACTTATACACTTTTGCAGGTTTTTTTGACACAACATTTTTTTGTTGGGCAAATGATGCAACAGCATAAAAAAACAATATGGCAAATAATGCGTACTTCAATTTTTTTAACAAATAAAAATTTAATCTTGATTTATTGGATAAAGTTATTAAACTTTGTTCAACCAAAAAATATTTTCTGATATGACCGCAAAAATTACTTACAAAGGAAATTTACGAACAGAGTGTTTGCATCTGCAATCTAAAACTATTATTACCACTGATGCGCCTATAGACAACATGGGTAAAGGCGAATTTTTTTCGCCAACAGATTTAGTGGCTACATCTTTAGCGGCTTGTATTTTAACCACATTGGGCATTTTTGGTAAAAAAGAAAACAGAAAATGGGATTTTACAGGCACCGAAATTAAATGTGCAAAAGTGATGTATAACAATCCTAGAAGAATTGGCGAAATACATTTAACCATTGGCTTTCCACCAAATAATTGGGATGATAAAGATCAAATGTTGATTGAACGAGTAGCCCGTACATGCCCAGTTCGTGTATCGCTTCATCCCGATATTAAAATAGTAGAAAATTATAATTTTGATGCGCATACAGTTTCAGCATCGTAATAATTACTTTGAAAGTTCATTTAATAATAAGCTATAATAATTTTCGTTTTTCAATTTCGATTGTATCCACAAAGTGTAGTGTATGGCTTCATTCGAGCCTGGTTCAAGTTTATAGTATTTTTTCATAAACTCATCTATTTTGGCTTGTTTGGTTTTATTCCAATGTACATTTTTTTCGAAAATAAAAAATGGAATAATTTTTAAAAACTCTTTTTCTTTTTCAAATGAAGATTGATTTAGTTTTGATTTAAAAACTCTTTTAATTTCATTTAATTTATGCTCGGCATAAATATCTTCATTCAATTCTATTTGCAATATTAAATCTACAATATCAACTGCTAATCGCATTTCGGCTGATAGTTTTGTATAAATATTTTTCTTTAATAAATGTCCAATATTTTCATTCGCTTTTTTTAAATTAGATTCAAAAAAATAACAAGTTGATAAATTAAAATAAACATTTACATCATAGTTCATCACATCAATTTGTTTGCCTTTTAATTTGTATTCTTCTAATAAATTTATTGCATTCGAAATTTCATTTGTACCTACGTAATACAGCATTCTGCCTTGATTATAAGCCCAAATATATTTATCAAAAAAAAGTTTATTGAACTCATTTAATGACTTATTCAATTCATTCAAATAAGGATTCATTTGCTTAAAATGTCTGTTTTTATAGCAGGTATTTACTAACCAAATTAGCAGCACAATTTTTTTATCGTAATTATCTTTTGTAAATAATTTTTGATTAGAAAATTGTTTAAAAGAATTGCTTAAATATTCTTCAAGCGAAGCAAAATCTTTTTTAAATAGCAAAGCATTTTTAACACATTCATGAATTTGAAATTGTGTATCAGCTAAATTGGTTACATCTTTTCCAATATTCAGTTTTCTATTTATGCGGCTAATAGTTTGCAATACATTAGCGTCTTTGCCCGAAAAATTAGTTTGTCGAAGTTGATAATTTAACGAAGCAATTAAGGCATTGGTTCTTAAAATTTTTTGCAATCGCTTGCTATTGCTTTCTTGCTTATCAATATATTCATCTGGATTAATGCCATGAAAGGATTTACAAAGCACTAAAATTTCATCATAAATAATATTTAACAAATCATAAAACGAGCCTTCTTCAGCTTTTTTTTCGGCCCGTTTTAAAAAATTGAACGATTGTTTATAGCCGCCTTTATAAGAATAAATTCTGGCTAAAATAATTTGATTTATGGTATTAATTTTCCCATCTAAATTATAGTGGTGCATCAACAAACTTCGCTGAACATCTTCAGTCAAGCGGTTTTTAAGCCTGTAGTGTGCATTATGATTATAACTTCCAAATAAAAATTTTATTAGAGCATCATCATCTTCATCATGCCTTTTATCTTTTACTAAATCAAATAATTTTGTGATTTTCCCATCACTATTTTCAAATTGAATACGTGATGCAAACAATTTATAGGAACGTATTTCTTCTTTATCTAAATGATGAATAATATCCGACAGGTGATTCATGATAGTGTAATTTGAACGTGTAAGATAAATTAAATTTATGTAATTTTCATTTCCGAAATTTTGTAGATTTGCATTGTACAAAAATTTAAAATAGAAAAACCATGAAACATTTTAAAATACTTATTGCCGTATTATTAATTAATTTATTTGCTGTTAAAAGCTATTCGCAAACATTGAATTTCGATTTGCAAGTACGCCACTTAATTTTATTACATGGCGATTCGGTAAAAATAAATACATCAGATAGCTTATATTTTACACTTGGAAATTATGGCGTAGATACTTTTGTTAATAGTGGTGTAACTAGTATGAATTTTTATGTGTTTGCTGATACCAACGTGCATCAACCTACTCCATTTAGTTATTCATTGCCTGCCTACGATTCGTTTACTGTAAATAATTTACCTATTGCAATAAAGCCAAACGATAGCATAACTTTAAGGACAATAATTCATTTTAATTCGACTAATTATGCTATTTTTAAAGATAATGAAATTGTTATTTGGCCAGCACTTCAACCCCATGAAGCTAATACCAACAACAATTCTTCAAGATTATTTATTTATTGTGGTGGTGCAGCATCTACAGATCTTATAGCTACTAATTTTACTGATAATGTTGCTTACCCCAATCCAACTAACAATAAATTATTGATTGTATTTGATAACCAAAGCAAGCAACATTCATTTGAAATGATTGACATTAATGGGCAAATAATTTTTTCATCAGCTTTGCTTGATGCACCTGCTGTGAATATTAATGTAAAACAAATAGCTAATAAATCAGGTATTTATTTTATTCGAATTAAAAGTTTGAATAAAATAGAAATGAAAAAAATAATTATTACTGATTAAATTATTTTTGATGTATTTTAAATAAGTATGAATTGGAAAGTAGAATGCACTTCTGGTAATTAATTTTTACTTAAGCCTTGTGCAGCGCCTAATTGCAGCATTAGTTGAAAGGCGGCTTCATAGTTGTTTTCAATTTTACCATCTAATATTTGTTCCCGTATTTCATCTTTAATAATACCAACTATTTTGCTTGGTTCAATTTTAAAAGTTTGCATAATTAATTCGCCGCTAATAGGTGGTTGCCAATTACGAAGGTGGTCGCTTTCTTCTACTACTTTCATACGCTTGCGTACCAGTTCAAAATTTTCTAAATATCGAATTACTTTTTGTCTATTTTTTGATGTGATATCGGCTTCGCATAGTTTCATTAATTCATCTACATCTTCGCCTGCTTCAAACAATAATCTGCGTATTGCCGAATCGGTAATATTTTCTTTAGTTAATGATATTGGGCGCAAGTGCAGGAATACCATTTTTTGAACAAAGCGCATTTTTTCATGATTTGGTAATTTCAATTTATTAAAAATTCGAGGCACCATTTTGCTGCCTAAAACTTCATGCCCATGAAATGTCCAACCATGATTTTTTTCAAATCGTTTGGTTTGTGGTTTTGCAATATCATGCAATATAGCCGCCCAACGCAACCACAAATCTTTTGTGCTCATGCATATATTATCAAGCACTTGCAGGGTGTGATGAAAATTATCTTTATGCCCTTTTCCATCAATATATTCAGCGCCTTTTAACAATACAAAATCAGGAAAAATAATATTCAATAAACCTACTTTATCTAATAAATTAAAACCAATAGATGGTGTAGCCGAAAGAATAATTTTATTCAATTCATCTGTAATTCTTTCTTGCGAAATAATTTTAATTCGTTCATGATTTTCTTTGATGGCAATTAATGTTTCAGGATGAATTTTAAATTGCAATTGAGTTGCAAATCTAATGCCTCTCATCATGCGCAAAGGGTCGTCGCTAAAGGTTATATTTGGTTCTAATGGCGTACGAATAATTTCATTTTTCAAATCTTCCAATCCATTAAATTCATCCACTAATTCGCCAAAATTATGTTGATTGATATGAACCGCTAATGCATTTATAGTAAAATCTCGGCGGCTTAAATCATCTTGTAAAGTTCCATCTTCTACAATTGGTTTTCGTGATTCGGTTCTATAACTTTCTTTTCTTGCTCCTACAAATTCAATTTCAAAATCATCATTTTTTAATAATGCAGTTCCAAAATTTTTATACACCGTTAAAAATGCATCAGGAAAAAAATCTGCTTTTAATTTTTCTGCCAACTGTATGCCACTACCCACACACATGATATCAATATCTTTAGTTTGGCGTTGTAAAATTTTATCACGTACAAATCCACCTACCACAAATGCTTCAACATTTAATGTATCAGCCGTTGCACCAATTTTTTTAAGCAACACAGTTTCAATATCGGTAAATGGAATTTGCATAATTTTAAATACAGTTTTTAACACATAGTTTTTTTGTTTAGTATTTCTTGAAATCTATTTTCAACTCAAAAACTTAGTTCTTATTTCAGCTTTATCAAAAGAAATTATAGATAGCATAGATTGCTTCGCAATGAATACAGATTAACCACAGAGGCACTTCCGAACTTCCGAAGTTTCGGAACGGAAGTGTCTCTGTGGTTCAATTAATTTAAAAATTTAATAAAGCTTGTTTTATGCGTTCAATGGTTTCTTGTTTGCCAATAGTTGATGCAATTTCAAAAACTGGTGGACCAAATTTTCCACCGCAAAGCATAATGCGGAAAGGCATTTGCAACTCACCCACTTTTATATTTTTTTCGGCAGCTAAATCTTTAAAACATTTTTCAATTTCTAAATTTCCCCATACACCCAATTCATTAAATTTTGCAATCAATAATTCAAAAAATGATTTCTTATCATCATTCCATTTTGGTTTTACAGTTTCTACATCAAAAGTAACTGGGCGTTGAAAAAAGAAAAATGCATTATCCCACACATCATTCATAAATGTGCAACGCTCTTTTACCAAGCCGCAAACATGCTCTAAATAAGCTCTTTCAACAGTTACATTTTTTTCTGCCAATATTTTTTCAGTAACATCGGCTAAAACCGAATTGCTTATTTTTTGTACATATTGATGATTAAACCATTTGCATTTTTCAAAATCAAATTTTGCACCAGCTTGATGCACACGAGCAATATCAAAGCGTTCAACCATTTCATCCAATGTAAATATCTCTTGTGCAATACCAGGATTCCAACCCAATAAAACCAAAAAATTGATTAATGCATCGGGCAAAAATCCACGTTCACGAAAGCCACTTTGCTTTTCGCCATCTTTGGTTGTCCAATCTAAACTGAATACAGGGAAGCCTAATCTATCGCCATCTCGTTTGCTTAATTTACCATTTCCATCAGGTTTTAATATTAATGGAAGATGTGCCCACAGCGGCATATCAGCTTCCCATCCTAAATATTTATATAACAATACATGCACTGGTGCACTGGGCAACCATTCTTCGCCACGGAATGCATGGCTTATTTTCATCGTATAATCATCTACCACCACAGCCAAATGATAAGTAGGCATATTATCGGCTTTCAACAACACTTTATCATCTACCTGATTGGTTTGAAAACTTACCCAACCACGAATCAAATCTTCAAATTTTACTTCTTCATTTCGAGGCATTTTAATGCGGATTACATGCTTTTCGCCAGCTGCTAATTTTTCTTTCACCACATCGGCAGGCAGCGTTAATGAATTTTTCATGTATTCACGGGTTGCCCAATTGTATTGCGGTGCAGGGTTGCCCGATGCTTTCATACGTTCTCTCATTTCATCCAATTCTTCGGGTGTATCAAATGCATAATAGGCATAGCCTGCTTCTACCAATTGTTCGGCATATTGCCTATACATTGGCTTGCGTTCGCTTTGGCGATAAGGCGCATAATTGCCACCATAGCCTACGCCCTCGTTGGGCTCAATGCCACACCATTTCAGCGTTTCAATAATATATTCTTCGGCACCTTCTACAAATCGAGTTTGGTCGGTATCTTCTATTCTTAATAAAAAATCGCCACCATGTTTTTTTGCAAATAAATAATTAAACAAGGCAGTGCGTACACCGCCAATGTGCAAGCCGCCTGTGGGGCTTGGTGCAAATCTTACTCTTACTTTTTTACTCATAATGGGGCAAAGATAATTTTTTGAGGTGGCAATTTTTTTTAGACTTGCGTATTTTTTACAAAAAAGGCGAATCTATCACAGATTCGCCTTTTTAAATTTACCCCATTTGTTTAATATTAGCCTTTAATAGGTGATGCTTAGGCTGTAAATTGT
Organism: Bacteroidota bacterium; assembly: GCA_046051225.1. GTDB lineage: Bacteria > Bacteroidota > Bacteroidia > Chitinophagales > CAIODY01 > CAIODY01. The sequence goes on along the minus strand of JBJOOR010000004.1, from coordinate 16,866 downwards.
TTATTAATGGATTTCTTATTTGAAGTTAGCCTATATAAATGTGAAATAATGGAATGTAAACTTGCATTCGATCAAAACAAATGTGAAATGATGGAATGTAAACTTGCATTCGATCAAAACAAGTGTGAAATGATGGAATGTAAACTTGCATTCGATCAAAACAAATGTGAAACGATGGAATGTAAACTTGCATTCGATCAAAACAAGTGTGAAACGATGGAATGTAAACTTGCATTCGATTAAATCAAGTGTGAAATGATGGAATGTAAACTTGCATTCCTTTTTTTATCCTTTTCATCGGTTTTATGCTCATTTTTAATGCCCCGGCTCGTCCTTGTTTGGGGCGCAGGCATGTGTATAGCCAACGAGGATGCAAGTGGTCTTCCGAATGTTCGGAACGTCTATGACGAAACAATAAAAAAACATTGTTTACATTTACGCAAGAAAATATGTTGCAATTATTACAATGAAACAAAACTATTTGTTAAAAACAAAACCACTTACATACTCGTCAGCCACACATAAGGCTTGGCTACAGACGAGTATGAGCAGGGTTTTTTTTAAGATGAATAAACTAGTAATTTATGTAATTGTTTTACTAATTCTAAGCCCTACCATACTTCAAGCCCAAAAGCAAAGTAATTACTGGAAATTAGGTAGACATGCAGCAGTAGATTTTATTAGTGGTATTGGGCAAGTCCCCCTAAATGATACTTGTAAAGTAGTGTTTAGTCATAGTTCATCAACCATGTGCGATAACAATGGGAATTTACTATTTTATTCAAATGGAATAGAGGTGTATAATAGATTAGATAAAATAATGCCTAATGGTAATAATTTTAACCATGGTACAATATCAGATGGATATATAGCCCAAGGCTATTTACCTATTTGGAATGGGGTTACTTTATCCCATTTGTGGGCGATACTAATAAATACTACATGTTTTATGAAAACCTTGAATTTAATGAACCCAATGGGGGGTACTATCTACCTAATAGATTGCAATATTTAGTAGTAGATAAAACATTGGATGGTGGCTTGGGCGATGTGGTATATAAAGATAGCTGTATAGTATGTGGTAGCGATAGTTTAGCTGAAGGGAATATACAATGTATTCGACATGGTAATGGTAAAGATTGGTGGTTAATAGCCCGAAAATATCATAGTAATTTATTTTATAAAATATTAATAGATTCAAGTGGTGTACATAAAGCTGATACACAAAGTATTGGGACACCTTATATGGAAAGTAGTTATTTTCAAGGTATTTCATCTTCATCATTTTATGGCAATAAGCTAGGGTATCATTTCACACCCACCGATACAAGCTTAAAAAAAGGGCGATTAGATATTTTTGATTTTGATAGATGTACGGGTAATTTAAGTCACCCAATTCATCAAATATTAAAATGCGACAATGATTCATTGGCTATTTTAAGTTTATGTTTTTCACCTAATGGACTATATTTATATGCTTGTGATGGATATCTGTTGTATCAATTAAATGTTGGTGATTCAAATAGTTTAGCTCATAGAGTGAAAATTGCAAGAAGTGATAATACCCCTACTCCTAGTCCAAGTATTTTTAATCAAATGAAATTAGGACCCGATGGTAAAATATATGTAAGCTTTTATGGTAGTAATTATTATATGAGTGTTATCAATAGCCCCGATAATGCTGGAGTGGCTTGTAATTTTGTATATAAGCAATTATACTTTGGAGGTTTTAGTGGTGGTATCCACAAAAATGCCGATGGGGCTTTGCCCAATAACCCAAACTACGCTTTAGGTAAAATAGATTGTGGGGTAGGGATGGAGAAGCAGTTAGCAGTGGGAAGTGGGCAGTTGGAGGTATATCCGAATCCATGTATGGAAAAGTTAGTAGTGATGAGTAATAAGTCCCGAACGTTCGGGATAGTAAATACAATAGAAGTAACAAATCTACTTGGTCAAAAACAAAATATTATAGTAGAAAGACTAACTATTGAAAACTGCCTACTGAAAACTGCCAACTTGCCTTCGGGTATTTATTTCATTAAAGCTACTGATGTAAACGGCAATGTAAAAGTTGGTAAGTTTGTGAAACAATGAGCCAAACACTAAATCAACTAAAACAAAAAAGTCAAGCGTTAAAACTTGACTTTTTTTATTTGCTATCCCAAACGTTCGAGACTTATTACTTATTGCTACAAACTATTCTATTACCCATTCATACTAATAATAAATTCTTCGTTGGTTTTTGTACCTCTCATGTGTTTTAATAAAAAGTCCATCGATTCTTCGGCTTTCATATCGGCTAAGTGGTTTCTTAAAATCCACATACGTTGCAATGTTTCTCTATCCAATAATAAATCTTCTCTACGTGTGCTACTGCCTATAGCATCCATAGCCGGGAATATGCGGCGGTTGGCTAATTTTCTATCCAACAATAATTCCATATTGCCAGTGCCTTTAAATTCTTCAAAAATTACTTCATCCATTTTGCTACCTGTTTCAATTAATGCAGTAGCCAAAATAGTAAGCGAACCACCTTTTTCTATTTTACGAGCAGCACCAAAAAACTGTTTTGGTTTTAATAATGCAGTAGCTTCTACACCACCGCTTAATACTTTACCTGATGATGGTGCAACGGTATTATAAGCACGGGCTAATCGGGTAATGCTATCTAACAATATCATTACATCATGACCACATTCTACCAATCGCTTAGCTTTTGCCAACACAATGCTGGCTACTTTTACATGCTTATCAGCAGGTTCGTCGAATGTAGATGCTATTACTTCGGCATTTACACTACGTTCCATATCGGTTACTTCCTCTGGGCGTTCATCAATCAATAATACAATTAAATAAACTTCAGGATGATTTTTGGCAATGGCATTAGCCACTTCTTTTAATAAAACAGTTTTACCCACTTTTGGTTGAGCCACAATTAAGCCCCTTTGCCCTTTGCCAATGGGTGTAAACAAATCCATCAATCTAGTACTATAGCTGCCACCATCATAACATAGATTAAATTTTTCGTTAGGAAACATGGGCGTTAAATAATCAAATGGCACACGGTCTCTTACCTCTTCGGGCGATTTACCATTAATAGATTCAACTTTTAATAAAGCAAAATATTTTTCGCCTTCTTTTGGTGGTCGAATAGTACCTACCACAGTATCACCAGTTTTTAAACCAAACAATTTTATTTGCGATGGCGATACATAAATATCATCGGGCGAATTCAAATAATTATAATCGGCACTGCGCAAAAAGCCATAACCTTCGGGCATCATTTCTAATACACCTTCGCCAGGAATCATACCTTCTAACTCTACATTGAATTGGCTTAATCGTGGTGCTTGGCTACGTTGAAGCTGTGTAGTATTATTTGGGTTTTGTTGATTAGGATTACGTGGCAACTGTGGTTGCGGCGGTTGCGATGTAGATACAGGTTGAGCAGGCGCAGCATTTTCGGTAGTTGCTGTAGCATCAGTTTTTATTTGGGGTGTAGCTGCTACAATTGGTTGAGCAGGCATAGCCTCGATAGGTTGTGATGTTTCGGCAATAGGTTGTTGGGCAATAATAGGCGCCGCCACCACTTCTATTTTTTTACGTTTTGTTTTTTCTTTAGCTGCTTCCTCTTTAATAGGTTCGATATTTGAACTTTCAATTTTTTGTTCAACATCAATAATCGGCACATTTGTTTCTTCTACCTTTTCAGTAGCAATTGGTTTAGTTACAATTGGCTTTTTAGCTCTTGGTTTTTTTTCAACCACAGCATCTACTTTAGGTTTAGCATTTAATGCTTGAGTATCAATTATTTTATAAATCAAATCATTTTTTTCTAATTTTTGATAGTCTTTTAACCCCATCTGTATAGCAATATCATGCAATTCGGGTAGTATTAACTCGTTAAGTTGAAGAATGTCGTATGTCATTTTTTATAAATAAATTTGGAATAATAAAATCACATGAAGTGATGTAAGTGAAGCGATAATTTTAAATTGAAAACAGTTTATACTAAGATGAATTCTTAAAACTGTAGATTGATTTTTATTTGTTGGATTAACAACTACTATGCGTTAACGTTGCAATATTAAATGCTTATTTTTAAATAACCAATTAAAAAGTATAAAAATATTTAGCAGCAAATAGTTGATAATTGAATAATGAATAGCAGATTAATCATTTGTGGTATTCGTTAATAAGTTATTGGTTATTTAGTTAATTCAATTATACTTCTTCGAAAATACCGTTTTTATTCTAAATAAATTAGATACTTAATGATAGCTAAAAAAATATTTTTAGGATGCCTTGTTTTGTGTGATAAGTATATCAACCAAAAAATTATCTTTGTGCTTTACCACCGAATCATAATATATAAATATGACAGTAGATATTTTCATTCCATGCTTTGTAGATCAGTTATATCCCAACACTGCATTAAATATGATAAAATTGCTTGAAAAAGCAGGATGTAAGGTTAACTATAATGCTAATCAAACTTGCTGTGGTCAGCCAGCTTTTAATGCTGGCTTTTGGGACCAAGCAAGAAGCGTAGGCGAAAAGTTTTTAAAAGATTTTGGTGGTGATAGAATTGTGGTTACACCCAGTGCTTCATGCTGTGGTTTTGTAAAAAACTATTATCCTAAATTATTCGAAAACTCGGCGCATCATAATACTTGTAAAAATGTAGGCAAAAACATTTTTGAGTTTAGCGATTTTATGGTAAACAAATTAAAATATACAGATTTTGGCGCTACGCTTGAAGCCAAAGCTACTTACCACGATTCGTGTGCTGCCCTTAGAGAAATAAAAATAAAAGCCGAACCCCGTGAACTATTAAAACATGTAAAAGGATTAGAACTAGTAGAAATGACAGATACTGATAATTGCTGCGGCTTTGGTGGCACATTTGCTGTAAAATATGATGATATATCAAATGGTATGGCTACTCAAAAATTAGATAATGCCATTGCCACATCTGCCGAATATATAATTAGTACCGATATTAGCTGCTTAATGCATTTGCAAGGCAAAATAAATAAAGAAAACATACCTATTAAAACCATGCATTTAATAGATGTATTGGCTAATTGTTAAACCAATTTGCCGCAATTAAAAAATGAACAAAAAAAAACCATTTTCAAATAAATTCGTTCGCTTTTTAAAACTACTTGGGCCAGGGCTTATAACTGGTGCAAGCGATGACGACCCATCGGGCATTGCAACATACTCACAAGCAGGCGCTCAATATGGGCTTTCAACTTTATGGACTGCACTCATTACATTTCCTTTAATGGCTGCCATTCAAGAAATGTGTGCAAGAATTGGCTTGGTTACTTCACAGGGTTTAACAGGAACACTTAAAACAAATTATTCAAAACCTATTTTGTATTTAATGGTTCTGTTTAGTTTTCCTGCAATAGTAATGAACATTGGTGCCGACATTGCAGGCATGGGAGCAGTAGGCAATCTTTTATTCCCTTCTATTCATGCAATTTTTTTTAGTATAGTTTTTACTGCCATACTTTTAGTGTTGATTATTTATTTACCGTATCAAAAAATGGCAACCATTCTCAAATATCTATGCATAGTTCTTTTAGTTTATTTGATTGTTCCGTTTTTATACAAGCAAGATTGGACAGCAGTTTTGAAAGGCACTTTTATTCCCACCATAAAATTTGATAAAAACTTTATCAGCATTCTTGTAGCTATTCTTGGCACAACTATTTCGCCTTATCTTTTCTTTTGGCAGGCCACTATGGAAGTAGAAAACATGCAGCATAAAAAAAACCATTTAGTGCTAAACAAAAAAATAATGCACGAAATGAAACAAGATGTAGATTTTGGAATGCTGTTTTCAAATATTGTAATGTTCTTTATCATTCTCACTACAGGAACAATTTTGTTCAATAGCGGCATTCATCAAATCAACACAGTTGAACAAGCAGCACAGGCATTAAAACCATTGGCAGGCAATTTTGCATACTTACTTTTTGCAACAGGTGTAATCGGTACAGGAGTTTTAGCCATTCCTGTTTTAAGCGGTTCGCTTTCTTACATCATCACTGAAACATTTGGCTGGAAACAAGGGCTTGATAAAAAATTTCATGAAGCAAAAGCATTTTATATCATCATTGCCATTTCGCTAATATTAGGATTGCTGATGAATTATATTGGCATTTCACCAATCAAAGCACTTGTTTATTCTGCCATTCTTTACGGACTAACAGCGCCCGTTTTAATAGCAATCATTCTACACATTGCCAATAACAAAAAAGTAATGGGCAAATATACCAACGGAAAACTTTCAAACATTCTTGGATTTGCAACATTAATTTTAATGACAGCTGCTGCCGTAATTATGATTTATATGCAATTTGTAGATAAATACATACGATAATTACAAACTAAAATATATACCATTAAAATACTGCATTTGGTTAGTATAGCCGCATAAATGTTAAGCCATTTAATACACCCTGAATTTTGAAGAAAATGCTTTTTATACTTCATTGCTTAATTATATAAAAATTAAATTTGCTGATGTAAGTAAGCCTGCGTACTTTCGAGTTCCTTTTTATTCTCACATTCACAATAAATTATTATGAAGAAAAAAATAAAGATTCTTCTTTTGTTGCTTTTGCTAATAGCCGTTAAACAAACTAATGCCCAAAATTTAATGGGCTATTCTATCAGCAATTATTCGGGCACACAAGGCTTATATCTTAACCCCTCAAGCATAGCCGATTCACGTCAGATGTTTTATATGAATTTGGGTTCTATGGATATGTCTGTACGCAATGATTACATGGGCTACGATGGCAAAGTGCCAATATTAAAAGCTATAAAAGATACTTCATTTGATTGGGCATCACATCTTATAAAATATCAAAATGGAAAGCCACATAACATGTCGTTTGAAAACGAAAACCGTGGTATATCAGCCATGTTTTCATGGAATGAAAAAAACTCAATTGCCTTTTGTACCCGATTACGAATGTTTATTCAAACCTATGGCGTATCCGAAGATTTAATAAAATCTTTAGAAGGTGGTTGGAGCAATTCATCTACCAATTATTATAATTATTTAAATAGCAACGATAATCATTTTAAGCTAAATATAAATATGATGTCGGAATGGTCGCTTACCTATGCCCGAATTGTGTATGATAAAAAACAGCATTTTGTAAAAGCAGGTTTAACCATAAAAAGAGATAGAGGCTTATTAATGGTGCAGCTCGAAAACAAAAATCTTGAATTCAGAATGGCATCAAAAGATAGTATAGCAGCCTATAATGTAGATGCAAATTTAACCTACACAAGCGAAAAATATTTTGGCATTTCAGATTTTACCAATACAAAAGCAGTATTAGATAAGCCTGTAGATAGAATGAAAAAATGGCTATTTGGATCAGATAAATTAGGCGCAGGCTGGGGAATGGATATTGGTGCCGAATACGAATATCGCCCCGAACGAAAATATTATTACACCATGGATTGCAAACAAAGCCGCAACCCTATGGTAAATAAATATAAATACAGAATTGGTTTTGCCATTAATGATTGGGGGCATTTAACCTATGCCAACGATAATGTTAAATTCGCCCATATTTTAGTAAATCAATCTACTGCATTATTAGATACCGTGAAATGGGGTAAAATAGATACCATTAAGAATATTAAATCATCAGATAATATTGTTCAAGTTTTAAATAATGTAGCACCACAAGCAGTTACAAGTGGTTCAACTACATTCAAATCTAAACTACCTACCACATTAACACTAACAGGCGATTATAAAATAAAAGAACACATTTATATAAGTGCTATTTATATTGTAGGAGCAAGAAAAAGAATTGATTTAAATGGCTCACGATTATCAAGTGTATTATCGGTGTCGCCCCGAATAGAATATAAATGGTTTGATGTATCTATGCCATTAGTGTTCAGGCCAGGATGGAAAAGTACCGAACTAGGTATATCAATGCGATTAGGCCCTGCATTTTTTGGCACCTCAAATTTTGGAAGTTTATTAGGCATAGGGCAAATAAAAGGAGCTAATTTCTTTTTTGGATTATGTATTCCAATTGCCAAAAAATTAAAGAAAGATAAAGACGGTGATAAAGTATCAGATAAGTTTGATAAATGCCCTAAAGAAAAAGGCACTTGCGAAACCGAAGGTTGCCCCGATACCGATGGCGATGGTATTATTGATAAAGATGATAAATGCCCTGATGTACCTGGTGTTAAAAAATTTAAAGGCTGTGCTGATAGAGATGGTGATGGTGTAATGGATTCTTTAGACCTATGCCCTGATGTAGCTGGCGTAAAGCGATTAAAAGGTTGCCCTGATACCGATGGCGATGGCATTGCAGATAAAGATGATGAATGCCCTGATGCAGCTGGCGATAAAAAACTAAATGGTTGCCCCGATAAAGATAAAGATGGTATTAGCGATAAAAAAGATAGATGCCCAGATAAAGCTGGTACTGCCGATTTGCAAGGTTGCCCTGATAGAGATAAAGATGGTGTGGCTGATATTGATGATTTATGTCCTGATTTAAAAGGACCTAAAGAATCTTATGGTTGCCCTGATACTGATGGCGATGGCATTACTGATAATGAAGATAAATGCAAATTCAAAAAAGGCACTAAAGAAAATAAAGGCTGCCCTGAAAAGAAATTAACCGATGAAGAACAGCATATAGTAGATAAAGTATTTAGCAATTTGGAATTTGAAACAGGCTTAGCACAAATTAAAGCTAACTCATTTACAAGCTTAGATACATTGGCAGATATGATGGTTCAAAATCCTAAATACAGACTAATGATTTCGGGTTATACAGATAATGTAGGTTCAAAAGAATCAAATAAAAAATTGAGCCAAGAAAGAGCCTATGCCGTTAGAGATTATTTAGTAACCAAAGGCGTTGTAGATACAAGATTAGATGCTTTTGGCTTTGGTGAATCTAATCCAATAGCTGATAATACAACCGAAGAAGGCAGAGCCAAAAACAGACGTGTTGAATTTGAAATATTAAAATAATTTTTTTTGAATAAAATAAATCCAAGATTGTTTTTTGCTCGTAAATGGTTTTATAAATGCAACATACGGGTTGTAAAATAAAAATTAGTTTTAGCCGTATCTAAAACAAAAACAAAAAATATTTATCATGAAAAAAATCTTAATGGTGGTTGCTTTAGCCACATTCACAATCGGCGCTGTAAATGCTCAAGGAAACATGAGCGACAAAAAAATGGAAAAGAAAATGGCAATGAAAGAACATGTGTGCAACAAAGAATGTACGAAAGACAAATGTAGCTTTAAGCATGGCGAAAAAGGGCATACCTGCACAGCCGAATGCAAAAAAATGATGGATAAAAAATAATTTCTTTTCGAAATCATTTTTACAAAAACTAAAATTTAAAAAAGCTGCTCATTATTTTTGAGCAGCTTTTTTTTATTACCCAACTTATGAAATACTTAATAGCAGGATTAGGAAATATTGGAACAGAATATGAAAATACCCGACACAATATCGGGTTTATGGTATTAGATAAAATTGCAAGCGATAAGCAATTACGATTTATCGAAAAAGGAAATGCATTTATAACCGAAACAAAATATAAGGGCAGAACTTTTTATTTTATCAAACCTACCACCTTTATGAATCTTAGCGGCAAGGCTGTAAGATATTGGATGAATGAATTAAAAATTGAAAAACAAAATTGCTTAGTATTGCTAGATGATTTGGCTTTGCCACTAGGTGCATTAAGATTAAAGCCCAAAGGAAGCGATGGCGGACATAATGGATTAAAAAGCATTGATGCTGATTTGCAAGGCAATAACTATCCAAGATTACGATTTGGAATTGGTAGCGAATTTTCGAAAGGCAGGCAAGTAAATTATGTATTAGGAAAATTTACCGCCGATGAAAAAAAAATAATCGACCCAAAAATTGACAAAGCCATTGAAATGATTTTTGCATTTGGTACAATTGGAATTGAGCTAACCATGACACAACATAATGAATAAATCAGTAAGCAGTTTTCAGTAATTAGTTAGCAGTAAAATAATAGACATCATCGAAAAATACCATTCTTCTCTCCCGAACATTCGGGATGGAGAAGATTAAGATGAGGTCATTAATAAGCATTTTTCGAAGAAGTCTAATCCTAAAAACAGAATTAGTAAAAGCATAATATGAATATTGAGAAAAGATTAAATGAGTTTATTGTATCACAAAAACTTTTTTCTGCAAATGAAAAAATTATTGTGGCTTGCAGTGGTGGCTGCGATTCGGTTGTGTTAAGTGTTTTGTTACATCAGCTTAATTATAAAATTGTAGTAGCGCATTGCAATTTTCAACTACGTGGCAATGAAGCAAATGAAGATGAACAATTTGTAAAAACATTAGCCGAACAATTAAAAATTGATTTTCATGTAGTGCATTTTGATACTGAAAAATATGCCACCGAAAATAAATTAAGCATACAACAAGCTGCTCGAAATTTAAGATACGAATGGTTTGAAAAATTAAGAACAGAAATTGGATTTGATAAAATTGCAACAGCTCATCATTTAAACGATAGCATTGAAACTACTTTTATAAATTTAATTAGAGGTACTGGAATTGCAGGATTAACGGGTATTAGCAGCCGAAACGAAAAAATTGTTCGTCCGCTTTTATTTGCCGAAAGAAATGAATTAGAAGAATATGCAAAGCAACATTCTATTCCGTTCAGAACCGATAGCAGCAACTTAAATGATGATTATACAAGAAATAAAATTAGGCATCAAATTATTCCATTGCTGAAAGAAATAAATCCTTCTTTCGAAAAAACTATGCAAAAAAATATAGAACGATTTGCAGCTACCGAAAATATTTTTGCTGCATCTGTTCAACGAAAAATAAGTAAAGCCATAGTTCAACATAAAACCGAATGGCGTATTAATTTAAAATTGATTCATCATCATGTTGCTTATTCAACTTTATTGTTTGAAATGCTGAAACCTTTTGGATTCAATGCTTCGCAGGTTGATTCTATAGTGGAAGCTAAAGAATTAAAATCGGGTGCTGAATATTTTTCCGAAAAATTTAGAATGGTTTTGCATCAACATTTTTTAATTATTACAGATAATAAACCAAAAGAAAACTCGGTACTATTTATTGAACAAAATCAAAACGAAATACAATTGCTTAATGCTATTTTAAAAATAAAAAAAATAGATTGGCATGCCGAAATGAAATTTGAAAATGATAAAAATATAGCCATGATGGATGCAAAAAATATTACATTTCCGTTGGTATTAAGACGATGGAAACAAGGCGATTATTTTTATCCATTGGGCATGAACCGAAAGAAAAAAAAGCTAAGCGATTTTTTTACACAACAAAAATTAAGCATCATCGAAAAAGAAAAAACTTGGTTGTTGTGCAGTGGCGATTATATAGTTTGGGTGCTAGGAATGAGGCAGGATGAACGTTTTAAGATAACAGATAAAACAATCAACGCAATAAGATTTGAAATATTAAAATGAAAATAAAGTTTATTAAAATAAAAAGCCATCTTGAAATTTCAAGATGGCTTTTATTATAATAGGTGCTTACCAAGTTTTATTGTTTTACAATTTGTTGATGATACAAAATTGTTTTTTCGTTGCTTATTTTAACAAAGTAATTGCCATTTGCTAAGCTTGATAAATCAACATCGGAAGCATTGCTACCCGATTTAATGGTTGAAGTATATACTATTCTGCCTAATAAATCCAACACTTCTACTTTTGTATTTTCGGTAATAGCCTGTTCAAATTTTATTCTGAAATAATTGCTAGTAGGATTTGGTGCAATGGTAATTGTATTTTCCATTACATCCATCGAATAAATGCCTGTAGCTGTGCCTAATATTTCAATAGTATATTGCCCTTTAGTACCTTGATAGCCATCTACAAAAATATAATAAGTAATACCACCATTTAATTTTATGGTATCATCTTTAGTAGTACCAATATTACAACCTTCATAGCATCTATCAGGATTGGGTGTAAATGCATTGGTATCGCAACGAGTAGCAGCAAACACACCTACGTGGGCATGCAAGCCACCAGTAGCAGGCGATGTAGTTTCAATTACAAAATTTGCTGTATCGGGTGCTGTAAATTTATACCACAAAATATTGTTGGGTGTACCACATGTATTATTTGTATATCCAGCCGCTACAATAGCTTGGTTCATAGGGTCGTTTACTAATGCATTGGTGTTATCATCAATTACTACGGTGTTTAATACTAATGTTATTGCACCACAAATAGTATCATTGGCAGGCGATGGTGCCCCTTGTGTAATACCAATGCTAAATGTGCCTGAAGTATTACCATTATTAACGCCTTCTACCATAAAATAATAAGTTTGTCCGCCTGTCATAAAAGTTGTATAAACAGCATTGTTGGTAAGATTATTAGGCGATGGCCCTCTATAACAATTTACATACGTTAAAGTGCTATTGCAATTAGTACCTGTAAAATAAGCAATAGAAGTGCTTAACCCTACATTGGCAAATGATGCTGTATTAATATTATAATTGCCGCTTGTAGTTGGGGTAAATTTATACCACATTGAACCAGATATAGAGCCGCTGCAATTAGTATATCCTGTGCCCATTACAAATGCATCCATTGGATCAGTAGGTAATGCATTTGCATTATTACCATTGTAGGTATTATTAATAAGCATGGTTACAGCGCTGCAAATAGTATCGTTGGCAGGCGGTGGTGGCGATGTGTTAATGGTTACATTAAATACACCTGAAGAGCTTGCTCTTCCATCAATCATAAAATAAACTGTAACACCAGCAGTAAGCATTACTTTAGATGTTATGCTTGTGCCTGCGGCAGCTTGCGAATTCAAACAAGTAGCACTTAAAACAGAATCGGAACAGTTAGCACCTTTTAAAAGTATCATTCCCGAACGACCAAACAAGCCACAAGAAGGAGATGATAATGTGAAATCATAAAATGTAGTAACGGTAGGTGTATAGCTATACCACATGGTATTATTAGGTGGCGAACAATTGTACCCAGCCGGTACTACTTGTAATGTATCAAAAGCATCAGTAATGTTTGCATAAGAATTATCGCCTGTATAAACAGTGCCCAATGTAATAGCCATTGCGCCGCAAATACTATCATTCATGGGTGCTGCTGGACAAGTTATAGAGCCGCCATTGGTTAATGCTACTATTACAGCTCCTAATGGCTGAACGCTTGAACCACCGCAAAATCCGTTTTTATTAAACACAATTCTAAACATACCTGTATATGGCGCTGTAAAAGTTAGTGTATTATTTACATTTGGTGGTGCATAGGCTGATGATATTACATTACCAGCACACGATGTATCATTCATCGTAATTGAAATAGTATCAAGCGAATTAAATATTGAAATAGTAATCACCGAACCCGATACTAATCTGATACCATAGCCATCGCCATCATTAAAACGGAAATCATTTTGCCCACCGCCCATATTATCAGCTACTAAAGTATCATGCGCTGCACACATATAACCGCTGTATCGAGCTACCATGCCAGGCTCTCCAAAGGCAGTATTAAAAATTTGATTGCCCGTTGGTGTACATTGGCTGTAGGCATCAAGCTTAAAAAGCGATAATGCCATTACAAAAAGAATGAGTAGATTTTTTTTCATGACGAAAAGGTTTTAGTTTTTTTGTTAAAAAATTATTCAATAAATGTAAACAAAAATCTTTTGTCACCAAACTTTTTTTAAACAGTATAAAATGGAATTTTCACCACCTTAGCTTTTAAATGCTTATCACGTACCTGAATATATATTTCAGAATCGATGGCGGCTTTATCCATTGGCACATAACCCATGCCTATGGCTTTGTTTAACGATGGCGATTGTGTGCCGCTGGTTACAATTCCTATTTCATTGCCTTGGGCATCAGTTATTTTATAATCATGCCGTGGTATGCCTCTATCCACCATTTCAAAACCTACTAATTTTCTGGCAGTTCCATTTTTTTTATGATTTTCGATAGCGGCTCTGTTGGTAAAGTCTTTAGTAAATTTTGTTATCCAACCCAATCCTGCTTCAATTGGCGATGTGGTATCGTTAATATCATTGCCATATAAACAAAAACCCATTTCTAAACGAAGTGTATCTCTACAAGCTAAACCAACAGGCTGAATGCCATGTGCTGCGCCACTTTCAAATATTTTATTCCAAATTGTTTCTGCATTTTTTTCATCAAAATAAATTTCGAAACCACCTGCGCCTGTATAGCCTGTGGCAGAAATTAATACATTTTCAAAGCCACAAAAAGTACCTTTTGTAAAATGATAATATTTTATATCGGCTAAATTTACATCCGTTAATTTTTGTAATACTTCCATTGCTTTTGGACCCTGAACGGCCAACAATGCTGTTTTATCGCTAATGTTTTCCATATCAACATTTGCTGTATTATGCTGCATAATCCAATTCCAATCTTTTTCAATATTGCTTGCATTTACTACTAACATATATCCATTTTCGCTAACACGATACACCAACAAATCATCTACAATGCCGCCATCATTATTAGGCATACAACTATATTGTGCTTGATTGATAATTAATTTCGAAGCATCATTAGTTGTTACCCGTTGTATTAAATCTAAAGCACCATTGCCCCTTACAATAAATTCGCCCATGTGGCTTACATCAAATACGCCTACTGCTTTTCTTACACAATGATGTTCTTCATTAATTCCTTTATAAGTAATAGGCATATTGTAGCCAGCAAATTCAGCCATTTTAGCACCTAATTGTAAATGTATTTTTTCGAATGGTGTTGATTTCATGATTCGTTATTTTTATTTTAGGTTGCTAATATCGGAATAAAATTGTGGATGAATAATTTTAAATTTAAAAAGCTATAGTAAGCTGTATCAGCAAAGCAAAAAAGCTTTCATAATTTACCGAAAGCCTATGTTTATGCCTCAACAATATTACATTGCCTTTATACATTTCTTTTTGATGGGTGCTAGGATTGATGAAAGAAACAAAAAATACATAAGCGCCCAGTTATTGCAAAGCACCATTCAATATACCATCCCAAGCGGTATTAAAACCAATTTAGAGATGAGTGAGGGCAATCATCTTGGCGGAAATATTTTATTGTTTCACAAACTTACCAACTTTTACATTGCCGTTTACATCAGTAGCTTTAATGAAATAAATACCCGAAGGCAAGTTGGCAGTATTCAGTTGGCAGTTTTCAGTAGTTAGTTTTTCAACTCTTACATTTTGTTGCTGCCCAAGTAGATTAGTTACTTCTATTGTATTTACTTCCCAATTTAGTTCGAGAGACTGATGACTAATAACTATTGACTGCGAAGCTGGGTTTGGATATACCACCAACTGCCCACTTCCCACTGCTAACTGCTTCTCCATCCCCACCCCACAATCTATTTTACCTAATGCATAATTAGGATTATTGGGCAAAGCCCCATCGGCTGTATGCAATACACCACCTGTTAAGCCACCAAAGTATAATTGCTTATATACAAAATTACAAGCCGCCCCAGCATTATCGGGGTTATTAATTACACTCATATAATAATTACCTCCATAAAAACCTACGTATATTTTACCATCGGGTCCTAATTTTAATTGATAAAAGTGAGAAGGACTGGGTGTAGGTGTATTATCCGCCCTTGCTATTAATATTTTGGAAGCAATTAAATTGGGCGCCTGCATATCCATCTGGAAAATTTTATCATAATCTGTTGTATAATAATATCTTTCATTTGGAGATAGCATACAACTATATAAACCCAAGGTATCTGGCAGTAATCTATAATCTTCCTTTTTTTGATGGCTAATTATTCCCGTACATCTATCAAAATCAAAAAACTCTATTCTTCCAAATTTCTTACCCGTATCCGTTGGCGAAAAAATATATGATAGCTTACTACCTTGAAAATTAAAAGACGAAAATCCTTGAAAATACCCTGTCTCCATATAAGGTATGCCTACACTTTGTGTATCTGCTTTATGAACCCCACTCGAATCAATCAATACTTTGTAAAACAAACTGCTATGATATTTTCTGGCTATTAACCACCAATCTTTACCATTACCATGACGGATTGTAAAAATATTGCCCGACAGAAGTGTATCAACACCACATGCAATACAACTATCTTTATATACTACATCGCCCAAACCCCCATCTAAAGTTTTATCTACTACTAAATATTTCAACTTATTAGGAAACACATTTCCCCCATTTGTTTCATAATATTCTAAATTAACATAAAATATATAAAATTTATTGGAATCACCCACAAATGGTATTGATGTTACACCATTCCAAATGGGCAAATAATCTTGGGCTATATATCCATCTGATATTGTACCATGATTAAAATTACTGCCATTCGGCATTATTCTATCTAATCTATTATACACTTTAATTCCATTTGAATAAAATAATAAATTACCTCTTGTATCACACATGGTAGTAGAAGATTCGCCTAGTATTTCTTTACAAGTATCATTACTTTGTACTTGCCCCCCCCCCCATTAAAATTAATTGCTCCTCTTCTGCCTAATTTCCAATAATTACCTTGTTTTTGTGCTTGGCAAAAATTAATGCTAAGGCTAATTATAACTACATAAATTACTAGTTTATTCATCTTAAAAAAAAACCTGCTTGTACTCGTCTGTAGCCAAGCCTTATGTGTGGCTGACGAGTATGTAAGTGGTTTTGTTTTTAACAAATAGTTTTGTTTCATTGTAATAATTGCAACATATTTACTTGCGTAAATGTAAAAATGTTTTTTAATTGTTTCGTCAGAGA